>JACQBC010000033.1 GCA_016194635.1 Gammaproteobacteria bacterium | reverse complement strand
TCGATTCCTATGCGGATAATGCTCATGACTTTCCCCTTTCGCAGGTTTTGATGAAATACAGGAATTCCATCATGGTACTTTTGATGCCGTTTGCGGTAACCTCACCGCGCCTTCGGGACGGGGAAGTCCCTTTCATTCGTTCGCTTTTTTCAACAGAAGAAATTGTATGACAACTGATGAACCGATATACATTGATTTTACACCCATCGAATTATAACGGCTGGGTGTTAAAAACTCACCGAGGCTTGACAAGGTAAGGGTTCCACCTCGCCCGCCTGGTGCTACCACTGAAATACAAATTTTTACAAGAAATAGGCGAGCTTGGGTTAAAGCAGGCACTGGAGGGATTTCGTTATTTGACGGTAAAAATCCAAGGCTTGATGGCACGCACTGGTGGTACATTCCCGCCAACAGTCAGATCCCTACGGGGTTGAAAATCACTAAAAACCATACCGATAGAATAACTGGTTTAACGCATTACCGAATTGAACCGGTGTTTGATCTCCCATTGGATCATTTTGTTGGTCTTTTAGGTGTTTTTGCCCGAGATGCAAAGGAAGCGTTTTCAACGACGAATAAACATAAAGTAGAAGAATCATGAAACTAGACTGTTCTGCGCAACGCGTATTAATAAAATCTCTTAGAACCCAGATTGAAACTTGGAAATCCTTGTCACACTCAGACAAGTTAAGCGAAGAAGACAAGGTTGATTTGCAAAACGATATTGGCTACGCCTATACAGTATTAAGTGCGATGGAATCAAACTTTTATAAGGAATTTGGCTTTCATGCCGAATAAAGCTAACTCAACGCTCAAGTTCGCGCGTTGCGCGCGCCGGACCTTATAGTTGCATAAAACCGCAAAATCATGTTTTCCTACAGCTTCGTTAGGTTGCACCAATCTTTAGGGGGAGGAGTACGCATGAAGAAGGTAGACTTCAAAAAAACTAAGGAGACTCCAACATTTCCTATACAACTCAAAACGGCAAGGTCATAACCGCTTCTTACCTTGTCGCTGCAAAATTTGAAAACGGTGAAGGGCGTATCACCACCCGTTTAATTCAATCGTCTGGTCAATGGCAGTTCTTGCTGTTTTAGGTCGATTCACCTCTGTTTCTTCAATGAGTGGGCTAACCCTGTGCGCAATCGGGACTGTGCAAAAGCGCGCAGTCCCTCGACTTTGTACATGGACGCCCACTTTTTTGCCAAGCCCTCAATTCATGATGTTGAGATTAGGTAAAGATGGACAATGATGTCACCGCCAGGACATAAAATACGGGCATTCATAGTGCGGACATGCAGGTCGATGTCGCCGTAATGTGTGGTGGGTTTTGGTATAGAATGGCATGGAGGCCTCGATGAGTGCCAATGCCATCAACGCGAACGGTCTTGGCGAGCGTTAAGGGTATACGGTTATGAATAGCATTTTAATATTCAGAGTGATCTGATAATCCCATACTCAACCCATGGAGATAATTTTTATGAAAATTATGACTAAATACCTACTCGGAATAATTTTTATTATATTAGCATGTGTTAATTTCGCGAATGCTCAAACTTCTCCAACCGTTCAAGTCGTTGATACTGCCACGCAAATACGAATACCAACCGGGATGAAAAAAACATGCTTACGCGGCCCCGATACTTTAGATAATAGTGAAACCTGCCCCATTGTTAATGCCGACGGCCTGGATTTCTGGGCATTAAGCTATGTTGATAACCGGGTAGGCATGGCCATCGTCGCTTATGACCCTAGCGGTAATGTTGTTAGTATTATAGAAAAAACCGGCTCTCGTTATGTTTGGGGGATTACGTTAGATGCTGTACAGCAGACGATATCGTTCCAAGGCCAATCAAACGCGGCTATAGTGTTAACTTGGGCCGATTTACATGTTCCTCAAATGACTAACAATGGAACGGCTGCGAATTATGTTTTATGGCCAACCAGTACCGCTGGGCAAGCATCATGGACTGACGGTGTAAAAAATTATGGAACGGCCGCTCCCTTCGGCAACGGCGCAAACCAACTACTTGATCCTAACGTTGAACATAGTGCCGGCAAACCGCTTTGTGCAGATAAAAATCAACCTTGGTTCAACTTCGCTAATGTTACTATCAGCTCTCCCTACTTAATAATAACGTGTATATTACCACCGGCGCCAAATCAGCCAACCTACAATGCAGCGATGAACCGGCTGTTGGATGCTGCGGTAAATAATCATAGTCTAATGAGCGCCTTGCGCTCCGCTTCAACAGATGAACAGCTGATTGCAGCCGCGGCTAGCAAAGGTTATACGATCACCTCGGCAGATATCGCTCAAAGTAGAGGCCAAACGGCTGCGTTAACCGGCGGCACCTCGCCACATTTCAAGCGAATACTTACGGTCGCCAGCGCGAACTGCGGAGCTAATGGTCAGCCTCCATGTTCGCAATGCACGAAAGAGGTTTGCGTTTACTTCCCATTCAATTTCTGTTGCATTAAAGAATCTTGCGCGTGCGAACAGTCGCGCTACTCTTGTAACTCCGGACTATCTATTAACACCAATGGTATCTGCACAGCCCCACAAACCTGTGCTTCTAATCAGATATGTAAAGCTTTCGTTGTTTTCCAGGAATATAACGACAATGGCACTGTAGCGAATGGTGTGTGTGAATCATGGCTTAATAAACAAAACTGTGAAAAAGGTATTCCAAATAATGCCCTCTCCGCGTATGAAGTTATATTCAGCAATGGCAAAGCGTATTATAAGTCAACCCATACATTGGTAAATACTTGGACTGGCAGCCCTAATAGAGAAACCTTATATGTTATTGATGCCAGAGATACTAGAATCTATTTGGTCAACGTTGACGGTAGATACATTCAGGTACGGGGGTCGGCTAATTGCGTCGGTCAAACCATTCCTGAAGGTGATTCTACAGCCAATTGTGCTAAACCAAGGCTAACCACACACGCCGGGATATTGATGGGGTCCATTGCTGGATTACCCTCTCCAAACTCAGAGCCTGGATCAACGGCTCAACAAACAATTAAGGTCATCGGCGCCGGTACAATTCAAGTGATTAATGGCGATATTCAATGGATTACAAATGACAGCGGTCACTTCAAGCCAACTCAAGAAAATTTAAAAAACAGTATTGCCGCGTTTAAGGCCGCGGGGTTTCCAAACTTTCCGCCTCTGGGCGATTGTACATATGACTTACAGCCCGTTGCAGGCAAAACAGGAGTTTATCGCCAGAACGCGGACTCCACCCAACATTGCGAACTATAATTAATATCTGAACTGGTAGGCTCGTTCATATTGCTTTATGCTGTATCCGTGCCTCTGTGAGCGCGAAATCCGCAACAACCGGCAGGCACGGACAGCTGGGACAACGCGCTGTGTTGCATGGCATTTCATTGGCGGGTGCAGCACATCCGGGACTTGGCCATATCAATAACAAGGAGAACCACCATGCTTCGAGGACTCAAATTGGCTCACTTTGCCGGACTGGTAATTTTTCTCGGCAGTATTCTCACATTCATTGTCATCTCGACCCTTATCGAAGGCGCCAACTTGGAGAACATTGCTTTTGGACGAAAAATCATTAGCACTGGCACCCATGCCCTGACACTCCCCGGCATGTGGGTACTCGCCATTACCGGTGTTTGGATGGGCTATAAACGGTATGGCGTGAAACAGCGGTTTTTCCAGCTCAAACTACTGCTGATCACATTGGTGATTATGAACGCCTATTTTTTCATTGTGCCCGCTGTAACCGCGGCAACCGAAATAGCCACCCGTTCTCTGGCCCAAGGTCAACTCCTTCCGGAGTACCAGGCCGCGTACAGGCAAGAATCCATCTTTGGAGCGGTAAACGTCTTGCTTACTGTGGCGGCAGCGGTTGTTGGTGTCTGGAAAATGGGCGCCAAATCCACAACAAACGGTTAATGACGCCACCAGTACAAACCTGGATCGTGTATTGGCTTCAACAAGGAGACAGCAATGAGTTCAACCCCAGATGAGCGTCGGATTCGGGAGACATCCTTCATTGCTGACGCCCAGAACGGCAACCGCAGCGCATTTGAGAAACTCGTCGGGGAATGTGCGCCGCGCATTCGCGCCGTGTTGCGCCGCATGATCGGCCACCCGGACGATGTGGCCGATGTACTGCAGGATACCCTGGTCAAAGCCTGGGAATCGCTGCAGGCATTTCGCGGTGAAGCACGCTTTGCAACCTGGCTGCAAACGATTGCGATGCGGCAGGCGATCGATTTTTTGCGCGGAGAAAAACGCTACCGCGCGGGCGCGCTGATTTATGCACAGCAGGAATGCGAAAGAACAGGTGCTGCGGCCGAGGTCATGAGCATCGTCGCCAGTCCGGATTTCACCTTTGATGTGAATGAACACATCGCCTGTTGCTTCAGTTGTGTTAGCCGCTCGCTGCCCCCGGAACTCCAAGCCGCGCTCGTGTTGCGCGAGGTCTACGAATTGACGAATGATGAGGCGGCCAAACAGCTTGGCATCACCCGTTCGGTCCTCCGTCACCGTGTGAGCGAGGCCCGCACAACGATGATGGATCGCTACGACCGGCTCTGCGCGTTGGTGGGCAAGCAGGGAGTTTGTTATCAATGCGAAGCGCTCCGCCAGGGCGCGTCCCCGCAACGACGTGGCCCGGAGCCGCGCGGTGTGCTGGGTGCTCAGAGCGCCCCGCGCGAGGAAAAGTGGCAGCAACGGATGACTATCGTACGGCAAGCGCCGCTGGGCGAGGGTGTTTCGACGCGGCTGCATGACAAAATTCTGCGCTCCGTGGACGACGTCGAGGCCGGTGTTGAAACCGACGTGTCCGTGGATGACATCCCGACCAGCACCAGCTGTGGCCCCGGAAGTTCTTCGCCGGACGGGCAGAAAAATGAGTAAATATAAGCACTTGGCACCTTGTTGGCGGCGGATTCGTCTAAGCAGTAAAGGTCCCTAACAGACTTTACAGCGCCGCAACCAATGCGGCACCCACCAAAGGAGTTTTGAAATGCCTAGGTACATCATTCTTATGCACGATCCGGCAGCTCTTCAGAAAAAGATGCGCGCGCTAAATTCAGACGCCGTGGCTACCACCGTTGGCAAGTACATGGCGTGGGCCGACAAGATGGCAAACGCTGGAAAAATGCGCGGCGGTGAAAAACTTTCGCCTGCCGGCGGACGGGTTCTCAATGCTGCCGGCGGCGCGTTGAAGGTTTTGAAATGCGCCTACCGGCAAGACGAAGCCGTGCTGGGTGGCTTCTTCATTATCGAAGCGGGTAACTACGAACAAGCCAGCGAGTTGTGCCGCGACAATCCTCAGCTTGAAGAAGGCGGAATTATTGAAATCCGTGAACTTGAGGAAACAAAGCAAGGTTGATTCGGAACGCCTGCCGCTTTTTATCAAGACTAATAATGTTGACAATTAGGAGAGAATACCATGAACGATCAAACTATTGGCAAGGTTCACTGGAGTTTCTGGGTAATCAGCGTTATCGCTCTGATCTGGAATGCAATGGGCGTCATAAATTTCTTCATGCAAATGAATGCAGACGCACTCGCTGCAATGCCCGAGTCGCAGCGCGCAATCATCGTGGGCCGACCCGTGTGGGCCACCGCAGCGTTTGCGATCGCGGTTTTCGGCGGCGCGTTGGGCTGCTTTCTGCTACTGCTTAGAAAGCCTACTGCGACCTATTTGTTTATCGGGTCGTTGCTCGGCATGATCGTGCATATGATTCCTTACCTTGGCATGACCGGTTCGACAATCAAGCTGGGCCCCGTCGAGATATTAATGTTTATTCTGATGCCACTGGCGGTCGCGGTGTTTTTAATCTGGTATTCAAAGCAGACCCAGAGCAAGGGTTGGATCAACACAGGACAACGAGTACCAAGTTAAAATAAACATAACAAATTGCTTCCGCTGACAGTCAAAGATGTCGCGACTTTGCAGCGCGAGAATATGTGCTTTTCTCCCTGGCGGCCGATCTCAAGCGTTATATTTCTTAACGTACCCTAAAATTTAATTTTCATAAAAGAATAAATGCAAATGCCTCAATATATAATTGTTTATCTAGGCGGTGATCAACCCTCTAGCCCCGAAGAAGGTAAACAACATATGGTGAAATATAGACAATGGTTATCTACATTAGGTGACTCCGCAGTGAGCCCAGCTAATCCGCTTAAGAATACGCACACTGTAAACCCTGATGCTACGGTTACCCCTGGAGGCGCAACGTCAATGTCTGGGTACACTATCATTAAAACTGATTCCATGGAGGCGGTGCTGTCGATTGCAAAGACTTGCCCGTTTCTTGATATGGGCGGTTCGCTTGAGGTATCAGAGTTAATACGGATGCCCGCTTGAAAATAAACATGGCCCTCAGATTCAGCCGGAACGCCAAAAACGCCGCGAGCTAAAGACATCTGGATTTAGATGAACACCTAGAATTTCCGTTCGAATGAAATGAAAAAGTACGGCCGCCATGAGCCCGGATGACATGACCTGCCGGCTGCTAGTCGTTCCCGTGGAAGAGGGCGTTCATGTTGCGCAGTGAAGCTTCGGCGGGATTCAGTGTTGTCTCCATATGATCTGCTACGGAGTATCTTTTTTGCACCCCGTTTGGTCCTTGACATAATAGGACAAACGTCCTACCATACGCTCATGTTAGGACGTTTGTCCTATCACTGCCGCGCTAACCTCCGGAGATCATCGTGTCTGCAGATTTGTTTGAGCCGTTTCAGTTAGATAACCTGACACTCGCCAACCGCATGGTCATGGCGCCGATGACGCGTAATCGCGCCGATAAAAACGGCGTCGTGTCACCCATGATGGTTATTTACTATCAGCAACGCGCTGGCGCCGGCTTGGTTATTACCGAGTCCACCCCGGTCTCGCCCGAGGGCGTGGGCTATCCCTTCACTCCAGGAATTTATAACGATGCCCAGGCGGCAAGCTGGCTCCGCGTGAGCGATGCGGTGCACTCGGCCGGCGGCCATGTCTTTGTTCAGCTACAGTACTGTGGGCGGATTTCTCACCCGAGTTTGTTGCCAAACAACACTACGCCTGTGGGTCCATCGGCGCTGCGGCCGGCGGGACAGGCCGTCACCTATGCCGGCATGCAGGATTTCGTGACACCGCGCGCACTCGAGACTAGTGAAATTCCAGGTATCGTGGCGCAATTCCAGCGCGGCGCTGAGATGGCCAAGCGCGCGGGCTTCGACGGTGTGGAAGTACACGGCGGCAACGGCTACATCATCGACCAGTTTCTGCGCGACGGCAGTAATCACCGCACCGACGCGTATGGCGGCAGCGTGCAGAACCGCATGCTTTTATTGGTCGAAATCCTCGATGCGGTGTGCGAGGTGTGGCCGACGCGGCGCGTCGGCGTGCGTTTAACCCCCGAGAACAGTTTTAATTCGATGTCGGATTCTAACCCACAAGCGCACTTTGAATATTTCGTCGAGCAGCTAAGTCCGCGCGGCTTGGCCTATGTGCATGTGCTCGAAGGCGACATGATGACAAAGGTCAATGCGCTGGATTATCGTAGCTTGCGCTCGAAGTTTTCAGGTCCGTATGTCGCGAACAATGGCTATAATCTCGTGCGCGCCCAAGCAACGCTACGCCGCGACGCCGCGGACCTGGTTGCTTTCGGAATTCCGTTCTTGGCCAATCCGGACTTAGTGCGCCGTTATCGGGACAACCTACCGTTAAACGCGGCCGATCCATCCACGTTCTATGGCGGCAGCGAAGCAGGTTACACCGACTATCCCTTTTATCATGCTGAGGAAACTTACGCGGGAAGTGTTTTGCATGAGCGATAAGACCACACGCGATCACATTGTTGAAGCGGCCGATCAGTTGTTCTATCGGCAAGGTTTCGAGCCTACCTCGTTCGCGGATATCGCGCAGGCCGTACGAATCTCGCGCGGCAATTTTTACCACCACTTCAAATCCAAGGATGAAATCCTGGAGGCCGTGATTAATCTGCGTCTGGCGCATACCAGCAAGATGTTGCGGCAGTGGGAAATCGAAGGCAAACAGCCCGCGGATCGCATCCGCAGCTTTATCCATATGCTGATCGCGAACCGGGCCAAAATAAAACACTACGGCTGCCCGGTGGGCACGTTATGCACTGAGCTTGCCAAACTGAATCACGCCTCGCAAGCCGAGGCGAATAGGCTATTTACGCTGTTTAGAACCTGGTTGCGCAGACAATTCACGCTGCTCGGCCGCAAGGCCGATGCCGACACACTGGCGATGCATCTTCTTGCCCGCAGCCAGGGTATCGCCACGCTGGTCCATGCCTTTCACGATGAGAAATTCATCCAGCGGGAAGTGAAGCAGCTGTACGACTGGTTGGAAGCCTGCACGAAAGACACCGCGCGCATGGCACATAACACGCGCGGGACGCGCTAGTGCGTTTCACCCTGGCGTGCGTGTAAGCGGAGTACTCGGCCCATCACGTTCAGATTTAATTTAGGAGAACACGCCCGATGTTTATCGTACTGCTTAAATTTTCTGACAATAAAGCCCAAGCCAGCCAATACATGGCAGGCCACAACGCATGGATCAAACGCGGGTTTGATGACGGTGTGTTTTTACTGGTTGGCGGTCTTCAACCTAATTTGGGCGGTGGGATAGTGGCACACAATACCTCCCTGTCAGCGCTACAAAATAGGGTAAACGCTGATCCATTTGTAACGGAACATGTGGTCAACGCGGAAATTCTTGAAATCACGCCGTCAAGAGCCGATAAACAACTGCAATTCTTGCTCGGCTGAGTCCGCTTCACTCTCCTATTTTCAATACAGGAACAATAAACAGATGAGCACAACCATAGTGGGACCCGACGGTAAATCACGTTGCCGCTGGTGCGCGGCCGCGCCGCAGTTTCTAGCCTACCACGACAGCGAATGGGGCTTTCCGGTTAGCGACGATCATCGTTTATTCGAGAAATTGTGTCTGGAGGGTTTTCAAGCCGGATTGAGCTGGCGCACCATCCTCGCCAAGCGCGAGAATTTCCGCGCCGCTTTCCACGATTTTGATTTTGACAGGGTAGCGCGCTTTACACAACGCGACCTCGCGCGTCTGCTCAAGGATGAAGGCATCGTCCGCCACCGTGGCAAGATCGAGGCGGTGATCAACAATGCGCGACAGGCGCAGAAACTCGTCAAACAGGAAGGCTCGCTGGCAAGCTTCATCTGGCGTTACGAACCCGACACCAAGCAACGTGCTAAACCACAGACCGCCTCAACCTCGGCGGCATCGCTGGTCTTGTCGAAGGATTTGAAAAAGCTGGGCTGGAAATTCGTCGGACCGACCACGGTGTATGCCTTCATGCAAGCGATGGGGCTGATCAACGATCATGTGGAGGACTGCGTGATCAGGGCCAAAGTGGAAAGCGCGCGCAAGCGTTTCAATCGACCCGGGCGCTGATAAATGGCGCGTTCAATTTGGAATTTGCGGAAAAAACATAATGTGACCCCTCCCTACCCCCGATTTTATAGAGGTCCTAAAAAGAGCGCGTATGCCGCATTGTCCAACTCATAGTCCTGCGATGATCGCAGGTCCAAGATAGAATTTAAAAAGATATTGAGTGAGATCAACAAAACTTAAGAATAACCGTGGTTGTGGAGTACGCACGAGTCAATTTGGTGTAAATATATTATTGATTAAGTGACGCAGCAGACTGCCGGTTTCTTGTGGAAACACACACAGGCAGGCGCAGGTTGCTATCAACGCCGAAACTGGCCCAAGCGCTTTATTCAGATGCCGCATAAGTACTCGGAGGGCCAGGAGTAGGTCCGACTTCCAGGGTTAGCCAGCCACGATGAAAACCATATTATGGTACAGCGCATTTATTCGAGAATTGCAGCTACTCTATGCAAGGTTAGTGCTGAGTGTGATACATATTCGCACGGATAGATACCATAAACAGTCCTATCATGCCATAAAATCCTGTAGCCAAGACATCAATCCATTTTTATTGAAATGTGCCGATAAATTTCTTTATAAGGCCGGGGCCGAACCTAAATTATCCATGATTCGTCGCCCCCCGCCCAGCAATGCGACTACTCGCCCGCTAACCAGCGTGGAACCCTCCGTCACTGACTTGCACGTGATTAATAAAGAGAATATTGGAGAACTATCAACATATTTCAAAGCTAGAAGTAATGGGGCTGGTTTATATCCAGGAATTATAGAAAAACTTGAGCACAGTACATGGGAACATATTTATGCAACCCTCAGGTGTGCCAGACAAGGTGATAGCCGTAACGCCAAAATGCATACCAATATCGCCAGCAGCGCCTGCAAGGAATTAGCGCATTTTATGAATGAGGGGCAGTACCAGAGGTTTGTAGCGGAGATTAAAGCGCATTTGGATGCACTAAATGCACCGTGACCTTAGTATAAATCAGGAAAAGGCGCGTCGAATAGAGGAAGTACAGGCTAAAACACCAGTTAAGATAGCTGAATAGCTAGTGGTGTTTGATTTGACCTGTTGTTCTGTATGAGTAGCGAGTAGGAAACTACTTTGATCTAGATCATTTAATCCTGGGTGAAATGCGTGTAAAAAGAAAGCGAAGATAAGATCGGTTGAAGTCATGGCAACCATGCGATAGCAGCGTCTGGTAGTACCTCGATGACAGAATAACGATAGGGTGGGTGTTATGAAGAATAACATAAGAAATCTTGCGAACGTCATCATCTTTACACTGGGCTTTGCTAGCAGCCAGCCGGTAGTCGGGTATAGCGGTGGTATCATTGGTTATTCTGGTAATCCAGCGACCAATACAGGTAATACCTGCGCGACTTGCCACTCGGGTGGGGTAGCGCCGTCCATCAATCTGAGTGGACCAACCGTTGTTCGACCCGGTACCATCAACAACTACACTTTGACAATTTCAGGTGGGCAGCAGAATTCAGGTGGCCTGAATATCAGCGCCAGTTCGGGTACCCTGATCAGTACGCTTGCGAATACCAAATTACAGGTCGGCGAGCTTACCCACACCGCACGGGCAACGGCGGCGGTTGATGGCACTGTCACCTGGAATTTTTCCTGGCAATCCCCAGCCTCCCTGGGTTCATATGTTATATATAGCGCGGGCCTCTCAACCAATGCGAATAGCAGTACTACCGGAGATGGTGTTGCTAACATTGCGACTGCAGTAACTGTCTCGAACACCGCTCCGCAACCACCCACCGCAGTGATTCACGCGCCAATGACTGCCCAGATCGGCGCGACGGTGAGCTTTGATGGTTCGGCTTCCTATGATCCCGATGGCATCATCAACCAATATACATGGAATTTTGACAACGGCAAAACCGCAAGTGGCGCGCATGCGATTAATAACTTTGCCACCGCAGGTGTCTATACGGTTACCCTGACGGTTACCGATAGCGACAATCTCACGCACACTACTTTCAAAGATATTACGGTGGGCGGTGTGATGATACCGGTTGCTGATCCCGGTGCTTCGTACACCGGCACGGCTGGCCAGCCGGTGAATTTTGACGGCTCACTTTCAACCCACGTTGAAGCCATTGTTCGGTACGTCTGGGATTTCGGTGATGGCTCTCCGGTAGTGGCCGCGGCCACTCCTATCATCAGCCATACCTTTGCATCGGGTTCGTCGTACACCGTCACGCTTGCTGTACAGGACGCCAAAAATATTACCGGCGTAGCCAGTACCATTGTCGTTATCAGTGCAACACCACCGCCGCCGCCAACAGACGGTGCTGCCTTGTATGCCACTTATTGCCGGAGTTGTCATGGAGCACTGGCAACCAGCACCAAACTGAACCGCACCATCACGCAGATCCAGACGGCAATTAATACCAATGCCGGTGGCGTTATGGGTACGCTTAATGGTTTAACACCCACACAAGTACAAGCGATTGCCGATGCGCTAGTCAGTACTACACCGCCACCACCCGCTACCGATGGTGCGACGCTGTATGCCAACAATTGCCAGAGTTGTCATGGAGCATTGGCGACCAGCACCAAACTGAATCGCACGGCGGCGCAGATTCAGACGGCCATCGCGGGCAACGCAGGTGGCGTGATGGGATCACTCAGTGGATTAACGGCAACCCAGATCCAGGCGATAGCCACGGCATTGGGAAGTATTACGCCAGTACCAACGACGGGCGAGGGCCTCTACAACAGCTATTGCTCATCTTGCCACGGTGTGGGTGGTCGAGGCGGCACTTATGAAAGTGTGAGAGGTGTAAGTACCAGCTCAATTACCAGTGCTATTAACGGAGTGCCGTTAATGAATTCAATCTCTCTCACGCCTGGCCAGAAGCAGGCCATTGCAACCTACTTATCAAGCGGTAATGGCGGCGGCGATTGAGTGAGGCCAGATGATCAAAAACTGATGATCTGAAATAAATTTATAAGGATGGTGAGTACCATGAAAAAGCTAACAACAGTAGTATCAATGGTTACACTGAGCATTGCATTAGCAAGTTGCTTTGAGAGTGGTTCTGAAACACCGCCACCCCCCGCCGTACAACCGCCACCCGTGGGTGTCGCGAAAGATGGCTTGACGTACTACCAAAGCAATTGCGCTGTTTGTCACAAGGCCGGATCGGATGACACGACAACCGCATTTGGTGCGTCTGATTTGGCCCAGCGGCACGACATGATCGCGATGAACATGAGTAACTATGACACAACATCAGGCTTTACTATGATGTTGGCTTTTAACAATGTTCCGGAGCAACGGGTGGCTGATCTGAAGGCATATCTGAAATCCATTCCCAAGATATAAAATCTATCCGGCGAAAGCCGGGGCACAGCATAAAAAGACATTAATTATGAAAATTAACCCACGCCATTCTCGTTCATCGTTGCGAAGTTTGATTATTTTGTCGATTGTGCTCGCGCAAAACAGCTTGGCCGCTGACAGCAGTGAAAAACCAATTACGAGTCAAGCCTATTCCTCTAAAGGAGCGGATACCTGTTTAAAATGTCATGACGAAGATAATGTCTATCCGGTGCTGCCGATCTTTAAAACCAAACACGGCGAACGCAATGACCCCCGTTCACCAATGGCCAAGCTGCAATGCGAAACCTGCCACGGCCCGGTGGGTGAGCATCAATTTGAGGTGAAGAAAGGCGAAAAGAAGGCGCCGATCCGTGCCTTTGGTGCAAAAGCCTGGACGCCCGTCGCAGAACAGAATGGTGTATGTTTGAGTTGCCACAATGATCTGCAGCGCATGAACTGGCCAGGCAGTTCACATGAAAAAGAATCTATAGCCTGCGCCAGTTGTCACGTCATTCATGCCAGGCAGGATCCAATGCGTGATAGCCGGGCACAAACGGAAAAATGTATGTCATGCCATATTAATCAACGCGCTGAGTTTAATCGCGCTTCCGCACACCCGATTCGCTACGGAAAAATGCGTTGTAGCGATTGTCATAATCCACATGGATCATTCTCAGATAATCTGGTTAGAAATACCTATAAAAATGAATTGTGTTATAAATGCCATACGGAAAAGCGCGGCCCCCTGTTATGGACGCATGCGCCGGTTGCCGAAGATTGCATGTTGTGTCATTCACCGCACGGCTCCTTACATCCGGCGCTTTTAAAAAAGCGACCGCCCTTATTGTGTCAATCCTGTCACGCTGCCGCGGGTCATCCCAGCGTTGCCTATTCAGGCAGCGGCTTACCTGCCGGCACACCGAATCAGTTTATGTTAGGGAAAAGCTGCTTGAACTGTCACTCACAAGTGCATGGTAGCAATCATCCCTCCGGCATTAAATTGTTACGTTAGCAAAATAGCGCTCTATACCAGAAAGACGGGAGAACGGTTATGACAGAAACACGCTACGTACATCTTGCCCTGCTCTATTTGATGGGATTTGTCGCCTTGCCGGTACTCGCCGAGACGCAAACCGATGATACGCTTGATATTGAGACGATTAAGAAGAATTGGAAATGTAAATATTGCGCTGACCTTACCGAAAAACAATGGGAAGGCTATTTCAGCCTCGGCTTGGGATATGTCAGCAACAATTCTTACAAGTTTGGTGAATATAATGGATTAAACGAGAGAGGATTCAATCTTGATGGCAATCTGAATGCCCGTTACCGGGATAATCAAAGAAATTATTGGGATATTCGCGGCCAAAATGTTGGCCTGGAATCACCTTCGTTCGGAGTAGAAGGTGGTCGGCAGGGACAATACAAACTCAATCTGGAGATGGATCAAATCACCCGCTACAACCTGGATACCGGCCGCACGCCCTATAGCGGTGATTCGATCCAGACCTTACCTGCGGGTTGGGTACACGCTGCCAACACCGCTGGTTTTACGACACTTGCCACCGGCCTACACGAGGTAAATTTTTCCACCCAGCGCCGACACTTTACTTTGGGAGGGGAATATATCTCATCCACAAAATGGTCCTATGAAGTCTGGTTTAAACGTCAGACCAAGCAGGGCAATCAACCCACGGCGTATAGTTTTGGTTTTGATCGCGCTGCGATGCTTTCCAAACCGATTGATTACTCCACCGACGATATCGAACTGAAAGTAAATTATCATTATGCTGATTTTAGTGGCCAGGTCGCTTTAATCAATTCCAACTTTAAAAACACGAACACGTTCTTGCGTTGGGAGAATGCCTATGACACGCCAACCGGTGCGCCACAAGGCCAGGCGGGCACAGAACCGGATAACAGCAAGCAACAAATCCTGCTAACCGGAAATTATTTTGGAATTAAGAATGTGCAGTTCACCGGACTGTTTTCCTACGCCCTGCTGAAACAAGACGAGGCCTTTTTGCCCTATAGCGTGAACAGTGATCTAACACCACCAGCCTTACCGCAGCATTCTTTAAAGGGCAAGGTCGCGGTGTTCAATACCAATCTGGCTGCTCACTGGCAATATAGTTCCGCGCAAGACTGGCACCTTATCTATGAACACCATGAACAGGATAATTCCACGGCGCGAAATACCTACACCTATGTGACGGCGGATAATGCAGTAACCAGTACACCACGCGCCAACTTTCCCTATGGCTTTCGTCAGCAGAAATTAAAGCTAAACACCGATTACAAATTTGATAATCAAGTAAAGCTAAGTGGTGGCGGGCAATTGTCAACTATTGATCGCGATTACCAATCTGTTGAATCGACAGCAGAAGCAAATCTCTGGGCGAAGCTCAAACATCGCATTGATAATAAACTGCACTATAGTTTAAAAGCCGAATTTAGTGACCGCACAATCGACAATTACAATGTTGCCAGCGAAGTCACACCTGCTGACAACCCTCTGATGCGCAAATACAACATCACCGACCGCCAAGGCCACAAAATTGACGTTAACTTGACGTATACGGCAACCGATGCCGTTATATTAAATTTCTCAAGTGACATAGCCCAATATAATTACGACGCCACCACCATCGGTTTGACGCAAAGTGATGAGCTCTCGGCAGGACTGGATATTCAGTATATGGTTAACAAAAATGTGAGTTTTACTGGGTTCATCCATAATACCCAGATCAAATCGCAACAAGTAGGCAGTCAGGCATTCTCGACACCGGACTGGACGGCCAATAATAAGGATAAAATATTAACCGTTGGACTTGGCAGCGACTATCTGATTATCAAAAACAAACTCAAGCTCGGCCTGGATTACGTGCACGCCGAATCCAACGCCGCCATTGACATCAGTCTTGGTAGTCCATTTCCTGATCTGACAACCAAACGCGACACCATCATGGTGCGCGCCGATTATACTATTGATGAAAAGTTTACCCTGAAGGCCAGTTATCAATATGAAAAATATATGGAGGACAATTGGTACATCAATAATGTTGCACCGGCTACGTTGAGTAACGTATTGACTTTTGGCAATACACCACCGACGTACAAAATCGGCGTATTCTGGTTGACACTCCGGTACAACTTCTAGAAGTTACAGGCACAAAAAACCACGGATTTTCTCCGTGGTTTTCTAAATAACTGTTCCGAATTCCTGTCCACGATATTTAATATCACTTCCTGACCGGGTAGGCCGGGCTGAAGCCCGACCTACAAAAGATACACATCGCCGCCAGCCCCTGGTTTAATTAAATTAATTTATTGTTGACTGGCGTAATAGTGAAGTAATTGTGTGATTCCATCATTACCCACCTTCTCTTGCATGGCTTTAAATTTTGCCGACATTTTCTCGCCCATATCACGTTTGCCATTGGCGTAATTGTCCATGCTATAGCGTAAATAGCCAAGGGGTTGCCCCGCGAGTATGCCGGCATCATCTTCAGATGAGGTACCGCCTTCTGAATGGCATTTGTCGCAATATTGTTTATGCACTTGTTTGCCTAACTTGGCCAAAGCCGGATCAAACTCCTGTTTTAAGGGCTTGAATTTTTGCTTGCCAAAATAATCCGCCAGTGCCTTGATATCCGTATCTGATAATTTTTTGGCGACATCTTTCATGTCTTCCTTCTTATCTTTAAGTTTCAGGGCAGGGCGTGTATTACTTTTATAGCCTTTTATTGAATCAAGGAAAAATCCGGAAGACATGCCAGCAATACTGGGTGTTTCCCCATTCTTGGAATTGCCATCTTTTTCGTGACAATCGGCACAGGACTTGATCAGTTTATCCACATCAGCAACTGCCGTACCAGCAACCATACCCAGGCTGCAGGATAACGCCAGTGGAATCCAATAGTTATTTGCCTTTTTCATGTCATCTCCTTTAGATATGATTAAACGAAAACTAAAGCTTGACCTCATTCTCTTCTTTAGGTAATTCATGCGCTATACCTTGATGACAATCAATACAGGTCTTCCCCTCCTCGATAGAACGCGTATGTTTTTTACGCGCTGTTTTATCTTGAATATCCAGTTTCATATAATCGAAACGATGGCAATTTCGACATTCCCTGGAATCCGTTTCTTTCATGGTTTTCCAGACCCGCTTTGCCATCGTCAAACGGCGCGCCTCAAATTTCTCCGGAGTATCCACGGTGCCCATTACTTTGTGGTACAACTCATTGGTCGCTTGGATCTTGCGGGCCATTTTGTGAACCCAGGTTTTGGGCACATGACAGTCGCTGCAGATAGCCCGCACTCCGGTGCGATTTGAATAATGAATAGTCGAGGTATATTCCTTATAGACATTCTCCTTCATCTCATGGCAGGAAATACAAAATTCCTCCGTATTCGTGGCCTCGACCACGGTATGGAACCCACCCCAAAAGATAATACCACCTATAAAACCAACAGCGAACAACAAGCCGACGGAATACTTTGCCGTGGGTGAACGCAGGAATTGCCAGATCTTTTTTATTATCACTCGACCCTCCTTTTTTTCATTGAATCCGTCAAATAGAAACCGAGTCAATGGCAAAACCGTGTGTTATGCAATCAATGCGTGGTGAATATATTTGAACCCACGCAAGGTTGCCTTGATCTGGATCAACCCATACCGTTTTCCGACTGTACAAGATATAGACTTAGGCGTACTTAGCCCGCAACACCCCACGCCTGACGTCATGCAATAAGGTTATGATTTATCGTTGAAACTATCGCGGCAATAAGAAAAAGAAGCGATGTAACCAGCTGACACTGGTCCGTCTCGTGGCCGGTGGTGCGCTAGGTGGGATTCTTCTATACCTAGGGTTAGTTGTTGTCCTTTCTTCAGGAAAAATACCGGCTCTCTTCTGGTGGGCTGGCCCGGGAATGGTAGAGGAATCTATAATTTTTGGAGTACTGGGCATATCAGTCGCGGTCGTATTTTATTTTGTTGGTATAACACGTCGTTCGAGCGGGGCGCGGTGAAACGCCGCATTGTTTCATGTCACATCGCAGTGGTTTTCTTGCGTTTTGTAATTAAATTCATACTGGGAGTTGAAACAGCGATGGCTTCGGTTAATATAAATGAATGCGACGCTATCAGCTAAACTTAAAATTGGCGGCGCTCAAAGTCCTTGGTAACGACGTTACCTTCACCCTGAGGGATACTTTAATGATGCAAGCACTGCTGTTTTGTTCGGCCCTGTCACTTTTTGTGTCGTCGGCCACGGCCGCTGACAACCTCGCGAATCTCTCGTCCGCAGACATCGAACAGCGGCTGCCCAACGAACATCCAGCGGCCTATTACGCGTATGCACGACAGTTATGGTCTACGGGTATGAAAGATCAGGCGGTCTTTTGGTTCTATGCGGGTCAGTTGCGATACCGTTTTCATCTGCTGGCGAATCCCAAGCTTGATAAATCCGGCGATCCCGCCAGCTTCACTGCGCTTCAATCACAAATGGGAGACCCCATCAACCTCTACGCGGGCGCGGATCCGCAGAAATGGATGCAGCAAATTGACCGGGTATTGGCGTGGGACGCAACAACGCCGAACGGATTTACCTCAAAAATCGACCACAAAAAAGAACTGGAGATAGTTCGCGCCGGCCTGGTGGCAATGCGCGACTATATTGATAAGCATCGTGACACATTGCGCGCCCAGCGGGCACAGCAGGGTATCGGCGCAACCGGAATCGCGGATGGCGTCTACGTTGAGGAGCGGCAAGAGAAGATGCCCGCCGACTGGCCCAAACTCATGCAAGAAACTATACCCGAGATACTCGCCGGTTCTTATGAAGCCAGTACCAGCGCATTGCTTGGGCCTATTTTCTTTTTTAAGGATCAACACAAGGTACTCTCCGCCAAGTCATTTGAACTCAGTGCCGCCGGGCCTGGGGTACTGCTGGTTATTGCGAAAAAAGACGGCCAGGAACTGCTCCGCCGGACCATCACTGTCCGGCAAGAAAATGGCGCGGTGGTGTTCGATGAAAACAAAACAGCCGAGCAAGCGGGGTTGGCCGAAGGCGGCGTGAAGGATACGAATTACCTTCGCCTAAACACCGCGGGGGAGCTGATCATACAGCGCGACAGTCTGACGCAGGGCAAGTATCGGAACAAAGGGCCGGTCAGACTCTCTTATACCTTTTGGAATCGCGCGAAAAGAATCCCGACAAAATAATCGGGATATCCATGGAGAAGATTTTCAGACCCAATGGAAATTCGCTTTCCTAAGGGGGTTTTATTACAATCTCGATAGGTCTGATAATCAAAAGAGGGAGCTATATGAATTTTAATTTTGAGTCATCATCATTCTGGGTGGTCGCACTGGTTTTAATGGCTATAACGACAATTCCGGTAAAATTAGCGGCGAACTTTGTCGGCGCGGAAAGAACGTCAATACCCATGTGTGCTTTATCGGTTGTTGTAGGATCCATTTTGGCCTTTGGTGCATATAAGTTAGTAGGCGGGCAATTCACTGGTTTTATCAGCGCATGTCTCGCCATGGTTATTACTTATAAATTTGTACTGCATGCAAGTTTTGCAGCATCATTCTTATTGGCCCTTGTAGCCTTTGGGTTACAAGTGGCTATACTTCTGTCATTGCCAGGTATGGGGAAGTTTTTAGTGTAAATACCTGACACCCGCGTCGAGTTCGCCACTTCTCGGCTTGAACCTCGCTGATGCTCGGGCAGCCATGCGACCTATTGTGCTGCTAATATACTGCGGAGGGCTTTAAACCGTAAAAAATCAATTTGTATAGAAGCCAGCATTTTACCGCGTGGCGCCTCGCGCAATTTTATTCCAAGACTTGGAGGACTTATACTTTTAATATGCCCAAGGAAATTGAATCAAGAGCGATGTGGAAATTCAGCGAGGCCAACAAATATACATTTTATGGGGCTATCTTCGGCTGTTTCTTTCCGGTGGGCTCGGTGTTTTTTTTATATTTTATCGGCGCGCTCGCGGGAGTAAACGGCCTGCTCGAAATTGTGCGGTGGGCACATACGAACCCGCTGTTATACGTGATTGACAGCGCGCCTCTTTTCCTCGGTCTGATGGCCCGCATCGCCGGCATGCGGCAAGACCGCATTCAACGCTTTTCGGAGTCGCTCGAACAACAGGTCCGGCAAAAAACAGAATCATTGCGAGTAGCGCTGGAGGATGCGCATAAATCCAATGAGATGATTGCCTATATGGCGGATCACGACGCATTGACGGGATTGCTGAATCGGCGCCGTTTCCAAAAAACCTTGGAAAGCTGGATTGAATACGCCATCCGCTACGAGAGAAAAGGCACCTTGATATTTATCGACCTCGACAAATTCAAATTCGTCAATGATACCTATGGCCACAGTGCTGGCGACCAATACCTAACCTCGGTGGCAACCTTATTAACCAGCACCCTGCGCTCCACCGATATTGTCTCGCGTTGGGGAGGGGATGAGTTCGCGGCATTTTTGCCGGAGACCATTGGCCAGGAGGCGCACCACGTCGCCAATAAATTACTGGCGACTTTCGCCAAATCCAGCGTCGATTTTGCTAAGCAATCCTTTCAGCCTTCGGCCAGCATCGGCCTTGCCTTTGTGCCCGAACATGCGCGCAACGCCAACGAACTCACCGTACTCGCCGACGCCGCGATGTACGAGGCCAAAAAATCCGGCCGCGGCTGCTGGCGGCTCTACGTGGCCTCGGAAACCGAGATTCATCACGTTCAGGAGCACCTGCAATGGGAGGCGCGAATTCGGCGCGCGTTGGAAAACGATCAGTTTCTGCTTGTATACCAACCGGTGTTGAATCTCGCGACCGGACGCACCGATGGATACGAAGCTTTGCTGCGCATGGAAGATCGCGACGGACAACTGATCGCGCCTGGGCGATTTTTGGAATCCGCGGAACGTTGCAATTTAAGTTCCTTGATCGACTTCATGGTGATCCGCAAGGCGGCGCGCAGAATCACCCCTCTGACGCAACACCAGCCTGCGCTTTGGATGTCGGTCAATCTTTCTTATAAGACCTTGCAGGATAAAAACCTGGTGAGCCAAGTAGAAATGATTTTGCAGGAACACGCAGGTCAAAAAGGCAGACTGCGCTTTGAAGTTTCCGAAACCACCGTGCTAGAGAACTTGAGTTTAATGCGCGACGTGGCGATAAAAATCCAGCAACTCGGCGGCGTGGTGATCCTCGATGATTTCGGACTAGGGCCCTCCCCGCTGCATTATCTGGAGCAACTGTCGATCGCGATGGTAAAGATCCATCCCAGCTTGATTCGTGGTTTGAGCACTGAATCAAAAAATCGCAGCCATGTGAAAAATTTAACGGAAATGGCGCATCAGTTCCATCTCGAGGTGGCCGCCAAATCGGTCGAAGCCCCTCAATTATTTGATACCCTGCGCGAGATCGGTGTTGATTATGCCCAGGGATTTGCCATCGGCAAACCGCTCGAATCCCTGGAGCATTCCTCGGGTGATAATCTCGCTACACGACCGTTACCCAACGCACCTACAAAATAACTCGACCCTCGTCCTGGGACATGTAGTTCACGAAATCCATGCAACTTCGCATCTGCCGTGGCGCTTAAGAAATGCGCGTTACCAGTTTTGATTAAAGTGTAACTCGCATCTGCACCACGTGTCGTTTTATGCTTTAACATTTTGATTTCTTGATGAAACACCCTTGAAATAGACAAGTATTCGCTTAGTCATACCGTTGTTCAATGCACCATTATGAAACAATAATTAAGGGGTGCAGAGGTCGAATATGTATGATAGATTTCTAAAATCCAGCTTCAGCTTAAATGGTATCAAGTATCTAAAACTTAAACTGTCCGAAGGAGAGAATCATGAACCAGCAATCTGAACAGTCCGCAGAGTTCAATGGTCATTGCGCTTTCGCAGTGAGCTTAGGCAAGAAAGAGATGGCGGGTAACGAAAGTTATTATGTAATTCAAGATGGAAAGAAGTACCTATTTTCCAACCCCATAGTCAAATTTCTGTGGCGAGTTATCCCTGGCCGCAAGAACAAGGCCGAGTCGATTTGGTTGAATAAATAGGACAGCGCGTGCATCAAAAATGCACCTCACTGTTCGATCATGCGAGCGTGGTAAAGCGCCGCATGTTTCCCGTTATCTTTTCAGTCTGCGGCTTAATTTAAATTAGGCCCTAACCCCCTATTCCGCCATGACTTTAAATTTTAAAACTCTAGCTGTGCTTTCCGCCGTACTTTGTTTCGTACTTGCTTGCACTTGGATGTTCGCACCGAAATTTTTATTAACCGTTTGGGGTGTGTCATATACTGATTCCGCCGGTCTTGTTGCTCGTCGAGGTGCTGGGCTGTTTGTTGCAATCGGCACAATGTTTTATGTTGCAAGGAACTCTGAAATATCATTGCCCCGTTATGGATTAATAATAGGTTTTGCTTTAGGTTGCACCACCCTTGCCACCCTTGGTATTTTTGAACTAGTTTCTGGTCATGCTGGGCTGGGCATTCTATCTGCTGTGGTTGTAGAGGTCGCCTTTGCTATAGCTTTCATCATTCTTGGTCGTTATGATCACAGTCATTTATTGCGCAAGATCTAACCCTGCGTTCACGCGAGACGGCACACAAGCCCGACGCCCCTTACTTCACATTGGACAGCTTAAAAACCAAAGGAACACAACGTGGATCTCCCGGCTCGTCACCTTCTGTTGCATGCCGCCGTGATATTGCTTACCGGACTCTTTGCCGGTATTCCGTATGGGAAAGGACACCCCCCCAACCAAGACCGTCCGCCGCGGGGATGCTGCTGTCGGGCCTACAGGGAGGTATTGACGGCGTGTCTTGGTTGAGGGGCATCCTTTCCATGTGACTCAGTAATATCTGGCACTGCACTGAGTTTCATGGTCGTGATTCCAGCACTATGAAAACCCACGACCACTGCAACGCCTGGCAGAAAATTTTGACACCCCACTTCCGAAACAAACCCAAGTAAACCTATAATCTACTGCCCAACCGACCTCGGGCATACCGCGCAGCCTTCAGCCGGTCAGCTTTGTGTTAGGTGTAACAGGAGAAACCATGCCGCATTTTCCAACCTTGCTCCGTACTCTTCCAAAATTCGAGGGGCCTTTCGAGGCGTTCAAATTAGCCGCCAACAACTGCGATGTTTTGTTTGCCTCGTACCCAGCGGGCACTACGATCCCACCGCATAGTCACGAAACGGAAAACGTGGGGATCATCACACAGGGAGAGCTTATCTTGACGCTCGACGGAAAAGAAACCCGCTACGGCCCAGGAATGTGGTATCACGTTGCCGCACGAACAACCCATGCGGCACGTTTTGAAAAAGAAACATCGGAAATTGAATTCTGGTTTTATGGTAACTACTAATGAGTCACATGGAACCAGCTAAGTATCGTTACCCGGGGCGTTCTCGGTCTAAAATCATCGGACGCGCGATTATCGCCGCAGTCAGCGCCGGCATCGCCATTATAGTTGTTCGCCCACCCGGGCCGGTCGGTAGGCAGTGGCTACGATGGGCTGGCACCGCGGTTGGGATTGTGTTTGGGTTCCCACTGTTCTGAACCTGGGCGATGACCACCGTACCCGCGACCCATGGCGCGGTTGTTGTGGATCTGGTTCCCTTATCGACCGCTTTTTTGCCGCCTGGCTGACCGGCGAACGCCCGCAACCGACTTTCTGGATAGCAACGCTTAAGATAACGTTATTGCATTGCCCGCGTTGTGTCGAGTGATTTTTCTCTGTAAGCTGCCGCTGACGGAGAACAGGCGCACTCAATCAACAACGGTGCTAAAACTATTGAAACTCGTCATCTGCATTTTAATGGCCTGCTTATTCTCTGGCTGCGCCACCTGGGCGCAACACGGAGTTACCGCCGCGCGCAACAAAAAATTCCGTATCGCGGTATTACCCATCGTGGTAACAGCGGAAATCGATAAACTATCGGACATCATGACAGCAGCACCCGTGGTCGCCGATGAAAATAAATCCGTTCAAACGCAGATGAAAAATGTAGCGGAGCAATTAAGCCACGATTTGAATACAAGATTACACGACACTGACTCTATTGAAATCGTACCCCTAGAATCTCCCGAGATTGACACTGACATTCTGGCCTCCATCGCTCCACCGCCCTGGAGTCCTGAGGAGTTCGATAAATTAAAGATCAGACACGATGTGCAAGCCGTATTGCTGGTTAAACTGGCGGGATACGGTAAGATGAAAAAGAAATGGCTGACTTACCTGATCGGTTCCGGAATGGTGGAGGCCGTGGTGCAAGGCGTGTTGGCCGCCAAACTGGTTCACAACACTTGGGTGGGTATTGCGTTTGCCGTGGAGGAAGCTGGTCAAGAGATCTTGGTTTGGGGCGGAGGCTCCTACCTTTTTAACAAACATTACGCCCCCGTCACGCTTGAGGCAGAGTTGGTCAGCAGGTCGGACGGAAAATCGATATGGGATGATACGGTCTTCGTCAGTGTCGATAAAAAAGCCATCGAGGCGCTTGCGGAAGAAGATCGAAAAAAGAAACAGATCCAATTATATCTCACCGCGAAAAAAGCCCTTGATGAAGTGGCCAGTGACCTTGATAAAGCGGCGAAACGCAACATAAGCACCGCAAGCGATGTACCGGACGAGGCTAATAACACGCCCGCGAATAACCACGGGGACGCTGCACACCCCACGGGGCCTTAACACAAACATTAGATTTTTTAGAATATCGCCCATGAATGCGGCACAGACAGGATTAAATTCAACCTTAGGAGTCGTCAATGGAATCCGATCGTTACAAACGAGGTTGGGAAAAACTCAAAGAAATCGACGGTCACGCCGGCGAGCGGGTAATCGAGGCACTCAAAGACATCGCGCCGGATCTTGCCCGCTACACCATCGAATTTCCATTTGGTGATGTCTACTCGCGGGGTGTTCTTTCACTCAAGGAGCGCGAGATCGCCACGGTGGCGGCATTGACGGCATTGGGTAACGCGCAACCACAACTCAAAGTGCATATTCACGGTGCGCTTAATGTCGGTTGTAACCGACAAGAAATCGTTGAAATCATGATCCAAATGGCGGTGTATGCAGGATTCCCCGCCGCATTGAACGGCATCTTTGCCGCCAAGGAAGTTTTTTTGGAACGTGACAACGCTGGTCAGTTAAATTGATCTGCGCACATTTTTTGCCTGCCGAATCCGCACACTTTGGATAACATTATGTCAAGTTCACGTGTACCTATCAGTTTGTAAGTATAGATAATGTTCTTCGGATGCAATTCAAGGAGACTTGTCTTGTGAAGTATCGGCCACTTACCACCACGATCAATGTCGGTTAGCCCGCACCAATCCCTTGCAATATAAATAGGCAATGCACAACGGTTGGGCATCTGTGCGTATGGCATTCATCTGTAATACACGAGTATTCTAAGTTGACAAGGTGCCGAACCGGCTTTCTCCGCAGCGGCGCCCACGCGCCACAATAACGTGTAATACCGTTGAATTCAATTTGTTATAATGACCATTTCGCTCCACCTTGTCTACGATAACTGATTTCTGATAGCAAGCGTCATGTGCCAAGCACAACGCGCAAGTTGGTACGCGACATGCAGTGTCATATACATCACTCCTCAGGATGTATTACGCATGGCCGCCATGAGTTACCTCAATACCATTGAACGTTATCATGAATACCGGGTCGCGATTCGTGAACTGCTCGGTTCCATTCTCGCCGGTATTAGTCACAACCGGTTGTTCATCGAACCCACCGCACTGCGCCAAGCAATGTGCGATGTGGCCGGCCACTATCCATTTGTTTCGCTGTTGTTCACGCTTGATCCGCAGGGTATCCAGACCAGCGACAACGTCTATTGTCCTCGACGCCATCGGCAGATGCGCGCCGAAGGCCGTGGCAAGGATCGCAGCCAGCGGCCGTATTTCCTATCGACGATCGAGACCGACGGGGTCGCGGTCACCGAGCCGTATCTGTCCACCGCCAGCGGCACGCTGTGTATTTCGGCTTCGACGCGCGGTAAGGACGCGCAAGGCAAGCTACTTGGCTACATCGTGCTCGACATCGATCTCGGTGAAACCGTCGAGTTCTTGATGGGCGACGTATTGCGGCGGCGTTTCCAACCTGGGTTTCGTGCTATTTATTCGCTTATTGTCGCGGGCCTGTTCGCCGTGGTCGGAGCGTTGTTGTGGTCGGCGTTCACGGAGGTGGCGCATCTGTTTGATTCCGGCCAAGCCCGCGATGCGGTGCATTTGCGGCCGTTTGGGGTGATCATTTTTCTCACCCTGGGGTTGGCGGTATTCGACCTGGGTAAAACCATCCTCGAAGAAGAAGTGCTGATGCACAAGGATATCTTCCGTCACAGCTCGACGCGTCGCACCATCACGCGTTTCGTCGCCGCGATCCTGATCGCAGTGTCGATCGAGTCGCTATTACTAATGTTTAAGGCGGCTCTCGGCCAGGGTGAAGGCATGCTCGCCGCGGTGTGGATGATGTTCACCGCCATCGGCCTGCTGATCGGTCTTGGTATTTATGTTTTTCTCGGCGCGCAGGCGGAGGTAGCGCTACTGAAGCAACGCGGTGCAAGCCGTTAGCCGTCGCTCTGCGTTTGACAGGTTAACGGATGCGACCATCCTGAAAGTATTTTATTTGACCCTCAAAACTATTTCTAAAAAACGGTCCCTTCCCATCCAAAATTGGAAGCGGCCTTGAATCAGTTTGGTATTTCCTCGGCAGTGTCCGAGTAATACTTTAACCATCTGTTACGCAGTTAAATGGATACCCTCGACAGGCCCCGCTAACATGCTGTAACTATATCGCGTGAGCTTATTTCAGTTTCTCGAATTCACCCGTCAGCGATTTAGCATCACTCCACACAGCCCCCGTTTTTTGGTCTATCGCCAGACTAAATAACCGTGGCGAAGTATCTGGATCACCCCCGCAGGTACTATTGTGCTTCTCGCGAACATCGATCACATTTTTACCTTCCATGGTTTCATAACGCACATCCAACTGCAAACATTCCTCTTTAAGCTCGGTCAGTTTATATTCCTTTATCGCCGCCTTTGCTTTTGCTTCTAAACTCGCGAGCCCGTTCTTAGGGGCCGGATATTCTTTGCTCATCGTGGGGGCAATGGTTTGTGTCTTGGATGGCGGTGGTGCATCCGAGGTGCTCGATTGTTGTTGCGAACAACCCAGAAGGCCGATGATTGAAAGTAATAAGGTAACACCTGTCATCCGCAGCAAGGATAAAATAGATTCATAATTAAATGTTTTCATCATTCATCCAATTCTTCAAGGTGATACGTGTTAATTATAGTTTTAAGTTTTTCCGCGTATAGTGGATCCGACAACGATGCTGAATCCAGGTCTCGCCCGGTCTGGGGTCAAACATGACCGTCCGTATTGCGCAGGGTATTACGCAATGGCAAGCACGCCCGTTGCAGGCCCTCTACCCGATTATTTATTTTGATGCATTAGTGATAAAATCCTGTAGGGACCAGTGAACTAGCGGGTCGGCTTGGAGTCTCCATTATGCAAGTAATGATCAAGCGTGGTGCGATCATTGGTCACGACGGATCATATCGATGGGAGCAAGCGATCCATGATCGACTCTCTGCTCCGGGCCGAGATACTGAATATTAGTTAATACCGACTAGCCTTGAATTAGTTGCGAGTTGATACTTCAAGCACTCCA
This sequence comes from Gammaproteobacteria bacterium, assembly GCA_016194635.1. Classification (GTDB taxonomy): domain Bacteria; phylum Pseudomonadota; class Gammaproteobacteria; order UBA6429; family Thiohalophilaceae; genus JACQBC01. The sequence continues at coordinate 100,340 of JACQBC010000033.1, read as the reverse complement.
GCGTTGTGGGCCAAGCACTCAGCGGAAAACATTATGCCAACCAAGCCAGATAGAGAAGTTGAAGTGAGTAGCACTAACAGCAATACAAGCTCGGTTGCCGTCTTGATCGCGGTGTGCTTCGGGCTTTTCATGATTCAGCTCGATCTCACAGTAGTTAACGTGGCGTTGAGCAGCATTCAGGAAAACCTTCAAGTCGGCGTGGTAGGTTTGCAGTGGGTGGTGGACGCCTATGCCATCCTGTTCTCCAGTCTGATGCTGACCAGCGGCGATCTCGGCGATCTGTTTGGACGCCGCAAACTCTATCTTAGTGGGGTTGTATTGTTCATTCTGGGTTCCGTTGCCTGTGCGGCAGCGTCGTCCTATGAGGTTTTAGTCGGAGCCAGAGCAGTTCAGGGTATTGGGGCCGCCGCCGCGCTGCCCAATTCCCTTGCCATCCTGCGCTACGGTTTTCCCGATGCTCGGTTGCGGGCACGGGCCATAGGCTGGTGGGCTGGCGTATCGGGCCTGTCGCTCATTGCCGGGCCGACTCTTGGTGGATTTCTTGTTGGAGCCTTTGGTTGGCGCTCCGTATTTTGGATCAACGTGCCGGTGGGAGGGTTGGCCATTTGGTTGACTATGCGGGTTGTCGCCGAGTCCTCCCATCCTCATGGGCGACGCATGGATGTGCTTGGGCAGGTTCTCGCAACCTCAACGCTCGCCAGCTTGATCTTCACAGTTATTGAAGGCCAACATCTCGGCTGGAAGAGCTTTCCGGTGATAGTGGCATCCGCATGGACAATCGTATCCGGCGTAATTTTTTGGCGCGTGGAGCGACACCAAGCGCAGCCCATGTTGGATTTCCGATTTTTCCGGCAACCGACGTTTGCTGGCGCCAACGCGGCCTCGGGCTTGATGAATTTCGGGATGTTCGCGATGCTTTTCGCGTTTAGCTTGTATCTTCTGCGCGTCCTGCGGTTGACTCCGGAGACAGTGGGTATGCACTTGTTGGTCATGTTCATGCCTTTTGCCCTGAGCCTGCCGTTTGGTGGTCGTATCACCGGTCGTTTCGGAAGTCGGTATCCTGCTGCGATCGGCTTGGGTGCAAGTGCGGTGGGCCTGTTGTTGTTATCCCTCGTACCCGCCAGACCCGATGATGCTCTCATGTTCGGTTCGTTGCTGCTAATCGGCCTTGGTTTGGCGACAGCCACTCCGGCCCTGGTAGCCGCTGCTGTCAGCGCACTGCCTCCAGAGCGCGCGGGTGCAGCCTCAGCGGTAAACAATACCAGCCGCCAAGCCGGCGGGGCTTTGGGCGTAGCACTGTTCGGAGGAGTGGTCGGCGCTGGCCAGTCAGTATCGATTCCGGGCATTGAGACGGCAATGCTGGGAAGCGGTTTGGCACTTCTGCTTGGCACTTTTCTCTCTTGGCATTTTATCCATCCAACCCAATCAGCACCTGGATAACAGACGGTTCAGATCGTGGCTTCGCTCGCTCGATCTAACCTATTCGTGAGGCCACTCTACGATCGTCGATGAACTCAAGCAGAGTCTCGGCAAATTCACTTGGCAGTGCCAATGCTCACGCCAACGCCAGATTCACCCCCGATGGCAAAGAATTTGGATCTACTACAAATCATAATCCTATATTATCCGGCGATGTTCATGATTACAGCGGCTGGGGTAGAAAAGGCCGTAGTATAAGTTTTATATCTGAAAATGAAGACGGACATCATGCTGGCACAGAATAAATCCCTAATGCCCAAACCTGCACACCGTATTATAATATGTCCGTGTTCTGTGTGGCTCAACACAGTGTTACGCTCAACCATAGGATTGACATCATGAAATATGTTTCGCTTTTTATACTCGCCTGCTTTCTTTTAGGTTGTGATATCGCCAAGGACTTCAAAGACATGGGCGAGAAACAGGCCAAGGTACAAAAAATTATCAAAGAAAAATATGGTTGGGAATCGCAGCTGAGCTGGAATATTCAAAATGGTGTTTTAACCCAGGTCACCGTGCGATTTAGCGCCGATCAAGTCCGGCAAGAAACGGTGGCGAAATTAGAAGATATTACACGAGCGGCGATTGCAACGTCATTTGACACGAAACCAAAATACATCTTTATTTTGATATCAAGTTCCGCGAAGACCTAAAAAGTGCACACCTAATATATTCTATCTATTACTGAGTCACATGGAAAGGAGACCCTCCCACCAAGACACGCCGTCAATACCTCCCTGTAGACTCGACAGCCGCATCCCTGCGGCTGACGGTCTTGATGGGAGGGTCTCCTTTCCATGTGACTCATTAGTATATGCGCCCGATGGCATGGGTCGTTCTAAATTGGCGGCAACGGTTGAGAAAAATATGGGGGTTGCGCTAACAGCCAGGAACTGGAACACCGTTAGTATGCTTCTTTCCATGATCGAACAGAATAACCTGGCGTGAATCACCGGTCCTTCCGTGGCGGATCTATTTGACATAGGGTGCTACTGTAGTACCATAAAATTCATGTGTTATGAAAGTCGTATATGGAATTACAGGAAACCACGAGCGCAATATTTCGTGTCGGTGCCAAACATCTACTTCGGCGTGAAAAACAGAACATCAAGCAACAAAACCTTGGCGTTGCGCATGTCGCAAAGGAAATTAGTGCATGACACACGACCATTGCAATGATCACGGCCATGACCACCATCCTATTCCAGAGAACTTTGATCGTGCCTTTGCCCTTGGTGTGATGCTCAATGTCAGCTTTGTTGTCATCGAGGTCATTTTTGGCGGGCTGGCCAATTCGCTAGCGCTATTGGCGGATGCCGGTCACAACCTCAGCGATGTCTTGGGCTTGTTGCTTGCGTGGGGTGCGAGTGTGTTAACGCGGAGACTACCCACCCAGCGGCGCACCTACGGTATGCGCCGTTCCTCGGTTCTGGCGGCACTGGTGAATGCACTGGTCTTGCTGGTGGCAGTCGCCGCCATTGCCTGGGAAGCCATTCTCAGATTTAATCACCCCGAACCCGTGGTCAGCGGCACGGTAATTTGGGTTGCATCACTAGGTATTCTCATCAACGGCGGCACGGCGTGGTTGTTCAGATCCGGCCAAAAACACGATGTGAATGTACACGGCGCCTATTTACACATGGCGGCCGACGCCGCGGTCTCGCTCGGCGTGGTGTTGGCGGCGATTGCCATTTATTATACCGGCTGGTTATGGCTCGACCCCGTCGTGAGCCTTGCCATTGCGCTGATTATTAGCGTTAGCGCCTGGGGTCTATTGCGTGAATCGCTAAACCTTGCCCTGGATGCTGTACCCGTAGCTATTCATCCCGCCGAGGTCGAGGCTTACCTGGCTAGTCTTCCTGGCGTTGAAGCGGTTCACGATCTGCATATCTGGGCAATGAGCACCACGGAAATCGCGCTTACCGTGCACTTGGTTAAACCGGACGCGGTGATTGACGATGCGCTGCTGGTCAGAATCAACAATGAATTGCGTGCGCAATTTGGAATTCAACACACCACCGTGCAATTTGAGCGCGGTGACGCGCTACATCCTTGCAAACAAGCCCCGGCGGAGGTTGTCTAGATATCACGCCTGAAACAATAATAGTGAACATAAGCGGCGGTACGGGTGACGCGGATCTCTACCTGCGGCATGGCGCACAACCCACCGGCAGCAGTTTTAATTGTCGGCCCTATATCACCGGCAATGCCGAGTTTTGCCGTTTTGCCAATCCCAGCGCGGGGACGTGGTATATTAAGTATCAAAGCGTATGCGGCTTTTTCCGGGGGTAACGCTGGACGTGCATTACACGCCCTAAATGCTATAACGGTATAAGGTCTAAACCGGCCCTTTCTCACAGAGAGAGGAAGGTTTTAAATTGCTTATGACACTTGAAGGTTTCCGCCCTTTTTATATAAAATGGAACACATCCGGGAATTGAAAAATGATACACACAGGCAGTTGTCTTTGCGGCCAAATCAAGTACGAAATTCAGGGTGCGCTTACTGGGGTTCTTCACTGTCATTGTTCTATGTGCCGTAAGGCGCACGCCGCCGCGTTTCGTACCAGGGCGTCTGTTCAAGCCAAGGATTTTCGCTGGCTTAGCGGCGAACATCTGCTTACCCACTATCTGTCGTGTCCTGGAGAATACCATACGTTCTGTCGCATATGCGGTTCACGCCTGATCACCAAATTTGAAAACAACAAAACCACCTATGGTTTCGCGTTGGGAACACTCGACACCGATCCCGGCGTCAAACCTGGCTGCCACATCTTTGTGGGATCAAAAGCACTGTGGCATGAGATCACGGACGGGCTCCCGCAATATAAAGAATTCCCCAGTACCTAAGCATGGCTGTTCCGGTCTATCCTCAGCGGCACTACCATTATCCATAGAAACGTATGAACAATCTCTCGACGCCGCGCGAACCACACGCCATTCCGGCTATTTTGGCCGATACTCACACGGCGGGTTTCACCATGGCCTCCGAGCCGCTCACCTGCGCACTGTTGCGCACACTTGCAGCCTCAAAGCCGGCCGCTCGATTTCTAGAACTGGGCTCGGGGACCGGATTATCCACCGCTTGGTTGTTGGAGGGTATGGATCCAGATTCTCACCTCACCACGGTTGATAATGATGCATCGCTGTTAGCTATTCTGAAAAAACACCTGGGCAAGGACCCGCGACTGACCGTGGTGTGTGCCGACAGCGATGATTTTTTGCGTTCTTTACACGGACAAGGATTCGATTTTATCTTCGCCGACACCTGGTCTGGAAAATATCGCTTACTGGAGGAGGCGCTGGAGTTATTGCGTCCATCGGGCCTGTATGTGATTGACGATATGCTGCCGCAGCCGAACTGGCCCGAAGGCCACGCCGCCAAGGTCGACAATCTTATTGCGACGCTGGAACAACGCCAGGATTTCTACGTTACCCCATTGTCTTGGGCAAGCGGGGTGGTTATAGCCAGCAAACGCTAGCCAGCTGCGTTAGCCTTCTTTACGAAACCACACGCCTGTTTCGCAAAAACAATCCAAGATTCCTTTTCCGCGCTTACAACGATCCATTGTTTCATGAGTCTACTGTGTCCGGGGTCGAAATATTCACCCTTGCCGGAGGCCACTAATTCCTCCACACGCGTACGCGAGAGTTTTACAACAAAATCGCCGCGCGACGATAGCATCGCAAATATCTTCCCATTCACCTTGAGCGCGCTTGATCCAAATCCTTTACCGCCACTGATACTGACACCTTGATTTTTGGATAATGCAACGATAACGCGCTGAAATCGCCGCTGAGGGCTTGATTTTTCTACCGCCGCGGATACCACGGGTATTTGTTGTTTGTTTTTGGAGTGGCCCTTCCGCAGATATTCCTGGATTGTCTTAGGTATAGGTCGGCAACCGCATTTCTGCTCGTGAAGCAGATGCCATTTGGCGCGCCGTGCCAGGCTCGCTCCTTGGGGTATCCGGTGATGCTCGTGCCATGTCCTGTTGTATCCCATAACCTTACCTCGATTGTTAAAGCGACTTATTACGGAGTCACATGGACAGGATACCCTCCCACCAAGACACGTCGTCAACATCTCCCTGTAGACTCGACAGCAGCATCCCTGCGGCTGACGATCTTGATGGGAGGGTATCCTGTCCATGTGACTCATTAGTAAGTTCCAACATAATCGACTTACTTCACATAGATCTTACAATTATATTTATAAGCCTCCCGCCATTTATCCAACCAGGGCGCTTTGATAAATTAGCTTTTGCTATCACGCACCAAACGGTGCCCCCTTGCCTTGTTCAACATAGCTGACAAGGCTGGCAAGAAAATGATCCCATCCGAGTTTACAATCATTAAAACATTCAAGTTCGGGAGTAAGACCGATATGTTGGAAATTTAACTTACAGGTTTTTGATGTCGCCTGGACGAGTCCGAACCACAGCGTTGTACCATTCCATTCAGGAAGACCTGTGTGGACCACACAGGTCCACCGCACAGTTGCAGGTCGTTTTGCGGCTTCAACGTGCATGATAATATATTCATCCAGTCCTTCAAATTCACACCGCACATCACCTCCGGCGGTAGCCTTGCCGCTCACAAGACTGGTCCACCAGCCACGTAACCCTTTTAATGATGTTATGGCAGTAAAGACGCGTTCGTCCGGCGCATTAAAAACGATCTGTTTTGCATAGCCGGACGTTTTTGAGTTTTTAATTACACGCGGATTCGTCGCTGAGGATTTTCTTGCCGTGGTTGACGCGCGAGGTTTTTGCATTGGTTCTATCTCTTTATCCGCTCCGCATAAATCCAGCAGCACGAAGCGCCGCAGTATCATGAATCTGACGAATCCCAACAATTTTCCCGTTAACAACCTTGAAATGCTCGGCCACACGCAAGGTACCAAGCGTGTCGATATCCATATCGTAAAGTAACACCGCCTCTTTTTCCCGCGCGAATTCACCAAGCAGGAAGACCCGATTAACCATACTTCCAAAACGAGTCAGGGCTTCGGCGAAGGATTCTGGCGTGGTGTAGGTGTTGATAGGCACTTCGATTTTGATATCCGCGGCGAGCAGCCGAATCGCTTCGGTGAAATTCTTACTGCTCCAACTGCGATGGTAAGTACGGACCACGGAAAGCGTACTGTCAGCGGGTTCCATCTGGTCTCCTTTCTGCTAGTGTCAATTTTATAATTGATACGGAATCACTACTCACAAATTCTCGCCAGTTTTTCTAAACAATCCACCCAGCCGTGGTAGTGGCCGTCGCGCTTGTCGGTGGTTGCGAATTTTGCATGCGTCAGAATCACTTCCGTTCCACCGTCGACATCCTTAAACTCAACGCTCACCCGGGTATCACCGACGCTGTTGCGACGTTCTTGATCCTCAAAAGCCCAGGTAAAAGTGAGAAGTTCATTGGGGATGATCGTTTCATAAATCCCTCGAACTACCACATCGAACACCCGGCCACCCATCTCGCCCTGCATTTCGATGCGATACGACCCACCCACTTTTAGTTCCATCCGCAGGGAGGAAACGCTCGAAGCTGCTCCGGGTGCGATCCACGTTCTGAGAAACTCGGGTTTGGTCCAGGCTTGAAACACTTTCTCGCGTCGCGCGCGGATGAATTTCTTGAGCTGCAAGTGTATTGGCGTGGAATTCATCTTTATTCCTGCTCGAGGTAATTTTTTAAAGCATCCAGACGCGTTTCCCAAAACTGTTGATAAAACCCCAGCCATTGCTCGACACTGGTAAACGCCGTCGGGTTTAACCGCAGGTGATAAAAGCTGCCGCGTTTTTCTTTATGAATCAAGCTCGCGGCCTCTAGGATCTTGAGGTGCTTGGACACCGCCGCCAGTGACATTCGGTAGGGTTGGGCGATTTGGCCGACCGTCTTTTCCCGCTTGGCAAGGTCACGCAAGATCGCCCTGCGCGTGGCGTCAGAAAGGGCCTGAAAAATGCGGTTGAGTCTTAGCGTTTCTGATTTAACCATATGGTTGAATGATAGCAAAGCCTAGCCAAGGAATCAACCCGTTGGTTAAATGCTGGATACAACACCTCGACCGGCACGAGGACTTTTATCGATTACCGTGTACCTAGCATGTATTCATATACATGCCGACGTGGATTGTAAGCGCGGAGCTATTTTATTTTTTCACCGAACGCCGCCATTGCCGCGATCACCTCGCTTAGGCCGCGTCCCAGTGGGGTGAGTTGGTATTCGGTTTTCGGCGGCACCACCGGATACATCTTTTTGCTGATGATGCCGCGGGCCTCTAAAAAGCTCAGGCGCGCCGCCAACATCTTCGGACTGATCCCTTGCAGGGACTTTAATAACTCGGAATAGCGTTGTTTGCCCGGCAGCAGGTCGCGAACAATAAGCGTGGTCCACTTGCCATCGAGAATGCCCGCGGTTTTACGCACTGGACATTGCGCGTCACAAGGTGGCGTGGTGTTTTTTATGCTCACGGCGATAGCGCTCCATCGATAGTTACTAAAAGGTAACTACTTCCCATTTTATAGTGGGATGGCTACACTGGCAATCGCCTTCCTACACAATCAAAGAGGTCTGTTATGGCGTATCAAAATTCAAGACTGTTGCGGTTCACATTGTGGTTTATCGCGGCAGTGCAATCGCTATTGGGAGTTGCCTTTCTGCTCGTCCCGGGACAAACCACGCCGTTACTCGGTTTAAGCACCGCGCCCGGCTGGACGCACTGGTTATTCGGGATGATGGCCGCGCGCTTTCTTGGCTTTGGCTACGGCATGGCACTGGCAGCGCGTGATCCGTTGGCGAATCTGGCTTGGATCAAAGCGATGATGGTTATACAGGCCATCGACTGGATCGTCACACTTTATTATCTGTCGGCCGGTGCGGTGACTCTCGCGCAGGTAACGACGGCGTCATTCTTGCCGGTCATTTTCGTTATGCTGTTATTAGTGTCGTACCCGAAATCCGCGCGTCCCGGTGCGTCGACGTCATGAGGCCCCACCCTCGGGGTAACGGGGCATGATGCCGCCGCGCGAAATAATCCCCCGCTTGACCAAATAATGTTTGGATCACTTTTATTTACGTGGCTGCAGGGCGCGCCTTTTTACCACGAGCTGCATCAACGCGCAGTTGAAACTTTGCCCCCGGGAACAGGAAAACTCTGGCTTGACGTTGGCTGCGGGCCGGGCCTGGTGACGCGATTGGCGGCAATCCGCGGTTACCGTGCTAAAGGCATCGATGCCGACCCACGCATGATCAAAACCGCCCAGCGTCTCGCCAAACTCCACCACTCTGCGGCGGAATTTGAAGTGGGGCATATCGCCGCCCTGCCTTATCACGGCGCGGACGTGGTGTCGGCGGCATCATTACTCGCCGTGTTAGACGACAAACCTTCGGGACTCAACCGCTTATGGCGATGCGTTCGTCCAGGAGGCTACTTGCGCATCGTCGAACCCACGGATCGGATGAACCTTAACAACGCGAACCAGGCTATCGCCAGGGGGTTACCGCGGCGGCGAATTAATGGATTGCGTTTATGGGCAATGGTCCGAAAAAATAACACAGTAGCGCCTGGTCTCTATACCGGGCTCGCGGTGGAGCAACACTACGTCGCGTTGCTCGATGCGCTGGTGGGTGCCTGGGTTTTTAAGAAAAATACCGCGCCTTCTCCAGCGACCTACTACTGAGGCGTATGGACAGGATACCCCCCACCAAGGCCGTCCGCCGCAGGGATGCTGCTATCGAGTCTATAGGGAGGTATTGACGGCGTGTCTTGGTGGGGGGGTATCCTTTTCATGTGACTCCGTAATAACACATCGACAGAAAAATCTCACGGCGAATGTTCGTGCGATCGCTCATGCACGGTTTCGATCCCCGGCCAGGGATTATAATCAACCCCCGCGTTGCTTTGAAACTTTGGGCCAAGAAAGAACACCGCAGCACCGGTAATCACCAACATCCATACCACCACCGCGCCGGTTGGCAAATCCAGCCAGGTGGACAACAGCAAACCCATGACATACGCCAGCACACCCATGCTATAAGCTACGGTTTTACGTGTCGCTGTGGAATACTGGCGAGTCGCCATGGCGGGGACGATCAAACTGGCGAACACCAAGTAGATCCCGACCAATTGCACCGATAAGGTAACCGCGCAGGCAAATACGACGTAAAAGCCGCTGCGGCCGAGCCGTTCGCGCCACCACAGTTGTACCACCACGATGCCAATCGTGACTAAGGCCGCGTAGGCAAGTTGCGCATGGGTCACCCACAAAATTTGCCCCACCAGTAGATCCCGCAAGTTTTCGCCGCCGTGCGGGTTATGCGCCAATAATAAAATACTGCCGGTGGCGGCCAATACAAACAATACGCCGATCAAGGCTTCTTGTACTTCCGGCCAGCGTTTTTCCGAGAAATTCAACCAGGCACTGCCCAGCAAGGCCGCGATGATCGCGGACAATTGCACGCCGATGCCGCGCGGTTCAAATCCCAACAGGTCCGCGACGATCACGCCCAGACCGGCGATTTGCGCGATCGCGAGATCGATAAAAATGATCCCACGTTGTAATACCTGAATCCCTAACGGCACATGGGTGGCCAATACCAACAACCCGGCGATAAACGCCGGGATCAATAAGGAAAGCTCTAGTGTGGACATATTCATTGGCCGATTCCTTGCAAACGTTGCACGATATCATCGTAAAAACTAAATAGGTCCTTGGCTTTGTCACTGCCGCCCACCGTGGCGGGTATTGCAAGCGCCGGGATGTGCGCGTGATCCGACAGCCAGCGCGAGGCCCGATCGTCTTGATAGGTCGCACGCAACACCAGTTTCGCCGGATGTTGTTGTAACTGTTGTAATAACTCCGCCAAATGCGCGGTGGTCGGTTCAATGCCGGGCTTAGGTTCTAATTGACCCACGTCTTTCATACCCAGCCAGCGAAACAAATAGCCGAATAACTTATGATGTTCCACCACCGGCATACCGCGTAACTTTTCCGTTTGTTTTTCCCAGCCCGCCAGCGCGGCATCCCAACGCAGGTTGAAATCTTTATAACGTTGTTGATAATATGCCGCATTGACGTTATCTAGCTCGGCCAAACGTTTATACACCTGCGCCGCGACCAGTTTGATATTGCGCGGGTCCAGCTGGATATGCGGATTACCGGCGGCATGTACATCACCTTCAGCGCGGTCCAGACGCGTCGGCACTTCGATACGCTCTACCAACATCGCGGCTTCGATATACGCGTCCTTGCCGGGTTGAATTTTGGAATTACTGGATTGTTGCAATATCTGCGGTAACCAACCCACTTCCAAATCCGCGCCGGTGCAGATCAGTAGATCGGCGCTGCGCGCCCTGGCGATCAAACTCGGGCGCGCCTGAATATGATGCGGGTCTTGCATACCATTGGTAGCGCTGTAGGTGCTAACCTTGTCGCCCCCCAATTCCTTGGCGAGGGATTCCCATTCGGGTTCACAGGCGAATATATTCATATTGGCCCATGCGGCCGTTGCACCCGTCAATAATAGCGTAACACTGAGTATTCTTACATATTTAAACGTTTGCATAACCTGCTCCTAATATTTGTGTGCGCCATGACTGCCTAAACTCACCTGGTATTGCAGCATGAGTTCATTGTCGGTTTGGTGCAACTGCGATTTGTCTTGCGCCAGTTGTAACCGGAAGCGGCTAAACTCACTGGGGCTGTAATCCATCATTACACTGGTACGGGTGGGTGAATAAGCGGCGAGGATCGGCAGATTGTTAATATTGATACTGCCGGTATCAACCGTGCCGCGCTGTAGGCGGTCATAACGCGTGCCGACGCGCCAATACGGCATAAACTGATACACCGCTTGTATGTACGCGCCGGATTGGGTGGATTGATAATCGCTGGCTTGATTTACGCCGCCGCTGTCATAACGTAGTGTACCGGATTCGTGGCGACGGTAATATTCCGTCTGTAATTTAAAGTTGGTTCGGGTCATTTCACCGTGCGGCGCCCACTTCCAAACCGCATCGACGATCCATAAACCGGAATCACCATTAAAGGCATTGCTGACGCCGTTATCGGTAAAAGCTCGGTCTAACACGGTGTGTTTTAAATACGAAATCCCTGCGCGCCAGTTGTTGCTATCATTGAAATCATCGCCTACGTGCACGAATACCGCGCCGCCCCCGGCGCCGTTCTTATCCCGGGCGCTACCCGGAAAATTCTTGCCATTGCCCAACTCCGCGCCCACTTCGATAAAACGATCAGTGGGTGCCAACCATTTGAGCTGCACACCGTCACTGGCATATTGCCCACCGAGGAATACCTTTTGCGCCAGCGGCGCGTCGACAAAATCCCACACATGGCTGTGTTGCTCGTTGATATACCCGATATTGGAAAAACCACGCCCGGCGCGCAGGGTAAACCCATTGTCCAACCCCAGGGTTTGGATCCACGCCTCTTCCACCGCCGTGGTGTTATCCGCGCCCAACGACAGGGTAAATTGCCCGTATAAATACGGGTCGATGTTGGAACTCGCCGCCAACTCCGACTCCCCTAAATTAAATCCACGCGGGGGAGGCGCTACGTCAGCACCGGAAGGTATAAATCCGCTGATCGCATAAGTGTTGGGGCTGCGTGATAACTGGCTATACGTTCCCACCAAGATCAACGATAACGCTGGATTAAATAGATTATCCGACATCTGCTGCGCATACGACACGGTGGTGATGCTCAACAGCACCGCCGCGCCAATACAACTATAACGAAACATAGAGAATTCCTCGTTTACGATCATAACAACAACGACCGTGCCTAAGTACGGCCGGGCTAATAACTAATGATCAAACGAGGGAGGGAGGACCGCGGGCGAAATACGAGGTGTAGGTATGACGTATTGCACTGAACTGTTCGGGGTTTTGGCTGCTAGCGCGAAAATACAGCACCACCGGGGTAAATACCTGCCCGGTCAGGACCGCATGCAGATGGGCAAAACTGGCGCATTTATCGCACTCATCCGGTGTCGGCTGCGGGTTATGGGGGTTAAGTTGTCCGAGGCTATTGCCGGGCAGGTGCGTCAGCGCATGCAACAGGGCCGCCTCCTGCCCCAGCAACAGCGCCATGATCAATAACAAACGTGACAATATACGTAACACCATGGTGAAAATCATCCACTGAACTGGGTGTGCTGTCAAGATGCGATAGTAGAATCGTGATCCGATCTACCCAAGGCCGCAGGCGGATCCGTCGCCTTGCGGTGATGGTGACACACGCACCAGAAGGTTTCGCCGCTGGTCCGAACTCTAAAGCCTAATACTCAATACCCGTTTCAAGGTTTCCAGATAATTCTCAAATGCCCCCTTACCCTTGGCGGTTAATTTGTAAATAGTTTGGGTACGTTGGGTTTTGTCTTCCGTCTTTTGCGCACGCAGGTAATTGGCCGCCAATAATTTCTTAATATGGGCATCCAGATTACCGTCGGTAACACTTAGTTCTTTTTTCAATTCGGTAAACGTCGCCTCACCTCGGGTCATCAAAAACGCCGCCAGGCGGGTACGGATCGGCTGGTGCAACACGGCATCGAGTTCTATGGGGGACAAGGCATCCATCAATTCATCTGCCTAGATCTAAGGTTGGGTGCAGATCGAGAAACTTACATTCACCTTGGGACCGTCCGTGGGTGTAAGGCTGGATTCAATCCGCGTATTTTGGATTTGAAATTTGTAGCGCGGATCCACCCAACCGCCTTGCTCAACACGGTATTGGCCATTCGGCTTGCCGTCCTGCAATACAATGTCTATCGAACGCGACAACTGCACCGACACTGCGCTGACGGCTTCATCCGCAAGCACATCGCCGTGGATATGCACCTCAATGGGCACGCGGGTACCGGCGGGCAATCGCACAATCCGTGTATTTGTCGTATTCGTAGGCAGTGAAAGGTAGTTCTGCAACAATTCCACCGCATGCGCGGGCACGGCTTGGCGCTGATACAACCTATCCAAACCGTAGGTGGGTAGGGTGATAATGCTCAGCCAGAGGATGGTAAAAACCAACCGGTAATTATGCTTTAGCCACGCCGGCCGCCAATTCAATAATAACGCCAGGGCGGGAAATCCCACGCCAAATATTACCACGGTCATCCATTCCAAGGTGGGGAAGGCTAACCGTAACGCCATGCTCAATAAACCGATCAAGACCATTAACATCCCCACCCAACTCAATAGCTGCTGCGAGAATAACCCGTGGATGAAAAACGCTAAGCCTATCAGGGCGATCATAATGGGATAAAACAAATAGCCGCCGCCGAAGAAATTCATACCGATGTTGATCAAGACCACCAAGGCGATTATACCCCACCAGACCTTGGTCAGTTGCACTTGGATAAACGATAAGGTTTCATCGCGCGCCGCGCGTGCGCGGCGCGTCAAACGAAAGTCCCAAACACCGATTAGGATCAGCAGCGCCGCGATAAACAGGTTGGACAGCAAGGAACGTTGCCAAATGACTGGGAACCATTCCGGGGTAAACACCTGCCGCACCACTAAAATAAGCAGCGCCGCGCCCACACCCCACAGATACAAACTATGCCGTTCCATGCAGACACTGCGCGCACCCCTATCCATCATGCTATGAATCGCTTCGATTTGATCCGCCGCGTGATCCCACATAGGTACCTCCTTGACACACTCTGTTTTTCAGAGTAACTTACTCTGAGATGCAGAGTACCTGAACCGGCGGCGTTTTGCAAGCCGGCAAGTGCTCGTTTAACCTAAGTAAAGGAGAATATCATGCCCCGTTTTTTGACTAGCCTCGCCCTGGCCGCCGTTATGTTATCCGGCTGCGCGCAACTGCCTGCCGAGCAGGACTTGATGCAATTACCCCGTGTTAGCTTCGGTGATCCGGTACCGCAAAATACACCCTATATTCTGTATTTCCCCGCCGGTAAACCCATTCCCACCGAAATACTCTTCGACGGGAGTTTATTGCAAACCGAGGCCAAGCAAACTCTCAAGGTGACCTTGAGTAAAGATATTTATTCCTATAAACAATGGGCCAGTTTCGACGGCAAACACTGGCAAGATGCTCGTAAACTAATGCAGATTAAACTCGATGTTAAAATCCCAGGCTATACCCATCCGCAACCGGGATTTATTCATTTGAGTGTTGATGAGTTACATCCTTCGTAAATCCAGTACATGGTGTGCTGTTGTTATAACAGCACTCCATTGTTTATTAAAGAACTAACATGATCCTAGGATACCATAAAATATATACTCGAAAATAACGGCAGATTGTCTGAGTAGTCCACTATTTGCTCGGCCTTGCCAAGGAGGAGGGTATATGCCACCAGTATCGCATCCATTCAAAAAGGGTAATATGATCTGCTACATTAATTATAGAGATCATACCCACCTCATGTTCATGTAAAATACCAACAAGCTACAAATAGCTATCGTATTGAGATCCGAACGAGGAGTTGGATGCAACCCGGCTTTCAATTACCGGATAAACTCAGGAAATTAATTGAGGCATGGGTAGAAGTGCATGAATATGAACTCTTGGAGCAATGGGAAAATGCTCGGCGCGGCTTTCCAGTTCAGATTGTGGGTTAGGAGGTATCTATGTATTGGGATGAACTTCAACGTGAAATTGATAATGGAAATATTGGCCCAGGCAAAGGTATATTAAAAGCCGAGTATTTGCACGATTTTGTTTTACAACTCTGGTTTGAGGAAGACCTGGGCGTTTCTATCTACGAATTGGATTTCTTCCCGTTGTTAGATTCACCCATGTCAGGCTCTGCTTTAAAACCACTGTTGGATAAACAACGATTCTCGCAGGTCATCGGGCGAGGTAATTTAGCTTGGAATGACCCCGATACAGGTGAATATAATGAAAGGGCTATCGACATTGCCCCTGAAGCGCTAAAGTGGCTCTGCGAAAAATACGGTAAGAAGATTAAGGGTTAATTACCTGCGACAACCTCGACGCGCGCCTGATGTACTGCTATTTTTAAGGTACTTATGGCCTAGATTTACTTGTCATTATGTCGGTTCGTGTCGAGGTTGCCGATTTATGTGAAGGAATGTTCATCGTTGAGCTGGATATTCCCTGGCTGGAATCGCCGTTTATGTTTCAAGGTTTTCTGCTGGAAACACCGCAGGATATCACCAAGGTCCGCAGTGTATGTAAATTTGTCTATATCGATCCGCAACAGAGCAGCCCCCAGGTACGCAACCAACTTTCCCCCGGCGTGCAGGCTGAACAGATTTTTACGCGCCAGGTGTATGCGCCGTTAAAAAAAGAAACGATCGGTACGGAAGGCAATAAATACCGTGAGTCCTTACACTTGGCACGCAAGACTTATAACAACAGCCGTCTATTGATCGGGAAACTAACCCAATATTCAGTTAACAAACCATCTGCCACCGTGAATGTAAAAGAGGTCGCCGCCACCATCGCGCAGATCAATACCGACGTGAAAGTAAATGCAAACGCCATTACTTGGCTAACGTTTTTGAAAGATCGCGAGCACTATGCCCAGACCCATGCGCTCAATGTCTCTATCTTGGCGTTACGTTTCGGCCACCACCTTAAATTGAGCGACAGTCAGCTCGGCGCGTTGGGATTGGGCGCGTTATTACACGATGTTGGTAATATGCTGCTACCCGCGGAGATCCTCAACAAACCGGGGCCGCTGACAGCGGAAGAATGGACGCTCGTCAAAACCCATCCCGGTCTTGGCAATAAACTGCTGCAAAAAAATGACATCCCCCCGGCCGAGGCGCTCGATATCGTGTTGCATCACCACGAACGTAATTCCGGCGGTGGCTACCCCGACGGATTAAAAGGCGATGAAATTAATTTCTTGACGAAGATCGTCGCGCTGGTGGATGTGTACGACGCCATGACCTCGGATCGGTGTTATCGCGCCGGGATCACGCCCTACCTTGCCATGCAGGATATTTATAAATCCAGCCAAGCCGATTTCGACCGGTCTCTGGTGGAGGAATTCATCAGTTGTATTGGGTTGTATCCGGTGGGAAGCGTGGTGGAATTAAACCAAGGTCACCTCGGCGTGGTCATCGCCACCACATCTAAAACACGGCTGCGTCCTTTGGTATTATTGTGTACCGATGCCGACAAAAACCCGCAACCGGTTCGGACGATTGTCAATCTGGCCAGCCAAGAATGGCAAAAGGGTAAAGACCGCTTGGAAATTCGCCGCGTACTGGAGCCTAAACACGCCGGTATTAATTTACAACAGATCATCGAACAGGAGTCGCTCTCGCCCCTGTTCGGTTAAAAACCAAGATTAGTATCGCATGCATCACTCGCCATTAGATTCTGTGAATTCGCGCACATACTCGCCAAACGGTCTGCACACCCGCCGTAAACATTGCTAACTCACCTTGGCCCAGCTGTCGGCGAACGACACACCGATGGGCGTGGGCTGTATGGAATTGTTGATCTATTACAAGGTCATAAGTTTGCGATATACTCCGCGAGGCCGAGTTAGCTCGACTCCTGACTACCATGGATCCGATTATTTGTTCAGAGTCTCGAAACATTGCGATTAATTCTTATCTTTCTTAATAGAGTCTTTTAATAAACGCGAGGATATACATGTCCCTATCAACCTTTTACCGGCAAACTTATGCCTACAAAATCCTGGTTTGCTGCTGTTTGGTAATTTTATCGAGTTTAGGTCATGCCGCCGAGGCGGTACAAAATACCCCGGCAGTGCGTTTTGTAGGTTCGTTTTCCAATTATCACTACACCCAAGAACATCAATACGGCTCCCAGATTGTATTGTGGCAATACAAAAATACCGTGGTCGGACTTTTTTACCAGGCGGAAGGGCTGGCCGGCGACACACCGCGCGGCATGATCGAAAACGTGCAACTCCAACCGCGATCCGGGCGCTTAACCTTTCAAGCCAAACTCACCACCGGCATCCATAGTTGTAAAGTACACAACAACGTCCCTTCACAGGATTTATTCGTGTTTTCCGGCGTATTGCGCCGCGCCACGTTAACCGGAACACTTCGACATAGAGATATGTTGCATGAAGAAAATAAAGACCGTGATATCAAGGTCAGTCTCAGGCATGACCTGCAGGCGCCGTATCAATCGTTTAACAGCCTCGACGCCTGGCAGCAGCACTATGCCGAAGAACTTAAACAATACGGCCCGAAGTGGTGAGCCTATCCTGCGAGGCTTAGCCATCGGCGCAGATAACTTCGTGACCCACGGTTTATTGTTTTGAAATGCGCGCAATGGTTTAGTGCCGCGCGCAGCGTACTTGTCCAAGCAGACACAGCCCGCCGTCGCGCGTAAACCCGTTCTCACGCAGTATAAAACGAGCCCGTTGGGTTCGTTTTATCGCGGTCATAGCCTCGGCAGTTCCTGCATCGGCCAACGCGCCTTGACATTAAAACCCAGCGGTTGGTGCTGCCCGGCCATTAACCGCTGACAACCCGCGTAGGCGATCATCGCGGCGTTGTCGGTGCAAAACTGCGGCCGGGGATAATACACGCGGGCATGCATTTGTGCGGTGAGTTGGGTTAAGCGTTGCCGTAAGCGTTGATTCGCACCCACTCCCCCGGCGATCACCAGGCGTTTTGAACCGGTCTGTTCCAATGCGCGCCGGCACTTGATTGCCAGGGTTTCCACCACCGCGATTTCAAACGCCACGGCAATGTCAGCCCGAGTTTGCGGATCGGCGCCGTGGTTTTGCAAGGTGGTCAAGGCAAAGGTTTTTAACCCTGAGAAACTAAAATCCAGGCCCGGGCGATCGGTCATTGGGCGTGGAAAAACAAACCGTTGGGCATCGCCTTGTTGGGCTAATTGCGCCAGTGCCGGGCCGCCTGGGTAGGGCAAACCCAAGAGCTTGGCGGTTTTATCAAACGCCTCTCCGGCGGCATCATCCAGCGACTCCCCCAGCAACCGGTACTGACCTACCCCCTGCACCGCGACCAATTGGGTATGGCCGCCGGAGACCAATAACGCGACAAAAGGGAAATCGGGTGGGTCGTGCTCCAGCATTGGAGCCAATAAATGCCCTTCCATGTGATGCACGGCCATCGCGGGAATACCCAGCGCATAGGCTAGGCTATGGCCTAGCGATGCCCCCACCAGCAAAGCGCCGACCAGCCCAGGACCGGCGGTATAGGCAACCCCACTCAAATCAGTAAGCGCTAACTGCAGGCCATCCAACAGCCCACGCAGTAAGGGCAGGGCCATGCGAATATGATCGCGCGAGGCCAGCTCCGGCACGACACCTCCATAAGGAGCGTGCAAAGCGATTTGGCTGTAAATCTCGTGGGCCAACAAGCCGGTTTCGCTGGCGTAGACCGCTACCGCCGACTCATCACAGGAGGTCTCTATCCCTAAAATTTTCCAGTTTTTCTTCGTCATAGAGGTTTTGTCGCTTTGCAAACCGGGCCACGGATCACGTAGAATGGCCCCCCTTGTTTTCAGCCAATGGTCAAAGGTGCTTAGTTGTTATGCCGTCCGTGAAAGTCAGAGAAAATGAACCGTTCGACGTCGCTTTGCGGCGTTTTAAACGCTCCTGCGAAAAAGCCGGTGTTCTGTCCGAAATCCGTCGGCGTGAATTCTACGAGAAGCCGACCACGATCCGGAAACGTAAAATGGCCGCCGCCGTCAAACGTCACCATAAGAAATCCGGCCGTGGCGGCGGTGCACCACGTCCGCGTCCGTTTTAACCCTCTTTAATTCGTATTGCCCGCGCGGATGGACCTCAAAACCCGCCTGTTGGATGATATCAAGACCGCGATGAAGGCCAAACAGGCGGATCGTGTTGCTACCCTGCGCCTGGTCGCAGCGGCCATGAAACAAAAAGAAGTCGATGAACGTATCAGCCTCGATGATGCCGGAGTGCTGGGCATTCTGGAGAAAATGCTCAAGCAACGCAAGGAATCGATAGCCCTATACCAACAGGGGGGCCGCAGTGATTTGGTCAATAAAGAACAAGCCGAGGTCGATATCATCAGCCGTTATCTCCCCCAAGCCCTGTCCGAAACCGAGATCGATCAAATTATTTCCGGCGCCATCACCGCCAGCGGGGCCGTGGGAATCAAAGACATGGGCAAGGTCATGGCCCAGGTAAAACCCCAACTCGCCGGACGCGCGGATATGGGCGTCGTCAGCGGCAAGATCAAAGCCAAATTGACTTAAATAACGGTTCTGAAAGTACCCACGGCGAAACAAGCTCAACGCCCGCAATCCGGGATGATTGGTTGTTCACCGCCTGCAGCTTAGAATGTAGCAATGTCTGGCCGCATCCCCTCCGCCTTCATCGATGAACTCCTCAACCGTATTGATATCGTCGAGGTGATCGATCAACGCTTGCCCTTGAAAAAGGCCGGGCGAGAGTTCCAAGCCTGCTGCCCGTTTCACAACGAGAAAACCCCCTCTTTTACCGTCAGCCCGAGCAAACAGTTCTATCACTGCTTTGGGTGTGGCGCACACGGCAGTGCTATTGGGTTCCTGATGGAATATGATCGCCTCGAATTTGTCGAGGCGGTGGAAGAATTAGCCCGTGTCGCGGGCTTGGATATCCCGTATGAAACGCGTGAATCCCCCGAATTACGCCATGCCCACCAACAAACCCAACACGCCCAGTTTGACCTCATGGCCCGTTGTGACCGTTATTACCGCCAGCAACTACGCCAACATCCCCATGCCCAGGTGGCCGTGGATTATCTAAAGTCACGCGGGCTCAGCGGTGAAATCGCAGCGCGTTTTAACATCGGCTATGCCCCGCCGGGCTGGGATAATCTCGCCACCACGCTGGGCAAAGCAAACCACGATCAACTGCTAACCCTGGGCATGTTAATCAAAAAAGACGCCGGCGGGGTGTACGACCGTTTTCGGCAACGCATTATGTTCCCCATCCGTGATAGCCGGGGCCGCGTTCTTGGATTTGGCGGCCGCATATTACCAACCCCCGAGGACCGCGCAGCCGATCTCGGGGTGTCCACGCAAAGCGCGATCGGTGGAATGCCGCTAGGAGATACCCCTGGCAATAAACCGAAGCTGGCCGACACCGAAGGACCAAAATATTTAAATTCCCCCGAAACACCGCTGTTTCATAAAGGCCAAGAACTCTATGGCTTGTATGAGGCCCGGCAAGCCCTGCGTCAGATTGATCGCTTGTTAGTGGTGGAAGGGTACATGGACGTGGTGGCCCTGGCCCAATTCGATATCGCGTATTGCGTGGCGACCCTGGGCACGGCCACCACGGCTGATCATTTGCAGCGTCTGTTCCGTATTAGCAACGAGGTCGTATTCTGTTTTGATGGCGATCGCGCCGGCCGTGCCGCCGCTTGGCGCGCTTTGGAGCAAACCCTGCCCACGGTACAAGAAGGCCGCACCCTCCGCTTTATGTTTTTACCCGACGGCGAAGACCCCGACACCCTGGTGCGCAAGATCGGCAAACCAGCGTTTGAAGCCCTGATAACCCAAGCACAACCGCTGTCGGAATATTTTTTTGCCGCCCTGGGAGAGCAGGTGGATTTATCCCGCTTTGAAGGCCGCGCGCAGTTGGTTGACCTGGCAAAGCCGTTGTTAACCCAATTACCCGCAAGCGTGTACCGCCAGATGATGCTGGAACAATTGGCCCTGCTAGCCAGGCAAGAAATCACGGGGGTGCTTCCCTCAATTGGCCCCGCAGTCCCAACCACACGCTACAGCGCCACTCGACCCACAACACGGCCCATCCCCTCACTGGTACGCCGGGCGCTAGAGTTAATCCTGTACGATCCCTCGCTGGCGCAAACCGCCGACCCCTCCCGTTTAGCACCACTCGATATACCCGGCATACCTCTTTTGGTAGGGATCCTTGAAACCCTGCAAAAAACACCTAATCTAAACACCGCAGCCGTGCTTGAACGCTGGCGCGACACGGACGAAGGTAGACATCTGGCGAAACTGGCAAGTTGGCAACCCCCCCCTGCTAACCCGGATTACTCCCTACAAAGTGAGTTCAGCGGAGCCCTAAACCGCCTTGTGGCGGAACAACACCCGGAAGCCCGCATGGATTTTCTCCTGGCGAAGGCAAAATTGAGTCCCCTTAACCCACAGGAAAAGGCTGAACTCAAGCAGCTTTTGTTGTCCAAACAGGCTCCCGGTTCCGTATAGGCCGAGGCCGTGCTCATTAGAAAAATTACTGATATTCGGCTAAAATTTGGAGTTTTCTGTTTCCACTTTTACCGGTTTACCCGAGGGTGTGACGCTTGAACATGAGTATGACCGACAATCAACAGCAATCCCAGCTTAAATTATTGATCGCAAAGGGTAAAGAGCAAGGTTACCTAACCTATGCCGAACTCAACGATCACCTGCCGAACGATATCGTCGATCCTGAACAGATCGAAGACATCGTCGCCATGATCAATGACATGGGCATCGCGGTGCACGAAACTGCACCCGACACCGATGCGATTTTGCTGAACGAACCTCCCACCATCGATGAAGACGCCGCCGAAGAGGCCGCCGCCGCGTTAGCCACCGTCGATAGCGAATTCGGCCGCACCACCGATCCGGTGCGCATGTACATGCGCGAAATGGGCGCGGTGGAACTGCTCACCCGCGACGGTGAAATCGAGATCGCCAAACGCATCGAAGAAGGTTTGAATCAATTACTCTCTTCACTGATTGCATATCCGCATACCGTGGGCGAGGTGTTGCGGATCTACGACTTGGTCGATAGCGGCCAGGCAAAACTCAGCGAAATTATTTCGGGCTTTATCGACCCCAACGCCCCCGACACGATTCCCACTCCGGCGGAATTATTAAGCGCTGCCATGGAAGCCGACGAAATCGCCGACGAGGAAGCTGTTGAAGGAGAGGCCGAAGCGGTGGTCGATACCGGTCCCGACCCCATCGAGGCCAAAGAACATTTTGATCGGTTGCGTAAACTACACAAGAAATATGTCAGCACCATTGCTAAGAGCGGTAATGCCGATAAGAAAACCGAAAAGGCGCGCGAAGAACTGATCGCGGAGTTCATGGAACTGAAAATTACCGCGCGCATGATGGATCAACTGCAACACAATATGCGCCAGCTGGTGGAGCGGATCCGCGCCTACGAACGTGTGATCATGGATATCTGCGTCAACCGCGCACACATGCCGCGGCGTGAATTCGTCACCACCTTCCCCGAACACGAAACCGACGCCAAATGGTTACACCAACACATCAACGCGGGGGAGTCCTTCTCGGCGGTGCTCAAACAGCACCAAGAGGAGATCCTCAAAGCACAACAAAAACTGATTGTCCTGGAAGAAAGCTGCGGCCTGAAGATCAGCGAGATCAAGGAGATCAATCGCCGCATGTCGTTGGGTGAGGCCAAGGCGCGCCGCGCTAAAAAAGAAATGGTCGAGGCCAATCTACGCCTGGTGATTTCAATCGCCAAGAAATACACCAATCGCGGCTTGCAGTTCCTAGACTTGATCCAAGAAGGCAATATCGGTTTAATGAAGGCGGTGGATAAATTTGAATACCGCCGCGGTTATAAATTTTCGACCTACGCCACTTGGTGGATCCGCCAGGCGATCACCCGCTCGATTGCCGATCAAGCGCGCACCATCCGTATTCCGGTCCATATGATCGAGACCATCAACAAACTCAACCGCATTTCGCGGCAAATGTTGCAAGAAATGGGGCGTGAACCTTCCCCGGAAGAATTAGCGATACGCATGGAAATGCCCGAGGACAAGATCCGCAAGGTGCTAAAAATCGCCAAAGAGCCCATCTCGATGGAAACCCCGATCGGCGATGACGAGGATTCCCACTTGGGCGACTTCATCGAAGACGGTAACGCGCTCTCGCCGGTGGAATCCGCCACCTCGTGGAGTTTGCGTGAGGCCACCCAGCAAGTGCTGGAGGGCTTGACCGCGCGCGAAGCCAAGGTGTTACGCATGCGGTTTGGTATCGATATGAATACCGACCACACCCTCGAGGAGGTCGGTAAACAATTCGACGTCACCCGCGAGCGTATCCGCCAAATCGAAGCCAAGGCGCTGCGTAAATTGCGCCACCCCAGCCGCTCCGAGACACTGCGCAGTTTCCTGGATATAGAATAAAATCACGGACAGGGACGTCTGTTATTCTTTTTTTGCAAAAAGCGCTTTATCATCCCGAGTAATTGAAGACCTATCCTAGACACCCCAATATTGGGCCTGTAGCACAACGGTTAGTGCAGGAGACTCATAATCTCTTGGTTGTAGGTTCGAATCCTACCGGGCCCACCATTTTACATTAGTGTACGCAAGCAAGCACTGCAGATTGAGCCCCGAACACACCAAGGACACTTGTCGTAGAACGAGCAAACCAAAAGCGCTTACTTGAAGAAATCAATGACGGTCAGGCGGTTTAATTTTTCATGCTGTGACTGATTGCCGTAACTCTTCAGGCAATCGTAACAGGCCCGCTCGCACGTGCACTTTTCGCATACCTCCCCCGCCGCTTTCGTCACTCTCTCCCAATTGTCGAATCCTTCCTTCACAAATCCCGCGCCTCCAGGAGTTTGGTCATACAAGATAATCTCGGAACCGGTTCGGTCATTCTTGTTGGCCAGCCATCTCCAGGAGACACCGATATCGGATGATTCGAGATCGAGTGCGAAACACAGACCTCTTTGCAGCGCATACGCCAGTGATTCAATTGATCCGGGGACTACTACCGGACGTGCAATCAAACAGTAGCTTTGAAACTGATGTCCGTATGCAAGCTCTTTCGTCCATGGCTTGTCGTTACTGCATTCCATCACACTGGCAACAGGCCGCAGTTTTTGGTGTTTCTTTCCCGCCTTATAGCCACGGAGCGATTCGCTGCATCCACACTCGGGGCAAAGCATAAAGCCCTTGTTCTCTGGGCCCAGGTTGTAGCGAAAGAGCGCACCAGCCTCTTTCAATGCGAGGCGAAATAGTCCCTTGTCCTGAAAGTTATCTTCCTCAACGTGGTCGATGAAATGAGTCAGGGATTGCCGTTGACGGATCAGCGTACTTCGCCGGTACCTCTCAGTGCCTTGTTTTTCATCAATGCGCACGCTAAAAGCGAGAGGTTCGACGAATGGCCGAATATATTGCGGCGCAATGGGTCGTTGACATACGGCACACGGGCCGATCAGTTTTCCTTGAGTTCTCTCCGTTCGAATTTGTTTGCAAGACGGACACTCGGAATACCATCTCCGTTCGGGTTTATCTATCTTGCTTACCACATAGAGCCCGGCACTGGTGAACACCTTTTTGTGGGCTATCACTTGAGCACCAGGAGCAAACTCAGCGATGGCAATGCCGCGGTCGCGACTAAGTTCGACGTCGGCATCACGTGACCAGCGGGTCCTTCCAGTCTCCAAGGTTACAACGTCAAGCGGGAAGGCATAACGAGGCAGAAATCCGCGTTTCGCGAGCACTGAAATGATGTCGCTACTCAAGAGATTCTTAATTGCATGTTCAGCATCGCTGACTTGTCCACCAAGTTTATGCAACTTCTCACGCTCGGTCATAAGGGCGGATAGTTCATCCGCGATACTCTTTAGAACCGACTGATATTTTTCATTTGTCGCTTCTACACCGGCTTCGAACCCGGAAAATGCACTAAGTAAAGAACGCCCAACGGCTGTTTGGAGTATGTCCGCCTCTTCCTGTTGACCAAGCCATTCTAGGAAGTCCAGATACAGATTAGACGGACGAAGCTGGAACCATCCGTCTGGAATCCCGGCTCGCGCTTCACGAGACAGGAATCCTTCCAGCCGAATTTGCTGCTTGATTTGTCCCAGGGCGCGCTCGTCGGCGATCTTGATCCGAAGAAACTTCGCGAACATCACTGCATTAAAGTGGCGTTGTGCAATTACGCTGTTCTGGGTAAAAACGGTGGGCGTACGAACCTCTCCGGACATAAGACGCGGCGGTTCATTCCACGCATCCGCATCGTATTTTGTACGGCGGCAGAGTGTGACGCAGACGGAATTCTTGTCTCTTCCTCGCCCCGCGCGGCCCACGCGCTGGACGTAGCTCGCGCTTGAGGGCGGTGCGTTTCGCAATAGAACCTTCTGAAGATCACCGATATTGATGCCCATCTCAAAGGTCGTTGTGCTACTGAGGAGGTTAATGCCCTCGGCACGGAATTGGTCTTCGATGGTCTTCGCCAGGTCCTTGTTGATTTGCGCCGTATGCTCTTCTGATTTTAACGTGAAGAACTGTGGTGATCCTTGCCCGGATACCCAGCGCGCAATCATGTTCTCGCGCGCCAGATCAAATGAGCGAGGCTCCAAACTTCCTTCACACGCCTTTCGAGGACAACAGTTCTTTGCAGAGTAAGCAGTGACGATACCACAGCGGTTGCAAACGTTACGTGATGTTGATCTGGTTACGAAAAGGCGCTCATGATCCAGCTTCCATCTCCCTCTACTTTCTATCAGCAATGATTGGGCAGTAAGAAAGTCCCATATCTTTTCTGCGATACTCAGTGAGTTGTCTGGTGAGAACGAGAGCGCGCGCCGCAGATAGTCGGTAACGATATTGTCACTGGTAACAGTGTTGTCCTTGTTGATTCGGGGAAGCCAGCCATTCGTATTTCTGATTCCTTCACGGCGCAGCACATAGGCGATGTCCGCCGTGACCCACCCAAACGCTGGATCATCAGGTTGTACACGGCCCTTGGGTAAGGTAAACGCCTTTCGTTGACGCACATAGCCCAACAGAACTTGTAAAACCGCATCGGCTTCCGCTGTCGTGAGATTCGAATTGCTGAGCAGATTCCTGAAATCGGACTTTTCGGCATCTTTGAGACGATACTCCACGGCCACCAGACCCAAATCCTCCGCCGATTCACGGGCAGAATCGGGCACGCCAAAATAAGCAAACGTCTCGGCAAGCCAGAGGTTGCGTTTCGCCTTTGCGTCTAATTCTTCGTCTGGATAACGTGATACGGGCAAGAAGAATTGCGGGTCGCGTTCTTCCTCATCAGCCAGAGCCTCGCCTAGCCGTACCAAGTCCAGCGATTTCTGCTCCTTGAGAATCTCAAGAATCTTGCGTCCCAAGTCGTGTGTAAAAGTCTCCTCTTCGAGCAGCGATGGGAATGCCGCGGCACGTTGCCGATGATCTGTGAAACACAACAGCTTGGGAAACTTATTCGAGCCTTTTATCGTTACTTGAAAATGGGCAAGCGGAACCGCCATGGCAAGTCCCATTTCGTCGTCGGACTCCTGAAACCGGTGTACAGGTTCGATGCCGGAGCCATTGCGGGCGCCACAGTTCGGACATGTCGTGAGCAAAGACTTTTCTTGGCGGTACAGATTTTCGTGGTCTTTCGCTTTTCCCGTGTGCGGGCATTGCCGATGAAATACCTTGATCGTACGCAGGTGTGGCTGCTCACAGGTGCAATTGTCTCCGGCTCCGTCATCTTTCTTCTTGCCGCAAATCACACACCATTGCAATGGTGCTGGATTAGCAATCAAGTCGCTCTGATCATCGTCCTCATCGGCTCTAACATGTGCGGGATAGGACAAATCATCATCCACGCTGAAATAAGACCAATACGAGTCACCAACCCAGCCCAGCTCGGTACTGAACGAGTCGAAGTAGGGCTTCGGCTCGCCATCACTATCCAAGCTCTGGGCTCGGCGTGGCCCCATATCTTGGAGAGCGCCATAGAGATAACCGCACTTCCGGCAGGTAACAACCTCCACCAACTTAGACTTGCGGCCAGCGCGGTAGCAATCTGGGCAATCGCCTTCAGGTATCTCCGGATCACTCTTGCGTGACACGAAGAAGGCGGGTTTCCTATCCCGGCGTCCGGTGCATTGCTTATGCAGGCAAACATGCAGCCCGTCCTGCGCGCGCACGAAATAATGCAGCCGGGTCGGCAACAGATCCTCGTGAGTTTGATCGGCCCTTGCTGCGGCAACGATTTCGAGAAACGCTTCCAGCCCTTCATCGGCCTTCGGACTTTCTGGCCAAAGTGCCTTGGCGGCATCCTTCAGCAGCGTGGGCCTCGTCAGCACCTCTTTTCGAAGACGGTATAGATTGCCGTCATAGTTAAGCAGTGAGGCAAGATCACTGGCCGGAACATTAACCGCCAAATGCTGCTGTATGTCCGCGCCGGGAATGATTCGCAGCGCCTCAACAGCTTTCAGGTACTGATCTGGCACCGGGTAAAAGGCCGGTTGCTGGAGCAATGGTTCCGCGGTAGTTCCGTAAATAGGGTTCGGCGCAAGGAACTCCTCGCCAAAGAGCTCGGAGGCAAATTTTCGCACTTTTGTCTGACTCTCAGGATCGTCCTGCTTCCCCAACGTGGCGGAGGTGGCAATGCAAACGAGGTTTTCAAGTTGCAGCCGATCCTTTAACCTTCGAACCAGAAACGCAATCTCCGTAGCTTGCACGCCGCGATAGGCGTGCGCCTCATCCAGTACGAGAAACTTCAGCCGAGCATTCGCGAAGATCGGGGCATCCACGGGGCGTTCGAGCAGGTACTCCAGCATGGAAAAGTTTGTGATAAGTACCTGCGGCGGATTGGAGCGTATTGCCTCGCGGTGATTGAGTCGGTTCGGTGGATCACGCCGTAGTTGGTCTGCTAATTTCTCTTTTATCTTCAGTTTCTTTTCGTGCTGACTAAGTGGCTGATCAGCCAATTCCTCTTCAAATGCACATTCGAGCCTTTGTTCATACTTTTCTTGTGTAGCCGGCGTCTGCCCCGTAAATCGCGCAAACCGAATTTGCGGATGGTCAGCAAGCATCTGTTCCCACTCCGTAAGTTGGTCGTTCACCAGTGCGTTCAGCGGGTAAACGATCACCGCGCGTAGTCCTCCGGAAGGGTTGCGAATCAAATCGTCCAATATGGGAATTTGATAGCAGAGCGTTTTGCCGCTGCTTGTGCCGGTAGCAATCACCGCATTCTCTCCGTTCAAGACGAGTTGGAGCGCGTCTGTTTGATGTTTCCACAGGCCGCGTCCGCCAAGCCGTTTGCGGATGGCTGCTATTGTCTTCTCATGCAAAGGAAGTTCATCGAATGTGGCCCCTTCCCGGTAAATCTGCGACTTCTCCAAGTAAGGGCCATTTACCAGATCATCGGCTGTTAGTTTTTCCTCCCACATCCTTTTCGCATGCGAAAAGGCCGGATGAAATCGATATCCACTCTTTAGCAGATCGAGATACGGCAGAAATACTTCCTTCTGGAAACGGGCGGTTAATGACTCCATAGAATTGCGCCTATAACGACCTTATGATGCTTGAAGTAATGTTCGATATCGCCGCGCATGTGTAGCGGCCATGTCGCCTGAAGATACGGAATCTCGCCTCTGTTGTTGACTACTTCAATGAAAGGCAGATCAGTGCCGAGGATTTGGTGATACATGCGACGATAGAGCCCCCATAGTACCGACGGATCACCGCAATATTTCATTTGGCACTGATCACGGTTTGCTGATCTTAACTCAGCGCGCGACTCGTTAATAAACCAGCGATGGCCGCGTTGTACCAAGAATCCGTGATGCGTGTACTTGTGTAACAGATAGGGTGAAAGGCGCAAGCCGGGTGCAATCACATCTTTGGCGAGCACCAAGTCCTCCCACTTCATTCCTTCAGTTGATTGGCACAGAAGGAACATCGGAAGGAAAGCACCGGGGAGGTCTTTCCAGCACTTCCCCATACCTCGTTTTGGATCGTCCTTGTAAATCTTGTAATGAACCGTAAACTCTGGCGATTTCACGGATAGAATCCTGTTCCCCTTCAGGGGAGGGGAGTGGAAGAATTTACCGAGCTCTTGAAGCCCGCTCGCACTACCCGTTTTCACCTGCTCTATAACTGGCCGGTTGCTACTCCATTTCCAAAGGTAATATTCCCTAACGCTGTCCTGCGTGGGTTGCTCCCACTGCCCACCGGCTAGTTTGTCGTCAATGAAGACTTCGAACTTCTTGGCCAACTCCGCTTTGTTGTCGCGAAAATATCCGTGTGGGATTGAGACACACAAAACTGGCCATCGCTCGATCTTCACAAAATCTTGTATGCGACTAAAGTACGCGGCATATTCGCCTTGTCCAGCGAAGAATCGCGCTTCGATTTTTGCTCTTGTCCTGAATTGAATTGTCCTTGTGGCACGACCATGGTCCCCGATCCGCAATTCTGCGAACTTTCCCGTAGGCCAAAGACGTGTAACAAAGCACCTCGTTCCATCCGCTAACTCAAACTGTTCATTGACTGGATTTTCATCTTCGTCGAAGCCATCGCGGAAAATTTCTAGCTCGGTCCGTGAAACCAGAGTGAAGCTTTTAAGGGGAATCTCATCGCGGTCTGCATTAACAAGACGACCACCACCCTCCATGTCAAAAAGACCCCAAGAGGCCACACCGCGAAGTCGCTGCGTTTCGTTATGGCTTCCAGATTTAAGAGTCAGTAAGAGCGGGTCGCAAAAAGCCTTCAAGTTTAGAACCAATTCGTCAGGGCCATGGGCGGCAGCCTGTGAATGCGCCCCGATATGCCATATTGCGGGTAGTTTCCCGCGTTCTACGCCAGGCAATTGCAAGCATATTTGTTTACGCCGCTCATTCCAGATCAGTCTGGCACGATCCTGGAAGAGTGAATCCGGATTCTGCGGACGCAGAAACTCGGCGGTTTCAGGAACCTCGTCGAAATATTCAACGCGCAGGATACTGGCCTGTGCGATATTGCCAATTGTCAGGCCAACATCCTTTGTGAGTATTTCGTGGGCATCAAGCATCTCTTGAACAAAAGAGCACGCTGACTCGCGATTGTCAGTCATGAATTTTCTGAGTCGCCGCCGCCCACCGGCGCGTTTCTCAACAACCTCGCTCCATTCCTCGTCAGATGGCATTTTCCAGTCCTTCTGCCAGAGAGCCCACTCGCAAATATCAAGAAACCCGTCCCACAAAGAAAGCGGGATTCCGATGTAGTGAATCGCAGAACCAACGAAGTCAGTACCGTTGTCGCGGAGCTTGAGCTTTAGGCTGAAATACTTGGCCGCCTTCGCGAATGCGCCATTGAGTTCTTGCTGCTGATTTGCTGGCAAGGGTTTGCTGCCTACCGCCTTGGCAAACTGCGGCCAGAATGTGTTCTCGTCATATTCGTAGAACGCCAGACCGGCATAGAGCAGGAGAAGACACGATGGATGCTGCCAAAGGCTTGTCTTCCACTTTTCCCACTCGACTCGTACCGACGACAAGTAGCCGTCCCATTGTGAATGTTCCGGAATAATCGGCAGAAGAACACCGGCCCTAAGCCTATCCGGCAGGGCAATTTTCTGAATTGCTGGAGCGAACCTCTTGTTCCAATCTTTGAGTGCGAGTGGCGGCATACAATTACAGGTTTACCTATACTCAATACAAATCGCTATCCCCGCCACAATCTCCTCCATCACTGGCTCGGGAAGTTGTCCCAGTTTCCTGACCAGGCGCGCCTGGTCGACGGAACGCACCTGGAACGCATCGGCCCCGGACTTCTTGGCGAGGCCGTTCTGTCTGTCGGGTTCAAGGTATATCATCCACGGGTAGCTAGAGTACAGAGGTTTCCAGTCCGTGATGGGTACGATTATCTTCAAAGACAACTTTCCGACACTGTTGGAACTCACCACAACAGCAGGTCGGGTTTTCTTGATTTCCTGACCGATAGTCGGATCGAGATTCACCAGCCACACCTCCCCACGATTAATCATTGACCTCCCCGTCAAGTTCCGTGAAGACGGTCAACTCTTTGTTCGTTTCGTACTCGTGCGCAGCGCGTTCTGCCGCGGCTTCAAGCAGTTTGTAGCGCGCATCAAGTGACAGCGCGGCGATCTTTCTGGCTTTTGCCATTTCGTGCTCCTTGCCGTTCAACGATACTACGCCGGGATTCAATTCCTCGGCTCGCTCGCGGGAGATAATTCCCTCCGCCATTGCTCGAAGGACAAGTTGTCTATAGCGTAGCGGTTGTTCCGGAGCCACCTGTGCGCCGGGCTCGTGCTTGTGCCATCTGCGTTTGCGGAAAATAACAATCGTGTTTTTATACCAGCTGGGTGAAATAATCCCGAGATCCTTGGCGCGACGCAGCCATGCCTGCATGCTCAATCCGTACTTGTGCTTTAACAGTAACAGCTCATCGAACTCGATACGGTTGCGAGACCGACCAAGCTCCTTGTAAGCTGCCTCATCTGGCACCAAAAAAGCGGCGGCAAAACGATGGGCGATATCTTCATCTTCCTTTGTCTGATTTTGTTTTATCGTCAAATGTCCAAGCTCATGAGCGAGATTGAAACGCTGACGATCTCCGGGGATTGTGGCGTTGGTAACAAGCACAGGGACTTTCTGCTTATCATCACCAATAACCGTTGCCCAGGCGGAGACACCATCGAATCGAGCATCCGCGTCCAGAGTCAATACTGCGGTGGCATGATCTTCGAGTGTCTCGACCATATTTTCAATAGGATCCATACCGATGTTCCATGCTTCCCTAAGTTCTTTAGCAATGCCTTCGGCATCCTCGACCGATTTTGCCTGCCTGAGTTTTATCATACCCATCGCCGTCTGCCGTCCAGGCTTTTTAAGAGGTGTAAACAATCCTGTCAACCAACAATAGTTTTCAAGATGATCTGTGATCCGTACCTGTAAACGATTAGCCTCGACCTTGGGCATGCGGCTGTGTTTGCGATAGGCTATGAACTCCACGCTAACTTTCGACTCTTGCATGAAGTAGCTCGTCTTGACACTGAGCACGTCAGCCAGACGTATAAGCACTTCCGAACTTGGTATACTTTTGCCGGTTTCATACTTGGAAATAGCCTGCTTGGTGAGGAAATGATCCATCTTGGCTACCAGCGCGTCCATGGACAATCCCGCACCGAGCCTAGCCTGTCTTAGACGTTCGCCAATCATTACTCTAGACCTCCAGTCAGTTGACGGAAAGATAAATTTTGGCTAAGATGTTGACATAATATGAAATAAATTCTATATCGTCAACCAGCATTTTGGGGGTGGTTTTAATGACAAAAATACAGAAAGTCCAAGCCTGGCCTAAGCGGTTACTAAGTTTACTTTATTTTAAAGGAACGGTTATTTAGGCCAGTACTGCTAAATTTTAACAACAAATACCATATTATCAGCTTGGCTCCTCGAGGGTCTCAATAATCGGGCATCCCGCCGCGCTCCCCTGGCATAAATTCAGCAGTAATTGCAGTTCGTTGCGTAAACGGCCGAGTTCTTGCAGATGGTTATCAATGTCGGCGAGTTTTTCCGCGGTCATTTTGCGGATCCCGGTCTTGGCGCGTTGTGGGTTGTTGCGCATGATCAATAGATTTTTTATTTCCTGCAAGGAAAAATTCATCCGTTGGGCGCGTTTAATAAAATTCAGTCGCGAAAGATCCTCCTCGTCGTAACGCCGGATCCCCGCGCCGGTTCGGCTCACCTTGGGTAGCAGACCGATCTTTTCGTAATAACGCAGCGTGTCCGCCGACAACTCCATGCGCCGCGCCACTTCACCGATAGAGTACAGCGGCATCATCAATACTCGACGATAAACAGGTATTCGTTTAACAAATACAAACCACTTAGGATCAGCACCAAGCCGGCGACAATTTCAAACAGCCGTTGATAACGCGCCAAGATTTGCAGGGATTCCAACCAACCCATGCTCACGGCACCCAGTAAAATCGGGATACTGCGGCCCAGCGCAAACGCCAATAACAATCCGCCGCCGAACCACACCGAGCCAATCGCCGCACTGGCGGTAAGCGCCACCAATAGCGCGGGGGTACAAAACGGACACACCGCGACCGAAAACGGTATCGCCAGCATAAACGCCCCCCATACCCCGGTGACTTTTTTCGCGCGCAGGCCCAACCACGGTAACCGTACGCGAACCCAGCCCGGCCATACCAATCCCAGCAGAATTAATAACGGCCCCAGCACCAGCCCCCATTGGCGTCCAACCAGGGACCGCACCGACTCACCCCCCAGTGCAGCCACTACGCCTAGTACAACATGGGTGATAATCATACCCATGACAAACGCACCGCCGAGTTTTAGCGCGGAGCGTGGCTGCTGCGGTTGGGTCACATAGGCCAATACCACCGGGATCGAGGCAAACGCCACGGGGTTGAAACTAAACACCAGCCCCGCCATAAATCCCAAGGCAATGCCCGCCCCACTGGCATGGCTCAATACCAGTTTTAAATTCGCGGCAGTAAGATCAACCTGGGGTAAAACCAAAACCAACGCAGCCCCCAGCAATAACACCGCGGTCAGATAAGGCGTTACCTGCGCGGCGCGTTGTAAAAATGCCTGTTCGGCGCGGTGAATACCTTTCATGCTGGTCACCACCAGCGGCCAGCTGAACCCGCTGGCGAAGACTAGCCCCGCGCCCGCCGCCAGTACCGTGTCGTGCACGCTCATCACCAGCCCTAAGATCACCAGGAACAGTGGAATGGTACACGCCGGCAAGGTGAGGCCCAGTTGTAACGCCGGGCTTAGTTTTGACTGCAAGGGTAATAAGCGGTAAACGGCCAGATGGGGTACGGGAATATACATAAAACGCGACACCAAATATAACAATGCCAATGTAGTTAATACCAGGCTGGGTGTGTAAATCCCCCAGACCAGCATCGGTCCAACCATCACCGCAAGGGTAAATACACCGCTACACAAGAGCGTGCGAACCACCCACATGACAAACAACGGTTTCCAACCTTCCGCGAGCGGCTGACGTTGCACCCGAACACTGAATAAGGTATGGGTGGCAATGGTACAGGGTTCAAAAAAGGCCAGCGTGCCCAATAACAACGCCGTAACAAATACCAGACCACTCACTTTATTTCCTCCAACTTGGTTTGGATACGTTGACGCAATTGTTTAGCTGAAGGTAGACCGGTGTAACACAGCTCGCCATTGATGGCGATGGCGGGGGTGGTCAGCACCCCCAATTGCACCGCGTAATCTAACTCGGCTAACACATTGACCTCGCGCCAATCTATACTGCCCGGATCAAACTCCTCGACCACCTTGCGCAGCACATGTTTTGCCTGGCCGCATTTACCACAACCCGGCGACGAAAATACCTCGACCTTAACACCCATGAATTTACCCTCGCAGCCGTGCGGCCGGTTGTCTATCCGTGTGACAGCCTATCGGCTGGAGTTAACTCCAAGTCAAGCGCTATTTGGGTATTCCTGCACTTAAAAGTATTCCCCCTTGACTCTGTACCGGACTTCAGGGTTTAAGCTAAGTCAGCTGATTAATGAGTGGAGAAAATTATGCGTTGGTTAACCTCGTGGTTCGACAAAACCGGTGCCCTGGGCGCCATCATCGCCGCCATGGGCTGCGCGTCGTGTTTCCCGGCCTTGGGTGCCCTGGCCGCTTCGCTGGGTCTGGGCTTTCTGGCCCATTTTGAAGGGCTGTTTCTCAATACCCTATTACCGATTTTTGCCTGGATAGCCTTGGGCGCGAATTTGCTGGCGTTCATTTCCCATCGGCGCGTATGGCGTTTACTGACCGGTGTCATCGGCCCAACGCTAGTATTGTTAACCCTCGATCCTCTCTGGTCCTATGACTGGAGCACGTATGTGTTTTATGCGGGGTTAATGATGATGTTGGCGGTGGCGGTATGGGACATCGTGTCGCCACCGGCCAAACGCTGTGCCGTCAAAACCACGCCCGAGGTTCCCTCGTGACCGCGGCGTCCCGCACGCCCCATATCGCCATTGTCGGCACAGGCTCGGCGGCGTTCGCCGCGGCGCTCAAGGCCGTCGAACGCGGGGCCCGGGTGACGCTGATCGAATCACACGACGTGATTGGCGGTACCTGTGTCAACGTCGGTTGCGTCCCCTCCAAAATATTGATCCGTGGCGCGCAACACGCCCACTGGCAGCAGCACCACCATTTTAAGGGCGTGGAGCGGCAGCCCGCGCGGATCGATCGTGGCGCCATGGTGCAGCAACAACAAGCGTGGGTGGATACCCTGCGGCAGGTTA
Organism: Gammaproteobacteria bacterium; assembly: GCA_016194635.1. Classification (GTDB taxonomy): domain Bacteria; phylum Pseudomonadota; class Gammaproteobacteria; order UBA6429; family Thiohalophilaceae; genus JACQBC01. Next base: position 64,891 of record JACQBC010000033.1, on the reverse strand, counting down.
AATACGAAAACATATTACACACCCACCCGGAGATTCAACTGATCCGGGGCACGGCGCGTTTTGCGGATAACCACCAGCTACGGGTAACACAAACCGACGGCCAGGAGATCGCGCTAACAACCGATCGTATTCTGCTGGCCGTGGGCGCCAGCCCGGCCATACCCGCGATCCCCGGACTGCAGGACACGCCGTACTGGACGTCCACCGCAGCCTTGGTGGCGGAGCAGTTGCCTCAGCATTTAATCGTGATCGGTGCGTCAGTGGTAGCCTTGGAATTGGCCCAAGCGTTTCGGCGTTTGGGATCCAATGTAACGGTGCTGGCACGCAGCAGCCTCTTGTCATCGCAAGATCCAGAACTGGGCGAGGGGTTAAAAACCATTTTTGAAGCCGAAGCAATCAACCTACGGCTGCATACCCAAGTCCACAGCGTGCGTCATGCGGCTAAGGAATTCATCCTTGCCACCTCGGCGGGTGAACTCCGTGGTGATCACATATTGGTCGCTACCGGCCGCAGCCCCAATACCGCGCACCTAAATCTCCTTCAAGCCGGAGTACATACCGATCCGCAGGGTAGCATCATCATTGACGATCACCTGCGCACTACCCATCCGCATATCTATGCCGCCGGGGATTGCACCACCGCGCCCCAATACGTCTACGTCGCCGCCGCCGCCGGTACCCGTGCCGCCATCAACATGACCGGTGGCGATGCAAGACTGGATCTTGCGGTGCTACCCAGCGTGGTATTCACTGATCCGCAGGTCGCCAGCGTAGGGTTAACGCAACACCAGGCCACAGCACAGGGACTAAACGCTGAATCACGTCGACTGGATTTAGATAACGTACCGCGCGCCATCGCCAACATGGACACGCGTGGGTTTATTAAACTGGTCGCCGAGTCTTCGAGCGGGCGCCTCCTGGGTTGCCAGGTATTGGCCGCCGAAGGTGGAGAAATCATTCAAACCGCGGCCATGGCGATCCGTAACCGCATGACGATACACGACTTGGCTGATCAACTTTTTCCCTATCTGACCATGGTAGAAGGATTAAAACTCACCGCGCAGACCTTTACTAAGGATGTCAAACAATTATCTTGTTGCGCGGGGTGAAGAGGGTATCGTAGAAGCAGAGAATGGTTTTATTTAGTAACCAGCCCGCGCTCAATCGCAAAAGCAGTGATCGCGGCGGTGTTGTGGAAATTGAGTTTGCGCATTAAATTGGATCGGTGTTTCTCCACCGTTTTAACGCTGATACTCAAATGGGTTGCAATACTTTTGTTGGGATTGCCCTCCGCGATGAGTTTTAACACCACCCGTTCGCGGTGGGTAAGTATATCCAGCGCGGATTTAACCAGCACCGGACTGCCGTCCAAAAACCCATTGATCACCTTGTCAGAAATACTCGGACTAAGATAGGTCTTGCCATGCATGACATTTTTGATCGCCAGCTTGAGTTCGGAGTGGGTGGCATCTTTTAATACATAACCGTTGGCACCGGCTTCTAATGTAGCGCGGATATATTCCTCGCCCTTATGCACGGTTAATACGATCACCATCACTTCCGGATAGCGGCGTTTGATTTCACGCGTGGCCTCCATGCCGTTCATGTCCGGCATCGACAGGTCCATTAACACGAGCGCGGGTTTATGCGCCCCCACCAAACGTATCGCGTCATGGCCATTATCGGTCTCGCCCACAATCGTAATAGCAGAATCAAGCGCCAGCAAGGCCCGTAAACCCTCACGCACGATGGTGTGGTCCTCGCAGATAAAGACCGTAACCCCCGCCCGATCCGGGAAAACCTGGTTTTGATTGAGTAGGGTTGGACTGCTCATGCTTTAAGGTTCGTTATTAACTCATTAACTTACCCGGAGTATAGGGTAATCAACCTTAAGATTCACTTAAGTAATCATTACGGTTTTGCCGTAGGTTCAAGGGTATATTATTAATTTTTTGTTAATTATCTGTTTATCACTGCGCCAGACCTTCGACCGTCGGGCCCAGAAAAATCGAACCGTTCCAGGTAATGATCAAGGTTTCATCCACCGCATGCACCACCCCATCGATCACATCCGGAGTAATGGGCGTATAAGTGAGATCGGCCGTACACGTCTGTCCGACGGGTAACCACTGGCCACAGCCCGTGATGCTGAAGTCGGGTGAATCATAATACTGATTCGAATAAAGTCCTTTTACAACGATCTTTACGGCCAGCTCGGGGACATAATTGGCAACTCGATTGTTCTTTAGAATGACTTGCAGGGTATGACTTGTGCCATAGGGCGTAATCGCCGTACGTACTATGTTTAATACACTGTATTCTATCCCATCATCAATGTAATACAGTGAAGTGGCCGGCCCACGGTAGACCGCGGCCGCATGGGTTGAAAATGTCATTGTCATCAGTAGCACTACAATGGTGATGTTCGTGTTCATGACAGTTTCCTTTGTGGCTGGGTGGAAATTACCGGCGGATGCGAACGTTTAGCGTCCGATGACAACATGGAGATGTGCGGAGCTTGTAAAAATGTCGATTGAATCTCACTCGTAAGCGCCCACGCCACAAATAAAGTTGTAACCTATAGATTGTTTCATTCTGTAAACGCAAATAGTTTTCGTTGAATTGTAAGTTTGCCTAACTTATACGTACGATGCATGCATACATCATCGTTACTCGATTCAAACAAAATACACTTTTACGGGATCCTCGCATTTTTTGAAAAACCGAATGGCGACTAAGGTATTTGCAAACCACACGCCAAACTTAATGATAAATTAAACGTATACGTTCACCGAGATACAGGGTTACCCTACTTTTTTTTACTCCTGCCATACGGAATACTACATACTGTAATAGTTTTTCAGGATACTGGCGCTTGTCAGAGGGGAGCTCAAATGCGCAATCAAACAGGATTTACTCTATTAGAGCTATTGGTGGTGATGGTCATCATCGGCCTGCTCGCAAGTTATGTCGGCCCGCGTTATTTCGCCCAGGTGGGTAAATCCGAGGTTAAAACCACCAAGGCGCAGATCGACGCCTTGGAAAAAGCCTTGGAGCAATACCGCTTGGACGTGGGGCATTTCCCCACCACCGAGCAAAACCTAGCCGCCCTGATGACCCGTCCCACCGATGAGCCGCGCTGGGAAGGCCCGTATTTAAAAAAGAGTGTGCCGCAGGATCCCTGGGGCCATGCCTATGTGTACAAACAGCCCGGCGACCACGGCGATTACGATCTCTTCTCGTACGGCAATGACGGCAAACCCGGCGGCACCGGTGAAGCCGCCGACATTGGCAATTGGTAATGTTATTTGAACTAAAAGCGGTGCGTGAAGGCGAGGGCGTACTGGCCCTGTCGCTGGAGGCCAGCGACGAGGCCGATGCCGTGCGTCAGGCGAAATCGCAAGGCCTGACCATTCTTGCGATCAAGGCCAAACAACACTGGGCCGGATGGAAATTCCATCAACGCCAACGTTTTAACATTAGTTTATTCAGCCAGGAATTACTCGCCCTGTTGCAGGCCGGTTTATCCTTGGTGGAATCGATCGAGGCGCTGGCCGAGAAAGAACAACACCCTAAAACCCAAAAGTTGTTTCGGCAATTAACCGCCACGATGTACGAAGGGCGTACCCTGTCGCACGCCTTGCAACAGTTTCCGGATTATTTTCCGGTGTTGTACGTCGCCACGGTACGTGCCAGTGAAAAAACCGGTGACCTGGCGGTGGCCCTGGCGCGCTACGTGGCCTATCAACAACAAATGGACAGCGTGCGTAAAAAGATCGTGAGTGCGTCGATCTATCCGGCACTATTGTTGATCGCCGGTGGCCTGGTGACCTTGTTTCTGGTCGGTTATGTCGTACCCAAATTTAGTGTGGTGTATGAACAAATGGGGCGTGACTTGCCGTTGTTCTCACAGTTGTTGTTGAACCTGGGAAAATTGTTGCACGCCAATGGCGCGGTGATCTTCACGGTGTTGGTCTTGATTGTTAGCTCCCTGGTTTATCTGCTCACCCGTCCCGCGAATAAACAATGGCTGATGCGTAAATTCTGGCAAATCCCCGCCATCGGTAGTCGAATGAAGATTTATCAGCTGGCGCGTTTCTATCGCACCTTGGGCATGTTGTTGCAGGGCGGCACGCCGATCGTCACCGGCCTGCAAATGGCGGCGGATCTATTACCGCTGGCGCTGCGCGCGCAATTGATGTTGGCCGCCACCACTATCCGTGAAGGCGTATCGATCTCCGCCGCCATGGACCGCCACGGGCTGACCACCGCGGTGGCCGCGCGCATGTTGGTGGTGGGAGAGCGCAGCGGCAAAATGGGCGAGATGATGGATCGCATCGCCGATTTTCACGATGACGAAATGGCCCGCTGGGTGGAGTGGTTCAGTAAATTATTCGAGCCGCTGTTGATGGCCGTGATCGGCCTGGTTATCGGTGGCATCGTGGTGTTGATGTATTTTCCGATTTTTGAACTGGCCGGGAGCATTCAATGACCGCCGTGATCACCCCCTTGCACAGCCCCCTGATCAGTGCGGCGCAAATTAACAGCGCGCAGCTTGCGGCCACGCAAAATCGCCGCAGCGTCATAGACGTATTGCAAGAGCAATTAAATCTATCCGCCGAGGATTTTGTCGCCGCGTTGGCGCACAGCCTGCATTTTAAAGCGCTGCTCATGCACGATCTGCATCAGCTCACGCCGGACTTTGAGGTCTTGCCGTTTAAAAACGCCCTCAGCCGCAAATGCCTGGCCCTGCGCGATGCGCAGCAACACCTGCTGTTGGTATTTAGCGATCCGTTTAATAGCGGTTTACAAGCCTGGGCCGAAGAGGCCATCGGCCAGCCGTTTGAGTGGCGGCTGGCGCACCGCAGCGATATCGACGCCTACCTCACGCGCCACGAAGAAACCTTGCACGCGATGGACAGCGTGTTAGCGTCAGAACCCGGCACCCGCCAACACACTGCGGAGGTCGAGGATTTATCGATCCAAACGATCAATGAAAGCACCAGCCCGGTTGTCAAACTCGTGCATTCAACCTTGTACGATGCGTTAAGGACCGAGGCCAGCGACATCCACCTTGAAACCGGCGCCAATGGCCTGGCGATCAAATACCGCATCGACGGGGTGTTGTCGCTGGTGGGTTCGATGCAGGGCTTGGAACTGGCCGAGCAGGTGATCTCGCGCATCAAGGTGATGTCCGAACTCGACATCGCCGAACGGCGTATTCCGCAAGACGGCCGCTTTAAGATTTCCATGCGCGGCCGTGAAATCGATTTTCGTGTCTCGATCATGCCGAGCATCTTCGGCGAGGACGCGGTATTGCGTATCCTGGATAAACAGGCCCTGTCCGATCAAATCAAGGGGCTGCGCCTGGATTACCTGGGATTCGACGATCAAGCGATACGGGTATTACGTCGCCTGGCCTCCGAACCCTACGGCATGATGCTGGTCACCGGTCCCACCGGCAGCGGCAAAACCACCACCTTGTACGCGGCAATCAGCGAGATCAATCACGGTCAGGATAAAATCGTCACCATCGAGGATCCGATCGAATACCAATTGCCAGGAGTGTTACAGATCCCGGTGAATGAAAAGAAAGGGCTAACCTTTGCGCGCGGGCTGCGTTCGATTTTGCGTCACGACCCGGACAAGATCATGGTGGGTGAAATTCGCGACACCGAGACCGCGCAGATTGCCGTGCAGTCGGCGCTCACCGGCCACCTGGTGTTCACCACGGTACACGCCAACAATGTGTTCGATGTGATCAGCCGGTTTATTCACATGGGGGTGTCGCCGTCGAGTTTTGTTTCGGCCCTCAACGGCATCTTGGCGCAACGCCTGGTACGCCAGAACTGCCCGCACTGCGCGCAACCCTACCAGCCCGACCCCCAGGCGTTGGTAGATTCGGGGATCAGCGCGGAACAGGCCGCCAGTTTTAATTTTCGCGCCGGTAGCGGTTGCGGCCATTGCCGCGGCAGCGGTTTTAAAGGCCGCAAGGCGATCGCCGAAATATTGTATCTCAACGACGAAATCCGCGAATTGATCGTCAGCGGCGAACCGATCCGCCGGATCAAAGAAGCGGCGTTTCGCAACGGCACGCGTTTATTGCGCGACGGTGCCGTCGATTTGGTCCGTCAGGGAGAAACCACCTTACAGGAGATCAACCGTGTCACCTTTGTGGCGTGATCGTATTCGTATTGCCTTAAGCCCACAGCAGGTCACCATCGTGCGTTATAGTCGTGGCTGGTCGGCGCGATTGCGTGATAAACGCATCATTAGCTGCGCGACCCCCTCCAACAATGACAGCTCTTGGCAGTTGGCGTTGCACGGCTTGACGACGGTATTGCCCGAATTCAACACCCGCCGCAGCGACGTGACGGTGATCCTCTCGAACCATTTCGTGCGTTATGCCTTGGTCCCATATAGTGTGCAGATCAGTTCCGGCGCTGAAGAGCTGGCCTTGGTGCGGCACCGCTTTACCCAAATCTATGGGGATGCCGCCGCGCCTTGGGCGCTGCGTCTGAGTGACGGCGGCGGCGAACCACAACGTGTCGCCAGCGCCGTGGATCAAGGCTTGATCGAGGCGCTGAACGCGCTGTTTACCGCCGGCAAGCTTCGCCTGGGTTCGATCCAACCGTATTTAATGGTGGCGTTTAATCAATGGCGTAAACAGCTGGGCCGCTCCGCGTGGTTTGCCTTGGTTGAGCCCGGCCGTTTGTGTTTGGCCTTGCTGCAAGACCACCACTGGCGCGTCCTCAAGACAATGAAGATCAGCGTCCACTGGCAAACAGAGCTGCTGACGCTGTTAGAACGTGAACGGCTTTTATTAGGGATAACGGCGGATAACGATCAGCAACCGATCCCGGTGTATATCCATGCCCCTGGGCAGGACGGCTTTGATAGCGTGCAACAACCCCCGCCGGGTTTTCAAGTGCTACAACTACCGCGCACCCCGGCCAACATGGAACACAACGACGCCTGCTACGCCATGGCCCTGGCGGGATGATCCTGATGCGCGCCTTACTATTAGACTATCAACTCACCCAACGCCCCGCCCGCCGTAGTGAACAACTGTTATTGATCGCGGGACTGATCGCCACCGTGGTAGTGGCGCTGCACTACCGTTCCAGCAGCGCGATGATAGAACAACTGCAGTCACAACAAATCCGCTTGGAACAACAAACCAACCGCCACAAAAGTGATAGCCGTATCAGCAGCCTCGACGCACAGCAATTACGCGCCGAGATCAAACAAGCCAATGCGGTCTTAGCGCAACTCGGCTTGCCGTGGGAATCGCTGTTCCGCGACATTGAATCCTCGCAGCGCCAACCCATCGCGTTATTGGTAATCGAACCGGACGCGGAAAAACACGCGGTACGGATCACCGGCGAAGCCAGGGATCTGCCCGCGGTATTGTCCTATATCAAATATTTACAAAAGAAACCCTCGCTCACCAATATCTATTTACAAAGCCACCAGGTTGACCTGCAAACCGCGGAGAAACCGATCCGCTTTGTGATCACCGCGGCGTGGGTGATAACACCATGAGCCGTAGCCCGCTGAAATTGCCAATCACCGGCCGCGGACAACCCCTGCGCCTGTGGCCGGTGAAAATACAACGTTGGTTCAAACGCCTCGGCCGCGAAGGTCTGTTGGGCCTGGGCCTCATAGCCCTGAGCATGGGGTTGTATGGATTCGTAGTGCAACCGCTGCAACAGCAACAGGCGGAATTACAATCCGAGATACTCGCGTTACAAAACAAACTCAACCACAGCGCGGCCGCCCAGGCCAATGCAGCGGTTTCCCCGTCCGAACAACTGGCCGCCTTTTATAAATTTTTTCCCGCGGCCGCCAGCGCGCCCGGCTGGCTGGACAAAATTTATAACGCCGCGCGGGCTCAAGGACTGGTCCTGGAACAGGGTGAATACCACCCAACCCCCGAACGCGCCGGGCGATTGTTACGTTATCAAGTCAGCCTGCCGGTCAAGGGTACTTATTTACAGATTCGTAAATTCCTCGGCACGGTATTAGCCGCCATCCCAACGGCGTCCCTGGATCATGTCGGCTTTGAACGGCAGAAGATCGGCGAGACACTGATCGAGGCCAATATTAAATTTTCGCTTTACCTGGATCAGCGCGTATGAAACTTTGCCTACCTCTGCACCGTTTAATTGTTCTGTTGGCCTTGGCGCTGCTAACGACAAGCCCGTCGATCTTGGCGAAGGATAGCGGTGATTCCGCGATTGTGGAGCCGGTGGAGCACCCGCCCCCCAGCAGCGGCACTAACAGCGATGAACGCATCGATAACTTGCAACTGGAACGGCTCAAGCGCGCCCACTCCCAATCCAAGAAGATCGATATCTTTCCATCCAAGTCGTGGTATGTCGCGCCGCCTCCGCCGCCCCCGACACCTACTCCCGCGCCGACCGCGCCGAATTTACCGTTTAGTTTTTTAGGTAAACAACTCGATGAACAAGGCAAGTTAACGATCTTTTTGGCCGAGGGCGATCGCGTGCGCCTGGTTAGCACCGGCGAGACCTTGGACAACACCTATTCGGTTGATGCCATTGAAAACGGCAAACTGGTTTTCACCTATCTGCCCTTGCAGATCAAACAATATCTAAGTATCGGAGATACACCATGAACATGGCGCGCAACTATCCAGTGATGTTTTTGGCCAGTGTAGTACTTTTCGGTTGTGCGACCGATCGTATACACAAGGAAGGCATTGAACTTGTCAACCAAGGGCAGATCGAGGCCGGCTTGGCAAAACTTCAACAGGCGGTTAAGGACGAGCCTGACAATCTGGCGTTTCGCGCTGATCTGCTCCACCGCCGCGAGCAGATCGTGGCTCAATTGCTCGACGCGGCCAACAGCGAACGCGCCGCCGGTCACCCGGCCGAGTCGAGCGCTATTTATAATCGCGTGTTAAAAATCGAAGCGGATAACTCCCGCGCCAAGCTAGGCTTGGCCGCCATTGCGCGCGACGAACGTCACGCCCAGGCCCTGATCAAGGCGCAGGCACTGTTCGATAAACACGACCCCGAAGCCGCGCAGTCCCTCCTGCAGGGCATTTTATTGGAAAATCCAAACTACGCGGACGCCAAGCAGTTACAGCGTAAGATCGACGAGCAGATCGCTAAAGACGCCATGGCCGGCCCCAGCCTGAAACCTGAATTTAAAAAACCCATTACCCTGCAATTCCGCGACGCCAATTTAAAAATGGTCATCGAGGCCATTTCCCGCAGCAACAACCTCAATATCTTGTTGGATAAAGACGTGAAGCCCGATCTCAAAACCACCATTTTTGTCAAAGATGCGCCACTGGATGACACCCTCGATCTGATCTTGATGCAGAACCAATTGGAGAAAAAAATCCTCTCCGATAATACGATTTTTATCTACCCCAACAATCCGATCAAGATCAAGGAATACCAGGATTTAAAAATCCGCACCTTCCAGTTGACCAATGCCGACGCCAAACAGATTCAGACCATGCTCAAGACGCTGCTCAAAACCCGCGACCTGTTCATCGACGAAAAGAACAATACCGTGGTGATGCGCGACACCCCCGACGCGATTCGGCTGGCGGAAAAATTGATCGCCGCGCAAGACCTGCCCGAACCCGAAGTGATGCTGGAAGTGGAGGTGCTGGAAATCACACGCGATCGCCTCAAGCAGTTGGGCCTACGCTTGCCGCAGCAGATTGATGTCAATGCCCCGGGAATACCTGCGATAAGCGATACTCATGTAGTGACGGGTGTCGGCACCGAAACCACAGTCACCCCAGCCCAGCCTCTCACCCTGCGCAATTTGGGCAGTTTGAACGGCAGCATGTTTAACATTAGCCAGTCTTCGTTGTCAGGGGGGCTGGACCTGCGGCAAGAAACCGGTAACGCCAATATCCTCGCCAGCCCGCGGATCCGCGTGCGTAATAAAGAAAAGGCCAAGATCATGATCGGCGATCGGGTGCCGGTGATCACCAATGCCGTGACCCCGGTGGCAAGCGGTTCATCGGTGGTGACGGGCAGTGTGCAGTACCTGGATGTGGGTCTAAAACTCGAAGTCGAACCGGATATTCATTTGGACGATGATGTCGCCATCAAGGTATCGCTCGAAGTCAGCAACCTGGTGCGCGAAGTCAGCAGCGGCAACACCCTCGCCTATCAAATCGGTACCCGTTCGGCGAATACCGTGTTGCGCCTAAAAGACGGCGAGACCCAAGTTCTGGCCGGTCTGATCAGCGATGAGGACCGTAAAAGCGCGCAGCAATTTCCCGGCTTAAGCGACCTGCCGCTGCTGGGCCGCTTGTTCTCCAGTAATAAAGAAGATGCCAAGAAATCCGAGATCGTATTGTCGATCACCCCGCATCTCACCCGCGCCAGCCAGCGACCCGATGCGAGTACGATGGAGTTCTGGTCCGGCACCGACAATACCCTGCGCAGCGCGCCGGTGATGATCACACCCACCGCGCTGCATAAGAAATCCAAACCCACGGCGATGAAACCCGCCGCCGACAACGCGCCCAGCAGCAGCGAAGACACTCCGAGCGCCACGCCGGTGGATAGTGGTGTTAACGCGGTTGCACCCAGTGGCCCACCGATTTTACTCAACTGGAACGGCCCGGCCCAAGTCAGCGTCGGCAAGGAAATTCAAGTCACTTTAGAGGCACAAACCACGCAACCGCTGGGCACCTTGTCGTTTACCCTCGACTACGACCCCACCGTGATGACCATTACCAAGGTTGCCCAGGGCGAGTTGCTTAAACAAGACGGTAAAAAAACCATTTTCACGGACAAGATTGATGCCAAGGATGGTCATATCTTCACGCAGGTGTCGCGCGTGGGCAAGGACGGAACAACCGGCAAGGGCAGTATTGCGACCTTTACCTTCAAGGCGCTGGCGGCCAAGACCCAAGTACCCCTGGTGCTGACCAGCCCTTCGCCCTTGAGTGGCGACGGCCGCGTGTTACCGCTGAGCACCCTGGCCCCGTGGGTCATCACGGTCAATCCGGAGAAATAATGCTCGGCACGATCTCACCCCGCGGCTTTACCTTGATCGAGCTGATCGTCACCCTGGCGATCGTGGCCTTACTCTCGACCATTGCCCTGCCGTTGAGTGAACTGGCGGTACAACGCAGCCAAGAACAGGCGTTACACCAGGCGCTGCGTGAAATCCGCACCGCGATCGATGCCTATAAACAAGCCTGGGACGAAGGCCGGATTGCCACCAGTGTGGGAAAATCCGGCTATCCGGCGTCGCTCGATATCTTAGTTCAAGGGGTGGATGATCCCTCCGATCCCACCGGCAAGGCCAAGATTTATTTCCTGCGCCGTATCCCGCGCGATCCGTTTGCAACCGATAACAGCCTGTCCGCCGCCGACACCTGGGGGAAACGCAGTTACAACAGCAGCCCCGACGATCCACAAGAAGGCGATGATGTGTACGATGTTTATACCAAGTCGACGGGTAAGGATCTGCGTGGCATTCCCTACCGGGAGTGGTGACCATGGCCCGCCTACAACCAAAATCCCCGGGCTTCACCCTCATCGAATTATTAGTCGTGATGACCATCATCGCGCTGTTATTGACCCTGGCGTTGCCGCGTTATTTTCACAGCATTGAAAAATCCAAGGAGGCCGTGTTGCGCGACAACCTCGCCATCGTGCGTGACTCGTTGGATAAATATTACGGCGACAACGGTAAATATCCCGATAGCTTGGAGGATTTGGTTACCAAAAAATACCTGCGCAAGATCCCCCCTGATCCCCTCACCCAATCCGACAGCAGTTGGGTGATTGTGCCCCCATCGGATCCTTCTAAAGGCCAGGTATACGATATTCATAGCGGCGCGCCCGGCAAGGCCCCGGATGGAAGTGCCTATGCCGAATGGTGAGCCCATGCCGCGTGGTTTTACATATATTGGAGTGTTACTCGCCATCGCCCTCCTAGGCGCGACCCTGGCGGCCACCGGCACCGTCTGGCACACCGCGCAACAACGCGCGCGCGAAGCCGATTTATTATTCATCGGCGAACAATACCGTCAGGCCATTGGCCGTTATTATCTGGCCACCGAAGGGGGATTAAAACAATACCCGCAAACCCTCGCGGACTTAATCCGCGATCCGCGTCAACCCAGCGTGGTACGGCATTTACGCAAGCTGTACCGCGATCCGATCACCGGCAGTAACGACTGGGGGTTAATCAAGGACAGTAACGATCACATCATGGGCGTCTACTGCCCCTCAAAGCTGCGGCCGATTAAACAGGCCAATTTTGGTTTGCAGTACCAAAGCTTCGAGGGTCAAGAACACTATGCCGACTGGCAATTTATTTATAAACCTCGTAGCCGCAACCCCCAGCCCACGACCGGGGTAAGTGCTTCTCCAACACCTACGCCTACGCCGTTACCACTCCGATAGGTACCCTCGATGAGCGCCAAACGAACCGTATTGATTACCGAGCCCCACAGTATTTTACGCGCGGGCTTACGGGCCTTATTGAGTATTGAACCTGACTTGGAGGTCATCGCCGACGTAGACAATAGTTACGACACCCTGCGCCTGATTGAACAACGGCTGCCGGAATTGGTGATTGTCGATTTTAAACTGCCTGGGATCCACGGCATGGGTATCGTCGCGGCCATTCGCCAGCGCTTCCCCGCCACCAAGGTGTTGGTGTTGACCCAGCATAAGAACGAAGACTGCATCCGCGAAGCGCTGCGTGACGGGGCCACCGGTTATGTTTTAAAAGATACCAACGATGCGGAGCTGATCCTGGCGGTACGCAGTGTGTTGGCCGGTAAAACCTATTTGAGTCCGAGCATTTCTGAAAAAGTGATCCACGTATTCCTGCTGGGTAACAAGACCACTACCGCCCAATCCCGGTGGGATACGCTGACCCAACGTGAACGCGAAATTCTAAAACTGATCGCCCACGGCCACACCAGTAAATACATTGCCCAACACTTCGGTTTGAGCATCAAAACCATTGAGAAACATCGCTCTAACATGATGAAAAAATTGCAATTACACAATATTTCGGCCCTGACGAACTTCGCCAATGGGCAGGGACAGGATCTTCTAAGCCCGACATAACTGTCGGTTGCACGACAGCTCTAAAACTGTTAGCGTTTTGCAACGTGAGTGTATGCGAATAGTCCCATGCACTGATGCAACTTTAAACAGCGCTTGCGAAGCTCAGGGATGATGATTTGTAATTTAATTTACACTAAGATTACCCTGATTGGGACATAAAGCAAGACTATACATAAATAGTGGGGAAACAACTATGAATTTCGATCTCGCGTTTTACCTTAGTATCGCCGCCATCGTCGTGATGCTGTATTGCCTGGGTCTGGTCATGTCACTTAAACGGGCGGTCCCCGGCGGCATGATCGGTAAACAATGGAGTATTCTGCAATTCTTGGTGGTACTGTTTACCCTTGGCTACTTCGCCACCCCCTTCGCCGCGTTATTACCGGAGGCCTTGTTACGTTTGATCGTGGCGTTTATCTTTTTCTTTGGCGCCGTCTATGTCGTAGTGACGGTAAAACTCATCCACAGGGTCATTAAAGTATTATCCGCATGATATGAACACACAAACGGTTTTGGTAAGAACCGCCAAGGGCAAGGCGGCGTTGGAGACCAAGCAATCCGCCCTCGATCAACGCCAGCGGTTCGTGTTAGTGATGGTCGACGGGCATAACAACCTCACCCAGATCTCGAATAAGGGCCTGCCCCTGCCGGATCTCATGCGCGAAGTGAATGGACTCATGCGCGATGGCTACATCAAAACCCTGTCGCATTTTAACCCCAGCCCCCCGCCCAGCACGCCACATAAGACCGCGTCCATGCCCAAAATCCAGACCCCCGCCCTGATCAGACAAGAACTCATCCGCACCCTGCGGCTTATGTTGGATGACGATTCTGATGCGTTTATTGACAAAATCGAAAATACCCCCGCCAATACCACCGCCCTCACCAACGTGGCCAACACCTGCGTCAAACTGGTGCGCCTAACCCTCGACGAAACCAAGGCGGATAAATTACAGGGACAGTTTAAAATTATCCTGTCGAAGCTCCGTTAACCTTGCCAAGTAGGGTGCCCCGGTAATACGCCGCACCTTACACTTTCTTCTCCTGATTTAAAAATCACTCGCCTTGGCCGGTATTAATTGAAGCGGCTTGAAAAATATTTCGATCCGGATTAAATCGTATTTTTTGTGCGTATTTGGCATGTTACCCTAAGAATATTCTGTGTATCATACAAACAGAAATACCCATTCCTAAAAAGATCCAGCCAGGAGAATCACCATGCAAAAACGACTCGTAGCCACCGTGTTATGCGGACTCATTCTCGCGCCGAGCTTCGCGGCCGATAGCATCAAAATCGCCATCACCGGGCCATTTTCCGGCGGCTCGGCCCCGATGGGGGTGTCGATGCGCGACGGTGCTAAGCTAGCCATCAGTGAAATCAATGCCGCGGGGGGTATCGAGGTTGGCGCTAAAAAATTAAAGATCGAAGTGATCGAACGTGACGATGAAGCCAAGAACGAACGTGGCGCATTGATCGCACAGGAGTTGGCCGGGATGTCGGATCTTTCCGGCGTTATCGGTACCGTGAATACCGGCGTGGCCCTGGCCGGTGATAAATATTTTCAAGAAAAAGGACTGACCAAGATCATCACCCCGGCGGCGGGTTCCGCCTCGATGACGCAGTGGTCAAAAGCGGGGGTTAAGGATCTGTCGATCTTCCGCTTTTCCGCCAACGACGGTATTCAAAGCGCCATGGTGATAGAAGAAGCCATCAAGCGCCATTTCACTAAAGTGGCGATCCTGCACGATTCCACCAATTACGGCGTTTCGGGCCGCGATGATCTGCTTGAACAAATCAAGGCGCAAGGCAATAAATTAGACGTGGTCGCCAGCGAGAAATTTAATCTCGGCGATAAAGACATGAGCGCGCAACTGTTACACATCAAGGCGGCGGGCGCGCAAGCCATTGTGGTCTGGGCGGTGGGACCGGAACTGGCCGCGGTGGCGAATGGCCAGGCCAAGATCGGTCTGCACATCCCCCTGCTGGGCGGCTGGGCGCTTTCCATGTCGAACTTCATTGATAACGCGGGCAAGAATGGCAACGGCGCGATGACACCTCAAAGTTTCATCGAAGAACCCATTACCCCGCGGATCAAGGCGTTTATCGACAATTATCATAAAACCTACGGGGTAGACCGTATTCCTTCACCGATGTCGGCCGCACAGGGTTACGACGCCGTGTATCTGTTCGCGGCCGCGGTAACACAGGCCAAAAGCACCGACACCCACAAGATCAAAGACGCGTTAGAAAACCTCAAGGAACCCGTCGTCGGTGTGATTACCACCTGGGTTCATCCTTACAGCCCCTGGAACCCCGCCGATGTGAACACCCACGAGGCGTTTCGTCGTAACCAAGTGGTGATGGGTACCGTCAGTGACGGCCGTGTGATATTCGCCAACGACGCGGATCGGGCGCGTTTGATCAAAAATGCCTCCTTAGATAAACCCAAGAAATAATCCCGCGGCGTAAGCGCAATGCAGCCTACTATCATTGCCCAGATCGTGGTGAGTGGCTCGTTGATCGGTTTGATCTATGCGCTCATCGCCTATGGCTTTCAACTCACCTACGCCACCAGCAAGAGTATTAATTTTGGTCAAGGTGAGTTGGTGATGCTCTCAACCTTATTCAGCCTCAGCCTATTGAACTGGGGATTGTCGTATTGGTTGATGCTGCCGCTTGGCATGTTGTTTGGGATAGCGCTGGGCCTGTTTGTGGAACGTACCGCGGTCAGGCTCGCCCTCGCGCAAAACAGCGAGGGCTGGATACTGATGACGATCATCTTGGGTTTGTTTTTTTTCTCCAGCGCGGAGAATATCTGGGGCAGGGACGATCACCCCTTCCCCTCGCCATTCGCCACCGACCCAATCTCATTCCTGGGCATCGATATCACCTGCCAAGAAATTACCTTGGCTAGCGGTGTGTTTGTCATCATGGGGCTCATCGAACTGCTGATGAATAAGACCTTGCTGGGCAAGGCGTTCGCCGCCGTCGCCACGGATCGCGACGCGGCCCAGCTCATGGGTATTTCAGCGCGCCGCATTATCATGCTTTCCTACGGCTTGTCGGGTTTGGTGTCCGCGCTGGCGGGTATTTTGGTTGCGCCGATCACCACGGCGGGGCCGACCATGGCCTCGACGTTGATCCTCAAAGCCTTCTCGGTCGCCGTTGTCGCGGGCTTGGATTCCGGGTTTGGTATTGTGGTGATCGGTATGTTGCTGGGGGCTTTGGAAAACCTGGCCAGCTTTTATATCGGCAGCGGCTGGCGCGAAGTTCCCGGTTTAGTACTGCTGATCTTGGCCTTGGCGCTGCGTCCGGCCGGCATCTTCGGTAAAGCCATCGTCCGTAAAGTCTAAGGCATAGGTGGATGAACAAACGTTGGTTATTCACCCACGGCACCGAAGTAGTACTGCTAGGCGCACTGGGCTGTTTACCTCTGGCGATTAATACTCCCTACGCGTTGGGTTTGTTAACCCTATTGACCATCTATGGCGTGTGCCTGATCGGCTTAGATGTCACCGTGGGTTATTTGGGACAGATCAACCTCGCGCAAGCGGCCTTCTTAGGATTAGGCGCGTACGCCGCAAGTCTAAGCGTCACGCATTTTGGATTGGGTATAGTGGCTGCGCTCGGTTTTAGTTTCGTTAGCACCTTCTTGGTCGGTGGACTCTTGGCGTTTCCCGCGTTGCGATTAGACGGTCCGCAGTTCGCGCTAGCGACACTGAGCTTTTCCGCCATCACCACCACCACGCTCAACGAAATGGAATGGCTCACCCAAGGCGCGCAGGGATTACACGTGACCCGCCCCGACCTGTGGGGTTGGCAATTCACCGCCGCCGGTTTCTACTGGATGTGTTTGGCGATCCTGGCGCTGGTATGGTTGACGATGCGCAATCTGCTCAATTCCCAATGGGGCCGCGCCTTCGAGGCGCTGCGCGACAGTCCGATCGCCACCGACGCCATAGGTGTAGGTACTTACCGGCATAAAATTGCGGGCTTCGCCATCGGCTCCGCCCTAGGCGGCTTGGCCGGTGGATTGTACGCGTTTAATTTCCAATACCTGCAACCCAGCAGTTTTGGCTATGATCTGATGATTATTTTATTACTGGGCGTGGTACTTGGGGGCCGTAAAAATCTATGGGGCGCGGTGGTGGGCGCGGCGTTGATCGTCTTGTTACCTAATTTATTATCCAACCCGGTAGTGTTCCGCAGTTTCGCCCTGATCGGAGTGATCATCGCCTTGCTTTCAGGTTTAGAAAAATACCGGCAACAAACCTTACGCAGCTTCCAAGCCCTGGCGCCGATCCTGGCCATGGTTATCTTAGCCGTAGGTGCTTTATTGATCCACAATACCGAGGACTGGCGCAAGGCGATCTTTGCCCTGATGTTATTTGCCGTGGTGGTGGGATTACCCGAAGGGTTGATGGGATTCGCCACACGCCGCCTGGCACAGCTATTTCATATTGATGCCGACAGCCTGCCCCCGAGCCTGCCCTTGGAAAAGGTACTCAGGCCGCAGACCCAATCCCCTCAACGTTTGCTTGAGATTCAACAGCTCAAACACCACTTCGGCGGTGTGAAAGCCCTGAACGATATTTCCCTGCATGTCATGACGGGGCAAATACACGGTTTGATTGGGCCCAATGGATCAGGTAAAAGCACGCTGGTGAATCTGATTACTGGACTGTATTCCCCTAGCGGTGGAACAATCCGGTTTCGCGGCCAACCCCTGCCACTGGGAAGTTTGTATAAAATCGCCCACAGCGGTATCGCCCGTACCTTTCAAAACCTGCAGTTATTTAGCGAATTGTCGGCCTTGGAAAACGTGATGTTGGCCTTACGCGATCATTACCGCGTTCCCTTGGCGCTACTGTTACTTGGGTTAGGTAAACAACAACAAACCCAGGCCCAAGCCAAGGCCCTGGCGCTGTTGGAATGGGTCGGTATACACCCCCTGGCGCAACAGCGCGCCAAGGACCTGCCCTACGGCGCGCAACGTTTGTTAGAAATCGCGCGCGCCCTGGCATGTCATCCCGCCTTGTTGATTCTTGACGAACCCGCCGCGGGTTTAGCCCATCCCGATATAACCCGCTTGGTGGAGGTCATCCGCCATATCCGGCAATGCGGTATCACCATTATTTTGATCGAGCACCATATGGACGTGGTCAGTGAACTGTGCGATGTGGTCACCGTCCTCGACGGCGGCAAAATCATCGCCAGCGGCACGCCCGAGGCGATCAAACGTGAGCCCGCGGTAGTAAACGCCTATTTGGGTGTGTCATGCTGATCGTGGAGAATCTACACGCCGGTTATAGCAATAGCGAGGTGTTGCACGGCGTGTGCCTGGAAGTAAAAACCGGTAGCGTCGTAGCCATAATTGGTGCCAATGGTGCGGGTAAATCCACCACCCTACGGACAATTTCCGGATTATTAACCCCCACCCAGGGCCGGGTGTTATTAAACGGCCAGACCCTCCACGGCAGGGACGCAGCGCATGCCGCGCGTTTAGGACTCGCCCACGCGCCGGAAGGGCGCCGCGTGTTCGGCCCTTTATCGGTGGAAGATAATCTATTATTAGGCGCCTACCGTCACTTGCCCGCATTATTCGGCTATAAAAAACCCGCACGGCCCAGGCTCGATACAATTTACGAATTATTCCCGCGACTAAAACAGCGCGCGGCGCAGCAAGCCGGCACCCTCTCGGGCGGTGAACAACAAATGCTGGCGATCGGACGCGCCCTGATGGGCGAACCCAGTATTATGCTGCTGGATGAACCCTCGATGGGTCTGGCCCCGGTGATCGTACACGAAGTTTTCAACACGCTACGCCGGCTCAAAGCTGCGGGCATTACCTTGCTGTTGGTCGAACAATTCGCTAAACGCGCCCTGGAGGTGGCCGATTATGTCTATGTCATGGAACGCGGCAACATCGTAGTCGAAGGCACTCCCGTGCAATTGCAGCAAGACGAACGGGTGTTGACCGCCTATTTAGGTTGACACGCTATCACAGTACTATCGCTGTGGTTAGCGGCGCGAATATTTCGCTAAAAATCTACGCGTTTGCTCCGATATATAGGAGTATGAATATCCAGCCGTTATCCGCCTCCCTACCCCGGGAGCTATTAATTCTATGAATCCCTTTAACAGACAAGCGGTTGAGGAAGAGTTCGACCACCGTCCGAGCGCCCTGTCACAGTGGTTGGTGGAGTTACCTCGCGCCAGTATCGGTAAAACCGCCGAGTTATTATTTAATGCCCTGCGCTATTTGAATCAGCGCCAACTGGCTTACGGCGATCGGTTTCGTACCCTGGAATCGCTACGTGAACCGGTGTATTACGTTACCAGTAATATTAAAAAACACTATATCGGTGTCGCCCATCCACTCCCCGAAAAAACCCTGCGCATATCCGAAGCCTGCCGCGGATTTTATGAGGCCTTGGCCAGCGGTTACCGCAAGGTCATAGAAGACACGCAAACCGCCAATGGGTTTTTTCTCGATAAAAAAATCCAAACCAGTGCGGCGCACCGCTGTGTTACCTATCTGGGTCAAGCCTTACTAAATTCATACGAAGTCTACGCCGCCTTCCACCAGGATAACTGGTCGCGATTACACGCGATGTATGCGATCGCCGAAGCACAGGACTACCATGAGATCCCCACCGCGGATGATATTTACCAAAAGAAACGCAAAACCACCCTCAAAGATAAATACCTGCGCATTTTATTATTGTATCTTGCACAACCCTACCATTTACGTCAGGGTGAAATCTCCCGTGTCTATCACCAACTTGACGATTGGCATGGTCTTGCCAGTCTCGACAAACCCGATGCGCAGGACCTTCGCTTATTGGAAGGCCAACATATCGTGTTACTGGGTAGCGATTATCCGCCGGAAGTGGCCCGTTTGCCAAACCTGACGGCGGAATTGAATAACTACCGGATCATAAATACCACACGCTTGGTCGATGCGTTAAAAACCGAATTGCAACAGAGCTCGCATCATGCCGCACAAAACCAAACACAAGCGGTCACGGACAAAAACTACCCCGATTTATTGCGCCGCTTGATCGTCGCGTGGGGACAATTGCACAAACGTAAATTTTCCCGCCAACAAATTGTTAAAAAGCTCGCCATCCGCGTTGGCGTTCACCAGATACATAAACAACTGGTCAATGAAACCGTCATCTCGAATCAGCAAACGGGTACCGCGAGTCAACACGGTGACGATCTGGTGGGATTAAACCAGGTAGCTCACTATGAGTCGATCGATATACAAGCCGTAAATTCCGAGAAAGACGATATCTGGTCCAGTGTTTATCCAGCGCTCAATTTTCAGAAACAAGAAACCACACCCGCAACCACCGCCCTTCCGGACATACATAATCCAGGCGATGCCGACGACTGGACGTTATTAAACCTCAGCCCCGAAGGTTTCTGCCTCATGTGCGTCACCTCACCCGAGGAAAAACTGCAGGTCGGCGAGCTGATTGCGCTGAAATACTTACGACAAGCCGAATCATCCGCCTGGTCGCTGGGCATCATTCGCTGGATGAAATCCTACCCCAAGAGCGGCATCGAACTGGGAGGCCAGTTATTATCACCCTGCGCCATCCCGATCGGCCTGGTACAACCCGGAAAAGAAGAGCAACAAGAACAGGTTAACCGTGGCTTGTTGCTACCGGCAATCGCCGCGATCGAACGGCCGGCGAGTATCGTAACCACCGCGTTTTTTTACCGCGTGGGTGATGTGTTATGTATTAAACAATTACATCAGCCAGACACCCTAATCCAACTCGCCCGCATCATTGGTAAAAATGGCTTGATACAGCAATTTCAATTCGCCGTTCTTAACCCCCAGTCCAGCCCCGAACAAGATGCCACCTCAATGGAGCTCAAGCTTGAACACTTGGGTGAGGTTTGGCGGCTCATTTAAGTTTTTAAGGAACGACCCACGCCCCCTCGGCAGTGAGCCGGGTGCCTTGCGGTTCGGTGAAATGCACCAGGTAGCCGCCCTTGGAGGCGAAGCGTTGACCGGGGGCGAGGCTGAGACGTGGATAATAACCAGTGATGGTGCGATGGCTGAGCATGATTTCGGTGCGCTCAATTAAATAATCGCGCACGAAGCTGTCGAGCATGTCATTCAACATCTCCGCCAAGATACCACAGGCCAGGTAGGTATCGGACTGTACACGTTCAGCTACGACGGGTATGTGGCGTACCCTGAACCAACCCAGGGGATAGTTCATACGTATCTTGCGTGATAATGGCAGGTCAAACGGATAGGTAATATGGGTGGTCGCGCGCCATTCGCCGGCCAAGGGCATGGTTTCCAGCCCGGCCATGATTCCCGAGGCGTAGACGCGCTTGGCGTTCACCACCGATGTAGGCAAGGCGCGGATATCCGCGGCGCGCAGCCATAAAACCACGGCATCGTGAGGATTGACGTCGCGTAGTGCCTTGGCGATCTCCGCTGCTCCTGCGGTTGCAGGAAGTTCACGGTTAATATTGGTCTTCGCCGTGAGTGCGGCGGCCGTTGCCAACGCCTTCGCCGCCGCCGCGCCGACATCCTCTTGCCGATAAATTTGAATTACACGCGTGGGTGGGGTATTGGCAAGGTGCAGGTCGTGGGCGATCAATTGCGCTTCTAACAACACCCCGCGTGAAAAATATATCGAATAAAAATCTTGTTCCGCGTCCACCGGCAAATCCACGTTGGGGAATAAACAGGGCAGCGCCGCCTGTTCACAAAAGTGATGCACCGGCTCCCAGGTTTTACCACCAATCCCTGAAATAACCGCAAACACCGGCTCGGCGGCGAGTTTGGATTGCAACTGTGCTTGCCAGGTGTCGGGGGGTCCGGTTAATTCCCAAAGGTGTAATTGCCAGCGCCGCGTGACCCGATACATGATCGCCCGTGAGTTGGATTGTATGGGTTTCGCGCCACCGCGCAGAAATTCATTTTTATCGTTGAAGAACTGTTGTAATACATCGATCATGCCCTGGCGTGCCATCGGATCGGCGTCGGGGGTAATGATAGTGGCGAAATGCAGGGTGTCCTCGCTCACGCCGGGCACCGCTGCGCTGGTTAGATCTTTAAGATAGGCGATCAACGACGCGAGGGTGGCGTCATCGAGTTTAAAACGCGGCATCAAATAATTCAAACTGCGGCCATCGGCATCGATGCCTTCACGGATCGCGCGTCCCAAACTCACATCATCGTAAGGCCGGCGCTGCACCCGATACCCCAGTACATGGGGTAAATTGAGGTCTTTGAGATTTTTTTCCAACGGCCGGAACAGGTATTTGCCGATGATGGGGGGAATAACGATCTGTCCTTCGGTGGTGCCCAAACCACTGCGTCGATGGCAATTGACACAGGCGGCCGTCTCACCGCTCACACCGGCGTCAGCCTCGCGCATCCCCACCACGGGTTCACCCGAAGGTAACACACCGTGGCGATAAACGTTTTCTCCCGCGCTGAGATCCACCGCGACTGCAAGGTGAGCTATATAGAAGAGTAAAACACCGAATAACCACCGAATTGTCTGCATGAGATCACTTACACCGCTGTTCAATGACGGTTTGCATCGAAACAATGATTCAGTGTTTGTTTACCAGGTTGCGGTAATTGGTTAACAAATCCTCGGCACTGGCAAACCCGTCCAGACGGAGCCAGGGTTTACCCGGTGCGGCGCGCAGCAAGGTCACCGGGTCGTGGCTCATTTTATCGCCGCGATACACGTTAAACGCCTGTTGAATTTGCAAGCTGGCATCCATGCTACCGGTGTAGTGATTCCACTGCGCACCGGCGTGGTAACGACTGGCGTACTCACGCAAGCGCGCCGGGGTGTCTTGTTCGGGATCGATGGATATCGAGATGATATGCACCTTGCTTATCTCGTCTCCCAGTTTGGTTTGAAACTGCGAGAATACCTCGCTGGAAATCGGGCAAATACCGCTGCAGGTGGTGTAGATAAAATTCAACACCACCGCCCGGCCATCGTTTAGTTCATCCAGGAAAGCGACCTTTTTACCGTCCTCGCGCACCACATTCACCGCCGGTAAGTTGTATGTCGCGGTTGAGACATGCACCTGTATATCCATCGGGTGGTGATGGGCGTGAGGATCCGCTTCTTCATCGGCATGCGTCGTCATACCAAAAGCACATGTAAACGCCGTTAGCGTTAACACCGATATTTTCAACAGTCTCATATATCCTCCTGTTACCACTATCCAGGTTTATTGCAGCTTCGCAAAACGCGTATCGTCTAGTTTTGGATTCACCGTGACGTGCTCGACAATGATTTTTTCCACACTTCTGGCGCCTTCGACACGGGTCTCCAACAAGTGGGGGATTTTTAAACCATCGACGGTTTTATAATCGCGCAGCATCGTATAGACAGCACGCAGTTTACCACCGAGTTTACGGCTCTCGTCGATCTTCACTTCCAGAAAACTCTTCGCATCCACCCAAACATGGCGGGCCTGGCCATTCTTAAACGTGACCTTGATACGATAGGCGTCATGCCCTTCCACCGGTTCCATACCTTCTAGCTGGGCCTTATAACCCTTGGCGGCGTAATCCAGCAAGGCGCCGTCTAATTCGGTTTGTTCTGCGGCCAGTTGTAGTTCTTCGTCGTTATAGGCCTCAACCTCGTGCCGGCCTAAGAAGGGGCGTAATTTCCAGCCCTTCTCGCCATCATATACTTGCAGCGCGGTTTGGCCTTCGAATTGGATCTCTAAACGGCTTTTGTGCGGCCGTTTTAACTCTAATATATATGGCACCTGTACTTGTTTACTCGCGGCCTCGATCTCCGCCTCGCGCTTTTTGGCTGCCTCGATCCGCGCCGGGCGATTGGGGGGGATAACATTAGGTCCCGGTGGCGGTGTGGGTTTCACCGGCCGACCGGCGTCCATCTTGCCGGTGAAGGTCAGGGTTTGTACGGCGCGCCAAGCTTTCAATCCGCCGCGCGCGGCGGCATGTTTTTCTATAATTTGTGCCAGGGTGAGTTTTGCCGGGGTTAATTTATTTTCCTGGGGCTTGCCACGATTAGCCGCCGGTTTGTCCGCCGCGCCGGGAGTTGTTTCGGTAGCCGCCCACACGGAGGTCGCGCTGAGGATACAACTTAGGGCCAGAGTGAATAGATAACGACTCATTATTAAATTCTCCTAATGCAGGGTAATGTCGATTTACTACGAACCGTGTTGACAGAGCCTCATGCGCCGGCGGCGGGTGTCGGCAGCAGGGATGCTGCCGTCAAAGCCTACAGGGATGTATTCACGGCGTCCCGCAGCGCGCGCGTGAGGTTTGTCAACGCATACCTTCATAATTCCGTTATTGAACCACGATTCCATCCGCCCGAAATTTACCAATCACCACGCTGACCCGGTTACCGGGCTTAATCATTTGGCCCGGATTACCAAACATAATGTAATAGCTGCGATTGACCTCGGGTTTGGCGCTCTGCCGCAGTTCGCCGACATTTTCCATGGCGGGGACTGAAAACGCCGCGCCACTGGCCTCGTCGATCAAATACGGTCTGGATTTTTTATCGGTTAAGGGGATCGCCTTGTCGGGGTCGATCACCCGGTAGCGAAATTCCAACATAAATCCCGACGAGACCCGCCGTACCCCGGCAATATCGATACCCCAGGTACGTTGGTAATACTGCCCCTCGCGCGCCGCCCAGTTACTGGCACGTTTACTGACCGTGTTTTTGAGTTTTGGTTGTGGGCTTGCCCCGGGAGGGGGAGATGTGACCGATGCGGGACTGGGGATCGGTGTGGCTGTCACGGCGTGCGCCAGTGGACTGACGGTAAGACACCCTACCCCGATACTGAGGCTGAGGTACCGTCCTAGTTTGAGGAACAAGGTGATCTTATTATTGGCCCTCCTCGCTCGCTTCTTGCCATGGGAGAAGCGAACACAGCTGTCGACCGATTGCACTATTTTTGGGAAATACATCGCTCTGGTACTTCGTTTGGGTAAGTGGCTGACTAAGGGTTGCGAAACGCAAGGTGCTAGTATAACCGCGCCTCCTTTTGGGACCGTTAGTGAGTGTGAAGAACCGCCCGCGATACCTATCGCGGGCGGTTCTATAGTGTAGCCCAGGACCTACGGGCGATTACAAGCGTGTACCGCGCAACGCCACATTCTGGGTACCGGCCGCATCAATAAAACGCAAGGTCGCGGTTCGATTAACCACAGCGCCTGCTGTCGGACTGAAGGTCACGTTCACAATACAGCTCGCGCCCGCCGCCAAGCTTGAACCGTTGCTACAGGCGGTTCCTGCCGCGATCAGGAAGTTGTTCGCGTTGGCTCCCAGGATCGATACTGAGGTTAAAGCCAAGGGCCCAATACCTGTGTTGGTCAAGGTGACGCTTTGGGCCGCGCTGGTGGTGCCCGCGGCTTGCGCCGCGAAGGTCAACGAGGTTGGAGCAACCGCCACAGCAGGTGCAGCCCCAGTGCCTTGCAAGCCCACCGTCTGCGTACCCGCGTTATCGACGATACGCAAGGTCGCTACCCTGGAACCCGTTGCATTGGGGGTAAAGGTCACATTGATAATGCAACTTCCCCCCACGGCCACGACGGTCCCTGCGGTGCAAGTGGTATTCGCCGCGACGGCAAAATTGGCCGGGTTAGTACCTGCCATCGTTACACGGGTAATCGACACAGGACCCGCCCCGGTATTGCTGAGGGTGACGCTTTGGGCCGCGCTGGTGGTGCCAACCTGCTGCGAAGCAAAGCTCAACGAGGCGGGCGTTACCGCCACGGTGGCGGCTATGCCCGTGCCTTGCAGACTCACGGTCTGTCTACCGCGTGAATCATTCACGTTCAAGATAGCACTGCGTGCGCCCAGGGCATTCGGCGTAAACTGCAGATTGATCACACAGTTGGCCCCCGCCGCGATAACCGCACCGTTGGTACAAGTGGTGCCGGCTGCCACCACCGCGAAGTTAGCCGGATTGGTCCCCGTAATGGTCAGCGCATTGACTGCGTTCAGTGTTAGCGTCGCGGTACTTGAGTTGCTCAAGGTCACGACTTGCACTGCACTGGTCGTGTTGAGCTGCACGGCACCAAAGTTCACCGGGCTTGGCGCCAACCCGACGGTTGCGATTTCATCCGCGCCGATGTCATAGGCCGTGTCTTGCGGACGGGCGTCACCATCAAAGTCGTGGTTAGGCGCGCCATCCTGCGTACCTGCGTTATAAGCAGGCGAGGTGTTATCCACCAAGTGATAATTCCCGTTCACCACCGTTGGATTAACCGGATCAGTCAGCGAGATAGGACCGAAATGTAAATCCACGTAGTTACCGGACTCATCCAAGGTCGCCGCTGCGTTCATCTGGAACGGTGGCTGGAACGGTGTACCGGGTTCAAACTGCACACCAGGTAGGGCGCGTGCGCCGTTGCAATATTGCTTCACCAATTTGGGATCGGAATATACATTACCGGTTGTTGAATAACCGGTAATGCTCTCCGTCAACACATCATTGACCGGTTCCAGTTGTAAATTGTCACCGCCAGGTGCAGTGGTCGTATCTCCCACCACTCCCAGATCCCAATACTTGGCGCCCGACACGCACTGCCCGGTGGCGGTTTGCGCCGGCAGTTCAGTACCGGCATGAGCCACGGCATCGTTCACATTGTTCGATGCAATTACCATGGCCGTACCCACCCCATTCACAGCGCGCAGATCAAAGTAGAACGAACGGTTCTGCCAAATGATGTTGTTGATCAACTCTGGATTGGAGATCGTGTTCTCTGCTTTTTGGGCTGCAGGTAATGCGGCCTGGAGGGCTGCTGAAGTCAGTTCCGAGCTTACCCCGGCAGGACTTGGCGCACCGGTAGCAACACCGGTGGTGATATTGTTGTAACTAATATTGATATTCGCGATACCAACACTATCGTTCGCCGCAATCGTGTTACTGTTAATCCTGGTATACAGAGCATCAGACAGTGCGATACCACCACCGGCCCACCCCGCCACGTTATTAGTGATCATATTATTGGTGACTGTGATCTTCCAACGTTGGCCCTCGGGGTGGCTCACATCCGCACCGTTCACATCTTGCAGACGGATACCGCCACCGTTGCCGGCGCGGGCAAAGTTGCCTTGGATCAAGTTGGCGTCAACCGTGACGTTACCCGTACCCGAGGTTAAACCCGCGGTCCTGTCGCCTTCAATCGCCAACCCACCACCGTTTTGATTACCGGTTTGGTTGTAGCTTTCGTTGAACAAGATGAAGTTTTTACTAATTCTACCGTGATTGGACAGACCGACATGGCCAATACCACCACCGTCGGCGCTGCTGAAGTTACCGCAGATCCAGTTGCTGGTGACCTTGTAATTGTCACTACCCGCACAGATCGACAGACCGCCGCCCGCACCACCGGCATTGGCGCCGGTTGCCGCCACACCGGGCGCGCCTTCGACGGTACCGTTCGTGGTAATGGCGTTATGGTGGATGTTGACGTTTAAGTCATAACCCAAGCCGTAGGTATTCAGATTAGCAGCGGCCGGTATCGCGGGTTCGACTAAATACGGTTGACCGACACGAATACCGCCGTGCAAGGGACCGGCATTGCCGTAGACGCGGTTGTTGGCGATCTCTAAGTTATGCGCCCAGCCGTTGACGTAGATACCACCCCCGGAGTCACCCCCGGTTACGGTTACACCGTCAATCCGCGCTGCGGCACACTTAAAGTTACTCACGCTATAGTTCGGCGAAGTACTGACGCAATCGGCAGCACCGTTAAGTAGCGTGGTGTTATTAGCCTCGTAACCTTTGGCTAACACAGCAATCCCCGGTCCTTCTTCGCTCGACAAGATTGTCGGTTCGAGCAAGAACACCGCTCCGGGGGCCTGGCCGGGCAGCAAGTCCACTTGGCTGGGCAGGGTCTGATTGCCTGTGGTCGGATCAACACCGAACAAGCTATTGATACGATCACGCCATGTGGCCACCTTTTGGTTCGGGTACTTGGTCGCGTTAATGATAACCGAGGCGGCGCCCACACCTTGCAGGCGTACCGGTTTCCACATAATGACCAACTCAGGGTAGTTGCCGGCGTCTAGGATGATCAGATCGCCCGGTGCCGCGGCGTCAATCGCGTCCTGGATCGGATGGGCCAGGCCGGTGGCCAACGAGGTTTGTGGATCCGCCGGTTTGACGATCGTCGGCGCTTTGCCACCGATATTCACGGTGATGGTGTCGATCGATTGTTTACCGGCGGCCGTTGTAATGACCAACTCACCCGTGGTGGCGCCCGTGGGAATGGTTCCAGTAATACTGGTATCACTCCAGCTGACATTGCTCAGGGCAACGCCGTTCACCGTGACAACACCTGGGGTTGCGCCAAAACCGTAGTGACGCGTGATCCGTGGTTGATTACCCGGCGCGGTCAGCGCGGTCGGGCCTTCATAGGCGGGATTGAGTACTGCGGTATCACCTAACGCCGTGATAGTAATAGCGTGTCCTGTAGCACTGACCCAAGGGCCGATGGAATCACCGTCCACGCGGCTGATGGCGGGGGTGGCATCAGCATATTGGCAATCCACCGGGTTATAGGTCGAGGCGGAGGCATACGCGGCCACGGGTAATACCGGTGTATCCAGGTAGGTGGTAATACCCGGCATATAGGGCCAGACATAGCAGAAGTTGCTGAACATCGGGTTGTACATCGGATCGATGATCATCTTCACCAGACCGGTTTTTGGATCGAGGGCACCGGTTGGATCGGGGATCGGACCGGGGTCGTTCATACACGAGGTCAACATATTCGGCGCGTAACCACTGGGATTGGGAATATTCGCATCCCAGGTGGACGGCATCAGGCCGTTAAACGTGCCCCACTTGTCGTTATACACGCGCCCGATTTCCACCCCGTTGTAATCACGGAAGGAGACCGGCGCATTGGGTAAAGCGGCCTTTTCACCGAAGCTGGGCGAAATGGGGTCAAATTCCGCGGCGGCGTCGTTCAACATCATGCCGGAGTAGTGGCCCGCGATCGGCGCCTGGGTAAAGGCTTGGAAATCCGCCACGGCTTGCATTTGATCGTTGAGCACGACTTCTTTGCGATCGCATAACGCCCGATCATAGCCGGCGTACGGCGAGTTGTTGCCTAGTTCGGGGAACAAGCTCAGATAGTCCGGCACGCGGTGCGGGCTACCGACGCACTGCGGAAAGACCGAGCCAAAACCAGGATTAACCGAGTCGTTGATCGTGGCTTGGTCAGGCAGAATGAAGATGTTACCAAAACCGGCGAACTGAGTGCCGCTGCTCGGTGAAATCCAGCTGTCGCCGTTGAGGATGTTCTTATCTTCTTCACGCACAATTTGATAACCCTCGGGCAACACGACCTCGACCACGTATTTGCCCGTGGGTAAACCGGTAGGATGCGCCGCTAAATAACTCGCGCTGGGGAAGCGATAACGGCCATCATAGATAGCAGGTTGCACTTGGTTAAACACGTGTTGACCGTCGTAACACTTGAACTGATTGGCCGCGCCCAAGGAATTGGTTACAAACGGATCGGATAAAGGATCGCCCGGACAATGTATCGAACTGGTACCGTCATCCCAACTGCTGGTGGCGGCGCTATCGACTAAAACCAAGCTGTCGGTGCCATCGGCATTGGTCGTTTTGGCGTACAGACGCACAGGGATATTCGGAATCGCCGGCTCCCAGGAGAACTGCACCGTCAAGCGCGGATCATCAATACCACGGGTGGACGAGTAGTACACCATACCGGTAATACCGCCGTTCTCACCCGGATCGTAGGGCAGCTTACCCCAATCGATCACTGCGGTTTGATTGATAAAACCTTGCACACCTTCACTTAGCACGGAAGGCGGATCGATACGGTTGGTCGTGCCCGCGGTGTATAACGCCCCCGGTACCTGTAAATTCGCGGGTAACGAGGTGGTTTCGGTCGAGTTCAATACACCGGCGTAGGGGCCTGCGGTATCCGGTTTACCACCGGCATCGTAGGTCACGTTCACGCCGGTTGCTTTGTAGCGGGTGGTATCGGTTTCGACCACATACCAGTTGAACAGCGGGAACAGTTCGTTGGTTCCACCGTCCCCACTGAAGTCGGTTGCGAGATAATTGGAGATACTACCGTCACGGAAGCGCACATAGGTTGGCATCTGCTGGATCGGCGGTTCGCCGTCGTCCTTAATACCGTTTTTGTTCAAATCGCTATAGGCG
Organism: Gammaproteobacteria bacterium; assembly: GCA_016194635.1. GTDB lineage: Bacteria > Pseudomonadota > Gammaproteobacteria > UBA6429 > Thiohalophilaceae > JACQBC01. The sequence goes on along the minus strand of JACQBC010000033.1, from coordinate 34,588 downwards.
CTCATTTCAACACGCGTGAACCAACTAAAGACCGGGATCGTGCCCGCGTTTATCGTTTGATTCACGCTGTTCGCGGGGACAACCACGGCTTTATAGGCAATGATTTGGTCCAGCCATTGATCCCAGATGACCAGCTCTTGGTTGCCCGGAGGAATACCCGACAGGCTAAAGTTGCCGTTGCCATCACATTGTGTGTAAGCAATATTCGCGCTGGTTCCCGTGGTTAGGTTCACGCTCACTTGGCAAGTGGTGTAGGACAAGGAGGCGCGACACGTCGGATCGGTAGCATCGCCCACCGCGCAACTATCGTTCAAGTTGGCGGCGGGAGGACGGTCCATGTGCAGACTGGAAATCTTACCGGTGATGGTATTGCTCCACTGCGCGGGGGCCGCCGAGGCCGTTTGTTGCGCATCGTGGGTGGCTTTAACATGGTCCGGATTCATGAAACCGATGAAGGAGTGGAAACCGGGCGAGCCGAATTCTTGCCACCAACCGGGTTCACCGGCTTTCACGAAGGTATCGTTATTGCGTGTGCCTTCCAGGGTGGACACTTGGATCCAATGCTCACCCTTGGTTTCACGTTCAACACCGGGAGTGGCGGTAACATCATAGCGGCCAGGGTTAACATTTTTGATCAGCGCCATACCGGCCAAGGGCGATAACGAGCCGTCACTGGCCAAATTCGGACAGGTGGTCACCACGCCCATCGGCGAGGTTAATGGGCACTGGTTCACCGTGCCGGACATGGTATTGGCGAGGGCGTTGGTGAATGGCATGCCGTAAACGTCATAGGTCATCTGGCCGGCTTGGTCACCGCTGCTGCCACGCACGTCGAATAAATTAACGGTAAACCCGCCTAAGCCTTTTTCCGGTGAATTTGGGTTGCTGGGGTCACCGTCGATACCACCGTTGGTTGGCGCTTCGTCTTCAAACACCACAACACTGATCTGCGCCGGCGGCATCGGGGTGCGTGGGGTTAACACGGTTACCGCGGTTTGACCCGGGGCGATCGAGGCACCGCCCATCGAGTGGCCAATGGCGGTAATCACGCCGTTGCTGCTGCTGCCGTCAATCGCATCCCCAGGCAACACGGAAAGGTAATAACGTTTGCTGGGATCGAGCACGACATCCGCGGGCGAGGTACGGATCTGTTGCACAATCGGGCTACCTCCCACGGTATTGGTATCACCACAACTGCGTGGACCGGTACAACCGCTGGCCACCAAGGGCATGTAGCTCCTGTGAAAATTAGTCGCCAAGCTCATCGGCGGTGTGCCATTACCCACACCCGTGGGATTCAAGGGATCGTGGTAATACGTTAGGTCTTCTTCAATCGTCCAGCTGTAATCGCCGTTGGGGATCGGGGTTTTATCCTGGGTGTCTAATACCGATACTTGCAAACCGGTGGATTTATTGAAGGTCAAGCTCACTGTGGCGGGGGCACTGGGGGTACCTTGGGCGTTCACCACGTGATAACTGAATTTATACGTTGTCGTAACTGTAGGTGCTGTCGCCGGTTGGGCGGTAAATGAGCCGTCGGGATTGAGAATAACGGTGATACCGGCATCGGCACTGTCAAAGGCCGCTGTCAGTTTATAACCGCTGGGGTCGGAGTCGTTGATCAACACCCCTGGGCTTTGTACTTTCAACAACGAAGCCAGCTTGCTGGTATAAAGATCCGCATTGGCGGTAGGCGCAGTACCCACGCTGGCGACATTCAAATTCACGTTGGCGGTAAAGCTGGCCTGGGTGGCGGCACAGATACCGCTGTAGGTAAAGCTATCGGCGGTTATCGCAGCGCCGGTCGGTTTATAGGTAAAGGTGCCATTGCTGTTGAGTACGACCGTACCATTGGCCGGAGCAGCACCAAGGGTGGCGCCGGTAATACCGTGGTCATTGCTCAGTACATTGCCGCTGAAGGTAGCGCTGTTGACCGCCACGGTATAGACATCGTTGTTCGCGGCGCACTGCAGCGCGGTAGGCAAGGCGCCCCCGGCGACTTGCAGAATGGCTTGCATACCACCGATCTGTTTATTAGTGGAGAGGCTTAGTTGGCGATCAAAGATCGCAAATGCGCTGGGGACATAGATCCCCGCGAGTGCGGTTGGGTTAACAATCACATCAAAGGTCTTGCCCGCGCTCAGTAACACTTCGCTTTGGACTTTGGGTTGGCCGGGCGCCAGGTTGCCGTCTTCTGCAACCAAGGACATGGGTAAACCCACCACGGTCGGGATATGGGTGCGCAAACCCGCGTTGGCAAAACGTACCATGACATTACCGCTGGTGGCGGTCATGCCGATGGCAAAGGCATTGGTCTGGGGCGAGGTAAGATCGAACGGGTGGCCGTTGATCAAGAAATACATCGGCTGGTAGTTTACCGCCGGAGGATATTGGGTCTCATCGATCACGCCGGTGCAAACGCCGAAGCCCGCCGGACAGGCGGCGGTGTTCACTGCGGTGACGTCCACCGCGGCATTCAACACGGGGTCGATTTCGCTAAACAGTAGCGCGGCGTCGCCATCGTAGTTGATCCCAGGATAGGCCACACCCGCGGTTGCCGGTATTGCGGTGGAATTGGGCGCCGCGGTTATCACCAGCAATCCATACAACCCCATCGGGGCCTGAATCGAAGGATGGGTACCGGTTTCATAGATGTAGGTACCCGGTTTGAGCGTGGCCCAGTTATACGTCTGGATTCCACCGTTGGCACCGGCTTCGGGCGAGAAGGAGCGCGCGCGTAACCCCTGTGCTGGAGGTGTAAAGACGGGATCTCCTGGCAGCGGCGGATTCGCGCCTTTAGCCGGCCAGGTCGTTACTTGTGGGCCGTGGGCTGGGCTGGGTTCTTTGTCAGGCAATCCCAAACCCCCGCCGATCTGCCCGAGGATCACAATTGAAGTTGGTGTCGGTAGGCTATTGGTTAAATTGATCGTCAGACTATTACCGTTGAGCGCATCGTAAGGGATGGTGATGGTCGGCCCGGGGCTCCAGCTGTTGGCGGTATTAACACAGGCACCGCCCGTGAGCGTAGCCCCACCCAACGTTGCGGTTCCCGCGACATCGGTACTGCATAATCCCCACATCGGCACGACATTACCGTCCGGCAACGTCGTTGTCATACGTTGTGCAGTAAGGTTTACCGTGGTGCTGACAGGTACGGCAAAGGCCGCGCTGGCGGTCAATAACAGACCTGCCACGATGGCAGTGCTGCGTTGACCTGATTTTAGATAAGTATTGGATCGCATTGCGATTCTCCTAAACTTAGGCGACATTATTGTTACAGTGATTCGTCAATAACCGTGGCTGGATGCTCGATGATAAGCATCATCATCATGCCCCCGGGAAACACGTTATTGGTGGTAATTTCGCGTTCGTTATGCGAGTGCCACATATAGGCATAACCGGCCCCGGGATTCTGGATATTCGCTCCTGGTGGTAACGGATTAGGACTGGTGGACTGCATACCCAGGTACGGCGTACCGCCATACCACAAGCCATTGGCAACGATATTCGGATCTGGCGGCGTTACCGGGATCTTTTTACCGTGGTCCGGACAGTATTCATGGGTGGAGGGATCAAAGCCTGGCGATGCCGTCGTTAAGCCGTTACATAAGTGGCCATCGGTCGTGCCGTACACGTCCCAGTTCAAGCCTTGACCGGTCCAGGTGTAAATCAAATCCTGCGCCTGGCCTGAAACCGTGGGAATGGTGAATAACAACGGCCCGGCCAATCGCGCCGGCACAACGGTGTCGTTTTTCACTTGGATCAAATTGCCATCGATAGCCAAGAGGCGGGCGTGGTTACCGTGAATGTGGAACGGATGTTGATAACGGCCCTGACCGATAACCCGCAACAACACCAAGTCACCCGGGTGCATATGGGGATTGCCGTTATAAGGTTGATGCACATAGGCCGGGGAATACTCTTGATCCATCACGTCCGGCATGGAACGCCCGTTGATCAAGAAATATTGCGGCTGACTGGGTTCGGTCTTGACGCTCAATGCGGGACAGGGCGCAGCGGGACAGGCTTGCACAGCGGCCAGGACTTGATCGTTCAGGCGGGTATCAATTTCGCTAAATTGAAACAGGTATTCGCGGTCGTAGCAGGTATCCGGATGATCATAGGCCGCCGGGGCTAAACCAAAGGCGGTTTCGCCGGGTTTGATATGGCTGGTACAGGTCGGAGGTGCGCTGGGCAATACCACGATGGCACCGTATAAACCCATGGCGACTTGCACGTCCGGTTGGCTACCGCTGTAATAGGCGTAGGTCCCGGGCTTGGTGGCCGTGAAGGTATAGGTCACGGGAATACCGGGCGCGGCTTCCTTGGTGGTCAATCCATCCACACCGCCTAGGCTGGTCACCGTCATACCGGCGAACACGATCGAAGTATTGCCAATCGCGGCTGGTAGTGCATTGGTTAGGGTAATGGATACCGTCGAGCCTTCACTCACAATCAAGGTCGGCCCCGGTATTTGCATCAAGGGACAACCGCCGGTTTTGGGCGAGAACGGTACAAAGGTAGGAATATACCCGGCGCTGCAACCGTACCCCAAGGAATAGATCATCGCCCCGTCGGGTTGGCTGATGTATTCCGCGCTGGCGGTAAGATTGAAACTGCTGCCGGTGATCCCCGGGACGGCGGCCTGCACCGCAGGTAACCACCACAGACCGGCTACTAGGGCGAGTAGCGCGGTAACGCGACGACACATGTTATTTAAGCGATACATAGTTTTTCTCCTGCTTACTTAATCGCGATCTCGGTCATCATGCCACCGAAATTTTCTTTATCGTTGGATAGATGGTCGAGGTTCGTGGTGTATAAGAAATAGGTGCCGAGCGGAATGTTGGTGGCGTCGAGGATCACATCCACTGTTGAACCGCCACCCAAGGTGACCGAGTTGGTGTCATAGGCCAGATCGTTACCGGCGGCGTCACGCAGTAAGCGTGCATCGATCGCTATCACATGCATGGGGATGCCGATGGTCGCCAAGGTGTTAAATTGCGTGATATTCAAATTAGAAATACGCAACAGCGCGCGGGTTTGGCCGTTGGTCTTGTCGATCGTGATCAGTGTGGGCTGCACTTGCGAAGGACGCGCCAGACCGTCCGAGGCTTGGGTAGTAATGATCCCAGCGTTCACCGTGTCGGGATAACTACGGCCGCTCAACATGAAGTATTTATCCTGCATCCCGGAGAAATCTTCGGGGTTAAACGTCATGCCGACAAAGTGGAAGGTTGGATCAAACCCCATCATCTGGAGAGGATACTCAACGTCATAACGGGTGGTGGCATTACCGTCGTTATACGCATACATTGCGCCATTCGCGGGTTGGGTCGCTCCGGTATCCACCGCGGGCGGCGGGCTTGTACACAAGATATCGCCCACGGCACAGGGATGCGCCGCCGCCGCCGCGTACAAACTTGCTCCGGCGGGTAGGCGGTTTTGGCGTGGACGCACGTATAACTGCCCTACCATGCCCATCTGTAAATGTTCGGGTGGCGTGATATGACAGTGGAAGAAGTACGTACCGGCATCCGGGGCGGTGTAGTAATACGTCATGCTGCCGGAGATATTAATCGCGACCGATGCATCCGGCACCCCGTCAAAATACGACGAGGCGTTGGGATAACCGTGGAAATGCACGGTATGTTGTTCAAACAAATCCGGGCGCATGATCATGCCGACGTTGCTCAAGGTTAAGAAGAACTCATCGTCTTCATCAATGGCCATCATCGGAGCGGGCTGCTGGGCGGCGAGCACGCCGACGTTCATCATCTCGGCGGGGTCCATTACCGCGCCGTTGCTGTTTGCCGGCGACAGATTGTTATAGGTGGGGTCCGGAACCAGGGCATTGCCGCTGTTAGCGTCCACGCCAGGAAAATATTGACTGTTATACGCCTTGTTAAAATCACCCGATGATTGCGTACCTGGCTTGCCTTGGTTGATTTGATCCATCCCCGAGAGCGGACCAAAACCGAATAGATAGGTTTGGGTACCATCGCCCATGGTGGCGTAACCGTCACCACCGGAAATCTCTTGACATTTGATCCCAGGATTGGCGCCGGTGGGGTTATCCGCCGTCGGGGCGACGGCCGGGTGTAAGGTGGTGCTGGTTGGGCACTGTACCCGTAGCGACTGCGCCGCCACCGGTAAAGCGCACGCGATAAACAATGACGTTATCCAACCACGTCGTGAAAATTGTGAAGCAAACATATGACCTCCGCCCAAGTCTGCCGAGGCGATCGCCCCGGATTGAAGAAACCTGCAAATGCGTGGAACCACGGCCAACAGGCACGGCTTCCACACACTTGCAGAATACCGGCGGGAAACCTGCAAAGCTGTGGGGTGTAATACGTATCTTGGGCGTAGGGGGGAACTTTCGAGCGGGTTAAAAGTTACTGATTGTTAAAGATTTTTTTCTATGGAGAGATCCGGCGAAGGTAGAACAGGAGTAGTTGTACCTGGATCTATGTAGACAACCCTACCAGCAACCCTCGATCACGCTAAAGCGTGGTATTAGGGAAATTGTACGCAAATAACAAAATCATCGATAAGTTCAACCAGGCTCATAAAGTTTTCACCCGCGTTCGATTTTACAATATAGCCGGATATGAATTTATTGTAGGCCGCGATTCTGTCCCGATCATCATTGGATGTTGTCAACATAAAGACAATGTGGTGTTTTAATGAATCGTCGCCGCGCAACTGGTCCAGAAATTCCAGCCCATTCATACGCGGCATATTTAAATCTAAAATAATTAATAAAGGCGATGAGGGTATTTTTATTGTGTGTTGGCCGCGCAGTATTTCCAGGGCCTCAATACCATCATGCGCACGGACAATCGGGTTAATGACTTTATGTTTCTTTAATGAACGCTGAAACGCGGTTGCATCGACTTCATCGTCTTCGACCAAAAGGATATGGACGGTTTTATTAACCTGCATTGGCATTCCTAGCGTGCTTGGGCCATTGCACACGAAACGTGCAGCCCTGATCTATACTTGAATCAAGTGTAATGCGCCCGCCGATATTGTCTAGTGTCTTTTTAACGATGGCCAGGCCGACGCCGGTATTTTCCACTTCGTCACGCCGCTTCAAGGTTTGAAATATTTTGAAAATTCTCTGGTGGTATTCCGGCTTGATCCCCGGCCCATTGTCTTGAATGGAAAAATACACAAATTCATTATCTTCGGTCGCGAATATATGCACCCAAGCAGCGGCGGATTTATCGTGGTGCTTGATGGCATTACTAATGAGATTGCCAATCACCATATTAAACAAAATCGCCGAGGAATATACGGCTGGTAAATTCGAGGTGCGTTTCACCACCATGGCGGGTGGCACGGGGAGAGAACTTATTATTTCATCAACCAGCTGATCGCAGTCCAACACAGCATAACGCACAGCCTTTTTTCCAATTCTTGAATAGTCGAGCAAACTATCCAGCAAGTTTTGCAGGCGCAGGATACGTGACTTTAATAATTTAAGATTATTTTTTGAACCCTCCGATAAAATCTTAGCGTCATCTTCTTCAATCCAACCCGCCAAATTTTGAATAGCGCGTAATGGGGCTTTCAAATCATGCGACGCGACATAGACAAATTCGTCTAACGCTTGGTTACTGGCGATCAACTCCCTGTTTGAAGCTTCAAGATTTTCTATTTGGCGCTTGATTACCCCTTCCAGCCCTTTACGTTCGCTTATATCGGTGATGGTCGCCAGCACGGCATCTTTGTTATCAAAAACCATGGGGGCAAGGGCGATTTCAACCGGGATATCATTACCAGCGGCGTCCACGGCGTATAAATCTCTACCCACTCCCATTTTTCTTACGCTTGGCGACAAAAAAAATGCCTCCATGAACATTTTGTGCCGGGTGCGTAAACTGACCGGCAAGAGTAAATTGATGGATTCGCCCAGCATGCTATCACTGGTATAACCAAACAAAACAAACGCTTGCTGATTGGCAAGTAGAATCTGGCCGTCCTTGCTAAACAACACGATCGCGACCGGCGAGGTATCGAATAGGGTCTTGAATAATGCTCGTTGCGCTTCAGCGAGTCTCTTGGCCGCGCGGATGTCTTCTAGAATATTTAATGTTGCGAGTTGTTGGCGATGCTGAAGAATCGATTGCTGAAATTGGGCGGTTTGATCCGTGACCAGTAAATAACAAACAATTTTACCCTTGGCATTGCGGCTATCGGTTGCTTCGGTTATGGGGAGTATTTGCAGAGTAACATTTATTACAAATTTGTTCTTGGTGCGGTGCTCAAATAGCCATAGCTTGGCAAAATCATCGAACATGCTGTTAATAAAATGCAGTCCCTGCGGGTGAGTTTGATCGCCCCATAACACGGTTATTGAATTATTAATGAGTTCAGTGTTTTTATATTCATAAAATTGGCACGCGGCTTGATTGATTTCGATAATAGCGCCTTGGTAATTGATTCCGATAAAACCTTGCTTGCCCTGCCGTAACGAATTAATCAGAACCCTGTTGGCGGATCTAATCCGTTGCATCATAGTATTGATCGACACAAACGTCCAAATACCCGCAATCGATAAACACCTGTTGCTAATATAAATCCACGCCTCGGTTTGACTACCGAGTAATTTTATCACTCCGATTAAAAGCAAAAATGTACTCAGCAGCGCCAACAGCGCGGTCATCCGGCTGGTTTGGGTTAATACTGAAATAAAAATACTGAGCACGTAGGCGGCGCCGATCGAAAAACCCACCGGCAACAATCGCATATCAAGTACAAACAAGCCGCCTATCAGGCTCAGCAGACCAATAAGCCAGAGGTTGCTGGCACGCGCAGGGCTTGAGATCAAGGCTTATAGCGCCTGGATTTTACTAAGGTCATATTTCGGCAGGGTATGGAGTCTCCTGCATAATTCATTCACTTCATTTTTAAGTTCGATGATGCGATCTTCACGATCCAGCGCGGCTTCATTAAATTTCTGCAGCGCTTGATTTCGTTCTTCCAGCTTTTGGGTACGCGCCTCGATTTCGCCTTCGAGTGAATGGCTGAGTTTTTTCCAATTATCATTCGCGGTTTGCAGGGCTTGACGGTCGGGTATACCAAGCGCCTCGGGGGTAATATTCCACACTATATAGGCGGTTATTAAGGATAGCGCCGCGGTGAACGCTTTCACAACCCCGGCGATGCCGTAATAGGGTTGCCATATTGTCCAGACATTAATTAAGTGTGTTGTGCCGCAAAAGATGATAAACAAACTAAATAAATAAAACACCGTTGGGAAAGGCAGGTCGGTCCGTTTGCGGACAACATAAATTAAGGCCAGCGGGATAGCGATGTAAGCCGCAAAAATCACGCTGTCTGACATTATATGCACCCAGAGGATATCCGGCCGCCACAAATAACAATGGCCGTGCGGTAAGAACCGGCTGCTATCGAAAAAACCCTCCATTAAATACCTCCAACCCTAACCAATAAGTAATTGCTTTAGCGGCTCGATAATCAAGCCCTAGGTATAGAATATTAACCGGATTATTGCAAAGACGCGGACTGTACTACACTAGGTGAATTACATTTTAGGCTAAAATTAAAGGGTTGCTGCTGATGATGAATTGTTTAATTTAATATGGAAAAGACGTTGAATGTATTTATGATTGAAGATGATCAGGTTGACGTGGCACTCGTGGCCAGACACCTGGTCGACACCGAAGAAGCGCGTTACCGATTTACACATTGCAGTAGTCTTGCCGCCTGCGAAGATATTAACTGGGCCCAAATCGATATTATCCTGCTCGATCTAAACCTACCTGATAGTTCCGGTCTGAATACATTTAAATGCCTCAAGGCAATGACCAATGACGTTTGCCCCATCATCGTGCTGACCGGAAATGATAACCTGCAATTGTCGATCGAGGCCATGCACCACGGGGCGCAAGATTATTTAAACAAAGACCATGTCGATATATTCACGCTGACGCGCGCGATCCATTACGCAAAGGAACGCCACGCCTTATTAATCCAATTAAGGGCCTCCAAAGAACGCGAGCATTACCTTGCCACGCATGATAATTTGACGGGATTGGCCAACCGGGTGTTGTTTGAACAACATTGTTCACAATCGATACGTTATGCAAAACGCTACAATAACCATATTGCGGTGGCTTTTTTTGACTTAGATAACTTTAAACACATCAATGACAAACACGGTCATCCGGTGGGTGACAAATTTCTCTGTACCTTAGCCGATCGCATGCTCAATGTGGTCAGGGAATCCGATATTATCGCCCGCTTTGGCGGTGATGAATTCATACTGTTGCTCAATGATGTCCATGGCCGAAAGAACGTGGCTGACAAGATCGAAAGCATCATAAGCGCGCTTAATTTCCCCGTCACCATGATCGATCACACCTTTGTAGTCACCACCAGCGTTGGGGTTGCGCTTTTCCCCGACCACGGCGATAGCGCGGACTTACTGATTAAACACGCTGATATTGCCATGTACCATTCAAAGAAAAACGGTAAGGACCAAATCACCATCTACCAAGATAGCATGAGTGTTAGCGGGATTTATGATTTAAAAAAACTGGATGAAGGTAATTAAACGCGGCTAATCTCCCCGCGCAGGGTTGCTGTCGGCAAAATACGCCGGATACGAGGCACGGCTGGGCGCAATCGACGAATACCCTGTTAAACGGCACGGTCATTACACAACGCCGACGTGAGAAAACGTAGACAATTTCCGTGGTATTTTTATAGTATAAAGGCACCGTAGTGATCCTCTCAAACAACCTAAGGAGCAAACCCATGTCGCGCATTCTAATTTTAGGTCTGAGTATTTTTCTTATGCCCTTGGCCTTCGCCGGGGCCGTGGTGGAAGGCAATATCCAACTGGATCCAAAACTGGCCAAGAACGCCAAGCCCGATGACACCGTGTTTATCTTCGCCCGTGCCGCGCAGGGGCCACGCATGCCGGTGGCGGTGATGCGCGCCAAGGTGAGTGAATTACCCTTGAAATACCGGCTCGATGACAGCATGGCGATGCAACCCGGCATGAACCTGTCGCATTTTGATCAGGTGGTGGTGGTGGCGCGGATCTCCGCGTCGGGGGAGGCTATGCCGCAAAAAGGGGACCTCGAAGGCACAAGCAAAACAGTGAGCCCCGGGAAAGATAGCGCCGATATCACTATCAACAAGGTACTTCCTTAACGCGCCTTGTGGTAAGGATGAACCCTGGTCACTCGTATATAAATTGTACCCGTTCCAACAACGAGGCCGCAGTGTACTGTTACACTTGCGGCCCGCTTCGATTGAATACTCTCTTGTAAGGCCAGCAGCACCCACATGAATATTGCAACACAACTTGCCGAGGAACTCGGTGTTAAACAATCCCAGGTGGAATCCGCCATCAGCCTGCTCGATGCCGGAGCCACCGTGCCGTTTATCGCCCGCTACCGTAAAGAAGCCACGGCCGGATTGGACGATACCCAGCTACGCAATTTGCAAGAACGGTTAGTGTATTTGCGCGAATTGGAAGAACGGCGCGCCGTGATCCTGCAGTCGGTGCAGGAACAGGGCAAGCTCGGTGCAGCGTTAAAACAACAACTGTTAGCGGCCGACACCAAGACCCGGCTGGAGGATCTTTACGCCCCCTACAAACCTAAACGCCGCAGCAAGGCGCAGATCGCGCGCGAGGCCGGCCTTGAACCCTTGCTGGACGGACTGCTGGCTGATCCCACCTATGTGCCGGAGCACTCCGCGGTCGCGTATTTAAATCCCGCGGCGGGTTTTGCCGATGTGGCCGCGGTGCTGGACGGGGCGCGACAAATTTTTATGGAACGGGTGGCCGAAGCCGCTGACCTGGTGGGAGTGTTGCGTGATCATGTATGGAATCACGCCATCCTCGCCTCGGTGGTGGTGGACGGCCAAGAACAAAACGGGGTTAAATTCGCGGATTATTTTGACTACCGGGAGCCCCTCAAACAAATCCCATCGCACCGTGCCTTGGCGCTGTTTCGTGGCCGGGCCGAATCGGTATTACGGTTAAAACTTACCGTCCCGCAACAAGACGGCCTGGAGGATAGCCAGCGTATGGGGGTGTGTGATGCGCGGGTGGCTGACTACTATCAACTCCGCCAGCAAGGCCGCGCCGCGGATCCGTGGTTGCTGGAATCCGCCCGCTGGGCTTGGCGGGTGAAAGTGTCGCTGCAGATCGAAACCGAGGTGTTGATGCGCGTGCGTGAAAACGCCGAGGCCGAGGCGATCCGGGTGTTTGGGGAAAACCTGCGGGATCTATTGCTGGCCGCCCCGGCGGGCACGCGCGCTACCCTGGGTTTGGACCCTGGCCTGCGCAGCGGCGTGAAAGCCGTGGTGCTGGATCACACCGGCAAGTTGTTGGACTACGCAACGCTGTATCCGCACCCGCCCAAGCATCAGTGGCAGGAATCTTTGGCGGTATTAGCGAAACTCGTGCGCCAACATGCGGTGGAATTGATCAGCATCGGCAACGGCACCGCCTCGCGTGAAACCGACAAACTGGTGAAAGAATTGCTGCAGCGGCATCCGGAGTTACGCGTACACAGCCTGGTCGTAAGTGAAGCGGGTGCATCGGTGTACTCAGCCTCGGAATTGGCGGCGAAGGAATTCCCCGACCTGGATGTATCGATCCGTGGCGCGGTATCGATCGCCCGCCGCCTGCAAGACCCGCTCGCCGAATTAGTCAAGATCGAGCCCAAGGCCATTGGCGTGGGCCAATACCAGCACGATGTCAATCAACACCGTTTGGCGCGCAAACTCGACGCCGTCGTCGAAGATTGCGTCAATGCCGTGGGGGTGGAGGTGAATACCGCCTCGGTACCGCTGTTGGCCAAGGTGGCGGGCTTGAGCGATGGCCTGGCGACGAACATCGTGGCCTTTCGTGAACAACACGGCGCGTTTCACAGCCGCCAGCAATTATTGCAAGTACCGCGTTTGGGGGCGAAGGCGTTTGAACAGGCGGCGGGGTTCTTACGGATCCGCAATGGCGGCAATCCATTGGATGCTTCCGCCGTGCACCCCGAGGCCTACCCGGCGGTTGAACGCCTCTTGGCCGCGCACCACAAACGCATCGAGGAGGTTATCGGTGACCGGAAATTTTTAAGCGCCCTGGCCGCTCAGGATTTTACCGACGCCAGTGTCGGTGAATTCACCCTGCGCGATATCTTGCGGGAATTGGAAAAACCCGGGCGCGATCCCCGGCCGGAATTTAAAACCGCCACCTTTCAGGAAGGCATTGAATCACTCAACGATTTAAAACCCGGCATGATCCTCGAAGGGGTGATCAGCAATGTCACCAATTTTGGTGCCTTCGTTGATATAGGTGTGCATCAGGACGGGCTGGTACACATCTCCGCGTTGTCGAATACCTTCGTGCGGGATCCCCGCGAGGTGGTCAAGGCCGGTGCTATCGTCAAGGTTAAGGTGCTGGAGGTGGATGTGGCGCGCAAACGGATCGGTTTGTCGATGCGATTGAGCGATGAGCCCGGCCAGCCATCCGCCGGCACGCAACCCACCTCCCGCCCTCCGCACCGCGCAACATCCGCCAAACCCACCCCCAACAACCCTACGCCGCGCAAAAACACCGCCACGACCGGGATTAAAAATAGCGCGATGGCCGATGCGTTCGCCAAGTTAAAACGCTAAATCCAACCCCGCACCGATGACTCTGCCGCTGAACGAAGGGTATGATTATCAGGAATATCTGGGTAAAGCGGCCGCGGGACAACCGCTGTTGGTCTATCTGAGCAACCGCTATCGCCATTCCACCGCCGCTCAATGGGCGGCGCGCATCCGCGCCGGTGGCGTCCTGATCGATGATCAACCGGCGCAGGTGGACAGTGTATTACAGTCCGGCAGTGAACTGCGGTGGCGTCGACCACCCTGGATCGAGCCCGACGCACCGCGCAACTTTAGCGTGTTGTATGAAGACGCGGACCTGTTGGTGGTGAACAAACCGGCGGGCCTACCGACACTGCCGGGCGCCAATTTCCTGCAAGCAACCCTGCTCTATCAAGTGCGGCGGTATGCTGCGGATGCCGCACCCGTACATCGCTTGGGGCGTTGGACCTCGGGCATCGTAGTATGCGCACGCCATCCGCGTGCCCGGGCAGAGCTGATGCGGCAATGGTCCGCGCAAACCGTCATCAAACGTTACCGCGCGCTGCTCAGTGGCGTACCAAGGTGGGAAGTTAAAACCGTTACCACACCGATCGGCCCCGTGCCGCATGATTTGCTCGGTACGGTGCATGCCGCCACCGCCACGGGTAAATCCGCTTTTTCCCAATTCACCGTACTGGAACGCCGCGCCGCGGCCTGCCTGTGCGAGGTGCAAATCACCACAGGACGACCCCACCAGATACGTATTCACGCGGCCGCCTTAGGCCATCCCCTCCTCGGGGACCCACTCTATATTATAGGGGGGTTACCTGCCCCGGCCAGCCACGCTTTGCCTGGCGACCCGGGGTATCTGTTGCATGCTGCTGAAGTGCGCCTGCGCCATCCCTGCACAGGACTTGGCCTAACGCTGGAGTGCGCAGCGCCAGCGGCGCTGCGGCGGTCGCGCGAAACGCCACACGCTCCCCGTCTAAACCCACCTCGTTGATAGCAAGGTGGTATCGCGGACCTGCCTCACTAGGTATAGTTTATTGAAGTGTGTTAGCTTTACCCCGGTCGCTGAATAAAAATATCCGCATCCAGGTTTAACACCATTTAATATGAGGGCATGGCAATGAATCCTACCGCAGAACACGATCCAACAATGAACCACTCAACACCGCTGCAGGTGATAGAAACCTACGGGGTATATGTTGTCGCTCAACACGGGTATGTCAAGGTACGGTCCTACGATTACACGGATCGGTTCGCTGATTTTAAATATCTTAATACCATTCCCTTTGTACTACGCGCCGATAACTCTTTGAAAGTGATTGTGTATAAGAAAGTTTTCACTGAAGACAGCATCGTCTTTGAATTACGGCCGATTGATACCACGATCGATATCTATCAAATCAAATTTGATATCAAACCCCTAGCCAAGGCCGATATGTACGAACTAACACTTGACAGACCTGTTAAGGAGGGTGTCATGCTGCATGTGCGCACGGACAGTTTCTACGCCAATGGTCTTGGGATAATTATGTTAGGTGAAACACAAACCCAACTGTTGACGTATTTTGAACAAAAACAGTTGCCCGACGCAGTGATTGTGCTGCAATACCTTGAAGATGCCTTAGTCGCATTTCCAAATAATAACCAACTAAAAGAACTCGCCGTCTATTGGCGAATGGCCGCCAAGGATGAAAAAGATTTAAAGGGCTATACCTATGTTGAAGAAAAGTGGCAACAGTATCAGCAGGCTGAAAAAATTCAGATGAAGGCGACCTACCTACAACAACTGATCGGTGAAATCGGCGGCTACTTGAACGATCATCCTCAAGGTAGCAAGGCCGACGAGGCCAAGCAGCGTAGCTCCTACGCCGAAGAAAAACTCAAGGAATATAAAAAACTGTTGTGAGCATTAATTACAGATCCTGAAAATTTAACTTTACACACCTAGAGGGAGTATCGCATGAAAATCTTAGTTCGTCTTATAAGCGCGGCGCTTTTAATCTGCGGCAGTTTACCCGGCTGGTCAAAACCCGTGGATAGTATTGAAACCTACGGGGTGTATGTCGCCGCGGATAAAGGCTATGTCAAGGTAGGACCCTATACACACATCGATCAGTTTGTCGATTTTAAATATCTCCATGAAATCCCGTTCGTGACACGGGCCGATCAATCTTTAAAAGTAATTGTATATATGAAAGACTTTAACGAGAACAGTGTCAGCTTTGAATTACGCCCTATCGATACCATCGTTGACATTCGTGAGATTAAATTTGATATCAAACCTCTTGCCAAACCCGATATGTATGAACTGACGCTCGATAAACCGGTGAAAGACGGTGTCATGTTGCACGTCCACTCCGGTAATTTTTTCAAGGATAACTTCGGTGTTATTATGTTGGGTGACACGCAGGCGCAACTGGTGAAGTACTTTGAACAAAAACAGTTACCGGACGCCCCGATCGTGGTTCAATACCTGGAAGACGCCTTGGTGGCGTTCCCGAATAACGCCAAACTTAAAGAACTTGCCGTCTATTGGCAGAAAGCCGCTAATACGGAAAAGGATAAAAAAGGCTATAGCTACGTCGAAGAAAAATGGCAGGAATATCAGAAGGCGGAGAAACTTAAGCTGAAAGCAATGTACCTGCGCGACCTGATTGGTGAGATCAACGGCTATTTAAACGACCATCCGGACGGTTATAAGGCGGACGAAGCCAAACAGCGTAAGGCGATCGCCGAAGAAAAATTAAAGGAATATGAAAAATTGTTATAAACGCCTGACTCACCACGCGCGCCTAACACTGATAGTTACTATTATAGTGGGCGGCAGCCTGTTCGCTTGGGCCGGTGACAATAACTGGGTGCTTGGGAAGTGGAAAATGCGCTTTGACCCGGAGGGTTCCGCCACGGATTATTTGGAATTTCTGACCAATGGCGATGTGGTCAATATCAGTCATGACGGCGCACGCGTGGACGGCATGTACGTGGTCAGCGATGATCGCATCACCACGGTATTTAGCAAGAACGGCAAAGACGTGATCGCCACCTTCTTTTTTGATGCCCAACACACCACCCTGCGGATTGTCACCGGCAAATCCGGTCAAGAAACCTTGTACCAGAAACAACCAATGCCCACACCCTCCCCTTGATGCCGACGTTATATTCTATTATAGAATCCCCTGTTCACCCGAACCTGTCACCGCTGTACGAGCGCTTGGGTCTCAAGGAACAGAAGTTCAGCTCGATGCGCAAGGCGCTGGCCCAATTGAAGCAGCAAGCCCCGGATGTTGTGATTGCTGATTTTATCTACGGTTACGGCAATAACTACGCGGGGGTGAACATCAGCAATCTCGACGTGTTCCTTTACAGCCTGCAACGCTATGCGCCTCAGACCAAGGTGGTCGTACTGGTAGAGAAGACCGAGCGCCAGTACGTTGATAAGCTGAACTCGATCATTCCCTTGCACGCGATTATGGTCTATCCCGTGGACGAAACCGCCCTTGCAAGGATATTAACGTCATAGTTGTATGTTGATTATCACGCCGCATGTACGCATCCCCTTGAGTGAAATTGAAATCCACGCCGTGCGTTCGCAGGGCGCGGGCGGTCAGAACGTCAATAAGGTCGCCTCGGCGATACACCTGCGCTTTAATATTCGTGCCTCCTCCCTGGCCGATGTTTATAAACAACGCTTGTTAATGTTGAACGACCAACGCATTACTAACGATGGCGCCATCGTGATCAAGGCGCAGGCCCACCGCGGGCAGGAACAGAATAAACAAGCCGCGTTACAACGCCTGGCGGAGTTAATCAAAAGCGTCACGCTTACTCGTAAAAAACGCCGCGCCACCAAACCCAGTAGATCCGCCAAGAAAAAACGCGTGGATGCCAAGAACCAGCGCGGCAAATTGAAAACCTCGCGACGACGGGTTGGTCATGTGGATGACTAAATACCCCTCGTCCCTGTCTCCCGCCATGCGCAGAAGGATTTACGGCAACCTTCGATAATCACGGGGCTAGTTAGGAGTTGCCGCCGGAAGCGGCAGTTGCAAACGTTTTCCGGAACGCAACAGCGCCTCGAATGCCACCGGGGTTAACGGCCGGCTGAAATAATATCCTTGAATTTGATCACATTGATTTGCCAACAAGTAGGCCACTTGTTCGGCGGTTTCCACTCCCTCGGCAACGACTTGCAGCCCCAGGCTGCTACCCAGGGCGATAATCATCCGTACAATGGTGGCGTCGTCGGTATCGTCGGGAATATCGCGGATAAATGCCCGATCTATTTTGAGCGAATGGATTGCGAAGGATTTGAGATACCCCAGCGAGGAATAACCGGTGCCAAAATCATCGATAGCGATACGCATGCCCGTGCGCGATAGCTCCGCGAGCATGTCGGCCGCGACCTTAACGTTATCCATGATGGCCGACTCGGTGATTTCCAATTCCAACAAACGCGGCGGTAATTGGGTTCTCTGTAGGCTGTCCCTGATCCGGGCAACCAAATCTTTCTGACGAAATTGCCGGGTGGAGAGGTTGACCGCCACACCCTGTACTGGCAAACCCTGGTCGTGCCACGCACGTATTTGTTGGCAAGCCTGCAGTAGTACCCAGTCGCCAATGGGTAGAATCAGGCCGGTGGCCTCGGCGACGGGAATGAATTCCATTGGGCTGACCGTACCGAGTTCAGGAGACTGCCAACGCAGTAACGCTTCAACCCCGACGATCGTGCCGTCACGCAGGTCTACTTTAGGTTGATAATGCAGCGCGAACTCTTGGCGTTGCAAAGCTAATTTTAACCCGTTCTCCAATTGCGCTCGGCGATTGATCGCCATTGCCAGATCGTTGCTGAAGACCGTGAGCCCATTGTGGCCGTGGTGCTTCGCACTGTGCAGGGCAAGATCCGCGTGCTGCAACAAAATACTGGCGGAATCGCCGTTGTCTGGAAAAGTAACAATGCCCAGAGTGGCGCCGATCTCGACGTGATCATTCACCAAGGCAAAACCAAGGGCAATATGTTGCTGCAAGGTCCGGCCGATCTGTTCGGCCTGGCTGGCGTTGATAGTGTTAATCAATACCGCGAACTCATCCCCGCCAAAACGCGCAACATAGGTGGAGACAGGCAAGCTCTCGGCGAGGCGCTTGGCTACATTAATCAACAGCATATCGCCGCGTTGATGGCCAAACACCGCATTGACGTTCTGAAAGTGGTCCAGATTAATGAACAACACGGCCAGCGTGGTGGTGTTGGATTTCGCCGCGTGGATCGCCCGGTCGAGCTGTTCGGTAAACGCCTTGCGGTTGGGTAAACCGGTCAACTCATCATGGGCCAGGATGTGTTGGATCCTATCGAACGGCCAACGGATCGCCTCAGCATAGATCGAGCGATACAGATAATAATACGCCATGACTTTATATATATGGCCGATCAGGTTGGCTGAATCACCCGTATTGACGTAGAGCGTGAAGAATAATTCGCCAGCGGCCATCAGCAATAAGGCCAGCACTAAGCTGTGCGTGTCGCAATTGGTGATCATACGACGGCGCAGCTGTAACAAGCCCGCGCTGCCTACGTACAAGACAAAATAGGCCCACTCCAGAATAATCTTGAACGTTGTCAGGCCCTGTCCGGGAATAAAGGTTAAGGGCAATTGGTTCAGGTGGGTTAATGAAAAATAACTCACCACGCTAACCAGCGCGACGGTTGTCACCACGCCAACGCGGCGTTGCCGATGACTGAGCGAACCCCTATCCGGCAACAACACGTACAACAACAATCCCACACCGATGGCGGCACGGCCGTATAACCAGAACACAATCGACTTGTGGGGAGTATTTACACTGACGAAGGACGGCATGCTGACATTGGAAAGCAAGTGCAGCATATCGAACAGCCCGGCCGCCAGCGCCGCGAAGCCCAGTAGCATGGTGCGTGTCAAACGGTAGGTGTCGTGTTCTCCATAGGCGGTAAAAAATATTAACGCCGAGACAATCACCGCGAAGGTTTCCATCACAGTATGGGCGGTAGCATAAGCCTCGGGTGAAAATACGTACTGGTGATTGGGCGAGGCTTGCCACAGCAGTAACGGAATACTAGCGGCGAGAAAAACCAGCCCGGTCAGATGTTGAACTTTTGTGACGGAATGGGACACCCTGACAATCCTCGGTTTGTCACTAATATCGGTTTGACCGATTCAGTATAGCACCGAGCCGATCAGCGGCTAATCAGTAATAGTACTAATCCTAAGATCCAGAACGGTTATTATCGGATACCCTTGAGCCTTGATCGTGTTTTCTATGGCGCCGCGAAGGTCCGCTCGACTGCCTGCAGCAAATCATCCAGGACCGACCCCATGATCAACCCCGCGTGCATGTGATACAAATATAATTGACATTGCACCGGTTCTTGTAAGCCCTGCCGTTGCGCCACGGCGAAATCCATCCATGCCATGATCAATTCATCTTGATCAAGACTATTCACCACCAGCCATTCCGTAGAGTCCAAGACTGCTTGTAAACCGCGGTGCCCGGGTAAATCGACGCGCAGCGGCAAGGTTAAATGCCGTGTTAGGGTACGGATCCGATTATAGCAGTCCGCGGTAATGCTTTTTGGAAAAATCCGGATTGGGTCGGGACGCGAAGTACGCTGTGACATTGGTCTTCGTCCAGCCGGGACGCTATTCAGTACGTTTCCTCGTCATCGGGGTCTTGTTCCGACGAGAGATCACGATCATGACGCGCGATGGCG
This sequence comes from Gammaproteobacteria bacterium, assembly GCA_016194635.1. GTDB lineage: Bacteria > Pseudomonadota > Gammaproteobacteria > UBA6429 > Thiohalophilaceae > JACQBC01. The sequence continues at coordinate 14,214 of JACQBC010000033.1, read as the reverse complement.
TCGCCCAGGGTACCCAAGGCATCGTGTAGCGCGGCAAGGCTCGCATCGGATTGTGTCGCGTAGCGAGTGCGCAGCCTGTCCAGCAAACTGAGGATACGCGTATGCAGCTGGCCTTGGGGATCGATCGGGCCAGCTGCCCAACCCACCATGTCGGCGAGATCGACGCTGGACTGGATCAAGACTGGCAGGGCTGCAGGCTCCGGCGCCGCCAAAAACTCTTCAATCGCGCGAAGTAAATCAGCGGGGCTCATAGACACTCCGGTAAATGTATTGTTTCAGTGTTACTGCACTCGCCCTTTCCAGAGCGCGCCTGTTGTCATATTCCCAGAGAGAAGATATTTTTACACCGGAATTGTACCATTGGCGCCCTCGTCACCGTCGAGATCCAGTGCGCCTTCTTTAAATACCCGCGAGGCACGGATATCATCGGGTTCGATCGTCATGAGGTCCATCTTGGTGAGTGCCTGGCCGCGGCGCGCGAACAGGCGATTCGCCTGGCGTAAGCGCGCGCGGTCCAGAGCATTACGGATCGAACGCGCATTGGCGAAGTGTTCGAGTTTCATGCGCAGCGGAATATATTCCGCGAATGCCTTCTCGGCCTCGTTACTGAAACGGTAGTTTTGACTCGCCAGCATGAGTTTAGCGATGGCCAACAACTCTTCCGCGCGGTAGTCAGGGAAATCCACGTGGTGCGCGATGCGCGAGCGCATCCCGGGATTGCTCATGAAAAACTTGTCCATCTTGTCCTTGTAGCCGGCCAGGATCACCACCAAGTCGTCGCGGTTGTTTTCCATCACCTGCAATAGAATCTCGATCGACTCCGCGCCGTAGTCGCGCTCGTTCTCGGGCTTGTAAAGGTAATAAGCCTCGTCAATGAACAACACGCCGCCCATGGCTTTCTTGATGACTTCCTTGGTCTTGGGCGCGGTGTGGCCGATGTACTGACCGACCAGATCGTCGCGCGTGACCGTGACCAAGTGCCCTTCGCGTGCATAGCCCAGGCGTTTTAAAATTTCCCCCATGCGCATCGCGACCGTGGTCTTGCCGGTACCGGGATTGCCGGTGAAACACATGTGCAGCGTGGGCGCCGCCGAGGTCAGATTAAATTTACGGCGCATCCGATCGACGAGCAACAGCGCGGCGATTTCGCGGATCCGGGTCTTGACGGGTTTGAGTCCGATCAACTCGCGGTCGAGCTTGTCCAACACTTCCTGAACATTGGAATCACGCAGCTCGGCTTCAAGATCAATGAGAGCGTCGTTGGTTTCAGGCAGTGCATCTTGGTCGGGTTCAATCATCGGACAACTCCACAAATACGGCCCTCAGCCCAACTTTCTCCGACGTGGTGGGAGGAGAGGTCTGCCACATCGCGGCAGAGGGTGAGCAACGCCTTTGGTATATAAGCCTCACCGGAAACCCTCTCCCGCTTCGTGGGAGAGGGGGCTGTCGCGTTGCGGCAGCGGGTGAGGTACTGCATTGATACTTAGTACCGCTCGTTCTCCGGTTTGTCGGTCGCGTAGGAATGGATAGTGTAGCGAATATTACGCCCTTCGCTTTCCTGACGCACCAGACCAAAGCCCGGTTCTTTCTTCGGCCGATTCACTAAATACGACATACGCGGTGATTCAACGCCGCGCGCCGAGTCAAACGCCGTGACCCGTATATAGTGATTGGGAAAAGTCTTACGGCAGTTGTTGATCTCCAGCAGGATCCCGGCGGGGTCCTTGAGATCGAACATCGGCATGCCGAACATTTCCCAGTAGGTGTTGCGCGGATGCGGGTCGTCGGTATATTCGACGTTGACCGCCCAGCCGTGTTTCAAGGCGTACTTGATCTGCGCGGTGATCTGCGCATCGGTCAGCTCCGGCAAGAACGAGAACTGACCCTGTGTCAAACGATTACCTGGATTAGTCATCATGGTGCGTATCTCCTCAATTAATTAACGAGCAGCCGTGGTGGACGGAACGAAGTCCGCGGTATCGGTCGACTCGTAGTTGAAGCTAATATCCTTCCACGTGTCGAGCGCGGCTTTGAGCGGCGAGCAGGTCTTGGCGGCGTTCTCCAGAATCTGCGGGCCTTCCTTCATGTAATCGCGGCCTTCGTTGCGCGCCATCACCATGGCTTCGAGCGCCACACGGTTCGCCGTCGCACCGGCTTGGATGCCTTGCGGATGGCCGATGGTGCCGCCACCGAATTGCAAGATCACGTCTTCACCCAGATAATGCAACAGCTGGTGCATCTGGCCGGCATGGATGCCGCCCGAGGCTACTGGCATGACCTTGTTGAGCGAGGCCCAGTCTTGTTCGAAGAACAAACCGGTTTCCAGATTCTTCGGCGTGTGCGTCTCGCGCAGCGTGTCGTAGAAGCCCTTGATCATCAATGGATCGCCTTCGAGCTTACCGACCACGGTACCCGCATGGATATGATCCACGCCCGCCATGCGCATCCACTTGCAGATCACGCGGAAGTTCATGCCGTGATTCTTCTGACGCGAGTAGGTCGAGTTACCGGCGCGGTGCAGGTGCAGGATCATATCGTTCTTGCGCGCCCACTTGGCCATGGTCTGAATGGCGGTGTAGCCGATCACCAGGTCGATCATGACAATGATCGAACCCAGGCTCTTGGCGAACTCGGCGCGTTCGATCATCTCGTCCATGGTCGCGGCGGTGACGTTCAGATAGTGACCCTTCACTTCACCGGTGGCGGCCGAGGCCTTGTTCACGGCTTCCATGCAATACAGGAAGCGATCGCGCCAGTGCATGAACGGTTGTGAGTTGATGTTTTCGTCGTCTTTGACGAAGTCAAGACCGCCCTTGAGTGCTTCGTACACCACGCGGCCGTAGTTGCGGCCGGACAGGCCGAGCTTGGGCTTGGTGGTGGCACCGAGCAGCGGGCGACCGAACTTGTCCATGCGCTCGCGTTCCACCACGATACCGGTGGCCGGACCTTGGAAGGTCTTGAGGTAGGCAACGGGGATACGCATGTCCTCCAAGCGCAGCGCCTTGACCGCCTTGAAGCCGAACACATTGCCGATGATGGACGCCGTCAGATTGGCGATCGAGCCGGGCTCGAACAGGTCGAGATCATAGGCGATGTACGCAAAATACTGTTGTTCAGTCTTGGTGCCCGGGCCGGTGTTCGGTACGGGTTCGCTCTTGTAAGCCTTGGCGCGATACAGTTCGCAGGCGGTCAAACGGTCGGTCCAGACCACCGTCCAGGTGGCGGTGGAAGATTCCCCCGCCACGGCGGCGGCGGCCTCTTCGTGGTCAACCCCAGGTTGCGGGGTGATGCGGAATAACGCGATAACGTCGGTCTCTTTCGGCTTATAATCCGCATCCCAATAACCCATTTTCTTATACGGAATAACACCGGACTTGTAGCGATCGGCGCCTTTGAGTTCTCCGCCAGTTTCTGTCTTACCCATATGGCCTCCTAGGCAATCAGTGGATGTGTCACGTGCTGTGTCAATCGAGCGCCTACCATACCTCGAAAAATCATAAATGATAGTCAATTTTATCGATAAATATGATAGATTATTCTCTATATTCCCCCATGAGAACCCTGGCCATGCGCCATAGCACCCTGCGCCAACTGGAAGTATTCGAAGCCGTAGCCCGGCTGGGGAGTTTTACCCGCGCCGCGCAAGAATTGTTCTTAACCCAGCCCACGGTATCAATGCAGATCAAAAAACTCACCGACGCCGTGGGCCTGCCTTTATACGATCAAGTGAGCAAAAAGATTTACCTCACCGATGCCGGGCACGCACTGGTCGATTTTTGCCAGGAGTTGTTCAACCACTTTGCCAAATTCGAGCAAACCGTGGCCGATATGAAGGGCCTCAAACAAGGTACGCTTCGGCTCGCGGTGGTCACCACCGCGAAATATTTCGTGCCGCGTTTGCTCGGACCGTTCTACCAACAGTACCCCGGCATCGAGGTCTCGCTCAAGGTGTCAAACCGTGAACGCGTGCTCGAACGGCTGGCCGGCAACCGCGACGATCTTTATATCCTCGGCCAGCCGCCGGAAGGCATCGATGTCAGCGCCGAATCCTTCCTGGAAAATCCCCTGGTGGCCTTGGCGCCGACCCATCACCCCCTGGCCGGTAAAAAAAATATCCCCCTCCAACGTTTTGCCGAGGAGCCGTTTTTGCTGCGCGAACCCGGCTCCGGTACCCGCGCGGCCACCGAACGGCTGTTCGCCGAACACGGGCTTACGTTCAAGATACGCATGGAACTGGGTAGTAACGAAGCCATCAAACAGGCCATTGTCGGCGGACTGGGCGTATCGGTATTATCCCGGCACACCCTCGCGCTCGATGCCCCGCTGGGACAACTTGCGATCCTCGACGTCGAGGATTTTCCAATCGAGCGTCACTGGTATGTCGTCTACCCCGCGGGTAAACAGTTATCAGTGGTGGCGCGTACTTTTCTGGAGTATTTGAAGTTGGCGTCCCTGCATATTAATGACGTGCCGGGGTCACCGCTCACACTGATCAAATCCCCATTGCTCCATGCACCGAAAAAGAAAAAATCAGCCTCACCACGCAGACGTGTTCACCCTGGGGACACCTAGCTTGATTATTTTAGTAATAATCAGACCCATCCCGATTAGTACTGCAGCGCAACCCTGGGTAACTTGCGCAAACTATGAATCTATGTATCATCTATGAATACATTATAGAAATGGATAACCTGCCGATGCGCATACACTATAGTATTTCACTGGGTTTGTTGCTGGGTATAACCTTATTGGGGACGCTGTCGGTGAGTGCCCACGACGATCAGCAAGCCATAGATTCCCCTGACGAATTATCGCGGTGGTGTAAAACCCTGGTGGAACAGCACTACCTTGCACAGAACCTGCAACCGCGCAATTGGCGCGAGGCGCCGGTGGTGGACGGCGAATATTATAAAACGAACCTGGTGTTTCGGATTGATTACGAAGATTATACGGCGGAATGTACGGTACACTCCGGCGCGCAACGCAAATACGTTGTGTTGAAACTGCTTGGCAAGCGCTGAAGGTTACGACCCCATGGCAGATACAATATTGATCTCGGTACGTGTGTCCAAAGACGTCGCCAAACACCTATCCGTGCTAGCGGAGGTTACCGACCGTTCCAAGTCCTATGCGGCTGCCCAGGCCATTGAGGAATTCCTCGCATTGCAAGAATGGCAGGTCAAGGCTATCCGTACTGGCCTATCACAGGCCAACGGCGGCAAACTGCACGAACACGCCACCGCCGTTGAACGGCCCAAACATTGGGGTAAACGTGGAGCTTAAGTGGACCACGCTTGCTTTAAATGATCTCGATGACACCGGTAATTATATTGCGGAAGACAATCCACGTAGCGCGGCCGTCATGGCACAACGTATCATCGACACCTGCGACTATCAACTTGAACACCCTAATTTATTATGAAGTCACATGGAAAGGATACCCTCCCACCAAGACACGCCGTCAATACCTCCCTGTAGACTCGACAGCCGCATCCCTGCGGCGGACGGTCTTGATGGGAGGGTCTCCTTTCCATGTGACTCATTAGTAGGTCGTCAAGGCCGATTACGCGCCACCCGCGAGTTGGTTGTTTCCGCCACGCCTTTTATTTTGCTATCCCGTATACGTTATGATGAAGTTCAAATACTGCGGGTATTGCATCACACACGTAAACGGCCGTAAACAGCCTTGCCTATAGGCCCATGACCCACGCAACCGTTGCAACCCGCCTAAACAAATACATCAGCGACACCGGCATCTGTTCGCGGCGCGAGGCGGATCGGTTGATCGAACAAGGCCATGTGGAAGTGAATGGCCAGCGTGCGCAGATCGGCATGAAGGTCAGCGCGGCGGATCGCATCACGGTCAACGGCACGCCGCTGCGCGCCAAGCCCCAGGCGGTGTATCTCGCCTATCACAAACCCGTGGGCATTACCTGTACCACTGACCAGGCAATCGCCGGAAACATCGTGGACGCGGTCAACTATAAAGCGCGTATCTTTCCCATCGGCCGACTCGATAAAGAGTCCGAAGGTTTAATCTTGCTCACCAACGACGGCGATATCGTCAATAAAATCCTGCGCGCCGGTAACGCGCACGAAAAAGAATATGTCGTCACGGTTGATAAACCGATTAACGATGCCTTTATACAAGCCCTGTCCGCCGGGGTGCCGATCCTTGATACAGTCACGCTGCCCTGCCCAGTTTATAAACGCTCTTCGCATTGTTTCAACATCATATTAACCCAGGGACTGAATCGCCAAATTCGCCGCATGGCGGAATATTTGGGTTACAAGGTGACACGCCTGGCGCGTACCCGCATCATGAACATACCCTTGGGGAAACTCCCGCCGGGGCAGTGGCGTGAATTAAATGCGCAAGAAATGCAACAGATCGAGGCGATGTTGGTGGGTTCACGTAAAACGGCGCAAGAACCTTCCTGATTCTACGCCTTCAACCTGGGGGAGAAGGGGCCTACATTGGCCCAGGGGAAGTGGTTGCTTGTCCCGTGGCGGAGTGCATCAGACCAGCCCGGCATAGACGTGCTGCACATCATCGTCCTCATCGATCGCTTCGAGAAAGGCCTCGACCTCGGCGCGTTCCGCCTCACCCAGGCGGAGCGGATTCTTGCAGCGGTAGGTTAATTGCGCCGATTGCACCACAAAACCATAACGGGGTAAGGCGCGCGCAACCGCATCCAACTCGGTGGGTTCGGTGAGAAACAGCGTCGCGCCGTGTTCGGCGGGTTCCAGATCGCGCGCACCGGCCTCGATCGCGGCAAGCTCGGGATCGGCCCCAGCGGCTTGCGGTGTCGCCTCGATCACACCCAGGTGATCAAAATCCCAGGACACCGACCCCGCGGCGCCCAGATGGCCCTTGCGAAACAAGCTACGGATGTTAGAAATCGTGCGGTTGGTATTGTCGGTGAGGCATTCGACGATCACCGGAACGCGGTGTGGCGCAAAACCTTCATAGATGAGCTTCTCGTAGTGCACACCGGCGTCATCCAATCCGGCGCCTTTCTTGATGGCACGCTCGACGGTATCGCGCGGCATCGAGGCTTTTTTGGCCTGCTCCATCGCCGCGCGCAGGCGCGGATTCATATCGGGATCGATCCCGGCGCGCGCGGCAACCATGATCTCCCGCGCCAGCTTGGTAAACACCCGGCCCTTGGCGTTCGCCGCCGCTTCACGGCCTTTGGCTTTCCACTGCGCACCCATATGAACCTCCCGTGGCCAAGACAGACGATTTATCATACCGCTAAAATGCCTTGGATTCAAAACCGCCGATAAAGTATCCTTAGAGATTAAACACAACCTCACGCGCGCGGCGCGAATTTTTGGAATCCTATGGCTTCTGGCGAGATGACTAAAACCTTGGACGCTTATTTTAATTTAATGACCTCGAACGGTTGTGCGTATATTTTTCAAATGGCATCCGGCATGGGATTATTCAACCACATTACCGCGGCGGGTATCAGCCCCGCGCAATTGGCGCAACAAACCGCGTTGCAGGAAAAGCCTTGCCGATTATTGCTCGATGGCCTCGCGGCGATTGGACTGCTCACCGCCCAGGATAAAACTTTTTATCCTACCGCGCTGCTAAAACTGCTGTCCGGTCCCTACCAACAGTTGGGGCAAGAGTACTGGAACCACCTTCCGGTATTTATGCATACGGGCCAACCCTTCAAAAAAATGGATGACACCGCCTCCAGCGAGAAAGAATATATTCAACAGGTCGAATCGCTTGACTGGATGATGCAACCCAGCAGCATGCTCGCAACCCAGGTTTTGAAAATCGGTACAGAAAAAAACCATCTGAGGATTCTGGATTTAGGCGCGGGCTCGGGTGTTTGGAGCTTGGCGATGTTAACGGCCGATCCCACCTCGAACGCAACCCTGGTCGACTGGCCTTTGATCATCGACTATGTCAAAACCAAAACCGCCAGGGCCGATGTGCACCACCGCCTGGAATTTAAACCGGGCAATTACCATCAAATCGATTTTGGCAGCGAGAAATTTGATCTCATCCTCATGGGGAATATAACTCACTTAGAAACCACATCGAACTTAACATCGCTTTTGGAAAAATCAAGAAAATCCCTCGCGCCCTCCGGCCAGCTGCTAATCTTTGATGTGTTTAAAGCCCAAGAAAAAGGTAAATTGGCCGCGTGCCTATATGCCATTGGTTTGGCCTTAAGAACCGAGGGTGGCTATCTATATACTGAAAACGAATTGCTGGCGCTTTGTCACCAATCGGGTTTTTCAAAAACCACCTTCACACCACTTGAAATCACGCCCTACACCATGGGCATGATCAGCGCGCACCACTAAGGAACAAAAGGAATAATATGCCAAGCCCAAAATCCCTGCTGATCCCCTTGTTATTAAGCCTCACCGCGGCGGTTTTTGGCGCCGGAGCCAATTTATTTTACAAACGTGCGGCGAGTAAAATGTTTGAAGTCCATGTCTGGCAGAATGGTTATTTATTCTTGGGCTTGACCAGCTTTATCCTGGTTCTCAGCTTATTTGTCGCGGCCTACCGCTCGGGCGGAACGCTCATCTTGGTATATGGGGCCTACTCCACCACGTATTTATGGTCATTATTCTTCTCCCATAAATTCGAGAATGAACCCATCAGCACGCTTCATATTCTAGGTAGCGCCTGCATAATCATCGGCGTGAGTTTAATCGGCCTTGGATTTAAAAGATCCTAGGCGATATTATTCCGCCAAGCCATCCAACATGCCTTGGACATCGGCTTCCCACCGCGCAAAAACCGCTTGCAGCTCCGGCGCCTTAAAAAATCCACGTAATATACATCCACCCGCTGTACGCGCATGACTTGATAACCGAATAATGTGATCATATCTTGCAGCATCAACATTGCCTCGGAATAGGGCTTGAGGTTTGATCAGGGCATGATCCGCCCAGGACGACCGTATCGAATCGTCTGGCGCAAATACACATCATCAACGACCGCATGCAAATCCGCCAACGACAACGGCACCCCCACGCCGCCGTTGCCCTCGACACCGTGACAAGCGGCACAATGACGGCTGTAAAGTTTCTTACTGTGCACAACGGACGAGGCCAGGCTGCTATTTGTCCATGCCCATAACAACAAGACCGATACGTACAAAAGCCGGCAAATCATACTTTAATATACCAGAACAAGATTTATGCTGTACGTTGGCGATGTGATCCCCGTTGCGGGTAGCACGCCCATTTCAGCGTTCTGGAAAGCGCACTTTCGCCACCTCGTACACCTATTTGCGGTGATGAAGTATGCCTTCATCCTCGCGACGGTGCCGTTGCGTGGGCGCGACAAATTTGATTCCACTGCGCCGTTGCTCGTTGTTGTACCCCGCGACCAAGGTCTCGACATGCGCCCGCGCGTCTTCCAAGGTGATGAAGCGCCCGGAGTAGAAAAAGATCCCGGCTATCACGCCGGGTAAATAGGCAATGTCCCCACTGTACATCTGACTGGGAGCCGTCGCTACTCGATATCAATAATGGATGGATACCCTATTTCGCTATAAGTGATGTTCAACATCCATTTACGTTGTTCGACACCCCAGCGTTGCTTTGTAAACTGTGCAATCTTGCGCAGATCACTATGCGCTTCCCGGCGCAAATAATAATTAGGCATTGGTATTAACGCGGGTTCACATCGCTCTGCCGCTTATAAATATTAATTCTATGATTTAAAAGGGATAAAAGAAGCTCTGGACCAGATAAGGGTTAAGGCTTCGCTAATGATATTTTTGATGTGCTCATGGCGCTAGCCGATTATAAAATGCTAAGTCTTATAAAAGGTACTATCCGACGTAACGTATCGAGTTGCCCCACGGCACGACCCAAAGTGATTGCCACGTGATCGTAGCGCGATATTGCCACCCCTGCGCGATATTTTTAGCAAAGATGTTTTTGGTAGTATCGCGGGTTATCGGCGGCGAGCTTATTCTATAGGCAGTATGCGTACAACAGCAGCACGGGGGCGTACTGGAAGAATCTAGGGTACCTTTCGATAGGTTTGAACCGCGCAGGCGTGTTATTAGAATCACCGTGCACCCGAGCGGTTATACCGTGGAATACCCGGGAATTTCTTTCTCACAAAATAATTCCCTTCCAGGGATTTTACCTTGATGAGGTAATAAAAAGCTTTGTTGAACACCGCGCACGGCAAGGCCATGCGAAAATCGATCTTCTGGATTCCGGCCATGGGGTTGAGCGTAAACGAGACTATCGTAGAGGGGGACGCATGATTGTAATGATTAACCCAGGAATAACCCCGGCCGATGCAGGTATGATCTTCGGCGGACACATCACTGAATTCGACCCAGGTAATATGCTTGATGTCCATTTGGATGGAGAAGCGAAGGAGATCAGGATCGACAATGATTTTTTCTTTATCATCAATGGTCTCGTTGTGCGAGCGTATATATTCATAATCACCAAACAGCAGATGTATTTTATCCGTTTCCACATAGTCAGACTCCGCGCCCTGACACGCCGTCACGAATAACATTAAACCGGCAAGCAAGAGCGCTTTCATGGCGTCTTTTTGCCAGGTTCTATGAAGATACGCGGGTCGGCTTTGTCGGTGGCCCAGATGCCTTGTTTGACCTGCCCGGTGATGATATTGATGGTGGCACCGAGATCGGGATGATAATACGCATAGCGCGGTTCATTTTTATTGTACATCCGGGCTGGGTTCTCCATGCGGATCACCGCGATCCGCTCGTCTTGAATCGAGACTTCTTTTCCTGCCTTATATCCTTGGAAAAAGCGTGTATGGCCGAACTCATGTTGAATCATGGCGCTGGGATCAACCTCGTCACCGGTGGCCAATCTTTTGAGTAAAGGAAACCCGGCGGGCAATTGAATATGATTTGTGGACCCCATGGCCTCGCTTTCATCGATCCGCCATATCTCAAAACGTTTAGCACTGTTAGCATTAGATGTAAAGTTATCGCGTAAGACGCGCCCAATCATCACCGCGCCGTAAGGGGTTTTGGCATAGTCTAAAAAGGAATGATAAGCTTTAAGTTGAGAGAAGACATAGGTTTTCCAGGAATGGGTGTATTTTTCTGAAAAAACATCCATGTTCCTCACAAAGTTTTGTTGAACCAAGCGGTGAAACATCGTGATACGGCCCTCCATCGGAGGAATATCGCCTGCGTGGGTGAGCCCCAGCGCTTGGGCGATCGCCCCTGGCGTGCGGGGCGCGCCGCCTTGGGTATCCGTGCAATAGATTTTTTCCCGCTGCGCCCGTAATTCCTGCTCGGTTTTCTTGCCTTCCTTAGGCGTCACGTCCAGGGTGGTCATGCGGTCCTCGCGGGGGGGAGTAATAGATTGTTAGAGAGTATAGTAAAACGCTTACCGATAAAAGATATCGCGCTATAAACATTGAATATTAGGAAATGCTAATAATAAAACATATCCATTTCCCCTTGAATAGCCCAAGTTTATGGGTGATTGGATAATGACACGCATCACGGCGAAGCGGTTTGAGGGGTTGTGGGAGAATTAGCACTGCTGCCTGCGCGTGGAAACACAGATTGACAACCCCTGTCGATTACACTAAATATTTTTTACATGCGAGACATACTGACGGCCGCCATAACGTTTTCTTTCGGCCCAAAAACCATCAAATGGATTGATAGTTTACAAAAAGACATGAATGATGCCATGCGTTAGGATGACGACCAATTCTGCCGAGTGCCTTTAGTGTTTCATTCAGAAAACCATCGCCAAGTTTCGGGGACTCTAAAATGCCAGAAAGATGCACACGGCCAAATTAAACCCACACCTACTGCTGTTACACACCCATCTGCACCAGCGCGCGATGAATTCCCTGGTGCGGTTGGCTTTGGCTTTTAGTGGTGGTCAGTCCTTTGTAATAATGCTTGGAATATTCGGGGTCAGTACACAAAGTAAATTGCTTCTGCTTCTTCCACGCGTGGACGTCCTGGTATGCCACAGCGTGTTTGGCGTGTTGTCGCCAGGGCGATCTTATCCTTGAAGTCCTCGCCTCCAAGCGCCAATTCTTGATTCAATGCCTCACGAATAGTGTGTACCCGCTCAGATGCAAAACGCCAATAATTCACGATAGACATACTGACGCTCGGCCGCATTATTTCTCAGTGCGTTGAAAAGTGGATGAGTCATCAGCAATATGTCGGCTTTTCCTATCGCATTACCTGCATAACTTGACCACGCATACTCACCCGGATGTTTCACCATAGGGGCGCGTACAGGATTCATTTCGATATAACGCATACAGGTGAGGAGATAAACCTCACCGTCCACCAGGCTTGCCTTGAACCGACCTTCCCATAAGGTACCCGTTCGCTGCTAGGTACGATTCACATCGCGTACCTATTGACGACCGCGGTCTTGCATCATAGGTGTACTGCTGTAAGAGCGGCCAGGCGTCGCCAACAGGTGAACAGGGTTTGTCATAAACACATAGGCATGAATAACCGCTTGATTTTTTTTCGGCGGCCCCTGCAAATCTTGTCGTCACCGCCCGTAATCTGCGATGACATAAAAACACGATTGACGAGGATTGCCGCGTTGTCTAACGTGCTGAGGTACACCGGCTAAAGTAAAGTGGGGTTTACGTGCCATACTCCAACCTCTTTGTGGGTTTTAACAAATGTTCAGAGTGAATTTATATTCATCGACGGTATATTAGTAATTGTCTGCGCTCTGACTCCGGTTTTCATGGTGCCGTTCAAGGACTGCCTAAAAATTCAAAATTTCTATCATCTATCAGATCATGCTTCTTATATTTAAGACTACCCACCTCGCATGACAAAACTTTCTGTGGAAAATTTATACGGTATTCTACAATATCGATACTATTAAGATCAAAAATGTATATATATTTCGGAGATGAATTTAAGACACCATTTTCGTCACCATAACTATAACTCTTAATGGGATTAAAAATTTTAGCCCCATACTCCAAAGCTATTTTAGGTGGAGTATATATTATAGTATCTTGCAATTTCGTCATATCCAATATGACATAAATATTGCGCTGATACGAATTAATGCCATAAAATTCCAACTCAGGATATTTCACTGGTTGTTTAGTTTCAAATATCGGTAAAAAAGCAGGACCGGTATAACTTTTTTTATTCTGAAGTGGTGCACTGTAGGCATTCAATTTAAACCCAGCACACATGAATGAAGCAAATTCTTCAGAATTCTCTTTGAGAATTTTCCATTTCGCATCTGCAACAGGCTGAAATTCTTGGCTTACAATCTTTAACGCACATGCTGGCAAGATAGCAATTAATAAGAACAGTAACTTTTTTACTAATTTATTCATTTATACAGTGGGTTATAAAGTATTTCGCTATGTGGCGCAACGACAGATGCGGCCACAAATGGTGTAGCAACCAGCACATTCACAGCATTCAATGCCTCTCCGAAATATCGAGCCGTATTAGACATCTGTTTAATATCACCAAAAGAATCATACCAATACCCGCTGTTTAGATAATCATGTGGGCCAGCAAATGCTTCTACAACATAATCGAGTACACTACCAGATTGATAGGAAATTCCAAAGAACCTTCCTTCCCCGCCTTGCCACCCACCTAGCGGACTTCCTGTATTCGGATCACATGGAAGCCATGACTCTAAATTGGCTATATTAAATCTACCTCCCGCTAACTTAAACCCATCACTACGAAATCCAACGCTTTTTCCTGTTGCGTTCAAATCATCAATTTTAGATTGTGATACCATAATCTCACGCATTTTTAGTGCAGCGATTTCGAGTCCTGTAACTATAGCAGATTTCTTAAACCCAGCGGAAAATTTTCCACCGTACATAACACTCTGCGTACCTCCAACAACGCCACTAACCGTAACCTTTTTTATCACATCGGAGAGCGAGTCATATTTCATCCCACTTACTTGTTGAGTAAGAACTGAAGAAACATATGACAACGCAATAGATTTGAGAACATCATTAAATGATCCCCCACTTATATCTGTAAGATACGCAGCCCAGGCGGCGGACGCCCCAGGCCCGTAATTCGCTGCAACTAACGCCCCCACCTGCCGTGCCCAAGCATGGTCCAACATAAAATTCTTTACTGGTGCGGAATACATGAACATTCCATTACTAGCACCGAATAACATAACCCCCATTCCATATTTTTTCGCCGCATTAGACGCTTCCTGCCCAATCTT
>JACQBC010000034.1 GCA_016194635.1 Gammaproteobacteria bacterium | reverse complement strand
TGCGGGTTTCAATCCACGCGCTCGTGTAGAGCGCGACCGGGAGATTCCGGCGTGACGCTGGCCAATGGCTTTGTTTCAATCCACGCGCTCGTGTAGAGCGCGACTGAATTCGCTAAACGATGCACAACGTGGTTTGCGGGTTTCAATCCACGCGCTCGTGTAGAGCGCGACCGTGAGCGCAGCGAGCGGACCGTCCCCTGCGCCTTGGTTTCAATCCACGCGCTCGTGTAGAGCGCGACCGCACAACTCCTCCACGCCGCCAGCTTCGGAATTTGGTTTCAATCCACGCGCTCGTGTAGAGCGCGACGAACAACTCGTGTTCCGCTTCGGCGATCATCGCTGTTTCAATCCACGCGCTCGTGTAGAGCGCGACCATTCAAGTCTAACTTACTGATATTAAAAACCCAAACATAAAACTCCCGCTTACCTCTGGTATCTAACACAATAAATTCCTAACAAACGACATGTTTACACTCAAATTCTTAAAAATCATCCTATTAGCCATCCGCTAACCTGACAGGAAATCGATGAGAGCAGGGGGTTAGCGATTACAGAATCAAGGCATCGCAGACGGGATCGGGGGTGGGTTTTGCGCCGACGTGTTCGACTCTTCTTCTGCCCTTTTTGCCAAGAAAATAGAATCGAAGACTGTCTTCTTTCGGATCGAAGATTTCCATCAGTTGATTTTTCAGCATGACGAAATGCGCCGGGTCAACTTCGCACTCAAAAACGGAATTCTGGACCCGCATGCCGTAATCCTTACAGGTCTTGGCGATCTTGCGCAAACGACGCTGTCCACCCGGCGTGACAACGCTGACATCGTAGGTAATCAGTACTAGCATGACTATTTCACCAGATACGGTGGATAGTATTCAGTGTCGCCGCGAATGTGCCGTGCCAGCAGCATGGCTTGGCAATGCGGCAACAAACCAATAGGCACCTGCTCTTCCAGATACGGATGTACTATTTCTACTTGCTTGCGCTCCTGCCAAGCGACTAAGAAATGTTTGCGCGCATCCTCTGTTAAGCGCACCGCGCCGCTGGCTTCGGTGACAAAATCATTGAGCTGAACCTGACGGCGATTAATCAGGGTAAGCACGAAACGATCAGCCCACGAGGCGCGAAACTCTTCCAGCAAATCCAATGCAAGACTCACACGACCAGGGCGGTCCTGATGCAAGAATCCCACATACGGATCAAGCCCCACACCTTGCAGGGCAGAAGCACATTCATGCGTTATCAAGGTGTACGCATAGGAAAGTAACGCATTGACAGGATCGGTCGGTGGTCGGCGCACCCGTCCACCAAAGGCAAAGCCACTGCCATGCAGCAATTCATTGAACACCCCAAAGTAGGCGTTCGCAGCGTCGCCTTCAATGCCCATGGCTTCCCCCACGGTTTTGGCATGGTGAACATGTCGCAAGCTGGTTGCCAAGCGTTGTGCCGCTGTTTCAAGCAAGGAGTTGGCGCCGTGATTACGCACTTCGCGCAATAGGACAGTACGGCCATTGGCAATTTTTGCCGCGACCATCAGGCGTGCGATAGAAACCGATTTTTCCTCCTCATCCGCCCAGCGATACTGAGCACGACGTAACAACACGTTGCCGGTTTGTTTGCCCTGCACACGTGCTAGAAATCGTCCGTATTCGGTATAGAAAGACAAACCAATACCCTGCTCACCACAATAACCCATCAGAAAGGGAGAAACCGATACTTGCCCAAAGCAAAGAATGTTGCCCACAGTGAGTGCGGGAAATTGCCCCAGCTTGTCGTCACCTTGTTTGATGACGATGGTCTCACGCTCTTTGTGCAGATAACTTTCCTGTCGCGTGATGTAGAGTGAGTTGAGAAGTTTTTTCATAGTATGAATAAATTATTTTTTATCACGCTTTGTTTTATGCCGACCTGATTTCTTCAACGCCTGTCTCCGTGCAGAAGGCAAGTAATTATCAGCTGTGATAACTTTTTTACCGGTTTTGCTTTCCAGCTCCAGGCGGGCTTTTTTGGCAATATTGCCCCCGGTTTTTGCGGCAACTTTGTTCTCGTCCATGCCGGTGGCATCGACGCTCTCAGCGAGTTGGCGTGTGGATAACTCAGCCAGCGCGGTAAAAATCAATTCGGCTTCGCTCATATGGTCGCGCAGGTTGTGATCGTTGAGTCCTTTCATTTTCTTGTGTGTTTGTACGCTCACTTCAGCCCATTCTTGATGAACGATGTTAGTGAGGATGGCAAATTCTTCACCTTGTTTGATGTCGTGGTCTGCCCAGTAGTCGGTGAGTTTGTTGCGGGTTTCCTGCCCCGTCATGCGCTGTTGAATCCATTTTTCACTACGCCCGTGTTTTTGCCAGGTTTGTCTTGCGCGGTTGAGGGATAACGCGGGATCAGCCATTTCTTGCATACGTTCGTAGCCGACTTTCGCCAGCCACAGTTTGATGGGCTCGGCCTTAGGGCTTGGGACAGACTGGATCAGCCTTAGTAAGGTCTCTGCGGTCGCTACATCGGTGAGATAGTATTTGCCGTCGGCGGCGGGTAATTTCAGTCGGTGACAATTTGTCACCGACTCACTACCTTCCTTGCCCAGCCGTTCTTTCAGCTTGTTCCAGTACTTGCGGGCAGTTTGATAGTCCGGCTGTTGAGTCAACACTTGAATAATATCCACCACAGAGAACCACCAAATTTCCGATTCTTCATCATATACCCGCCGAATCTGATAGTTTTCAAACAAGGTTAAGTCAGTCTCCATAAAAAATCTCCTATCCGATTCGATAGTTCTTGATGCCTGTTTTTTTGTACATGGATGTACTTATGTCGCGAAGCTCATGGATGGGCAATAGCGACCACGGGTTGTGTCATTCCTGCTCAGTAAACAGTTCGTTGACGTTGACATAGTGCGCCGAATGATCGCGCCGAAAAGTATCGGGTTCACACAAATCAACCAAGGAACAAGCACGGCATCGCTTGACATCCTCAGTGGGTGGCGGTGTTTTGCCGCTTGCCAGTAAGGCATGCGCGCCTTCGATAGCCGCTACCGTGGTAGCGCGCAGCGCATCATCCATCACCACCGGTTCACGACGCCGTACTTCCCAATACCAGATGGCCCCTTCGGTAACGCGGGTATCGCGCATTTCTTCAATACACAAGGCTTGCGCACACAGTTGAATGCGATCCCAGTCTTCCACTTTGGGTTTGCCGCGTTTGTACTCTACAGGAAAGAAACGTGGAGGATCGCCCGATTCGATTTCAAGCAAATCCATTTTGCCGGTGAGCCGGTACTGTTGCGAGAGCAACAACACACCACGTTCGGAGCGTGTGCCGCGCCGCTGCTCGGCAACACCACTATCCACCCGCTCATGCAACACCCGGCCTTCAGCGGTGAAGCGGTTTTCTTCCCATGCCTGTTCGAGATGAATCAGTGCAAACTGGCGCGGGCAGTAGGCGTAGTGTTGCAGGGCGGAGATGGCGAGCATCCGATCATCCATTATCGTTTTCCATCAACACTCGCATTTGACGAATGGCCAGTGCATTGAGCTTTACCAGCCGTTGAGGTTGTGGCAAGACACACCAGTTGATGCACATTGGCATGATCACGCATATTGCCTTTTTGTTCGGGATTGGCGTCACGCCATTGTTTTGCCGTGACACCAAATAATGCCACGTTCAGCAGATCGGCCTCACTGGCATAGACAAAGTTGATCTGTTGCGGGGTTAACGTCTCCGGGATCAGGTTTTCCTTGATGGCATCGGTGTGGATTAAATAATTCACCTTGGCCAGGTTGCGTCGGATATCCCAGCCCAGCTGCTGAAACTCCTGTTCCTTCAGCCGCTGAAATTCCTTGATAAGATACAGCTTGAACTCTACAGAAATCCAGCTGGCAAACTCGAAAGCAATGTCCTTCTGGGCAAAGGTGCCGCCATAACGCCCGGCTTTCGAGAGGATGCCGATAGCACCTGTGTTCTCTATCCACTGCTTGGGGGTGAGGGTAAAACTGTTCAGGCCAGCCTGTTTTCTAAACCCGTCGAATTCGATGGGTTTAAAATCCGAATTGTTAAGCTGCTCCCAAATCCCGAGAAACTCTATGGTGTTGCGGTTACGCAGCCAGTTTCCAATAATGATGTCCGTCCGTTCCGGGTTTTTATATCGGGCAATGTCGGTGATGCAGATATATTCAATACCATCCCGGATATCGGTGGCGATTTCGTGGTCGAGTACCTGGAGTTTGGGGTTCATGCGCATGCCTTGTTTATGACACGAATCTTATTTTGCGATAGGCAAACCTGCTCCTCAGCCAGCCACACCTCCGGACGAGTTTTGCCGTCATGGGTTTGGTAGATGAGGAGTTGGGAAGGGTAAATATCATAATACACCCCCGGTTTCTTCAAAGAATTTATTAGGCTTAATAAGCCCAGCCATTATTCCCAAGAAGTGAGGATCATATTCGTAAATATCAATCCACGAGTAGATGTTATCCTGTGAACATCCTTGGATAGCATTTAGACCTAGTTTATTAACTTTATTCACCCAAAGCTGTACAGAGTTTTCCTGAATATGTTGCCAATTAACGGGCACGCCAGATTCCAGCTTTTTAACTATATCTGCATCAACGACAACTGTAATGGTATTCGATTTAATTACCCTATAGTCATCATTGATCTGCTGAAAATTACAGCTTGACTCATTTTTCAATAATTCTTCAGACAATTCCTTTTTCTCAGGAAATCTAGAGAATTCCTTTCGGATTGCTCTAGTACATAGTGAATTGATCGTATTTTTAGGATCTATAATTTCAGCCCACAGGTCATCGAAAACTATTGATGATTCTTTAAAGCCTGGATGGTGGCTTAGTCCATCTTCTGGTTTTATTGTAAAGTTCTTTAAAACTGCGATGTTACGCACATCGTGTCGGTTAATTCGTCCTGCAACCTGCAAGAAACTGGTTACTGAACATTGTTCTCGATAACCAACAGCAAAATCCAGATCAACACCGGCCTCTACGCAACTCGTTGCAATAAGATACCAATGTTTGGTATCCCATTCAGTCTCACCCTGGCGTCGCGTGACCTCCTTCAGCATATTGTCTCGGTCCTTTGGTGCCAAAGACGTTGACAAATGTAGCACTGCCTTATCACAGAGTACTCTGCTTTTATCTCCTAACTCTTCTGCGAGCGCATCCGCTACAACTGCCGCAGACTGTACTGTGTTTAAAATAACCAGACAAGATGGTTTGCACTCTTCATTAATCTCGCTCCATGTCTCTTCGGATTTAAGAAATTCAACAAGCTCCACTAGATTGAACGAATTTTCTACCTTTCTGTATTCAAGCCTGTGCGATTCTTGTTTCTGTGCTTTTAGTCTCAGTCTCTCTGAGAGCAAATCGGGTATGTGCATTGTTTCATCACCGATCAAGTACGAGTCATTCCAGTACTCGACCATAGAGCCGGATGAAAAAACGACGTTACAGCCCCAATCCTCCGATAGCTTTTTCAGCCAATGCCAGCTTACGCTCAACAATTCTGGCGGCAAACAAGCATGGGACTCATCAATAAAGATTGAAGCGCCAACAACAGCGTGCAATTTTCTTAATTTGGATGGGTTCGCAGAAGCCAGGGTTTCAAAAAACTGTACCGCAGTGGTGACCACAACCGGCGCATGCCAGCTAGCCGCATACTGTCGCATGTTTTTGTTACTGAATTCCGCCTTGTGATGATGTGCTGCAATAATTTCTGCGGGAGACTCGTGTTCCAGAATCAAGGCTTTTCTCAACACCTTGACGGTTTGGTCAATGATATTGGAAAAGGGCGCTATTACGAATATTCTGCTGGAGCCATCTTGAATTGCTTTTCTTAACAAATACACCATTACAGACGTTGTCTTGCCCAGCCCCACAGGGGCCGAACAAGCTACCAGTCTGGAATCAAGTAAATTGCCGGAATAACATCGCTGATAGAATTCAGCGCGCAGTTTATTGCGGGCACTCCCTGGATCATCACCCTTTTTCGCCAATCCAGTAACATAACAGTCAAGTGCAACTAGACGTTTTTCCCATTGGGTATTCGCAGAATGAAAATCTGGCATGGATTCACCTTTGCTGTAGCTTGCGGCGCTCAGATGATCCGCTTCTACAAGACACGACAACATTAGTCTTGTCGCCAGTCCGCTGTCAGGCAATGGCATCGGTATTTCAGGCCATTGTCCACAGACTGATCGCTGTCTTTCTTTATATGAATCCAGCTTCTTGTCGGTCTCCTGAATAGCACAAAAATGCTTGCCATAGTCATCTTTAGTAGTGGCCTCTTCTTTTGTTCGGCGATGACGCAAACCACGTAAGCATGTGGCCGATAGTTGGCAGCCAGTTTCTCTTACAAGTTGCTTTATAAAATACTTCTCGGCTTTTTTGCTCGGCAAACCGGGAGCATGGTGACCTCGAATAAGCCAACCTATCAGTTCATTTTCCATCTCGGCAGCAATCGCCACACCGGCTTCAATATGATCTACAGGTAATCGCCCATGAATATCACCCCTGAATACCTTTTGGTTGCCTTCATCCAGTTTGCCAAGATCATGCAGCATAATAGCTATCGTCAATGCTTTTCTGAACGCATCTCTCTCTGTTGCACCAGAATTCGAAAATGACAAAACATAATCAAGCAAGGCCAGTCCATACTTAAGCGCCTCATTTATGTGATCCGCGTATAAATGAGGCGCAAGGTGTGGGTTATCTTTTGGCGGTGTATGAGCGATGTAACTCATATGTTATCCATCAGATCCTCAACCTTACTAAAGCGACTTAACAAATCACCTAAATCTTTTTTTGTTGGGATATCATAATCAGCTGCTGATTTTGGTTTTAATTTTTGTTTTCTGACATCCTCTTTAACCTTTGGTGTTAACGCATTAATGAAAAGATGTTCAGGGCATGAACCCAAGGTATTCTTGTGTTCGGCAAACCAGGCATGCAGGATGGAAATCTGAGGTCGAATTGCTGATGCAGTATGTTGATAAACATAAGGAAGAATAAACTTAAACAGCTCCAGGTCTTCTGAAGTTGCACCAGTTTTCATTGCAATACTTGGGTTGGCGTAAATCGGAATACAGTAGATGCCATGTTGCACCACTCTGAATGCCAAGGGTGCCATGCCACGATCTTTGTCAGCTTCAACACCAGATTTATTGGTGGTTGTCATTCGAACCACGTCGATTAGTGCAACCGACAAGCCCACGCCAATTTGAAGCGCCCCAGTGTTAATTAAATGGTCAAAACCACCATCTTTTTTCTTTTCCTTTTCTTCATCGGATAAGTCGGCATCTTTTAGTGATTCTAAAAATGTGTTACCAAACAATCTACCATCCCAGAATTTATTTTTAAATAATTCCTTATTCATTGACTTTATTTCTTTTCGTTTTTCTGCATTACGATGACGATGCTCTAGAATTTCAAAACAATTTTTTGTTTCTGAGCCAAGCTTCAACTGTTCTTCTGCTTTCTCAAAAACTTCTGACCTATCTTCGACCAGATCACGAAATTTTCTTTTAAACGATACCGGAGATATCATGCCAAGACCGTCAAGTTCTCTGGTTCTTGGTTCTGATTCCATATCTGGATCACCATTGGGATTGGACATGGTGACATCCAGGATGATTAGGCCGACATGACGATTAAATGGTGCGCTCATTACATTTCTCCTTGTGTATCATTAGTATTTGTTTGCTTGATTTCGCTTTCGCATGGTCTACCCGCCAAATAGCCCAGCATTAACTCAGTTTTATAGGTATCTGTAATTAACGGGGTATTGTCAGCAAAGTGCGAGTGTATTTTTTTAGATTGCCCGGAAAGCCATCTATTAGCATAAACTCCTGCTTTAATGGCTTTGTCTTCGAGTGGCTTACCGTCCTTATCTTCAGTAACTTTACCGTCTTTTTTGACAATCCACGCTTTTCTATCAAATGACTTTTTAGCCCATGTCTCATAAGGTTTGATGCGTGTGGCCAGTACGGCCAGTGCCTTTGTAGGACTTTGCAAAGCCATACCATAAGTTAGATTGCCAATCAGCGTATTCGGTATATCACCACCTCGCATGCTTTTGCAGTAGCCTATATGCAATTCATCCACGGCAGAACAAAGCTGACCCAATTGATATGCAAATTCGTTCATATACACCTCACTTTTTCTTCCAAGTTTGTACAGGAGCGCCGACATTACAGTGACGGCGTTCAGTGCTTGCGTGTTGTTCTTCGGATTCATTTTTACCCTTGCGCTCTTGTCGCCCAAAACGGAATTCGTTTTGCTCAATGCGCAATGGGAAATAAGAGGCTCAAACTGATTCGATATCTTTGCAAGAGAACGTGACGCCAATTGTTCATTACTCTGTTTAAAGGAAAAGAAAATCTTCATTGAGTCAGAAAAAACAATTGAAGGATTTGGTTTTACTTTTCTTCCATTCCTATTAAGCATCAATACTTCTATATCGTTACCTTTTGTTTTAAATCTATTCCTTGACAAGTCAACCAGCGAACTTGGCGCTATTGGCCATGGACACAAACGTTTACTTTCCTTTCCAACCAGTGCGCGTATTTTAAAATCCGGCACATTCTCACATGCAGACAGCCACTCATCCGCCGCCTGCCTAATTCTGCCGATACTGGATGTTGTTGAATAATTTATTTTCCTATTCACCTTATCGAGGACTATGATTTCTGCAATCTCAACTATTGCATCAGGCGTGCAGTTGCTCCTGTCGAATAAATCCAACACGGTCTTGGTAGCATCCTGATAATCCTCGAAATCTTCAATACCAGCTTCGCCCGTTATTAATCGTGGCAGTGTAAGACTCAAATCGTCTTTACAATAGGCCAGCAACAAACTGGGTGCGCGACCGGTTGATGATGGTATTTTTGACCATGTTTTTCCTTTATATTTTTCTGATGAAATTAGGGAGATACTTGCCGCAAGCTTCTTACTGAGTTCATCGGAGAGGTGGTACGAACCCGCCCCGGATTTATTATATCGTTCTACAGTTGGCCCACTCGTTTCAGAATTTTTAGCATAAAGTTTGGTGCCTCCGACAATGCTAAGTTTCTCTTCAGGAAACGCAACATCTACAACATGGCACTTTTTACCAGTTAAAGCACATGTAGATTCATTTCCGGCATTTTGACTTTCGATTTCGAATAATGCTTTGGAAAGAGCCAAAACCTCTCGTCTTGATGAGGCGTAGTGATCTATATCATTACTTGGAATAACGTCAAGCAATAAGGTTACACGTTTCCCATCTTTAACTACCCCTTTATTATCAAGTTCAGTCCCAAACAAGACATCGCTTACTGCGCTAAGCTCCTTTAGATCAAAATTGTCTAACCCCGCTCTTATTAACGCATACACTTGACGCACGATATTGGTGCCGTTGTTACCGGATTTGCTATATCGATCGAATATCTGATAGAAATTCTCGTCTTTGTAATTATTGCTAAATTGTTCTTTTCTTTCGAGAATCTTATTCCTGTAGCCAGGCCATTCTGTAATATCCTCTAAAAGTATGCCAAATTCCTTAATTCGTTCGTGAATAAATCCTCTGTAGGCATTTTCTTTAGGTTTTTTATTGTTTTCCTTCCATTGTTTGTATTTTCCATGCGCCTCTGGAATTAAAGGAAAGGCAAGTTTAATTGCAGGAAACTGATTTTTATTTCCATTTCTAAGCGACCATGTATCCTTGATTTTGTCTTTATCTATCCACTCGACGCGTTCCACACATCCATCCAAATCAAGACGAACTCTGAATGTGGTACCCATTCCGGGTGATTTGATATCATTATGCTTAACGGGTGGCAACACACCGATTTTTTCCAACCCCCTTTGCATGCTGTAGAGTTCATTAAGCATAGTTGTACTCTCCGTCCTTAATAATTGCCTTTTCGGCTTGTACAAAACTAGGCTGATAATTGCCGGATACCGCCCTGTCAAATGTTTGCTGCAACATGGAAACAAGATCAATATTTATCGCTTTATCAACCTCTGTCTGACAAGGCATTGGATTATCGGCATCTCTTACCGGCCCCCAATAACTCGGAACAAACTCATTCCAGCCTAGCGTTGGCGTTTTATGGCACTGCCCATTTCTGAGTCTGCGCTGAAATATCGCCTGGAGCGCATGGCATGGGTTATCGCCATTCTGTAAATGCGCACCACTCCCGTTTTCAATTACCCCATATAGCCGATAACATACATCAGCAAGTATGAGACTTGTAAATTGAAAACTATTATTTTCTTTGATGCTTTTTGCAGACCTTAAAATACCACGATAGTTATTGGTATATTTCTGAAAACTAAGCCCTCCACCGATAGCGCCTTTCCGCTTGCATATGTGCACTCGTGTGGGTCTTATCCAGGCTTTGCCATCGTTAAAGAATGCGATAGATTCAAAAATACCTTTCGCCGCAGACCATGTTGGAATAGGGTAGCTTGTTGGTGTTGCACCTGTATCAGGACGTGACCACATAGCAAATGGCCCGGCTATTTCCATTGATATTTCGTATTTACTCATATCGACTCCTCTAATAAATGCAACCGACAAAATACTAGTAAAATAATAACTGGTGATCCTAGATTCGTCAGCCATTGCGTGGCAGATCTACTCTAAGAACTACGTCAAATAGAACGTTCTCGGTAATGCGTTCATAAAACTGGCTGTTGATTTGCCAGTCGAGCTGACGCACCGGCCAGCCCGCACGCAGGGCTTCGGTTTCGTAGAATGTGCGGGCGTGCTGGTCTTTGATGGCGAGCAAGTGGACATAGGCTGACCAGGGCAGTGGGAATACAGTAACTTGCGACGCATTGATATACCTTTTTTGTTGCTGGCTTTTCATTATTTTGCTTACCATGCTTGCCCTAAGTTTAAAGCACACCCTACTCCACTTCCCTCAACCCCAGTACCTGCGGACTGTGGTCAAGAATGTTGTGCTCACCCACCTTGTAAAACGCCGCCATTGCATCGGCATCGATGGTGACATTCAGATCATCGTGGCGTATGTCATAATCCGTAAACGTGTTTTGATCGTGATACACGCGAAAAGCACAGCCGCCGTCGAAGGTACGGATGATCGTTCCTTTGACTCCGGCGGCTGGAGTAACCGTGGCGGCTTGGCCGCCATACGGATAGTTATCTTTCGATGTTGTCGTTGTTTTCATAGCGTCTCTATCTTCTTGATAAAATTTCGTTTCTGTTTGTAGTCCTTGCGCAGTTGCGCAATGTACTCGTCAAATTGCGGTGTTTGTTTGAGTTGGTGCATGAGTTTTTTAATCTTCGCCAACAGTGATGCGGCGTGATCGTAGGCTTGGTTGTTGGTTTGGCCGATGATGCCACCGATGCGGTCCTGGTATATTTTCAGGGCGGCGTCTGGATGAGTGGTTTCACTCGCGTTGGCCAGTTGCAGCCACAGCGATTCTGTGCAGCCACCTTGCGTTGCTTCCTGCAGCGCACCGCCGATATCTTTTTCCCACAACAGAATTTCCACTAACAGTGAATGGCCTTCGTGCCCCCAGCCCCAGCGAGGATGCTTAGGGGGTTTTTGCGGCACCAGATAATCCTTGCGCAGCCATTGCCAGGTTTTTGTACGCCAGAATTCCCAGGCACCGGCTTTGTCAGCGCACGACTGCAACCGCTGGTAGTGTGCCAGGCTCAGTTGCCGGGTAAATTGTTGCCAGGCCAAGTGAATCGCGTTGTCGTGTTGATTACGGCGCTGATGTTCGGTAATAAGAAATTCGGTGAGGCGGGGATCCGGTTTGGTGTCGAAGACGTGATAGCCTTGTTGCGCCCATTGCAGGGCTTCGTCATGGCGTTTTGCCTCGGCATAGATAGTGGCGATTTCATAGTAGCGATACGCGCAATTGAGGTCGCGTTTCTTGATACCAACCAACCCATCAATATCGCCTTCGAGTTTGGCAATACGTTCCATGAGCCGGGTGATGCCGAAGTGTTGGTTGATGGCAAACCTGTCTTCCGCTTTTATAGTGCCGGCGGGGACTTTTTGCCATTGCCCTTGTGCCTGTTGTTTGAATTGTTTCAAGCCTGTTTTACCCAGCAGGGTCTCATACTGTTCGAACTGCACCAATGCCCAGTCATCTTTCATTTCGAGTTTGAACAGGCTGTTCGCCAATGACGTAGGATCAGGTTGCGCCTGCAGACAGGCCTTGAGATGCAGCGCGGCAATAGTGCGCATTATCTGGCCGAAGTCGCCCGCCGAATCGTCGACGTTTTGGTATGCGGTGTAACCCAGTGACAGTGCGTAGTCCGCCAGTTCGACGACCTGCGCAACTGCGCCATCACGCATCAATTCTTCCAGCAGGGTGATAACAGCCCATGCGGATTGGATATAGCGGTGCATGCCGTGGTGATCAATGAAATCCTTGGTTTGTATGGCATTGCGGATAAATGCCTTGTGACTGTCGATATCGGTTACGGTTTGTGAACTCAGGGCTTTGGCGTGCAGTTGGTTGCGCAGACCGGGATCGTTTTCCACCTGCTCGGCGATGATAGCGATGAGCTGTTCCTTACTGGCGTTGGCAAGATAATTTCGGATGGCGGTTAGCGGCTCGTCCTGTTTAGCTGTTTTAGTTTGCGATGTGGTTTTTGTGCCCGTCTCCCCCTGTGCCAGCCAGGTCAGCCCCGTGGCAACCACGTGTTTGCAGCACTCGCCGTCCGCACCCACCGGACAGTCGCAGTCATAGTCTAATTGCTTGCCGGTCATGAACAAACTGGCGTGATATTCATAGCTCCCCATCACGATCGCCTTGATGGCGGTGCCGGTGTCTACCAGATCGGTTACCGCGCCGCAGTTGAAATACTCCACACCGCGGTCATAGCCGCGTTCGCCTGCCAGAGATTTGAGGCGGGATGGCGTGAGTTGTGTTTGTAATTTTTGAGTCATGATTCGATTTTGCCGCACCAAACCCCCATCGGGCAGTTACCGTTGTACCACACTCCCAGTCTCATGCGGTGAGGCCGGGTCGGGTGGTTTTTGGTAGTGTTGCAAGGCGTCGGCGTGGCTTTGGCGCACGCGGGCACGCAGGTTTTTGGGAGCGAGAACTTCCACTTCCGGGCCATACTTGAGAATGTCCATGAGCAATTCCCTATCATCGGAATAAGGAATCTCCAGTCGGTAACAACCGTCGGGTTCAGTGTAGCCCCGTTGGTTGGGATGCCAGATTTCACCGGCCACCCAGCGGGCGCGGTGGGCGTTAAAGCGTAATACAGCGGTCTGGGTGCAACGCCCCGCGAAGATACCGTAGCTGCTCGCCAGTTCCGTATCGAGTTTTGTATCCGCGATGGTGCGCGCCGCGGGTTCGCGTAACTCCACTTTTTGAATGCACTCCAGTGCAAAGATGCGGATACCGTTTTTTACGTGGCAATACGCGTCCAGGTACCAATTGTCGCGGTAATGCACCAGGCGTTGCGGTGAAATTTCCCGTTGCGAGTCTTGGTCCAGCTCGCGGTTATAATAGTGGATGAACAGCCGCTGGCGCGCCAATACCGCGTGGCTGATCAATTCAAAATAGCGGGGTTCGATACGGCGTTGCCCCATTTTCAAGATGCGGATACGGCGTTTAATTTCGTCGAGCGTATGGTCGGATTTCCGCAGCAAGCGCGCGATACGTTCTTGGACTGGGCGTAACACCGGTTCTAATAACCCGGGTTCAATACCCTTGAGCATCTGCTGCAAGGTGATCAAGGCATGGGCTTCGCCCGGGGTAAACCACAATCCTGGTAATTCAAAGGCGGGTTTGGTGGGATCAAAACAATAGCCACGACCGCTGATCCCCATGATCGGCGCACTGAACGCGTCACGCAAATACTGAATATCACGCTGCACGGTGGCGCGGCTGACGGCTAATACTTCGCATAATTCCCGTTCGGGAATAGGGGTACGGCGTTGGTGCAGCAGCGTGATGATCTTGTGAATGCGGTGGGTACGTTCCATGCGAATAATTCTTAATATACCGTCTCCCCAAAGGCGGTGAGATTGATTAATAGAGATTTAGGAAGTGTAGCTGGATCGGTATAGAAGAATAGGTTTTAGCTCGGCATCACCGCCTTAATTTTAATTTAATTGAATCCGCTGTCCCCACGGAACCGGTGTTTTACCCTTCACCAGCCACAGCACCGGAAAGTACGCCGCGGTCGCCGGGAATTGCCCTTGTGCATCGGTGAAATAAATGAGCAGATCGGGCGCGCGATCCAAACCCGCGGCCCAGTGAAATACCGGACGAAAATCCGTGCCGCCGCCGCCTTTGAAATCGCGCGGTAAGGAGAATTCTTCCCAGGGTTCGTACGACCAGGGACCATCAGCCGCTAATACGGCATCACAGGCGTGTAATATAATCCGCGCCCGCATCTGACCCTTGATGGCATCGATCTCGGTAATGAATTCCTGCATTTCCATGGCCGCGATCGAGCCGCTGGTATCGATCACGACGACGACTTCCAGTTGACTGCTGCGCATACTGGGAAATACCGCCGGGTCTCCCCGACGCGACGATGGCCGGGTATAACTGTAATCATCGCGCGCCATCACGCTCATGTAACGCGCCAACAACATTCGCCAGGGTAATTTGGGTTGCAACAGAAAATCCACTAAGCGCGCCAGGTCGCCGCTGAGTTTACCGGCTTGTTGTGCCTGTTGCGCCGCACCGGCCAAGCGTTGCTGCCATTGCACGCTTAGGTTTTCGCGTTCATCGTGATCTAAGGGTGGGGGTTGCGGCGCGCCGCCGCTGGAGTCATCGGCTTGCGACTGCGGATTTTGTCCCGCGGTCGATGGGTTTTTGGGTTCGGGTGGCGGCGGTGGCGGTGGGCGATCGTTGGGTTTAGACGACTGTTCTTCTGGGCGATCATACACGTGCAGGTCCAGTGTCTGATCGTTTTCGTTATCTTTAATATACGGATAGATCTCTTCGGCGGTCATGCCGTCGTAGGTTTTTTCATACAGGGTACCCGGCGGCGCGGTTAAACCGTCGTTGATCAACAAGGGATTGATGGCATAATCACAGGCCAGATCCCAGCGGTGTTTGATGCGGTGCTCGCGCCGCGCAAAATGCGACAGGGCGCAATGTAACGCCTCGTGCGCCAAAATAAATTGGGTTTCGGCCAGGGTTAATTGTTGGATATAGTCCGGATTGTAATAAAATTGTCGCGCGTCGGTGGCCGTGGTCTGGCACCAGGCGGGATCGGCCATTACCAACGGCAAACGCAACACCAAGGCGCCTAAAAACGGTTTGTCGACAATTAATCGCGTGCGCGCCGCCGCCAATTTGGTTTCGATATCGAGCCGTTCCATACTACTCAGGCATCGTATAACATTAATTCCGCCACGTCGTTCGCCCACTTGGCGAATTGCGGCACGCTAAAGATCGACTCACCGATCGCGCGGTGCATGTCGGTCACCATCATCACCCCCATCTCGCGTTGCGGGAACATACCGGCATAATTCAAGATGTGGCCTTGCACGTGTGACGCCTCTTGGGTGCTCTTGGCGCGAATCGCGCGCCCGACCAAGGCGGTGGCCACCGCGTATTGCAGATCAATCGCCTTGGGCGCGGGCACGGCTTCGCCGCGCACAATGGCATCCAAGTCGGGCATTTGATCCAAATTATCGATAAACGCTTTTAGTTCTATGCCCGCGGCTTGACCAACACAGGCTTGCAGCGCTCCCAATAATAATTCGGGCCGCTGTTCAAATTTTTGTATCGCCCGATGCGCGAATTCCCAGGATCGCGGCGAGGGAAACGCCGCAGGATTGTGCGCCGGATCAAAATCAAAAATTAATTCGGGACGAAAGCGGATAAACGCGATGATACGATCGTCGATATTATTAGCGTAGGCCCAGGCCACCCAATCATCCACATTGATATCCACGTCAAAATGTGAAAACCGGTTGGCCAAGGGTGAAGGCATTGAATAGGTCACCCCGCGATCCCCTTGGCGGTTGCCCGCCGCGAAAATCGCCCAGCCCTCTGGGATTTGATACGCACCGAGGCGTCGATCCAAGATCAATTGATAGGCCGCCGCCGACACGCTGGGCGGAGCCGAGGTGATTTCATCCAAAAATAATATCCCCCGCGCCCCATGACGTTTGGCGTCGGGTAACATCGCGGGAATCGCCCATTCCACCAACTCTCCCTGCCGAAACGGGATGCCGCGTAGATCCGAGGGTTCCATCTGCGATAAGCGGATATCGATCAACATGGCGTCATTGCGCTTGGCCACTTGCGCGATCATCTGCGATTTACCCACTCCCGGCGGCCCCCACAACATCACCGGGGTATGATGTCCCTGTTGGGTGCTGTTGAATTCACGCTCTAGTACTTGTGCTAATAACGCCGGACGCATTTAGATCCTCTGTCGATTTGATTATATTCTGTGATTACATCATTGTTATGTATTACCGTGCAGCACATTATGGAGGTTGCGAACTTGCGCAGCAAACCCAGTTTATGTGACACGCTGTAAATACATCCCTGTACGCTGGGCGGCCGCATCCCTGCGGCCGCCTGTTACATAAACTGGGTTTGCTGCGCAAGTTCTTTACAAGTATGAATTTACACGCCCAACATAAAACCGACCTAGCACTCGTATCCACTCTCTATATTCCGGGCATAAACGTCTTTTGGGTGCGTCAGATACGGTAGAAGTTGTTATGTGTGTTGAGCTTTTTTGATGCAATTATCACCCCAGGTAACGGACTTGCGAGGCTAAACCTTCACAGGTGACCGTCGGCGACAGGGATGTCGCCGAGCCTACAGGGACGTATTCACGGCGAGTCACCTGTGAAGGTTTAGCCTCGCGGTCCTGCTCAACAATATTCAATAACGATAATCAAAACCCCGCCTTGGCGTACCACTTCTTGGCTTCCTCCAGATCCTGGGCGATTCCATTGCCTTGCTCATACATCATCGCCAAGGTGGTTTGCGACCCGGCCAAGCCCTGCTCCGCTGCCAGACGAAACCACTTGACGGCCTCGGCACTGTTTTGATCGACACATTCACCCTCAAGGTACATAAACCCCACCCCGTGTTGCGCCAAGGCATGACCTTGCTCTGCCGCCGCCTTCATCCATTTCACCGCTTGGGGACAATTACGTGCTACCCCTAGACCGTTTTGAAACATGATGGCCACGCGGTGTTGCGCATCGGCATCTCCGGATTCGGCAATCGGGGTAAACAGCTGCATCGCGCGCGAAAAATGCTTGGCTTCAAAGGCGGCCATTGCACTGGCTAAATTGATATCGTTGGTGACCGTCATTAATCCTGCCCTTATGTAACTGCTTCATCTATCAACCTATTCCACCATAACCCGCAGTCTGCCGACGGAACATATCCCGATTGGGAATGCCCCTAGTTCTTACCCCATCGGGATATGTAGGCCACTGGAGGGCATCACTATACTTCCGCCACCCTTTGCAGGTGAGATGATGATATGACCGCGATTCCGGTCACTGCCCTGACACCCGGTCAACTGGCGATGCGTACCAGCATTCAAAAGGTTGCCACCGGCCCCGAGTATAGCAAGGACCTCTCGTTGGATGAGGCGCATGCGGCTATGGCACAGGTGTTGTCCGACAATGCCGATCCGGTGCAAACCGCGGTGTTTTTTATTGCCTTACGCATGAAGCGTGAAACCGATAATGAGAATAAAGGTGTGCTCAAGGCCATTCTTGAGGCAATGACGCTCACCCAAGCCCCGGTGGATGAAGTGTTCGATATCGGTGATCCCTACGATGGACACTCGCGCGGTCTACCGGTGGTGGCGTTTCTTCCCGCGGTGTTGGGCGCGCTCGGTGTGCCCACCGTATCGCACGGGGTTGAACTGATGGGGCCGAAGTACGGCGTGACCCAACGCAAGGTATTACGCGCGGCAGGCAAAACGGTTGATCTGAGTCCCTCGCAAGCGGCGGCACGTTTAGCACAACCGGACCTCGCCTGGGCCTATGTCGATCAACATCGCTTCGCGCCTCGGTTGCACAACCTGTCCAGTTTGCGTGCGCGTATGATTAAACGCCAAGTGCTCACCACGGTTGAAGTCTTGGTCGGACCGATCCGCGGTCGGCGTAAAACCCATTTATTAACCGGTTATGTCCACAAGGCCTACCCCCCGATTTATTCAGAACTGGCGCGTTTTGCCGGATTCGACAGCGCCATGGTGGTACGCGGTGTAGAGGGGGGGGTGATCCCATCGTTACAGCAAACCGCAAAACTCTACAGCTATCACGATCGCGGTCAAGAACAGGAATCCGATCTTGATCCTAAATTACTAGGGATACACCAGACTACCCGGGCCATCCCCCTGCCCAAAGATCTGCAACCCAGTGAACACAAACCCGACGCCGTGGCCAACCCCTTTGATCCCGATGCCGTGGCCGCGCGTACCGCCGAAGTCGGGCTGGAGGCGCTGCACGGTAAACCCGGGCCGGCGCGTGATTCACTGATATATGCCGCGGCCCTGGTGTTACGCCACTTAGGACGCGCCGCCGACTTAACCACGGCGGCCACGCGGGTTCGGCAGGTATTGGATAATGGCAAGGCGCTCGCGCATTTCACCGCCGGTTAAATAACTCAGGTTCATTTTTAATAGACAGTAAACAGGAGAAGACGAATGAAGGCAGCTGATCTGAAAACGTACAATGCACATATCACTGTGATGGAAAAAGCCGGTACCGATCCGGAATACATCCAGGGTTGGCAAGGTGGTTTTCTGATAAACCCCAAGCGTGAAGAGCAACGTACCAATGAAGCCTATGACGCCGGCTACGAAGACGGTACAGCACACGAAACCACTAACTTCAAGAAGTGGGCTAAGAAATAATTAATATTCGGTGTGCGTCCCTCAGAAAAGCCGGGGTAACCCGGCTTTTTAGCGGCAGGGTGGTTAACCCGCCGGTGGTTTACATGAATAAATTCGGTACCGAGCGCGTAAGTGTTGCGACAATGTCGGGGGCTTCAACGTCGATGATCTGGTCCCCTACCCAACGTTGGTTTTTTTCCCCCATCTGGGCGGTGACAAAGTTACCAAAGTAACGTCGCATGGGAAAACTCGGCCCTTCTTTTTCATCGTATTGAAACTCGGCGTATTCCGCCATCCGGTTATTGAGCAGTTCGATAAACGGTTTACGGTATTCCCCCTCGCCTAACATTTCCTTCGTATTGTCGTGGATGTTTTTGGCGGATTTATTCGCCATTTCCGTCATAAATCGCACGCGTTCGTCGGCATCGAAACGCTCGATGGTCATGCGATCAATAATGTGCAGGGTGAAACACAAGAATTCCGCCATGATGCTCAGGCGTTGTTGATTGGTATCGGTTTGAAAATCGTTGTTTTCGAGGTTCAACACCGCGTTTTGGGCAATTCGCCAGGCGATATAGGCCAAGGCGCCGGCGACTTCTTCGATGCTATGGGTTTTGTCCTTAACATTCCACTTACTCTTGACACGCATTGAGCCGCTCCCGCGTGTAATTCACGCGCAGATGTTAGGTTTACCGGATAGCGAACCAGGTCACTGGCATCGCGACAAAGGCCGTGCTAGCCTAGAAGTAAGCATAGTTTACTTGGATTGTCGCTGTCGCCACAAGTAACTAACAACCCTAAAACCACCTACACTCTTCACTATGAACCTCGACCTTAGCAGTATTAAACAAACCGTACAGAAAAATTGCCACATCGCCGATGCCAATACGGCCAGCGACTATACCCTGTGTATCTATTTGATGAAAATGCGCGAGTATTACCGCTGGGAACACGGGTTTAACTACGGGGATAATTTACCAAACCACGCCGTGGGCGAATGGCTTCGGAACCGAGAAAAACTCTGGCAAGCCCTTGAGGAAGAACAGTTCGCCCCGATCCGCATCGACGACCACAGCCACGATCCCTTCGATTGCACCGCGATTAATGCCGCGCTGCAACCCCATCACTTGATCTACAGCGGTGGTTTTGGTTACAACGTGAAGCCGCATTTCTTTTTAGGCGTGCTGGAGACCCATGAACAACACCAAGGATACGATATTTACGTCGCCGGCGATGAATACGCCTGTGACTTGACCTCGCCCCCGGCGATGAGTCAGGGCAAAACGATTTACCTCCGGCGTGATGCCCTGCGCCGCATGTTGTGGGAAAAATACGAGCAATGGTTATGGAACAAACCCGACAATGCCCTCGGCCGAGCGCTCGCCGAATACGATTTTAGTACGGATGTTGATCAGGCCCTCGACAAGATGACCCATTCGGAGTTAAAGGCGGCGTTGTGGCACGAGATCGGCGAGGTCATGGCGCATCACCGCTTTGGCGGGGCCTGGGAAGAATTATTACTCAAAACACCGCGCTCTAAACTGGAAGTTATGTTACGCGCGATCCGTGACCTGTATGCCGATTGTATTTCAACGCTACCACAGATATTGGCGTTGCAACAACCGGGGTCACTGCATTTTTTCCTGGCAAATCTCACTCCGATGCGTAAACACCTGTTTCCGGGGTTGGTTAGCGCCTATGACACCTGGCATCGCTGCGCTGACCGTGGTCCCCTAAATGCCATCGCGGAAGAAGGGGCTGAGCATTGGGGTAAACTCTGTCATGACGTGCTGGCCTATGCACAGGACAATCCAGAGTCGTTTAATCAAGCCCTGGTGAGCATGATCGAACAACACCGTTTATAGTCGCTTGCGCTATGTCATCCGAACCGAGCAGTGAAAAACAGCTGTTGCCTTTAAAAACCCTGGTTGAAGTAACGCCCAATAGTTTTATCTTTGAAAAACGGCAGTCCTTGAGTGCGGAATTTTGCCAGCAAATCATCACCCGATTTGAAACCCATCAAGACGAACACTACTTGGGCCGGGTAGGCCAACGCGCCACCCAAGACCGTAGCATTAAAAAATCCACCGATTTAGTCGTCAGCGGGAAACCCCACTGGAAAGACGTGGATCGCGCCCTGTTTCAATCCCTGGGTCAGGCGATCGTCGAATTCCGCGAGACCTTCCCATATTTTAAAGGTAAATTTAAAGACCTGGGTTACGCCCTGCAACGCACCGCGCCGGGTGAACATTATCACTGGCATATCGACGGGGGCAGCCACGAGTTCAGCCAGCGTCAACTGGTGGCGCTTTGGTATCTCAACGATGTCCCCGGCCCGGGGGGAGAGACCGAATTTTTTTATCAGCAGGTCGCAATAAAACCCGAAGCCGGCAAATTAATTTTATTCCCCCCCTTCTGGACTCACGAACACCGCGGTGTCACCCTGCAACAGGGGATTAAATACATTGCAACCACCTGGGTGGTATTTGCCTGACGTTGGTGGTGGGCGGCTGTCGCGGTGCAGGTGACCGTGGGCGGCAGGGATGCCGCCCCCGAGCGTACAAGGATGTATTCACAGCGAGTCACCTGCACCGCGACAGCCGCCCACCACCAACGTCACCACTGGATTCAGGATTATGATATTCAATGGGATTACTTGCAGAACGCTTGATAATCAGCTTCATACGCGTGGCGCTATTGTTGATCAAACACAGGGGTAGAATTAAACCACAGCGGTTTTAGCCAGGCGAAGAACCAAGAATCGAAATTTTTCCCGCTAGGATCAGGGTTGTTTCACAAAATAATCTGGGTTTGGGTCATATCGCCGGTGGTGTCGATATGGATACTGCGGATAGTGGGTAGTTTATTCAGAATGTAACCCGCCATCATGGTTATACTGGCTTGATTATTATTTTCAATCGCGGTTAATAACCGATCGGCAGCCACCTGACAACGCTGCGCGGCATCAAGGCTGCTTATCCATTCACGGCTCATTTGCCAGCCCGCGTCGAGATCACGATCTATTTTTTGAAAAACAGCCTTGGCTTCGCTGAGCATATCGTCCGGCACTTCAACTTGATACAGGCTGTCATCGATTTGTACATTTAGTTTCATTTTAAATTCCTATACACTGGGTCAATCTATTGTAACGGGAAATCATCCCTCCCCCTATAGCGCATATGCTGGTGGAAATACCCGCGGTCTTGCCCGCCGAGAACCTCACCGAGATTCAAAAATTGCTCGCGGCGGCGCCGTTTGTCGATGGGAAACTCTCGGCCGGCGATGTAGCACGACAGGTTAAAAATAATTCTGAAATGCAGCACACCGCTGCGCAGCTTAATCGCCTCAATCATCTGGTAATGTCGGTATTGGTCCAGCACCCGCAATTTCAGTCGGCGGTGCTGCCACACCGTATCGCCATGCCGTTTTATGCCCGTTACACGGTTGGCCAAGCCTATGGCGAGCATATCGACGACCCCGTCATGGGGCCTGCCGGTCAGCGTTACCGTTCCGATATCGCGGTCACCGTATTTTTAAATGCACCCCAGGAGTACGACGGTGGTGAATTGGTGATCGCAACCCAGTACGGCCAAGAGCGCATCAAATGCCCGGCCGGACACGCGGTGATCTACCCGGCCTCAAGCCTGCATCAAGTCACTCCGGTTCGCGCAGGGCAACGGCTGGTGGCCGTCACTTGGGTACAAAGCTTGATCCGCAATCCTGCGCAACGCGAGTTACTCTATGAACTCAATCATGTGCGTGAACGGTGGTTAAAAACCTCGCCTGCGGATCCGGATACCCAAAAAATCGACCACACCTATGTGAACTTGGTTAGGATGTGGTCTGAGCTATAACTATAGAAATAACAGCAGGTTATATTGCTATTCTAATGTAAATACGACTTACTTTAAGATCATCCGATAACTCATTGATAATAAATCAAAAAGCCGCATTTCTGCGGCTTTGTCTCGAACTAACCTTGTAGCCTTACCCCTAATCGCGTTTTGAGCCTTTTTCGCCGTGGGCCAGATTACATACGGCATTGGCTAACTCCTGGTACTGCTGGCGATAGTTGTGCAGCGGGTGTTCAGCGGACGCGGCATAATAAGTTTCGGAATCCACGCCGTGTTCGTGTTCAAACTGCATAAATTTCTTTTGCAATTCGAGCATTTTCTGAATCTTGTCTGTCTTGTCGCTCATGGCTACCTCGCATTGAAGTGTAATTCGTTCCAGGTCGTTGCTAAATCAAGACCCACGTGAGCCGAAAATATAGCACCGGCTCCAACCCCTAACCTATATCCAATTTGGATAGAAACGAGAAATTAATAACCCCCTTTGCGGCGACTCTCGGGTAGACCCGCGATCTTTCCGCCTTGTTTCGAGGGCATCTGTGGAAATAAGTCGTAGGTATCTTTGGAGGTTGCCTTGCCCCACTTATCGTTCATGGCTTTTAGGATGGTGCGTTCGTTGGGTTGATTCTGGTTATTATTGAAATATTCTTCGCGTAGATAATTAATAATGTCCCAATGCCGTGGGGTTAATTCCATAATACCTTCTTGTACCGCGATTCGCTCTGCCACTTCTTTGTTCCAGTCCTCGGTATTAACCAAGTAACCATTCGCAGTAGTCTCGACGGTTTTACCATTAATCTCATAGGCCATCGCCGTTTCCTCTCAATTGTTGTTGCTGTGAAGCCCGAATGCCAAATATGAACTACAAAGGGTGCTTATTATCTGTATTTCAATTCGAGAATCAACTAGTCCGTTTCAGCATTGACGGCTTTTATCCCTTTTTGGGGAAGGAATAGCCCACAACCGAAGTGGCGCCCGGCGCCTAAACCCTGTTGTTGCAAGCGGACCGATGTTTGCGCAGTCAGATCCGCCACCATCAGGCTACGGGCCGATACCGGTCCGGACGGCATCCGGAAGGTGGTGTGTTTTCCTGCCATGAGTTTTTTAGCGGTGATCTCCATGGCTTGCAATTGCTCGGCCGCCTGGGTTAAAAACTGCAGCTCATCCCATGGGTTATCACACAGGACATAACGCGAGAATAAGGTCGTTAAAGGGCTCAACGGTTTGACGGAACTTTGCCCGACGGTCAGCGGGTTACCGTCGATATCCAGGGTGCTGCCCGTGAGCCGTTGCGCGTCTTCAAGGCGGTGCTTGGGGATACGCAGGGTGAGCCGGGTTCGTTTGGATAAATACAACACACCCTTCTCGGGATCAACCGGACGGTACCAGCCGTTGCCGGATTCTGCGACATGGATCAAATGCACACCCGCCGCGGGTTCTCCCTGGAACCAGGGCAGGGCCTGTGCCAGTCCCTGCGACAAGGCCCACGCGTGATCCAAGGGCAAGGCTTTGCACTCCAGTTTGTAGACGATATCCACGATATCATCGGGGACCACAAACTGGTTATTGTCGGCATTGTCATCATTCCAAAACATGCGGTGTTTCCTTAGCGTCGTTGACCACTGGTAAAGGCCGATTCTAATTGGTCTTCCCAATTGGCCGGGGTATCACCGTAGGGTGGTTTAACATCCATACGGAAAAACATTTCCCCTTGCGCGGCGCGCGCGGCAATGACGGTTTTTAATTGTTCAAAAGATGTGATTTCGTACTGTTGGAGTAACACTTCGCTTAACCATAACATGGGTAGTATCACCTGCGGGTTGGGATTATTCTGCGGCACGATCAAAATACCGCGCACGATACAATAAACGCTGGTTGTGGGTGGCATCACCATCGGTGAATCCGCTACGGTTATGCAGCACGTTGTTACAGATCACCCCGTGGTTGGCCTCCAGCCGGTAGCGAAACATATAGGGCAGCGCAGGTTGCAGCAATTCGTTGATTGCAGCAACGGCCTGGGCGAGGAGCGGATCCTCTCGCCATACGATGTGGCGGCTGCGGGCGGAATAACGCATGTGCAAATGGCCTGTTTCGTCAATTGAAAATACCGGCCCGGTTTGTGCCGCGCGGATCTCCTCACCCTCTTCACGGTTGGGCGGGATCGTCATGGCCTGGGGGTGCATGAGGGCGGATATATAGGCCGGGTTTTGATCCCGCAAGAGGAGATAAAGCACTTCATGGTCGAGATAGTTATTCTCACCGCCCTGCAACGCCGGCACAACACAGTGCATGATGATACCGCGGATCTGTTTATCGAGTGGATTGTAATAACCGTCGGTGTGCCAGGTTAGGCGGCGATTGGTATAGGGGATGTAACTGCGCTGGCGTCCGTCTTCGACCACCCGCAAGGAAGTGATGCTGTCTTCATCGGCGCATAAATTATTATCCAGCCGTTGTAGCCCCAATTGCCGACCGAGCTGACGAAGCGCGGATTTATCCATCGGTAACGATGCCGTAATGCGGTAAAAAACCAGGTTGGTTTTGTGTAGACGCTGCAGCAAGTCGTGATGCTCGCTTGGACTTAAACGATAGGGATCACGGATAGCAACGCATAAAGCCTCGGCCTGTTGCGGGTAATCACGCAGTTTCTGTTCCCGCCATGCGCGATAGTGGGCCTGGTTCGCCACTAAAAATGGGCTACTCGGATCAGAATGAGATAACGACAGGATGGACATGGTAGGTGGTATTGTAATGTGCCCGCTGATCTTGCCCATCCCCAGAACGGATAGACGCTGGCGTGGTGATTTTTATCGGGTAAGCACACTTTATCCAACCGATTGAACCATAACAGTTTTAAGCGTGATTGGTACTATTTTTAATCAACCCCGTAGGGCCAATAAACCCTGCGATGAATAAGTATCTACCCCTTTGTGGGTAAACATCAATACAGTGCCACTCCCATCAGTGGGGTTCTCCCCGAGGGGATGCGACGCCTAGACTTCGCTGCGCGATTACGGGGATTATTACCGTCCCGCGTAAGAGCAATTTAACCTTAACGCCGGCATAAACTTGGTTAATTTCTCAGAGGAGAACGCCATGGATCAAAAGAAGATTCACCCTACCCCGATGCTCGATGTGCTCGAAGAAGGCCCTTGGCCCAGTTTTATTGCTGGATTCAAGCGTCTACGTGATAAACACCCTGAAAAACGCATTAATGAAATGGCCAATTCCCTGTTAGGCCAGCTAGAACACTCCTACGAAACACGCAAGGGTTATTGGAAAGGCGGCACAGTATCCGTCTTCGGATATGGTGGCGGTATTATTCCACGGTTCTCCGAAGTAGGCGCAGCCTTCCCCGAATCTAAAGAATTCCATACCCTGCGCGTGCAACCGCCCGCAGGTAATTTCTACACCACCGCGATGCTGCGCCAATTGGCGGACAGCTGGGAAAAGTTCGGTTCCGGTATGGTGACCTTTCACGGTCAAACCGGCAACATCATGTTTATTGGCACCACCACCGAAAATACTCAACACTTTTTCGATGAAATTAACGACTACGGTTGGGACTTAGGCGGGGCGGGTCCTTGCGTGCGTACCGCCATGTCCTGTGTCGGCTCCGCCCGTTGTGAACAATCCTGTTGTAACGAACAAGCGATCCATCGTCACTTGGTGAATACCTTTACCGATGACGTCCATCGCCCTGCCCTGCCCTACAAATTTAAATTTAAAGTATCCGGCTGCCCCAATGACTGTGTGAATTCCATCGAACGCTCGGACTTCGCGGTAATTGGTACGTGGCGCGATGATATGAAGATCGATCAAACCGAAGTTAAAGCCTTTGTGAAAAAGAAAGGCCGCCAATACATGATCGATAACGTGGTTACCCGTTGCCCCACCCAGTGCTTGAGTTTAAAAGACGATGACACCTTGGTGGTGGACAACAAGAACTGCGTGCGTTGCATGCATTGTTTGAACGTCATGCCCAAGGCCTTGTCGCCTGGTGATGACAAAGGCGTCACCATTTTAATCGGTGGTAAACGCACCTTGAAGATCGGTGACCTGATGGGAACCGTAATTGTCCCCTTCATGAAACTGGATACTCCGGAAGACTATGAAAAGATCGTCGAGCTGGGACAAAACACCATCGACTTCTTCGCTGAAAATGCCCTGGAACACGAACGTACCGGTGAAATGATCGAGCGTATCGGTCTGGTGAACTTCTTGGAAGGTGTCGGTATTGAGGTCGATCCGAACATGGTAAACCACCCACGTACCTCGTCGTATGTACGTACCGACGGCTGGGATGAAGAAGCCGAGAAATGGTTCCAACGTAAAGCTGAAGAAAAAGCGGCCGCGGCGGGTTAATTCCCATGGTCACCTTTTCGTAACCCTTTAACGCAGTATCTAGGAGAACAGAACAATGTCGGACAAACCCAAGTTACGCCCACCGATTGAAACCGGTTGCCCCGATGGCTTCCAGTACATGCATCCGGTGATGCGTAAGAACTACGGCCAGTGGTCGTACCATGAACACCCCCGTCCGGGTGTGCTCAAACACGTCGCGCATAACGGCGATGTGATCTGGACCGTAAAGGCCGGTACCCAACGTATCCTTGATGTGTTTACCTTGCGTACGTTATGCGACATTGGTGAAAAATATGCCGATGGCTATGTGCGTTTCACCATTCGTTCCAACATCGAATATATGCTAGCCGATGCTAAGAAAGTCGAGCCCTTGATCAAAACTTTGGAAGACGCGGGTTTTGTTGTGGGCGGCACGGCCAACTCGGTATCGATGATCTCGCATACCCAGGGCTGGTTACACTGTGACATCCCCGGCACCGACGCCTCGGGCGTGGTCAAGGCTATGATGGATGAACTGATCGACGAGTTCAAAAATCATAATATGCCCAACCGCGTGCACATGACCACCTCCTGCTGCCAGATCAACTGCGGTGGACAAGGTGACATTGCGATTAACGTGCAACACACCAAACCACCCAAGATCAATCACAACTTAGTGGCCAATGTGTGTGAACGTCCTTCGGTGGTGGCGCGCTGCCCGGTCGCCGCGATCCGTCCCGCGCAGGTGAATGGTAAACCTTCGCTGGAAGTGGATGAAAAGAAATGTATCTGTTGTGGCGCCTGTTATCCTCCCTGCCCTCCAATGCAGATCAATGATCCTGAACATACCAAACTGGCCATCTGGGTCGGTGGTAACCACTCCAATGCACGCGGTAAACCCACCTTCCAGAAATTGGTGGCCGCCGGTATTCCCA
The DNA here is from genome assembly GCA_016194635.1 of Gammaproteobacteria bacterium. Taxonomy (GTDB): domain Bacteria; phylum Pseudomonadota; class Gammaproteobacteria; order UBA6429; family Thiohalophilaceae; genus JACQBC01. The sequence goes on along the minus strand of JACQBC010000034.1, from coordinate 102,048 downwards.
ACAATCCACCCCGTTGGCCAGAAGCGACCGCGATCGTTAAACAGATCCTCAAGGCCTACAAAGAAGACGCGCGTGATTGGGAGCGTATCAATGATTGGATCGAACGTATCGGTTGGCCGCGGTTCTTTGAAAAGACCGGTTTGCCCTTCACCAAGTACCACATCGATAACTGGAAAGGCGCGCGTAACAGCTTGAATGCCTCAACCCATATCCGCTTCTAAATATAAGGAATGGTACATGAAGTTAGGTATTCAAATAAATGAAGGACCCTATACCCATGAAGCTTCCGTGTCGGCCTTGAATTACATCAAGGCCGCACTTGCGGCGGGACACGAGATATTTCGGGTATTCTTTTATCATGACGGTGTTAATAACGGCACGCGTTATGCCAGCCCACCCCAAGATGATGTGAATATCGTTAACACCTGGTCCAAACTCGCCAAAGAACATAAAATTGATTTGGTGGTTTGCGTTGCCGCGGCACAACGCCGCGGTATCGTTGATGAAGGTGAGCAGAAACGTAATGGCAAAGATGGCAATAATATTGCCGAAGGATTCCGCATATCGGGTCTTGGGCAATTGATCGAAGCCGCCATTCAGTGCGATCGCCTCGTTGTGTTTGGCGATTAAGGGGGGACTTATGTCGGATATCAAAAAATTTATGTATGTAAACCGTCGCGCTCCGTATGGCACGGTGTACGCATGGGAATCACTCGAAGTGGTCTTGATCGGCGCCGCTTTTGATCAGCAAGTCAGCCTTGCTTTCCTGGATGACGGCGTATATCAAATTACCAAGGGTCAAGACACCACTCAACTCGGTATTAAAAACTTCTCCCCGACTTTCTCAGCGCTCGGTGATTATGGCATCACTAATATTTTTGTTGAGAAAGAATCGTTGGAAAAACGTGGTCTAACCGTGGCCGATCTCATTCCGCTGAAATACGAAGACGAGAATGATAACTATGCCGAGAAAGATTCCATCAAACTTGTCAGCGCCAGTGATCTTGTTAAAGTACTTGAAGAACAAGACGTGTTGCTGAACTTCTAATTTTGAGATTAACTGATGTCAACTTTACATACTGTAAATAAATCGCCATTTGAAAAAAATTCGCTTGAAACCTGTGTACGACTCGCCTCCAAAGGCAATGCTGTTTTAATGTATGAAGACGGCGTATACGGTGCACTAAAAAATACAGCGGTTGCTAATTTGGTTAAAGGTGCGATGAGCAACCTGCAATTTTATGTTTTAGGACCGGATTTAAAAGCACGTGGACTTGATGCTGCTAAAGTGCTCGATGGCATCAAAGTTGTGAACTACAACGATTTTGTTAAGTTATCAGTCGAAAACGACAAGGTGCAAGCTTGGCTTTAAACACTACCGGGAACATTATTGTTCACCAGCACGAGGAGAATGTACTATGCCAATCGAAGTAAATGGTAAAACACTGGAAACCGACGAAGAAGGCTATCTTTCCAATCTTACCGAATGGGAACCCGCCGTCGCCGGTATTATGGCGAAACTCGACAATTGCGAGCTAACCGATAGCCACTGGGAAGTAATCAACTTCCTGCGCGAATATTACGAAGAGTATCAGATTGCTCCTGCGGTTCGCGTGTTAACCAAGGCCATTGGTAAGAAATTAGGTCCGGATAAAGGCAACAGCAAATACTTGTACGAGCTGTTCCCCTACGGACCTGGCAAACAAGCCTGTAAATACGCGGGCCTGCCGAAACCAACGGGTTGCGTCTAATCCAACCTAGGTGAGGGGGAGAGTTACTCCCCTCACTTTTTTCAACCAGAACGCGAGGGATTTAGCGCATGACGGCGTTATCGTGGGCATATGTAATAATGTTTTATCTTGCTATGCTGATTTTGTTTGTCGGCGTCACCCGCAAGATAATCCAATATGCACGGACCCCTGCGCCCTTAAAAATACCCACCACCCCCGCGCCGACCACTAAAGCCGGCGTGGTGTGGCGTATGATCACTGAAGTTGTGCTATTCAACAGCTTATTTAAAGCCAACCGCTGGATTTGGATCTTTGGCTGGTTATTTCATTTTGCTTTGTTATTAGCCTTCTTTCGCCATCTGCGTTACGCCCTTGCGCCGGATTCAATCTTCTGGCCGTTGGTCAATAACTGGCTGGTACTCAATGCTGGCAAATACGGAGCCTATGCCATGTTGATCGGCCTGTTAGGTTTATTGGCGCGGCGTTTTTTGGTGGACCGCGTGCGGTATATCTCCAGCCCTTCGGATTATTTAATGTTAGTCCTGATCCTCGGGATTGCCGGATCGGGCATGTACATGTCTTTTATTAGCCGTGTGGATATTTTGGAACTCCGAGAATTTGTACTGGGGCTATTTTATTTCGCATGGCAGCCCTTACCCAGCGATGCCGTGTTACTCACGCATCTGAGTTTGGTATTGATTTTGATGGTGATATTTCCTGTCAGTAAATTACTGCATGCACCGGGGGTATTTTTCAGCCCGACGCGTAACCAAGTGGATAACCCGCGCGAACAACGCCATCTGGCAGCATGGGCGCGGCGTCTTGAAACAGGCACTACGAGCTAATCGGCTGGAACGAAGGGGACACACGTGGCGGATTTTGAAATACCAACCATCAAGGAATACCCGGTTATCCCACATCTACAACCGGGGGTGAGCGCGCATTTAAAACCATTCGTGGCCAAAGCCGATTTTCAAAAATCGTTGAGCTTCCCAGGCGAGTTGGTTGAAAACTGGGAACAAAAAGCCGTCGACAAATTGGGCGAGCTCACCGGCAAATACCGTTCGCTGCGCGTATTCCTGGATTCTTGCGTCAAATGCGGTGCTTGTACCGATAAGTGCCATTATTATCTTGGTACAACCGACCCCAAGAACATGCCCGTGGCGCGTCAGGATTTATTGCGCCAAGTCTACCGGCGTTATTACACTTTCGCGGGTAAATTCTTCGGCAAACTCGGTATTCCTGGGTTTGTCGGCGCAAAAGAAATGAATAAAGAAGTTCTCGATGATTGGTATAGTTATTACCATCAATGTTCGCAATGTCGGCGGTGTTCGGTGTATTGTCCCTATGGCATCGACACGGCGGAAATTTCCATGGCGGCGCGTGAGATCATGGACTCGGTGGGTGTTGGCCAGAAGTATTGCAATGAAATTATCGGTAAGGTCTTTAAAGTGGGTAATAACCTGGGCCTGCCCCAACCCGCCTTGGAAGATACCCTGCTAGGTCTGGAAGAAGACGTCAAGGCCGCGACAGGTTTTAACGTGAAATTCCCGCTGGATCAAAAAGGCGCGGAAGTACTCTTAGTCACACCGTCGGCGGATTTTTTTGCCGAGCCGCACGTCGATGGTTTAATGGGTTACGCCAAGGTCTTCCATGAAGCCGGCGTGAGCTGGACCGTGAGTTCCTATGCCAGTGAAGCCGCCAATTTCGGAATGTTTATTGGCAGTTATGAAAACATGCGTAAAGTCTCGCTGCGGATTCGTGAGGCGGCGCTAGAGCTGGGCGTCAAACGCATCGTGTTTGGTGAGTGCGGGCATGCCTGGCGTGTGGCCTATAGTTTTTTAAATACCCTGGCCGGACCGTTTGATTTCTTGGATCAGAACTACCCCATACCACAACATATTTGTGAATTTACCTACGACCTGATTCAAAAAGGCGCGATTAAATTCGATAAAACCGCCAATGATCACCGCGTCATGACCTATCATGATTCCTGTAATGTCGCCCGTGCCTCACGCATGGGAAATACCCCCGGCGGTCAATTTAAAATCCCTCGCGCGATTATTCAGGCCACCTGCAACCATTTCTATGACATGCCCCCCGATACGATCGGCGAAGCGACCTATTGCTGCGGCGGTGGCGGCGGCTTGTTGACTGATGACTTGATCGAACTGCGGGTGAAAGGCGCGCTGCCGCGCATGGAAGCCCTCAAACAGGTGGTGGAAAATCACGGCGTCACTCACATGGCGGCGATCTGCGCGATTTGTAAGAGCCAATTTACCAAAGTAATACCGTATTATGGATTCACGATGGATCAGATCGTCAGCGTGCATCAATTAGTGAGCGACGCGATTGTACTAACGCGTCAATAATGTTTAAAACGTTGAAATCGGTTAACCGACGAGCAGACAGGAGATATAGACATGGCAACCTCTAGTCACGATATGAAGGACAATAAACTCACCTTCCGTAAATTCAAGGATGGTGAATACGAATGGGAATCCAATGTCGAGCAAATCTTTAAAGGTGATGCGACACACAAGTGCCCCACCTATGTGCATCGTACCCCGCCCTGTCAAGGTAGCTGCCCTTCGGGTGAAGATATCCGCGGTTGGCTGGACATCGTGCGTGGTATTGAAAAACCTCCCAAGGGCGTCAGCATGCAGGAATATGCCTTCCGCCGTTCGACCGATGCCAATCCCTTCCCCTCCATCATGGGCCGTGTCTGCCCCGCGCCTTGTGAGGACGGTTGTAACCGCAACGAAGTGGAAGACCATGTCGGGATCAACTCGGTTGAACAATATATCGGTGACAGCGCTCTCAACAATAAATATACCTTTGTGGTCGGTGAATCCACCGGTAAAAAGATTGCAGTGATTGGCGGTGGTCCCGCCGGTTTGGCCGCGGCCTATCAGTTACGTCGGCGTGGTCACGCAGTCACCATTTTTGATGATCGCAAAGAACTCGGCGGTATGATGCGTTACGGCATCCCCGGTTATCGTACCCCGCGTGATGTGCTTGATGGCGAAATCAAACGCATTATCGACATGGGCGTCACCACCAAAATGCAAACCAAGGTGGGCGTGGATATACCGGTTGAACAATTAGAAAAAGAATTCGATGCCATCCTGTGGGCCCTGGGCGCGCAAAAAGGCCGTCAACTGCCCGTGCCTGGCGCGGACAAGGCCCCCAACTGTTTAACCGGTGTGGATTTCCTGTCCGCGTTTAATGAAGGTCGCCTGAAATTAGTTTCCGAGCGTGTCGTAGTCGTGGGTGGTGGTGATACCTCGATCGACGTGGCCTCGGTGGCCCGTCGCCTGGGACATATCACCACGATTAACGAAAAAGATCGCCCCGAAAACATCGTGCTCGGCCACACCGCACATGACGTGGCCTCGTCCGCCACGCGTAATGGCGCCAAGGTGACCTTGTTATCCCGTGCCGCCATCGAAAAAATGAACGCCGCGCAACACGAAGTGCACGATGCCTTACGTGAAGGTGTGCAGATCCGCGGCCGTATCAATCCAACCGAGGTTATCCTGGATAACAATGGTCGCGCCATCGCCCTGCGTGTGCAAGAGTTGAGCGAAGACGGTAAATCGGTGATACCCGGATCGGAATTCGATATCGAAGCCGACTTGATCGTCTCGGCCATCGGTCAAGGCGCGGACATGACCGGTATTGATGGATTTACTAACGACCGTGGTTTCATGAGCGCCGATCAACATTATCAGGTGCCGGGTAAACCTGGGCATTTCGTCGCGGGTGATGTGATCCGTCCGCACCTGCTCACCACCGCGATTGGACAGGCCTCGGTGGCGGTTGAAAGTATCGAGTATTACCTCAAGCACCAAGAACTCAGTAAACGCCCGAAGGTGGATAAACACCATTTCAATCTGTTGTCTAAATTGCGTGAAACAGGCCTACAACCCATTGACTTCAAGCCCGTGGCCACCCCCGAAATGCGCGGTACGGACAGTGGCAAATGGGCCATCCATAACTATGAAGATCGCTCAGCCAATGAAATCATTCCGGCCGAGAAATTGTTCTTAGCCCACTTCCCGTTCACCCCGCGTTTACGCCGCGAAGAAAGTGTTCCCAGTGCCGATGAAGTGCTAGGTCATTTCCGTGAACGTATGAAAGGACTGTCTGAAGAACAAGCGGTGGAAGAAGCCAATCGCTGCATGAGCTGCGGTATGTGCTTCGAGTGCGATAACTGCGTTATCTACTGCCCGCAAACCGCTATCTTCCGCGTCAAGAAGTCCGAAGCCACAATGGGGCGTTACGTCGATACCGATTATAACAAGTGTATCGGCTGCCATATCTGCGCGGATGTTTGCCCGACCGGATACATCGACATGGCGATGGGTGACTAAAATAAAAAAGGAGTTTATTGTGCGGTTGTTATCTACCCGGCGACGTGTCTACTTCCTTGGCACAGTCCTGTTGTTGGCGTGCCTGGGGTCGACCTCGATGGCGGATATTCCCCGTCCCGAGATCCCCAAGGCCAAGGAAATGGCCAACCCGGCGACTAAATGTGTACGGCCGGTGGAGGATATGCGTAAACACCATATGCAGTATTTACTGCATCAACGCGATGAAACGCTGCGCCAGGGTATTCGCACAGAGCGTTTCCAGGGTGAGAGCCTGAAGGAATGTATCGAGTGTCACAACGCGCCGGATAAATATGGCAAGGTAGCGCGGCATGACGAGCCTGATCATTTTTGCAACGCCTGTCACCGCTATGTTGCGGTTAAAATTGATTGCTTCGACTGCCATGCGGATAAACCCGCCAACGCGGTATATCGTAATCCCCTGGCGGATAAAAAACTGTCCCAGCAAAGCGGTTTTGATTCCGAACAATTGCTCAATCAGCTGAGCTTGGACGGTGTTGCGCCCAAAGGAGATAAACAACCATGAGCGATGATCAGGCTATTAATCGCGATCGCCGACAGTTTTTCGGAATGACGGCTGCCATGGCGAGTCTGGCGGTGGCCCCCGGCGTATTCTTGAGCCAAGTAAAATCCGCCCGCGCCGTGGCGACCCAAGCCGCTTCCGATCAAAATCGCTGGGGGATGTTGATCGACACCAGCAAATGCGCCAGCGGTTGTAACGATTGTGTAACCGCGTGTAATAAAGAAAACGGCATCAGCGGAATCCACGGCACCGCCACCGACGCCCAATGGATACGTAAGGTCACGTTGCGCGATAAACTCACCGGTTATGTGCAATCCTTACCCTTGTTGTGCCAACATTGTGAAAATCCTCCTTGCGTTGATGTCTGCCCAACCGGCGCCTCGATGAAGCGCGCAGACGGCATTGTCCTGGTCGATAAACATATTTGTATCGGCTGCCGCTACTGCATGATGGCCTGTCCGTACAAGGCCCGTTCATTCATCCACGAAGTACTCGACGAACAAAAGGCGGTTGCGCCGCGCGGTAAGGGTACCGTCGAAAGCTGCACGATGTGCGTCCAGCGGGTTGACGCCAACCGCGGTGAAGAGGACAAAACCAAGCACCGCGATCCGGCCTGCGTCGAGGCCTGCAATAATAACGGGCATAAGGCCATGTGGTTTGGTGATCTAAAAGATCCCAACAGTGAAATCGTCGCTGAATTGCAAAAACACGGCGGCCAACAATTACGCCCTGATTTGCAGCTCAATACCGGTGTTCGCTATCAAGGCATCAACTGAGTTATTCACGCATGAAAAAACCACGTTATTTAGAATTGGAAGGACGTAGCTTTGGTTATTACTTATTGCTGGTCATTTTAGGGTGTTTTATTGCCACTGGACTTGCAGCCTTCCTCTATATGGAACATGAGGGGCATTGGGTAACCCGTATGGATAATCAGATCGTGTGGGGTACGCCGCATGTATTTGCGGTATTCTTGATCGTAGCGGCCTCGGGTGCCTTGAATATCGCCTCGATCTCCTCGGTGTTTGGAAAGGCGATATACAAACCCCTTGCGCCGTTATCGGCGTTATTGGCCATCGCCTTGCTCGCGGGGGGGTTAGCGGTATTAGTATTGGATCTAGGCCGCCCGGAACGCGTTATCATCGCCATGACCTATTACAACTTTAAATCGATCTTCGCGTGGAACATTATCTTGTACAACGGCTTCTTTGCGATTGTCATCGTTTATTTATGGATGATGATGGAACGCCGCTTCAATCAATACAGCAAATTCGCGGGGCTGTTCGCGTTTTTGTGGCGGTTGATCCTTACCACCGGTACCGGTTCGATATTTGGTTTTCTGGTGGCACGTTCGGCGTATAACGCCGCGATCATGGCGCCGATGTTTATTGTGTTGTCGTTTGCCTATGGCCTGGCGATTTTTAATATCGTTGTCGTCGCCGCGTATAGTTGGTCCAAGCGCGAATTAGGCGCCGCGCTGTTAATGAAATTACGGCGTTTGTTAGGACTTTTCATCGCCGCCGGTCTGTACTTTGTTGCCGTCTACCACCTTACCAATATCTATATCACCCAACACCACGGCGTAGAATCCTTCATCCTGTTGGGCAGCGGTGATACGAATAAAATCTACATGAAGGTATTCTGGCTGGGACAAATCCTGATCGGTGGGATCATCCCCTTGCTGTTGATCTATGCCCCCGCATTAAAAGGCCGGACCAGCATGATACTTGCCTCTAGTTTGGTTATTCTAGGCGGCCTAAGTCAAATGTATGTCACCATCATCGGCGGGCAGGCCTTTCCATTAGAAATCTTCCCCGGCAAGGAAGTCATCGAAAGCAGTTTCCATGACGGTGTCGTTAATGCCTACTCGCCCAGCTTGCCCGAAGCCATGTTAGGCTTGGGCGGGGTTGCCATCGCGTTATTCTTGGTGGTATTTGCAATTAAGGTGTTACGTATCCTCCCGCAAAGCTTGGCTGATCGTGAAATCGATCCGCATTATAGTGAGCCACAACCCGCGGCGTGATCTCGGTTTGACGGGTCACTGCCAAGGCAATGACCCGTCACGTTCTACCCTGCAGCGGGATTAATATGGCTCGATTGTTTATCTCCGCCGCGCATAAATCTTCCGGTAAAACCACCCTCACAATAGGGCTGTGCGCTGCACTCGCCGCGCGCGGTTTACGGGTCGCCCCGTTTAAAAAAGGCCCTGATTATATCGACCCCATGTGGTTAAGCCGCGCCGCACAACGGCCTTGTTACAACCTTGACTTCCATACCATGGGAACCAAGGAGATTGAGTCCAGCTTCGCCCAACACTCGCAGGACGCGGACCTCGCCCTGATCGAGGGCAATAAAGGCCTCTATGATGGTTTAGACCTTGATGGCAGTAACAGCAACGCCGCCCTGGCCAAGCAATTAAACAGCCCGGTGATCCTGGTAATTGACGCCCGTGGCATGACCCGCGGTATCGCACCGCTGATTTTGGGCTACCAGCAATTTGATCGTAATATCCAGATCGCCGGGATCATTCTCAACCAGTTGGGCGGACATCGGCACGAACAAAAACTGCGTGCGGTGATTGAACATTACACCGCGGTCAACGTCCTGGGCGCGATTCAACACGACGACAAGCTTGCCATTCTTGAACGCCATTTGGGATTAATCCCCTCTAACGAGGCGCACGCGGTCGATAAAAAAATTGCGCAACTGGGACAAACAATTGCGGATCAAACCGATCTGGATGCCTTACTGCGCATCGCCAAGGCCGCCGGCAATTTTGGGGTAACACCGTGCCCCCCTCCAAGTATTCAACCCACGGTGCGGATCGGCATCGCGCGTGATGCCGCTTTTGGATTTTATTACAATGATGATCTAACCGCCTTACAACAGGCGGGAGCAGAACTGGTATTTTTCGATACCTTGCAGGACCCGCAGCTGCCGGCGGTACACGGCTTATTTATCGGCGGGGGCTTCCCGGAAACCCAAATGGCCGGGTTGGAGGCCAACCATTCGATGCGTTATTCCATTCAACAGGCGATCGAACAGGGTTTACCTGCCTACGCAGAATGCGGCGGATTGATGTATTTGGCGCGTCGCCTACAGTGGGGCAGGCAATCGCATGCGATGGTGGGGATCATTCCCGGGGATATTGTGATGCACGACAAACCTCAAGGGCGAGGTTATGTTATGTTGCAAGAAACCGGTCACGCGCCGTGGCGCCCGCGTTCCCAACCGCTCTCAAGCCCCATCGCGGCCCACGAATTTCACTATTCCAGCATTGAAAACCTCTCTACCCACACCCAATTTGCCTTTAAGGTTGTACGCGGCCGCGGTGTGGATGGCCAGCACGATGGAATCGTTTATAAGAACCTTCTCGCGTGTTATACCCACTTACGCCATACCCAACAAAGCCCTTGGGCAACCCAATTTGTAGAATTCATTCAGCGCTATCACCGACCCCACGTACAGGTAAAAAACTCATGATTACGGTCACCCACGACGCCGCCAAGCAAATACGCCATGCCGCCAAACAAGGCCGGATGGAAGGTTTACCGCTACGCCTTGCCGCCAAACGCGATCCCCAAGGGGAATTCCACTATGCAATGGGGTTTGCCGACGATGAACAAGAAGGCGATATGCGCTACCAAACTGAAGGCATTGAAATTGTAGTATCGCCCTTTAGCCTGGAACTGTTAAAGAACACTGTGTTGGATTACGTACAATTGGACGATGGTGAATATCATTTCATTTTCCGCAACCCCAATGACCCAAATTATCAACCCGCCGCCCATGCGACTCAACAATGACTTGGATTAATAGCCAGACTCATCTACAGTAGGCCTACCTTTCCTACAGCGAAAACCATGCCCGAGCTAAAACCACAACCGGCTACACCTCACCCCCAAGGCCAACTACCCGTGGGCCGTAAAGGTGTTTTGCTGCTAATGTTCGTATTGGTAATCGCGCTGTTTGGAATCGCCGGTAGTCTGCTGGGGTATCTGCTGCACGATCGGCCGTTACAAGACCGCGCCCCCCTGCTTATCCTATTTATAGGCATAATATTCAGCTTGGTGGTGGTGTTATGGCAACAATTAAATAAAAACCTCCTCCGGCCACTGGAGGCCTTGCGCCGGTGGGCGGACGACTTACACCAGGGAAAACTTTCCAGCCGCCTACCAACCACCGGCTCCCCAAGTTTTAATGCGCTGGCGACCGATATCAACCACCTCAGCGACAAATTACAGTCCCTGACCGAAGACATGCAAAGCCAGGTACACGAGCAAACCCACCGTATCGCGCAAAAAACCCTGTCGTTGGAAATCATCTACGACGTGGCCGCCAGTATCAATGTCTCGCGGGACTTAGAAGATTTGCTGACCCGGTTTTTACACACGCTCAAAGAGGTGGTGGATGCCCGCGCCGCGGTGGTGCGCCTGGTTACCGATAACAATCAAATGCGCCTCGTGGCCAGCACCGGGCTGGATGAAGAGGTCATCCAGCGTGAACAATTTATCCCCGCCGACACCTGCCTGTGTGGCACCGCGTATAACAAGGGCGTGGTGCTGTATGAACACGATGTTGGACGTTGCAATAAAATTATCGGTTATGATTTCTTCAAAGGCAAAGACAGTATCGGAATGATCGCCGTGCCACTACAATACCGCGACCGTACCCTGGGTGTTTATAACCTCTTCGTTGACAACGACACGTTGATCGAATCCGATGAACTCAATGAATTACTCACCAGTATCGGCCGTCACCTGGGCATGGCGATTGAGAAATCGCGCCTGGATGATGAGGCCAATCGTTTATCGATCATGGAAGAACGCACCCGTATCGCCCATGAACTGCACGATTCCCTGGCGCAAACCCTGGCCAGTTTACGTTTTCAAGTACGTGTGTTGGACGAAAACTTACGTACCGGTGATGAGCCCGCGGTGTGGCATGAGTTGGAAAAAATTGAAATCAATCTTGACGAGGCCTATGCGGAATTGCGTGAATTGATCACCCATTTCCGCGCGCCGATCGATAAACGCGGTCTGGTACCGGCGGTACAGCAATTGGTAAACCGTTTCCGTAATCAAACCGGTATCGCCACTTTCTTACAACAAGAATGGAATATCGTGCAATTACCCGCGTCGATCGAGGTCGAGGTATTACGTATTATTCAAGAGTCCTTAAACAACATCCGTAAACACAGCCAAGCACAAAACGTGCGGGTGATTCTACGCAGCACCCCGCAGGGAGAGTGTGATATCCTACTGGAAGATGATGGTATTGGCATGGATATTAATGCCGACCCCGACACCCATCGCGACCATTACGGCCTACATATCATGGCGGAACGCGCCAAACGTATTAATGCGGAATTACGCATCGAGAGTGAACCGGGTGAAGGTACACAAATTAATTTGACCTTCCGTTATTCACCCACCACACAACCCATTTCCACCAATCAATCCACCCATTCCGTACCGGTACTAATACCGACACGACAGGTAAAACTATGAGTCTGCGCGTTGTATTAATTGATGATCACACCTTATTCCGCGCCGGACTTGAGGGTCTGTTGGCGAGTCGCGGTATCGAAATCGCCGCCTCGATCGATAGCGGTACGGATTGCATACCGCTGATTAACGAGATCAAACCCGACGTGGTGCTGCTTGATATGCGTATGCCCGACCTCGATGGTCTATCGGTATTACGTAGCTTGCGCGCCCAAAACATGGCCATGCCGATTGTAATGCTCACCACCAGCACCGAAGAAGCCGATTTGGTTGAATCCCTACGCGCCGGCGCGCAAGGCTATCTGTTAAAAGACATGGAACCCGATGCCCTGGTCATCGCGCTGCGGGATATTGTCGCGGGTAAAACCGTGGTGGCTCCGGACTTAGCGCAGGTACTGGCCAAAGCCGTTAAAGGTAAAAATGATGCCCCCCCTGCCCCGGTCGACAGTCCATTTTCGGAATTAACCCCGCGCGAAACCGAGATTCTGGGTTTGTTGGCCGAAGGCCAGAGTAACAAAGCCATTGCGCGTAACTTAGGTATTTCCGATGGCACGGTGAAGTTACACGTCAAGGCTATTCTGCGTAAACTCAATGTGCACTCGCGTGTCGAGGCGGCGGTCATGGCGGTTGAAAACGGGCTCTCCAAACAGCACGCCCATTGACCATGAAGACCTTTGTGCAACTCGTTGCGGAGTGCCAACAACGGGTCAAGGAGCTATACCCCTGGGATTTGAGCGAACGCTTGCGCAATATGCCGTTACTGATCGTTGATGTACGCGAACCGGCTGAATTCCAGGCCTTGCATATCCAAGGTTCGATCAACATACCGCGCGGAATTTTGGAAACCGCCTGTGAATACGATTTTGATGAGACCGTTCCGCAATTAGTCCAGGCCCGCGATAAACCCGTGGTAGTGGTATGCCGTTCGGGTAATCGTAGTATCTTCGCCGCCGATGTGATGCAGCAACTGGGTTATCAACAGGTATGGTCGTTAAAAACCGGTTTGCGTGGCTGGAATGATAATGAGAGTCCGCTCGTCGATACTAATAATCGCGTGATTGATGCGGACTTTGCAGAAGAATTTCTGGCTACTAAAGTTCGTGCGGCACAACGCAAGCCTCGATAACACCCTGCGGGGACAATGTAGTTGGTGGTTGTCAGGATAACCAGTGCGGGTGACTCGCCGTGAATACCTCCCTGTAGGCTCGACGGCGGCATCCCTGCCGCCGACGGTCACCCGCACTGGTTATCCTAACAACCACCAACGGCGACCATGGAGACGATTGGAATTAACTTTTGTTTTGCAGTTAAGCCAAAAAATTTGAGGAATCACAAACCGTGTTTTATCTTCAATGAAATTCGACTATAAGGCATGATTTAGTACTCGATTTTAATATCTCACAAAGCCATATTATCCCTGCGGGTGATTGCCGATGACCTCGCTGCGGGTAACCGTCGGCCGCAGGGATGCGGCCGTCGAGCCTACAAGGACGTATTCACGGCGAGTTACCCGCAGCGAGGTCATCGGCAATCGCCCGCATCACCACGGCCTGTGCCGATAGAGATGTTGTTTTCGATTTCCAGACTAAGGAAGTAATCACAAGAGCCGACGCAACCTAATTCGGTTTATGAAACGACACATAATTCTTACGATCGGCTCGTTTACCGGTTGAGCCAGCTTGCTGCACGATCACCCCTTTAATCGCATCTTGGGTTATCGCGCGTTTTTCATGTAGATAGTCTTCGTTAAGCGGCTGCAAATAATAGCCACCGGACTCGATGCAAAGCTGCCGAAAGATATAACCGTTCTCCACCATCGCCAACACATAACAATGGTGTTCGACCACCCCGCTGGGATCAATAATAATAATACAGCCGCGTTTAAATTCCGGCTCCATGCTATCGTCAATCACCTGCAGCGCAAACGGCTCGCTATTACCACAACCACCTAAGTCCATACTAAAACCTCTACGCAAAAGATTCTGAAATTTGTCTTGCCGTCACTAAGGAGCACCAAACCACAGCCGCTCGATCACTCAATTATAATGCGTTGTAGCTCCCGCCGAAACAGAGGCTGGAACCACGCTTTGACGCTGACGCTCCTCTTGTTGCAAGTGCCATAATTTCGCATACAGCCCCTTGTGGGCCAACAGCTGCGTATGCGTGCCCTCCTCGGTAATTTGGCCATGATCTAACACATAAATCCGGTCCGCATCGACAATCGTCGACAATCGATGGGCTATCACCAGTGTGGTGTGCGACACCGCGATTTCTTCCAGCGATTTTAAAATCGCTTGTTCGGATTGTGAATCAAGATTAGAGGTGGCCTCGTCAAAAATCAGGATCTTGGGATTTTTCAAGATGACCCGCGCAATCGCCATGCGTTGCTTCTCTCCACCGGAAAGTTTTAAGCCACGCTCCCCCACCAGGGTGTCATAGCCTTGGGGTAGACGTTGGATAAACTCATGAATATGTGCTAATTTGGCGGCCTGTACTACCTCGCTGCGGCCAGCCTCCGGCTGTGCGTAGTGAATGTTGTAATAAATAGTATCATTAAACAACACCGTGTCTTGCGGCACCATACCAATGGCGCGACGCAAACTGTCTTGGGTAACCTGCGCGATATCCTGATCATCAATGAAAATTTTTCCGGTTTGGATATCGTAAAATCGAAACAATAACCGCGCCAAGGTGGATTTACCTGCGCCGGACGGTCCGACCACGGCAACCTTGTGACCGGGTGGGATTTCAAAACTGACATTGTTGAGTATCGGTCGTTCTGCTTGGTAATAAAAACTTACCTGTTCGAAGCGCACATGCCCTTGACGGATTTGTAAGCCCACGGCATCTTTAGCGTCGCTAATTTCCGGTGAACGTTCGAGCAATTTGAACAACATGTCCATATCGGCCAGGGCGTATTTTAGTTGCCGGTAGACGATACCTAAAAAACCCAGCGGGATGAACAACTGCAACATCAAGGTATTAATCAATACTAAATCACCCAACGACATTGTACCGGCAACAACCCCTTGCCCCGCGAACACCATGATCAGGGTTACACCGATGGCGATAATCGAGGCCTGGCCGAAATTGAGCAAGGCCATCGAGGTTTGGGTTTTAACCGCGACGTTTTCCCAATCCGTCATGGTGGCGTCGTATTGCCGCATTTCTAATTTTTCGTTATTGAAATATTTTACCGTTTCATAATTAATCAGGCTGTCAATCGCCTGTGCATTGGCCTTGGAATCCAGCGTGTTCATTTCGTGCCGAAAGTGCATCCGCCATTCCGTCATCCAAAAGGTAAAAATAAAATACAGCACGACTGTTGCGAACACCGCCAGAGTGAAGCGCGGTTCATAGCCGCCTAATAACAACACCGCGACCAGAATAAATTCCGCCAAACTGGGTAAGATATTAAACACCATGTAATTTAATATGGTGCTAACACTGGAGGTACCGCGTTCCAGATCGCGTGCGACACCCCCGGTACGTTTTTCTAAATGATAGCGCAGTGATAACACGTGCAAATGCTCGAGCACCGCATCGGCAATACGCCGCATCGCGCGGTAGCGGACGCGCGCGAAAACCGCATCGCGTAGTTCGTTAAACAAACTACCCACCAGCTTTAATGCACCGTAGCCGAGCAACAGCAGTAACGGCAATACCAACAGATTGTTCTGCGGTAAGTTCAGATCATCGACTATTTTTTTGAGGATAAATGGCACACCGACCGTGGCGAGTTTGGCGACCACCAAACAGATCAATGCAAAGATCACCCGGCCACGGTATTCCCAGATGTACGGGAACATCTTTTGCAGATTCTGCCGATCGCGGCGGCTACCCTGGGGATTTTCGGTATGCGGGGTAAAATGCATTTAACGCCCCGCCGTTGGATAGTGTGTATCGACCTCGCCCACCGGCTCGAACCAATGTAACTTGTTATGCAACTTCACCACTTCACCGACGATAATCAATGTGGGTGGCTGAATAGCGCGTTGCTGTACGATCGGTGGTAACGAGCCTAGATCCCCTACGTGTACGCGTTGATTCTGGGTGGTCCCCTGTTCCACCAAGGCTGCCGGTGTGTTCGCAGGCATGCCGTGTGCGATTAACTGCCGGCAGATCTCCGCTAACGCCTGTAGCCCCATGTAAAACACCACGGTTTGCTTGGCTTGGACCAGGGCCGGCCAATTGAGGTTTACGCTACCGTCTTTTAAATGCCCGGTGACAAACACACAGGACTGGACGTAATCGCGGTGGGTCAGGGGTATCCCTGCGTAAGCGGCACATCCCGCGGCAGCGGTGATCCCAGGGACCACTTGGAACGGTATACCTTCTTGCATCAGGGTTTCGATTTCTTCCCCCCCGCGCCCGAAGATAAACGGATCCCCCCCCTTCAAACGCAGGACCTTTTTACCCTCCTTGGCCAGCCGCACCAATAAAGCATTAATCCCTTCTTGCGGCAAGGTATGCTTGTCGCGTTCTTTACCCGCATAAATAAATTCGGCGTCGTGGCGGACTAAATCAAGAACAGCGGAGGTGACCAAGCGGTCATAGACCACCACGTCGGCACGCTGCATTAAACGCAGGGCCCGAAACGTGAGTAAATCTGGATCCCCTGGACCGGCGCCGACTAAATACACCTCTCCCCGTGGAGCGGGGGCATGCCCTGCTTGAATGGCCTGATCTAAGGCGGACTGCGCCGCTTTGTCCTTGCCAGCCACCAGCATTTCCGCTACCGGTCCTTCAATAATGTCTTCCCAGAAACGGCGTAAATCGTCCCCAGTACCGAAGCGCTGTTTAGCTTGTTGCCGGTAGCGCGCTAATAATTCCGCCAGGCGTCCGTAGGCCGCCGGGATAAACGTTTCCAACTTTGCGCGCAACAGTCGAGCCAACACGGGGGATGCTCCGCCGGTGCTGATGGCAATCTGAACCGGAGAACGATCGATAATCGAAGGCATAATAAAACTCCCCGTTTCCGGACTGTCCACCACATTCACTGGGATCCCGTGTTGCTTGGCCAGGGTTGCCACTTGCTGATTTACCTGCGATTGATTGGTAGCGGCAATCACCAGGGTTTGATCTTGGATGTCCTGAGGCTGAAACTCGCGCGCGCTATACGTTATATCCCCGGTATTGACCCAGCGAAGCAATTCCGCACAAATCTCAGGGCTTACCAAGGAGACACGCGCACCAGCGCGCTGCAGGGAATACACCTTGCGTGCCGCTACCGAGCCAGCCCCCACCACCAAGCAGGATTTATTACGGATATTCATGAATATGGGTAAAAACGGCATTGGTGGGCTTTTCCTCAATAAAATCCATAAGCTGGGGGCGTATCATAACCCTGGATCTGAGTAGCGTCCCCACTCTCAGGGGAGATAGGAAGACCTAAAATTCATAAGGTCATTAGCAGGGCAATTTTGGCTATACTGAACTAGAGTGGGGATCAGAACCCACGGATAGTCTTAAAGTCACACTAAAGGAGGAGTTGCTATGCGTCGTCGTATGTATTTCCTGTTGCCAGATGTACGTAGCGCCAAAGTCGTCCATAACGAGCTACTGTTAGCCAAAATTGAAGAACGTTATATGCATGTCATTGCCAAGGAGGGGACCACACTCGATGATCTCCCCGAGGCCGGTATCCGCCAAAAAACCGATCTTGTCCACGGTCTCCAAATTGGCCTGGTGCTGGGGGGATTTACCGGTATGTTTTTAAGTACCCTCGCCCTGATGATGAATTTTATTGTGCATGGGCTGGAAGTCTGGTCGGTGGGTTCCTTGGTCTTTGGGGGCGCGCTGTTCGGCGCATTTGCCTCCAGCATGATCGCGGTAAACGTCAGCAATACACGCCTAAAATCTTTCTTACCCGATGTGGAGCAAGGGCGGATTTTGTTTATGGTCGATGTCCCCATCCACCGGCTCAAGGAAATCACCCTATTAATCGAAGGCCACCATCCCGAAGCGGATATGCGGGGTATCGATCCGCAGATCCCCGCCTTCCCCTAATAACAATCCATTCTACGGGACCAGGGCGGCCGAATAGGCCGCCTATTCTTTTGCAATCCTGGGGGTAAATCCCATAAAATACAATTCACTTTAAAAATTACTCATTAGACAAACACACAATTCAATCCATTCCCATGCGTCGTCATTCTATCCTGGTCACCGGCGGTGCCGGTTACATCGGCAGCCACGTGGTGCGGCAATTAGGTGAGGCCGGAGAATCGGTCATCACCCTCGATAATCTTTCCACCGGTTTTGAGGCCGCGGTGTTATCGGGAAAATTCGTACTGGGAGATACCAATGATTCCAGCTTGGTGGCGCGGTTGTTGACCGAACACGCGGTCGATACGGTCATGCACTTCGCGGCGCACACCGTGGTCCCGGAATCGGTGAGCAATCCATTGAAGTATTACGCCAATAATACCTGCAGCACACGCCAGCTGCTTGAGCAATGTCAACGCCAGGGGGTGAAACACTTTATCTTTTCATCGACCGCGGCGGTATACGGGATACCTGCGACCGGAATTGCGATTGAAACCACACCGACGCTACCCATCAACCCCTATGGAACGTCCAAGCTCATGAGTGAATGGATGTTACGTGATCTGAGCACGGCCTCTGATCTACGTTTTGTCGCCCTGCGCTATTTTAATGTGGCCGGGTGTGATCCATACACCCGAATTGGCCAATCAACGCCCAAAGCAACCCTGCTGGTTAAAGTCGCCTGTGAAACCGCGGTGGGTAAACGTCCATGGGTGGCGATCTTTGGAAATGATTACGCAACGCCGGATGGAACCGGGGTGCGCGATTACATCCACGTTGAAGATTTGGCCGACGCGCATTTACGCGCGCTGGCGTATTTACGTGACGGTGGAAACTCCGATGTATTCAACGTCGGCTACGGACACGGTTATAGCGTTAAAGAAGTTTTGCAGATGGTGGAAAACGTCAGTGGTGTTGCATTAACCATTAAACAAGAACCGCGCCGTGCAGGCGATCCACCCTCGTTAATCGCCAATTGTGACAAGCTAAGCTCCCGTTTAGGATGGAAGGCCCGTTATGATGACCTCAAAACCATTGTCAGCAGCGCGTATTTATGGGAACAGCGGTTACTCAAAGACCCGCGCGGTTTTATAAAATAACATAGACGATTGTTCAACACCAGTTTACAATCTCGTCGACGATGCGTTTTGCGGCAGAACCGTCCCAATATTCCGGCGTTGAGCACTTTTTAGTAACAGCGTTTAGTATTTGCGTATAAGCCGCCAAAATGGCCTTTGATTGTGTTCCCACTAGACGGTTGGTACCGTGTTCGACTGTCACGGGACGTTCGGTGTTGTTGCGTAATGTCAGACATGGCACCCCTAAGATCGTGGTTTCTTCTTGAATCCCGCCACTGTCCGTTAACACAAGCTTGGCGTTGGCGGTAAGATTCAGAAAATCCAAATACCCAAGCGGCTCAATAAGTCGAATATTATTCGCCATGGTAAAGACGGTATGGTAGTTGAATTTTTTCAAATTGAGCATGGTACGTGGATGCACCGGAAAAATAATCGGCATGTCTTTGCCGATGTGCAGCAAGGCGCGCGACAATTCCGCCAACGTGGATTCATCATCAACATTCGAGGGCCGATGCAAGGTAAGCACAGCATAGGGCATAACAACCCCAGCGCGTTTTAATTCGAGATCATCAAGTGTGGGTTGCTGCAAGGCGCGGTTTTTGTGCAACAACAACGTGTCGATCATGACGTTGCCGACAAATTTAATTTTCTTCTCGGCAATACCTTCATTCCTAAGATTTAGGCTTGCTCCTTTATCGGTAGTAAACAAAATATCGGAAATGGCGTCGGTAAGCAGGCGATTAATCTCCTCTGGCATGCTCATGTCACGGCTGCGTAGACCCGCTTCAACATGTGCCACCGGGATATTCAGTTTTTTGCTATCGATCGCGCAAGCCATGGTGGAGTTCACATCACCTACTACCACGACCAAATCAGGCTGTTGTTGCACTAAGACCGATTCAAAAGCCAGCATGATTTGACCGGTTTGTTGCGCATGCGAGCCCGACCCAATTTCAAGATTAATGTCGGGCTTTGGGATACCAAGCTGATCAAAAAATAATTGTGACATTTTATGATCGTAGTGCTGACCAGTATGCACCAGCACCTGTGCATGATTGCTCCTGTGCTGTTGATTATAGGTATTAAATGCCGAAATAATCGGTGCGATTTTCATAAAATTAGGCCGGGCGCCAACAACGTGTAGTATTTTCATCATCATCCTATTTTATATTTAGTCAACAGCATAAGGCGTTATGGGGTATTCTGCGGATCTTTGAGCGCAGTTCGTGACGTCAATTCTTGTTGGTATAAATACCGATGCCCAAAACGCAATTGTTTAGCACAAATCTTCGGATCGGAGAAGCCGATATAATAGTCACCCCACGGATAATGAGCCCCAGTGGTAAAGGCCTTGGTGGCGATATCCATGAACGATTGATCTTGAGTCATCCAATAACCAATCACCATGGCATCAACCATAACCAAGTTATTGACGGTCGCGTCGCTTTTACTAAAATCATACCGGCCGGATTTTGGTATCCAGCCGCGCGGGAAGCTCGCAAAGGTTTCATTCCAGGTTGAATCACGTAACCAGGTGACCATTTTGATGATGGCATTTTTAAGTTTCGTATCGGTTTTACCAGTAATAATCCACAGATCGTACAAGGCCTCGACCAATACGCCGTGCATCCATGGATTGATACCGTCGGATGTACCATTAAAATATCCGCTGGGGTGTTGCAACTTTAACACTTTATTCTTCATAAGAATCGCGGCATTCAAATATTTCTGATCATAGTTCACTTGATAATATTGCAAAAGTAACTTTATCGCCCACCCTGGGATGCGCGCGGAATCATCCGCGGCATCACGATTAGACTTTATCCGGTACACGGCATTATCAGCAATTTTCTGCGCGCTACCCAACGCTAAAACATCGCCAGTAAGATAGTAGTAATTTAATATACCCTGTAGCCAGGTATGGGACAGCTCAGCCCCATTCGCGATGTGATAGGTACCGTGTTTACAATTCGAGCCTGCATATTTCTGATCATAATCTTGCCCACCGGTCGCATGATTCACATCGATATCGTAGCTATGCCTGGCCATGGGGATGGCAGTATCTAAAAAGTCCAGATTTCCTTTTCGCAAAAAAGCCAATAACATACCCCAGGTTGTATCCTGTTCAAGATTCGACATTTGCCGTTTCGTCCAGGTCCATTCATCCGTTTCCTGATCGGTATCGCCAAAAAAATCAATTCCATAGACGTTTAGCCGGTCGATATTATTTATAAAAATACTCCGCGGCGTGTCGCCTTGACGCGGGTCGATTTGAGCATCGATCAGACGTTCATAATCGGGGAATAACGTGGTATTTTCCACCGCGGTTGTATCAAACACACCGGTCGACAAGTAATACGCGGGCTTGGCCTGTGCAAACATAGGAGACTGGAATGCTTGGTTTTGATTTGCAAGCACGGTCACTGAAGTTCCCGCAGTATGAAATAAATACAGCAGTTCATGGGTTTTTTGATAACCACCAAAAATCCAATGCGGTATTGAGAATTCTTCTGGCCATAATGCCACGGTTAATTTTCCATCGGCATCGACTTGGAGTTTTTTAGGATTGTTCTGCCAGAAATAACGAGTGGCAACCGTTAACCCAAAGTTCGAGTCCCCCAGGTGAATCCATCCGGGCGCATGACGGCCACCTGCGACGGCATCTTGATTATTAAAAATTTTATAACCGCTGAATTGATAGGGCCCTCCAGGAACCTTCCAGGCTTTATTACCGCTGGAATCTTGATACAATTTAACAGTATCCGCCGGATATTTAAATTCAATTTTCTCGCCACCGGATTCCGTTCCAACCATAACTTGCCGCGTTTTTTCGGTCAATGAAAGATCCCACGTCACGCCGAGATTTTTTATTTCACAGGTTTTACGTATGTCAACAGCAGGATTGGTTTCATCGCTGGCGGCATAATTACGCAATGTATGCAACACTCGCACATAGTCTTTACTGCGGTAAAAATACATATGCCGAATAACCGATAAATCACACCGTGGTTGCTTAAAGAGGGTTTTTTCAGTGCGTATTACCGCCAACAAAGGCGTGTTAAGCAAAAGTACGTTTTTTGAATTACCCGCACCTTGCCTTTGAGTGTTAAATAGATCATATTCCCTGGCCATAGGCTTAGACGATGGCCGCGATTTCTCAGTGACTTCAAGCGTGCCGCGTTGAGTTACAGTATAAATAAAATGCTCGGTAGCCACCTGAATTGAATTGCGGGTCTGGGTGGCGATTGGCGTATTTTTCAAGTTCTCTTTTGTGTGCTGCGAGCGCATCAAATAAAATATCCCATGCGTACTTCCAGCAAGCGACACATCAAGATTGATTTGCAACCACTTAATGCTGGGCGGGGTATTGCTCGATTTGGCGGGCCAATATGTCAATGGCAGGAGCACGCTGGGCACAGGCGACCCTTCAGAATTCACGACAGCTAAATCATCGGTGTTGAATACCTTCAATGTATCGGCCAGTGGAAACCCGGAAGTAACAATTTCAGAACGCGCGAAGGCAAGGCGATTTTTAATTGCAAACTGCAGTAGCACATTGCCAGCGGGTGGCGCCACCGCAGGCTTAGAGGAAAGCCCACTGGCTTCAGGAAGTTGCGCGGGTGTATTGCTCCACGACAGAACCACACCCCAGATGAGCAGATAGAAATAGCCGGATAACCGCGCATGCACTGTGTAAGGCTCCTTGACGCCGGTTACAGATAACGGTATCTGTAAAATTAAGGTATACTCCTCGCAGTAGCTGCGTAGTATAGACAATTTTAACAGGAAATAAACATGACCAGTAATAACCATGCCGTGGTGATGGGTGACCTGAATCTAGTCCGCTGTTTTTCACTCGGCCGCGTCCCGTATATTCCCGTCGCGACCACCAATAGCACCTTAATCCTATATTCACGCGGTGCCCTGCGGGTTGTGAAAATTACTGATCCATTGCAATCACTGCAAACGGCCAAGGATGATCTCATCACGTTCGCCGGCGACAAACAACACCGACCGGTTTTGTTTTATAGCAATGATCAACAACTATTGATGGTATCGAGTTTTCGCGCCGAACTGAGTCAATACTTCCGTTTCTATCTGCCGGATGAAAAGTTAGTGACTGCCTGCCTGGATAAGAAAACTTTTATAAATTTGTCAGAAGAAAATAATTTCCCCCTGCCATTAACGCTGGACAAAGCCGAGATTACATCAGCCCAGTCGCGAGACTCAATACCCTACCCTTGCATCATAAAGCCCACTACGCGATTCCTGTGGCGGGTAAACGGGGTTGATCCACAACAAAAGGTTATTTTAGTTGAAAACCCATCGCGGCTGGAAGAAATCCTCGCGACAATCGATGCGGATAAAGATTTTGTAATACAGCAATTTATCCCAGGAAAAGACGATTTGATATACAGTTATCATGCCTATCATACCGAAGAAGGGACTTGTTTAGGAAAGTATTGTGGCAGGAAGATACGCTGCAATCCAGTCGTCAACGGTTATAGTTCTGCCGTCGAATTGGTAGAAAATAATGCGCTACTATCACTTGGTGATAGCATGGTGAAACAACTCGGTCTCTATGGTGCGATAAAGATTGACTTCAAGCTAAACCCAAATGATGGTAAATATTATTTACTTGAGATCAACCCACGTTTTAATATGTGGCATTATCTGGGCATGAAAGCGGGTATTAATCTCCCCAGGCAGGCATTTTTGTATTTAACGGGTCAACCTGCAACACATCAATCTCACTACGCTACAAAATATAAATGGGTAAAGTTTAGGATCGACTTCCCCTCCGGATATAAATATTATAAAAACAAGGAAATTACCTTGATTGAGTGGCTGGCCAGTTATTTTCCCAACACCATATTCGATAAATTTTGTTGGCGCGATCCACTGCCTGGCATAATGGGGTTTATACTTTTTACGCGCAATCGGATCACTGCATTATTTGGTGGAAAAATACGGTCATGAATAAAATTGCGTTCATCTCCGACATTCATGGAAATATAGATGCATTACGTATTACGTTGCAAGATATTAAATCACGCAAAATTAGCAAAATCGTTTGCCTAGGCGACGTGGCCAGTTATAACGCCGAACCAGAAGCCTGCTATAAACTGCTGAGCGAAAACCCGGATATTGTCTGGATAGCGGGAAATCATGATTTAATGGCGGCGAATTTACTCGAACCGATCAATTGCAGTCCCAAGGCTTTATACGCGGCATTACGTGCGAGAAAGCACCTACCCAGCGAATGGCGTCACCATATTCAACGACTACCGTTAACCTACCACGACCAAGATATCTATGCCTTCCATGCCTCCCCCGCCAAGGTAGATGAATATTTATCATCCGAGCAACGGATCACGCGTGCGATTGATTTCCTCAGAGAGCAAAACATTGACGCAAAATACATATTTTTTGGACACACACATAACTCCGTTGTATATCACTACCATCACGGGCTAACAGTATCGCGTGATAATATTGTAATGTTACAGCGTGATGGTACGTATATGATCAACGTGGGTACGGTAGGTGAACCGCGCAGTGAGCATAAAATTATAGAATATTGTGTTTTTGATCGCGATCAACTGCAAATCGAATTCATACAATTGCATTATGACCACGCGGCCAGTTATGCGCGCTCGATAAAACAAAAATCACGTATTTATAATCAATATATTTTATATTATTACTCTATAGTGCATTTTTTATTCAGGGTAAAACGCAAACTGGTTGCGGTTGACGACGATCACTCAACCTTGGCAAAAGTATCAACTAGAATGGAACACTCTAAATCAAAGGTAAAATAGTGGCGGGCGCAATTCTGCCTATTTCATTACGCAATTGACGATACCTCCCCTCCCAGCTATCCTGCGTAACACTCGAAGAAATAGCCCGTCTATCCACTTCAGTTTCAATAGTATTACTTAACAGTGTAACGAATTCCTCGCGCCTACGAGCAATCCTAACATAACTTCCTTGGCCTTGCGCCTCAGGCAAGGCGGTTGATACCACAGGTAATCCCGCTGCTAGGTATTCGCGCATTTTAAGCGGATTTACATTGAGTGTCATTGCATTAATTTTGAATGGCATGATAGCGCAATCAAAATGCCGGCAGTATTGCGGGAGTTGACCGAAGGGTTTAGGCCCAAGAAATTTCATGTTTTTGATAGGGGCAAAATTCTCAATATTGACTTTAATTTTGCCTAACATAATAAAGCTATACGTGGGTAACTCTAACGCCGCATAGGCCACCAAATCCAAATCAATCCAATCTTCAATCAGACCGAAAAAACCGATCTTAGGACCGGTTATCCGGGCGATATCATCCGGAGCGGAAAAATTCTGTACCACGGCCTGTGAGAAATGCTCTACATTAACCCCATGGGGTAGGTATAGAATATTGTTCGCGTGCAGTTTTTTGCTTTCGTACAACGGCTTGGCCGTGACAACCACCAGATTAACATGTTTAATTAATTTTTCTTCTAGGTTGTGCATAAAGCTTGTATCGACGCCAGAAAAAAGAGTATGTTCATCCACGCAATAATACAGTGCCACGCGTTCATTGAATTTACCGATCAACGACACATGGTTAGGTAGAAATACCCATAATTCTGGCTCGGAAATATTTAGTCGATATTGAAGCAACCTCACGCTCAGTACTAAAATTAATTGGTTGAGTCTTGAAACTATATTCGATGAATGAAACGGTAGAATAAAAGGTGTGAAGACATACAGATTTGCATTGACGTGGCGCAATCCTTTGAATACGGTTTTTAAACGATTAAAAACCTTTTTCAAGAACTGACTACCAAGGCTTTGTTGCTTTAATCCAATACTATTTATATAAAGTACTCTGTAACCGTCATTCGCGAGACACGTTGCCATGTGGTATTTACTGGTTTTTAGATCGTCACTCCAATCATCAGATGAAAAGAATAAAACCGCGCGCATAGCAGGTAACATGTTTAATGATTCTTTATTGACGTTGTGTAGACCGATTGGCATAAAGAAATGGTTTTATCCCAATCAAATTGTTCCGCGTGTTTGCGTATAAACCCCTTATCCCAGGAAGTGGCCAGGGCCTGATCAATAGCACGGCTTAATCCGGTGGGATCGTTTGGAGCAACAAGGATCCCATGTTGCTCGGAAGTAATAATGTCGTGTAAATCACCCACCTTAGTTGCAATAACTGGTATGCCACAGGCCAAGGCTTCGTACACAACATTCGGCATTCCTTCGTTGCGGCTCGGCAAAATATAAATGTCACAAGCATTCATCCATAAACCAACTTCCGCATGTGGCTTCCTGCCCATAAAACTAATTCGAGTTGTCGCGCCCAGCCGGTTTTTTATACTATTCTCTAGTATATTACGCATCTCTCCATCGCCAATAAAAATTAGTTTAGCGGATTTATGTCGAATATTTGCAAAGGCTTCAACGAGGATGTCTTGGCCCTTAATCTTCACGATATTACCGACACACAACAAAATTTTAGAATCCGGATCGATTCCAAGTTTTTGACGCGCGCTTGATCTTTCCATGGGAATAAAACTATTCAGGTCGACCCCATTACGGATCACCGTAATAATTTTCGGGTCGATGCCATGGTGTATCAAGGTGGTTTTAAGCGAATTACTTACCGTAACAATATATTTCAATTTTCTCAGATACCACAGAATAACTTGTTTACGTAAGCCCCGCTGTAAGAAAATATTAACATCACTACCACGCAGGGTAACGATGAATGGAATTTTATATACAATACTAGTGAGATACGCAGCAAAACCATCCGGATAACCCCAATGAGCATCAATTAAATCGACTTTATGACGCTTTAGTATTTTACCGATAAAAAACAATGTGCTTAGAAATAAAAAAACTCCATCGGTCCATTTTGCAAGTTTTGGTAATACAAAATAACGCGGATGATAAACATCAATATTCCCATGCTCAGACCGCGATATTTTACTACAGGTTTTAAACACGGGAATGTAACGTACCGGCGCAACAACAATCGTGTTAAAAAATTTCGCAAGCCGGTCAACCCGTTGCTTGACAAATATCCCTTTGGTTGTTTCGGTGTTATTAGGGAATAAGGTTGTATACACAAGTATGTTCATTGGGTTAGAGTATTTTTTGAACGGCCTGACCAAATAACCTACCCAGCAAGTGCAAGTTCGGCACTCGCACAAATTCACGATGAGGTGTTGTGGCTTGATAATTATCAATTTTCTGTGGCGAGGAAAAAATGTCCGAAAACGTTAAAACATTAAATTTGTGCTGGTTAACGCTGATATATTTAAATAATTTTTTTAACCTATTATAGGTCACAAAATTAAATTTTATATTTTTATCCGGTTGTTTTGTGTGTAAAGCAAACGAAAATGAATGCAGCACAATAACAATTATTGGAGTATTATTAGCGTGTAAGAGATCCAACGCCGTCACCATTTCCTTTGCCGAAGCCCCTTCTGGAGCAAAAAAACGATGGGTTTTTCCCAAGCCGCAATAATAATTAGTCACTGGCACTTCTAATACACCTCCAACATCAAATGGAGTATTGTAAATTTTATCGGTGATGTTCTGATTAGAATATCGTTTGTGGCTTCTAGCCCATATGTTATAGCTGCTATCAAAGCGTATTGCGAGTTGCCGCAGAAGATCAAGCGTCTTCGCATTGGCGCCATAATTACCCGCCCGGTAGGCTATCGGTGTTTTATTAATGTGTTTATACAGCAATTCCACCCCCTCTTGGAGGATAGTATGTTGCAGCGAGACGGGTAAATCACAGATATTATCCGACCAATGAGCAGGTGCAAACGAGCCAGCCTCCCCCTTGGTCGCCCATAAGCGATAAATGGGGTGGGTATGCAATTGAACATCGTGTTGACGATGATGAATATAATTAACCACCTTGGCAAAATCGTCGTCGTTGGTTAAATATTTAATCGAGGAATCACAAAAAAAACTTCCCTTCATATTAAAGTGATTGAGCAAATCTATAATTAACTTAATGCCAAATTCACCCGCGGGTGATTTACAAAAAACCCTACGGTCAACCCCGATGGGTTTGGAACCTAAACCTAACGCACCACCAGGCAGCGCACATTCCACATCAATCGTAATTACTATATCGGTACGCATGGTTATTGGATATTTTTAAAGAGCTGATAATTCCATAACGCAGGTGAAAAATTTACCCCATCAACCGATACCGACTGTGTGGTAATATCGATCCTTGGGATGCAATAGATGTTTTCTTTTGAAGGCTGATAAAGTCCACTATTAGTAGTGCACGCCAATCTGTAACCATGTTTGTGAAGCAATGGGTACATCGTAGCCGAATGCCGGCCACTTGGATAGGCAAAGGTGGTAACCGGCCTGGCTATTTTGTTTTCTATGGCTTGTTTGCACTGCATTAATTCATATTCCAGGGTTGCGGTGGATATATCATCTAAATTTGGGTGGTTCACCGTATGACCACCAAAGTTAATCATATCGCCGGACATTTCCACAACCTCGGACCAATCGAGCATTAGTCGATTGCCATGTGTGTTCTTAATACTGTGATAAAGCGGCAAGACTTGTTCCTCAATTATAGTTCGGTCGTGGGTGGAAATGGTTTTTATTTTATTCACGAGCACATTGGTTAAATTGTTCACCGGGCGGATCTCGGCGCGTTGTACTTTAAGTAGATTAAAGATGAACGCGTCAATAATCGCTCTATCGGCAAGGGAAAAACTTGTATAATTCCTGACAATCCCATCAATCAAGTCCCACCACAAAATACGCTGGCTCCCTATGTATCCGGTGGACAAAAATATAGTGGCTGGCAGCCGCCGGATCTTTAGTTCTGGATAGGCATTGGTGTAATTATCGCGGTACCCGTCATCAAAGGTTAGTACGATTTTAATAGCGTCATGGGGAGTGTCGACATCATGCTCGGCAAGTTGCTCTAAACTTAGGATTTCGTAGCGACTATGTAAATAATCTAACAAGCCCGCGAACACATCGCGTGCGAGTGTCATCTGTGGTCTAAAATAAGGTTCGGTGACGATCTTGTGAAAACTTAAGATAACATAACCATAATGAAGGTTACGACGGCTATAATAAACAGTATCGAAGGATAGACCTGAAAATAAATAACCGAATGTTTGTTTTAGCCGTTGGCGATAGGTTGTCATTTTTTTAATAATTTTCGTATCCAGGCGGTAACTCCAAGCAGTTCAAATGACAGCCTATAATTCGGCAGGTCGAGTGACATGCGGCGTAGTTCAAAAAGATTTTCGGTGTCAAAGGCGATGCCGTGCTCAGTTGAAACAGCGGATTGGTAACCGGCTTGTTTAAGCAAGCGAATGGTTTCAGGTGTGTAGTCTGACTTATGTCCATTTGGATAGGCGAAGTGGTTAACGGTTAACTTCAAGTTATCTTCAATACATTGCTTAGAGTTGAATATTTCGTCGTGCTGGGTTGTGGCATCGCATGTTGCCAAAATACTATGGTTCATCGTATGTGAACCAAATTCAATACTGTCCGTCATGGAACGAATTTGATGCCATTTTAGCATGGCAAAGGTAGTATCGGGTATGGTGGTAATACCCAGTGACGCGCTGAGTTCCTCTATAAACTTTTGTAAAGTTGCTATATTCAAGATCTTCAATCGTGGCCGCATCTCACGGATAAAGGCCATGCGTTTTTCTTGCGTGGAAATATCCACGGAAGGTGGTGTAAATAAATATTTATTGAGTAAAGATTCATTTATGCGTAATAACGGCGTATTTAGAATTGCGTAATAAAACCTATTTAAGGGTAGCCACTTTTCGGTACCAATATAGTTCGCTGTTAGGTATATTATAGCAGGCAATGAATATTTTTTAAGTATTGGGTAAGCAATGGTATAATTATCTTCATAACCGTCATCGAACGTGAGGACAATAACATCCTTAATCTGGCGATGGTTTTCTAAGGCATATACCAGTTCTGTCATTGATATAACATTGTATTTTGTAAGAAAACGCAGTTTTCTTTCAAAACACCACGGGTCAATAGAGAATTTTGCTGTCGCGGTCAGTATGTTGTCGGGTTGGACACTGTGCAGCATGAATATTGCCGGGTAACGGCGTGGAAGGATTTTTCTTAGAAAATACTCTAGTCCAGAGTAATAAACAAAGAACGCGAAATATTTTACCAGCATTAGACAGCCCTGGTATGGTTTTCATACCATTTCTCAAAAATCAGCATGGCCCATAATAGATCATCGTGATCAACCTTGCCATGGGTATGCTCCTGTATAACGTCTTCGATACCTTTTTTATCAAAAAAGTAACCCACCGACTTACCCTCTAATAAAGTCTCCGCTAGATAATTCTGCAAACCATTTCTAAACCATTTTTCCATGGGCATAACAAAACCCTGTTTCTTTTTATTTAACACAGAGGTTGGCAAGCGTTTTTTTAAACTGTCTTTTAAAATCAACTTGCCCGCGCTATGATTTAGTTTTAGTGTTGACGGAATTGTTAACGTAAATTCTAATAGTTTATAATCCAAAAAAGGTGAACGCACCTCCAGTGAAGCCGCCATACTCATTCTATCCACCTTAACCAGGAGGTCATCCGGCAGGTACGTTTGCATATCAACACGGGTTAAATTACCAACGATATCGGCCGGTGAATTTTCGCGAAAGTAATCGCCGAGGTGAGTATTCCACTGTTTCGATAACATGCGCGCGCGCATATCTCGCGAGAATACATTGATCGCACTACCCCTGCTCATTACGCTCCTAGAGACAGACCATTGTTGTGCAAGGGTATGATCATATTTTTCAAGAAATGATCTGACTTTTGTAACACCAATGCTTTTACGGGTGATATTTCTCGGAAGAAATCTAAATGCTTTTCCGGCAATAGAAATTGTCCCGCACGAATATTTTTTTAGATCATAAAGCGTTTTATAATAACGATAGGCATTATACCCTGCGAATAACTCATCTCCACCGTCACCCGATAATGCAACCGTCACGTGGCCGCGCGCGAGTGCAGAAACAAAATAGGTTGGAACCGCGGAAGAATCAGCAAAAGGTTCTCCAAAATGAGCGACAATCTTGGCAAGTATCTCCGGTATATCCAGCGGTGTTATAATTTGCTCGTAATGCTCAGTACCGTATAATTTTGATATTAACCTCGCATCGTCCAATTCATTATCAGGGTCGGCTTCAAAGCCAATGGTAAACGTCTTGACAGGAGTGGATGTTAATTCCGCCATGTGCGCCACCACCGCGGAGGAATCGATTCCACCGCTTAAAAATGCGCCCAGCGGGACATCACTGACCAAACGTAGGCGAACGGCTTCATGCAACTTAGAATCTAGTTCGTCACGTAATTCATTTACATTCAATGTTGATTGGGCTGGGATATCCCATGGATTCCAATAAAGGTGGAACTGCATTACCCCATTTTCCCAGACGCCGTACGTGGCCTGAGGAAACTTCATAATTTGATTGAATATAGTATGCGGTGTTGGTATATACAAAAAATTCATATAGTCTATAAACGCTGAATCATTTATAGTTTTGTTAGTGATTACATCGGCGATAGGTTTAAATTCCGAAGAAAAATATAAGGAGTTGGTTTGTTTATCAATGCTATAATATAACGGCTTTACCCCTAACCTATCTCTGGCAATAAAAAGCTTTTTAGTTGCGTAATCCCACAAAGCAAAAACAAACATGCCATTGAATTTTTGAAGACACTGTTCTTTATAGATACTATATGCCTTTAGAATGACTTCTGTATCACTCGAGGTTACAAATCTCTCTCCATTGCGGATTAGCTCAGCCCTGATTTCGTTAAAATTGTAAATCTCCCCGTTAAATACAATAACATTACCGGTTTTCTCATCAACCATGGGTTGATGACCGCCACCTAAATCAATAATGCTTAAACGCCTATGCCCCAGTGTGATATGGTCCTGGCTCCAACAACCTGAATCATCCGGACCACGGTACGACATTGCCGCAGTCATCTTAGTGACAATATCTTTTCCAGATAATGCTGATACATTTCCAACGATGCCCGCGATTCCGCACATATTATTTCTCGGTAGGTTTCTTAAAATAATTGACTATAAACTTAATAATCAGTTTAAGCTTTCTGAAATATTTATAGATTAATGATTTGATGGTGCGCTTAAATATATACACGGTAAATAATTCGTCACACCAATCGGTCCATTCATCCTTGTGTCGACCGTCTCCGATTCCAAAATCGATATTCCCGATCTTGTTATTAAATAAATATTCAATACACATATAATGCAAAACCACACCCGGGGCAAGTGACCGAAATGATTGATCGTATTCAATTGCGTAACTACTGTAAGTGTCGCCAGTTAGAAACCCATAACGGTATGTAACAGGAATGTCGTTGAGAAAAATGATAAAGCTTAGTGATTGGAATCGTTCATTGCGACTGGTAAATATATTTGCGTGGAATTGTGGTAAGTTTTCAATTTTATTATTCTGTGAGAAAATACTGTTAGAATCCATTCCCTGCCAACTGTTATTGGCGATTTTCTGAATAATGTTCAAATTAGCAGTTGCTTGCTCCGAACCCGATGTAATTGCTATAAAACGTAATTCACCGGTTTTCTCAATATTTCGACGGTAACGTCGATAATTCTTCATTAATTTTGAGCTGCGTGATTTAATATACGATTCAAAATCATCATAGCGGCCAATCCCGTAAACACGGCCCATTACGTTATATACATAGTCTAAACGAGTGTTTTTAAATGTTTTAAAAAACTCGACCACAGAATCTCTTGGCCGTAATCTTTGCAGGATTGCAATATCCCAGCCGTCAATATATTTTTCTATAATTTCGGTATATAGTTGCACTATGTGGGTATCTCCGTCACGAGCTAGGATCCCTGTCCACCCTGCCTGCCTTGATCCCATAATATCAAGTACCCGATACGATATACCGTATATTTTCTTTGTACAAATGATTAGTGGCATAAATCCCGCCAATACAGAACCTTTAAATACTAATATAAAATAAAACTGACTGCCTTTACCCAACTCGCTTATCCATGTAGACAACCAATCTAATTCATAGAAGAAACCGTACGGCTTCTGACGATCTAACAGATCATTAATTAATAGCCTGTACTCGGTCAAGTCCGCAATGGTATTGTGAATTTTGAAGTTATAATCCATGACCTGTCATTATCCCGCGATTATCTTATTAAACAATTCAGCCACAGATAGAATTTTCTGTTTGTCGAGATCTTGTTGAATTGACAATAAAAACACATTGTCTGCAAGATCGATAGTTCTCGAATATTTTGAAATATCTTGTTTAATGGGCAAATACAGTCTGGGCCAAAAATAACCGGGTAATAATGTTTTTAATCGTAGTTTAATATTAGTATTAACCGAGCGCAAATATAACGGAAACATGTAAGGCATGTCATTTCTTGATATGAATGGACGGATTTTAATAAAGCTATTACTTGTTTGGATATTTTCCAAGTAGGTTGTGTAATTCTCGCAACGATGTGCAAATATGGTTTTTAGTCGATAGGCCTTTAGCAGGTGTTTCGCAATTGATGAGATCCTATATCCTTCGGCGCGTGCGCGTCGGCCCCACGGATCACCTGGGTCTTCATGGCTCACCGTGGTTGAATTACTAGTAACAATAGGAATTCCGTCCGCACCCGGACCAAAATACGTTTGTTTAAGTAACTTTATAGTGGACCGCATCGACCTATACAAACCACGAGGTCGATTTGATAGTTTTGATATCTCCTGGGTTTCATCTGAATTTCTAACATATAACAACGATCCATCCGGTATAGGTAACTGTTTGTGTAATGAATAAAGCGCGTAATCCGCCGCGGGGGGGATGTTGAACGTAAGACTCTCAGATACTTTATCATAGGGAGCTTTGTGCGCTAGGTCATCGAGCACCCGAATTCCTTTGGACTGACATAGATTTATAATCCTATTTTTATTTGGTTGTTCAAACCCAAAATAATCGACAATAAGCACCAAACCCACATCATCACCAAGTTTTGATAGAATTAACTCTTCAGTAAGTATCAGATCTGGATTAACTTCGTAGAAATCCAGTTGCAAAATACCCGCGAACGGCAACACCGCAACATCACAAATATAACTTGGCAACAAAACTTTCTTTACACCCATTCCGCGCAGATATATTGCCAGGGTAATCAAGGCGTCGCGCCCGAACGCAAACCAAAGCGCGTTTCTCGCATTTACCTCCTTTATAACATTCACTCGGTCATCGCCATAAGTAATTATGTCTGATAAATGTAGCGACGGAGTGATATTATAGTGATGGGTTGTTCGCATGGGTACGCAATCCAGTGTATAGAGCATCAAAATTGCTGATATAATTCTTTAATAGGTACTTTGTGGTAACTTTGGTGAATTGTTCGGATATAATCCGCCGTCTGATTTCATTATCTGCAAATAATATGCACAGTTTATTATATAACTCGTCATGGTCACCTATTTTGAATAATTGTGTATATGGTAGATCATTTAAGATCTCTGCGTTGCCTTTATTGTTAGATGCAATCACCGGGACTTTGCTCACCATTGCTTCTAAAACAGTATTCGACATACCCTCATAATGGGATGCGTTAATATATACATCGACGATCTGCATTAAATCCGCTATATCCTTACGTAGTCCAAGGAATTTTACAGTTGCTTTGCCACAGAGCTCTTTGGCCAAGGCCTTCATTTGGTCAATCAAATCTTGGTGGAAACTGGCCCCTATAACCAATAACGTACTATTTGGGTACAATAAAGAGAATTTACCCACAGCCTTAAATATACACGCATGATCTTTGACGGGTCGGAATGCGGCAATTGTTGCCAATACAATGCTAGCATCGTCGATTTCTAAATTCTTCCTAACGGTTTGTTTGTCAAATATTGGCTTAAATAATGTTGTATCTATCCCATTAGAAACCACAAATATTTTTCTACGATCAACTTCCCACAATGAGCTTATATCATCGGCCAAGTGATTCGCGACCGTGGTGTAATATTCGGTACTATACTTGGATAATTTAATAAATAGCTTCTGGAACCTTGACATGTGCCATTCTATCGTTTCCCTTCCATGTTCACCATGAACTAAGGTGCAGTTACGCGCAAAGAATTTCGAAATAACCGCATACGGGTAAGTTGCCCAGTTATGGGAATGTACGATCGTAATTTTATTTACTGAAATAATGCGGCGTATTTTACCAACAAGCCTTAGATCAAAGCCTGGGCTTTTATTGAGTTCAATTATTTCGATATCGCTAGATACCAGATCGCGAATACCAGGGTAAACCTTAGATAGGACGCAAATATACTTCTGGTAACGATCGGTTGGTAGTCCATTGAGTAATTTAATAACTCCATATTCCATACCAGTCAAGGTTAAATGATTAACAATGTGCATCAATTTAATTTTAAGAAAAGAAGTCATGCGTAGATGCGTAGTTTCTTTAAAACAAAACTAACTTCTTCTTTGTAAAGCAAATTAGATTTTATTAGAATAGGAATATAAAACATAATATAAAGTGAAATGGATATAATAATTGAAGCAACCGCGCCATGAATATATCTAGTGGCAAGATAAACAATACCAGCGGGAATAATATTTGCCACCAACGCGCGAATAATAATATCCGGAGGGAGTAGTTCCCGCGGTTTTATTTGCAAATATTTACTGATCATAAATACATAAAAAACCGCTTGAATGTATTGTGAGATCACAACGGCGGATATCGGACCGTAGATACCCAACGGTTTAAGCAACAAAAACACCAACACAATATTGCTTAACGCAAAAATAGTTGAACCTTTAAATAAAAAATCCGACCTTCCCATGGATAATGGGAATACACTAAAACTGATAACCATAATAGGTTTATCCAGCAGATAAATACGAAATATATCAGCGCTATCTCGATATTCAGCGGTAAAAAATAGCGAAAATAATGGCGGCGCAATTATCCACAGCCCAAATACAACAGGTAGAATAATGATAGCTTGTTTTCTAATAGCCTCACGCCAAATTTTCTGTACCTTGACTAGATCCTGTTTTTCGATCAGTTCGGCGAATTTCACCCGTAGTACGATATTGACTGGTTTAACCAGGATATCCCAAATCGGAATTCTAATGGTGCCGATGGCATATATAGCTAACACAACGGGAGAGTAGTATACCGATACCACAACTTTATCGATATAATTACCTAACAGATCGGCCCAGCCCGACAACATTAATGGAAATGAATACTTTATCTGCTCACGCGAGTTTATGAATAGACGCCGGTAGCTTACTCCAAGTATCATCAATGAATAAATGAGGTAAACAATATACCGGCATATACCAACCATCATTAATACGATAAAAGAATAACTCAAGTCGTTAAACATATATATTGGCAATAATATCGCAAGCATATTAACCGCGGACTCAACCATGGCAAATAACATTGATTGAAAATAACGGTTATACGTATTTAAGAAGTTTATGAAATAGTCTGACCCAATCCAGAACACGATATATACAGAATAATACTTCAAATATGTAATCAACGCTAAATTATGTAAATATTTGCTTATATAAAATGAACATGCCCACAGGAATATCCCAGACAAGATGCCTAGACTCAAGGTTAATAGTATTGTTTGGCGAACAAATTGAGTTCTTTCAGTAGTATGTTTTAGTCGCGGGATAAAATAATATAGACTAGACGAAATGCCAGAAACGAACAGCCCATACACAATACCCCCAATATAAAACACTTGCTGATAACTTCCATAGGTTTGTTTATCTAGAAGTCTAACAAGAAAAAATATAAGTAATATTCCGCTGGCCTTTTGCAAAATACTGCCCACGGATAGGAATAGTGTGCGTGTTGTTAGGTTAGCGGGCGACATCTTTCCTGGCTTCGACGTTGGTAGTGTTATGATTCATACTAAGATTACGTGAATAGTCGCCTGACAATCTGTCCAACACGGCAACCAATGCAATTAGAATATACAAAAATTCACGGTGTGCCAGGCCGGTCGTCATCCCTTGTATCAACACGGCAATTAACGCGGTTTTAACCGACAAGGCGGCATTACTTAAAAATATCTCGTTCATTTTAAACTTAAATTGGTATATTCGTTCTGATAATTTTAGTGTCGAGAATAAAAGCCAAAGCCAGATAGCCAAAGAAATTAGCCCCATTTCACTGGCGACTTGTAGGTATGCATTGTGGGGCGAATTTGGGGCAAAATTAACAAAATTCCCAACCCCAACTCCCAATAACGGGTATTTCTCGATTAAACTAAAGCCAATCTTCCATAGTTCAACACGATGCATAGCCGATTCATCATTCTCTATCTCTCCCAGGGTTCCAATACGTTGCATAAAATCGTCGGGTAGAAATAGCACTGATATCACCGCAATAATAATCAACACCAGATAGTTTCTAATACTGTGAGGTTTCTTGAAAATGTAATAGAGTAGCGATATACAAAACGCCAGGAAGGCACCGCGTGAATTGGATTTCATCAATATAAATAAGTACAGAAGAATAGCCGCTAAGATGCCCAGTTTGAGCAGTTTGCTCTTATATTCATATAAAAACGGTAACGCCAAGTAAACCATGATCACCATGGTTAAACCCAGATAATTGGGCTGTCCGAAGTTTATATTTACTTTAACAAAGTTTCTTCGATCGCAACCTAGACCATCGATGGTTTGGATACAGTCAGAACCATTAAAAATTGCAAGATAGCAAAAATATAAACCGAACAATAACATTAGAAATAGTATAGAACGGAAGTCCTTAGTATTTGATATAAAGGAGTACATAAAAATAAACGTAATGACATTGATTACAAACGTCTTCCAATCGTCGAATCCCGATAACGATTCAACACCAAAATAGGCGGAGATACTCATCGCGAAAAAAAAATACAAATATGGCGTAATTAATCTTGTTTTCGGAACAAGGGGATGCGTCTTGTTCAATTTAATGAAATAAAGCACTACCAATGCGATCATCATCATATACGGAAGATGCAAGTCCGCGATGTTAGGGCGATCATCTTGCGGTCGAATAAAAACCAAGGCAAGATAAAAAAATAAACCTATAACAGGCTTACGTATCGAAATTACCACGATCAAAATGGTAAGGATGACTACAAGAATGATTTTTAATGGCATACTGTGGTATCAGTGTTTAACCCACAATGAACGTTCTTTTGAAAGAAAAAAATACCACAAACCCACGACAGCCGCATAATTAATACTTACAAATAAATAAGTACCGGCAAATAACCGATGATTAAATATAAGTGACTGTTGGTTCGCTAATTTGCCTAGCAAGGCGAGAAGATAAAAAATCACTTGCCCGATGAATACTACACTATAAAATCGACTGTCCATCATCAGGCAGGCGTTAGTGAATAGTACAGTTAACATGGCATAAGGTACGAACAGGCGAAAAACCTTATGCGAAAGGTACATCCACCACAGTCGGTTCCGCGTGGGGAGGAGAATATAAGGCGCTTTTGAAAGCAATTGAAAATTACCGGCCAACGTTCTAACCTTGCGCTTAAATTCATTACCCACATTCTCCGCTGCGGAATCAACTGCAATAGCATTGGGAGCAAAGACCACACGCTTGCCATGTAAAATAACATGCAGCGGAATCCATAAATCATCCAGAATTAATCCGGTCGGGGGAGGTACAATCAACTCGCGTCTAACCGCATAGATTGCACCAGGGCAGCCGATTACTGAATCCATAGCAGCTTCATTTGCCCTGATCCAAGTCTCATATTGCCAGTATAACCCCACCGATCCGGCTGAATTATTGTTATTAATATTGTTAAAAACTAAATTTCCCGCTACTGCGCCGACGTTGGGATTGATTAATTTATCTAGTAAACATTCTATAGTGTTAGGCTGGAATACTTGGCGTGCATCACAAAACACAATAATTCCATTGCCGGGCTCGTCTAATGCGGCCTTTAACCCCGCGGCCTTTCCTCTGTTTTCGGGTTGAAAGATCGCTTTCACTTGTGGATGGTCTTTGGTAATTTTCTGTAGAATACCATTGGTATTATCGGTACTACCATCGGACACAACAATAATGTTATGAATCAAGCCTGGTGGCTGTTGAGCCAATAGGTTATTAATTTTGTGATCAATAGTCTTTTCTTCATTAAATACAACAAGTACTACGGTAACCGACTTTGTTGAAGTGGGATTTAAATTTTCTTGAATGGGCGCGGTTGTTTTCGGGTACAGCTGAATAAATAACGGGAACACCACGTAAGTATAAACGATAAATATCACCCCACTCCAGAAGAGAAATTCCAACATTTAGCCCACCTTTAATCTATTGTAAAAATGCTGGCCAACGAGCTTTACTAATAGTCGCCCCGCGTGGTACTTGGCAATACTTTTGTACAAAACAGGTTTT
Organism: Gammaproteobacteria bacterium; assembly: GCA_016194635.1. Lineage (GTDB taxonomy): Bacteria > Pseudomonadota > Gammaproteobacteria > UBA6429 > Thiohalophilaceae > JACQBC01. Next base: position 62,235 of record JACQBC010000034.1, on the reverse strand, counting down.
TGATAGGTTAAATATTTGCACACATCAGGAAGCAAGGTTTGTTGATGGATGACGACCCGGGGAATGTCGCGGGTTCTTGCCTGGTACCATCCTGGCCGAGAAGAGAAAAATTTGGTGAAACCAAGGCTTGTTGCAATATCAATTACGCGATCATCCCCGCGTCCTCCTGGAAACGATAGGCTATCAATGTTCTTACCCAATAAGTCCTCCGTGAAGTTCTTTGCATACTGCAATTGCGCAATGATTTCATCGTTGTTAAGCAATGTTAAAAATTCATGGGTCTTTCCATGAATTTGGATGTCCATAGCCGCTTGATGCATTGCCTTAATTTGCATCGCCGTCAGATAAGAATCTTTACCGATAAAATCCGTTACGATAAAAAATGCAGCCGACATATTAAATTCACCAAGAAGCGGCGTGGCGATGGTGTAATCCGTCATCCATCCATCGTCGAAGCTTAAGATAACGCGGTTCGAATCAAAACTGCCTGTATTGGAAATAATTCCTGTTGTTGCGGTTTTTTTATCAAGCTCCGCGATTAACGACAAGATTTGGCGAAATACCGCGGCGTCGATCGTGTAAAATTCTTCATCAACAGCCTGGTGTAGACTAGATGTCTTGTCAACCAGCCCATGAAACATCAGTGTTGGCAAATAGGATGTGACCATCGTGCGGGTATACTTTGTCAGAGGGACAAATCGCGCGTTTGATAACGAATACCGGCCGCTGCTTTTGTTTCAGAATAGTCGTCATTACTGTTGGTGCTGTTTCGGTGTAATCTGCCAAGTGAAATACTGAGGATGATATTCCTCGTGTAGGAATACTCATAAGAAACGTTGGCGCTGGCAGTTAAATCATCGCGGAGCTGGTTCGGATAATGTTGCTTGGAGTATAATCCGAGAAATAAAACCCTATGAACAGTGGTTAACTCATGCGTAAATTTAATGGATGCGCCTGTTTCTTTTTCATCATTCAGCACAGCGCTGGATTGATAATTTGTTTCATTATGAAAAGCATTAAAAACAAAATCATCCCTGCCAAAGATATTGTTATAAATAGCCTCGGCGCTGATTATCCGGAATATATCCGCGGTATTACTCACCGCGATACCATTGATAACAATGGTATCGACCCAAGAGCGGGTCCCTAGTTCCTGAGGCACGTCACTTAATTCATTTCTATAATTAAATGCAAAAGAACTATCGCGGGTAATACGACGAAACAGCCCCAGCCTACCACGGTTACCGGACCCTGTTGTGTTGTTATCCTTTTTATAGGTGGTGTTGCCTAATTCAACAAAATAATCATTGGTACTACCCCTTGACGCATAACGCAGAAAAGTATCATTACGATTATAATTAACGTAATTGATTTGATCGTCAAATTTGTATCGTCGAATCTCGTGGTTCAGCTCGAGCGAGTTCGTGGCGGAAAACTCGTGATTGATCCGTGCCGCGTAATAGTTACGCGTATTATCGCCCGAGGTTTTTTCTTCATAGTATTTTTCATAACGCCCCTCCAGTTCCAGTTTATCAATAGGAGTAAAATTAAATCCAAAGGTTGGACCAGAGGAGAAAAGGTTGGTTTGTTGACTATTGTCGGGTGTAAATACTGTTGTAGAATTGATCGGCAAATAATGCAAATGATCATCCACCGCCCAACGCAGAAATCGCGGAACCATTATAATGGTATTTAAGGAATCCAAGGTTCCATTAAATCCGCCGTTATAGGTATTATTCTTATAATCGTCATATTTAATCGTGCCGGTAGTGCTTGATTGGATAGCCGGCTCGTCAACATGGTATACAAACCCAGAATAAAGTCTGTGTATTAAATCCGATTCCGCATTGGTGGCGGATTGGCGAATATTATCTGAATATAGCGCTTGATACCCAACTAAATAATCTAACTCGGCGGCATCTACGTAAAACGATAATGGTAGTATGGATAGCACAGCGCATACTACTTTACATCTGCGCCGTCGTCGGATATGCAACATAATTAAGTTCTCAATTAAATACGATACCGGCAATTTTGGATTTATCTATTGAGTCGATTGTATTTAAAAGTTTTGCTTCAGTAACACTGGCGTAGGGAACAATCAACACGATAAAGTCACATAGATCCGCGATGATCTTGGCATCTGCGGATTCTCCAATCGAGGGACTATCGATTAAAATAAACCGATCCGGGTATCGTTTTTTAACGGCCTGTAAAAAATGCCGCATCCGGATGGAAGAGAAATATTCGGTGGACATTTCACGACGATGGCCCACAGGGATTAAACGCAAGCGGTGTACCCCAGTGGGAAAAATAATCTTATCGATTGAGATCTTGTCGTCTTCTAGAAAACTGGTTAAGCCTACTTCGGTATCGATATTGAATAGTTTATTTAACTTTGGAGCACTAAGATTACAATCAACCAATAACGCAGTTTTAGTGGAATCAAAAGCAAATGCAGAACCGATATTTATAGTTATATTACTCGATTCTGCGAATGGAACGATCGAACTTACCATCACAACAAAATTTCCGGTCTTATTAAACTGAAACAACTTAGTTCTTAGTTCGCGGTATGAATTTAATACTTTCTTATCCGGCATTTCGGGGTAAATAATCTTAAGGGAATCCAGCATTTCATTGGCAATAAGACGCGGTTCACGCATCCTTGCAATTTGCTTGCTGATCTGCGCCAACGATTCCAGTTTGCCGTCCTCTTTGCTAATGCTAACTGGAACAAGTTGTTTGGCTCCCGCCAAGTCAATGTCTAACTCCAACGACTTAGTCAATTCGGGTTTAGTAGTATCGTCGCGGTCTGTCATTAGATGACCTGAACAATCTTCAGTACACCTGCCAGGATGTAGATCAACGCCACCGTGGCAACGATAACTCCAATATTCCTTAAATCGCGTTGTGTGGCGTGTTTATCGTGATTCGTCATGATCGGCGGTAAAACGACTAAAACAGGCAATTGTAACTTGTTAGATATTACACTTTCACTTCGGATCCTAGGATCGACACTCACTAATAAATATATAATTCCGATAGGTAGTACAATTCCTAAAGCTAATCCACCCAGCATGAAATGAAAGAATCGTAATCCGCTTGGACGAATTGGTAACCGCGCGGGTTCTTGAATCTTTAACGACGGCCCTTGTGCCTCAATTCCAAGATTCATCGACACACGGGCGTTTTCTCTGCGCCGTAATAAATCTTGATAAATATCCTTATTAACATTGTAATCACGGCTTAACTCCGCCAGGTTAGCCTCTACCCCATGAATTTGTTTGGCGCGACGTATCTCATGGTTGAGTAAATTTTCATTCTCTATGATCCTTGATTCTAGGGTCGCGATCAGGGTCTTTGTTTGCGACAACTCGCTGCGTAGCTGTTGGTAAAGGGGATTGGTGGATATACCTTCATCAACAAAGGTTTTATTACCTGCCTTGGCCTTATTTTTATATTCTTCACGTTTTTTGCGTTCGGCATTAATAGCTTCTTTTAGATCCTCGATCTGATGTTTCAGCCGAACAATATCGGGATGCGTGTCGAGGTAATTTACCCGCAGGGTCTCAATTTCCGTTTGCAGTTCAGCGATACGGTTTCTGTATTGGCCTTCTTTAGAGAGCGCAACGGTCACTTCAGCCTCGCCCGACAGCTGATTCTCTAAAGATTGCTTTTTGATGTTGGTTTCGTGTAATTCCAATTTGGCTTGTTCAATGCGCTGTTGCAAGGTGGTGATGCGAGTACTTACCTCGTTTTCATTGCCTGGCGCGGCATTGATATTCTCCGAACGGAAATCTTTTAGTTTGTCCTCGGCGTCGGTTAATTTCTTATGGTATTCCTTTACCTGACTATCGATAAAGGTGTATGCCTCGAGGCTTTCCTTACGTTGCGCATCCAAACTTTCTTGAATGAATAACTCCGCAAAGCGTTTTGCGATTAAAAACGTTCTTTGTGCATCGGTGCCGGTATATTCTATTTTTAATAAATTATTACCCACTCGGGAAATATCCGTGTCTTTTTGGATCGCATCAAACAATCTTTCGCGCTCGATCGGAGACATGGTGTCATTAATCATGCCCGCCTCGGTTAACACGGCGGTTAATATTTTTTGACTAAAAATCAATTCGCGGGCTAAACGCACCCGATCGGTTACATTGGTGGTAGCCGCACGACCTTCCATTAAAGGACGAATGATATTTTGTTCATCCGAAAAAATGGTGCTGAAAGCCGAATAATGTTTTGGCCATACTATTCCAAGCACCAAGGCCAACAAACTTATGAATGCAAACAGGAATACCAATTTGTATTTGTGCAGGTTAAATTCGCGGCTAGCGATTATGATTATCTGTTCAAGTGAGAATTGCATGCGAAGGCGTCACCAGCTCTATAAAAGCTGTTTAGAAGATTCGTTCAGGTACAGTGACGACATCACCTGGTTGCAAAACATAGTTTTGCTCAAGCTTGCCTTTGTTGATGATGTCGTCAAGATCAATATCTATCGATTTCGTTTGCCCCTTGATCGTGCGATATAAACGTGCGCGACTGGGCGCGGCAAACTCATTTAATCCTCCGGCCGACAAGATCGCATCCAACACCGTCATCCCTTGCCGATGAGGAAACGATGAGGGGGTACGCACCGCCCCAGTGACCCTCACCCGGGTTAAAAATTCATGGCTGCGCAGCATTGTTAGGATCACCGCCACTTGCGGTTCACGGATATAGGTGGATAATTTAGTTTTAATACCGGCGGCTACTTGTTCTGCCGTCAACCCGCCAGCTTGCACATCGCCGATGAGTGGCATGGAAATTTTACCGTCAGGACGTACCGGAACGGTTACTGATAGATCGGGGTTGTGCCAAACACTGACTTGAACGGTATCGTCCACGCCTATCTTGTACGGTTCGCTCATAATGCTGGTGGTTTGAGTTAATTGGGATGGCTTTAATTCTTCAACCGAAAGAGTGGCTGGGGCGGTACAGGCGCATAAGCCCGCAAGCATTGTGATCCACGCAACCGTTCGCAGGTGAGTTAGCATATTCGCCACGAATATTTATCCTCAGATTTCATGAAGTTAGAGCAATTAGACGCTGATACAGTCACGATAATATATTATATCTTATGGTAATTCATAAGCACCTGTTTAACAAGGCGATATTCTATTTCATGGCAATGTGTGTGCTTATCGGCAGGGAATAGAATATATTTACACAGTTGTACCAAAAAGCGGGGCTAGAGTGAAAGTAGTAAAACACATTATTCTAGGTTAGTACGTATAATAGTTAAGGTTATCGCCGTGACGACGCAACACATCAATTATGAACTCTGTTACCAACTACTCGATGTAACGGCAGAGACAACCTGGCAGGAAGTACGCCAGCACTATCGCCGACTGTTGCAAAAATGGCACCCCGATAGAGTCGCGTATAGCAATATTGATCCAACAATAGCCGAGAGACGCTTTAAAGAAATACAGCTCGCGTATCAAACACTCGAAACCTACTATTTAGCACACGATGTGTTGCCTACTGTTATACCTGAGACGAAAACGAAAGCAACAAATTATACGGCCCCTACGCCAAAACCTGCGGTATTTCGTCACACCACTGTTCAAGCCGTCCCCAAACGACCCTCGTTGTGGTTGAAATTCTTACTGATTGCTATAGCGAGCGGATTATTTACCGTAATCATTATTCAATCGGACACTGCCGATGAAGTTATCACTACCGAAGTGCAATCGACTGCTCCAAACCCACCCTATCCTTACAACAAGGATAATCTGAATAAAACATTCACCTATGGCTCCACCATGGGGGAAGTCAATGAAGTACAGGGAATTCCTGATAAAATAGAAAATAACCAATGGTATTTCGGAAAATCATTGGTTACATTTCACGATGGCCGGGTAGTGTCATGGATAAGCGATGACTCGTCTCCCCTACGGGTAAGCCTCGCTGGTGATGGTACAACGCCGCAAACCGGGACATATTCACGCAAATTCCATAAAGGTTCAAGTAAAGGCGAAGTACGCCAGATACAAGGTGAGCCCATGCAAGATTTGGGAGAGGTATGGATCTACGGAACATCCAAAATTTATTTTAAGGATGACCGGGTGGCGGCTTGGGTAAATTCCACACTCAGCCCGCTTAAGGCTGAATAATTACCGCGCGCCACGGCCAAACAATACCACTTCGGCGGTCTGCAGCAATATTAAAAAGTCTAAGAACAAACTGTAATTTTTCACATAATACAGATCGTATTGTAATTTTTCCAAGGCGTCTTTTTCGGTCGAACCGTAGGGATATAACAATTGTGCCCAGCCGGTAATACCGGGTTTAACACGGTGGCGTTCGGAATAATATGGGATCGATTCCGCTAGCATCACGACAAACTCAGGACGTTCAGGACGCGGCCCAACAAAACTCATCTCGCCCTTAAAAACATTATAAATCTGCGGTAATTCATCGATCCGCGTTTTGCGGATAATTTTACCCACCAGGGTAATACGTGCGTCATTTTTTGAGGCCCATTGCGCCTTACCGCTTTTTTCGGCATTAACAACCATGCTGCGAAATTTAATCACTTGAAACGGACGGCCGTTGATACCAACACGCACTTGCCGGTAAAAAATAGGCGCCCCCAATTGGCATCCGCTTTCTAACCAAATGGCCAGGATCGTGACTAACATAAATGGCCAGGTACACGCCAGGATAAACCCACTGGCCAGCAGATCGAATATACGTTTGCCGATATCGCGCATTACGCTTTGCTTAAATCCAAGCGAAAACAATAACCAACTGGGTTGTAATTGGTCAATTCGGATTTTACCCGTTTCGCGCTCAAAGAACGACACCACATCAATAATATCAACACCGTGCATTTTACAATCGAGTAATTCTTGCATGGGTATTCCCTTGCGGCGATCATCAATGGCTAGCACAATTTCGTCAACGTCATGCTCATTCGCATAGTGAGCCAAGGTGTTATTAATTTTAAGGATCTTACTCTCGGGAATAAGATCATGTTCGCCGCGCAAGTGTATATACCCAAGAATACTAAATCCGAATTGATCTACCTTGCGTCGCAACTCCATTAAGGCACCCGCAATCTTTCCCGTACCTAACACCAGGACACGGCGTCGATAAATTCCCGGATCGAGCCATAACACCATGATCCGCAACAATGCGATAGTCACAAATGAAATCGAGGTGGTATATATTAGTACTCCGCGTCCAAAAAATAAATCTGGGAATAAATAAAACATCACCGATATCCCCATAGTTCCGAGTAAATAGCTGATCAACAAACGTAATACAAATCCAAAACCACCCTCCCTAAGACGCGCCTGAAATAGCCCGGCGGCGATCATCGCCATAATCATCACGGCAGAATAGATCAATGCTTGCAGCCATAAATTCGCATAGGGGATTTTTACGCCCCAAAAGCGTATATGCGCTGCGGCATAAACTGAAATAAACAAAATAATCGTTTCCACCGTCCCAAGCAGAACAAACGGGGTGCGAACATAATGATTAAAAATACGCAGAGTACTCACCGGACAACCACCTTGTTAATTAATACGCTTACGCTATATTTACAGCCTGTGCGTTTGTATTATAGGATGATAGTATGAACATAATGAGTTAGAATAAATATTCTAATGCGGTCAAGCCCGATACTACCCCTACTGTATTTTCCTACCCAGTAAAATAAAAGGAACACCATGGTCAGCCTTGATAAAGTCAAAATCGCAATTATTGGATTAGGTTATGTTGGCCTACCTTTAGCGGTCGAGTTTAGTAAGAAGTTTATGGTTTGTGGTTTTGACATTAACCTAACCCGGGTTAAAGAGCTGCAATCCGGCAATGACCTCACCTTGGAGGTTTCCGCTGAGGAATTAAAATCCGCCACCCAGCTTAGCTATTCTACCGATTTAAAATCCATACGTGATTGCAATTTCTATATCGTCACCGTCCCCACACCGGTAGACGAGCATAAGCGCCCTGACCTCAGTCCGCTGCTTGGGGCAAGCCACAGTGTCGGCAAGGTATTAAAACCGGGTGATATCGTGGTGTATGAATCAACCGTCTACCCGGGCGCAACCGAAGAGGATTGCGTTCCTATCCTGGAAAAAGAATCCGGCCTTAAATTTAATCAGGACTTCTTCGCCGGTTATAGCCCCGAACGGATTAATCCCGGTGACAAACACCACCGCGTCGCCACGATTAAAAAGGTAACCGCGGGTTCCACGCCGCAAGTTGCCGAGCATGTGGATGCGGTATATCGTTCTATTATCACCGCGGGCACACACAAGGCCAGCTGCATTAAAGTCGCAGAAGCAGCCAAGGTTATCGAAAATACTCAACGTGACCTCAATATTGCCCTGATTAATGAGCTCGCCTTGATCTTTAATAAAATGGGCATCGATACCTTGGAGGTCTTAGAGGCCGCGGGCACCAAATGGAATTTCTTGCCGTTTCGCCCGGGGTTGGTGGGTGGGCATTGTATCGGTGTTGACCCTTATTACCTTACCCACAAAGCCCAGCAAATCGGTTATAACCCGGAAGTAATCCTCGCCGGGCGGCGTATCAACGACAACATGGGTGGCTACGTCGCGGGTAAAACCGTTAAAATGATGACTCAGAAACGCATCCACGTAGTGGACTCAAATATTTTGATCCTAGGATTAACCTTCAAAGAAAACTGTCCCGATTTACGCAATACCCGCGTCATCGATATCATTAAAGAATTAGGCACCTACCACGCCAACGTGGAGGTATATGATCCCTGGATCGATGCCCACGAAGCCCAACACGAGTACGGTATTACTCCCATTAAAAATCCGGCGCTAGGTAAATACGATGCCGTGATATTGGCTGTTGCCCATGATCAATTTCGTGCATTAGGCGAAGTCGGTGTCAAGAAACTATTAAAACCCAATCATGTCATCTTTGATGTAAAATATATCTTGCCCAAAGCAGCGGTGGATGCCCGTCTATAACGCAAATAAAATTTACAAAGGATCGTTGAATGAAAGTTTTGATTACCGGAACCGCCGGTTTTATTGGTTCAACCCTGGCAATTCGATTACTTGAGCGAGGCGATGAAGTGATTGGGATTGATAATCTCAATGATTATTACGATGTTTCACTCAAACAGGCCCGCTTAGAACGGGTGAAAGCCTTCCAGAAATTTACCGATGTGCGTATTAGCATTGAAGATCGCGCGGCCATGGACGCGGTCTTCAAACAGCATCAACCCCAACGCGTGGTCAATTTAGCCGCCCAGGCGGGTGTGCGTTATTCATTGGTCAATCCCCATGCGTATATCGACACCAACATCGTCGGATTTATTAATATTCTGGAAGGTTGTCGTCATTACGGGGTTGAACATTTGGTCTTTGCATCGAGCAGTTCGGTGTACGGAGCTAATACCAACTATCCTTTTTCAATTCACAATAATGTCGATCACCCGGTGAGCTTGTACGCGGCGTCGAAAAAATCCAACGAGTTAATGGCCCATACCTATAGCCATTTATTTAATCTAGCCACCACCGGATTACGTTTCTTTACCGTCTATGGCCCCTGGGGTCGGCCGGACATGGCCTTGTTTATGTTTACCCGCAATATTCTCGCTGGTAAACCCATCGATGTCTTTAACTACGGGGATCATAAACGGGATTTTACCTATGTCGACGATATCGTCGAAGGCGTGGTCAGGACCTTGGATAAAATTGCTAGTCCCAATCCCCACTGGTCAGGCAATGATCCCGACCCCGGTACGAGTAAGGCCCCATGGCGAATTTATAATATCGGCAACAACAATCCCTGTGATTTACTCCGCTATATCGAGGTACTGGAAAACTGTTTGGGTAAAAAAGCTGAAAAAAATCTGCTGCCACTGCAGCTGGGGGATGTGCCTTATACCTACGCGGATACGAGTGATTTAATGAACGACGTTGGCTACAAACCCGGTACACCGGTTGAAGAGGGTATCCAACGCTTCGTTGATTGGTACCGAAATTACTACAATATTGGTCGGGGCGAGAGGATTTGAACCTCCGACCACCACCACCCCAAGGTGGTGCGCTACCAGGCTGCGCTACGCCCCGTTGATATATACTAGGGTAAAAAACGGTGCCCATGATAGCGCACAAATTCCGGCAGCTAAAGGCTTAACGCGATAATAATGCCTTGACTTCTTCTAGCTCCTGACGCAATACACGCAAAACCTCTTTGGATATTTTATTATCGTTGCGAACGGTTTCGGTCATCTGCAAACGCGCCCCGCCAATGGTATAACCTTGTTCGTATAGCAAGCTACGGATCTGGCGGATCATCACCACGTCTTGGCGCTGGTAATAACGGCGATTACCTCGACGCTTGACGGGCTTGAGCTGCGGAAACTCTTGTTCCCAATACCGCAGCACATGCGGTTTAACCTGGCACAAATCGCTGACTTCACCGATGGTGAAATAGCGCTTGCCGGGAATCGGCGGTAGTTGATTATTGTTGCTTGGTTCCAGCATAGGCCTCAACGCGTGCCTTCAGTTTTTGCCCTGGACGGAACGTCACGACTCGCCGCGCCGTAATAGGGATCTCTTGACCTGTTTTGGGATTACGCCCAGGTCGTTGTTTTTTATCACGCAAATCAAAATTACCGAAACCCGAGAGCTTGACCTGCTCACCACGTTCCAATGCACCTCGGACTTCTTCAAAGAATTGTTCAACGATTTCCTTGGCTTCACGTTTGTTCAGGCCTAATTCCTCAAACAACCGTTCTGCCATTTCCGCCTTGGTCAATGCCGTCATTGTTGTTCTCTTGTCTGCTCATCCGAGCGGGTTATTACCGTAAAGACGCGCCCAGCTCGGCCTGCAAACGGCCGACTATTCGCTGCATTACGTCCTCCACTTCGCTGTCTGTAAGAGTGCGCGAAAGATCCTGCAAGGTCAAGCCCAGAGCGACACTTTTTCTTCCAGAATCAATGCCTTCGCCCGTATATACGTCAAACAACTCGACCTTTTCAAGATACTCGGGCGCGGCCTGTTGGATACAATCCCGCAAACGCTGAGCGGATATCTGTCGATCAACGATCAGCGCAATATCGCGTCGAATAGCGGGAAATCGTGATATTTCGTGATAACTCGGTAGATAACCCGCTGCCAACGCCTCAAATTCAATTTCGAATAACACCACCTCCTGACGGAGATCCAAGGTTTTTACCGATTGGGGGTGTAAGCCCCCAAGCCAACCTACGGGCTGGTTATTCCGGAGGATCCGCGCGCACTTACCCGGGTGCAGCGCCGGATGTTGGGCGGCCTCAAACCGGTACGGTGACATATTCCCGGATAACTGCATCAGATTCTCCAAATGCCCCTTGGCATCAAAATAGTCGAGCTCGCGCGGGGGTATAGCCCATTGAGTCGGAGCCGCTGGACCGCTGAGCAGACCACTTAGCATCATAACCTGATTAAAATCAGGTGGTTGTGGTAAATATCTCAGACCCAACTCGAATAACATTAACCTATCCTGCTGGCGATTCAAGTTGTACAGCAGGGTTTGTACCAATCCAGGCCATAAATTTGTCCGCATCACCGACATATCCGCCGCGATCGGGTTGGCCAAGGCCACAGGAGCTTGGCCGGGATCGAGTAAGGACTGCAGTTTTGGGGCCACAAAACTGTAGGTAATCACCTCGTGATAGCCCAGCGAAACTAACCGCTGGCGGATCTGGCGCGGGCCGGTGCGCGCCTCGGGCAGTGGTGCCGACTGCAGCGAAGATTTGAGATCGGATTTGGGCAAGCGGTTATAGCCATACACCCGCACCAGCTCCTCGATCAAATCTTCTTCAAGGGCGATATCAAAACGGTAGGCCGGGGGAATGACCTGCCATTCTCCTGCCTGGCGTGACACTGACATCCCCAAGCGGCTCAGCATGGCACTTACCTGCGGGTCCTGCATTGCCACGCCTACCACGCGTTGTATCCGTGACGCGCGCAACCGTATGGTAGGTTGTGGGGGGAGATACAAGGGTTCACTGACCTCGACGATAGGCCCGGCTTCTCCCCCTGCCAGCATGAGCAGTAGCTGGGTAGCCCGTTCCATGGCTGGACGTACCAGTTCAGGCGATACCCCGCGTTCAAAGCGGTGCGAGGAATCCGTATGTAGTCCATACCGCCGCGCCTTGCCTGCAATTGCGCTTGGAGCAAAAAAAGCGCTTTCCAAAAAAATAGCCCGGGTGGCCGCGCTCACGGCCGAGTCAGATCCACCCATAATCCCCGCCATGGCTAATGCCTGACGCTCATCCGCAATCACCAGGGTATCCGCCCCTAACGCAACCCGTTCTCCATGGAGTAGTAATAATGGTTCGTTGGCGGTTGCATAACGGATGTGAATAGCACCGCTTAGTTTGTGGAGATCAAAAGCGTGCAGCGGTTGCCCCAGTTCGAGCATTACAAAGTTAGTCACATCGACGATCGGGCCCAGACTACGCACTCCACTGCGCCGCAGGCGTTCTTGCATCCATAAGGGCGTCACCCGGGTTGGATCAACGCCTTGGATGATACGGCCGCAGTAAAGTGGGCAGGCCTTAGGTGCAAGTAACTGTACGCGCTGCACGCTGGTTAGGGTGGCGGTCACGGCGGAACTGGGTGCGACGGTGAGCGCCAAGTGATTTTGCGCTGCCACTTCGCGCGCCACGCCTTGCACACTCAAACAATCGCCTCGATTTGGAGTTAAACCCAACGTGATACTGACATCGTCGAGTCCTAAGACACTGCGTACATCAACTCCTACCCGCGCGTCAGGGGATAACAGCAACAAACCCTCGGATTGTTCCGCCATGCCCAGCTCCTTAGCGGAGCACAACATGCCCTGCGACTCCACCCCGCGCAGTTGGGATTTTTTAATTTGTAAACCCCCGGGCAGTTGCGCCCCAAGCAAGGCAACGGGGACTTTTGCACCGACGGCTACATTGCTTGCACCGCAGACGATGAGTAATGGCGCCGCCGGCCCAACATTAACCCGGCATACGCGTAGCTTGTCCGCGTCAGGGTGAGGTTCAACGGCAAGGACTTCACCTACGACAACCGAGGTAAACTCGCCTGCAACCGGTTCAATTGCGTCGACTTCAAGCCCCGCCATTGTCAACTGTGCGGTTAATTCCGCTGTAGTAATTGGCGGATTCACCCACTCGCGTAACCACTGCTCGCTAAATTTCATGCTGTGTCTTTAGATGAATTGTTGTAAAAAACGGATGTCATTTTCATAAAAAATACGCAGATCGTTAACCCCATAACGCAACATCGCTAAGCGCTCCACGCCCATGCCAAAGGCAAAGCCGGTATAGCGTTCGCTATCGATGCCGACGTGTTTAAATACGTTCGGATGTACCATGCCACAGCCCAACACTTCCAACCAGCCGGTCTGCTTGCAGACCCGACAACCGCGGCCGCTGCACATCACGCATTGGATGTCGACTTCCGCCGAGGGTTCGGTAAACGGGAAATACGAAGGCCGCAAGCGAATTTGTAAATCATCGCGTTCAAAGAAGCGCTGTAAAAATTGACTCAAGATCGCTTGTAAATCGATGAAGCTCACCTGGGTATCGACCATTAACCCCTCTACTTGATGAAACATCGGGGTATGGGTGACATCCGAATCACAGCGATACACACGTCCCGGGGCGATAATCCGTAACGGCGGTTCGCGTTCACGCATCACGCGAATTTGTACCGGCGAGGTATGAGTACGCAACAGGATATTGTCACTCACATAAAAAGTATCGTGCATGGCGCGCGCCGGGTGGGTCGCCGGAATATTCAAGGCCTCAAAATTATGAAACTCGTCTTCAATCTCCGGACCCTCGGCGCTGGCAAATCCCAGTTGTGTGAACAGATCTTCGATTCGCTGCATGACACGCGTCACCGGGTGCAAACCCCCGACCCCCAGACTGCGGCCTGGTAAGGTGATATCGATGGTTTCACTGGCCAGTTTTTGATCCAGCGTGGCTTGTTCAAGTTGTTGCTTACGTAGGTCTAATGCGGCTTGGATGAGTTCTTTGGCACGGTTGATCACGTCGCCGGCCCGGGGGCGTTCCTCCGGACTGAGTTGGCCGAGGGTTTTCAACCGCGCGGTGAGGCTGCCTTTTTTACCCAGGTAATTTACCCGTACCTGATCCAATACCAGCAAATCCGTGGCGTTACGGATCGCCTGTTGCGCTTCGCTGATGAGAGCATCCAATTGCATAGTTTTCTAGGGCCCTGACAAAAACGGGAAGGCTGCCAGAGACAGCCTTCCCGTCGTGTGGTTACGATTGTTTAGCGTTAGGAAAGGTTTGCCTTGGCAAGATCAGCAATTTTGCCAAAACCCACTTTATCATTCATCGCCAAATCCGCGAGGATTTTGCGATCGATCATCACCGCGGCTTTCTTCAAGCCTTGGATCAACCGGCTATACGATAATCCGCATTCATGCGCCGCGGCATTGATCCGCACAATCCACAAGGCGCGGAATTCACGCTTGCGCGCGCGCCGATCGCGGTATGCGTATTGACCGGCCTTGGTAACCGCCTGGGTCGCTACGCGAAATACATTTTTACGCCGGCCACGATAGCCCTTAGCGCGTTTAATAACTTTACGGTGGCGGGCGTGAGCCGTGGTGCCACGTTTTACTCGTGCCATGGTTGGTTCTCCTCCTGACGATTACAAATGCGGTAACAGACGCTGCACCGCTTCATGGTCGGAACCATTGACCTGCATGACGGGCCGCAATTGACGTTTACGTTTGGTGCTCTTCTTCGTCAGGATATGACGCTTGTAAGCATGGGCGGACTTGAATTTGCCGCCACCGGTTTTGCGGAAGCGTTTGGCCGCTCCGCGATTGGTCTTCAACTTTGGCATCTTTGATCTCCTCTAGTAACGCTACATCAAGCCCTCGCCGACGTAACGTGTGCCGTTAATACAAAACTATTTCTTCTTGGGGGTGAGCACCATGATCATCTGCTTACCTTCCATCTTGGGAAATTGTTCGACCGTGCCGTAGGGTTCTAAATCCTTTTCAACGCGATCCAATAATTTCTGTCCCAATTCCATATGCGCCAATTCTCGACCGCGGAACCGTAAGGTGACTTTGGCCTTATCGCCATTGGTCAAGAATTTAATCAGGTTACGCAATTTAACCTGATAATCCTGCTCTTCGGTACCCGGGCGAAACTTGATTTCCTTAATGTGGATAACCTTCTGGTTCTTTTTCGCCGCGTGTTTTTTCTTGTTCAGCTCGAACAAGTATTTGCCGTAATCCATCACGCGGCACACCGGTGGTTTAGCCTCCGGGGCGATTTCTACCAGATCCATCTCGGCTTCGATAGCCAACTGTTGTGCCTTGTCGATAGGCAAGACACCTAACTGCTGTCCATCGGGGCCGATCACACGCACTTGCGCCGTACGAATTTCGTCATTAATGCGCGTCTGTTTCGCTGTAACGATAAATTATTCCTCCAAATACAAACGGCCGCGGCACGCGTTCTCACTCATGGAGAAGTTGGATGAAGCTCTCGGTATTCATGACACCGCGATCTTCACCACTGCGCGTACGCACGGCCACTGTGTTGTCTTGCATTTCCCGATCCCCGGCAACCAGCAGGAACGGTACCTTCTGCAAGGTATGTTCGCGAATTTTAAAGCCTATTTTCTCATTTCTCAAGTCAGCATTGGCCCTAATCCCATGTTTTTGCAGTTCAGCTACCACCTGTTGGATATATTCAGCCTGCCGGTCGGTAATATTCAACACCACGGCTTGGACGGGTGCAAGCCAGGGGGGGAAAGCGCCGGCATGGTGCTCGATCAGTATCCCGATGAACCGTTCCAACGATCCGACGATCGCCCGGTGTAACATTACCGGGGTCTGCCGTGAACCGTCCTCGGCCACGTATTCCGCACCAAGACGTCCCGGCATGGAAAAATCCACTTGGATCGTACCGCACTGCCAGATCCGGTGCAGACAATCCTTGAGTGAAAATTCAATTTTGGGGCCGTAAAACGCGCCTTCGCCCGGTTGTAAGGTCCAGGGTAATCCTCGGGTATTGAGCGCGGTTTCCAGGGCGTGCTCCGCCTTGTCCCACACCGCGTCCGATCCCACCCGTTGTGCGGGTCGAGTGGAAAGCTTGAGGATGATGTCATGAAAACCAAAGTCCGCATACGCCTGGTAGAGTAAATCGATAAAACGGCTCACCTCGGCTTGGATCTGATCTTCCGTACAAAAAATGTGGGCGTCATCCTGGGTAAAACCGCGCACCCTCATCAGCCCGTGCAGGGCCCCGCTCTGTTCGTTACGGTGACAAGAACCGAATTCGGCCATACGCAGGGGTAAATCCCGATAACTTTTAATCCCTTGATTATAGATTTGCACGTGGCACGGGCAATTCATCGGCTTGATGGCATAATCGCGCTCTTCCGATTGGGTAGTGAACATATTACCGCGGAATTTTTCCCAGTGGCCGGACTTTTCCCACAATACCCGCCCCACCACGGTAGGGGTTCGGACCTCGGTGTAACCGTTGGCTTTAATCAATCGGCGGATGTATTGTTCAATTTGTTGGTAAACGGTCCAGCCCTTATCGTGCCAGAACACCATGCCGGGGGCTTCTTCTTGCAGGTGGAATAAATCCAATTGCTTGCCGATCCGCCGGTGGTCACGTTTTTCCGCCTCTTCCAGGCGCTGCAGATACTCTTTGAGATCGTTTTTATTACCCCAGGCAGTACCGTACACGCGCTGCAACATTTCATTCTTGGAATCCCCGCGCCAATACGCCCCCGCCAGTTTCATTAATTTGAACGCCTTGAGTTTACCGGTCGAGGGTACGTGCGGGCCACGGCATAAATCAATGAAATTACCTTGTTGATACAGGGAAATGTCTTCGTTGGTGGGAATAGCGGCGATGATCTCCGCCTTATAGTTTTCGCCCAGATTTTTAAAAAATTGTACCGCCTCCTCCCGTGGCATGAGTTTGCGCTGCACAGGAAGGTCTTTTTTCGCCAGCTCTTCCATCTTCTGTTCAATCTTGAGCAGATCACTGTCAGAAAATCCCGGAGGATAGGCAAAATCGTAATAAAAACCCTCCTCGATCACCGGACCGATGGTCACTTGGGCTTGGGGGAATAATTCTTTGACGGCTTGGGCCAGTAAATGGGCGGTGGAATGGCGTATGACCTCGATACCGTCGCTGTCACGCTCGGTCACGATGACCAAGCTAATGTCATCCTCAATCCGGTAACTAGTGTCCACCAGGGTACCATTGACTTTACCGGCCAGGGCGGCTTTGGCCAGACCAGAACCGATATCCGCGGCGACTTCGGCGACGGTGAGCGGGTTGGCATAACGGCGTTGACTGCCATCGGGCAGGGTTACTACAGGCATAGTGCTCTCCTTTACATTTCCGACCCCTACGAACGGGTCAAACTCGCATCACGGCCGTTACGCAGGGCCGCGGTACGCTTCTGGCTGGAACCCCCTACCAACGAGGTATCCAGCGAAAAACTTAAAACCTACGGGATTGGTAGGCGCGAATGGACTCGAACCATCGACCCCCACCATGTCAAGGTGGTGCTCTAACCAACTGAGCTACGCGCCTATTACAGGCCGCACACGATACTGGAAGCCCGACCTCCTTGGCAAGGGGGGTTCGGAGTATTGTCTCCGGGAAGTCAACCTTCCACCAAGCTTAAACCGCGTTGTCGTATGCGGGCGATTTCATCCCGCAGTTGGGCCGCAGTTTCAAATTCCAAGTTTTGGGCGTGGTCGTACATGCGTTGTTCCAGCCGCGCGACCTGCTTGGCCAGTTGTTCAGGCGTCATGTGGGCATAGGGCGCCAGCTCTTCGGCCACTTTGGCAAACGCACGGGACGATAAACGCCCGGTGGCGTAAGCACCTTCCATAATGTCAGGGATGGATTTGGTAATCGATGTCGGGGTGATGCCGTGGCGTGCATTGTAATCGGTTTGCTTGTGCCGCCGGCGCTCGGTTTCATCCATCGCCCGCTGCATAGAACCGGTAATCCGATCCGCATACAAAATGCACTTTCCGTTGACATGGCGCGCCGCCCGTCCCATGGTTTGGATTAAAGATCGCTCGGAGCGCAAAAATCCTTCTTTATCCGCATCCAGCACGGCCACCAGCGATACCTCGGGTATATCCAACCCTTCGCGTAACAAGTTAATCCCCACCAGCACATCAAACTGTCCCAGGCGCAGATCGCGGATGATTTCCACTCGCTCCACGGTATCAATATCCGAGTGCATATACCGAACCCGCACCTGGTGATCCGCCAAATAATCGGTTAAATCCTCGGCCATACGTTTGGTTAAGGTGGTTACTAAAACCCGCTCATTGATCTGGGCGCGACGGTGAATCTCGGACAGCAAATCGTCGACCTGGGCCAGCGCGGGCCGCACTTCTACGCCGGGATCAACCAAGCCGGTGGGGCGCACGACTTGCTCTACAATACGCGCGGAATGTTGTTTTTCGTAGTCGGCAGGTGTGGCGGAGACATAAATGGTTTGCGGCGCGAGCTTTTCAAATTCCTCGAATTTTAACGGCCGGTTATCCAACGCCGAGGGCAGACGGAATCCGTACTGCACCAGGTTTTCTTTGCGCGAACGATCACCGCGGTACATGGCGCCCAGCTGTGGAATGGTCACGTGCGACTCATCGATGACCAGCAAGGCTTCCTGCGGTAGATAGTCCATTAAGGTAGGCGGAGGCTCGCCGGCGGGGCGACCCGACAAATACCGCGAATAGTTTTCAATGCCCGAGCAATAACCCAATTCCAGCATCATTTCGATATCAAAACGGGTGCGTTGCTCCAGACGTTGGGCTTCAACCAGTTTGTTTTCGGCGTAGTACCCTTCCAAACGTCGTTGTAATTCATGTTTGACGTTCTCGATCGCATCTAAAATAGTTTGGCGCGGTGTCACATAATGCGTTTTGGGATAGATGGTCAGTCGCGGTTGGCGGCGCAATACCTCGCCGGTAAGCGGATCGAAGTAGCTGAGCTGTTCAATTTCGTCATCGAATAATTCCACCCGCACCGCATCCCGTTCGGACTCCGCCGGGTAAATATCGATCACCTCGCCCCGCACGCGGTAAGTAGCACGGCGCAACTCGGTATCATTGCGGGTGTATTGCAACTCCGCTAAGCGCCGTAGCAAGGTACGCTGATCGATTTTGTCGCCTCGCACCAAATGCAACACCATGCTCAAATACGCATTTGGATCACCCAAACCGTAAATCGCCGAGACGGTGGCGACGATGATGGTATCACGCCGCTCTAAAACCGCCTTGGTCGCCGATAGCCGCATTTGTTCGATATGTTCATTGATCGAGGAATCTTTCTCAATGTAGGTATCGGTGGACGGCACGTAGGCTTCTGGCTGGTAATAATCATAATACGAGACAAAATATTCCACGGCATTGTCGGGAAAAAATCCCCGCATCTCGCCATACAGCTGCGCCGCCAGGGTTTTGTTATGCGCCAAAATGAGCGTGGGGCGTTGCAGTGCGGCGATCACATTCGCGATGGTAAAGGTCTTTCCCGAGCCGGTGACGCCCAACAGGGTCAACCCGGCTTCACCCGCGTCGAGCCCTGCGATAAGCTCAGCGATGGCCTGCGGCTGATCGCCGGCCGGAGCAAACTCGGTTTTGAGTTTAAATTGCGTGGTCATGTACTTTCGAGTCGAACCCTGTTTCAAGTATATTACGCGTCCTGATTTTAGCCCGCTGGAGCTTTCCCTTGGATTTCACCCTGTCAGACCGCGTCAAGCGGATTAAACCTTCCCCTACCCTCGCCGTAACCGCCCACGCGGCCAACCTGCGCGCCGAAGGCCGGGACATTATCAGCCTAGGCGCGGGAGAGCCGGATTTTGACACGCCTGACCCTATCAAGCAGGCGGCGATAGCGGCCATTCAACGGGGTTTTACCAAATATACGGCGGTTGACGGCACCAAGGAACTCAAGGCAGCTGTTATCGCCAAGTTTCAACGTGAAAATAAACTTACCTATAAGCCCGATCAAATTCTGGTTTCCTGCGGAGGTAAGCAAAGTTTTTACAATCTGGTCCAGGCACTGCTCAATCCCGGCGATGAAGTCATCATCCCCGCTCCTTACTGGGTATCGTACCCTGATATGGTCTTGCTGGCCGATGGGATCCCGAAAATTATCGATACCGACATGGATCACCAGTTTAAGATCAGTCCAATCCAACTAGAAGACGCCATTACACCCCGAACTCGGTTGTTTGTGATCAACAGTCCTTCCAACCCTACCGGCATGACCTATACCCGTACCGAGTTAAAAGCCTTGGCAGAGGTATTACGCCGCCATCCGCAGGTGCTGATCGCTACCGACGATATGTACGAGCACATCATGTGGGCCAAGGAACCGTTCGCCAACATCCTCAATGTAAGTCCGGATTTATATGACCGTACGATCGTGCTCAACGGGGTCTCAAAAGCCTACTCCATGACCGGATGGCGGATCGGTTACGCCGCCGGACCTGTAGCATTATTGGAAGCCATGAAAAATATCCAATCGCAATGCACCTCTAACCCCACCTCAATTTCACAGGTGGCGGCACAAGCAGCCCTGGAGGGCGATCAGTCCTGTATCACGACGATGTTGCAAGCCTTTAAACGCCGCCACGATGTCGTGGTCGCTCGTTTAAATCAACTCCCAGGGGTACGTTGCTTACCCGGCCAGGGAACATTTTATGCGTTTGCGAGTTTTCACGACGCGATACAGCACCTGCCAGGTATCGCTGATGACGTGCAATTGGCCGAGTATCTCATTGAAAAAGCAGGTGTTGCCCTGGTTCCCGGTTCTGCGTTTGGATCCCCCGGATATCTGCGCCTGTCGTTTGCGGCTTCCATGGAACTGCTGGACAAGGCCCTCGAGCGGATTGCCGTGGCCATCAAAAAATAGGGATTGTCCTACAAATCTTTCCGCCACCCCCTGACAGAACATTATTCCGAAATCACCTAATCTTCTTACCAACACGGATGTGGGGGGTAAGACAGGGATGTCGCCATATAAAAGAACAAGCTCAACGGAATCTGGGCTTGCCAGGGAGAGGACATTATGCGCAGGGAAGCGTGTCGGGGATTTTCGCAGCTAGAAATCTTAACTACCCTCGCCATCATGGCTATCTTGTTGGGGGCAGGCGTGCCCAGCATGGCGGGTTTGATGCAAACCAATCGACTGACGGCGCATCTTAACGATCTCACTGCTACCCTCGCCTTAGCACGATCGGTAGCAATTCAACACAATCAATCGGTACTTGTCTGTAAATCCAGCAACCAGGCAACCTGCTCGGCCAACAGTCTTTGGGCGGAGGGATGGTTGGTATTTGAAGATAACGATGCTGATAATACTTTTTCACCAAGTGACACACTATTATTAATCCACGACCCGACGCATTCCAGCATCCATATGCGTTATAACGGGCGGGGCACAGACCACTACCTGGTATTTCATGGTGATGGTGATACCAGCAATGGTACCTTTAGCATTTGTGATTTCACTCATAGCGAGCTGAACCGAGCGCTGATAATAAACCGTCTAGGCCGGGTTAGGGTAGCAACACGCCTGAGCGACGGATCGCCGATCACCTGTTGAAAGTTCTTGGTTGGGCTTATTGACCATCCTGGGGATGGGCAGTAACATACGCCCCCACTTTCCCCGGTAGCTCAGCGGTAGAGCAGGTGACTGTTAATCACCTGGTCGGCGGTTCGATCCCGTCCCGGGGAGCCATTTCATGCGTTATTCGATGTAACATACATATAATTTCTAACTACTATTGAGTGTTATCTTCCTCTCAATTTTTATTCTCAGTTCAATAAAACCATGTGCACTGCGGATGACGTTGGTGATGGCCAGGATCACCCACAGCACCACCAGTTCATCCTAACAGTGAGATTTAATTAACGATCTTGCGCAGGGTTTTTTCGTTTAGTAGGTTGTCCAGATAGGTGCGGAATGAATCCTTAAGTTCAGGATGTTTAAGCGCATATTCAACCGTAGCTTCGAGATAGCCTTGTTTGCTGCCGCAATCATAACGCCGGCCTTCAAACTCATAGGCCAATACCTGCTCGTCGTGCAATAACTTGGCGATGGCATCGGTTAATTGGATCTCGCCACCGGCCCCACGCTCACCAATTTTGTCAAAAATATGCGGCGTTAAAATGTAGCGTCCCACCACGGCCAGATCCGAAGGGGCTTTATCGGGCTCGGGTTTTTCAACGATATCATCAACCTGGTAAACACGATTTTCTAATTTGGTGGTTTTAACGATACCATAGCGGTTGGTTTGATCACGCGGCACGCGTTCGACGCCCAGTACACTACGTCCTTGATAGCGGTAGACCTCGACCATTTGTTGCAAACAATTTTTCTTTCCGCCGTCAATCAAATCATCCGCCAAGATCACCGCGAAAGGTTCGTTGCCCACCACCGGCAAGGCGCACATCACCGCGTGCCCCAATCCCAAGGCTTCAGCTTGGCGTAAATAAATGCAGGAAACATGGTCGGGGACGATACTTTGTACGATATTCAATAAGTCGGTCTTACCCTTCGCCGCTAACTCGTGTTCCAATTCAAAGGCCTTATCGAAGTGATCGGCAATCGCCCGTTTGCTGCGCCCCGTCACAAATATCATTTGATCCATACCGGCGGCAATTGCTTCCTCCACGGCATATTGAATTAGGGGTTTATCCACTACCGGTAGCATTTCCTTCGGACTGGCCTTGGTCGCGGGCAAGAACCGTGTACCAAGACCCGCCACGGGAAAAACGGCTTTTTTAATCACTTTCATAGAATAGTCAACATAGACAGGGCCTTTATTGTAAAACCGGTTTGCGGCCAATGGAATAATAGGTGAACCCCATCTCCCTCAACATGGAGGGATTATAGATGTTTCTGCCATCAAAAATAACGGGGTTGTTTAATTTTGCTTTCAGCAGCTCAAAATCAGGACTGCGAAATAGGTTCCACTCCGTCATAACAACCAAGGCGTCGGCGCCCATCACTGCCTCTTCGGGACTGGTACAAAACACCAGATCATGGCGTTCACCGTAAATACGCCGGGTTTCTTCCATGGCCTTCGGATCAAAGGCGCGTATAGCAGCACCCTCTTTCCATAACTGATCGATCAACACCCGGCTGGGAGCTTCGCGCATGTCATCGGTGTTGGGCTTAAACGCCAATCCCCATAACGCAAAGGTTTTACCCGACAAATTGCCTTTATAATGAGCATGTAATTTATTGTAAAGGCTGTGTTTTTGCCGTTGATTAACCGCTTCGACACTGTTTAATATTTCGGGATGATAGCCAACCTGTTGCGCCAAATGCGCCAGCGCACTCACATCTTTTGGAAAGCAGGAGCCGCCATAACCCGCACCGGGATAAATAAAATGGTAGCCGATACGCGGATCCGAACCAATGCCGATGCGTATTTTTTCAATGTCAGCGCCGGTTTTTTCGGCAATATTCGCTAATTCGTTCATAAAACTGATCTTGGTGGCGAGCATGGCGTTGGCCGCGTATTTGGTTAGCTCGGATGAGCGTCGATCCATGACCAAAATTCGATCATGGTTACGATTAAAAGGCGCGTACAAGGTCTTTAATATCTCAATGGCTCGGGTGCTTTCCGTGCCGACAATGATCCGATCAGGGCGCATAAAATCATCGATAGCCGCCCCTTCTTTTAAAAATTCCGGGTTCGACACCACATCAAAGGCGACACTGCTGTGACGCTGTGCGAGTTGCTTTGCGACTGTGTCATGCACCTTGTCACCGGTTCCAACCGGCACTGTGGATTTAGTCACGATCACACGGTGATCCCTCATGTATTGACCGATGGTACTGGCCACGCCCAGCACGTACTGTAAATCCGCCGACCCATCTTCATCCGGCGGTGTGCCGACGGCGATCATCTGCACTAACCCATACTCGACGCCGAGTTGCGCATCGGTGGTAAAGATCAATCGGCCTTCATTGGAATTTTTTCTGAGCAGTGGCTCCAGGCCGGGTTCATAAATCGGTATGCCGCCCTTGTTTAGCATTTCAATCTTTTGCGTATCGGTGTCAACAAACAGAATGTGATTGCCCATTTCCGCCAGGCAGACACCTGTTACCAGCCCCACATAACCTGAGCCAAAAATCGTTACTTTCATTAATTCGATCCTTTATTCATGACTTTTTTGAATGATAAATATTTGTGCCCAAAATAGCTGGTTACCACCGGCACGCTCAACCCTATTAGGTGCGCGGTTGCTTCTGGGTAAAATTGAAAACGGATCAGCGGAAAGCCAAATTCCGCTAATCCTACACTAATCACCCAGACCTGAATTATCGCGAAGATATTCACTACGCTAAACCAGAACAATTCCAAGGCAGGATGCCGTCCGGTTTTCTCAAACACGTAAATACGCGACAAACCATACGCGGTTAGCATGCCAATCAAATACGCATATACAACAGCCCAGCGAAACGCAACAAACTGATTCAGGACTATCCGGCTTAAAAAATTCACGATGGCCGCAAACCCGCCCACCATTATAAATTTTATAAATGCCTGATTCAACACGTCTGGTTAGGATTTTATAACCATGCTTGCCACTTCACGGCCCAACTGGACACTCTCGGTTATAGAGCGGTCTTCGGGATAATAATAAGAAGTATCCACGATATACAGTCCGGCAATGGCCGACTGGATGGGCGGCAAATCCTGTGCAAATCCCGGTGGACAGATCGGTTGCGCAAAACCGTAGCGTGAAACATTCACATCGAGGATATCCGCCATGGTGAATGTGTGATTTAATTTTTTGAAACACTCGGTGGATTCATGAATAAAATACTCATCCGGCTTCGAATATTTCTCATGCGATTGCGGTAAATAAAACGGCACATATACCAGCTTAACCGGCAAGGGTCGCAGATTCGAGAATTCTATAATACCGGGGATTTCTATCCGCGCATCACTGATGTTCAACCAGAAATTGGGGCTGATACTTCGTTTGAGTTTAAATAAAACGCAGACCACACCAATATTCTGTATGGACTTGTATTTTTGTTGATGAGCGGGGGGCAGATCGGCGACCAGTCGCGGAACAAAAGGTAAGGGTATAGTGCTAATTACCCGGTCATAGTAGCGAGCTTCCGATTTAACCTGGAGACATAAGCGGTTGGATTGCTTATCGCTGCGTATTGAGGCCACCGGGGTTTGCAAATAGAGCACCCCACCCTTCGCTTCAATACCTTGCTGTAAGCGCGCAAGAAGAGTCTGCGATCCCCCTTCGAGGTAACCCATTTGTTCTTGCAACAAATTCCTACGTGATTGCCCCACTCGGCGGATACGTGCCCAAATCCAGGCGGCGGATAGGTTATTACTATAGTGGTGAAATTTTAACGCAAATAGACGTTGCCATAAGATCGCATAGGCGTGTTCACCGATCCAACGCCGGATCCAGTCGCTCGCTTCAAGAACATCTAAATACCGCCACTTACAAATCTTCGTGCAATAGAACATGTGTAAGCCATAACGCAACCGGGACAAGATATTCAGCGGTGAAAATGTCAATAAACCCCACAGCGATCCCCAACGATACATTTTTCCACTGAAATAATATCCCATGTAGGTATCACGCCAGATGAGTTTATCAGTGAGGTCAAGTTCTTTGAGCAAGGCAAACAGCGCGTGATCCTGTTTGCAAATAAAATGATAATAGCGCTCGATGCTCAACCCATTAAAATCAAAATGCGCCGACATTCCACCGATCCGATCATCGGCTTCATAAATGTGGACTTCGTATCCTGTTTTGATCAGGTCGTAGGCACACGCCAGCCCCATTGGGCCAGCACCAATCACGGCGATTTTTTTCATCTAAAAGTCTAAGGTAATTTTTGAATAGATAGGATCATTGAAGGTAACATTAATAGCACTCTCCAACGGAGTAGACGATACTGAAAAGATATTCCACCATTCAATCAACTCAAACTCATCCCTGGCCGTCAAGGCTTTCAACTGATCTGCCGTAAACGGTGGATTACTGGAAAAAAAGCCGTATATTTTTAATAACACCCAAAATAACCCATAGGGGATCAAAATAATGATCGTCTTAGCCTTGCAAGCCCGACGTATCATGCGAATAAGATCGATATAATAGATTTTCTCCCGTCCTGTAATGTTGAATATTTTATTAACCGGTTGTTGCAACACACAAGCCATAATAATTTTACAAAAATCCCCGGCATAAAGCGGTTGGCGCATATATTTTCCATTACCCGGTATCGGAAAAATAGCAATACGTTGCATAAATCTTGACAACCACCCCAGATGCTTCCTATCAAACCAGCCAAACATCAAAGTTGGACGTAATATGCAATAGTTTATACCGCTCGAAATAACGATAGATTCTTGTTGTTTCTTGGTTTTAGTATAATTATCATCCGCGACAGACTCGACCACCGATGAACTGACATGGATAATATAAGGAACCTTAGCCAACTTGGCCTGTGTGATAACAACCTGCGTTGCCTCAACATTGTTATCAACAAATGATTTTTGGTCTTTTGCGCCGATTTGGGCGTGTAAGGTGATCAACACATCACACTGCAGCAGCGCATGCTGCCAATTTTCAACCGAAATAAGATCAGTTTCTAATATCATTAAGTCGGGGTGCAAGCTCTTTAGGATTGTCACATTTTGCGGGTGTTTATCAACAGCAAATATGCGAGTAAATCCGGCTTTTTTAAGCTCGATAATGAGATTTTGGCCGACTAAACCGGCCGCGCCCGTGATAATGATTTTTTTATCCACGAATTATAGGCTCAAGCGTTTGAATAGGTATTCAGGCAATAATTTTATGATAACCATAATCCATTTCCAAAACCATGGCGTATAGAGGATATCCTTGCGTTTATCAATGGCCCGGCGTATATCGCGCGCGACTTTCTCGGGCGTAGACCAGAGTATACCTTTTTTAAAACGGCGGGTCATGGGCGTGTCGACAAAGCCGGGTTTAACGGTTAACACATGAATATTGGGATACAATCGATTCCTTAAACCCTGCATATAAACACTTACCGCACTTTTCGCGGCGCCATAGATATAGTTACTTTTTCGTCCGCGATCCCCAGCAACTGAACTAATAACACATAAAGAACCATATTTTTGGCTCTGCATTTCATTCGCGAGCAAGCTTGCGATGGCAATGGTACTGATACCATTCGTGTTGAGCTCGGTTAACATATAGTCCATATCGATCTCGGCCCGAAGTTGATCAGGTAACGTGCCATGGGCAATAATAGCGATATCAATATGACCCATAGTAGTCTTGATAGTATTTATCATTAATTGTAATTGTGAAATATTGTTGATGTCCACGCAATATGAATACGTTGCAGAGGCGCCACGGATAAGTAAATCTTGAGTCAATTCGACGAGTCGTGATGGATTGCGCGCGGCTATGTATAAACTGCAACCCTCGCTTGCGAATATACGCAAGAGTTCAATGGCAATCCCCGAGGTAGCCCCCAGCACGACTACATTGGTCATGAATTTAAACCGACACCCGACGCCAGAAATCAGACGTTAGTTGTGGGTCCAAGTACTGTTTAAAAGATGTAAATTGCGGATACATGATCTGGAATGTTGAGGGTGCCATTCTGGCGTCTTTCGCCGGATATAACCTCCCATTCGCCTGTAAAATAATCCTATCAAACTCATTTAACAGCTGCAATGTTCTCTTGCCGTTATTTGGAAAATCAAGCGCGATGGTATAACCCGGCATTGGAAAAGACATAATTCCTACCGCTGGGGTAGCACCAAATTTTTTTAGCACCGATAAATAGGGTATTTGTCCTTGTTTTTTTGCCCATAACAACAATTCTTTGATAACGGCGATTCCACTTCTCATCGGTACCACACATTGATACTGAAAAAAACCTCTTTTGCCATACAATTTATTCCAATCGTCCACTTTATCTAAAGGGTAAAAGAACGCATCGATGGTTTTAATTGCCTCAGTTTTATTTTTATGTGCCAGATAGTAACTATGGTTAAATAATTTCATCAAAAAAGAATTTAGAAAGAAATTCGGGGCAGTTACCGGCACACGAAGACGCACGTCGGTTGCTTTTGACAAGTGGTTTGCACGTGTATCGACGTAGTTTGCACGGCTCAGTATGCCGTGACATGTAGTATTTGAAATACTATGCGCGTTTATCCAGGCCACCGTGTACTCAAATGAAGTATCAGACTCGGCCGTTATTTCTTCATAC
Source organism: Gammaproteobacteria bacterium (assembly GCA_016194635.1). Classification (GTDB taxonomy): domain Bacteria; phylum Pseudomonadota; class Gammaproteobacteria; order UBA6429; family Thiohalophilaceae; genus JACQBC01. Next base: position 33,901 of record JACQBC010000034.1, on the reverse strand, counting down.
TGGGTCAGATTCTGGAAAGGTATATCTTCCACAAATAACGTGTTGGAAGCGATCTTTTTTAACTGAACAGTTGCGTTTACTATAACTCCGGTTAATCCTAAACCGCCAATGGTATTGGTAAATAATTCGCGATTCACCGTGGGCGAACATAGTATTTTTCCATCCACAGAACGGTACAGCGTCAACTCACTGATGTTATTACCAAACGAGCCGGCTTTATGGTGATTCTTGCCGTGCACGTCATTCGCAATCATACCCCCGAGGCTCACATGCTTGGTGCCCGGACTGACGGGAATAAACCAACCACATGGTACGCTCACTCTGTTAATATCGCTCAGCGTAACCCCTGAGCCGCACTCGAGCACTCCGGTTTTTATATCAAATTGTATAAAGCGGCTAAATCGTTTAGTACACAGGTTAGTACCCATTGTCGTGTAACATACATCGCCATAACTTCTTCGTAAACCAGAAACATTCATAGGGGTATTCTGTTTGGTAATCTCGATTAACTCATTTTCCCAATAGAATTCTAATGGCGTTAATTTGTGATTAGAATATTTTCCCCATGAAATAAATCCACTCATAGATTAAATCGCCAGGTACACAAGACTCAAAGCCAGGATTGCAATACCGTAGGAAGGCAGATCACGAATAGCAAATAGGATGGGATCTGAATACACCTGCTGACGATTCACCAAGAACCAAACGCGCATAACCCAATACAGCAATAAAACTGATACTCCCCACAACCATTCCGGGTGTAAATACTTGTGTAAGGATTGTTGCTCAGTGATGTATAACATGAGAATAAGAATCGAAATCAGACCGCAAACGGGGCCGTAGATGAAAAGTATTGTTAGATCACTTTTAGCATAGCCTCTTCCGGGGACCATACCAGGCATCCTAATGCCGATTTGTTGTATCTCCGCTACACGTTTCACCAATGCCATGCTCAAAAAGAAAAATAACGAGAACGCCAATAGCCAATTGGTAATCTCCGCGTTAATCGCGATAGCCCCGGCTAAGATACGTATCACATAAAAGGCGGATAACACTATCACATCCAGCACTATAACTTTCTTTAAGTAGACAGAATAGATTATCGTAAGCAGCATGTATACCATACAGACAATGATAAAATTGGTATTTATCCTGATCAGCAAGAACGTAGCACAGGTTAATAGCACTGCTATAAGAAGATACCCTGTGTGAATATTTAGCTGCCCGGAGGCAAAGGGCCGTTTACATTTGATAGGGTCCTCACGATCAGATTTAATATCGATCAGATCATTAATAATGTAAATCGTTGAGGCGATAAAGCAAAACGAAAAGAAACTAAGAATGCAAATCAAAATAGATTGTGTATTAATAATTTTATGTGTTAGTACCAAAGGTAAAAATATCAGGAAGTTCTTCACCCACTGATGAATCCGTATCGCTTTTAGTATAATCATACGTTGGTAGTTATAACGAATAATTTAGTATTTATGTTCTAACAAGCGATTAAGTTTGGCGAGAAATACCAGTGAATAAACGACGAAGAAAGCGGAGAAGTTATGCTTATTGATCGGCGCGGATTCAAACATACCAAAACAAATCACAATAAGTATAACGCCTACTCCCGAAACATAAATCACTTTATCTAACGCTCTATTTTTAACGAAAACGTATAAATAACCACCAATGATTGCCAATATAGCAAGAAATCCTGCAATACCTTTTGTTAAATAGGATTCCAAAAATATATTATGTGAATGCCCATGCTCAATGCGATAGTTGACACTCCCCAATGATGTTTTATCGACATACAGCTGTTCTATCGCCTGGAACTTTCCATAACCGATGCCCATGAGCGGATGATCTTTTATGATACGTAACGCGGTTACCCAAAGTATGTATCGGTCAATACCACCATCATAGTCATGATTAACTAACGATTTCATGTGTTCATTTTTCGAATCAGCGATATTAGAAATATTTTTAGCTACGCGCAGAGTTGATTCTTGAAATTTACTCGAAAAATAAAAAAGGCCGCTGACAATTAAACATACTGACAATATCACCAGTAACTTATATTTAGGCGATCTAAAAAAAACATTAGCGCCAAAAATACTTACAACTATTAACGCGATATAGGCGCCTCGTGACTCGGAGTACACCACCGAGTATATCGTTAATGGAATAGAAAGGATTGCTAAATAACGCCACAGGGTCGTGCTTAGATTGTTAAGTGCGGAAACACCAACAAAACAGGTTAATACCGCAATCGGACCAAGAAATAACGGTCCATAGATTCCTCCCGCGCGGTGCATCTCAGGTATAAACACATAAGTATCTATGATCGTTTGTACGAACGTGACATAACATGAAATAATACTACCTTTCACGAGCAAGCTATCGGAATTAGCAGACGACCTAAATAAAATATACAGCGGAATAACCAGCAAATATTTAATTTCAACACCGATAGCATCGTACCAGCCATGAATTATTACGCTTACAATATACATTATAAAGTAGGTGAAAAACGCACCCAGGATAAACTTTTCTTGATGGGTAAATACAGTAGTTTTATATGTTTTCGAGTAGAAGTGCAACGCAATTAAACATTGCAAAAGAAATATTACACTAACCCAATGCCTGATCGATACCGCTGCAATAGGAAATAAAAATAACAATACCCCAGACCACACGACGTGCCAGTCAGCTTCGCTCTTTTCACCGGTTAGATTTGCTGCGAATAAGGATAAAGTTGTTTTCACCATAACCAAGTATTATCGGAGGACTAAATGGCGAAAAAGTAATGCAAGCGCATAGGTTCACTCTGCTTTCATTCTACGTTCGGCGATATTAACATACTGGATGAATAAGATAAATACTATACAAATCATACCAACGGTGATCCATTGCAGATTAATTCCAAGCCGGCTAACGAATAACGCACTGCCGCAACAAAACAGTATTAAAGAATACTCGACTAGAACGGTTTTTTTGTGTCCCCAGCCTAAAAGCACCAGCCTCTGATAATAATGCGTTTTATGCGCTAGCCAGATTTTTTCGTGCAATACAAGCCTTCGTATGAGCGTTACCGTGGCATCCACAATAAAAGGCGAGAAAATGATAATACCAATCCAAAGCGGCATAATATGTGTTTTATCAGCCCACAGCAGTTGGGCGGCGGTTAACATTCCCAGGGTCGAAGACCCCGCGTCCCCCATAAATATCTTAGCGGGGGGGAAATTGAATACCAGAAAACCCGCCGCCGCCGCCGCTATGATTAAATTTGATATTATAAAATAGTCGTTACCCGCTTCCCAGCCAACAATCGCCAGAGTCGTAAAACCAAAAACCGTCATACCTCCGGCAAAACCATCCATACCGTCCATAAAATTATATAAATTCGTCATCCAAAGTAAGAATAATAACGTCACAATAACGCCAACCCCGTCAGAAAGATCCCAGCGTAGCCCTGGTAAATAAATAGCAACAAGCGTTTCACCCCCCATAATAATGAATAGCGCAGCGATACCATGCACGATTAAACGGGTGGGCACGGTAATACCTGAGCGGTCATCCAGGTAGGAAAAAATCGCGATTAGTAACACGGCGATGATCAGCCCTGCGTTATATAACGGAAAATTATCTAAAAATAATGCCAGGGATGAGGTTGCGATTACCGCCGCTAAAATGGCAATACCGCCTGTCCTCGGTGTTGGTTGTGTATGTAATGATCGTTCATTGGGATGATCGAGTAAATAAACAAAGGCGGATGGATTACAAAATACTTTGGTTAATATCGCGGAAATAGAAAAGGCGATAACAACTAATGTCGATATTACAATGAGAAGATGCATGGCCACACAATAATGGTTTAGTGACTAATGGCCAAACATGCACGGCCGTTTACATAAAAAATTTTCTGTACGTACAATCACGATCTATAATTCAGATTAGACAACAACGCGTTCATCCAAACACAATTTTAAACTATCATCCCATGCTGGGAGTATTACGTTAAATCTTTCATACAGTTTTTTATTGGAAAGTATAGAATTTGCGGGGCGGCGGACGGCTTGCGGATAGTGCGATGATGATATTGGTCTTATGACAGGTTGCGGGTGATTTAGAAACTTAAATATGGTCATGGCAAATTCATGCCATGAGGTTTTTCCTGTGGCCGTTAAATGATAGACTCCAGAATACTCCGTAGGCACTGAATAACGATGCGGGTTGTGTTGCAAAAGAGCAGTAATAATATGCGCGGTTATCTCGGCAATGCCGCGACACCATGTGGGTGCGCCGTATTGGTTATTTACGATGTGCAATTCTTTTTTTTCTCTTGCTAGGCGTAGCATTGTGAGCAAAAAATTTTTACCTCTATTTCCGTATACCCACGATGTGCGAAATATTAAGTGGGGAACGTCCACCGCCTTAATCGCACGCTCACCCGCGAGTTTTGTCTTACCGTAGACATTCAGCGGGGCTGGCGCATCATTTTCCGTATATCCGATTTCTTTACTCCCATCAAAGACATAATCGGTTGAATAATGAATTAACACCCCGCCGAGACGATGTATTTCCTCCGCCAATACTCCCGGTGCGATACCATTCACTTGCATTGCAATTTCGGGCTCGGACTCCGCCCGATCAACTGCGGTATAGGCCGCCGCGTTTACGATAAGATTTGGTTGTAGCTCTCTAACTGTATTGCGTATCGAATCCGGATTTGAAAGATCTAATTTAGCATGATTTAAACCTATCACCTGGCCAAGACCAGCCAAGGAGCGACATAACTCCCATCCAACTTGACCATCAATCCCGGTTACCAAGATTCGATTCACGCGAAAACTTCTGCGTTGTTAAACCATATGCCCGCCCTGTCTTTATCCGATAAAACCGGTTTATCCACTAATGGCCATTGAATGGCCAACTGTGGATCATCCCACCGAATACAGCGTTCGTGCGGCGGGGCGTAATAGTCACTGGTCTTATAGTGTACCTCGGCGAAATCCGACAGCACTAAAAACCCGTGGGCAAACCAAGGCGGGATAAAAAGCGATTGCTTGTCTTCCGCCTTTAAAGTGACGCCGACACACCGACCGAAGTGTAAGGAATGACGTCTTAAATCAATCGCGACATCAAATATACTCCCTTTGATCACCCTCACTAATTTTGCCTGCGGTTGCTGGATTTGATAGTGCAAGCCGCGTAGCACGCCTTGGCGTGAAATGGATTGATTGTCCTGAACAAATTCGTAATCTATCCCGACGGAAGCCAATACACGTTTATTATAACTTTCATAAAACACACCGCGGTCATCAGCGCATAACTTGGGTTGAATTAAAATGACCTCGGGCAAGCTGGTGGGGATAAACTGCATTAAAAGATATCCGTGCGTAAAATATTCAGCAGATATTCACCATAGCCATTATTTTTATAGTGATCCGCCAGTGCTTCCAAGGCTTCTGCGCCGATGTAACCCATGCGATAGGCCACTTCTTCCGGACAGGCGATCTTTAATCCCTGCCGGCGCTCAATGATTTCGATGAACTGTGCGGCTTCAAGCAGGCTCTCGTGTGTCCCTGTGTCCAGCCAGGCCATGCCACGTCCCATCACCGCGACACGTAAATCGCCGCGGGCAAGATAATCACGATTCACATCGGTAATTTCCAGCTCACCGCGGCACGATGGTTTTAAATGACGCGCCACTTCGACGACGCGATTGTCATAAAAATACAGCCCCGTTACCGCGTAACGTGACTTCGGCTGGGATGGTTTTTCCTCGATGGATATCGCCCGGCCGGTGTCATCAAATTCAACCACCCCATACCGCTGAGGATCTTTCACGGGATAGGCGAACACCGTGGCGCCTTGTTTTTTATTACTGGCAACACGCAGGTCATTGGCCAACGCATGGCCGTAAAAAACATTATCCCCTAGTATCAACGCACAGTCATCCTTATCGATGAAATCCGCACCCACAAGAAAGGCTTGCGCGATCCCTTCCGGAGTCGCTTGAACTGCATAGTGAATATTCAATCCCCAGCGTGCGCCATCACCCAATAATTGTTCAAAACGCGGCGTGTCTTGAGGAGTCGAGATCAATAAAATATCCCGAATCCCTGCCAACATTAAGGTTGTCAACGGGTAATACACCATGGGTTTATCATAGATGGGCAGCAATTGTTTGGAGATAGCCTGTGTTGCCGGATAAAGTCGCGTACCGGAGCCACCGGCGAGAATAATACCTTTCATGCCTTGCTGCGGGCCTCGTAGTTTTTGTTAACCCAATGACGATAGTCTCCGCTGGTGACTTGGGCAACCCAGTCAGGATGTTGTAAATACCATTGCACCGTTTGGCGCAGACCTTCGATAAATTGTACACGCGGTATCCAGCCGAGTTCAGCACGGATTTTTGAGGCATCAATAGCATAACGTCGGTCGTGACCCGGCCGATCCTTGACAAAGCTGATCAATTTAGCATGCGGGATAACAGGAGAATCAGGGTGTAGTTCATCCAGGATCGTACACACGGCATGCACAACGTCGATATTCCGGTGCTCGGCATTGCCGCCGATATTATACGTCTCACCCACCTTGCCATGCGCAAGAACGACACTTATGGCATCACAATGATCACTCACGTACAACCAGTCGCGGATATTGGCACCATCACCATAGATAGGTAGCGCCTTCCCTTGAGTCGCATTCGCTATCAAAAGGGGCAGTAATTTCTCTGGGAATTGGTAAGGACCATAATTATTAGAGCAATGGGTTGTCAGCGTGGGAAGCCGGTAGGTGTGATGGTAAGCTCGCACCAGATGATCCGAGGCCGCTTTTGATGCCGCATAAGGACTATTCGGTGCATAGGCCGTGGTTTCTGTAAAAGGCGGATCGCTTGGATCGAGCGTGCCATAAACCTCATCAGTTGAAACATGTAAAAAACGAAAATCTTGCGCATCCGATACCGACAATCCTTGCCAATAGGCGCGGGTTTCTTCAAGTAACCGTAAGGTCCCCACCACATTGGTTTGAATAAAATCTTCCGGACCGTGTATGGAGCGATCCACGTGACTTTCAGCGGCAAAGTTGATAACCGCCGCCGGCGAATATTTCAAATATAACCCACGCAAAAACGTGCTATCGGCAATATCGCCTTGCACAAAAAGATGCCTGGGGTCGGATATTATCGACTCCAGATTGTTCAGATTGCCTGCGTAGGTTAGTTTATCGAGGTTAACTACCCTGCCTCTATTTTTCGCGAGCCATTCCAAGACAAAATTGGAACCAATAAAACCAGCGCCGCCAGTCACAAAAATAGTTTTATCGGAATATCGCTGTTGGCTTAACACATTATCATCTACTACGAATTGTTTATTCACAGTAATTAAATCGGTTCAATCTTCTTTAAGGGGTAAACATTAGTTTCCGAGTTAGAGAAAGATTTAGTTGCATCAAATGTTTTGAATTCAGGTATCAGTTGTGTCATTACCTCCCGCAATCGGAAGTCGTCAACTTGTTCGGACAAGCGTTTGATTTGCAACAGTGACTCTTCTAGCAAAGCGTGGGACACATTACGTGATTGTGCCAAGAGGATTTTGGGATGATCAGTCGGTTTCAAGTACTCGGCATTATGGAACAATTCTTCATACAATTTTTCACCCGGGCGAAGACCTGTAAAAGTAATTTCGATATCGTCGCCTACCTGTTTACCCGAAAGCCGTATCATTTGTTCCGCCAGATACACAATACGCACCGGCTCCCCCATATCTAGAACAAATATCTCACCTCCCGCCCCGATCACGCTGGCTTGCAATATCAACTGGCAGGCCTCGGGTATGGTCATAAAATAGCGTGTCATCTCAGGGTGAGTTACCGTTACAGGTCCTCCACGTGCTATCTGTTCGCGGAATAAAGGCACGACACTTCCCGAAGAACCCAACACATTGCCAAATCGGACAGTGATAAACCGTGTTGTTGACCGCGCCGCCATGTCCTGGCAAATCATTTCGGCGGCACGTTTGGTAGCCCCCATGATGTTGCCGGGATTTACCGCTTTATCTGAGGAGATCAATACAAATATTCCACACCCGGCCTGTTCCGCCGCTGTAGCGACACTCTGTGTGCCTAGAATATTGTTGAGCACGGCGGCACGCACCTGTTGTTCCAGCATCGGCACATGTTTATAGGCGGCAGCATGAAAAACGACCTGGGGCATGAATTTTTTAAAGACATGTTTCACATCCACATGATCACAAATATCCCCTAAAATACATATCAACGGCAACGTTGGAAAGCGTTGTCGTAATTCTTGTTCAATACTAAACAGGTTGAATTCACTGTGTTCAAATAAAACGAGTTGTCGCGGTTTGAGTTGTGCTATCTGACGGCATAATTCCGACCCGATGGAGCCCCCACCCCCGGTAACCAGCACCACCTGATCACCCAGTCCTGAGATAATTCCTTGCCAATCCAATTGAACCGGCTCACGCCCGAGCAGATCCTCAATCTTAACATCACGCAGATCCTTGGTACCCACTTGACCGCTTACCATGTCTTGCAAACGCGGTAAGGCTCGAAACGGTAAACCAGTGGCCTCACACAACTCCACAATACGGCGTATTTCTTTGGAACTGACCGAGGGTAACGCGATGACAATCAGATCAATCTGGTAACGAGGTATTACTGCGCGCAATTCAGGGCTAATGCCAACAACGGGGATACCATGTAATTCCCTGCCTTGTTTTTTCAGATCATCATCAATGAACGCTACCGGCCAATAGGGGCTGGCATTGTCGCGTAACATATCGCGCACTAACATCTCGCCTTCCTGCCCGGCCCCCATAATCAAGGTGCGCATACCGTCTTTTTTATAGAGGTGACGGTCTTTAAGCCATCGGTATAAAAAGCGAGGCCCACCGAGCAATAACAACAACAGCACACTGTCGAGCAAGAACACCGAGCGAGGTACTAATTCTAAGCGGGTAAGCACAAAGCTGACTGCCAAGCTAATCCCCACACCCACGATCACGGCCTTGATAATGCGCATCAGATCCGGCACCGATGCGAATCGCCAAATACCCCGATACAGTCCAAAATACCAGAACATAGCGCCCTGACTTAGCCATATAATAGGTAACAAGCGTAGCGCCTGATCCCAAAATACCTCGGGGATCGTGTCTAGATTAAACCGTAGCCAATAGGCACTCAACCAAGCGATGGGCACCATGGCTACATCATGCAACAGCGCTGTTAAGCGGCTTTGAAATTTGGTTATTGCATTCATAATTTTAATTGACAGATAATCTTATTTGCAATACATACATTATCGTCGCGTTGCTCGATAGTCGGCAACCATCTCAGAAAGTGCGCTATACAGCGTATGGCGAGGTGTAAAACCCAAATCACGGCTTATTTTACTCGAATTATAACATGCCGAACCCAATAATTTTTCCAACGTTATCGTATTTAAACTGATCGAACGGCCTATGATCAGCCCTATTAGATCACCGATCTTCGCGCAAGCACGTAACAACCAGAGTGGCGTGGACCAAGACGGTAAAGGCTTGCCTAACGCCTGACAAATTGCCTTATAAATATCAGAGGTGGAATATACCAAACCATCCGTAACAATATACACATTTTTATTGGTGTCCGGCTGATCCGCCACCATTAACAAGGCTTGTATCACATCATCCACATGCACCATGGAACGTTGATTGTGAGTTTTTAACAAAGGTGGAAACCGGCCACGATCGATAGCCGCAATCATGCGTGGAATATTGCCTTTATTACCCCCACCATACACCAATGGCAAACGTAATACGGTGGTACTCATCGGCTGCGTTTCTTGAATATCCAACACGAGTTTTTCGGCCTCCAGTTTAGCGCGTCCATAGCCCGATAGAGGGTAGGTCGGACTTGATTCATTTTCGCAATCAATATTTCCTTCGCCCAAGGTTTTTACCGTGCTGACAAACACAAAATGTGCAGCGCCTGCGCGTTTCGCTTCCCTCAATATAGCACGTGTACCTTCCACGGTCGTTCGCCAGTGGATGGTATTGGCATTTTCCGAGGTACTGTCCTCCGCGTGGGCGTATCCCGCGAGATGAAAAACAGTATCGTAGCCATCGCAAATATTCTGAAGCGATGATTGATCTTCAATGTCACCGGGAATGATCGTTATCTGGCCAGCGGGCCATTGCTGTTGCAAATCAGATGTTTTTGCGTATCTAACGAAAATACCAACATGAATATTTTGCCGTAGAAGTGCGTTAACCAGGCGTTGGCCAATAAAACCCGTCGCACCTGTGACCAAGGCAGAGCGAATACGGGTTATGTGTACTGGTTCTGCCTGGTCATCTGATTCACGTGATCGAGGAGGCAAACGACAAGAAGGTAAGTCGGTTGAGTCGTTGACGTCTCTTCTACGTAGCTTTCTGCGCAAGTTCTTCCGCGCAGTCTTATACGATGCTCCGGTTGCCATCACGCCAAAACGCAGCCAAACACCGGCGGTAACCAGAGACAATAACGGTGCTGGATATTGATGGCGGAAGAATTTTCCGTAAAAGCGAATCATACCGCGGTGCATATGATAATAAACACGGATAGGTCGATCTTTACTGCAAGTACCTTTATGATGGATAGCCTCCGCGCCCGGTACAAACAAAATTTGCCAACCTAAAGCACGAAATCGCATACACCAATCCAAATCTTCACAATGCAGGAAATAGCCTTCATCCATTAAACCCACCTGCTCAACCGCCTCTCGCCGCAACAACATAAAAGCACCTGAAACGGCCTCCGTGCAGACCGGCGATTCCGGTAATGGATCGTGATTGAGTAAAAAGGTTCGGAATCGCGGATGCTCAGAAAAAATACGATCTAAATTTAATACGCGCACCATGGAACGCCACGGCGTTGGCACGGCGCGTCTGCACCCTGCTTGCTCCGTCCCATCAGGATTACGTATCATGCAACCACCCACCGCGGTTCGTGGCGAGTCCGCCATTGCCGACATTACTTTTTCGATCGTATCGGTATTGACAATACAATCCGGGTTCAATACTAAGAACCAGTCGCTTTGTGCGTTTTCCAATGCGATATTAGCAGCCTTCGCAAAACCCAAATTTCTATTAGACTCAATGATCCGCACCCGCCCATCATTCTTTAACATGTCGCGTAAATAACGGATACTATTGTCCTTAGAAGCGTTGTCAACAATGATCACCTCAATGGGTACTGTTGAATTAAGCACAGCGACAACGGCATCGGTTAATACACTGCCCGCGTTGAAGTTAACAATAATGACAGTAACTCGTTCCTGTACCTGTCTCGGTTGTATTTCCTGAATTGGTTTAATGTTTGTCATTGTAACAATTTGAGTTTAATTATTTCCTAAATATTCCACGCATCATAACCTTACGCAAAGCCATAGAACTAACTACTCTAGATGTTTGGATTTTACGGCGTTCGCGTAGAACTCGCCGCAAACCTTTAATAGCATCCCATTTTGCCTTTAAAATAGTCCTACTCTGTCCTCTAACAATATAAAGCACTATAGAAAGTAAATTGATCACTAGATGTTGCGGTAGATAAACCCAAAATAATGGCCAAGGCATATTCTTAATGTAGATCCACACTAGATTACGGTGCCCATGGTAAACCGTAAAATTACTTCGAATACCTGTGCTGGCCGATCCTACATGACGGACTACCGCGTTGGGAATATAAAGAGCACGATAACCTAACAATCGTAGTCGAAATCCTAGATCAACATCTTCACCATAGCAGAAAAATGCCTCATCAAATCCATTAGCCTCTAAAAACGCATCCCTACGGTACAATACTGCGGCTGCACATGGAGCAAAGATCTCAGCTGTATCCAGATAATTAGGCTTGCTAACAGTATTGTATCCACGACGCCAGTGTGCGCCAGACACATGATATACATCACCAACTCCGTCAAGTCGGTCAGAATTATCATCCATCAATAAGCGAGAACCAAAAAAAACAAAATTCGTATTTTTTTGCGTTGCGACAAAAAGATTCTCAAGCCAATCGCGGTCCGCAAACGCATCTGGATTCAGTAAAGCAACCCAGTCACAGTCATTAACAATATTCGCTGCAAAGTTATTTGCCGCGGCAAAACCAATGTTTTCCTTTTGCACGACAAATTCGAACTCAGGGTATGTATTTTTTGCAGACTCTAGTGAATCGTCATGGCTGGCATTATCAATGATAATGACTCGCGTAGGTTGTAACGATTGGTTGCGTATACTTTCTAAACATCGGTTCAGTATTACCCCACCATTGAAGTTAACGACAATGACTGCAATTTTCTCATTATTGTTGCTCACGTACCTAAAAGCCATTCCACTATTTGACAAATTTTTTAAAATTCTTTTTCTGCCAAGGCAAGACTATCAGCCGTACCAATATCACGATGGTAATTCAGATTATGAAACCCTTGCATCCGTCCGAGAAAGTGTGGAATGACCTCTAGACTTAAATCAATTACCTCTTTTTTTAAAGAAGCAAGAAAATCAACAACAGAAGGCTCGAAGATATAAACAGCGGCATTGGCACGCGTACCCGGAGGAGATACTGCTTTTTCGTGGAATGCTGTCACCCGTCCTCGTTCATCCTGTTCGACAATACCGCAGGTATGTGGCGCATCCGTATCAAAAGTCATCATCGTAATTTCAACACCGGTCAGTCGTCTTTCGTGCGCCCTAATAAAAGCCTTGACATCAAAGCGAGTGAGATTATCTGCGTGGGCAACAATAAAGGGTGAATTGCCAATAAAACAGCGATTGCGCAATACTGTCCCGCCCGTGCCGAGTAAGACCTCTTCGTGAACTAAATCGATGGCATTCCGCCAAGTGGACCTCGCCACATATTCCCTGACCGCATCCGGAAGGTAATGTGTATTAATAAGGATACGTTCAATTCCATTTTGCAATAACTGATCCAGCCAGTAACCGAGCAACGGCCGTCCTTGTATGGGTACGAGACATTTCGGTGTATGATTAGTGATCGGGCGTAAACGTGTACCCGTACCCGCAGCCAGTAGAATTGCCCTCACTGCAATAATTCCTGCATGATCTCTGCCGCCGACAGTGGTAAATTTCCGACTCGACCGACCTGACAAGCAGCTGCGATTGATCCTAAATAAGCACTCTCCCATACATTCGCTCCAACGGCAAGTGCCATCGATGCACAGGTTAGCAAGGAATCTCCTGCGCCGGACACGTCTCTTGGCGCAGTGTTTAAAGCCGGCAGTTGGTCGGTCACAAGCCCATTGCTTATACAGGTTGGTGCGTGAATTAATAGACCTTCCACACCGAGTGTGATAAAAACATGTCCAGCATGGGACTTCCGATGCAAAGCATCGGCCATTACCGTTAAGCCAGCGCCTGGGTCACGAACAGCAAGTCTGGCTTCGTGTTCTGTAGGTGTTATCAAGCGCATACCGTGAAATCGGGAAATATCACCTGTTTGGGAAGATGCCTGACTGTCAGCTACCATCATGACATCTCGCCGAGCACAAAACACTATTACTTCGTCAACGAGATCTTGTGGCAAACACCCGTAGTTAAAGTCAGAAAATATCACTAAGTCAGCCTGGTCAATGGCAGGCGCGATCTGTTCCAGGAGACCGCCGATGAGTTCGCTGCTAATACCATGCTGTCGTAGATGACTAACCCGTAGTAGGGTTTTTCCGTGCGCGCGATAACGTTGCTTCAGTGTGGTTGGCCGACTGCCGTCCACAATCAGATGGGCCTGCACACCATGGTGACTGAGTTTCTCTTGTGCGAACATGGCCGTTTGATCATTACCCACGATACTAAATAGCTTCACATCCGCACCCAAGCCACGTGCATGTGCAGCGACAATCCCTGCACCTCCAACGAACAGGTCTTGTGTGATCGGTGTAACCACGATGGTTGGATCTTCCTGAGACATACCCAATGGATCACAGGTGATGTATTCATCCACGATCAGATCACCGATAACCAGCACCCTGAGTGTCGTCAGTCGCCGTACAAACACCGCGAGTTTTGCCACGTCAATTCCATGGCGAAGCACATAATCAGTTGGCTTGCGGATGGTTGACAGATTTGTTTGGCGCAGTTCCTGCTGCAGAAGATCAAGCGAGGAAAAACGCACTTCGCCAGAGCTGAAAAGTAGTTTTCCACCATAGCTTTCGACAATGGGTTGCTCAGGATTGGAACGTTGTTCATGTTCCTTGCCCTTAACGACGATGTCGGGTTTTAGATTGGCAATAAAACTCTCGGGCGGAACTTGCAACAGAAATGAATAATCAACAATACTAATTGCCCGTATTCCTTCCAAACGTAGTTTTGCTGGTACCAGTGTGCCCGGCTGGCCATCATTAGTGACCCCTACCACTAGAAAATCACCGCACTCCGCAGCAAAATTCAGCAGCCGCAGGTGTCCGGGATGCACCACATTGAAATTTCCCCAAACAAAAACAATATGGAAGTCACTACCAACCCTGGCGCGGATATCGTTAATAATCTCCGAAACATCCTGACACATCTTGGACGGGTTATACTTCATAGAAAGAATGTCGGATTCAGTATTCATAAAGATGCTCCAGCCAGTATTCTAATGTTGCCCTGGGTTCGTTTATACTATCAAGGACAATTTATTATCGATCTAACAAAATTTAGAAAAAGGGTATTTGCTCAACATGTTGAATTATCCTCACCTAACCCATGGACTCGCCTATGAATGGCGACGAATTCGGCAACAATGCATTCGCCTACTGTTCTTAAAGATGGTGAGTCGCATAATAAGCTTGGGTCTTTGGTTCACACTGTTACCCCTGATATTGGTTTTTCATTTAGTGGGCTACCGGCGCGTCACAGTTTTCACTGAAAGAATCGGTCATCTTGCGCTTGAACCGGACTGCCTTCTCAAGGAACAGACGCTAGGCGGTATTCCTAAACACCGTTGGTTCATTCTTGCTCCGCCAAACCGGGTTGCTAACCGACATCTATTGAATTACTGGAAACCTCTGATCCGCGTATACGAAGGAAGATTAGCCTGCTTCATTCTGGCCAGCATGAGCCGTTGGGTACTTATGCGTCATGACATCTCTCGTTATATTCTCGCCGCTCACAAAGCCCAGGCAGCGTATCGAATCTATGCACAGTGGGGAGATCGTCCACCGGTGCTCGTTCTAACACCAAAGGATCAGGAATGGGGGCAACATGCTTTACGTGAGCTGGGCATACCCAAGGGCGCGTGGTTCGTCTGCGTTCATGTCAGGGAATCAGGTTTCTCGCCCATCGATGAAGAACTACATGCCCATCGTAATGGAACTATCGAAACAACGATACCTTCGATGCAGGAAATTACTCGACGCGGGGGTTGGGTCGTTAGGATCGGTGACCCCAGCATGAAACCGCTACCCGTACTGCCCAGTGTTATAGACTATGCGCACCACCCGATGAAATGTGAACGACTCGATATAATTCTTTGCGCAAAATCGCGTTTCATACTCGGAAACACCTCTGGAATCACATTGGTTGGAACGGTTTTCGGTGTTCCATGCGCGTTAGCTAATGTTATTCCGGTATCGACACTCTGGTTCAATTCTAGCGACATCAGTATCCCAAAACTGCTCTGGTCGGAACGACTGGGCCGATATCTCCGCTTTGATGAAATCATGGATACGCGAGTATCAGAATATCGTTACGCAACGCTCTACCTGAAGGCTGGGATTCGAGTTGATGAAAATTCAGCTGAAGATATACGTAGCCTTGTAACAGAAATGATAGACCGCTTGGAAGGAAGTTTCGACGAAAATCACAGCGATGTCGAACTCTTACTTCGATTTTGTTTACTTACGCGTAAGAAAAACAATGCCTCTGATTCTACCGCACGCGTTGCCGCCACTTTTCTGCGTAAGTATTCCAGCCTCCTACGCACACCTGATTAGAACAGTAGTTGTCAACGCAGTTGTCGTCTAATTTCATCATGTTGCCATAGCCCGAGCATGGTTGAATGATTTCCACTTTTTCAGATTCAATTGTACGCTAGGGATGTGATTCAAGTTGCGCGTAACGAGACAACAAATAAAAGTACCCAAAACTATTAAACCACTACGGTACAGAGTGGTTGAAACTGTTCAAAAATCATTTCAGTGCAGTGTCTACTAGCTCTTGCGGTATCTCAGGAAATGTAGCTCGATCACGTCAAAGGTCAAATGCGCGAAAACCACCGTCATGACCACATAACTTGAGAAAATACAATGAACGACTAAAAACTCAAATAGTTAAACCGGTAATTGTCTAATCGTCGCTGAATTAAAGAATCCAGAATGTCCAATACACCAGCCCTGGTAATAGATTCAGAGTACTGTGTTGAAATCCTGACGCAATCATCCTCTCATTCGACTATTGCCTGAAGAGAAATCGGTATCTGTCCTTAACCCATTGAGCACGTTCCCTATCCTTCATTTTCCATAGGAATTGATCAATCCAAAAGTGTGCAAGTGTCAACCCTAATATAATCGACATACCAAAGAGGGTAAAATGCTCCGACTTAATTTCTGGTCCCTTGCTCCATATCAGATAACCAAGAAAAATAGTTGCCACCAATATTACTGGCGGGAATAGAAAACTGAATCTGATATTGGGAGTATTCCCATAGGATATCCTAGTGCCTAAGCTATGCGTTGATAGGAAAACCAAATATTGAAGACCATGAGCTACGGCAAAAGATCCAAAACCAATCATATAATTTTCAGATAGGTACATGGGGAATAAGAATGTTATGCTAAAGAATATAGCTATACCATACAG
Organism: Gammaproteobacteria bacterium; assembly: GCA_016194635.1. Classification (GTDB taxonomy): domain Bacteria; phylum Pseudomonadota; class Gammaproteobacteria; order UBA6429; family Thiohalophilaceae; genus JACQBC01. The sequence goes on along the minus strand of JACQBC010000034.1, from coordinate 17,063 downwards.
AAAGTTTTGTTGCCGCCATGCTTTTAACAAAAACACAGCAGCCAATACACTTAACACCAAAGCAGCTATAGAACCAATCTCACGCAAAAAGTCAAAAACTCGAAGTGTGACTGGATCAAGTGGCATATATTGCTTTCCAATCATAAAATCTGGATAAAGGGCGCGAAGAACCCCCAGCATCCCGCATAATATCCCAAGTCTGATAGTGATTTTTTCAGTCGGAGCTAGGCCCCTACCACGTTCTGCTAGTGAGACATATGTGGCCACGCCGATGTTTTGTGCTCCAAAATGCCATGTTTGATACAGAAAAAATAGAAGAAGAATGGCAACAAAGGCGGGGTACTCCGGAGAACTGAAAGCTAAAATGCTAGCTAAGATGAGGACTAATGGAATCAAAATCATTTTTATAGGATGACGCAGAACGAATAGCCTAATTGCGGGATCTGTAAAAAGATACAAGGTAGCGAATACATGGGTGCTACTGAGAACAACAAGAAAATCCACCACCCTCGGTCCCATGGAAGGATACATGGGTACCACCATAATAGAAATAGCAGGCAGGATAGTCACAATAATCAGGGTCAAGGAGAATATCGTTCCTCTAAAAGCGGAATGCTGATGTGAACCGCTATTAACAGCTATCACTATCAGATCTTGGGGTCTCATATCTTACAGCCTCGTTTTGACAGTTACTAAACTAGTTATACCATGGAACATAGGCACATGACTAATTAAAGCGCTGGCATCTGGAGAAATTTCAATGGCAAGTAGCTTAATCGTTCTCTAATCGCCGAAGCAAGCTTAGGTGACAGCGCGATAAATACAGTTGCAGAATCCGGCACATTATCTGGTGCGAGTACTGGTTTCCCCATATAGGAACGACCAGTACGGCTCGGATCTTCGTCAACAAAATATTTTATCTCATCGCCTAAGTAATTCGCCACCCATGTAGCTGCAATCGAAGTTCCAAAAATTCCAAAATTCTGATTTTCCTGAGAAGCACGCAGCGCAGTGTCTTTAAGCTGCCTTAACCACCTCACTTTTTTCGCAATTTCACTCAACGTTCGAATCGGGTCAAGACGCAAAGGGGTTGATTGATTTCCATGCAGATTCGATAACATGGATAGCTCCTTCTTAATCCACGAAGTTTCCAGCTTCACCATGGCGAAACCTGCTTGAATTGAAATGGACTCCAGCGAAGATGGGCTGAAGTGCATCAAGTGATCCGCCACCAGAAGATCAAAGGGGTTTTCCTCAACATTACAGACCTCGACAAACAAATGTCCATCGTCATGGACCTTTTCGTGAAGTATCTTCAAAACGCTCAGAGGGTTTTGAAAGTGCTCGAGAGAATGGATCATACTGACCAAGTGAAACTTATCATCAATGTTTTCTAAATTTCCAGTAAAATACCGATCGAACCTGGGTATTTTTCTAATGGATTCATGAGGTTTCACATCAAGATCATGGCCATAGAGTTTCCATGTAAGAAACTCATCAGAAAATGCGCGTAGCGTTGCGCCATTGCCGCAACCTACATCTAGAAGCCAACCTATATCGGGTAGCTGATTAGTTTCGTGAAGACGGGAGGCCAATACCACGCTCCGACGCTTAGGCTTACCAGTTACAGAGTCGAGAACAATTTGTTCTTCACCGCCACCTTGGCTATATACGTTATAGTGCAGGTAGATTTCAGAAATCTCCCGCAACCACTGATCGTTTGGAATCTTCTGTACAGCTGCGCATTCTCCACACACTGTGAGCCTGCCGCCGCACTTGAATGGCTTGCAGTCTGATGTTACTCTATTCAGCTCTGCAAATCCTAGTACCTCGTTCAACGCTGTCATACCACAAACTTGGCACGGAAATTTTGCGATCGCATGATTCATATGGATATTGAATTTAATTGTGTCAATACACAGCCCACAGACTCCGGCAGAATACCAAGAGTATTTATTGTCCGTGTCATCCCGAGCGCTGGGTGAGAAGGCTTAAATATTATCAAGGAGTTAGAAGCCGTGCTTGAAATCGATCGTACGCAAGCTCGCGCCCCGGGAATTGAATCAGCTAGACAAAATGCAAGATCAGCATAGGAAATTTCATTCTGTCCAGAGAGATGGAAAATTCCTCCAATGCCCGACTGAGCTATTTTTATGAGTGATTGGCATACGTAATTCAGGGATACAGGAGCTATAAACAGGTCATTAAAAGCGTCACAGGTTTGCCTCGCTTTGAAACACTGAAGAAATTTAGCGACTATTCCAGAGTCACGAGCCAATACTTTCGACAGACGTACAATAGACGTTCCTTGGCCAAATGCAAGAAGTGCTTGCTCAGCTGCGGCTTTCTGCCTGCCATACTCCGTATTGAAACAGTAGCCTGAATATTCATCAGGATACTCGGCTGCTCCATCAAAAACAGTATTGCTCGACAGAAATACAAATGGAGTACTTACCGATCGAAGACGGTCGGCCAAATTCACCGTATTTGTTACGTTTAGAAGGTAGGAATGTTCTGGATCTGCATGACATGCAGCCATGTCGGTGATACCCACGCAAAGAAATGCACATGCAAATGGCTCGTTAAACAGATTGTTACAATTCCCATTTTCAAGATCATAAAAAAACTCCGCATCATGTTTACACCGGCGTGTAGTAGTAAACACTTTATAACCCAATGTAGAAAGCATGTTCGCCAATCGGTTCCCAATGAGACTATCTCCGCCAATTACAAGAAACTGTTTCTTTTCATGATTCATAGAACTTTAGACTGTATGAGTTTCCCTTAAGATCCGGAAATCAAAGCACCACTAAAAATAAACTGGAACTGACAATGAACATGTGTTAATAACACTCACATTCTGCAATTTAAAGAAAGTATTTTGTCTTCAGCCCGAGTCCTTTCCCAGAAAAATCCGGATCAAGTGCATCCGCAACATTCGTTGATTTAGATTTCCATAGATTCTCAGCATAGAGTCCCTGTTGCGGAATAACATCGAATGTTGAATTTGGGGTCTTTGTTGCAATCAAAATGACACCATAGAGTGCATCGTCAAGTTTACCCATGCTAACTCGAGTCAAGCTTCCAGGTACATAATCACACACTTGCCACGCTCCTGCATATAAATCCTGAGTATAACGAAATACCTGACAAACATTTATCTCGTAATTATTAGCATTATAATAGTCCCAGAAAAACGTTGGCGAAAACATATAGAATCCATGATCAATGTGATTCGAACTCGGCGCGATATGAACCACTCGACCGCCAATCCGTAACAACCGAAAAATATTACTCAGCGCATTCGGTAGGTGAAATACGTGTTCGATTGTACCACCATCAAAAATGGTATCCCAACGGTCAACAAGAGCCTCGGGTGTATCTATCCGGTTTAAATCAAAAACATAGTCTGCGTCTTCATAGCTAGAGGCATCTAGCGCCTTACACTCCGAAAATCCTAATGCCGAGAAAAGATACTCATCAGAAATAAAATCGCTCTTGGCAAAAGAGGTTTTTTTTGAGAGTGAATGTGCAATTTCCTGTACTGGGCGTTTTCCAAACTCGGCCATCGTTGCGCGAAGCTCCTCTGCTGTAATGTAAACATCCTGTCTGCCCAGTGTCAGAAGGCGACCAAGCAGACCACGGCGTTGACCTTCGTACAGAAACACCTTTACCGCGCTTCTATTGATTCCCATATTACTATTTCCTCGCAACGATCGATATCTTTACTATCAAAAACAAACACCACTAGATAAGGTAGGCTTAGTTGACTGAACCAATAGGGAGTGTCACTAGTGAATCTCCCTGGCTATGAAAAGAATGGTTTATGCTAATATCACTCGATCCTTCAAGTTTTTTACACATTTTGCAAAATTCCCGCCAAAGAACATCAGCGCTATCATGCTCCCACACCCATTTCTGGAATGATGTTGCGTATTTCGGCGTTGCCCCTATTTCATAACCTAGCCAACGCAGGAAATCAGGGGCACAAGTTGGTACATCAGGTAATAGAATTTTGAACATCAGATAGTTAACATTTTTGTCCAATGTAGCAGCAACAGAAGGGCCATTATTAACAAACATATTCAAATACGCCGCCTCATAAAGCGCAGTGCGTAAATCGACATCAAAACACGCGGGTTCAAAATGAGGATAAACACCAAGCGGAGATTTTTTAAAATCCGATATGTGGTCAGTATCCGGCAATATAACTATTGCGAATATATTTTTATCCACACGATTTAAAAATGACTCCCATTCCTGCATGTTTGTATTTCTTGCCGTATCAACTTCATACTGTCTTAAAGTAACGCAGAGAACCTTTCTTCCTCTGCGAAAAGTGTCAAGCCAGCGTTGCACATAGCGATGTGCTTCAACGCTTGCTGAAAAGCCTGTTAGCATTTCTGGATTACCATTGACCAATCGGTAGTATTCTGAATGGTGTGTTGATTCACCTGTTGGAAATGGCACCAATTCCAAATTTCCGGAATGAAAAATGAAGTCACGTGCCACCGGGCTTTTTAAATTTATCACACCTGCAGACGGCATCAATTCAGCCATCTGGATACATATGTGTGAAACGCGAAACTCTCTAGCATGGGAATCGACAATCGCATCAACTTCGGCTGATACGCCAGGTTGATTTTTAATACTTGTAGGGTTCACTATAGATACTAGTATTTCCTCACAGTGAGTCTGCTTTCTATAAATATCTGCGGCCTGGAGAAAAAATGCTATATCGTACGATATGGGGTGTTGCTGTAAATCATAGGTAGCTAGTACAACTCTGCGTTTCTTGATATTCGGTTTTTCAACAAACTCTCTTAAAGACGATGCAATTGTATGGCTGCGATGAGTTACAGTATGGCGTGCAAGTGTTGTACGCTGGCCATTTTTAGCGATGCGATCAATCTCTTCAGGATTTGCTAATAAGAACTTAACTTTCTCTATACATTCCGTCACAGAATCAAAGGTTACAATATCATTGTCAATATCAAAAACATCGCGAAGCCCGTCTCTACGATCAGTTACCAAGCATGACCCAACACCTGTTGCTTCAAAACAACGTATATTCCCTATGTCTGCATCTTCGTCTCTATGTATATTGAGCACAATTTTTGATTCGGCCAACAATCTGTAATAATCAGTGGCATTTACTGGTTGATGCCTTATTCGGCCCCAAAAAAGTTTACTGAGCGGTTTTTCCTCTTCAAAAATCCATTTTAGTGGATGTTCATGAGCAATTAATAATAGCCATGGGCCAATTTCAACGTCTTTGGACCTTAAGCATAATAGGGATATATGTCGTAGACGACTGTTTAAATAAGTCATAACTTTCAATAGGCGTGTAGGAAGACCAGCAAGAATCTTTAATATTGTTATCTTAAGATTAAGACCAAAGCTTCGATTGCGTGGTTCGTCAGCCCACATCTTAAGCTTGGTTTTAGATAGCAATTCTCGTAATGAATAATATCGGTTTAGATGTTCTGGTATTCCGAAACCTGTTGTGCCGCAAAAGATAAAGTCATGTTTTTTTTCTGCAGGTGTATTAAATTTGATTGACGGATCAAAAGCATTACCAACCATTACCGCCTTGATATTGGCTGACTCGAAGTGTCTTTGATATATAGGCGAACTAACATATACAATATCCAAATCACCAAAGTAGCGAGCGTACGTTGTTGTCGGAGGTAGTTCATCACCCCAGAAGCCAGAAATAATGAAATTAACTGGGCAAACCGCTCTTAGTCTGTCTCGGGTAGCCCGTTCTAAATGAAAAAAAGCACCCGCGTACAAAAAAATTATATTTGGTTTAAATTTCTTAATTTGTTCAACCAATATTTTGAATAAAAAATCGTCCTGGAAAATTAGATTTGCACAGTTATTCTCACGAGCCCATCTTGCTTGAAGACCAGGATCATTATATAAAGTTTCAAAAACCTCAAAACCTTCAAGCTCCATAGAGGCGGCCCACCCACCTGGAAGGAGTAGATTTTCTGATTGAAGACTACGTATCTGTTCTGAAAAACGTAGATTCCGTAGACCATGCAGTTTTCTAAATCGTTTGGTATGACCAGGAGCCGGGCAGATACGAAATATTTTCATATTTTATATATCCTTAAGGAGTCAAAGTTTAAATATCTTAATCATTTCTGTGAGATCACTTTACCATGCTCAAGATGCATAACCCTGTTACATATCGCCTCAATCATCCCTGAATTATGAGAAGCCATTACAAAAATCTTTGCACTACCGATCATCGACTGCAGTCTTTTCTCTGCCTTTTTCGAAAAATCTGCATCGCCAACACTTAACCATTCATCCATTAGGATGATATCGGCTTTAATACTAGTAGATATCCCAAAGGCAAGCCGCATCATCATCCCCGTAGAATAAGTACGCATTGGCATATTGATATAGCTTCCGAGCTCAGAGAAATCAGTAACTTCATCAATTAATGATATTACTTCCTTTTTAGAAAGTCCCATCAATATTCCTCGCATGTAAATATTCTCAATCCCGGTTGCTTCTCCCTCCATACCAAGTGTGATACTAAGCATCGAAACAACAGATCCATTTACCACAAGGGAACCACTAACTGGCTCGTATGCCCCAGCAAGAGCACGCAACAATGTTGTTTTTCCAGAACCATTATGCCCTACCAAGCCAACACGGTCACCGGCATTCCATTGAAAGCTGATATTGTCAATAGATCTCACTACAATACGATCTCTTGCATCTGCAGCCAATCGCCCACCCGTCGCCGCACTTAGTAGACTATTCTTAAAAGAACGACTGCTCGACCCATAAACCGGGAATTCTATTAGTAATTTATCAGCTGTAATACTGCTCATTATCTAAATCCAATACGCTATACGTGCACGAAACCTACTATATAACAATAGCATGAACAAATACCCAAACAATGTAATTAGAATCACCATAATCCAGGAAATCGGTTGAATTTGATCGCCGATGATAGGACCACGAATAATTTCCATAAAGTGGTAAAAAGGGTTTAATTCAGTTATCAACAAACGTCCACCGAGCATTTTTACCGGCCACATAATTGGAGTTATGAAAAACATAACACCGACAATACTGGTCACGATTGGAGTAATATCTCTAAAACGTGCACATAACAAACCAACTACTATTCCTACCCATATTGCATTTACTGAGAAAAGAAAAATTCCAAAAACAAAAAATAACATCTGGAAAGGTATTGGTGGCGGAAAGAAAATATATATAATTACAACTATAACTAAAGTGTGCAAGTATATGATTAGATTTTTCCATATAATTCTCAACACATACAAAGAGAGTGGTAATTTAAGCTGTTTGATAAAACCTTCTGAACCAATAAATGCTAAGCATGAATCTTGTATTGTTGTAGAAATTAACTGCCAAGACACTATGCCCGTTGCCAAATACAAAAAATAACTATCTAAAGTCTGCCCAAAGAGACCGCCATAAAGTGGACCCATTGCGAGAATCATGATTCCCGTGCTAAGGGTAAGCCATAATGGTCCCAATGTAGACCTTCTATACCTTTGCCTAATTTCTTGCCAAGCAAGCATAGACCATATTCTAAAACTTAATAGCCCTTGTATTAAGTCTTTAATTGCAGAATCCATCTTAGATTATCCAGTACGTACGGTACATACAGCTTACTGTAAATTTAGATGAATGACATCTATTATTACTACTCGTTAAAATAATTTGGCGCATAAAAATACCGCCCAAAATTGGGTGTTTCCGGTATATGTACATTCGATTAGTGTAGGTTGTACTATGTGATTCCGTTCTATCTATATCACACTCATTTTGAACTATCTATATTTTTATAAGAAAATTAAATAAGTCTTACATTAGAGCTTAAAACCTGCTGCTATTGCATCGGTATAAAACATTTTTACCGTATCGAGTGAATACTCATCCAAATCAAAACCAACTAACGATAGTTTTTTAAGAACATCATTGGTTACAGTAATTACCTGGCAACCAATTGCATCTGCCTGAAATATATTTAACAATTCGCGTGGGCTGGCCCAAATTAATTCAGCGGCAGGAGCAACTTTAAGAAGTTCAACTGCCCTAGCCATTAATGGTACTGGATCACGCCCCGTGTCGGCTATGCGTCCTGCAAATACAGATACATAGCTAGGCACATTCGGGTTTAGAGCTGCAACTACGTCACCTACCTGAGCAAGTGTCATCAAAGCAGTGACGTTAAGCTTGACGTTTTTCGCTGCCAATTTTTTTACCAGGGTATAACACGGTTCTTTCTTTGTATTAGTTACAGGAATTTTTACATAGACATTTTCACCCCAACCAGCAATCTCCAACGCTTGCCTCTCCATATCATTAAAATCATCGGAAAATACTTCGAAAGAAAGTGGCTTATCTTTGATTTCAGAGAGAATTTCCTTTGCAAAAGCTTTATAATCAGTAATACCTACTTTACGCATTAACGTAGGGTTCGTAGTGAGGCCCTTAATAAAGGGCTTGGCATACATCTCGAGCATTCCTGACTTATCTGCACCATCAGCAAATATTTTGACTTTTAAATCCTCAATCTTGTTCATACACGCTCCTATTCGTAATAATAGCCACCGCGTCTAAAAGTGAGCCTACCTTATAATCTACTGATTCTGGCTGTTTTTCATCATACCTATAATCAATAAAAATAGTCTTACATTTCGCATTGATTCCGGCTTCAATATCACGCCAACGATCACCTACCATATAACTTAATTCCATATCAATATTAAATTCTTTAGCACCAGAAAATAGCATGCCTGGTTTAGGTTTACGGCAATCACAATTATCTTCGCTATCATGGTAACACATGATAAAGCGATCCACTGGTAGAGATTTCAATAGATAGGCATTGATTGACTCAACGATTTTCATAGAGGTTATTCCTCTGGCTACATCCGGTTGATTACTGACAACAATCAAAACAAATCCTGCATCCTTTAAGCATTGCATAGCCTTAACCGCGCCAGGTAGAATCTCAACTTCTGTAACACTCGAAGGAGGATATGGTCTACCCTCACGCACGATAGATCTATTCAATACTCCATCTCGATCAAGAAAAACCGCCCGCCGCTTTATCATGCGACAACCATATTTATGTGTTTAAAATACCCAAAATCCAGCCGTTAAATATCAGATATGGTCTTCGTACTAATAACAATCACATCCACACCTTAGATAGTTATATCTGTCATTATACAGTAATAGTTTTAACCCCGCCGAAGAACCCAGTAACAATATGTCCGTCGGGCGCATGGCAAACAATCTGTTGGTAACGACACCAGCAATGTTGTCAATTTTAGCTCCTAGCTTGGTCGGGTTGTAAATTTTGAGACTAGGCACATCAAGAATAATATTACCGTTGTCTATAATAAAACATGCTCTGAGTTTCGGGTGGCCACTTAGTTTGATTAGTTCACGTACCACGTAGCTTTGCTCGATTGGGACTACTTCTACGGGCAGAGGGAACTTTCTCATTATATCTACCAGCGTACTCGAATCGGCAATACACACGAATTTCTTACTGCAGGCTGCTACAATTTATTCGCGAGTTAACGCAGCGCCGCCACTCTTGAGCAAATATAGATAGTTCGTGATTTCGTATGCACCATCAATATAAATTTATAATTTGCTAATACTATTCAGGTCAAACACATGGATACCATAGCTTTTTAAACGTTGCGCAGTCGCCGCTGAACCGGCAACAGCACCATCGATTTTGTGCTTAATTTTACTCAGTTTGTCGATAAAATGATTTGCGGTGGTACCTGTACCTACCCTGATAATACCAGCATTGACATATTCATAGGGAGCGCGAGTCACGGCTAGTTTCAATTCATCTTGCATCATGTTCATATTATTTAACTGCTAATTCCCATTTGGTCTGATTTGCCTTAAGTTTAGGATGAGATACCAGTAAGTGCCAAACAACAGCTTGGAAAGCTTCGGAATGTGGAGTGATGGTCTCCAAATTAACCGTCGGCACAATCAAACATGCATCTGCAACCTTTGCGGTATAACCACCATCCCGCCCGACTACGCCAGTTATCTTAGCACCAACCGTCTTCGCATGTTGTAACGCCAATACGAGATTCGGACTAATATTCTTCTCAAGGTTTCCACCACCAACGGAAAAGACAAATACAGCATCTTTTGCGCACAGCTTGCTGGTTTTCAACCACTCTACAAATACTGTAGCCCAACCCTCATCATTGGTGCGCGCGGTCAATTCGGATACATTATCCGTAGGGGCATAAGATTCAATACCAACGATCTTGCGGAAATCATTCACAGCATGCGAGCAATTTCCTGCACTGCCGCCGACACCTAGAAAGAATATTCGACCACCACTTTGCTTAATTCCAGCTACGAGATCCGCCATTTTTTCGATGGCATCAATATTAATTTTCTGCAGAATCTCGACAGCCTCACTGATATGTTGTTTAGTGTAATTCACTCTTTTTCCTCCTTTCTAAAATACTCACTCGTTTCTTTTAACCCATTATGGGAACCAATTTCGTAAAATCGATCAAATACCTCGTAACCCGCCAACAAACCTGATGTTGATAGCCCGTGATAAATATCTGCTAAGTCAAAGGGTTCATTCACGGGTAATTTGTCCAAAACCGAAGCGGCAAGTATTCCAAGTCCATAATCAATGTACATCATTTCAGCCCTAGGTGTCCGTTTGTCATATTCGACAACGTAACCATCACGATATACTGCATTACTCTTATCCCATCGGTTACTATTTTTTAGCACTGTCATTAACGCGGGTTTACCTTTCGTGAAAAAATCATGTTCAACTGCCTGGAAATTTATGGGTAAGTATGAATCCCCATAAAAAACAAAAAAATGTTCCGCCAATAACGGCAAGGCGTGTCTCAACGCACCACCTGTGCCCAGTAAGCGGGGGCCATCCCATGAATAACACACGTCTAAGCCAAAAGCCGAACCATTACCGACCACTGCTTCGACTTGTTCACCTAAATAACCCAAACATAATACGACTCTTACAATCCCTTGCTGCCGCAAATAGTCAAGCTGACGAATAATAAAAGCTTTACCTGCTACATCCACTATCGCCTTAGGAATTTTCTCAGTAATAGGATGTAAACGGGTTGCCAGGCCACCCGCCAGAATAGCAACCGGTAAACTCACGAAAATACTGCCTTGGTACCTTCAAAATCAAAACTAAAACGAACTTCCTCCAGTCCAGCCTTACTCATAGCATGACGTAATTTATTACGATCAGAAGCATAAAACATCAAGAACCCTCCTCCACCGGCACCGACTAACTTACCGCCAACAGCTCCGTTTTGCATGCCAAGTTTGTACCATTCATCAATCCTGGGATTGCTCATACCACCAGAACGTCGTTTTTTATGTTCCCAGTGGTCATGCATCAATTCACCAAACCGTAGTGTATTACCTGTCTCCAACGCTTCTTTGCTGCTATAGCCAAGTTCCTTGACGAAATGTAGATTTTTCAACATATCGTCATCACTATTCTTGGTGCGGGTGTTTTGATCTTTGAGAATAATACTAGCACTACGCGAGTAGCCAGTAAAAAATAATAACGTGTTGTCCTCAAGATCAAACATAGTGTCCATGGAAATTCTAAGTGGCACCGCAGTGACACTGTCATCCTTATGGAAAGTAAAGCATGTCAATCCCCCATAAGCGGCAATGTATTGGTCCTGTTTACCAATTGGTTCACCGAGCCGGTCTATCTCAATGTGACAGGCTAGCTCTGCCAACTCATTGGGGTGTATCAATTGTCGACGATGGGCATACAATGCCTTGAGCAAGGCGGTCGTAAAACTACCGGATGAACCCAAACCTGTACCAGCAGGAATATCCGCCAATGTTGTAATTTCAATTTGTGGTGTTCGTAGATTTTGCATTCTGAGTGCCTCACGGATAATCTGATGCCGTATTTCTTCCACGGTAGCCACATGCTCCAACTCAGAATATTTTAGGTATATCCCTTCAGTAAACGGACGCATTATCGTCACATATACATATTTATTCATTGCCGCTGCAATTAAGAAACCTTCGTGCTCACGATAATAAGAAGGTAAATCAGTACCACCCCCACCCAGAGTAATACGCAATGGACTACGGGCAATGATCATAGCCAGACACCTTATATACACGATCAATCACTTTTAACGCTTCGTAGGCATCGTTCAATCCGGCTGAAGGTATTCGATTCAAACGAATATCATCATAAAACTCTGCGAGTTCCACCGCCCAGGAATCATCTCCCATCGGATATTCCCAGGTCGTGGTCTCTGGCGGTCCCATTTCGGGTAACATTTTATAATACGTAAGTCGCTCAATCCCATAACTACCCCCTAGGCCGGATATTTCCAGTTTTGCATTGCGCCCATAAATTTCCATGGAAAATAAATTCTTCCATTCAGTACAACTCGCATGCAAGAATGCAACTTGTCGCCTTGCTGTTTTAAGTAACATAAAACCATTATCGTCTACCGGCATATCCCAGTAATAGGTATGTGCAAAACCCTCGATATCGGTAAACTCACCCAGAAACCAGCGTGAAAGATCAATCAAGTGTGGTCCTTGATCGATTAACTCCCCGCCACCTGATAAATCAGGCTCAGCGCGCCATTCTTTATCATAACCGACTCGACCACCATGACCATAACGAGCACGAATAAACATTAAATCCCCTAATTTATCAGCTTCAAATAACTCCCGTGCCTTACGAAAAGCGCGGTGATATCGGTGATTAAAGCCAACACGTACCTTCACGCTATGCTTTTTGGCTGCTGCTATCACAGGCTCCAACTCAGCAGGATTACGTGCTGCAGGCTTTTCCACCAGTACTTGCTTACCTGCTTCAATTGCCGCTAAGGTGATCTCTGCTAATGAATCATGCAAAGTAGCAATAATAACTATTTCAACTTCCGGCAGTGCTAAAAGACCTTTCCAGTTGGTAAACACTTTCGCTCCACTATTTTCTGCAAGCATCTTTGCCCGATTCACATTTATATCTGCACAGGCAACCAATCGACCTATACCCAAAGCCTTGGCTCGTTTCTGACCAATCAGGCCACAACCGACGATTCCAATTTTTAAACTCATTTATCTCCCCACGCAAAACCACGATCTCGGCCAGCAATACGTCGTAAAGTATAGGCATCGCTCGAGCTCAACTCTGCTAGATGTTCTGGCCAATGCTTCCAATTATCCCATACGGCACTAATCAATTTACCAGTAATTCCATTGCTAAGATCCGATGCCAAAAATACAGCAAGATCCCCGCCGTGGCTGAAACCTGCGCCGCCTGATACTTTCTGTTTGATCGATCTATCAAAAAATGCTCGGCCAACTTTATCTGGGCCAGCAGTAAGCACCTCATCTAGCATACGCGTATTCAATGCACCGGGAGCAATTGCGTTGACGTCAATATGATATTCACGTACTTCTTCTGCGAGTGTTTCGGCGAAACGCGCGATTGCAGCTTTTGAAACAGCATAGGCACTAATATTAGGCATTGGGTTAGTGGCACCTCCGCCAGATATTTGAATGATTTTGCCTTTTTGCTGTTTCTTCATAACTGGCAACACAGCTTTACACATTAATATTGAACCAAACACATTAATCTCAATTGTTTTAATCCATTGCGTCCAATCTAATGTTTCGATTGGTCCCATTGGGCCATAAATACCCGCGTTATTGACTAGAATGTCGATGTGACCAAACTGCTGTAAAACTGCTTCGACTAAATAATCCACGCTATCTGAATCAGACACATCAATAGATTTCGCCTCAACAAGCTGATCTGTAATAAGATCACCTGACAACTCTAGTCGTGCTTTTTGTAATAGGTCGTTATTCCTCGCACATATAACGATTGATGCACCAGAACTAATGTACTTTCGCGCAATCTCAAGCCCGAGCCCCTGGTTAGCACCCGTGATGATCGCAACTTTTCCACGCAATGATAAAAGCATTGTTCTATCCTCTAACAGGAAGGGGTTCCAACTGCAAAATAGCGAAGTTGCGTTATCGAACCCAATGTTGACAAAAAACGATTTGGATCAAGTACCACAAGGTCTGGAACCAATCCGGAAATATGTTCTATCGAGACTTCCTTATATTTTGGCCATTCAGTTCCTACCAATAATACTTGCGCCCCTACCAATGCCTCCGTCTCCGCATCAAAGCGCGTCACAATTCCATGCCATTCGGGTGGCAACACTTTAACGGCTGGATCATGCACTCTGACCTTGGCACCTTGTTCAAGAAGCCAGTTACACAATTCAACGGCAAGAGAACGGCGCAGGGTATCCGTACCGGGTTTATACGTAAGCCCCCATACAACAACCGTCACCCCATGCAAACAGGAAAAAAGCGTATTTAATTTACGGCGCACCCATCTCTTATGTTGATCGTTACTCGTCTTGACTGATTCAAGTAATGGGATGGAGAGCTTGTGTTCACTACTAACAACTTTTAAAAACTCGATATCACGCGCTAACGTCCCACCAGCAAATGCACCGCCAGGTGATAAATACGCTTTAGGGCCAATACGCTGTTCCGATTTCAAGCCACGCTCTACTTCCTTTGCGTCCGCACCAACCATTTCGCAAACCGATGCAATTTCGTTCGCAAACACCACTGAAGTAGCCAGAAAGGCATTGATTGCATGTTTAGTCATTTCCGCCGACTCAACCGACATCCATTCGATCCGATCAGTAATTGACTGAAGCAAGCACCCAATTCGTTCTTTGTCCTGTGTATTTCGCACACCAACAACGACACGATCAGGTTTTAGAAACACATACAATGCCTTACCCAGCCGTAGATTTTCTGGCGAACAGGCAAAACTCAACGCCTTTTCAGGGCAGCACCTGTCTGCAATTGCCTCTATCCGCCGAATTGACCCGACTGGCATTTGCGAAGATACCAACACAATCGCATTAGCGCCCAGGTATGGCAGCGTCTTCTCTAATTGAGAAACAACAAAATCAACATCTGCCACA
This sequence comes from Gammaproteobacteria bacterium, assembly GCA_016194635.1. GTDB lineage: Bacteria > Pseudomonadota > Gammaproteobacteria > UBA6429 > Thiohalophilaceae > JACQBC01. The sequence goes on along the minus strand of JACQBC010000034.1, from coordinate 2,004 downwards.
TCATCATCATTGACTGGCGTGTCATAGGCTACCCAGAGAATTTCGATGTCATCTGGTAGGTTATCAAGGCTTTTCGTAAATTCCAATTTTCCTGAATCTAACCCTTCCCTAATCATATCTTCCAAGCCGGGTTCGAAAATAGGCGGTTTACCTGCCTGCAATCCTTGGATTATTACTGCATCGAAATCCAGACCAACAACTTTATGCCCCACCGCCGCAAGGCTTGCTGCAGTCACAGACCCAAGGTGCCAGAGACCTTGTACACATACTTTCATTACTAACCCCTTGCCTCAAACACCCATTCATTAGTCCGTAAATATTCGACGGTTTTGGTTATTCCAGCTCGAATGCTGTGCCTTGGCTTCCACCCCAGCGACTGGATTCTTTTCGTTTCCAGAAAAATAAACGGATTGTCGCCAACCCAACCCCGATTACCGCCCGTATATTCAAGTCGAGGTTTGACACCTAATTCATCGCAAATCCAACCTATGGAATCATTGACTTCGCAATAGTCATCGACACCCAAGTTGAAGATATTGATTCGGGCGGTGGCTTTGTTTACCGCCAATAGGATCGCATCAATACAATCTTGAATATATAGATAAGATTTTCGTTGTTTGCCATTACCCAATACTGTCAAGTGAAAAGGATCTGTTTTTAATCTTTTGTAAAAATCGAAGACATGTCCATGGGTATATCGCTCTCCAAGAATAGAGACAAAACGAAAAATCCAGGCCTGAAAATCAAAACCTTCGCAATATGCAGTAATCATCCCTTCACATGCCGATTTAGACGCCGCATAAAGTGAAGTTTGAATAGGAAACGGTGCATCCTCTGGGGTGGGAATCACTGCGGCATCGCCATATACTGACCCAGTCGATGAAAACGCTATTCTTTTGATTCCGTTAGTTCGCATCGCTTCCAGAACGTTATAGGTAACAATGGTATTTTGTTCTAAATCAAGGTGAGGATGGTCCGTACCAAAACGCACATCCGCATTTGCAGAGAGATGAAAAACAATTTCACCGCCGGAAAATGAATATTTCAACGCATTGAGATCGAGCAGATCAATTTCGACAAGCCGAAAATTATTATAGGCCAACGCCCCTTTAAGAAATCGGCGCTGACCTGTGGAAAAGTTGTCAATACCCGTTACTTGATAGCCAGAAGCCAACAGGCGATCAACTAGATTACTACCAATGAAGCCAGCAGCTCCGGTCACAATTATATTTGATATTTTATTTTTCATTGAAATTTATCCCATATTCTATAGTTCATAAGCTCTTCTAGTCAGTGCAATTTCAGATGAATAAAACACTATGCAAGTAGTACTTTATATTCTTTATTCTCTATATCCTTTTGATCTTCCCCCGAAATAGTAGACACCTCGAAAGGAGAAAATCAATAATACAACCCGGAGGTGAAGAATGAAACAGAACAGAAAGAAGTATACCCCCGAATTCAAACGGGAAGCGGTGGCGCTTGGCCTCCAGCAAGGCTACACCGAAGCGGCCCGGATATTGAAGATTAACCCCACCATGCTGCGGCGCTGGGAAAAAGAACAGCGCGAGGCTGGATCCCAGGCCTTTCCCGGCAAAGGCCATCAGTTGCCTGAGCTGGAAGAAATTGGCCGGCTCAAACGTGAACTCAAGCGAGCCCTGACCGATATTGAAATATTAAAAAACCGCCCCCGTGGCTTGCCGCTACTGCTCTGCTGACTATCTGGTCTTGCTGTACGAGCACGGGCTTATCTGTAGCATGAGCAAGCGTGGTGATTGCTACGATAACGCGGCCATGGAGAGTGGGAACCACAGCTACAAGGTCGAAACCATTCATGGTGAGCGATTTGCGACGCGCTGGCATGCAGAAAAAATCACGACAGACTACATAGACCGGTATTACAATGTGAAACGTCGACATTCCACCCTTGGCCTGCGATCACCGCAAGACTATGAATTGACCAATGTGGCATGAGCACTCTTTTCTGGGTGTCTATGAAATCGG
>JACQBC010000031.1 GCA_016194635.1 Gammaproteobacteria bacterium | reverse complement strand
GGTGAGCAGGGCGCCGGTTTCGGTGGTGATGGCGTCGGTGCTGCCGAGGTGGTCTTTGTGTAAATAACGGGTGTCGTTGAGGCTGTTGCTGCGGTTGGTGATCAACACGGTGGTGCCCCCGGCGGCGATGTAGTATTTACGTTCGCTGATGCCGCTGGGCAGGATCACTTCTTCAAACGCTCCCAGATAATAGGTGCGGGTGCTGGCGGTGGAGACCACGGTGTTTTTGTAGACCCGCTCGTGGGCCGCGCCGTATTCGACGTTTTCGGTGGTGGCGCCGCGCACCACGGTCTTGGGTTTGTTAAACGAGGTATAGGTGAGCGTCCGGCCGTCGCCAGCGGCTTGGTTGCCATTTTTATCATAACTATAGGTGGCGGTTCCGGCCGTGGTCACGGCGTGCGGCCCGGCGTTGATCTTGCTGTACAGGTAACTGCCCACGTCGGACTTGTATTGAATATTGCCAATCGCGTCATATTGATAGGTCGTTGTTTTTACCAAGGTCGGTGTGGTGAGGTCGCTGCGGGTCAGGCGGTTGAGCGTGTCGTATTGGAAGGCTTCCGCGTACGCTTTGTTGTTGTCTTTACGGGTAATGAGATTACCCAAGGTGTCGTAATCAAAGGTCAGGTTTTGCACGGCGGTGGAGGCGCCTACGCCGGAGCTAATCCCTTCGACCCGCCCGGTGTAATCGTCGTACAAGCGCACGGTGGTGATGTTATTACACAGGGTTTCCTTGATCACCTGACCGGCGGCGTTAACGGCATTGGCGCGCCAATATTCATAATTGGCGTTGGAGGTACACGCATTGGCCACGCCACTGCGCTTGACCGCCGCCAATTGGCCGCGACCGTTGTAGAGGTTTTGGATCACCAGGCTGTACGGATACGTCACGGTATCCACCAGGCTGCTACCCGCCAGGTAGCTGCTGGCCACGCTGTAGGTGTTGCCCTTGATGGTGGTGGCCACCGTGCTGGCTCGCCCGAGAGCGTCATAGGTGAAGACCTGTTTATAACCGCCGGGGCCGGTGACTTGTTGCAGTTTGCCCTTGCCGTTGATCGCGGTGTCGTAAGTCCAGCTGGTCGTGCCTTCGAGCTCGGTGCGGGTGAACATCCGGCCGAGGTTGTCGTAATCCATTGTAACAATCTGGGCCTTGGCGTCTTGCTGCCAACGCAGTTGACCAAAGGCGTCATAGCGATACGCCCAGTTGCCCATGTCGGGATCGACCATGCCGATCTTGTTGCCGCGGATATCGTAACTCATGCTGGTGGTATTACCCGCCGCGTCGGTGACGCTGAGCAAGTTGCCGAAGGCATCGTAGCTATAACTGTTGTAATGCCCGGTGGCATCGGTGCTCTGGACCAGCTGGCCTTGGGAGTTTTTAAACTTGCTGCCGGTTTGGCCTTTGTCGTTGACGGTGTCGGTTTGCAGACCGAGGTAGTGAACCTCGGTGTGCGAACCATCCGGGTGGTATTCGCAACGCATCCGCCCGATAGCGTCGTAGCCGTTTTGTGTCCACAGGCTCAGTAGGTGCGTCGGGCTGCAGGCATCCACCGGCAGGGTGTTGAGCAGCGCGGTATCAAACACCGGGTTGGAAACCCGCAACACATGGCCCAGGCTATCGTATTCGGTGGCGACGTAGACGCTGCGGCCGTCAAATCCCACTGTACTCTTTAAGATTTCGCGGCCCAGGGTGTCGTAATACACCGAGCCGGTGGCTCCGGTGCTTTCGGTGCGCACGACTTTCATCGGCGAATGCAGCGTATTCATCAGCGGATCAGCGCAGGCCGCCGCCAGTTCGCAGATCACATAATCGGTTTGGGTGTAGGAGGTGTCGGCGCGGGTCTCGTGTATGGCTCGTCCCAGGGCGTCGTAGCTCCAGGTCGTCGCCAGGCCGTTCGGCCCGACCCGTTTGATGGGCACGCCAAACCGGGCATCGATGGTCTTGGTTTCGGTGTGTAACTTGGGATTGGTGGTGGCGACCGTGTAGGTGCCGTCGACACTCAAGTTCGCGTAGTTATAGGCGTTGCTGGTGGTGTAACTCACCGGCGCAAAGGTGCTGTAGGTGGGATCGGCGCTACCGGCGTTGCCGCTGACCGTGACTGAACTCTTGTTACCATAGCTATCATAGACATAGGTGGTTGTCTGCGCCAAGGCCGCGTTGCCCGGCTGGATGGTTTCGCTTTGCAGCAGACCGTTGCTAAAATAGGTGAAACTGGAGCTGCGGGTCTGCGATTGAGTCGGGGTTTGGCTCAGCACCGAGGCGCTGGTTAGGCGGCCCAGGATCCAGTTGACGTAATCCGCCGGCGGATAGGTATTGGTCGTGGTTTTAACATAGCCGTCGTTGCTGTTGACCACGATGCTGGTGGCGTTACCGTCGTTGTCAAAGGTCGTGGTGGTGGTGGTATGGGTAATGGCGAGATTACCGGGGATGTTGAGCTCGTAGCTATATTCATCGGCGCGGGATAATTCCACCAGACTGACTCCGGCGTATAACGGCGAGAGCTTAGGGGTCCAGGTGTTGTCGGTGACCGCCAATAAACTGCCGCCTTTGTAGGTGGTTTGGGTATCCACCCGCCCGCTCAAGGTGTATTTGAGGGGATCGGTTTCAAGGCGCGCCGCATCGTACTGGTGATAGACGGTTTGGATCTGCACTCCGGTTTGCGGATCGGTGATGATGATGTCGTGGAAACCCAGCACGCCACGTCCGCGTGAGTGGGCTTTTAAACCGGTGTAAAAATAGTTGTGCAGGTACTGGCCGCCTTTGCCGTTGTCTTTGGCGTAACTGGAAACAACCTGGATTGAAGCCTGAACGCAGGGGATTGGATAAGTATCTACACACGTCTCCGTGCCAACTTTTATTTGATATACGGTTGAATCGGTGAGTGGTTTATAACTTACAGAAGTCGTATCGCCTAGCCCGTTAGTGGTCTTTACGAGCAGATCAGGTAATTCACCGGTAGTTGTGGCAACCTGCCAGCCACCATAGTTCCACATGTAGTCTGCTCTGCCATCCCCATTAAAATCGGCAACAAACATGTAGCCAGGGAGGTAGGAGGTTGGGCTCCCATTGACACCCCCGTTGCTTGTGAGCAACATTTGAGGAGGATCGAATCCAGTCGTGGTCTGCGACCACGTAAAAGTAGTTGGGCTGATACATACTCCATCGCTCCCGCAGTCCGTTACACTAATGAGATGCGAATTATTTACCGCCCCGGAACTGTCATACGTAAGCCGATATTCCTTAATCTTGTTAATCCCAACAATGGTTTGAATGTGCGACAATCGGTGCGTTACTTTAGTGATGCTACCTGATTCGTATTGGGTAATAATATCGGAGCGAATCGCCGTACCGGCGTTGGTACAGTTGGCCGGACTGGTATTCGGGTCGTTGTCGTAAACAAAACACACTGAAAAGTAAGGAGCTAATCCTGTGGTGGCATTACCCGTGTAATCAATGCGATTAATATAGTGCTCACCTGTGGCAAAACTGTTATCCGTATAGCTAAACTTGATGTAATTCCCCGTCATATCACTGATTTTGTTGACCGCCCACATCAACGCCGTTGTCTTGCCTTGCGCCTCAACAAATGAATCCACAGTGTTACCGTATTCCATCATCTGTCCGGACTTGGTCCTGACTACGAAATAAGCCGGTCCGGTGCCCACGGTACCGTAAGAAATGATCTTGCTATAGCTTTCATTTTGGGTACGGTATTCGGTGCCGCTGGCACCGTAGGCGCCGCTGATCGCCACTAAGCGTTGCCCGTCTAAACAAAATTTATCTTGCGCAGAGTAATCCACACCATGAATATAACCATCGTCATACAAATTCGTTGGACACCGGGTGATGGCGGACAGGCCACCTAAGGACCAGCCCATGCCGAGCAGGCCATTGCCGCCTTGACTGGAATAATTTAACGAAAGCGAAGGTTGCACGCCGCCGATACCCGGCGGGACTTGAATGGGGATGCTGTAACTCGCCGCACCGCTTTGATCCACATCAAAGCTGCCGGGCGTGGTGCCCGCATCATGGGTCGCGGCGAGGACCTGCGCTGCAACACCGATGGACAGTACGATACTACAAAGACGCAACACGCGAGCTGCGTTTAACATGACTTCCCCTCCCCAGTTTGTTTTTATTCCTGTCGAGCTGGACAATTTATACAGGAGTTTAAAATCTGAAGTCAATAGTAATATTTTGAAGTGAATAAGCTATTGATTCCCAGCCTCTCGTCTTGCAGGCAAGTCCCCTTAAGATTAAGAAGACATGGACCGCCTCCGCCGATTGTGTGTGTTAGAAATGTATCACTTGCAGTGGAGGCAAACACACCCATGACGTTATCAAGGTGTAATACAGTCGTGTGGCGTATACAGCAAGACAATTATCATCAGCATTCCTTAAGCGAAAGGAATAGTCCCCGATCCCCGCTTTTTCCTGATGGGCTATCACTCACTCTACACAACTCGTTGCTCGAAGGGATTGGCCTGGGAGAGGGGTTAAGGAACGGTTCTTCTAGTGGATTTCTTTACAAATCGTATCATCTGTATTAGGTTCTAATACAGGCATGTCGTGAATAATTTTATCCAGCGGCGTGGGGTATGCGTGAGACGATTACTATCAGTGTCCCAGAAGAGATTAAGAACGAGCTCGACAAAATCGTGCAAGATGAGGGGGTATCACGCAGTGATGTGATTCGAGAATCGCTGCGGGATTACTTGTTCATGCGCCGTTTCCTAAAACTACGTGCCCGTATGCTCGCCAAGGCTCAAGCACAAGGCATTTATACAGACGAGGATGTCTTTAAGAAGATTTCATGAGGATACTGCTGGACACGAATGTCCTGATTACCGTATTCATTGCCCGAGGTACCTGCAGCGAACTCCTACAGCACTGCGCGCGCGCATATACCGTGGTCTCATCCCAGCTACTGTTGCGCGAGTTCGAGGAAAAATTGACAAAGAAGTTTCACTACACACGGCAAGACGCGCGTGAGGTGCTGGCGTTACTTCGCTATAAATATGGACATTGTCACTCCTGCCACATTGGATGCCCCCGTGTGTCGCGATCAAGACGATGATGTGGTGCTTGCCACGGCAGTGGCTGGTCACGGTGACTGTATTGTAACGGGCGATCAAGATTTGCTGGTATTACAACAATTCCGCACTATCCCAATACTGGCTCCCGGTGATTTCTGGCGATACGAAGCACGTTAAACACCCTTGGGCTTCATTCCTGTAGGTTCGGCGGCCGACGCTCACCCTCGTGGACACGCAGACTCGCTCATCCTGACAACCCTGTAGATGTAGGGGGAGAGGGGCTTGGGTTGTGATTTTCGGGGTGTTATCGGTTGACAACTGACCGCGGGTCATTTATTTTTAGGCTCTAGCTGACCCAGGGTCACTTAATGGTTAGAAAATCCTTTTGCCCGTTTCGCAATCGCGCGTTGAGTGCCGAGGCTAAGCTCGAGCGCCGCGCGGCGATTTTAAGTGCGGCGGACCAGCTGGTGTTGCGCCAAGGGCGGGCGGCGATCTCGGTGGCGGAGGTGGCGAAGCGCGCCGGAGTGGCCAAGGGCACGGTGTATTTGTATTTCCAAACCAAGGAAGAAATTTTCTTAGGGCTGCACGAATTGTGGGTCAACCGGATGTTGGATGCGTTCACGGCCCTGCTTGGGGATAACCGCCGCGCGTTGAATGGTTCGATCATCGGACAGGCGATGGCGCAGGTGATGACGTCTGAACCGCATGGCTTAATCGTCGCGTCGACGTGCCACAGTTTAATGGAAACCCATATTCCGCTCGACAGCGCCTTTGATTTCAAAATGAAGCTAGCGCAACGCTTGGGAATATTGGGCAAAAATATCGAGCAACGTTTTGCGCATCTTAGCCCCGGCAGCGGGGCGCGTTTGCTGATCCGCGCCTACGCCACCACGCTGGGATTGTGGCAGTTGATGGATACCACCTCGCGCTGGCGCAAGGTGGAAGCCACCCGTGGTCTGGAAGTGTTTAAAGCGGATTTTGCGACGGAATTAGAGGCCGCGTTGGTGGCATTATGGCGCGGTGCGTTGGATATGTCAGATGGGAGGGCGGTATGAAAATTATTGTTATCGTGTTGTGTATGGCGGTAAGTCTAAGTGCCTGTAATCGTTCCGCGGCCAAACCCGAGGAGCTGCGCGCGGTAAAAACCGTCACCGCGGTATCGGCTGACGCCGGTATGGTGATGGCGTTCGCCGCGGAGATCCAGCCGCGTTATGAAAGTGAATTGGCGTTTCGGGTCGGCGGTAAACTCTTGGCGCGTGAAATCAATCTGGGCAGCCGGGTTAAACAAGGCCAGGTGATCGCGCGTCTCGACCCGGCGGACCTTAAACTTTCGGCTACGGCGGCGCAGGCACAGGTGGCCTCGGTCGAAGCCGATTATGTCTTCGCTAAATCCGAGTTAGAACGTTACCAGCAGTTGCTTAATCAAAAGTTTGTCAGCGCGGCGGCGTTTGAGGTGAAGAAAAATGCCTACGAGGCGGCGCTGGCCAAACGCAATGCGGCCGTGGCGCAGGCCGCGGTGAGTGAGAATCAAGCCAACTACACCACCTTGTTGGCGGATTACGATGGCGTGATCACCGCGGTGAACGCCGACCCCGGCCAGGTGGTCGCCGCCGGTCAGCCGATTGTAAAACTGGCGCGCACCGAATCCTTGGATGCGGTGGTGAACGTGGCCGAGAGTCAGATTCAAGCGGTACGCGCGGCTAAATACGCACGCATCAGCTTATGGTCGCAACCGGAAAAAATTTATAACGGCCGGATCCGCGAAATCGCCGGCGCGGCGGATATCGCCTCGCGCACCTATGTCGTTAAAATTAAAATCGATGATCCCGATAACGCGCTGAAATTGGGAATGACCGCCAGTGTGGTATTGCAGGGCGCGGATCAGACCGCCAGTAGCGCAACCCTGTTACCACTGAGCGCGCTGCTGCAACAACAGCAGCAACCCGCGGTATACGTGCTCAGCCCCGATAATCATTTGAGTTTGCGCCCGGTGGTGGTGGCGCAATACCGCGAACAAGTGGCGGTGATCGCTTCGGGCTTGCACGCGGGGGAACGCGTGGCGGCGGTGGGTGTGCACAAACTGCATGAGGGTGAACGGGTGAATCCGATCCCCGAAGGCAGTTTGTTCGCCACCGAGGTTATACCCAGCCCGCCGCTGACGCGTTAATCCCATGCCGCTGCTAACAGGTTTTAATCTATCCGAATGGGCGTTGCAACACCGCGGCGTCGTGTTGTATTTCATGGTGACGATCCTATTGCTAGGGGCCTGGTCCTATACCAAACTCGGACAATCCGAGGATCCGCCGTTCACCTTCAAGGTAATGTTGGTGCGCACCGAGTGGTCGGGGGCCACCGCGCGCGACGTCGAGCAACAGGTTACGGAAAAGATCGAACGCAAGCTGCAAGAACTCGAAGGGCTGGAGACGGTACGGAGTTTTTCCCGCCCGGGCGAGTCGATGATCTTTGTGGTCATCGACGGCGCAGTACCGGCGGCGCAAGTCCCGGAGTTGTTTTATCAAGTGCGCAAAAAAGTCGGCGATATTCACAATCAACTGCCGGAGGGCACCCGCGGGCCGTTTTTTAACGACGAGTTCGGTGACACCTTCGGCAATATCTACGCCCTGTACGGCGATGATTTTAGCCCGGCGCAACTCAAAGACTACGCCGATGAAATCCGGCGGCGCTTATTGCGTGTGCCCGATGTCGGCAAAATAGATTTGATCGGCGAGCAAGAAGAAAAAATCTGGATCGAGGCCTCGACGATTAAACTGGCCACCTTGGCCATCGATGTGCCGACCTTGATTAACGCCCTGAAGAATCAAAATGCGATCGCCGCCGCGGGTTATTTTGAAACCCCCAGTGATCGGATTTATTTGCGGGTCGACGGCGGATTTAAATCCATCGACGATGTCCGCGAACTCAATGTACGCATCAACGGTCGCACGATCCGCATCGGCGACGTGGCCAAGGTGCACCGCGGCTATACTGATCCGCCCTCACCCAGGTTACGGTATATGGGCCACGATGCGATTGGAATGGGAGTATCGATGCGCGGCGGGGGTGATATCGTAGCGCTAGGTCGTCTATTGGAAAACGAGGTCGCACAAATACAGAAAACCCTGCCGGTGGGTTTGGAATTGGTGCATGTCAACGACCAACCGCGCGCGGTGCGCGCCTCGGTCTCGGTGTTTACCCGTTCGGTCGCCGAGGCGGTGATGATCGTCTTGGCGGTGAGCTTTTTCAGTTTGGGGTTTCGCACCGGCCTGGTGGTGGCGATTTCCATCCCCTTGGTATTGGCCGCGACCTTCGCCTGCATGTATGTATTGGGCATCGGTCTGCACAAGATATCGCTGGGCTCGCTGATCCTGGCGCTGGGTCTGCTGGTCGACGACGCGATTATCGCGGTGGAAATGATGACGGTAAAAATGGAACAGGGCATGGAACGCGTCAAGGCGGCGAGTTTTGCCTATGTCAGCACCGCCTTTCCAATGCTCAGCGGCACCTTGGTGACCGCCGCCGGCTTTTTGCCGATCGCCACCGCGCATTCGACCACCGGCGAATACACCCGCTCGATCTTCCAAGTCGTGACCATCGCGCTGCTGATTTCATGGGTGGCCGCGGTGGTGGTGATCCCGTATTTGGGCTTTAAATTGTTGCCGGATCATCACGCCCCGTCCCGCCCTCAGGTTGGGCACGTGCGCTGGTGGAGTGTGTTGTTGCACTTCAATGTGTGGATCCAGGAACGCACCCAGGTATTTTACCGACACTTTCGCCGCGTGGTTGAAGGGTGCGTGGCGCGACGCCGGCTGGTATTAATCACCACCCTGCTGACGTTTTTGCTGTCCCTGTTTGGATTTAAGTTTGTGCAACAGCAATTCTTCCCGGATTCCACCCGCCTGGAATTGCTGGTGGATTTAAAACTGGCCGAAGGCGCCTCGCTGCGCGCTACCCAGGATCAAGTCCAGCGCATGGAAAAACTGCTCGATACTCACACGGCCGAGATCGAAAATTATGTCAGCTATGTCGGCACCGGCAGCCCGCGGTTTTATTTACCCCTCGACCAACAAATGCCCGCCGCTTCTTTCGCGCAATTTGTGATCACCACCAAGGGGATCAGGGCGCGTGAATCCCTGCGCAGCAGTTTGATCGCGGCGTTCGACGCCGAGCAGTTCCCGGCCGTGCGTGGGCGGGTATTGCGTTTGGAAAACGGTCCACCGGTAGGATTCCCGGTGCAGTTTCGGGTCTCGGGTGAAAACCTCACCACCTTGCGTAACATCGCCAATCAAGTCGCCGCGGTGATGCGCGCCAACCCGCACACCAATAATGTGCAGTTTGATTGGGACGAACAATCCAAGGTGATTCGCCTGGAGATCGACCAGGCCAAAGCGCGCGCCCTGGGCGTATCCTCGCAGGAGCTGGCGCTGTTTTTGAACACCGCGCTCAACGGCGGCGGGGCGACCTACTACCGTGAAAAAGATAAATTGATCGAGGTGATGCTGCGCGGCGCGGCGGAAGAACGCGGTCAATTGGCGTTATTGGAAAACCTCTCGGTACCCACCGCCTCGGGCAAACGCGTGCCGCTGGCCCAGGTCGTTAAGTTGCATTATGAATTCGAGGAAGGGATTATCTGGCGGCGCGATCGACTACCTACGATTACGGTGCGTGCGGATATTTATGGCGACATTCAGGCGCCGGTGGTCAGCGCCGAGATCGAACCCGAATTAGAGCCCATCAAGGCGGCCTTACCCACCGGCTATTTAATTCAAACCGGCGGCGCGGTGGAGGAAAGCGCCAAGGGCTCAAAATCCATCGCCGCGGGCATGCCGTTGTTTATACTGACGGTGCTGACGGTGCTGATCTTTCAATTACGCAGTTTCCAACGGGTGTTGTTGGTGGTGCTGACCGCGCCGCTGGGGATGATCGGCGTGACGGTATTTCTGCTGCTGTTTAATAAACCGTTTGGGTTTGTGGCAATGCTGGGCACGATTGCCTTGTTCGGCATGATCATGCGCAACTCGGTGATCTTGATCGATCAGATCGAGCAGGATATCCGTCACGGTGAAACCCGCTGGAATGCGATCATCGGCGCCACGGTACGGCGCTTCCGGCCGATCGTATTAACCGCCATGGCGGCGATCCTGGCGATGATCCCCTTAACCCGCAGCGCGTTTTTCGGACCGATGGCCGTGGCGATCATGGGCGGGTTATTCATCGCCACCGTGTTGACGTTGTTATATTTACCGGCGTTATACGCGGCGTGGTTTCGGGTGCGTAAAGACGAACCCCCGCCCACGGTGCTGCAATGATTCCACGCGCCATATTTACTAATGAGGTGTATGGGCACAGGAGACCCTCCCACCAAGACCGTCCGCCGCAGGGATGCGGCTGTCGAGTCTACAGGGAGGTATTGACGGCGTGTCTTGGTGGGGGGGTCTCCTGTCCATGTGACTCAGTCCTATATTATATATAGAGTGTCCGTACTACAGGTGCCGTGGGCGAGGACGAAAGTGGCCTAGGTAAAAGTACCTAGGGGGTATCCCCGCCGTCACTGTGAAGCTACGTTTTCATACCCTTGGGGTATCAAATAACCGGCAACGGCTGCGTTGTGTTCGAACGTAGTATGGTGTTCATTTTTAGAGATGGTTATACTGCCAAGCATCAACCTTCGCTGTTCTAAAGTTGACCCTACGCAACAATTCATCACACATTTTTAACATGGAGCATACTCTCGTGGAACTAAAAAACCGAATTAATCGATCCGCATTATTACTGTTATGTAGCCTAAGCTGCGGCGCTGCCCTGGCGGCCGAACCTTCAAACCTATTTATTATCCACACTACCAACAAAACCCCGGAAGCGCTCACCGATGCCCTCAAGTCCTACGCCGAGGCCAAGAAATGGCAATTTCTCGGCGCCAACAAGGTAAAAAACGGTGAGGTGACACTGGTCAAGGTGTGCATTCCCGAAGTAGGTAAACTGGTGTGGCCCCAGGGTCCGCAGATGAGTGCGTTGTTACCCTGTGGCAATCTCGGCATCTACAAAAAAGCCGGTAAAACCGAAGTGTCGATGTTAAACGCCCGCTATTTGCATACCTTGGTACCAACCCCGGAGATGGAAAAAGTCAGTAGCCTGGCCGAACCGATGTTGGAAGACATGCTTAACACGGCCTTAAAGTAATTCAAGGTGTGAAGCGTCCGCAGCAAAAATCCGGGGCCTGTTAGGCCCCGGATTTTATCTCACCCTGGCTGAACCCAGGAAAGGATTGCAGGGTAATTCACGATCCCATCGTGGGATGACACCGCGTGCAAAATACGCTGCAGGTTGAGGTGTGAACAAAATGAATAACCCATGCCGTCGTTTTAGTTATGGTTGCCGTGGTCTGGCAGGATTGTTGTTGCTACCAATCGCCGTCGCCACCGCAGCGCCATTGCAAGCCGATGATGAAATACTGCTATTCCCCACCAGCGCCTATTACGATAGCACCGATCAACACTGGCACGTCCCTGTCCACGCCTGGGTGTTTCAATCCAAGCCCGATTCGTGGTGGCGTACTATGAGTGTACACGCCATGGCCAAGATGTTCGGATTGGACGATGATATTGATCTAGAACATAACGGTATTTTCCGTACACGCGCGCGCCGGTTTTTTGCCGACAACCAGCCCAACCGGCAATTCCAGCTACGCATTGCAGACCGCAGCGTGGCCTTGCCTAGCACCGGTGAGAATGGCCACGCGCTTACCACCTTACAGTTGTCGGCGGCGCAGGTGGCCGGTGCAACCCAGAGCCAATGGCTACCGGTAACGGTAACCTTACCCGCCGCTGATCAAGACCGCGCCACTACAGATATCCAACTGTTGCGCCCCAGCGGGGTATCGGTTATTTCCGATATCGATGACACCATCAAGATCAGCCAGGTATTAAATAAAAAACAATTGCTCCACAATACCTTCGTGCGTGAATACGAGGCCGTCCCGGCGATGAGCACGGTGTATCACTACTGGCAGTTACAAGGCGCGGACTTTCAGTATGTCTCGGCCTCGCCCTGGCAATTGTATCCGGAATTAAATGCCTTTCTAGAACGTAGCGGCTTCCCGCGCGGCAGCATGGTCATGAAGCAATTTCGCCTCAATGACGCATCGCTCCACAACCTATTTGTTTCTCCCTATGAATATAAACTCCCGATATTAACCGAGTTGTTGCAACGCTGCCCGCAACGTCAATTTATCTTAGTGGGTGACTCCGGCGAAAAAGACCCGGAGGTATACGCCAGCTTGCTGCAGCGTTTCCCCGCGCAGATAAAACACATCTATATTCGTGACGTGACCCACGAACCCATCAACAGCGCGCGTTACCCACCGTTATTCCCCGGCGCGCGCCCCCCCGTGACGGTGTTTGAGGATGCCACCGAGTTGCTCAAGGAAAAAATCTAGCCACGGGTTTTTCCCATTTCTTATAGCAAACGACCGCGCGCGGCACTATAGATTTATTCTGGACGTACTTGCTCTAGCCGCCAGTGCGCGGCTGATGATTGATCACCCAGGTATTGCGCCAACCACGGCATTAGTTCCCGCAACACTGCTTCACCTTGCCACGGTGGGTGTAATAACAACAGCCCGGAACCTTTCATGCCCGGCGGGCCGTCGAGGGGTTTGAGGTGTAATTCGCAGCGCCACAGATTGTGTAAGGTGGTTGACGCGGCGGCCGTGATCAACGCCGCGCTCGTGCTCGCACTGAGGATGGGATACCACACCAGCGCCATGGCGCTACGCCAACGGTGTTCAATCAAGTTCAATGCCGCCACCACCGCGCTAACATCACCCACGGTTTCGTAGGAAGGGTCGATCAGCACCAGTCCGCGCGCTGGCTGGGGTGGCAATAAGCCACGCAACATTTCATAGCCGTCACGCTGATGCACGGCGATGCGTTTGTCGATTTTAAATTCGCGGCGTAACACGCTATGTTCTTGCGGGTGTAACTCGGCTAACAACATGCTGTCCCCGGCCCGTAGATAGGCTTGCGCCAATAACGGCGAACCTGGGTAGTGGCGCGGCGGGCCGATCTCTGGATTCAGGGATTTAATCTGCGCGAGATAGTCATTTACCACGGCCTGGCCACTACGGCGAGTGTCACTACCGTCTGCCTTGGCTTGCAACAGACGGTAAATCCCCTGTTCATGCTCGCGGTTTTTTTGCGCTGCCACGGTTTGAAAATCGTACCGCGCCCGGCCGGCGTGGGTTTCGACGTAACAAAACGGGCTGGGTTTTTTCAGCAGCGATGTCAGTAAGAAGGTCAAGACCGTGTGTTTGTGTACGTCGGCAAAATTTCCGGCATGAAAAGCATGTTGGTAACTGAGCATAGCGGGTATTGTACTGAAACTCTCTGCTGGATGAGTGTCATGGTTAGCAGGTAAAATACCCGGCATCCTATGATAATCCCCCGCTATAGCATCGCCCCCTCGCGCATCCCCCAGGCCGGGCAGGGCGTGTTTTTGGCCGTGGCGGTGAGCCGCGGCAGCGTCCTGGTGGCGCCGGATCGGATCCAACAAACACTCACCCATCAGCAATTTGAACAACTCGCCGATCCTTCGCAACTCAATTCCAGTGTGCGCTGGTTTGAACAACACTATACCGTCTGTCCGGAATGGGACGATGAATGTTATATCAACCACTCGTTTAGCCCGACCGGCTTATGGCACTTGGGCTTTGTGTTTGCGATGGACGAACTCCCTGTGGGCACCGAGCTCACCATGGATTATCGTTATATTCTCGGCGAAAACTGCCAACCGGCGTTTATCGACAGCCTCACCCAACAACCGATTATTGGACTGCCCTGGCAGCAAGTGATCACCGACAGCACGCGCTGTTTGCTAAGCCTGCTGCCCGCGCCGCGTTGATAGGCCGATCGCTTCTTTGGAAAGCATAGTGCATCCTGATATTGTATTTGCCAACCAGGACTTCGTGGTGGCCAATAAGCCCGCTGGAGTGTTGACCGTCCCTTCACACCAAGGCCGCGCTGATCCGCGTCCCGTGTTGGGGATTCAATTGCAAGACCATCTTGCGCGACAGATTTTTCCCGTGCACCGGCTCGATGTGGACGTCAGCGGTCTGGTGTTGTATGCCTTGAACGCGCAGGCGCATCGCGCTGCCAATGGCTGGTTTGAACAGCAACGGGTGCGCAAGACCTACCGTGCCTGGACCCAAACCCAAGGGTTTGATCACCTGCCCGCGGCGGCACACAACCCGCGGCTGGCGATCGCGTTACAAGCGCAGCAGCATTTTGAATGGCACGGACGCATTGCGCGCAATAAGCGCCGCGCTTTTCCAAGCCCCCACGGCAACCCCAGCCTCACCCATGCCGTGTTCTTAGAACAGGATTATGCCACCGGGTATTTGCATTGGGACCTACAACCGCTGACCGGCCGGCCGCATCAGTTACGGGTGGATTTGAGCCGCCACGGTTTTCCGATCATCGGCGATCGATTGTACGGCGCGACCCGCCCTTGGCACGAAGCGGGTATTGCGCTGCGGGCTTGGCGCTTGGATTTCCAGCAGATTGCAACCGCCGAACGCTTCGGTCTAGACGCCAGTATCGAACTGCCGGGGGGGCCATAGCCGTCTAAAACCACAGATGAAGATTGATTTTTTAAGGGCGCGTGATAGTCTGTCTGCGGCTTAAATTATTAGACTCCGGTTGTGAATGTTAACTTCGCCCGCCCAGTTGCAACATACACTCGAATCAATCTGCAATGAGGGTTGTAAAGCCGTGCGACACTACATTCAATTATTGGAGCAAGGCTATGTTTTCCCCGCGCTGCAACCGCTCAGCAGCGCCGAACGTGAATGGATATTGCGCGAGCTTAAGGCGATTATGGCGGTATACAACCGCAATTAGAGATAACCGCGCCAATCGACGCTGTTATCGCCAAACACCAGAAAATGCGGATTCAATAAACTGTCCTTGGTGTTGTACAACATCGGTTGTAACGCCGTATCGGTGACATACCCGCCGGCCTCTTCCACCACACATTGCGCGGCCGCGGTATCCCACTCCGAGGTGAGCCCCAAGCGCGGATAGATGTCGGCCTGACCCTCCGCGACCAAGCAGGACTTCAAGGCGCTGCCCATGATAATCAATTGGTGTTCTCCTACCTTGTGTAGAAAACGTTGGACTTCATCACTGCCGTGCGAACGGCTGCTGGCCACGATCAGCGGCTGATGCACCGGCTTGGCGACGCGGATCGGCAGGGGGGCGTGCCCGTTCTGTTGTTTGAAGGCCCCCAAGCCCTGCGCGGCATAATAAATAATCTGCAAGGCCGGTGCATAAACCACGCCCAAAATAGGGCGATGGTGGTCGATCAAGGCGATATTGACGGTGAATTCAGGGGTGCGTTTGACAAATTCCCGGGTTCCATCCAAAGGATCAACCAGCCAATACCGGTCCCAGCGGGAGCGCACCGCGTAGGGAATATCCGCCGATTCCTCCGATAATACCGGTAGATGTTCGGTCAGCGACTCCAGGCCATCATCGATAATCGCATGGGCCGCCATATCCGCTTCGGTTAAGGGCGAGCTGTCGTCCTTGGCCTGGACCGAGAACCCCCGTTGGTAGATTTCCATAATACGGACCCCGGCCGCCTGTGCGATACGCCTTGCCCCATCGAGTAATACCTGCAAATCATTGGTCATGGTGGTTTCCATTCGAGTTGTCGGAAAATAATAGCGTGTAACGAATGATTACGCCTAGACTATAGCCTATCTAACGTTACACACGGTCCTACCGTGTCGGGAAAGCGCTATGCTGAACTGGTCTGAGATCCACACCGTGCTGCTGGACATGGACGGTACCTTATTGGACCTGCACTACGATAACTATTTCTGGCGCGAACACCTGCCGCGGCGTTACGCGGAAAAACACCGGCTGCCGATTGACGCGGCCAAATCCGACCTGCTGAGTCATTACCAGCGCAAGGAAGGCAGCCTGGACTGGTACTGCGTGGATTATTGGAGCCGTACCCTAGGCATGGATATCGCCCAGTTAAAAACCGAGGTACAGCACTTGATCGCCGTGCAACCGCAGGTAGCGGATTTTCTGGATTACCTGCGCTACCTGGGCAAGACAGTTTGCCTGGTCACCAACGCCCATCCAAAAAGCCTCCGCCTTAAACTCGATAAGACCGCCTTAGGCAAACATTTTGATCGCATTATCTGCGCCCACAGCGTCGGCATGCCCAAAGAACAGCCCGGTTTCTGGGATCAGGTGCAGGCCATCCAACCCTTTGATAAAGATCATTGCGTGTTGATCGACGACAGCCTGCCGGTATTGCGTGCCGCGCAACGCTACGGCATGCGTTATCTTGTGGCCATCACACAACCCGACTCGCGCCAGCCCGCCACACCGGTCGCAGAATTCGCCGCTATCCATCGCTTTGTCGAGATCATGCCAAACCACCCGCTAGCCCGGTAAACTCCCGCCATGCCGATTAATTTCGCCGCCGTCAAAAAAAGTCAGGAGTACACCTCCTCCATCATTCGTATCAGTATCTGGGTACTGGTCGGCAGCTTTATCGGTATCGCCATGTACAACGGTTATTACCCGCCGAATTGGGGGGCCTACACTGTTTTTGTTATTGGGTTTCTGGTCTACACCGTGGTGATATTCATTAGCGTGCTGTACCACCCCTGGGTGTTATGGCGCAGCCATCTGGCCATCTGCGGGGATATTTGTGGGGTTAGTTACTCGATGTTATTCGCCGATGACGGACCGTTCAGCCCGTATTTCTTCCTTTATATATGGATCTTTGTCAGTTATGCGGTGCGTTATGGGCGCAGTCATCTTTTCACCGCCACCACCGCGAGTATCCTGGCCTTTTCAGTGGTGTTGTACCTGACCGACACCTGGTATTCACACGTGTATGACGTGGTGGCCTATTTATTATTTATGATCGTCATGCCGGTGTACCTGGACGTCATGCTACGCCGCTTAAACAAGGCCACCGACACGGCGACCCGCGCCAATCGCGCCAAGAGCGAATTTCTCGCCGCGATGAGCCACGAGATCCGCACGCCGATGAGCGGTATCGTCGGTGTCACCACCTTGCTAAAACAAACCACCTTATCCTCGGAACAACGCGAATACATCGATGCCTTGCAAGAAGCCGCCAGCGCCCTGCACGCCTTGATTGACGATATCTTGGACCTGTCGAAAATCGAGGCCGGCAAATACCAATTATCCGAACACGTCTTTAATCTGCCACAGCTGGTGCATGGCGTGGCGCAGATGTTTACCACCAGCGCCAATGCCAAAGGTGTGGAACTATTTTGTTACTGCGCCCCGAGTTTACCCGAATATGTTTCGGGGGATGGCAAACGCCTGCGGCAGATATTACTGAACTTGGTGAGCAATGCGGTAAAATTTACCGCCCAGGGCGAAATTTATATCCATGTCAGCAAGGCCTCGCTGTTCACCGGCCAAGGCCGGGTTCACTTACGCTTTGAGATCCGCGACACCGGGCCGGGCATAAGCACGGAGCAACAAGAACGCATCTTTGAACCGTTTTATCAGATTATGGATCGGCAGCACCAGCCCCCCACCAGTGGCACCGGCCTGGGCACGACGATTTCGGCCGATCTAGTCAAGCTAATGCACGGTCAAATCGGTTTCACCAGCCAGCTGGGACAGGGCAGCACCTTTTGGTTTGAAGTGGATTTTGGCCACGAACAGTCCACCTTGTCGTTACCGCCGCACCCCGCCACCCTGCAGGCGGTAATCTTGTACGAGACACACCCCACCCACCGCCACGTCCTAGTGTCGTATTGCGACGCCTTGCAATGGCCGTTGCGGGCGGTTAGCTCCGCGGCGGAACTGAATACCACCATAGACGCCTGCAAAACCGGTCCTGTAATAGTGATATTTAGTGAACTTACTTGCCAACAACACTGCCGCGCGTTAGCCATAACACTGCGCCAACGCTACGCCGAACGCTGTAAAATCGTCTGGGTTGTCCGCCTTTCACAATTACAATCCTTCCACGCCAACGACCCGCGGATATTCGACCAATTACTGGTCATGCCGGTAACCCTGGATCGACTGCGCACCATGCTGCAGGCATTGTTAGGCGCGGATAATGTCTCCCCCACCGTCACCGCGGCAAAAGATAAACCCACCGCAGCGCCGCGGCAATTGCACATATTAGTGGCGGAGGACAGCGCCATTAATGCCAAGGTGATCACCACCTTCCTCAAGCAGGATGGCCACCAGGTGGATCATGTCGTTGACGGTCAGCTTGCCTTGGATGCCTTGCTTCAAACCCGTTATGACCTGGTGCTAATGGATATGCGCATGCCGGGACTGTGCGGACCGGACGTGAGCCGGCGCTGGCGCGCGCAAGAACCCAGCACACAACACCTGCCGATTATCGCTCTCACCGCCAACGCCACCACCGATGATCGCAATTTGTGTCTGAACGCCGGCATGAATGACTTCTTGAGCAAACCCGCCAGTCAGGAACAGCTCCGCGAAATGCTGGCGCGATACTGTCCGTAATACAGGCTGTACATATCTGTAAAGCGCCTGCCCTAGTATTGCACGGGGTTAGCGAATGCGATAATGTCAAGTGCGGCGTGTCAACCACCGCAAGGCATTTATTACGGAGTCACATGGAAAGCGATACCCTCCCACCAAGACACGCCGTCAATACCTCCCTGTAGGCTCGACAGCAGCATCCTGCGGCGGACGGTCTTGATGGGAGGGTATCCTTTCCATGTGACTCATTAGTAACCGTAACCAAAAGAGGGGAAGCGATGACAGCCGTACTCGCACGACCGCGTATTGTATTGATCAAGGAAATCACCGGCCCGATCCGGGCCACCCCCGGCGATGAAGTCGAGTTTGAACTGCGACAGTGTAGCGTCAATGGCGTGAACAGCGATGGCGGCGACCTGACCGAGGTCGAGGCCAAACTGATCCATTGGGTGCTCAGGCAGGCCCTCACTAAACCCCATACCGCCACCGTCAACGGCAAACACGTCCGCACCCAAGTGTTGCGGCTAGGCCGGGAACTGAGCCACGGCACGGGTCCCCGCTTAAGTTATACGGTACCAAGTAACATGCCCAACCACGCCCTGGTTGCCATGGCCTACGTGAATTCGCCCTCCCTGACTATCGCGCAGTGGACCAAGATTTCCGCGACCGATGATTTCCAGGACAGTGGCCCG
>JACQBC010000032.1 GCA_016194635.1 Gammaproteobacteria bacterium | reverse complement strand
CCGAGGGTTTGCGCACGATCAAAGCCGCCCAGAAGAAATGGCTGGCTGTGCGAAACGCTTGTGGTACCGATGTTGAGTGCCTGCAAAAAACCATGCGTGAACGCTTAGAAGCGCTTTCGCACGCGGGTGACGCCTAAGGGTTTGTTGGAGAAGGCAACACCCCCCCCGCTTTTTACTTGGCACGGGACAGAAGATAGCGCGGCGGTTGGTTCGATGAGGTTATGCCACCGCCAGGCTTGGCGATTGTCCGATATCGGCGGCAAAGGTCTTGGCAATTTTGTTTAGGGTCCACAGTATTTGCTCGTAGCATAGAATTAAATCAATCACTTTCTTTCTTGCCGCCGTGTTACTCAGATCATCGCTGCCCAGTAAATATTTCTGTTTTAGCCGTTCCACCACCCGGTCACGGTTTTCGGTCATTATCACGAGATACCTGGCGTCAAACGAGCTTTCCACTTGAATACACTCGGTGACGGAAAACAACATGAGGTGCAGACTCTCGGTAAGATTATAAACGAACTCATCGGGCAGGATTGATTTTTTATGTTCACGAATAGTCTTAACAAACTGTAGCAATTTTTTATCTAAGGTCACACTCGCCTCCGCCAGCGTATGCTGAATCAGCAATTGGTCGGTCTGTCTTTTATTTAAATTCGTTTTTAGCAATGCCGCGATACATTCTTGGATTTCTTTCTGTACCGCCGCGTTAGCCTCGTACAAGATGGTTTCTCTGATTTTTTGGTTGGCGGCGATTTCATCGCGCAACATATCCAAATACCGGGGCGCGCGTTTGATGATGCGCGCCAGTTCTTTTTTGATGTGCACCGTGCCGAGTTCCGGTGAACGGGTTGAAAAATTCCGTAGATACTTGATGGCGGATAATTTTTCTTCCTGGGTGGGCGGGAAAAAATAGTTTAATACCGGGATTATTGCGCTCATCAATACCAACAATAACATCCCGGAGACGAATTCATACGACAGGTAGATAACGCCGATTTGCGGCCCCAATCCCTCCGCCATTTTAGCGGCAAGGGCTTTCGCCAGCGGCACACCGAGATAAACTTCCACGTACAATAACGGGATCAGCACCATGGAACCGGCCAACTTGACGAGGGCGTGAAAGATCACCATTTGTTTGGCCGTGCCCGCCACGCCTAATGAGAGCATGGCGGTGCTGATACCCGAACCCACGTTGGTACCGTATACAAACATGACCGATTGATCAAAATCCAGTAGGCCGGCATTTACGAACGCAATGACGATAATCGAAAGCGACGATCCCGACTGGGTGATAAACGCCCCGATCGCGCCCAATGCGAACGCCGTGAGCCAATACCCGCGCGCGTCACTCACGAACGCAATAAACGCCGGGGCATCCTTCAGCGGCGCGGCGCCGCCTTTTAACATGTCCAGGCCGTAAAAAATCAACCCCAATCCCAATAACACACCGGCCAGCAGTTTCATGCGAGTGGATTTCATATCGCCGAATTGGAACAAGATACCGGCCACTCCAAGTATGAAGAGTTCCAACACGGCAAAATCGATGGAAACCCATAGCACCAGAAACGACGAACCTAAACTGCCCCCAATAATAATAGGCAGGGCGGCGCGGGTGGTTAACATGCCCGCGGTGATAAAACCCGTGAGCGAGAAGGTGACGGCCTTGCCGCTGTTGGTGATCGTTCCGGCGATCACACCGCTGAGTATCGCGGCAAGATCATTTTTAGCCAGTGTCTTGATGATGCCGGCGACATAGGGTTTGCCGAAACTCTTCAGGTGGTCGCTAAGTACGTTGATGCCGACGAAAAACAGCCCAAGACCTGCGAAGATATGGGCATAAAAGTTAATGCCCATGGGTCAAATGATCAAGGGCCTTACTGCAATCGGAATACATCGGGATGATGCGGGTTAAACCCGCTAACTCGAACACCTCCTTGATTTGTTCGCCGGGACCGCACACGGCGAATTCACCTTCCATGTTTTGCAGGTATTTTGCGATGTTCAAGAATAATCTTAGGCCGTTGCTACTCAGATTACCCAGGCGGCTTAGGTCGGTGATGAAGCGGCGTTCACCGTGTTCAACGATTTCGGTACGGACATGTTGGGCAAGACGTTTGCTGCTTACCTTATCTACCTCGCCTTCCAATACCAGGATGACAACATCATGCTCTTTGGCTTTTGCGATTTTAAGCATTTTTCCTTCATACTATTGTTATTCCATGGAAGCGATCTTTGTCATAAAAGTGTCATAAATGCAATGGGACAACTGTGCTCTGGGTTCACTTCTTTAGTTACTAAAATATTTTTAGATACGCTGGAAGATTGCCGTGGACTAACGCACCCGATTAGAATACTTATAATTTGTATATAGATATAGAAAATTATAATGCCAGCATTAGTATTAGGTGGCTGTCATGCAGCGTTCGCTGTTCGCGGGTGTATACCAGGTGCTCGGCAAAATAACTGAATTGAGTGTCGCGTGCGCGGAAGTCACCGGCATCTGTTTAATTGGCCAGTCCAACTGACCCAGTTAGATTTTTTACAACCGTTAACACACTGGGAGAAGGTCACGCTGCGTGGCAAGCCCCTTGACTTGAGCACGATGGCGAATTTTTAAAAATTAAAATCACTGCGGGTTGAACCCAGCGGCGTGAAAAATATTTTCGCCAGTAACGCATTTAACCAATATTCAGACCCTAAGGCCATCGCATAATCCTGGCACAAACTTATCACCAACGACGGCAGGAATACCGCAATTAACGATGTTTGGATTTACTTGACCGCCCCAACCTTACCCATGACGATATAAGATATTTATCGGCGCATAACAACATCCCGGTGCCGATTACCACGCTAATTCTGATAAAAATTTGAGACAGATCGAAGAGTTTGCTGGTACTCTTGTTTTACGTGTAGCGCGTGATCCACGGAGCGGTTGTAGATAAGATCACTTAAGAGGAAGGGTTATATGTTCTTACACCGTACACTTTATCTTATTGCCAACCTAGTCATGGGAGGATTGTTGTGTAGCGCGGTTTATGCCGCCAATCCTGTAAGGCAGGGTCCTACTGTACTGGCGAAATACCCGCTGCTTAACCCGAACCAATCGATCCAAATTGTTATCGCGCCTTGCAAGAAAAAAAGCTGCAAAATTCTCGTGCAGCTTGTCAACAACACTCAACTGATTAATCAATTCCCATTAAAATGGGACGCGCTTTCCGCGCAGGTCGCCGCCATCACGGCGGATCACACCCACGGGGTGGGTGATCCGCTGGATACCACGACCCAGTGGCCCGCCTGGAGTATCGGCCCGTCGGATGACAGCAGTCTTGTCGTCCTGGCTCAACCCATTACCCTGACGGGAGGTGTGCAGGGCCTGGCGGTGCATCAGACGGCGGGGTATGAACAGATCGTGCGCTACCATGCGCTGTTCATCGTCAACGCCGGCAAATTAGTTCGCGCTTGGGAAACCCGCCAGAGTGAACGCGCATTGTGGTCCACGTTAATAACCCCGTCCCAAGCCGCCGCGCCTATCGATGAATTTATCTACCTGGAAACCGTACAGACGGATAATGAGGATTCCCCGCATGAAATCGATATCCGGTATTTAAACTGGGATACAAAAAATCAAACACTGCAAGAAAAAACCACCGGCAACACCTCTTTATATTTTCTCGCCCTCTACCCGTACAACACCCTCAATGCCGCCACGCGGTTCGACACTACGTACAGCAACTGCCTGACACATTACGTGCTGGTCAATACCCACAGCCTAAAAACCAAGACAATACCCGCGCACTACGCCTTTATCGCCGTGACCCAGCAAAAAACCCTCGCCGCACAAATCCGCAACAGCACTTTATCTTGCCTTGGGGCAAGCGCTAGGGTTAAGGTGGATATATTCTAAATAAAAAAAACACAAGAAAACCAACCCTAGTATTTTTCATTTCACCGCTGTTAATCATGGGATGTCTTTAATTGCGCCTTGAGCTCGGCAACCTCCGCTTCGAGCCTGCTGACCCGCTCTGCCAGCTGCGACACGCTGATCCGTTCCGACATTTCGGTAACCATCTCAGCCTGCGCTTGGCTGGCGAGTGCTTCAATATCAATGGGGCCGCCGAACAGGTGCGTGTACTCGGCGTCCTTGCGGCCGGGGGTGCGCGGCAGTTTCACCACCACCGGAGCGCCATCCCGCTCGATCAGCCCGCTGAGCGCGTCCACGACGGCCTCGTTGTCGGCGAAGCTATGCAGGCGGCCGCTGCGCGCGCGCAACTCCCCCGGTGTCTGCGGACCGCGCAGCAACAGCAAACAGACGATGGCAAATTGCGCGGGGTCGAACTGAAATTCGCTTAAGTGCTCGTTGCAGAGACGATGCGTGTATTTTTCCACCCCACTCTTGAAATTTTCGTCGATGCGCAGCAGTTGCTTGGCCTGCAAGTCGCGGGCGGTGCGTTGCACCACGCCCTGTGCCAGCGACATCACCGGAGTGCGACTGGACTTTTGATTACAGGCGTTGGTCAACGCGTTGAGCGTCAGTGGGTACACTTCCGGCGTGACGATGGATTTTTCCATCAGGCAACCAATGACACGGACTTCGTTGGCGGTTAAATGGGGTAACATTCGTGGGTCCTCATTATTCAATCCTTCTGCTAACCAACAATAGCACATGAAGTTAGCGTAATGTCAGCGGCGCTTTTCGTCGAAATTATTCCGGACCTGCGGTCGCAAGATAAAAACACCGCCACAGCGGCAGCGGTGCTTTATCGTCATGATGCGTTGTCACGCTCAACGCCGCGGCCGCGAACGTTTTCCACCCGCGCTATTGGCGGGTACCGATGCTTCCCGCGTACCTCGCACCACTTCCACCAACTTGGCAGGCGATTTTAACAGGATGTGATGGCGCTTGGTTTCGATATACCGCTGCGCCACCAATTGCCGCAGCGGCCGGGCGATCACTTCGCGGCTGGTTCCCAGGTGCGAGGCGATCTGTTGCTGTGTCATTCGCACTGTGCCGTCGGTGCTGGCGTGCAGCAACAGAAAATTGGCGAGGCGCTGTTCCAGCTTGAAGGTGTGCATGCCTTCCAGCTCGGTCATCAATCGAAACACGAGGGTGGAAAACGCTTGCACGGTAATACCGCGGATCGCCGCTTCGGACTCGAACAATAACCGGTACGACGTTCCCGGAATAATCGCCACCTTGGTGGCCGAGCTGGCTTGCACCCAGGCGGGATAGAGTAAATCGTTAAAAATACAATTCAAGGCCAGCACGCAGGTTTCACCGGGATTGATTAAATACAAGGTGGCCTCATTGCCGTTCGGGGTGAGCGTAAACACCCGCAGTTGCCCGCGGAGGACGATATAGGCGCCGGAGACTTGTTGCCCTTTGTGTAACAGGGTGGTGGTCTTGGCGCAGTGCGCATACTGCAGTCCACGGCGCAATGACGCCAGGCCGGTGGCCGATAAATTCTGGAACGGCGCAAACGCTTCTAGCTCGGCCGTGGACTGCATTTTTTTCAAACGCGATGGCTCACTCTTGATGTTTCATGCCCAGCTTCTCGGCGGTGGCCTTGGTGGCGGCAAGGTGGTGCTCGAATCCGGGCAAGACTTTTTTGATCAGCTGTTTGAGTTCAGCGTTCTTGACTGCCGGTAACAAGGTGGTATTTATAGCATTGATCACGGCTTGATGAAACAGGATCTCATGGTGCAAGTAGGCCCAATCGAACTCTATCCCCGATTTTGATTGTAGCATTTCAACCGTTTCCGCGAGCTTTGCGGCGCTCGTGTCATCGTCCGGGGGCAGGGGCAAGATGCCCAGTTGCTTGGCCAGATCGCGCCCCAGCTGTTGCACCGCCACGTGATCGGTGGCGACCATTTTACCCAACTGACGCACCTCTGCGGAATGTCCGTATTTCACCCCCAGCCTTCCTGTCCAAATGTCTGCGCTGTTGGCCGCATCAAAGATTGCGAAAATAGTAGCGTCGTCCAGTGCGGTCGCCGCGCTGGTAGGCACGGGCATCCAGGTCAGCGACGCCACGATAGCGGTTGCCAGTATACCAAAAGGGAATTTCATGAAGTGTCACCTCGGTTAACGCCACGGAATGTAGCGTGCCTAGCATGCCGATTCTTCATGCCGGCGATCTGTAGCAAATGTTACACAGCGTGCGTGATGCGGGACGTTATAGGAGCAGCGTTAATTCTGTTCTCGGTGTCGGCGGTGGTGTTTTTTAAGTCCTATCAAGTCCTATGATGAGGTGTCACACGCAGAACAAATGGGTGAACGGCGTGAATACGCTATATATGAAGCACCCACAAATACGAGTGATTGATGAACCCGGTGAAGATTACCGATACCCATAAGAATATTTCATTCCCGTATCCCTGCTGAAAACTATAGAAGCAGCCGCAGGATTAGCGCCTCGGCAGCGCTAGTTTGGCTTGCCAAGGCGCGAGCGCTGGACGCACGCGGCCATTTTGCTCCCATAATCCCATGTTGCCAAACGCGCGGTAGAAAAATTCCGCGCCCAGCGTTTGAAATAATGCGGTGCGTGTGCAGGTGTCCGCACTGCTGGTGTTGAGGTTGGTACTGCAGGGACAGGTGGAGGCGGTGTCGGTATCCAAATAATCTTTTGGCAACCACCAGACAACCCCCGCCAGTGTATTTCTATCCGCCGTAGCCAATAACTCATTCATCCATTGGGTTTGGCGACCGGCCGTGGCACTGGCGCTATCGAAATATAGATTGGCGGCAACATTACACTGCGTTGTGTCGCTATAGCTAATGCGCACTTGCGCGACGTTCCAACCGGTTTCGCTTATCCAGATGGGTTTGTTGGTGAGTGTGTGTAGTCGGTCAAACCGGTCCACGGGCGGTGTTGAGGTGCGCGGATACCAATTTTGCGGGTAGGTCGATATGCCGATGGCATCGCCGGAAATGGCCACCGCCTCTCCCATGCGTTGGGTAGCGCAATCCGTCAGTGGGGTTGTGCCACAGTTGCTCAACGCGCCAGACAGGCCATTGCCATACATGGCCTCGAATTCAAACGAGCTAAATACCGGTACGGTAACCCCGGCCGCTTTTACGCCATTATACACCTCGGTGAGAAAACGCTTAAACCCGTCTTTATAGGCCGGGCATTTGTAGAATTGGATATTGGCTTCAATCGCGATAATAATATTCTCGGGTTTATACGTAGCGTTGATCCACGTGACATAATTGATATAGGCCTGCGTCCACGGATCAGTGAGGTTCGCGGTAAAGGCGTAACACTGTGTCTCTTTTGAGGTCGGATCGGTCACGACGCTGTCCCATTTGTTAACGGGGTTACCTGTCAGGTGATCAACCTCGGAGCTAAGCCGGGTGCGATTGCTCAGCGGGCTGAGCGACACCAGCACCGGATGACCGGTGGCCCGGGCGGCTCGGAACCAGTCGTCCCATTTTTTTACCCAGGCCGGGTGAAGCGTACGCAGGGCAGGATCGGCCTTGGCGAATTCGCTCCAGGGAATACCAAAAAAATCATCCGCGTGCAGCGACACTAAATCCGCGTTGGTGGACCAATCAAATTTCCAGTCTCCGAACGGCGCGGCACTGGACGCCCAAAAGGGCGTGAAGCCCATAAAATAGGATCGCGTTGAACCGGGGGCGGAAGTATTACCACCCCCACCGCCACAGCCTGCGGGCAACAATAAACCGGCCAGCATTAGTCCACACAACCCGATACGACCCCCGTGAATTTTCATTCGAACCCCCAGCACGACCGCTCTACGACTATCTTAGCGGCAATTTGTCCCGCGTTACATAACATCCGTGGGCGGCTGACGGTCCTGGTGGGGGGGTATCCTTTCCATACGCCTCAATTAGTAACACAAAAGATACTCCGTATTAGTATCATGGGCGTCCACCTTCCAGCTTAACTTAACATACTGTCTTGCCCGTTAGATAAACTGGCGGTGTTTGATGGGATCCTTGACTTTCATTATTGACTATGTCCTAAATGCCCTAGGCACTCAATAATTAAACCGCTGCAATATCAATGAAAATAGTATGTATTTTTCCTGAAATTATTGGAGAAATAGCTATATGTGTATTAGCACAGCCGTAGGAAAGGGATGCGGTCATTCACGTGTGGATATAAAAATAATCCAAACGGCGTTAAATCTCGTTGAAAATGAGAAATTTTCGCTTAGTGAAAAATTAAAAATTACGGGAAAAGCAACTGCGCCCACGATTGCCGCGATCGAATCTTTTCAATCCAAAGTCGCTGGTTTCAATAAACCGGACGGGGTGATCAGTCCCAATGGAAAAACCCTTGGTATTTTACATAAAGAAATGCACAAAGATTTAAACATCAACTCGTTTATTGCGATAATGGCGCCCGGTGATTCGGATTACGTGACCCCATTTTTTAGTTGGTTTAAAACTCTTTTCCCGAAATATCACATTTCCACTCCGCTACGGATCGCGCATTTTCTTGCCCAAATTGGCCACGAAAGTATGTCGCTACGATATATGGAAGAAATTGCCAGCGGTCAAGCCTATGAAGGAAGAGAAAATCTTGGGAATACAGAAAAAGGCGATGGTAAACGATTCAAAGGCAGAGGATTTATTCAGCTGACTGGTAGAAGTAATTATGCTGCTTATTCTAAATACACTAATTTGAATTTTTTACAAAGCGGTAACGAGATCTTGGTTGCGAGAATGCCGTATGCGCTAGATGTGAGTTTGTGGTTTTGGGAAGATAATGAAATAAATGAAATCGCTGATAGAGATGATATAGGAGGTGTAACATATGCTGTTAATGGTGGTTTCAGAGGATTGCGTGACCGCGAAAAATATTTACAACGGGCCAAATTCTTTTTAATTGACTAGTGAGGTATGGTTATGCGTCTGGTTTTAACTATTATGCTCTTTGCGTGTGGCTGCAGTCTTGCCATTGGCTCGGGGCCTGATCCCGCGGCTGACCCTGAGTGTCTATTTAAATTTTCTGCTGAACCCACCTGTGCGTATAAATCGGGAACAACCGACATACAAGTATCCATTGTAACGGAGGCTCTGAAAAAAAATAAAATTTCTTTAAAAGAAGCAAACGTTACTATCGATGGTATGCCACAGAAACTTATACTTTCACCTGACGTTAGGATGTTCGCGAGGAACATTGGCACCATTTTGTTTGCCGATATCAATTTTGATGGCATGCCCGACCTTGCCATCTCAACCAGTTTTGGCCTTGCGAATGAATACTTCGACTACTGGGTCTACGATGCCAAGCTTCAGCAATACCAAAAAATAGGGAATTACCCGCGCTTCAAACTCAACCCTAAAACCAAAATACTTTCCACGGTGGTTAAGGACGGAGCGGCGACTTATATAAAACAGAAGTACCGTTGGAAAGGTACCACGCTGGTTGAAATAAAATAGGGAGAAGCTACACGACGGTTATTCATGGCATAATCCCGCCATGGATGATCCCGCCCTACATATCCTCAACAGCGTCTTCGGTTATCCGGCGTTTCGTGATCAGCAGCAGCGGATCATAACGCGGCTCATCGCCGGGCACGATGCGGTGGTGTTGATGCCCACCGGCGGGGGCAAATCGCTGTGTTATCAAATTCCCGCCATTGTTCGCCCCGGCACTGGGATTGTCATTTCGCCGCTGATTGCCTTGATGCAAAACCAGGTGGCGGCGTTGCTGCAACTGGGGGTGCGGGCCGCCTTTTTGAATTCAACCCAGGACGCCGCTACCGCTCAGACGATCGAGCAACAATTGCAACGCGGGGAGCTCGACTTGCTGTATGTCGCCCCCGAGCGCTTAATGACGCCTCGCTTTCTCACTCTGTTGGATCGCAGCGCGATCGCGCTGTTCGCCATCGACGAGGCGCATTGTGTGTCACAGTGGGGCCACGATTTTCGTCCAGAGTATATCCAACTCTCGGTGTTGCACCAACGCTATCCTCAGGTCCCGCGCATCGCGCTCACCGCCACCGCGGACGGGCCCACCCGCCAGGAGATCATGAAGCAACTGGCGTTGCACAATGCTGAGTTGTTTGTCTCGGGCTTTGACCGCCCCAATATTTGTTATCGCATCGCGCAAAACCACGACAAGGCACGCGAGGCGTTGTTGCGTTTTATTCAAACCGACCACGATAACGAGGCCGGGATTGTCTATTGTTTATCGCGCAATAAAGTCGACCAAACCGCCACCTGGCTGCAAGGCCAGGGGTTCACGGCGCTGCCGTATCACGCGGGATTATCCGCCGAGGTACGGCAACAGCACCAGGATCGTTTTCTAAAGGAAGACGGCGTGATCATTGTCGCCACCATCGCCTTTGGCATGGGCATCGACAAACCGGATGTGCGTTTTGTGGCGCATTTAAATTTGCCCAAGAGTATCGAGGCGTATTACCAGGAAACCGGCCGCGCCGGTCGAGATGGGCGCCCGGCGGATGCCTGGATGATGTACGGTCTGCAAGACGTGATCCTGTTAAAACAAATGATGGCGGCCTCCGAGGCCGACGCCGCGCACAAGCGCGTTGAACACCATAAACTAGAATCCATGCTGGGGTTTGCCGAACTCACCGGCTGCCGGCGCCAGGCCTTGCTGGCGTATTTTAGCGATCACTTGGATCACCCCTGCGGCAACTGCGATAACTGTTTGAGCCCGGTGGCCACCTGGGATGCCACCGTGGTGGCGCAAAAAGCCCTGTCCTGCGTGCACCGCACCGAACAGCGCTTTGGGGTGAATTATGTGATCGACGTGTTACTCAAACACGCGACACCGCGCATCGTGGACAATCGTCACGATCAGCTCAGCGTCTACGGTATCGGCGCGGAGCTGGATGCCAGCCAATGGCGCAGTGTGTTCCGGCAATTGATCGCGCGCGGTTTTTTAACCGTGGACATCCAAGGCCACGGTAATTTATGTTTAACCGAACAGTGCCGGCCGCTGTTACGCGGCGAACAGACCCTCTGGTTACGCCATGACACCAAACCCGCCGCCGTCGCCCGCAAGGATCGCACCGCCCAGCCCGCGATCAAACCCGCCGCCAAACCCGAAACCAACACCTTGTGGGAGGCACTGCGCGCCTGCCGCAAACGCCTGGCCAGCGAACTCGGACTGCCGCCGTACGTGATCTTCCACGACGCCACCTTGATGCAGATGTGCGAACAGCGCCCCACCACCCGGGCGCATTTTGCGCAACTCTCTGGCGTGGGCAAGACCAAACTGGAACGCTACGCCGATGTGTTTCTCGAGGTGATAAAACAGCATTACGAGACGGCGTAATGCCTGGCGTCTAAGAATTCGCGACGGGCATCAGGGCAATGGACTTGGCCGCTGTGGATTCAAATCCTGCCGAGGCGTGACAGGTTGCCACACGCGTCCTGCGCTCTCCCTAACCCCGCAGCGGCTTACAAGGCAGCGCAAAATCAACATGGTAATGTTCGTCATGACGAACCCAGGCATTGCTAAGCATGAATTTAATATTTGATCGTAAATACTTCCCGCGTTTCGTTTTGTACAGCCGTTGCACATACGGTGGATCGAAGATCACCAGGGCAATGCCTACACTGCGCGCCTTGGCCGCGATATCCAACTGGTATAAATGCTCCGCGATGGCCTCGAAATCGATCCTGAAGTCTTGATACCTGGCATTTTTGTCAAAGTCGATACCATAACCAAACTTATTGTCTAACCCCGTCGGCAGCGGAACCGAATGTCCCGTGGCATCAATCACCGGAACCATAAAATCCACCGACAATCCATTGCGGTGGGTTCGGTGCGGTTTGATTTTACCCCCGGAGTCCCAACCGGTTTCACCGTACACGAACGTCGTTCCAGGGATCGATTGTTCTATGGCGTGGTACGCCGCCCCAATGATCTCCGCGACCTTGGAATGCACGTAGGTTCGGCCCAGGGTGACACCCACTGAGCTATACGCAATGAAATTACCGCCTTGTTGCGGTAACTGCACACCGTTCTCAAGCCGGCCATTGGATACCGTACCAAAACAAACACTTTCCGCCGCGCTCAGCGTGCCTGAAATGACGAAACTAACACCAAGGATGATGGCTAAAACGTTTGGCATTAGAGGGTGGCTCGGAATAAAGTGATGGATTCAAAAAATATACATTGGCATATCCAATAGTCCGATTAAGTATAGCGTTAAGTCGCAGAAGTTAGTAACGATAATCGTCCTCTGGCACTGTTAATTTTATCATGCTAGGATGGATAACCGACAACTTGTTGCCTTTTATACGCTATGCGACCCAAAAAACGCGATCATAACTCCGGTCTGCCGCCAGGCTCTTTGGTGTACGATGAAAACAAAACGCTTGTGCGCGACGCCGGAATCAGCCTGTTCGATTTTGATGAACAAAGGCTGGTAGAAAAACCTATTGGCGATGTTAACGAATGTTTGCCGTTCGCCAACGCGGCATCAGTAACCTGGATTAATGTCGATAACGCGCAGGTGCCGGGTGTTCTGGAAACCTTTGGCAGGGTATTAAGCTTTCATCCGTTGATGTTGGAAGATATCCTGCACACCGATCAACGTCCCAAGTACGAAGACTATGGCGATTACATTTTCTTTGTGTTGAAAATGTTGGAATTTGATCCGGTTAAAAATGAAATTACGATTGAGCAGTTAAGTCTTGTACTGGGTGAAAATTATATCATTTCATTTCAGGAACGCCCCGGCGACATGTTTGACCCGGTACGTGAACGGATCCGCAAGAGTGCCGGGCGGATCCGAAAATCACGGCCCGACTATACCGCCTACGCACTGATGGACTCAGTGGTTGATACCTATTTCGTTGTGTTGGAAAAAATCGGTGACAAGATTGAGGTGGTCGAGGCCATCCTTGCGAGCAACCCCAAACCCGATACGCTGCGTATTATTCACGAGCTACGGCGCGAGTTAATTTTTCTGCGCAAGGCGGTCTGGCCGCTGCGAGACGTGATCGCCTGCATGCAGCGCTCTGAATCGATCCTGATTCACGAAAGCACCGAGCTGTTTCTTCGAGATCTGCACGACCACGTGATTCGGGTGGCGGATAGCATCGATACCTACCGGGATATGTTATCCAGCATGCAGGACGTTTATCTTTCCAGTATCAGCAATCGTACTAACGAAATTATGAAGGTGTTGACGCTGTTTTCCAGCATATTTTTGCCGCTCACCTTCATTACCGGTGTTTTTGGTATGAATTTCCATAACTTTCCAGAACTTGAATGGCACTATGGCTTGCAAGCCACAATTTCGCTTATGCTGCTGTTGGGTGTCGGGATGTATTGGTTTTTTAAACTGAAGAAATGGCTATAGGGCCAATAGCCGCGACCGGCCAGCCGGATATTCATCACCGAAAGGGACAAGCATTCCTTTCATACAGCCACGTTTACGTCTCGCTACGGCTACGGACATAACTTACAGTGATCAGTAATTCCCCGTGCCCCCACCCCCGGTTCTGTGCGATAATGCGCCCCCTTTAAATGAACCATCGGCCGTCGTGTTTCTGCTTTATACCTTCGCACGCAGTAACTACCTGATCGCCCTGCCGATTTACCTGGCGGGATGATGGCCGGTACCGAATACATAGATCATTAACTTTGGAAAACCACCGTGATTTCTACCGCCAATATTACGATGCAATTCGGCCCCAAGCCGCTGTTTGAGAACATTTCGGTCAAGTTTGGTGGCGGTAATCGCTACGGCCTGATCGGCGCCAACGGTTGCGGTAAGTCGACTTTTATGAAAATCCTCGGGGGCGATCTGGCGCCGACCGCGGGCAATGTCTGGGTCGAACCGCACAAGCGTATTGGCAAGTTACGCCAGGATCAATTCGCGTTTGAATCCTTCAGTGTCATCGACACGGTGATCATGGGACACTCACGCCTGTGGGAGGTGAAACAGGAGCGCGATAGGATTTATTCGCTAGCGGAGATGAGCGAGGCCGACGGCATGAAGGTGGCGGACCTGGAACACGAGTTTGCCGAGCTGGACGGCTACACCGCCGAGGCGCGCGCGGGGGAATTATTGCTGGGGCTGGATATTCCATTAGAACAACACAACGGCCCGATGAACGCGGTGGCGCCGGGTTGGAAGTTGCGCGTATTGTTGGCGCAAGCGCTGTTTGCCGATCCGGATATTATGTTATTGGATGAACCGACTAATAACCTGGATATCAATACGATCCGCTGGTTGGAAAATATATTGAATGCACGCAACAGTACCATGATCATCATCTCGCACGATCGGCATTTTTTGAATAGCGTGTGTACCCACATGGCGGATTTGGATTACGGCGAGTTACGCCTGTATCCGGGCAATTACGATGATTACATGCTGGCCTCGACCCAGGCGCGCGAACAAGTGCAGGCCGACAATGCCAAGAAAAAAGCGCAAATTGCCGAGTTGCAATCCTTCGTCAGCCGTTTCTCGGCCAATGCCTCTAAAGCACGCCAGGCCACATCGCGCGCGCGGCAGATCGAAAAGATCACCCTCACCGAGATCAAACCCTCCAGCCGCGTCAGCCCTTTTATACGTTTTAATCAAAACAAGAAACTGTACCGTAATGCTTTACAAGTGGAAGGCTTGAGTAAGGCTTACGGCGACAAAACCTTGT
Source organism: Gammaproteobacteria bacterium (assembly GCA_016194635.1). Taxonomy (GTDB): domain Bacteria; phylum Pseudomonadota; class Gammaproteobacteria; order UBA6429; family Thiohalophilaceae; genus JACQBC01. The sequence goes on along the minus strand of JACQBC010000032.1, from coordinate 125,506 downwards.
TTAAAAATTTGGATTTACTGGTGGAAGTCGAGGAGCGTGTCGCGATCATTGGCCCCAACGGTATTGGCAAGTCCACCTTGTTGCGCTGTTTGGCCGGCGAACTCAAGCCTGACCGCGGTGTGGTAAAACTCTCGGAAAACGCCACGCCGGGTTACTTCGCGCAAGACCATGCCGCCGACTTTGCCAATGACATGACCCTGTTTGAATGGATGAGCCTATGGAAACAACGCGGCGACGATGAGCAGTATATTCGCGGCACTCTGGGGCAAATGCTGTTTAGCCAGGATGATATCGATAAGTCGGTAAAGATCATCTCCGGCGGTGAGCAGGGCCGTATGTTGTTCGGCAAGTTAATGTTGTTACGCCCCAATATATTAATTATGGATGAACCGACCAACCACTTGGATATGGAATCGATCGAAGCGCTCAACCTGGCGTTGGAGAATTTCCCCGGCACCTTGATCTTCGTCAGCCACGACCGCGAATTTGTTTCCTCCCTCGCCACCCGTATCGTTGAAATGACGCCCCGTGGCATCGTCAATTATAACGGTAGCTATGAAGACTACCTGCGTAGCCAGGGCGTGGAAGATAAATTGGCGCTGAGTCACTGACGCAGGACAAGGCCGATTGTGATCAAATTAATTCGGCCGTCCATCAACGTTAGATCGCAAACACCGCGCTGCCCACCGCAACGATCACCAAACTGACCCCCACAATCAAAACTTTTTGGGCGAAGGCGACCTTGTCGGCTTTGTTATTATTGGCCTCGAAGTTTTTTCGATTGATCGCGTGTAGTTTCGTGACCCGCTCCAGCACAAATAGGCGAATCGCTTGTTTGGCGGTGTGATTGTCGTCCGCGTTGTATATTGTTTGCGCCGCAGTGAGTACTTCGTCGGAGTCTTCGAGGGATTCATAATCCGAGATGAGTAGCGCGCGCAAGGAAAGCAGCGCCGTCAGCGCCAACAAGGCGAAGGCGGTGAGAAACAACAGTTTCATCGCCCCGCTTGGATGCTCTAGGGTACGTAATACCACGCTGGTACCGGTAATGAAAATACCGGCCACTGCGATATTGATCTGGGCCTTGCGTTCGAGGTCGCGCCAGGTGTTGGTGAGGTCATAATATTCCGCCTTGACATGCGCCAAGAGCAACCGCGAGGTGGATTTATAAATATCGTCATCGATTTCTAACATGGCGTTGTTTTGCATGCTGTACCTGTCTGCCGGGCTGGTCTACCCTAAAAGGGTAGTAGCCCGTTCTAAACCTTTACTCTTCTTCACTTTTGAACGAACCCAACCACCACTCCATCAACAGCAGATTTGGCACCCAACACAACCATGCCAGCCACGGGTAAAACACTTCAAACCGAACCCCCGCCGCCATGAAGCTTCCCAGATAAATGCGCAAGGTCACGGCGGCGAAGGTCAAGGCAAAATTACGCTGCATCCAACGTTGATGTTCCGCAATGTTGTTGCGTCGAATCGCGCTATAGGCCATGAAACCGCTGTGCAGCCACGCCATGGCCAGTAACGAAAAACCGGTTTTGGCCAGCAAACCGCCATAGGCGAATTGCGCCACGTACAGGCCGGCGCTTCCGCCCAACAGCACCCCCAGGAATAAATACACACGCCCGTTCCAACGGTGCAATGTAATATAGTTTGCACGCAGCTTGGTTGAGAACTGTAATGGACCCAGCAGCAGGGCAATGGCCGAGGCGAAGACGTGGGCGTAAATACCGATCGAATGCGCCATGAAAGAAGTCTTCATGGCAGGATGTACCAGGCTTCCCAAGGTAAAAAATCCGTACGCCACCAACGCATACAGCGCCACCCCGAATGCAAAAAATGCGACTAAGAAATTACGCACGGTATACAACATGCTTCCCTCTTGATCGGTTGTTTCATTATTATCCCTTACCGAATATTTATCCCTTGGGATTTTAGGGTGAGTGCGCCGCCAGCGTCAATGCGCTTACGCTTGGGAGTCGTGTGTTAGGCCGCATTTCTGACTTACAATCAACATAGGCATGCATTACACTGCGACCTGTATGCAACCGATCAGGCATGTGTTTCGTTTAATGTACATCAGCTGGGTGCTGGCGCGCCATGGTCTGGATGAGTTAATCCTTACGACACACTTATTTCGCCCGGTGCGCTGGTTGCGTTATGTACTGCCCTGGATGTGGCTGCGACGTTATACCACGCTCGCGCGCGGTGTACGGATCCGCCGCAGCCTGGAAGACCTCGGCCCCATTTTCGTTAAATTCGGACAAATACTTTCAACCCGCCGTGACCTGTTGCCGGACGACATTGCGATAGAGCTGGCCAAGTTACAGGATCAAGTTCCCCCCTTTGCGGGCGACAAGGCCTTCGGCATTGTCGCCGCCGCCTACACCCGGCCGCTCAACGAGGTATTTGCCCACTTCGACACGGCGCCGTTTGCCTCGGCATCGATCGCCCAGGTCCATGCCGCGCGGTTACACGATGGCCGGGAAGTGGTGGTAAAAGTAGTACGGCCGGATATCCTGCCGGTGATCCAACGTGATCTGGGTTTGTTATACGCCATCGCCGACAGTATTGAACGTCACTGGGCCGCCGCGCGCCGCTTGCGGCCGCGCGAGGTGGTTAACGAATTTGAAAAAACCATTCTCGATGAACTCGACCTGCTGCGCGAAGCCGCCAATGCCTCGCAGCTACGGCGCAATTTTAGCGCGTCGGATCAGATCTATGTGCCGGAGATTTACTGGGAATATACCCGCCGCAATGTATTAGTAATGGAACGGATCCACGGAATACCGGTTAGCCGCATCGATGAGCTGCGCGCCGCCGGCATTGATCTTAAAAAACTCGCGGAGACCGGGGTCGAGGTGTTTTTCACCCAGGTGTTTCGCGATAGTTTTTTTCATGCCGATATGCACCCGGGTAATATTTTTGTCTCCACCCAGGGCCGGTATATCGCGGTTGATTTTGGGATCATGGGCAGTTTAAATCCCACCGATCAACGTTATTTGGCGGAAAACTTCCTGGCGTTCTTCAAGCGCGATTACCGCCGCGTGGCGCAATTGCATATCGATTCAGGGTGGGTGGATCGCCACACCCGCATCGATGAATTCGAGGCTGCGATCCGCACGGTGTGTGAACCGATCTTTGATAAACCCTTAAAAGAAATCTCCTTCGGCCAGCTGTTAATCCGGCTGTTTCAAGTCGCGCGCCGGTTTAACATGCAAGTGCAACCACAATTGGTATTACTGCAAAAGACGCTCTTGAATATTGAAGGGCTGGGCCGGCAACTGTATCCCGAGTTGGACCTGTGGAAAACCGCCAAGCCGTTTCTAGAACGCTGGATGGCGCAACAGATAGGTCCGCAAGCCCTGTGGCGGCATTTGCGCGAGAACGTGCCGTTGTGGGCTGAACGTTTGCCGCGCCTACCCAATTTAATTTACCAGGTCATTGATAAGGCGCGGCGCGGCGAACTGCAGGTGCAATTAAGCCCCGAACAACTAAGCGACTTGCGCGAGGAGTTGCGCGCGGCGAATCGACGCAATTTCGCCGCCATCGTCGGTGCGGCGTTGTTTATCTGTGCCAGTGTGCTCGCCGGTCTGGATGGATTTCAACCGCTGATGGTGGCCCATGCGCCGTTGCTCAGTTGGGTATTGGGTATCGCCGGTGTCGCCATGGTGGTTGCGGCCTGGCCCAAACAAAATTAGGATCACGCACCATGTATCGTCGTCAAATAAAATTTTGGGCCCTGCTGTGGGCCTGTGGTATCACGGCGGGCTGTGTGGGAGTTCAGATTCACGATTCCACCCAAGTTCAAGTCATCGCCCTGGCCAAAAACGAATTGAGCCAATACCACTTGGCGTTTTTAACCCCCTCCACGCCCACCGGGCAAGAAGAAGATAAACAAGCCTTAGCGCTGGGATTTTCCGAGGTTTTACGCGCCCAGCGTCCGGAGATTTGTTATGTCTCGCTGCCGGAAACCCTGGGGGTGATCAATCGCGCCAATCTGTCGGATGCCTACCGTGACATGTACGACGAATACCGCAACACCGGGATCTTAAAAAAAGAAGTACTCGCCAAAATTGCCGAGCAACTCCACGTACGTTACTTCCTGCAGCTCAAATTGGCTAATTTCAAACAGGATTCGAGTTCGCGCTTTGGATTTTTTGGGTTTCGCTTGGTGGATACAAAATTCGCCAACATCCGCCTGTTCGTGCAAATCTGGGATGCACAAACCGGGACGATCGCCTTTGAGGCGATCCAGGAATTAAATTATGCCGATGACACGTCCGAGGAACGGCCGGTGAGTTTTGCCACCATCGTGGAAGAAACCGCGCGCCGGGTGATTACCAAACTACCCTAAGGCGGAAGTTACATCCGTTGCAGCGGTGCCTCCACCTCCATACGCTTTTGTCGGCCCAATACCTGTTCAATCAAGACCAAGGCAAATTCCATGGCCGTGCCCGGTCCGCGCGAGGTGATCACCTTGCCATCGATCACCACCGCCTGCTCAAGATACTGCACGCTGTCCAGCACCTCATCCAAACTGCCTGGAAAACTGGTGACCCGTTTACCCGTCAATAAACCCGCTCTCGCCAAGGCCTTGGGCGCGGCGCAAATGGCGGCGGTGTATTTGCCTTGTCGGGCCATTTTTTTCAACAGGTCTTGGACCCGCGCATCATCGCGTAAATGATTGGCCCCCGGCATTCCTCCGGGGAGCACGATCATATCGTAGTCGTAGTTGAGCGCCTCCTCCAAGGTTGTGTCCGGGAGGAACACCGTACCGCGGCTGGCCTTCACCGGGTGTTGATCCAATCCGGCGCTCACCACCGTCATCCCGGCACGGCGCAGCAAATCAATAATCGTCACCGCCTCCAGCTCTTCACAGCCCTGTGCCAGTGGAACCAGAACCTGCGTCATGCACTCAGCCGTTAGTGGGCGCCGCTGAGCAAGGCCATCCCCTTGAGCATATTCAGCGCCTCAAAGATCGGATAATCCTCGGTAACCAAGCTTAGGCGTTTCTTTTTGGCTTGTTCGGCCAGATCCTTGGAATCTTTTTTACTTGTAGTATTTTCCAAATGTCCCTCCAAATCGGCCTCTTTCACTGGGGCTAAACCCGCGTCGGTTTTGGTTTCAGCCAGCTTGAGGTTATCCAGCACGATGTCGGGCTCAATCCCTTCGGCCTGAATCGATCGATCGTTGGGGGTGTAATAGCGCGCGGTAGTGATTTTAATCGCGGTGTCATTGCTGATCGGTATCACGGTTTGCACCGACCCCTTGCCGAAGGTACGCGACCCCATTAATACCGCGCGTTTCTGATCTTGTAAAGCACCGGCCACAATTTCCGAAGCCGACGCCGAACCGCCGTTCACCAGCACGACCATGGGCGCGCCGTTCAACGCATCGTTGGGAGTAGCGTTGCGGGTCGTGGTGTTACTACCCCCACGGCCTTTGATGCTGACGATCTTACCCTTGGTGATAAAGGTATCCGCCACCTCTACCGCTTGTTCGAGCAAGCCGCCGGGATTATTGCGCAGGTCGAGTACCAAACCTTTGAGCGGGCCTTTGTTATCTTCCTTGAGTTTATTCAGGGCCTTGCGTAATTCCTCGCCGGTTTTATCTTGGAACTGGCTGATCCGCACATAACCAAACCCATTATCGAGTAAGCGTTGTTTAACGCTGTTGACGTGGATCTTGTCGCGGGTGAGGGTATATGTTTGCGGTTTGTCTTTATCCCGTAAAATCGTTAAATCGATCTTGGTTCCGGGGGGACCGCGCATTAACTTCACGGCCTCATCCAGGTTCATGCCCTTGACCGGTTTTTCATCCAGCCGAATGATAATGTCACCGGCCTTGATGCCCGCTTTGGCGGCGGGAGTATCATCAATAGGCGAGATCACTTTGACAAACCCCTCTTCCATGCCGACCACAATACCCAGGCCGCCGAATTCGCCGGTGGTGCTCACCTTAAGATCCTGATAACTTTCTTTATCCAAATAACTGGAGTGCGGGTCCAAGCCGGATAACATGCCGCGGATCGCGTTTTCCAACAGCTGCTTGTCGCTCACCTCCTCGACGTAATGTTCTTTGATCTTACCGAACACCTCGCTCAAGGTGCGGATGTCCTCTAACGGGATACCGGCCGTGGCCTCCGCGTCCGGGTTGCCGCCCTTGGACATCACGGTACTGCCCAGGGCCAACAACACGCCCAGGCATAAGCCAAAGGTAAGGATCAGGACATTACGGGTAAAATTGCTCTTCATAGGATTTCCTTGCATGGCCTCATGGCATCGTTCAGTGAACAGGTTGCTGATAGTACTCCAGATTTAAACAATTCGCATAACCGCGCGGTGATAGTCAACGTCGGCACCATACCATGGGGTTAATCGGGGTACCGTTGTGACGCAGCTCAAAATATAGACTGTCCTGGGTCTCGCCACCGCTGCTGCCGACGCTGGCAATCAGCTCACCCGCCTGCACCCATTCCCCGAGTTCCTTATATATCGCCTGATTATGGCCGTACAAACTCATGTAGCCGTCGCCGTGATCCAGGATCAACAACATGCCATAGCCCCGTAACCAGTCGGCATAGGCCACCCGCCCCGGCGCCACGGCATGTACCTCGTGGCCGGCCGGGGCGAGGATCCTCACCCCGTTGATGCGGGTCCGCCCGGACTGCTGCTTTTTGCCAAAGCTATCCTGCACCCGCCCTAACGTCGGCCAATGCAATTTGCCCTTGAGCCGACCAAACGGAGAACGTTGCCCGGTTTGCAGCAAGGCCTCGGGGATAACCTCGCGCAGGGCATTCACCAGCTGATTCAGGCGCTTTTCATCTTGCAGCGACTGCGCCAATTGTTGTTCCTTACTGGTCAATTCAGCTTGCAGTTTTTGCAGCACCGCGGCACGGCTTGCGGAGCGGACCTGCAGTTCTTGTTGAATCGTTTGCTGTTGCTGTTGCAAGGCGGATAAACGTTCGCGCTCCACTTTGAGGCTGTCACGTAAGGCCAGTAATTGCGTCACGCTCTGGCGCAGGTCATGAATACGCCTGGCCCGGGCGCGGTGCAGGTAATCATAATACACACCGGTACGACTCACCGCCGCCGGGTCTTGGGCATTGAGCCAGAGCTTGAGCTGTTCTTGGTTGCCGATCATATAGGCCGCGCGCATCTGCCGGGCTAATAACGCGGACTGAGTATTTACCTCGGTCTGTAACTGCCGTTCTTGTGCGCCTAGTTTGGTTAATTTCTTCTGTTGTTGCCGTTGGTCTTGTTGCAAACGCCGGATCAGTTTGTGTACCTGGGCGATACGTTGCTCAATGTCCGCCAGCTCAGCACTAACCGCGTCGTGTTGGTGCTGGGTCGCGGCGATCTCTTTACGCAGGGTTTCGATGCTTTGGCGGACCTTGGCCAGCGCGGCTTCTTTCTCGTCAGCCGGGGCGGCGAACGACCACGGCGTTAGACCGAGGTTAGCAATGAGAAGCCAGGTGATGGTTATCCTGGTCATGAATCTATTGCTTGTCCGGTCGAGTCCACACAACGACTATGAATACCAATCCATCCAGTGCACACAGATGTACCGCCTCAACATATTCTTGTTGCGAAGTTTAACATCACAGCCAAGGATAGGTGGCCAACCCTTTAGACGCGTCACCGGCGGGAGCAGGTATTCGTGGTTGTGACCACCGGCCGCAGGGACGATGCACCAGCCAGTGCAAGTGTCGCGGAAGGCGGGATGCCGTGAGGCTAAGTGTCGGCTTTATCGTGCTTGGCGCCCACACGGGTTATTACCATTTTTATGGATTAAATTTGGATTAATGATCCAATCGACTATGCAATCGCGCGATCGGCAGTGTCCGCTTGCAGCAATGAGCGGCCGGTCATTTCCGGGGGCTGCGGTAATCCCATCAGCACCAGCATCGTGGGTGCGACATCCGACAATACCCCGCCTTGCGGCGCAAGCTTGATTGCGCGTGGCCCGACATAAATAAACGGCACCAAATTGGTGGTATGCGCGGTATGCGGCTGGTGGGTGATGGTATTTTCCATCATTTCGGCATTGCCGTGGTCGGCGGTGATCAGCATCTCGCCGCCTACTTTTTCTATCGCCACCACCACCCGCTGCAAGCACTTGTCGATCACCTCGATGGCCTTGACCGTGGCGGCAAAATTACCGGTATGACCGACCATGTCGGGGTTGGCATAATTACAGATAATAACGGCGTATTTACCGCTCTCAATCGCGCTCACCAATTTATCAGTGACTTCAAACGCGCTCATCTGCGGTTGTTGATCATAGGTAGCGACATTGGGTGAGTTGATCAAAATACGATCTTCAAATTCAAACGGCTCCTCACGGCCGCCGTTGAAGAAAAAGGTGACGTGGGCGTATTTCTCGGTTTCGGCGATACGTAATTGGTGCAGGCCCAGTCCGGCGATGTATTCCCCGAACACGTTTTTCAAACGCTCGGGCGGGTAGGCCACGGGAATATCAAAATCGGATTTGTATTCGGTGAGGCTGACAAACGTCCCCAGCTTAGGGGTCACCGCGCGTGGGAAGGCGTCAAAATTGGGTTCGATAAAGGGGCGGGTGATTTGACGGGCGCGATCCGAACGATAATTCATGAAGACAATGCTGTCACCGTCCTGCAACTGTACCGGGGTCTCTCCGGCGGGGACGATCGCGGTCGCCTGCACAAATTCATCGGTTTCACCGCGGGTATACGCCAGCGCCAAGCCCGCCATGGGATCGACCGCGGTGAACTCGGCTTTGCCTTGGGTGATCAGATCATAGGCTTTTTGTATGCGCGGCCAGCGGTGGTCGCGATCCATGGCGTAATAGCGGCCGATGATCGAGGCAATCCTCCCGCCGCCCAGCTCCGCACATTTCGCCTGCATCTTGCGCAGCGATTCGGCCGCGCTCTTGGGCGCGGTATCCCGCCCGTCTAAAAATGCGTGCAGGTAGATTTGGCCGGCCCCCCGTTTGACGGCCAGCTCTAGCATGGCATGGATATGTTCCTCATGACTGTGCACCCCTCCGGGAGACAGTAACCCGAGGATGTGCAGCGCCTTACCGTGGGTCTTGGCATTCTCCACCACATCCACCAGGGTCTGGTTGGTAAAGAAGGAACCGGTTTTAATCGAGCGGCTGACCCGGGTGTATTCTTGGTAGACCACCCGCCCGGCGCCGAGATTTAAGTGACCCACCTCGGAATTGCCCATCTGCTCAGCCGGTAAACCGACTGACGCGCCCGAGCCATTAATTAAGGTGTGCGGATAGCGGGCCCAGATCCGATCCCATTCCGGGGTATGGGCACTGGCAATCGCGTTGACCGGACTGGGATCAGCACAGCCCCAGCCATCGAGAACAACGAGTAAAACAGGTTTAGTCATGGTTGGCATTCGATTACCATTGGGGTTGGGTTGCTGATCAGACTTAGACAAAGTCTAAACTACTCCTCGGTCACAATCCAGCACCTTAAATTAAAGGAGGCTGAAGCGCTTGCTGCACTAAATTTCCGGAAAAAGCTGAGTTTTCCTTCTCAAACGGAAGATTATTGTATAATGTTTTATTAATAAAGACACTGGTGGTAGAGGTTGGACATTTTCTCATGACGTATATTGCAACTGATCTGTTGATGACCCGAGATGAGGATATCGACCGCGCCTCGCGCTCCTTGAAAGCCATGTCCCACCCGCTACGACTCAAAATCCTCTGCACCTTGGGCGAGAGCGAGATCAGCGTACAGGATATAGTGGAACAAGTGGGCACCTCGCAAAGCAATATCTCCCAGCATTTGGCCATTCTACGCGATAAAGGTATTCTGGCCTCGCGTAAGGACGCCAATCGGGTCTATTACAAAGTCGGCGATCAGCGTACCCTACGCCTCATCAGCATGATGCGCGAAGTATTTTGTACCAGCGCCGAGCTTGAATAAATTCTCTACTTACCCCACGTTGGACCCATGGAACAATACCTCAACTTTGCAATGAATCATATGTACCTCACCTTGGCCTTCGTGGTGTTAACCGCGATGTTGATTTATAGTTTTTTCAGCAACAAACTGCGTGGCTTTAACGGCACAGCGCCCGCCGAGGCCATACGTTTGATTAACCGCGACAATGCCGTGGTGTTGGACGTACGCGAGGAAAATGAATTTCACAGTGGCCATATCGTCAACGCGATCCACATCCCATTGAGTTTTTTGAAAAGCCGTATTAGCGAATTGGAAAAACACAAAGACAAACCGATTATTGTCGGCTGCCGCTCGGGCCAACGGTCCGCGACCGCCTGCGGCATCCTTAAGAAACACGGTTTTGAGAAGGTGTTTAACCTCAACGGCGGGGTAACCGCCTGGCAACAGGATAGTTTGCCGCTGGTGAAAAAGAAGTAAACCCTATAACACAACCGAAGTGAAACAATCCTATGTCACAGGTGGTCATCTACAGTACTTTGGTCTGCCCTTATTGTATCCGCGCCAAGAAATTACTCGAACGCAAGGGTGTGAAATTCACTGAAATCCGTATCGACACCGACAGCGCGCAACGCGAGCTAATGGTGCAGCGATCCGGGCGGCGTACCGTGCCGCAGATCTTCATCGACGAAATACACGTTGGGGGTTGCGATGATCTGTATGAACTGGAATCCGCGGGCACCTTAGATAATAAACTCGGCTTGAAATAAATAACACTCACCACCAAAGTGGGTTGTATGGCTAACCCTGTGCATATCGTATGCCCCCATTGTCATAGCATTAATCGCTTACCCGCGGACAAACCCCACGAACGCGCCAAATGCGGTAGTTGTCAGCACAAATTATTCGACGGCCATCCGATCAATCTTGGGGCTGAGCATTTTCAGCGGCACCTGCAGCATAACGATATTCCCCTGCTGGTGGATTTCTGGGCCCCTTGGTGTGGTCCGTGCCGGATGATGGCACCGGTGTTCGAGCAAGCGGCGGCGCAATTAGAACCCAGCATACGTCTGCTAAAAGTCAACACCGAAGAGCAAACCCCGCTGGCGCAACAGTTCTCGATCCGCAGCATCCCCACCCTGGCGTTGTTGCGCCACGGCCGAGAAATCGCCCGCCAGGCGGGTGCTACGGATCTAAGCGGCTTGTTGCGGTTTGTGCAGCAACATCGTTAGATTATTTTCTTGCTATCTCCAACCCCGGCTACTTTGTCACGTTAATTTTGCTACCATACAGCCCCTTGGTTAATCCACTCCGGTACTAACATGACTAACCCCAAACCCTCCAACGGGGGTGATGACGCCGCACCCCAACCGCGTTTTGGCATTATGAAAATCTATGTCAAGGACCTGTCCTTTGAAGCCCCCAACACCCCGGGAAGTTTTCAACCTAACTGGCAACCGCAGCACCAACTGGACCTCAACACTCGCGCCCGTAATCTTGGGGAGGATCAATTCGAGGTGGTATTGGCCATCACCGTGGAAGTTAAAAATAATAATGAAACCGCGTTTCTAATCGAAGTACAACAGGCCGGTATCTTTCAGCTCAATGATTTTCCTGAGGCCGACATGGGCAATATGCTCGGCAGCTTCTGTCCCAATATCTTGTTTCCCTATGCGCGCGAGGCGATCTCCGACATCGTCACCCGCGGTGGATTTCCGCAATTGCTGCTCGCACCGGTGAATTTTGACGCCCTGTACGCGCACCATCTGCAACAACAGGCCGCGAAGCCCGCTCCGGTACACTGAATCCCGCGCGCCACGGCCTCGCATGTCAGAACGAATCTTCGCTGTCATTGGGGCCGGCGCGTGGGGCACGGCACTGGCGATCCAGCTCGCGCAAGATAATCGTTCCACCCTGCTGTGGTCGCATTGCCCCGAGCACATTACACGGCTGCAAGCGGAGCGGGAGAATCAGGCGTATTTACCCGGGATCAAGCTCCCCGGCAGCATCGAACCGATCGCCCACTTGGCCGCCTGTATTGAACGCGCCGCTGATATCTTGGTGGTCGTACCCTCCAGCGCTTTTCGCCAGACCCTGCAGCACATCAAGCCTCTGTTAAATGATCAGCATCGGCTTGCGTGGGGCACCAAGGGTTTGGAACAAGACTCGCGGCGTTTATTGCACCAGATGGTGCGCGACGATCTGGCGATCACCCACCCGTGCGCCGCGTTATCCGGCCCGACCTTTGCCAACGAAGTGGCGCGCGGTCTGCCGGGGGCGATTACCGTGGCCTCCAAAGATCATCGCTTCGCCGAAGACCTGGCCGGCGCCTTGCACCACGGTTATTTTCGTACCTACACCAGTCCTGACATCAGCGGGGTTGAACTCGGTGGCGCCGTGAAAAACGTGTTGGCGATCGCGGCGGGCATTTCCGATGGACTGGGTTTTGGCATCAATACCCGCGCGGCCTTGATCACCCGCGGCTTGGCGGAAATGACCCGCCTGGGCGTGGCCATGGGCGGGCAACGCGAGACCTTCATGGGGCTTTCGGGTTTAGGCGATCTGGTATTAACCTGCTCGGATGATCAGTCCCGCAACCGCCGTATGGGATTGGCGTTGGGACAGGGCAAGCGGATTGAACAGGCGAAAACCGACAGCGGTAAAGTCGTAGAAGGCGTGACCACCGCCAAGGCCGTATATCACTTAGCACGCGAACTTCAAGTCAGCATGCCGATCAGCGAACAGGTGTACCGGGTATTGTACGAAGATCTGGCGCCGCGCGCGGCGGTGCAAAATTTGATGGAGCGCGCGCCGCGCGCCGAAGCCGAGTGAATTACTTAACCGCGCCTGCAAACCCCTGCTGCCGCCAGGCCTCATAAACCACGATCGCCGCGGCATTGGAGAGGTTTAAACTGCGATTTTCCGGCTGCAAGGGGATACGCACTACTTGATCCACCGGCAGCGCCTCGCGCAGGGCTTTAGGCAAACCGCGAGTTTCAGGGCCAAATAAAAACGTATCCCCGCGGCGATAGGCGTGTTGATAAAAATGCGTCTTGCCGTGGGTGGATAAAGCGAACAGCCGCACCGGGGCCATCTGCTGCAAAAACGCCTCCCAGCTCGGGTAGGTACGAAGCGGCGCGTACTCGTGGTAATCCAACCCGGCGCGCTTGAGTTTTACATCGTCGAGCTCAAACCCCAGCGGCTCGATCAAATGCAGTCGGCAGCCGGTGTTGGCGCATAAACGAATAATATTACCGGTATTGGGTGGAATTTCCGGTTCGTATAACACGATATGAAACATAACCCCCCGGATATTAGCGGACCCGCGATTCATATATACTACGGAAATTCCGCTTGGCCGGCTATTTGCGGTTGTGGGTCTGTAGCGTAGCGCGCGGATAACAGCCGTGAACAATGACCCATGATCCAAACCCGCCAATCACCCGTGATGGAAACATTGCTAGCAGTCGGAGTTTGACCTATCGACCCCTTGAGCCCCGGCCCGTTAACCCTGGATTTTTGCGGCATGGACTTTGCCACTCCCTTGGTTTTATTGTCAGGGTGTGTGGGTTTTGGCGAAGAATATACCCGCGTGGCAGGGTTCTCTCACCACGAGGTCGGTGCCGTGTGTTTGAAAGGCACCACCTTGCAGCCACGTCTGGGAAACCCTGCGCACCGTGTGTTTGAAACTCCCGCCGGAATGCTCAATGCCATTGGTCTGCAAAATCCCGGCGCGCGTTACGTGGTGGACAAGATCCTGCCTACCCTGGATTTTTCCGAGACGCGCTTTATCGCCAATCTTTCCGGTTCCACCGTGGAAGAGTATTACCAAGTAGCGCGGATCTTTGATAACTCCCCCATTGACGCGCTGGAGATCAACATCTCCTGTCCGAACGTCAAGCAAGGCGGGGTACAATTTGGCAATGATCCGGAGATGTCGGCGCGGGTGGTCGAAGTCTGCCGCAAAGCCACCAACAAACCGATCATCACCAAGCTCTCGCCCAACCAAACCGACATCGCCCACAACGCGCGGCGTTGCATCGAGGCCGGCACGGATGGATTGGCGGTGATCAACACCCTCACCGGCATGGCCATCGACATTGAGGCGCGCACCCCGGTGATCGGCAACAACCAAGGCGGCTTATCCGGACCGGCGATTAAGCCGATCGCCTTATTAAAAACCCACCAGGTGTACCAAATGTGCAAACCTTACAAGGTCCCCATCATTGGCCAGGGCGGAATCACCACTGCCAATGACGCCATCGAATTTTTGATCGCCGGGGCCAGCGGCGTCGGCATCGGCACGGCGTTATTCTACAACCCGCTGGTCTGCGCCAGCATCAATGCCGGGATTGTGGAGTATCTGCAGCGGCATAAGTTAACCAACGTCAGCGAATTGATTGGCAGCTTACAGTTACACGAAGCCAGCGCCGCGCCTTGCGGTTAGTCGGCAAGCCAAGCAACCTTGTTATCCGCCGCCTGGATGTTGCTGTAACGCACCCCCTGGGTATACAGGGTAGCGATTTGCTCGACCGAAACGGCCTGGGAAAAATAATAACCCTGTATATGGTAACAATCCAGGCTTTGCAGAAAACTCAGTTGTTCCTCGGTCTCCACCCCTTCGGCCACCACGTTTAAATTCAAGCTCTGTGCCATCACGATGATGGCGGTGGCGATCGCCGCGTCGTCCGGATCCTTAATCACATCCCGTACAAAGGAGCGATCCACCTTCAAGGTGGTGATCGGAAAGCGCCGCAAATAACTCAACGACGAGTAACCGGTGCCAAAATCATCGATCGCGAGCTGCACCCCCAGGGTATTAAGCGTATCCAAGGCTTGCAGGGTATTGCTGGCATTGCGCATTAACAGGCTCTCGGTGAGTTCAAATTCCAGTGCGCCGGGACTAACCTGGGCTTCGCTTAGAATTGTTTGCACTGCACCGAGAAAATCGGGGTCATTAAACTGCCGGCCCGACAGGTTAACCGACATCTTAAGTTTAATCCCCTGTTGCTGCCAGAGCCGGGCCTGCTGACAGGCTTGTTTTATAACCCATTCACCTACGGGTACGATGAGACCGGTTTCTTCCAACAGGGTAACAAAATCTGACGGCATCACGATGCCCAGCTCCGGGTGCTGCCAGCGCAACAATGCCTCAACACCGATGAGTTGCCCACTACGGGCGTCAACCTGCGGCTGGTACAGGAGAAAAAACTCTTGTCGGTGCAGGGCGTAACGCAAGGCGTTCTCCAGGGTTAAGCGTTCAAAGGCGCGCGCGCTCATCTCGCTGGAATAAAACTGATAATTATTCCTGCCCATATCCTTGGCGCGGTACATCGCCACATCGGCGTTACGTAATAAGGCCTCGGAATCGTCGCCATCGGCGGGAAAAATACTGATCCCGATACTGGCGGTGATGAATAATTCGCGCTGCTCAATTTCAAATACCGGCGCGAGTTTAGACAAGATTTTTTTCGCCACCAGGGTAACGTCTTGTTCGGTGGCGACATCATCCAATAAAATTGCGAATTCATCCCCGCCAAAACGCGCCACCGTATCCCCGGTGCGGACGCTTCCCGCCAGGCGTTGGGTTAGTCTAATCAACAGTTGGTCACCAATATTGTGGCCGAGGGTATCGTTAATATTTTTAAAGCGGTCCAAATCCATGAACATCACAGCGACCTTGCGTTCATGCCAGCGGGCCCGCGCGATCGCTTGTTTGAGGCGATCCAGAAATAACACCCGGTTGGGTAATTCAGTCAAGGCGTCGTGGTGCGCCATGAAACGCAACCGCTCTTGGGTATGCATGCGCTCGGTAATATCCTTGCCAGTGGAAACAAAATGGGTGATCGCCCCCTGCGCATCGCGGATCGGGGTGATGGTCTTTTCTTCGTAATACAACACCCCGTCAAACCGGCGATTGACTAACACATCGCTGAAGGCTTCCCCGGCCAAGATCGTCTCCCACAAACGTTTATAAAACTCCGCCCCGTGTTTGCCCGAGCGTAATAGGTTGGTCGGTTTGCCGACGGCGTTGTGGCTGGCATAACCCGTGACCCGTTCAAACGCGGAATTGACATAGGTAATCATTCCCTGTCGATCGGCAATCATCACCAGGTCGGCGGTTTGCTCTAGCGCGCTGGAGAGGGTGCGCATTTTTTCCTCGGTGAGTTTGCGTTCGGTGACATTGCGCACGGTACCCTCCACCCCCGCGACCTCACCGTGGGTGTTGGTGTAGTGACGCGAATTGGTCGATACCCAGACCATCGAGCCGTCTTTATGCCGCAACCGGGTTTCAAAATTCATCATCTCCCCGCCGGATTGGTCCAGCGTCCGCAAGAAATGCTCGCGCTCGTTGGGTTCGTAATACAACTCGGCAATTTTTTTCCCGTACAGCTCTTTTGGGCTATAACCCAATAACCGTTCCACCGAATTGGAAATACGAATTAAACACCCATCAAGGTCCGATCGATAATAGGTATCTTGCATGTTGCTCAAGATCGAACCCAGCTCATGCGCGGTTTCAAGTATCGATTGTTCCGCACTGATACGGCTGGTGACATCGCGCGCCGTCAGCACCAAGCCCGTTACCTGCACGTGGTGTTTGATCGGACTGATGTTGGTTTCAAACCATACGGTTTCGCCCGTGCCTGGATGTTGTATCGAGGTCTCATAACGCGTGGGTTCGCCCGTTTGTAGCACTTTGTCTACCGCGGCACGGATAATTTGGTTGGCATCAGCCGCGTTGAAATCAAAAATCGTCTTGCCGATCACGTCGGCATAGGCCATTCCGTGTAATACCCGATTAATAAACTGGATCCGTCCATTGCGATCAGTTAACAGGATAAAATCCGATGAATTTTCCGTGATCGATCGCAGCCGCAACTCGGATTCACGCAGCGCGTGGTCGCGCTGCAAACGGTTACGAATATCGCGCACCAGGATCATGACCGCCGGCTCACCCTGCCAGAGCGTGCGCGCGGCGTTGATCTCCACCGCCACCGACGCCGCCTGCTTGTTTTTAAACACCGTGTCGTACTGTACTGGTAATATCTCGGTATCGCCACAGCGGACAAACAACTTTTCCAACTTTTGGACTTCACTGGAGTGGACCACGTCATGCAGATCCGTGCCGATTAGCGCATTACGCTCGTACCCCAGCAATAACTCCAGATAGTGATTGGCGAACACATGTTTGCCCGCGGCGTTGACTAAGATACCTTCGGTGGCGTTTTCCGCCAGGGCACGTAAACTTTCCTCACTCTTGGCCAGCCGATCCTGTTGCAATGCGACGATGTAATCGCGATGGCGCATCAGTACTAGCCGCAACACCGAAAAACTCACCACGAATACCAACAAGGTGGTGGTGGATAGGTGGAGTTGTGGGCGCGGAAAGTTTGCTGATAATCCCGCGGCCAGCGTGATATTTATCAAGGCCAACAAGGCCGTGGTTTGAAACGATAAAAACGCCCCGCCTAACATGATACCAATGATCAAAAAGATCAGCGCGGTAACATCGCCCGCCAAATAGGCGTTTACACTGCCAAGGGTGGGCAACATGCACAACAACAACGCCGCGAATCCCTGATAACCCCGCCGGCCCACCCAGTACGCCAGCCCCAGGGTCGACTCCGCCACCAGCACCGCTATCAATTCCAAATTAAATCGTGGCGCCGCAACGGCTAACAGCAGCGCCAAACCCCCACCCAGCAGTATTAAAATCAGCAACACCTGCAGTAATAACCGCAGCGGGTGCCCGCTAACCGGATCGGGGATCGGTACCACGGGTTTAGTCCATCGCTGCCAATACGCCGTCAACCGCTGCAAACCGTCATACCTGATCATCACAATTACACCCACCCTTTATAATTTATTTGGTGCTACAGGCTTGTTTACTCGCCGCGGCGGCGTGCGGCACAGCCCCGTTGTTTAATCATACTATCAAGTGCTTATTTTACTAGTTAATTATAGGGGAATTCGCCGGGGACTTGCGCGGTTGCCCTCTCCCAGCCTCAAGCCGATCTTTGCGCCCGCCGATACCCTCCCAATACTCGTCATTTTGCCGCGGATCCGCCCATGAACCAACCTGCCAGCGCACGTAAAAAAATCCGCCTGGGCGACCTGCTGGTCGAACAGGGTTTGTTAACCGATCTGCAATTGCAACAGGCGCTCGGCGAACAGAAAAAAACCGGACACAAACTAGGGCGAGTACTGATCGACCAGGGCTTCGTCAAGGAAGACCAGGTACTGGAATTGCTCTCACGGCAATTGCAGGTACCGTACATTAATCTCAAGCGTTATCAATTCGACGATACCACCGTCAAGCTGATCCCGGAGATGCTGGCGCGCCGTTACCGGGTGCTGGCGCTGAAGGAAAATACCGACCGCAGTCTGTTGATCGGCATGGCCGATGCCACCGATATCTTTGCCTACGATGAATTAGCGCGCTTACTCAAACGTCCATTACACCTCGCCGTGGTCCGCGAGGCCGATGTGATCGCCACCATCGACATGATGTACCGGCGCAATAACGAAATCACCGAGCTGGCCGAAGAGTTACAAAGCGAGTTATCCGGCACCGATTTCGATCTGGAGCAATTGGTCCAAAGCGAAGACGTTACCAATGCCCCGGTGGTCAAATTATTGCAATCGATCTTTGAAGACGCGGTGCAGATCGGGGCGTCGGACATTCATATCGAACCCGACGACGCGGTGTTACGCATCCGTCAACGCGTCGACGGCGTATTACAAGAGCAGATCATGAAGGAAAAACGCATCGCGCCGGCCCTGGTGTCGCGTTTAAAACTCATGGGCGGTTTGAACATCGCCGAGAAACGCATCCCGCAAGACGGTCGTTTCAATATCCGGGTGCGCGATCGCAGTATCGACGTGCGGCTGTCGACCATGCCGATCCAGGCCGGGGAGTCGGTGGTAATGCGCTTGCTGGATCAATCCGGCAACATGCTCGACCTGCAACACCTGGGCATGACGCCGCATATCCTGGAACGGTTCCGGCGCAATATCCATCGCCCGCACGGCATGGTATTGGTCACCGGCCCCACCGGCAGCGGTAAAACCACCACCCTCTACTCCGCGCTCAGTGAACTCAACCATCCGACCACCAAGATCATCACCATCGAAGATCCGGTCGAATACCGCCTACCGCGCATCAACCAAGTGCAAGTCAACGCTAAGATCGGCTTGAGTTTCGCCGGGGTGTTGCGCTCGGCACTGCGCCAAGACCCCGACATCGTATTAATAGGTGAAATGCGCGACAAAGAAACCGCCGAGATCGGCTTGCGCGCCGCCATGACCGGTCACCTGGTGTTATCGACGTTACATACCAACGATTCGATCTCCACCGTGCACCGTTTATTGGACATGGGCGCGGAAGGCTATTTGGTGGCCACGGCGTTACGCGCGGTGGTGGCGCAACGGCTGGTGCGCAAGATCTGCGACAGTTGCCGTGAAGTGTACGCCCCCGAAGCGCAGGACAGCGCCTGGTTGCGGATGATGGGCGGCGAGGCGTTGCACAACACGACCTTCCACATCGGCGGCGGCTGCGCGCAGTGCAATAATACCGGTTACCACGGCCGTTTCGGCGTGTTTGAATTTTTAGAATTCGACGATCAACTCACCGACGCGCTGCGCCGTTCCGATGCCAGCGCCTTCAGCCGTCTGGCGCGCAACAGTGCCGGGTTCCGCTCCTTCGCGCAACACGCGCTGGATTATGCCATCAAGGGTCAGACCTCGATCGCCGAGGTGATCCGCGTCGCCGGTTCGCTCGAAGAGCTCAACGACACCCCCACGACTGCACCGCCCACCTAAGGAACAACGCTGATGCCGCAATTTACCTACACGGCCCGGACCCTCCGCGGTGAGGCGCTGCAAGGTGTTATGGAAGGCGCTAACGCGCAGGCCGTCGCCAGCCAATTACTCAGCAAGGGCATCACACCGATTGAAATCAGTAGCGGTCCTGCCGCCAGCCTCTCACTGCAGCACTATTTGCGGCAACTTAATCAACGCTTGTCGCAAAAACGCCCTGGTATTGATGATCTGATTTTTTTCAGCCGTCAATTACACACCCTGCTCAAGGCCGGGGTGGCGATCGTGCGTTCGTTTCACGGCCTGGCCGACAACGTGCGCAATCCGCACTTCGGCACGGTGTTGCGCGAAGTGGCGACGCAATTAGAAAGCGGCCGCGACCTGGCCACCGCCTTGGCGAAATACCCCAGTGTGTTTAATAACCTGTTTGTCAGCATGGTGCAAGTCGGTGAACGCTCCGGGGACCTGGACGGATCATTATTAAAATTGTCGCAATATCTAGATCGTGAGAAAGACACCCGCGATCGCATCAAACAGGCGATGCGTTACCCCGCTATCGTGATGGGCGCGATCGTGGTTGCCATCACGGTGATCAATTTATGGGTGATGCCGACCTTCGCTAAAATCTTTGAAAAATTCCACACCGAATTACCCTGGCAAACCAAGATGTTGATCGGCAGCTCGCTGTTCATGCAGCATTACTGGCCCTTGTTGTTAGTGGGCATCGCCGCCGCGGTCTATGGGCTGCGCCGTTACCTGGCCACCGAGCCCGGACGCTTGCGCTGGGACCGGATGAAACTCAAGATCCCGATCATCGGGGTGATCCTGTACGAGGCCTTGCTAGCGCGTTTCGCGACCTCTTTTGCGCTGACCTTGCGCAGCGGCGTGCCCTTGTTACAAGGTCTAGCGGTGGTGTCACACGCGGTCGACAATGCCTATGTCGGTGAAAAAATCCGTCTAATGCGTACTGGGATTGAACGCGGCGACACCCTCACCCGCACCGCCGCCAACACCGAGATGTTTACCCCCCTAACCTTGCAAATGCTCAGCGTCGGCGAAGAAACCGGGCTGGTGGACGATATGTTGCAAAACGTGGCGCTGTACTACGATCGCGAGGTTGAATACAAACTCAAGAACCTCAGCAGTGCGATCGAGCCGATCCTGATTGTGATCGTCGGCGCGATGGTCTTGATTCTGGCCCTCGGTGTATTCCTGCCCATGTGGGAATTAACCAGCGTGATCCGCAAATGAAGTCTGCACGAATACGTGTAGTGCGGCGAAAAACGAAGGGGTTTACCTATTTAGAACTGGTGGTGGTGATCGTCATCATCAGCACCCTGCTGTATTTCGCGTTTGATAATTTGTGGAAACTGCAAATCAGCGCCGAACGCGCCGTGGTGGTCCAGACCGTCGGTAATCTGCAAAGCGCGATCGGCATGACCATCGCCGCCCACATCGCTCGTGGTGACATTGCCGGGCTTAAACGCTACGTCGGTAGCAACCCCATCCAGCTCTTGGCACAAACTCCGAATACGTATCTGGGGGTCTTTCCCCAACCCCCCAGCGCCGTACCGGGGGGCAGTTGGTATTTCCGTACCGACACTAAATCATTGATCTATAAAGTTGAACACACCGAGCTTTTAAGCCCCACGGACACCGACCCGGCCCAAGTAGAATTCAAGTTAATGCCGGTATATGACGATAATAACCGCAATGGCCGGTTTGACGCGGGTGACACGCTGACGGGACTGCGCTTAAGCAGCAGTCATGTCGTTACCTGGATAAGCCAGACACCTCCCGCTGCCAATACCCACACGAATAGAGTATCAACGAGGTAAGTTATGCACACACAACGTGGTTTTACATTAATTGAATTGGTGGTGGTGATCGTGATCTTAGGATTACTCGCCGCCGTGGCCCTGCCGAAGTTTATTGACGTGACGACCGATGCCCGCAAAGCTAGCGTGCAAGGGGTTGCGGGTGGCTTGCGTGCAGCGGTGGCGCTGGCGCAGTCGCAATATATTGTGAATGGCAGTAAAACCGCGACGACAATTTTAATGAGTGGCACAAGTGTGGCAGTATTACCCGAAACTGGTAATACAGGACAGGGTGGTCGACCCACCTGTGCAGGTATGTCTGTTGCGATGCCTAATCCCGATGGCTTTACGGTTGCGGCAACCTGCGCTGCGGTTACCGATGCCGTAACCTACACGCCGCAAGGTGGTAGCTCAACCTGTCAAGTTGTGTACACCCCGAATGGCGCCCCAGACCCCGTGATCATCGGTGTTGCGGGTGTTCTCACCTGTTAAACACGAAGTAGCAGGCTACACCAAAAGGCGGTCTACACCGCCTTTTGGTTTTTAGGGAGGAAGAGTAAATCGTGCAACGGAATGAATCTAGTAATGGTTTTACCCTGATCGAACTGATCACGGTGATCACGATCCTCGGTATCTTGGCGGCGTTCACCGTGCCGCGTTTTCTCAACAGTACGTCGTTTGAAAGCCGCACCACCCAAGATCAATTGATCCGCAGCGCGCAAGAGGCGCAGCAATTGGCGATGAGCAAGGGCAACACGGCCAATGTACAGCTGCAGATTGATACCGGCAATCATCGCTTGCGCATCCAATACACGCAAGGTGGCACACAGATCCGCGATGTGGCCCTGCCCACCAACATCACGCTGACCAACGCCACCCTTAGCTACACCCCGCTGGGCGACGCTTCCCCGGCCAGCACCATCGTCATCACGGGTGATACACCACGGCAGGTGTGCATCGAGGCCACGGGCTATGCGCATACCTGTTGATGGAGGGGGATGTAGGGGGTTCACCTTGATTGAAACCATCGTGGTAATCGTGGTGCTGTCGCTGGCCTTGACCGGCGTGACCTTGGTGTTACATCGGGCGGTATTGCAAAGCCCCGAGGCCATGCTGCAAACCCGCGCGATGGAGCTGGCGCAAACCTATTTGGATGAGATCCTCAGTAAACGTTTTGACGAGAACAGCGGTAGCGGCGGGGTGCCGCGCTGTAATTCCACCGACAGCGGCGCGCTGGCCTGCACGGCGGTGATCCCCACGATCGATCCGGGCGAAACCTCGCGCCAAAATTACGATGATGTGGATGATTATCAAGGCTTGGATGAACAACCGCCCCTGTCGATTCTCACCGGCACGGCGATGAGCCTGTATGAAGGTTACCGGGTGCAGGTGAGTGTGGCCTATGCGGGGAGCGAGATCGGTTTGGCGAGTAACCAACAGGCCAAACGGATTACGGTGACGATTACGACACCGCTGGGGAATCAGGTTCCTATTAGCGTGTACCGGGTGAATTTTTGATGTGTGCCGTCAAATGCGAAACTTGCTACCGTGATGTGGTATGCCATGTTCCCTCCCCCCCCGGCCCTCCCCCCAGGGAGAGGGGACAGGTAAGCGGAGTCGGTTATCGAGGATTTACACTCATCGAATTGATCGTGGTGATTGCGGTGCTGGGGTTGATCATGGCGGGGACGGCTACGTATATCACCAACGGAGTGACCGCCTACAGTAACACCGTACGGCGCGATGATTTAGCCGCATCCGGCCGGGTCACCGTCGAACGCCTGACCCGCGAATTACGCACCGCCCTGCCCAACAGCGTGCGCGTCAGCAATAATTGCCTAGAGTTTTTACCGATTCAAACCGGTTCGGCGTATTTGACCCTGCCGATCGACGTGGCGGCGAGCAGTTTCACCGCCGCCGCGTTTAGCTTGCCCGGTTATAGCGGCACGCGCTATGCGGTGGTCTACCCGTACACCCCGACCAATCTATACACCACCACCAACCCCAGCCCCACGGCGGTGTTTAGCAGTGTAACCGGATCGCCTACGGCTACGATTACGCTGGGGAGTTCGCACCGCTTTAGCGACACCTCGCCGCAACAACGTTTTTTTATTGTCGGCTCACCGGTGAGTTTTTGCCTGGTCGGCAGCCAATTAAATCGCTACAGCGGTTATGGTCTCAACAGTGTGCAAGCCACCCCGCCCGCCAACGGCGTGGCCTTGCTGGCGGAAAACCTTCAAAGCACGGATAACGGCGTCGCGGTGACGCCGTTTACCTACACGCCGGGCACCCTCAAACGCAATGCCATTGTTAGCCTGGATTTACGCTGGAGTGTGGACAACGATTGGATGCGCTTAACCCATGAGGTGCAATTGCGCAATGTCATGTGATCTCACCTCATTCTTTAAACGTGTAGTTCGGGTGCATACCCGGCAGGGTGCTTTCGCGCGACTACAGCGTAATTGGCCTACAGGCCGCAGTGCCGGCCTGCGAGCCAGCCTCCCATTCAATAACATGGGTGGCTTCAGCCTGCCGGTGGCGGTGTTTATTCTGGTGATCATGGCCCTGCTCGGCACGGCCTTGGTATCGCTGCTGCAAAGCAGCCGCACTGCGTTGGGACAAGAGGCCGTATCGACACGGGCATTTTACGCCGCCGAGAGTGGCGCGCAGATCGCCCTGGCGCAATTGTTTAGTTTAAGCGGGGCGCCCGCGAATTGCGCCGCGAGTTATCCCACTACCACGTTCACCGCCAGCGGGTTGGACGGTTGCAATGCGCTTGTAACCTGTAGCAGTACGACCCTAGGCAGTAGCACCTATTACACCCTAACCAGCACCGGCAGTTGCAGCTTTGCCAATACCAGTGCGACGCGGCAAATTGAATTAATGGCCAAGAGCCCGTAAGGAAATCGTTATGCTGTCAACATCGTTTCAGCAATCGCACATTCAGCCCGCCCGAGCAGGAGGGCCAGGTCTGATGGGATGCCACGGGTTAGGGGTTAGCAAGGAAATCATTGGGTCGCAGCGACGTCTGCACCGATCGATATTCTCCCTGTACCGAGCGATGCTGTTGACGCTTATCGTAGGTGGTCTGCTCGGGTCGGCCACGGTCGCCGCCACCTGCTCAAGTTATCTGGGCCATGCCAGCATCAATGAAGTGCATCGCAATGGCAACTCCAGCCGTTTTGTCGAGCTTAAAATCCTCGACACCAGCATCACCTCGGCCGTGTATAACACCTGGACCCTGCGCCTGTGTAATTATCAGGCCAGCTGTTCCAATGCCATCAGCCTCACCAATGCCACCAATAGTTATCCCTGGCTGGTGATCCCAATGGCGTCCATCACCAGCCAGAACTATATCGATCTCTCTAATGGCATGGATGCGATCCTGCGCGATGGCGGCGGCAACACCATCGATTATCTCAGCGTCGTAGACTACACCGGCCAGCGCGACAACAGTTGCGTCCTGCCTTTGGGTTCAACCATGACCACCACCAATTCTTCTACGATTGAGCGTTATCCCGATGGCACCGGTAATTGGCGCGACGCGGGCTCGGGAAATTCCGGTGGCGCCAGCAGCGGTGCAACCAATGATGAAAACCCCAGCGGTGGTGCCGCCGTCACGGTCACGGTGAATAATGTCAGCGTCGTGAAAGGTCAAACCGCCACCTTTACCTTCAGCATCGGTGCCGCCGTGGCTTATCCCATTAGCGTGCAATACCAAACCCAAGACAACACCGCCGTGGCGGGTACCGATTACACCGCCAACAGCGGCACGGCTACGATTCCCACGGGCGCTACGTCTACGACGGTGAGTGTGCCCACCAACGCGGCCAGCAGTTCGGGGCAGGTGTTGTTTTATTTATATTTGTCCAATCAGGTCAACGGAACGTTGGCCAACAGCTATCCCAGCGGGACGATTCTTCCCAACCCGCTCGCTGCCTGGCGGTTTGAAGAAGCCAGCTGGAGCGGTAGCGCCAACGAGGTCGTCGATAGCAGTGGCAATGGTTATAACGGCACCGCAACCAATGGACCGACCACCGCCAATACTACCCCGGCCATCGCCGGTTCCCCCGGCACCTGCCGTTATGGGGGATTCGATGGTAATAATGATTACATCGCGCTGAATAATTTTCCCAACCTCACCGGCAGTTTTACCCTCACCGCGTGGATCCGCGCCAACCGTATCACCGGCGACCAGCGCATTTTTGCCGACGATCAAAACAACAGCGGCGGTTACGCCTTGAGTTTAGGGGATTCGGATAACGGCATGTTGCGATTTTTTTCCCGCAATATCAGTCCTGTCAGTATCGACAGCCCCATCGTGATCAGCACCGGCAGCTGGTTCCATGTCGCAGCGGTCCACAATGCCGGCACTAAAACCCGCCAGATCTTTGTCAACGGCGCGGCCGTGACCGGCGCCCTAACCTATACCGGCACCTGGGGAACCGACAGCGGTGCCGCCAGCATCGGCGGGGAAAACAATGCCAGTGGCGAGGGTAACAACCAGTATCGGTTTAATGGTTTGATCGACGAGGTGCGTATTTACAATAGCGCCCTGGACGCCGCCGCGATCACCGCCGTAAAAAATGACACCCGCAGTTGCGGCAGCGGCAGCCTGCACCACCTGCAGATCCAACACGACGGCACCGCGCTGACCTGTAACCCCGAGGCGATCACCGTGCGCGCCTGCGCTGATAGCACCTGCAGTAGTTTATACAGCGGCAACGTGTCCGTGACCTTAACCCCCAGCGGCTGGGTCGGTGGCAATACCCAAACCATCAGTGGCGGTTCGGGCAGCTTGCAACTGCGGCTCTCCAGCGCACAGACGGTCAGCCTGGGGGTCAGCAGTTCCACGCCCGCAGCCAGTAACAACGTGGTGTGCTTGAATACCGCCACCAATACCAATTCCTGCGCCTTGACCTATTACGACACGGGTTTTATTTATACCGTCCCCCCCCAAATATCCTGCACCCCCTCCGCCGCGATCACCGTGAGCGCGGTGCGCCTGGACAACAGCTCGCAGCAATGTGTGCCGTCGTTTCAGAGCCGCAGCGCCAACGTAAACTTTTGGAGCAGTTATGCCAGCCCCAGCAGCGGCACACGCCCTCTCACGCTGAATAACGGCAGCGCGAATTACACCCTCGCCACGGCCTCCCCCGGCACCAGTGTGGCGTTGAATTTTAATAACAGCGGCCAAGCCAGCGTGACGCTCACCTATAACGACGCCGGGCAACTGACCCTCAACAGTCAGTTCACCGGCAGCGGTAGCGAGGCGGGTTTAGTCATGAACGGGGCGAGCAGTTATGTCACCACGCCGTATAAATTTTATGTCTACAGCGATGACGCGAATTCGGATTGTGCCGGGGCCAGCGCCACCTGCAGCGTGTTTAAACGCGCCGGCGAGACGTTTAATTTAAAAATCCGCGCCGCCTGTGCGGATAACAGCGTCACTCCGAACTTTCAATTAAACGGCATTACCCTCACCCATACCAATAACGCCCCGGCGATGGCCCCCGGCAGCCTAGGCGTAGCGAGTTTTAACAGCAGCGCTGGCGACGCCGGCGAACATGTGGTTGCCAACCAAACCGTGTCGGAGGTGGGCGTGTTCACCTTTACCGCCATGGCCCCCGCCGGCGGTTATTTCGGTAATCTGATCGGCGACGGCAACCTCAACAGCAGTACTTATATCGGGCGATTTATCCCGGATCATTTTTGTTTGAGCAATAACAGTATCGTCAACCGTACCGACAGCAACAGCGCTGCCGGTTGCACCGACACCTTTAATTTTCTCGATGAAGATTTCGATCTGCGCTACCGTTTGAGCGCGCAAACACTCGGGGCGGTTTGCAGCGACGGCACCCTGACCCAGAATTACTCCGGGGCGTGGTCGAAACTGAGTACGCCGTTTAATGACAACACCACAGTGGCAACGGAACCGGGTAAGTTCAATCTCGGCGCCGTGAACGACCCCGGCGGCACGCCAACCAACCTTAACAGCCGTATCGCGATCAATAGCGCCGCGAGTACCCCGGCCAGCGGTCTGTTCAGCAACGGCGTAATCGATGTCAGCGCACGGCTGCACATCAACCGCAGCGGCAGCGCGCCGAGCTACACCCCTGAGGCGGCGTTTAATCAGGTCGCACTCGGACTAAATCCCATCGATACCGATAACGTGCGCATCGACTCCACCAACCTCAATATCGGCACGGACAATTATCGTTTGGCCGCGAATACGATCCTGTATTTCGGCCGCCTGTACGCGGATAACGCCTACGGCCCCGAAACCTTGGCGCTGCCGATGTGGGCGCAGACCCAATACTGCAACACCGTCGTCGCCGGTGCCTGCAGCAGCTGGACCAAGATCGTAACCGACAGCTGTACGTTATTTACCGTCACCCCCCCGGCGCAAACCGCCTTGGGCTCCACCAGCACGGGCGATGGCAAGGGATATTACCGGCGCGCGGCCCCCAGCGTGAGCAGCGGCAGCTACGATTACACCGGCAGCAGCGGCCGAGTACACGTACCCGATAGTTTCAACCACTCCGCCGGCTGGCAGCTGTTCTATACCGGTGGCGGCAACGGTGGCGATTACCTGCTGCCCTTCGTCAGCCATCCGTATCTACGCACCCAAAACGCCACGGCCTCGTTCGGGCAATTCCGTGGTGATGACCGGATTATCTATTGGCGTGAGATTTTGCAGTAAGTAATATTCCCTGAACGATTACAAAATTAATCACAAAGCGGTGCATTGACGGTTTTTTGTCCCTCGACTATAGTTATCCGTAATGTGATACGCATCACATTCTACACACGTATAACAAAACACTTACATACTTAATATATTCATTACACACTAAGGAGATGCTCTGTGATTGGACGTACCATTATTGAATTTGTGGCTATAGCCGCCACCGCGATGGGTTTGGTGCTGATGATAGCCCTGCCTTCCGCCCTGACCGCCGCCGCAGGAACCGCGCTGATCCTCGTCAGCATCATCGCCCTGGTGCGGCACTACTGGGTAAAATCCGACCCGGACACGGCAAGTTTTGGCGGTACCACCGAACAACAATAAACTCCAGCGCCACCGGTTACGGCCGGTACCCCCACTGCCGCAAACAGACGGTAGTGGGTATTTTGCGAAAAATCTCCTCTATTCACCCGCTTCCGATTAGAATCATGACCTGGATCGTGGATAAGTGACTTTATTTCCATAAGACTGTATCACTATGCTGGTGCAGAGGGGATGACCGAATGGTGCGTGGGCTAAGAGATCTCGGATTAATTTTCAGCGTTGTTCTCGCCGGGTGCGGTAGCGGGGGTGGAAATCAAGCCCTAGGCCCTAACACTTCCACCACGTTTGCCCCTACCACGTTTAAGGTTGGAGGTCAGGTGGAGGGCTTGAGTTCAGGGACGGTGACGCTTCAGTTGAACGGCGCCAATGATCTCGCCCTCACCAGCAACGGCGGTTTTACGTTTCCACCTCTCTTAAACCCCGGAACCTCCTATGCTGTCAGCATGCTGACGCCGCCAGGCTCGCCGCAACAATGCACTGTGAATAACGCAACCGGCACGATACCGGTGGGTGGCGTGCGTAACGTTACGATCACCTGCGGTTGCCAAACTTCTTTTAGCCCTGCGGCGACTATCAATGGAAAAATAACTTTCGATCATGTACCGCATAATTCTAGTACAAACGGTCTTAATTACGCCGCGACCCAACCCTGGCCTGCGCGCGGGGTCAACGTCCAGGCTATTAACAGCGCCAACGGTACATTAATTACTTGCACAAACACCGACGCATCCGGGAATTACAGCCTATCCGTACCCCAGAACACTAACATGCAAATTCGTGTATTGGCCGAAATGGTACAACAAGGAAATACCTCCTGGGCTTATCGCGTTATCGATAATACGGCAGGCTCGGCACAATGGTCGATCCAGAGTTCTTCGCTTAACTCGGGAACAAGCAGCCAAGTGCTTAATTTAAACGCTGCTTCGGGCTGGGGACGCACAAGTTATACCGCACCACGCTCGGCCGCCCCGTTTGCAATCCTCGATGATGTCTACACTGCGATTTCCATGATTTCAGCTTCCGCCCCTAACACCGCCTTCCCCGGACTCTCGCTCAACTGGAGTCCGAATAATGTCCCCGCCTCGGGCAACCTACCGGGGCAAATTGGGACCACGTATTATTTCGACTCCAATATTTATATTTTAGGTGCGGCCGACACCGATACCGACGAATACGATGATCATGTGATCATCCACGAATTTGGTCACTACGTGGAAGATCTATTCTCGCGCTCAGACTCGATAGGGGGTTCGCATTCTGGTGGTCTTAGATTAGACATGCGCGTCGCCTTCAGTGAGGGCTGGGGTAATGCTTTTTCGGGTATGGCAACTAATGATCCAGTTTATATCGACTCCAGCGGTACTGGCCAGGGGGCTGGATTTTCTTTTAGTGTCGAAAATAATTCTGTCACCAATCCCGGTTGGTATAGTGAAGGATCGGTGCAATCCATCCTTTATGATTTATATGACAGCACTAACGACGGCGTCGACACTATCAGCCTGGGCTTTACCCCCATCTTTACGGTATTAACAACCCAACAAAAAACCACCCCGGCGTTTACCAGCCTGTTCACCTTCATTACCGCGTTAAAAGCGAATTACGCTACTGATCCCACCAGCCTCGCCGCCATCAATGCCTTGGTGAACAATCAGAATGTGGTTAGCAACCCTATTGATTCCTATGGAATCACCGAAACGAATAGCGGCGGCCTCGGCACCAACGCACTGCCTATTTACACGCCTATCTCGGTCGGCGGAAATATTTCTAGCCTATGCACTACCAATCCTACGCCGGGCGCCTATAACTTGCTTGGTAATTGGCGTTATTTGCGTTTAATCGTTAACTCGCCGGGAGCACATACCATCACGGTCAGCGGTGACTCACTTTCCGACCCGGATATCTATCTGCATCAGAATGGACGAATTGTCGCCCAAGCGGAAAATACCGGAACCAGTGACAGCCTGCCCTACACTTTTTCTTCGGGTGAGTACATTATCGAAGTGGACGACTACAATCTCATCAGCCCACAACCTACTCGCTCTGGCACGTCGTGTCTCTCCATTAATATCAATTAGCCCGGAGATTACTTATGCATATCCGATTTACTTTCATCCTGGGTTTGGTTGGCCTCATAACGGCCCCGCTGTGCGCTTGCAATTCATCTGCAAACCAACCCATCCCGACCTCTCAATCCACGGATAAACACGCGCACGAGATCAGGCCCCGTTCCGCGGGGAAACCCTCTGCGCCGATTGATATCACCTACCAACTGTCCGGCACGCCGGCGGTAAGTGTTCCTTTAAAAATCTCCATTAACTTCAAACCGCTGGTCCCGGCGCATAATCTTAATGTTTCCTATCATATGCAAGGCGCGTTGACGGGCTTAGATCCTGTAAGCGAGGTTAATATTCCCGACCCCGCAACCGGGAAATTATTAACCCAGACCGTCGAAGTCCTGCCACAGGCGGAAGGTTTGCATTATGTCAGTGTTAGCGCGACCCTGGAGGATGCCAATGGCCAACTGCAGAACAAATCCATCATGATCCCTGTGGCGGTGGGAGAAAAAGCCAAACTCAACCCCGAACACCCAAACAAAACCCATATTCAACAAGACCCTCAAGGTAACCCCATCATTGTATTACCGGCGCAAGAGTCGCACTGAGGTTTTCCACCGCATTTATAATGTCGCATCGCGGTCAGGTTTTATCGCAATGCGTCATCTTATGAATAATTGCATTGTTCATGATAAAAACATATGAAATCACTCGATATATGGAACCGCACCTACAGCCGCGCCTTCTTGGACGACCTACCCCACCGCTGGCAGCGCCGGGCGTTTTTGCGCGCGACGGTAAAAACCGCCACCGTGATCGCCTTGGCACCGCTTGTCAGTTCATTGCCGGGATGTTCGGATCAGCGCAGCACTAGCCCTCCGCTGAGCCAGGCCCCCTGGCCGACCTTGGCCGCTGTCCAAGAAATATTATTGCCGCACGATGCGTTCGGGCCCGGAGCCGCTGACATCCGCGCAACACCTTATTTACACGCCTTGTTACAGACCTCGGACTTTGATCCCGAAGAGCGGCAATTTATTCTTGACGGGGCACACCGGCTCGACGATATTTGTCAGGAGCAGCACCAGCGGGCATTTTTAATGCTCGACCCCGCACTGCGCGATCCGCTGTTGCGAGATCTGGCGGAATCCCGCGTTGGGGATCGCTGGTTGGGCGCCTTGCTTACCTATATATTAGAGGCCATGTTAGGCGACCCGGTGTACGGCGGCAATCCCAACGGTATTGGCTGGCGATGGTTGGAGCATACGCCGGGCTTCCCGCGACCGAGCAAGGGTCTCTTCCACGCATAACGCCTGTGTGACGTGGCCCGCAGGCGCAGGCTGCGCGTATCTGTCCCTGGGAAACGATAGTACCCGACACACAAGGTGTCCTTACCAAGAAATAAGTGTCGGTTGTTTTACACAACCAAATTACCGAACCCACATAAACATAAGAGGTTGAATATGCACAGCATAGAAAGTTCGATGCAGAACCTACACCGGCACGCCTCAAAACGCACCGGCAGTTGTCTGGCGGCCTGTCAGTCGCTGGCCTCGGATATTTTCATTGAAACCGGCCTACGCCCGGACTTGTACAGCCTGGGAAGTTACCACTACCACTTGCGTATCAACAGCTTTGATATTGTGGATCCCAGCGTGGCGCAGTTCTTTAATCTGCCTGCCGAAATCACACCGAAGGTGTTTATCGGTACCTTACAACAGCTCACCGCCTATTTGGCCGAAATGTTCGGCAGCTACGGCTTTAACCCGCAACATTTGTATATCCTCACCAGCAAACCAAAATCGCCCGATGATCTCTACAAGCTTTGGGCATTGGCCGCGCTCAACACCAGCGGTGAACGCTTGAAGAAAATCACCACGCTCAAAACCGGCCGCGAAAAAGCTTGGTATGAATAACCCAGGGGTTATTCGTCAGCCATGACGGATCACTACGACGTCTGTATCATCGGTAGCGGCGCGGGCGGCGGACCGGTGGCCTTGACGCTGGCCCAAGCCGGATACCGCGTACTGGTGCTGGAAAAAGGCCCCTGGCTGAAGACCAGCGATTATTTTAAAGATGAAATCGCTTGTTGCCGCCGCAGTACCTATACGCCCAATTTACGCGACGAACGCCACGTCATCGAAGAACGGGAGGGTAAAAACTGGAAGGCGCAATCCACCTATGACTCGGGTTGGGATTTTTGGAATGGCAATGTCGTAGGCGGCTCAACCAACTTTATGAGCGGATTTTTTTTCCGTCTCAAACCTCAAGACTTTCAGTTGCGCAGTGAATTCGGCCCGATAAAAAACGCCAACGTCGCGGACTGGCCGATCAGTTACTCACAGCTGGAACCGTATTACACCCAGGTGGAAACCGAGGTCGGGATCTCCGGCCGCGTGGTGGCCCATCCGTTTGCCGAACCGCGTTCCACAGCCGAATTCCCCTATCCCCCCACCGCCGAGCACCTGCTCAGCCGCGTGTTTGATCACGCCTGTGAACAATTAAAATTACACGCCATCCCCACACCCCGCGCGGTGTTGTCGCGCCCGGTGGATGAGCGCCGCGCCTGTGAATACGCCGGTTATTGCGGCAGCTATGGCTGCGCCACCGGCGCCAAGGGCAGCGCACGGGTGGCGTTGCTGGATCGCGCGATTAAAACCGGGCAGTGTGAAATCCGCCCGCACGCGCAGGTACAACGCCTGATCAGCGATGATAGCGGTCGCGTTACTGCCGCGGAATACGTTGATACCGTGAATAATATACAGCGGGTTCGCGCCAAGATTTTCGTGGTGGCCTGCCAAGCCGTGGAAACCGCACGCCTGCTGTTACTTTCCACCGGCCCCAAACACCCGCAAGGGCTGGGGAACCGCTATCAACAGGTGGGTAAAAACTTGATTTTTTCCGCCGGGGGCTCCGGTCGGGGTGAATTTGAATACGCGGATTTCAGCACCGACCAAGCCCAGGCCCTCAAACAGATTGGCCCGTTTGTGAATCGTAGCTTGCAAGAATGGTATTTTATTAACGAAAAACAGCTAGGTGGAAAACGTAAAGGCGGCACCATCGATTTTCTGCTCCGCCACCCCAATCCGATCTCGCGCGCGGTGGGCTTGCGCCGCGACGACAACGACGAATTGATCTGGGGCCAGGCCCTCAAGCAACGTCTCAAAAACGAATTCACCCGCGCGCAATACCTCGACTACGAAGTGTTTTGTGATTGGCTGCCCACGGACGATTGTTTTGTAAGTTTAGACAGCGCGGTGAAGGATAAATGGGGCAAGCCGGTGGCCAAGATACGTTTGAACTCGCATCCGCAGGATGTGATCATCGGTACCTATTTAAGCAATCAAGCCAAGACCGTGCTCACTGCGATGGGCGCGAAAAATATCAGCGGTAGCGCCAGCACTTCGCCGCCGCAGAACCTCATGGCCGGTGGATGCCGATTTGGTACCGATCCCAAATCCTCGGTGCTGGACAGCGATTGTCGGATGCATAATGCCACGAACCTGTTCGTCACCGACGGCAGCTTCATGCCCACCGGCGGCAGCGTGCCCTTCACCTGGACCATCTATGCTAACGCCTTTAGAGTAGCGGAGATTATTAAACATCAGTTGTAAATTGGGATGATAGACCTGGAGCGGTACCCACCAAAGGGCGGCAAACCATGGTATACCATCCCCCCGCGCACGTGCAGTGCGAGTCGGTCCAACCAAAGGGAGTTTCATTATGGCGATTAAGAAAAAAACCTCGCTACGTAAGAAAACCAAATCAACCCCTCTGGCGCCGAGCAAGACCAAACGCGGCTTGGCGGCCGAGCAAATCGTGTTAGACAAAACCGATCCAGCGCTGGCGGAATTGTCGCGGGAGATTGCCCATAAAGGTGGCGCGGTGATCGGCGCCTACCACGAACCCTTGTCGGGTAGGCCAATCATCATCGCCACCTTGCCGCTGTCCGCCATCGAGCCCACGCCGTTTCAGCGCGACCTCTCGCCTACCCATGTAAAACGCCTGGCGCAGAAGATCGAGGAGAGCGGTGCGTTTTTAGATCCCTTGATCGTGGTGCGCGGACAAGGCCAACAACTCTGGACCCCCAACGGCCGGCACCGCCTCGCGGCCGCCAAGGTCTTGGGCCTGAAACAAATCACCGCCTTGGTATCACCGGATGAACAGCTGGCGTTTCGCATCCTCGCGCTCAATACTGAAAAGGCGCATAACTTAAAAGATCGCAGCCTGGAAGTGATCCGCATGGCACGCAATCTCGCCCAACGCGCGCCGCGCGGCAAGGAATCCGATTACCGCAATGAATTCGAGGCGCCGGAATTTCTCACCCTGGGCATTATTTACGAAAAGACCAGCCGCTTTGGCGGCGGGGCCTACAGTCCTTTTTTAAAAAAACTGGATCGTTTCGCCGATCGTGGCCTCGCCGTGAGTCTGCGGCAGCGTGAGGATTATGCCTCGCGTCTGGAATCGATTGAGGCCGAGGTTAAAAAGATCATCGCGAAGTTACAAGCCAAGGGTTTTAAATCCCCGTATTTGCGCAATTACGTCGTGGCCCGGATCAACCCGGTGCGCTTTCATAAAACCAAAAAAGGCGTCACTACCCCGGTGATGCCGATGGCCGCGGCGTTAACCCGGATGTATGCCAGTGCTAAAAACTTTAACCTTGATTCGGTGCGCCCCGGGGATCTGGCCCTGGTGGCGGCGTTAAGCTCCGACGAATGAATCCGCCAACACCCGCCACGACCAGTAGCGGCAACCACACCCAAACGGCTTCGGATTGTAATACCTCCCAGCCGCGCACGGAGAAAAACCGCTCCACTCCCAAAGGGGACACCTCAATCACCCGCCAGGGTGCAAAATAGCGTTGTTCCGAAAACGGCCAGGCCAACGCTATCCCCAATCCACCATTGGTGAACGCGTCCAACACGCCGTGTGATCCGATGCTGATGAATAAAAACCAACAGGCCGTAGTGTAATTCACCTTCAACCGGCGGTAGGTCAATGACAGTAATAAAGCCGTTACCAGTGCAATGCTGAGCGAATGAGTTACCCCGCGGTGTCCATACGCGGCGGCATACGCCACGCCGTGCTGCAAACCGACCACGTCCAGATCGGGTAACATCGCGGCGACCATTCCAACCAGCAGCAATCGAGGTGGGAGGATCTTACGGCCAAGGGTTATACCCACCGCCAACGGAACCGCCGGATGGGTTAGCAGGGTTGGCATGGCCTCAGTGCGCCATGCTGACCTTGCGCTGTTCAACGCCCAGCCAACGGTAGGCCTGTTCTAGGTTTGAAAAAAATTCGATGCGCACACCACGATTATAAGCCACGGTCTTGAAGAATTCGGTTAATTCATCGGGCTGGTAGCCGTGAAAACAACACGCCAAGGTTAGCTGGGCGTTGCTCGCGGCCTGGAGTGCGGAATTAAAGGCATCTACGGTGCTCATACGCCGTGCCGTAATAATACCTTCCGACAATACACGCCAACATTGGTATTGCTCACACGCCTGGGTGATGGCGGGCCAGAACATTCCCATGCTGACGGGCGTAATTTCATAGGACTTGCCTACCAACACATACAGGTAGTCACCGCGGTATTCGATAGTAAATTCCATGCTCATTGTGTTCCCCACTGATCGGTTATCTTCCTTTGCATAAAGTGCGCATTCCGTAACGTAATCACATCACACCTATTACGGGTACAACGTTTTAATCGACGAGTGTCAGTATAGGCAGGGCATTCAAGTCTTACCAGGTAACTTGCGATACCTGACAAATTGTCACAACTGTTACAGGATTATAAGAAGTGTCGGTTATGCGACATTGCGTAGGGTTTTGATCTACCACAGTTTTTTCATCATCCGCACCGCATCTTCGCGGCCATGGTAAAACCTTGGAATAATGTTAATTTCATGGTATCCAAGCCGGTAATAAAAAGTCCGCGCGCGCGTATTGATCACCCGCGCCTCAAGACCAATATTGCCAATCCCGGCGGTAGAACAGGTTAA
The DNA here is from genome assembly GCA_016194635.1 of Gammaproteobacteria bacterium. Classification (GTDB taxonomy): domain Bacteria; phylum Pseudomonadota; class Gammaproteobacteria; order UBA6429; family Thiohalophilaceae; genus JACQBC01. The sequence continues at coordinate 88,829 of JACQBC010000032.1, read as the reverse complement.
CTCCAGCCATGCCATTAACCTGGAACCGATCCCCTGCCGACGCACCGTAGGATCAACCGCCAATAATACCAGGTGTGCGTCATTGAGGTTGTACTCCATAATGCCGAACCCCAGCAGCTTGGTGGCGGTGCTGGCAACCACCACATTGGTGGATTCATCCTGCAAACTTTTACCCACCCGCGCCGCTGTCCAGCTCCAACCCAAGCCCTGCTCCACGCTATCCCGCGATAACACTGCGATGTAGGGGATATCACGGCGATTGGCTAAACGTATGACTCCATGACTAATCATGTACACGCCCTTGTAGTTCACCACTCATTTAGGTATAGCACATAATAACCTTGGCTCGGTGGGCTTAGTCGGTGCTGATGGGTTATGTGATTCGGCTTACCTCACTGATATTACTCTAGGCACCCTAAGCGCGTTTCAGAATTTTAACTGTACCGTTTTTACCGTCCATACGTACTACCATACCGTCGGTTAACGTGGTTAACAGACCCTTAATGCCGACGACGGCAGGAATACCCATTTCGCGCGCGACGATCGCCGAATGCGAAAGCAGACTGCCGCGCTCAACCAACAAGCCGGATATGCTGGGAAAGATCGGGACCCAGCCCGGATCAGTCCGCATGGCAACCAGTATCTCGCCATTCAAGACCAGATCATCCGTGAGCGAATGGATCACCCGAACCTTGGCCTCGACTATCCCGGGACAACAAGCGATACCGCTTAAGTCACACTCTGTGCCGGGGGAGATCGGGGTTGGGTCTGGCTTCTCCAGAAAATCATTTTTCCAGTACACCGGTCCACGGGTTTGAAAACGAATTTTTGGTTCTAGTGATTGGTAATCGCAATAATCATGTTTGCGTAGCGCCGCCAAGGCTTTCAAGTTATAACTGGTAAGCGTCCCCTGATAGATGCCGTACAGTTCTTGCAAAGTGAGATAGTAGATATCCTCGGGTGCTGTAATCACCCCGTCTTGACGTAAACGCGCTCCAAGTTCCCTGAATAGCGCCCGCACCACCCCATATATGCGGGTGCGGGAAAACCGCGTATTTTCACGATTTTTCAACGCTTGCCGGGCATGATTTAATGACCACCGGTAAAGTATTTTTTTCCAGCCGTGCAGCGCCGCATTTAGTGTAGTTTCAGCCGCAGCGCGCAACGCCTTTTCCCTGCCTGCCGAGGCCGAGGTGACGCTGATTCCCGCGCGAATATAGTTCTTGATGCAAGTAAACATAAAACTTGGATCAACATACAAATCTTTGACTTCCAGCTTCATTTCACTGTTGCAGCGATACCCAAAGCGATCGATGTAATGGCAAACCTTGGCATAAAACTCCTGGAAGTCGCTCTGTTTTAATGCTTCAAATAAAACGTAATCGGGGGTGGACATAACAAGGGCATGTAGCGCTTGATTGTCGCTTATTTCATTCGCGTAGCGGATTAACATTTTAGTGGGTTCAGCGCTTTCTAAGTCGCCACCCCCCGCTAAAAGATCATTTTGCAGGTTACAATTGACTTGGGAAAGCCATTTTACAGTGAGTTTATTTAAAATCCCGAAGTGCACCATACACAAAAAATCGTTAATAATCGGTGCTTTCCATTTATTAAGAAATTTCCTATTTATCTCGATATACAACCTGAAAAGCTCATCGCCGCGCATTTTTGAGAACGGTTTTCGACGATAAATTTGGTAGTCCCGGTCAAAATCACGCAGAAATTTCTCGACTATGGCGTTGATCGTGAAATGGTAGTAGATGAAGGTTAATCCGGTGCGTAACTTACGGAGTCTTCCGAGCAGGGTATTCCACGAAGGGTGGGGCTCGATACGTTCTTTTATCTCGGCGGACAAAGACTGTCCAACCCCCATCATGGTCTCCATAAACTGCCGGTTGTGTTTGAATCCGGGTAATACTCCGACTAATTTATACCAATTGTATAAATTGTAGAAAACCCGTCCGTTAATGCAGCCCAGCATATTACCTAAATAGTGCTCCATGTCTTTCACCACCGCCGCGGACACACCGAGAATTCCACAAAACTGAATGTACACGTTTTTGTAATTTTCTAACGCGAAGCTGAAAGTCAACGGTAAGGTTATCCCGGCATAACTCTCGACGATATTAGCGTTATCCCATAGGTTGGGAAATCCCTGGGTGTTGTACTTGATAGTCGTCACCGGACGGGTTTGTAGTATGAACAACTGCCCGGCGGCTATCGCCCACTCGATGTCTTGTGGCATTTTGTATATTTCACGCAGCGTTGCCCCCAGGGCGATCAATTCATTTAATTGAGCATGGTCAAGGGTGGGAAGCCGCGTCTTGGCGGGATCAACCGCCTGCGGCTCACAGTGACCCGAGCCCCCCTGCCGTAGCATTCGCTGTTTTTCCACGATCTCACGGCGGAGAAGTCGCCCGCTCTGGGCCTCGACCCAAAAAGTATCACACTCCAGTAGGCCCGAGACCAGACCCTCGCCGACGCCATACACCGCGCTGATGACATAGTTATCGGCGGTGGCATCCGCCGGGTCACACGTAAACATCACCCCTGACGCGTCCGGGTCGATCATCGTTTGGAAAATCACCGCCACCGAAACATCCTGCAACGATAATGTATTTTCCACGCGGTAGGCGATGGCCCTTGCGGAAAACGCCGAGGCCCAGCAAAGCTTAAGGTAGCGTGCCGCATCCACAACGGTGTTCACGTACAAATACGACGATAACTGACCCGCGAACGAGTAGGTCGAACCGTCCTCATCGGCCGCGGATGAACGCACCGCGATCATCCCACCGCGCGCTACTTTTTGGTAAGCCTCATTAACCAGACTCACAATATCAGGAGGTAACGTGGTGTCTATTATTAATCGTTTAACGCCGTCAGACAGCTGCCCTGCGCCGAGCGTGTTAGCCTGAAATGCCTGTATTAACTGGTTTATTTTGGGTAAAAGACCGCTCTTTGATATAAAGGCGCCGTACACCGATTTACCCACAATCACCCAATCGGGAACCGGGATCCCGGCTTGCTGCATTAAATAAAGATTGTAGCCCTTTCCGCCGGATTCATTTCTTGCAAAATAATCGGTAGAGTTTCTTTGTACTAACATGGGATATAAACCGCCTGATTATGCACTGTGAAAAACGTTGTGGCTGGTAAAACCCTGGTAAGCGACCAACCCGTAATAGGCTATTAGATACACGGCGCAGGTAGCGCGGAAGAGCCTGGCCGAACCCGGGGTTTCCCTGATAAGAAACAGGATCCCTGATAAAACCGGAACCGACGCGGCCACTAGGTAATAATAAATATTCGTCAGGTCGAAAATGGTGTTGTGCCGGTAAAGATAAACTATCACCAGTATCGACGCCGCGATTTGGCTCAAACTCAGCACGACGGCGCCAACACTGCCGAAGGTTGTGGTATAAGTGGCAACGTTGTTACGTTCTTCTAACGGGGCGTAGGTTTTTCGCGCGAACTCGAACAAATTGAATATCGCCCAACTGGCCAACCCAAATACCACTAACTCCACAGTGAATCTGTCCACACCGGTGCCCGTCAATTGTGAAAATATGGAATACGCCACCAGCACCGAAACAAAGGTATGGGTCAATGCATAGGTGGTTAGGTGCGGGGATAAATATTTTCCTATAAAAAACTCCTTGTACATCAGGTAACTATAAACAACCGCTATCGAGTGCGCTAACAAGGCGCTGGCCCCCAGCAAGCTCACCAACACCATTTCGGCGAGGGTGAGGAGTACAAACATGCGCTTAACATCCCCTTGGCTAATCAGCCCCCTTGCCAAAGGCCGGGCTGGATTAACCAGCTTGTCGGTCGCATAGTCTTTTATTTCATCAAAACACCGCAGCCGAAAGAAGAATAACAAGCAGACAGTATAGGCGATGCAGAAATTATAACTATTAAAATCCCTCGCGGTAATCGCGCAGGCGACAACACTATTGGCAAGCGTCAAACAGAAGATACTTACCGCGTGCTCCACAAGGGGAAATCGCTCGCGTATAAATGTCCACCAGCGATTAAGTGTTTTAGTTTTGTCAAAAGCTATCGTCGGTGAGTGCATGTTGAATTTTTTCCAGTGTTTTCTTTTGCTGAGCTAGCAGATCTTTAATCCGCTCGGCATGAAGCTTGGTGCGCAATAAGCCGTATTCCACCTTGCTATGGTGCCTAGGGTCCATGGGGATGGCATCAACTTCATATAAGGAATCCACCCGCAGCTTGTTTTTGTGAAACAGGCGTAGAATTTCCTTGATCCCCGCCGGCTTGTCTTGGAATCCGGCGCAAAACTCTACAACTACGGCGGTACGTTCACCCAGACGCCCATCGTCAATACCCAAAAACGCGGCTTTTTTGATGAAGCTACAGCGATTCAACAATACTTCAGCCTTGACGGGGTAAAAGTTTTGACCCTGTCTGCAAATCATAGTGTGAACCCGACCAACGACCCAAAGGTAACCGCGCTCATCCAGGCGCGCTAGGTCGCCGGTTCGATGCCAGACCGTGCCGTCTTGTGCACGGATTTTTGTCCTGAAGAATGCATTATTGTTGTTATAATAATCGGCGCAAACGTGGTCTCCCGCCACAATAAATTCACCCACTTCACCACTGCGCACCTCCCATTCTTCCCACTTAAACTGAGCGAAATCAATGGCGTCTTTGTACGGCTTGATGAATTTATAGTTCAAGCCAGGAGCAATGTGGCCGACGTTGACACCTTCCTCAACGATTTCCACATCAGGGTGGTTTTCCAAAGCCAACATTTCTTTGGCTTCGATATGGGCCATGGGTTCCACTTCCGTGGATCCGTACAATATCCAGATCTCCGCGGCCGGCGCGATAGCGTGGAAGTCACGCACATTATCCCGGCTAATCGGCGCGCCACCGGTAATAACGCGCTGGATCGAGGCAAGTTGTATATTGCTACGCCTGCAAAAATCGGAAAGACCATTTAACATCGACGGCGAGAGCGTTGTGCAAGTGATTTTTTCATGCAGTACCTGGCTGACCAGCGCCGCGGCGTCGTTGGGATGCGGCCGCGCGAGGTCGATGGCGGGCAGCACGGTGGTTATCCCGCTCGCTAGATTGTTCAGGGAAAAAATCGGAAATGCCGGTATATCCGTTGCCTGATCTCGATAGGGCACCACCGCAGTGAGGGCCGCGTGTTGCGCGTATAAGAATCGGTGGGTCCGGTTTGCGCCCTTGGGCTCGCCGGAACTTCCGGTGGTGAAAGTGATTAACGCGGTGTCATCGGGGTTCACCGCGCTCATCGCTGCGCGGCCAGGCGTCGCCAGCAACGTTTCCAGTTGCGCACAGAACGAGTCGTCATAGCCAGGCCCGGCGATAATCCGTAACGGTATAGCATCAAGTTCGGGTATTCCCGCGATGACGTCAAAGGCCCGCTTATGACTGATCATCGCCCTGGGTGTCACACACCGGGCGCTGGCGCCCAATTGATTTCGGCGCGCCCATGAATCCAAAAAAACCGCAATCGCGCCAATATACTGAATCGCAAACATTGCGACATACATCTCCAGGCTCATCGGCAAAAATACAATAACCCGATCACCCGAGTGCAGACCAAGCTCCGCCAATCCTTGTGCCAAACATCCGATCCGCTGGTAGAGGTCCGCATAATTAATCTCATTGGCGTTAAATTTTGTCGTCACATCGCCGCTAAAAGCCTGTACTTCATCGGGGAGCGCCCAGCGTAATGCAATCCTGCGCGGGGTTCGCTGCGCATGCTGCTTTAGAAATGAAACCACGTTATGTTGATCTTGCTTCGATGAATATTCCATGCTTGAGCAAAGATGTGTAGTTTTTAAACCGATTTCGCTTTGTATAATCTGGACAAGTTGGTTTGTTGCGGTCCAGGGCAAGGCATGGCCGGCATGTTGGATCGCATGTACACAAACCTTGTCCCAGGCTGGGAAAAGCCTGCGCAGTGCCTGTTGCTGCATGGGCCAATTGGCGGCGTTATCCAGCGTGCCGCGTATAATGATTGTATTGATATTATCAATCGGTTTTAACTTATTTATACCACGTGCTTGCTGCTGGTATTTATAACGGATGGCGCCCCTCCATAACAGCGGATTATTGAGTTTGTTGTAGAGGCTGGCTCGGTCCTGCACCGAAGCCTGCTGCGGGTAGAAACTTTTTTCAATAAACTCATGGGATTTGGTTTTTGCTATTTTCTTTAGCAGAAGATTACCAATAACAGGCAGCTTGGTGAGTATTATCGCGAACCAAGACAGGGGGTTTTCCGCAACGATCGTCGGGCTGATAAGGATCAGTTTGGTTATATTACACTGGCTGGTAACAAGCCACCAGCACGCAAGATAACACCCCCAGGAATAAGCGATTACCGTGACCTCGCTTGGGGTGAAGAGCGCTATATTGGCCTCAATAGCAATACTCAATCGATCGAGATCAGCCCCCGCAACCGGCCGGCGAGGAACAATGATGTTGGCTTGTGTATCAATTGCGAGTTTATTTAACAACATATCGAAATCGCTACTATCGCCTGGGTTGCCGTGCAGGGCTACCAGTAGTTTACTCATAGCAACACCCCTTTGCATTTAATGCGTTTAATATCTTGGCGAGTAGGGTCGGTGTACCTCGGCCGATCGCTGGACTTGATATTCGGAAAGGTTTTAATTTCTCCCGCTGACTCGATGTCTTGAAGCGTTTCACAAACCGTCTCTAACTCTACCTGCGAGGCTTTATTTAAATAGCCTATATAGTCTTTATCGGTGCCGTCAGACACCTTGACGACTTTTACAATACCACCGCTGTCAATTTCAGCGTTCATTTTATGCAGCGAAAATCCCGAGGGTTCATCGCTCGATAATGACCACAGATCGCACATCAGTCCGCGTTGCTCGGGCAATAATCCATGATGAATGTTTATTGCGCCCAGCCGTGGTTGTTCAAGGAGGGGCTTTTCAAAAAACACTCGCGTCCGTGCATTTAATAGCAGATCAAACTGATTTTCAGCAATGATTTTTAATACCTCGGGGCCATTTAGACATTTTAGAGTCCAGACCGGTTTGCCATGGGTTCGATAGGCGCGCTCACGGCGTTCTTGGCTGTTACTGAAGTGATTGCTGATCAGTGTAGTTCCTAAGTGATAAGCTCCATGCACCAAAGCTCCGATTGATCGGACAAAAATAGACAAGCTTCTATTATTTAATACCAATAAACCGCCGACTTGCGGGCAGGACGCCAACCCAATAATTAAAGGATCGTAATTATCCGGCGCAAAGGTTACTTTGGATGTAATGACCAGTGTTTTTAGTGTTTTTATATTCATAGGCGCCCGCCCTAGCGTTATAAACTAGGCCCGTGTTTTCTTGTACCCCAAGTAGTACAAAATACTTTTTACCGCCAAGGCAATGTATACACCGATAACAGTAAGATACAAGAAAGTCACCAGTGGCATGCCCACCACGATGACGTACACCAATCCACAGCCAATCACGGAATCAAGCTGATCCGCCATGATAAAAATTAATTTATGTTTGCCTGGCAATGCCCCAGCGGCTATTCCCATTCTTCTTTTTATGAATGAATTAGGCAGTTCAGCCATAATATACGCCAGGCCGAGCATCAAACCTAAGGCAACAGGCGAATAACGATTTATATCAAAGCTCAAATGCGCGATAGTAACGTTGAAAAATCTATCCATTATATAAAACCCCGCCGCGCAGAATAACGGCATCACGACCACCCCGCGCCACGTCTTCGAGGCGCCAAACCACGTTTTGTTAATCGGTATTGCTAAAGTCTGTAGAAAATTATGCTTAACCACCAACATATGCAATACGCCGGCAAACACCAAGGGGAAAATGGCCAGAACCGCGGTTAACATGTGTTTCTGCCATGCACTGAATTCCGTATTGATAAATAACATGCTGAATGCCAATAGCCCGGTCAGCATCACCAGTGGGCTTTTGAATTTGTAATACTGTCCGTTGTGTAACATTGCAATCGAAAACAGGGGCAGTATTAACATTAATAGATAGAAAACTAATTCTTTATGGATGAACCAGTGGGCGATAAAAATCGGCCCGAGCGCCAGCGTACTCCAGAACACGGGCGCGCCCCAGTAACTCAAGCGATGCTCGGCATTGGTAATATTCCCCACTTGATTAAAAACCGCAAGCCGAATAAAGCCGCACATGATGAATATTACCAGTAACAAACCCTGGTACCAGGCATTGAATCCCCATAAAAACACAAATAAAGCCGGCGCCACTAGATAATCCAGCGTATCCACAAACCCGTCCAAGTAGCGGCCAAAATCTCTTTCGAGTTTTAATTTACGCGCCAACACACCATCAAAAGCATCGGCGATCACCGCTAAATATAGGATCGCTAAGGATAGCTCCCGTTTTCCATTGAGCATCAGGGCGATACTGATGCATGACAATACAACACCCGACAATGTAACCATATCAACCACATTCAGGCGGATAATAAAAAAATCACCCATGCCATGGTGGCGGGAATTGCTTTGGATATCACTCTGTGCTCTCATAATTCCTCCGCTTAAAGTTTGTGCGGCGTGTGTACCAAGGTTTATTCGATTGCTGTGATTTCGTACTCGTCAACAATATCGAGCAGTTTCCACAAGGAAGCATATACCCGCTCAATAAATTCATAGTTCCTGAAGGCGTGCGTCATTAAATATAATGACATCCTGCTGATGAAAAAGTCCCAAGTTGCGTAACGAAACCCTTCCCACCAACTATCAGCGGCAATCGTTTTTCCAATCTGCTGCTCAAGCTGCTGACGATGAAAGTTAACTAAATTAACCACGCGTCTAGGTGTTACGTCGTTAGCTAAGGTATACGCCAGCAATTCGACCACATCAACCTGGGGTAAATGGATCGTCGCCAACTCCCAGTCATACACACACAAGCGTAACCCCTCGGTAGTCTTGCGAAACGCCAGGTTTCTGGGGTTGAAGTCATTGTGGATCAGTGTTTTTGGCATGGCCTGCATTTTCGCCCACCACCCCGGCATGGCCTCCAAAATAGCCTGAAACCGTGCGAATTCTTTTTCGCCGATCCAATGCGGAAATTCGTGTAACGCGTAAGTATTTAATAAACCATATAAGCGCATCAACCTGCAACGTCGTTCAGCCGTGGGATAATCTCCTAACCAATCACTGGCTTTTAGGCCGTCTTCTTTTTCAAACCAAATGGCATGACATGCCGCTATACCCTTTAAAGCCGCCTGCAGGTGAGCGTCCGTCCAGCGCGAAACATCGTTGGCGGAGTCCATCAATTCCATATCGGTAAGCAACTCTTGCACGATAACAAACGATTCCCGTTCAAGGTCTTCATATATCCCAAACACTTGAGGAATATGTTGAGTAAAACGTTTATCGGTTTGACGATAGACAGCGAGCTCTCGTCGATCGGTGCCCCCCAGGCCCACCTCGTGTTTGTACTTATCGAATTCCTCAGCCAACTCCGCACCACACATACTGGCCAGTTGGTTTAATGCACCCACTACTTCTTTTGAGCTGGGTTTGATTTTCGCCATAACACACTGGGATAAAGTTCGTTGCCCGCTTTCATAAACAATCTCGAATGGGAACAAGCCGACGGTTTTTTTGAGTTTTCTCGCCGTCATCTCGGTGATCAACGAGCTGCCGGATTCCATACTATTGAGACTGATGATTTCTTTTACCTTAAGCGTTGCATCGGCGTTTGCCATACGCAAATAGGCTTGAAAGAATTCCTCGTTTAACTCGCCGAGCTTTAAATGATTGATGTCCCGGTTTCTTCCCAGCATTTCATGGGCCGTGGCGAAGTGACCGGCCACGATCGCCGCAGTGGTTGATAGATCCAGTGCCAGGCAAAAGCCAATGATAATTTCGGCGAGTTTATGCGCGTTCCCCGCGCCATAACAACCCAACATTTCCAGACACTCGCGCTGGTGCGGTAACCTGGTGCCACCGCCTATGGTTCCAATAGGGAGTGTTGGCATTGACATGCAGACGTACAGATCTCCTTCACGCGTCACATCAAAGAAAGTAGTGGCCAATGCACTTTCATGTACGCACGCAATATCTTGCCCGGTGGAAACAAACATACCGGCAATCGCATTGGCTATATTTACGTTTAATCCGATAATACCGGCGCCTGTGGCACCAATCGCAAATTGGTTCCAGATATCTTTTATATCATGGGGTGTGGTTTTAAGCACCCGCCTGACAACCCGCGCAGGCAACAACGCCTCGGCTTGGACCCTTACCCCCCGACCCTTGATGAGACTCAAATACGACACTTTTTTATCACTCGATAAGCCACCCTCCACAACAAATTTTTCCACAGCAAAGTCGTTGCGCTGTTTTGTGCGTTTTAGGATCCATAAACACGCCTGCCAAGTGCAGGTGGTTGTCATGTTTTGTCCAGCGGCATCTCCAGTTTCATAGACAAAATGCAGATGCACCGCCTTGCCGAATACTTGCGGTGTCAATTCTATTAGTCTTGCGTAGTTTGAATGTTTTTCGGCTTCAGCCTTGATTTCGAGGTTATATTCCTCCACCCAATTGGCAAATAACGCCGCCCTAGAAAGATCCGCGAATAAAAACATAGGCACGCGCATCATGCGCTGGGCGAGCACTCGGGTGGTAACACCTCCGGCGGTTGAAAGTGCGTAGGCACCGCGCGACATGGATGCAATCAGGGCGCCTTCCGACGTGGCTATCGGCGCATAAAATACCCCGCTCGCGTGCCGCCCATTTATTTTAAGGGGCCCGGCAATACCAACCGGTACTTCGATCGAGCCTATAAACGACTCAATATTATTGCTGAGTCTTTTTGCCTCAAACGAGGTGTTTTCCACGTGCTGAAGTTTGGTTGCTGTATGCGCTTTAATAAAATTCAGGCGTGTTTGCCGCGCCGCTTCAGTATGAATACCCGTGCCGGGAACGCGTGCGAACTTAGTAGATTTAGTATCTGTTGATTCGGTTTGCTCGAAATTATTCGGCGTGAACGGTGATGGTGTATCATTGTAGTCTGTGATGACCTGGTCTATCAGATTAAGTGCGCCATGATCCAACCCTAGAGTAGCCTTAATATTTTTCATTGTTACCTCTCCCTGCGTTTTTCAGTTGCGGTGCTAAATGCTCAAGATACATACCCGACCATTTAAATCCATAAAACGATTGAAATTGGCTTTTGTCATCCAGGTTGGTAATAAAATCTTGTCGCGTGTATAGCGCAGCAGTATCTGCTTGGCGCATTTTAAAATGTATGAACAACTGCATAATAGGTTGGGTAATATTTCACAGCGCGGCCGACTTATTACTGAGTCATATGGAAAGGATACCCCCCCACCAAGACACGCCGTCAATACATCCCTGTAGACTCGACAGCAGCATTCCTGCTGCTGACGGTCTTGGTGGGGGGTATCCTTTCCATACGCCTCATTAGTAAGGCGGCTAACGTTAGTGATTTTTCTGGACAGCCCCCATGCGAGAATCAAACGCCGGGGGCAACAACACAACAATTTGTACGGTAATCTTCCCGGCAAATTTAATAAAGTTATTACTTGGCTGATGCGTATTTTAGTGGCGTTGTGATTTTCAAACCGATGGATCGAGGATCACAACACTATCACCGATGCTCAAACTGCCACTCGTCACGACCCTTAGACAAACACCGCTATGCCTACCCAGGGCGCGACTCAAACCCTCGCCCTCGATCTGATCTAAATAACCGCAGGGTGGACGTGGTTTATGGTAATGAAACACCGCGGTACCGATCCGAAACCGCCTGCCTTCGAGTGTGTTACTGCGCAAACCTTTAATCACTAGATTGCGGCGATGGTGGCCGCTGAGTAAGTGCTCGTGTAATTCGCGCGACGCGCGTTTTAGCGCCTGCCGCAGATCGTATTCGCTGATAAGCGTGATCTGGCAGGCGTCGGTAGCCCGCCAAAAACCGACGTGGTTGGCGTAGCGATCCCCCTGTAAACCAATGTTACACAGGGCCTCTACCGATGTCACCGCCCGCATGGGTTGTCCCGCTGAAGACGTTATATATATCGCTGTAAGCGTGGCGGGCGTGGTGGCACGGGTAAAGAATTTTATATTCCACATAAGTTGCCTACCAATACCACCCAACCCCATGCCCCCTGCGCCACTTCAACCATATTGCCGCCGACAAAAACCTCGATGCCGTCTTGGGTAGTGGTAGCACGTAGCCACCCTCCTTGGGTTGCCGCGAGGTGATAAATGTCGTTTCTGAAAAATTGATTTCCTTTGCGATCTGCTGCATTTCCTGATCGGACAAAGATTCACAATCGACGAATATAGCCAACGGATTACCTCCGTACTTGCAAGCGGCAAAAACGTCAGTGATAAAAAATGTTGGTTTAGTCATTAAATTGTGTGCTTGTAGACGATGTGTTTATACCCGGCAGGATAGATTTTCTAAGCACACCCCGCATCCCGCACCCGGGTGTTGTAGAGTGTAAGGCACTGGATTATTTCGCGCAAACAACCATCACAACGTTTACTTAGCAAACACGCATCGCATATTCGGTTGGTGTACGCGGTTTTGCTTTACTTTCCACACCCTGCGCCGGTTCGGCTATACGTGGGCCGTCAAGTCAAAATTCAAAGCGCGGCATAATTCGCCGAAGGGTTAGACGACACGCAACGCCCGTGTGAAAACTGCTCACGGCAATAACTTGGGCAGATCCAGATTACCTCCCTTGGTGAGATCATGGTCGAGAAGGGTGCGTTCCGCGGCGAGTTCGGCGTCGGTCACTTGCGAAGCCAAGCTCTCTGGAGTGAACGCTTCGATGGCCTCCAGCGAAAGCGCCGGATTTTTCCGCAACACCACCATTCCACGGATGAGGGTATCGCGTTGGAAACAACTGTCGTGCGGTTTCACGCCGTTCCAGGTCCAACGTGGTCCGCAAAAATACACCGCCATATACATGGTCTTGGCTTTGTACATGGGAACTCCGCCGGCTCGACTTGCGTTGTAAAACATCCGATGCACGTCTCTCCAGTCGTGCTTGTAAGGCGGTTCACATTCGGTGTCGTGTACCACCGACGCGTTGCGGTACTTGCCCTCGAACGGGCCGCCGATGATCCCCCAAAAGACCTGTGGGATCGACGCACCGTTGATGCTCGCGCCTTTCTTGGCGGTCCAACGGGTGTGGTGCTGGTCCTCATAAACGAAGTCGCTGAGCAGGGACATGTCACGGCCGTCGGCGTCCCACTCGGTTTGCGGCTTAGATAAAAATCGGCCAAAGTCCGCCGGGCTGTCCGAATACGCCGGGAATGACATTGCCAGCAGAACAAGGCCCGTCGCAAGATAAGTACGTTGTGACATTTGAATCCTCCATCGAGTAATGAACGCGTAGTCCTATCGCCTAACAAGCTTGTACAAAAACCCGGTTTTCAAATGCCGGGGGTAGTAATCCACTAAATCCAGTATATAAAAGATTTTTCAATTTGCGAATGTCGCGTTTCTTCACGGCCTCAACATTCCATGCGCAGCCAAGCGGTGATCAGGCTCAAACCGTGCGATGCTGCTTCGGTGCGGAGCTGATATGTAATCTTACTGATTTTCTAGGGTGTTTCTAGAGAGAATAATGGAATTAACCGTTTCGCGCTGTATTACGTTTGCTTGCGACAAATCGGTAAGATGAAATTCGTAACGCCCTCACCGCCTCGCAAACCAAGCAAGGTGCGGGCGGATTTTACACTGGCGTTTGCGCGGTCGCTCTGGAAATAGCGGTGAGTGCTATACTTTTTCCAGGCGCACATGGGGTTGCTCCGGCAACTCCACAACAATCGCATCCTTGGGTTTTACGCTACCCGCCGCTGTAACGATACCCATAACACCGGCCTTGCGTACAAGACGGCCCTGTTCATCCCGGCCCACTACGGCGGCAAGCAACCCTTGTTGAAAATTATCCAATTGGGCACAGGGATTTCTAAGCCCGGTGAGTGTTACAACCGCCGTATCTCCAATATGCAGCCGTGCGCCGCTGGGTAAACCCAGCAGATCGATTCCTCGGGTTGTTATATTCTCACCAAGTTGTCCCGCTGCGATCATAAAACCAAGTGTGTGCAATTCGTCAAATAATTCAGCGTGCAGCAAATGAATTTGCCTGAGATTGGGCTGGGAGGGATCTTTAGCGACGCGTGAACGGTGTTTTACGCTGTGCCCGTTATGAGCATCCCCCTCAACCCCCAAACCCACCAACAGCTGGATCGATTCGCGGCTGATTTTACTAAACGTGTGCGCAGCGCTGCTGCTAACGGCTATCACGCTTGGTAATGTAGTATCCGTCGGCACGTTATGATGCGGGTTGTTGATATGATGTAAATCCTTCATGCCAGTTCCCAAGACTACTTTATGAAAGTTATTGCTGTTGCTGGGCTTTTTCTAATCCTGTTATATCGATTTTATTCATTTGTAACATCGCCTGCATCACCCTTTTTGATTTCACCGTGCCGGAGTCACTTAACATTTGGCCCAAGGCGACCGGTATGATCTGCCACGACAACCCATATTTGTCTTTTAACCAGCCGCAGCGTTGTTTTTCTCCACCCGCGGAGAGCTTGTCCTACAACTCATCTACCTCTTGCTGGGTTTCACAGTTTACAAATAATGATATGGCGGGCGTGAAGCTGAACATAGGGCCACCGTTCAACGCGATAAATTCCTGTCCCTCAAGCTGGAAGGTCATGGACATCACCGGGCCCTTTGGATCGGGCCCATCTTGCGCATAACGCGTAACGCTGCTTATCTTTGCATGCTTGAAAACCGAGATATAAAAATTCACCGCCTCTTCGGCTTGGTCATTGAACCACAAAAATGGCGTGATTTTTTGCACGGCGTTTCACCTCGTATTTTGTCAATCAACAAGCGCGGGCCTATTATGCGAGATTTCCCGCATAAAACTCCACAACATGCCGCGCCAAGGCGTTACCTAATAACCCGTGCTGGCCTTCATCCAAATGAATACCGTCGACCTTACTCGCGGTCGTTACCGATGCGGCGTCAAAAAATCCACACCCCACTTCGTCGGCGACAACTTGATATTCCTCGGCCAAACCCGTGCACTTTTCATCGCCGCCGAGGAATTTTTCCGCAATCGGGCCGCGGGGATTTTCGATAGAGGGCGGGGCCACTACTATTATTGGAGCAATAGGCATTCCGGGTTCCACCGGTGCGCGCCGGATCGGGTTAACAATTGCCTTGACCCCTTGCGCCGCATGCCAGGCACGGTGCGCATGCATGGACTGGAAATCATTGGTCCCCAGCATCACGATCACTAACGACAAGGGTGAGTGCATTTCAATAATTTGCTCCACGCCCTCTAAACCATTGCGGCCCGGTTTATAGGGATCTGGCCAAGCGGTACGACGGCCGTTGAGGCAATTCTCAATGACTCGCACCCGCCGGCCGCGTTCAAGTAACGCATTCTCCATAACACCGGGCCAGCGCTGATCAAAACCAAGTCGCTTGCGAGTGTTCGGAATGATTCCCCAGGTTAGCGAATCTGAATAGACTAAGATCTGATTCATGATTTACACCGTTTAAAATTCTACCATCGTCATAGGTTTTAAATCTAATATCAATCTTGCTATCGTTAGCCGTGGTTGTACAGAAAAGGGTAGGGTTAATCCCTAAGTTTGCACAAATTTTAATGACCTTGGCCTTACACTCCGGCGAGACTTTCGCGCCCCACGCAATCTGGTTGTGTTGTGAGAGTATATGGGTTTGTAACACGACGGCCTCGCCCGCGCTGGACTTTTTCTTCTGGGCCTCGGTATTGGCCACAAGTGATTTTATATATTCTACGATAGACTGAATCACCACGAGGTACGGCGGGGTGTACCACAGTTCAGCGGTCATCTTGCCCGGATCAACCCGGCCATCGGGGCGGGGCATTTTCACGACCCGCTGTTGAAACTCCTATTTGTTATTCGGTAATAATCACACGCCAACAAAACAATTATTTGGTTTTCACAAATTGATACTTCCCGCCTTTTTCCATATCGTCAAAAGGCACATACGATGCCCAATGGGGGATATAAAGTATTTTCTTATCTTTTCCTACTGCTTTTTCGAGTGAAAATAAAATCTCACCTACTTTATACCGTGCAACGTCGTATCCATTTAAAATTCTACCATCATCATAGGTTTTAAATCTAATATCAATCTTGCTATCGTTAGCCGTGGTTGTACAGAAAATGGTTTCGTCTTTTTGAATGCCTATCATATGCACATTACAGGCGTCGTTGGGACCGGGCGTATGTATATTTAGTGTAATGTCCATCACGATGGGTGATCCGCCGCCGGTTTCTCCCCCCAATCCCGCAAAATGATATTCGCCATACCATACACTACTCGGCTCACCGGCCATACAGGAGGCTATCACCAGCCCCATACCGAGAATAACCGAACGCAGGTATGTCATCGTCTCATCCTCCTAAAATATTTTCCCGTTACCCGATATAACCTTGCTTCAAACCTCTGTGATACATATGCCTTATTTTACCCGCTACTTCTGCGACGGTAATTTTTCCATCCTGGTCTTTATCAAGCCCTTTATTGGGGGTGTAGCCACCGTTTTTGACGCCTTCCGTAAAGATAACGTCATCGTCTTTTTTTCCAATGCCGATTGGATTTAATATCGCAAAATAGACATCCTCTAATGTGTCTAATCTTTTATACATCCGTACTCTATTTTTAAAATACTTTTCGACATAATCGAGCTGTTGTATATCGGACATTGCGGCAAGCTTTTCAGTGGTCGTATTTAAATCAGTTGCGGTATCTTTCATAAACTGAATTAAACCCGTACCACTACTACCCGCATCATTTTTTATAGACGGACTAAATGTCTCTTTGGTTTCAAAGGCCATACACGTCATTAAGAAATCGGGGTTAATCCCTAAATTATCACAAATTTTAATGACCTTGGCCTTAAACTCCGGCGAGACTTTCGCGCCCCACGCAATCTGGTTGTGTTGTGAGAGTATATTGGCTTGTAACACGACGGCCTCGCCCGCGCTGGACTTTTTCTTCTGGGTCTCGGTATTGGCCACAAGTGATTTTACATAATCCACGATAGACTGAATCACCACGAGGTACGGCGAAGTGTACAACAGCTCAGCGGTCATCTTGCCCGGATCAACCCGGCCATCGGGACGGGGCATTTTCACGACCCGCTGCTGAAACTCCTTAATAGCCTGGACAGAGTGTGTCCATCCATTATTCTGTTCACCGCCAGCAGCGCGCCGGAGGAGGTTTGATGCCGGTTCAATAGCCGTTGGACGATCACGATGTCACGGGGAGTATTTACCCCGCCTCGACCGACCGAGTGCTTGATTTTTTCCATGACTCCCTCTCCCTACCAGGGCGGTTAAACCGATGTTGAATACTCGGGATAGCCCAGCCTTTCCATGTGATCGCTTACGCTACCCTGCCTGCCAATATTTGTATACGAAACAGCGCCGCTGCGTCAAGGATTTCTACAGCGGAGAGGGTACTGGATTGCTTATGGATTTATCCATGAGAAAAAGGACAGCGGGAAATCCTGGTCCTACAGTTATATATTCTCTCCGCTGTCCAAGGTTGCGAAGGCAGCAGGGCACTCTTGGCCGACTCGCTGCCTTGCGCGGATGATGCCACCGGAATGTAGCATGCCCCGGCTGGGCTGGCCGTGTCGGCACCGAATTCCTGAGCCTCTGCGAGGGTCATGACCGCGCGCCGAGATCGCGAAATTCACGCGCGGATCATCCAGCATCCATTTGGCGTAATCGGGCCTTGTTTTGCTCGGGGCCTGGCCGAACAACTTGCTGTAAAACTCAACGCGGGCGGCAAGATTGGCGACTGCAACCTGTACATGAAATCGTTTCATTATCAGCTCCTGTAAATTTACGGTTACACATCGGAATCGATGTATCGGTATAGACAGGGGGCGAGAAAAGGTCGCAAGAGAATAGCATCTAGGTGCATAACCCGACGCAAAACCACCCCACTCGCGGCTAGTCAAGATGCGCCGCCCACCACACTAGGCACAACAAGGCGAGCGCGAGTAAGGCGCTGATTGCCTGCCACAGCGCGAGGGGATTTTTTTCGTATAGGCTGCGCGACGCGGGTACGGTCCAGCCACCGTGCAGACGCGCGTGTTCGAGTTCGTTGGCCAATTCAATCGCGTCGTTGTAGCGCTGTTTTGGATCCGTGGCGCTGGCTTTTTCGAGTATGCCGTCCAGCCAGGGAGGCAGATCGGGCCGATACTTCGACAGCGCTGTGCGGTGGCGGAGCCCGTAAGGAAAGTGACCGCCGCTGAATAACCGGAACAGGGTGATGCCGCAGGCGTACACATCGGATCGTGCATCGCCCGGGTGGCCGTTTGCCAGTTCCGGTGCCATGTAGCTGAGCGTTCCGGGGGTTGATTCACTGGGTGCGTCCGGCATCCCCGCGACATAGGCGAGCCCGAGATCAAGCAGCTTCAAGCCGCCCGCGGCGAGCAGCATAACATTGGCCGGTTTCACGTCACGGTGCACGATGCCCTTACGATGCAGGGCATCCAGCGCCTCGGCCAATTTGAGGCCGATATCGATGCCTTGGTTCACGCTGACCTGCGCACGCAGCAAACGCACCTCCAACGTCTCGCCCCGGTAAAACGGCGCAACCGAATATAACCGTGTTTGACGGCCTGGCGGCAATAAATAGACCTGCGCGATCCACGGACTGCTTACTTGCGACGCTACCCAGGCCTCGCGTATAAAACCGCTGTAAACATTGGCATCGCTACGGATACGTGGATGCGGGAATTTAATCGCGACAGGGCGCTTCTCAACAGGATCATAGGCCTCGAACAAGCGGCTGTAGCGACCCTGGTGCAGGGATCGATCCAGGCGAAACCCGTCGACCCACTCGCCCAACTGCGGAAGTTCCACTATCGGCAGCCCTCCCAGAAATTTTTCCACCGCGCCGCATTGCAGCGGCGGTAAACTCATAATGTCGACTACGATGGCGCTGGCATTGTCGGCGCCGCGCTTGGCGATGGCGTCCGCCACCAGCGCCGCAGCCGCCGCCTGCGCATCGCCGTGTTGGGTTAAGCACGCCTGGATAATACTTTGCGACAAAGCGCTCGACACACCGTCGGTGCACAGCAAGTAACGATCATAGGCCAGCAGTTCGATCACCTGCAGGTCGGCGATCAAGGCCTTTTCCAGCCCCACCGCGCGAGTGACAATTTTCCCAAAGCCCACGCGCATAACATGATCGGTACTGAGCAGTTCCAGGGTGCCGGCACGCAAGCGGTAAAGCCGCGAATCACCGGCATGCACCATATAGCCTACTCGGCCGCGCACCAGCAGCGCCGTCAAGGTCGACGCCATATCGCGCAGCTGGGCATCCTGACGTCCCTGGGCGCTGATCCAAGTATTGATGGCCGACAAGGACAGCGCGGTTGCCCGCTCTACCGTAAACGTATCGGGTAGCCCGAAGTAGCCCTCGATAAAACCGCGTACCGTGAGTTCCGCCGCGACCCGGCCGCCCTTACCGCCGCTCATGCCATCGGCCACGGCGAACACGCTACCGCGCAGCGCCTGCTGCGCAAGCCCGGCCTGGGCGATACCGACGTAATCTTGATTATCGGCTCTTGCGCCGACCTGGCTAGCAAAACCCGCGCGCAGCGGCGCGGCTGATGGTAGGGGGTCGGCGACGCTGGACATAGACGCTTTCCTCGTAGGCGTGGCTCGTGCGTCGGTTTATTCGACTAAACCCGCCGTCGCCGTGGGTGCCGCCAGCAGGTCAAATTCATCCTTGAGGTTTACCCCCGAGAGCCGACGGCGCAGCACTTCCTCCAGCAGATAAACCAGCTTGTGGCCGGCGATGTCATAGCTTAGGCCCTCGGGGCGGATATTCGAGATGCAGTTGCGTTGCGCATCGTTGCACGTCAGCGTGGGTTCATAGGTCAGGTAGACCCCCAGGCTGTCGGGTGAACTTAAGCCGGGACGCTCGCCGATCAGCATGACGACCAGGCGCGCGGGCAACAAGCCGGCGATCTCATCGCCCAGTGCGACCCGGCCCTCGCGCGCCACCACGATGGGTGCAATATCCCAACCCCATTCCAGCAGGCGCGGCACGACCCGGTCCAATAACGGTAGCGCGTGGTGATGCACCGCCAAGGCCGACAAACCGTCGGCGATGACCAAGGCCAGGGTATAACGCCGCGCGGCCGGTTGTTGATCGCCCAGCAAGACGCGCGACTCGGCCGAGAGTTTGCGGCCGAGATCCGGCCGTTTGAGATACTCCGCCCGGTCGCGCACCGCGCTCGCCACGGCTAACGCGCGCCAACCCCGTTGCGTGATGCCGGCCAGCATACGATCCACGTCATAGGCCAGATGCACCGCATCGCGGGCACGGGCGTGGGCGAGTTGGAACGCGAGTAACGACGCGGTGGGCAGACTGCCGCCCGCGCTGCCAAGACCGATGCGGGCGGCGGTGAACGCGCGCAGCCGTTGCCAGCAAAACCCGGCGTCACCTTCCTTGGACACTGGCGCGCTCATGCGCCCACCGGTCCTGTCAGGCCCAGCAGTGTGTGATCCAGGCCGAGGCGATGCACGCGCGCCGCGCTGTCGAAAATACCCATGTGCTGTAGCCACTGCTGAAATTCCGGCGCGGGCTTGAGGCCGAGGACTTGGCGCAAATACAGAGCGTCGTGAAACGAGCTGCTCTGGTAGTTGAGCATGATGTCGTCGGCACCGGGCACACCCATGATGTAGGTGCAACCGGCCACGCCCAGCAAGGTCAACAAGGTGTCCATGTCGTCTTGATCCGCTTCGGCGTGATTGGTGTAACACACGTCGCAACCCATCGGCAGGCCGAGTAGTTTGCCGCAGAAATGATCTTCCAGCCCGGCGCGTTGGATTTCCTTGCCGTTGTGCAAATACTCCGGACCGATGAAGCCCACCACGCTGTTGACCAACAGCGGTTGGTAGGCGCGCGCCACTGCGTACGCGCGTGCCTCGCAGGTTTGTTGATCGACACCGTGATGCGCGTTGGCCGAGAGGGCACTGCCCTGTCCCGTCTCGAAGTACATCACATTGTCGCCCCGTGTGCCGCGCTGAAGTGACAACGCCGCCGCACGCGCTTCGGCGAGCAGGGCCAGGTCGATACCGAAGCTGCTGTTGGCCTGTTGGGTACCGGCGATGGACTGAAATACCAGATCCACCGGCGCGCCGCGTTCGATCGCCTGGATCTGTTGGGTGACGTGGGTGAGCACGCAGGATTGGGTGGGAATACGGTACCGTTCGCGGACATCGTCGACCAATTGCAGCAACGGGATAATGGCCTGCAAGCTGTCGGTGGCGGGATTGATGCCAATCACCGCGTCACCGCTGCCCAACAATAAACCGTCGAGAATACTCGCAGCGATGCCTTTGCGATCATCGGTCGGGTGATTGGGTTGCAAACGCGTGGACAAACAGCCCGCTAAACCGATGGTGTTGCGAAAACGGGTCACGACACGGCACTTGGCCGCCACGATCACCAGATCCTGAATACGCATGATCTTGGATACCGCCGCGACCATTTCCGGCGTCAGGCCCGGCGCAAGCTGCGCCAAGCTTGTTGCGTCCGCCGCGTAGGACAATAACCAATCGCGGAACCCGCCCACCGTCAGGTGACTCACCGGAGCAAAGGCGACCGTGTCGTGCCCATCGATGATCAGCCGCGTGACCTCGTCGTGTTCGTACGCAATGAGCGGCTGCTGAAGAAATTCGCGTAGCGGCACCTCGCTCAAGGCGATCTGCGCCGCGACGCGCTCGCGGGCGCTGTCCGCCGCGAGTCCCGCCAGGACATCACCGGCGCGCGCGGGAGAAGCACGGGCCAGCAATACGCGCAGGCCCTCAAACCGGTAGCCTGTGCCATCGATGCTGTGGGTGTAGGTGGTCATCGATCCTTACATTGCGATAAGCTCTAGTGAGAGATACTAGGTTATTTCCCTCACCCCGGCGCTGACATTTCCAAATCCTTTTCGATATTCACCAGGGTTTGGGGCGAGCGCAGCTTGATCCGCAGAAACCAGAGGGCGCCCAGTGCCATGTAGACCAGGAAAAAGTAGGGCAGGATATTGTAAGGATAGTCCGGCACCGGATAGACGCTACCGACCATCGCCACCGCCATGGCCAACGCACCGACCGCGCCGATGATCCGATCCTTGAGTTTGAGGTCGTGATGTTGCTTCAAGTACAACGGCGCGGCCACCGAGATCAAGAAATACACCACGATAAAACCGAAGGTGGCGATCGTACCAAGGTAACCCAAGGCATCTATTAGCGCGTACTTAAACATCAACGCCGGCACCAAGAACATGGCGACGGCACTCAGCGATACCGCCAAATGCGGCGTGCGGTGACGGGTATGGATCAAGCCCATCGAATCGTGGATAAATTGGTACCGGCCCATCGAAAACAACAACCGGGCGGCGGCGTTGAGCGAGGCAAGCGCACAGGCGAACGAGCTGATGGTCGCACCGACATAGATCAACAAACCCAACCACGGCGCACCGGCACCCGCCGCCAGGGTATTGAGTGGCGAGGAGTCTTTGGCGACGATCGCGCCGTCGTCGTTGAATCCCATCAGCACCGTGTAGGCCATCAGCACAAAGAAGGCCCCGGCGAGTATTGGCGTCAACACCACCGCCTTGGGAATGGCGTGCAGCGGGTTCCTGGCTTCCCGCCCGAGGCTGGTGGCGCTCTCGAAACCCACGAAGGAGAAAATCGCCAGCACCAGCGCCTGCATCACGCCCTTGCTGGTGCTCCCTTGCAAGCTGAACTGCGCCATGTCGAATTTGAAGGCGTGGTGCCAGAGCACCAAGGCGGCCGCGGCCAGAATAATGCCGACCGAGATGATCTCCAGGCCCAACCCAATCCGCGATGAAACTTTAATGTCGCGGTACGCGAGTAACCACACCAGCCCGACACTGACAGCGTAGATCACCGCGCTTGGCAAGCTCAGGCTGAAACTCTGTAATATAAGGTTAACGAAAATCGCGACACCGACGGTGACCGCCATGGCGGTAAACAAATACGCCACGATCATGGCCCAGCCGGCCAGCATGCCCGCCATCGGCCCCATGGTGCGCGAGATGTAGACGAAGAACGATCCCGCCGTTGCATACCGTCCCGCCAACCGCGCCACGTTGAGCGCCACGAAGATCAGGCTGATCGTCGCCAAGGCGTACACCAGCCATGACGCCGTGCCCGCAATACCCGCTACCGTGGCGATCATAATCGCCGGCATGAAGGTGGGCGCGACATTGGCCACCGATTGACCCAGGGTTTCGACAAAGGATAAATGATCCTTTTTGAGGGTAACGGCACCATCCGTAAGCGCCGTGTTTTCTATAGTGCCCATGTGAACGAACTCCCAAGGTTGATAGCCGGTTAATGCCTTTTTAACCCCCCACGGTTATTTCAATTCGTGCCACCGACAGACCCGTTCATGGCGGCGGCTTGGGTTGGTTGAATGACGTCGTACCTGTTTTTGGTGTTTATCGTGCACGACCTCAAACCTGATTCAGCAATCGGCATGCCAGGACTATTCACACGGGCTTGTGACACTGGCAGCGTCACTATGGCTACCCAGCGGATTTTTTAACTGATTGTTTGATAACTATATTTCACCTTTCACCTGACCCTCCATGCAGGCGCTGGAGATACAGTTTAGCGGTACTACATGATCAACTCATGACAAAGAGAGGTGGTAATGGAGTTCCGAAGGCGCTGTGCTGGTGCGCGGTAAAGGGTAGGACGCACTGTTTTGTTATACGAACGCGGTCCACACGCCTCGGCCAAGCAATTAGGCCCGCTTAACGGTTGCGTAATCCTCGGCCTTAGAATCGAACCCGTGCAGTTGTGCGGATGATCAGCCTAGCCGGTAACCGGTGGCAGATCGACGGTTGGGTGCAATAGGTAAGAAGCGGCCGCGCGCGAATTGACGCGGACAGGAAGAAGGGTAAGATTTTATACGCGCGGCCGATCTAATTGTGATACCCAGGGTTTATGCAAGGAGACACTCGATGTGGGATGAACGTTACGCGGCCGAGGAATATGCCTACGGCAAGGAACCCAATGATTTTTTAGCGGCCAACATCGCGCGTATCCCGCCAGGCAAGGTCTTGTGTTTGTGTGACGGCGAAGGCCGCAACGGTGTGTATCTGGCACAACAAGGCTGCCAGGTGACCTCGGTCGACGCATCGGCGGTGGGTTTGGCCAAGGCCGATGCCCTGGCCCGGGAGCGTGGCGTCAGCCTCGACACCCGGGCGATGGATCTAGCCCAGTTTGTGATTGCGCCGAAGTCGTGGGACGCGATCATCTCCATTTTTTGTCATGTGCCTCCACAACTGCGCGCCATAGTACACCAGCAATGTGTGGCCGGGCTGCGGCCGGGCGGCATTTTAATTCTCGAAGCCTACACCCCCAAGCAGTTACAACTTAAAACCGGTGGCCCACAAAACGTTGAGATGACCATGACCCTCGCGGGGTTGGAGCAGGAATTAAAAGGTTTAGACTTTGTGCACGCCCTGGAGTGCGAACGTCAAGTCATTGAAGGGCGCTACCACCACGGCACCGGCGCGGTCGTACAAGTAATTGGTATTAAACCCTAACCGGGGCGGGGTGCGTCGCGCGGCCGGCTCGTACCGACCGGATGTGCCGCCCTCCGCGATGGTTATTCTGAAAATCCTCATCTCATCACCCCAACACGTTCACCCTTCAAGCACTTACTGCGGCAGCAACATAAGCGTTGGATAGTCGATGTAACCTTTTGCGCCGCCTTGGTAGAATGTCGTCGTATCCGGCGGGTTGAGCGGTGCGTTTTGGCGAAAGCGTTCGGGTAAATCGGGGTTGGCGAGAAACGCTTGACCGAACGCCACGGCGTCGGCGTCGCCATTGGTGATCGCTTGTTCAGCCGATTCCTTGGTAAATTTTTCATTGGCGATGAACACGCCACCGAAGGCAGCCTTGATTTTTGGACCAAGCCGGTCCGGTGCGATGTACTCGCGAGCGCAGATAAACGCGATCTTGCGCCGGCCGAGTTCAGCGGCCAGGTAACCGAAGGTGGCCGCTCGCTTGGAATCCCCCATCGAGTGCACATCGCCACGCGGCGCGAGATGCATTCCAACGCGATGACCTCCCCAAACGCCCATAACGGCATCCGTGACTTCCAACATCAAGCGCGCTCGATTTTCGATACTGCCGCCATAGTCATCCATACGGCGGTTGGTGCTGTCCTGGAGAAATTGATCCAGCAGATATCCATTGGCGCCATGAATTTCCACGCCATCGAAGCCCGCGGCTTTCGCGTTTGCCGCGCCTAGCCGGTAGGCTTCGATAATTCCCGGAATCTCATTGCGCTCAAGCGCCCGTGGGGTCACGTAGGGCGTTTCGGGGCGAACCAAACTGACATGGCCTGCGGGTGCGATCGCGCTAGGGGCCACCGGCAATTCACCCTTGAGGAAGAGCGGATGCGACACGCGGCCCACATGCCAAAGCTGTAAAAAGATGCGACCGCCGTTCCGATGCACTGCTTGGGTGATGAGCATCCAGCCAGCCACTTGCTCGGCCGACCAGATACCGGGCGTGTCGGCGTAGCCCACGCCCTGGGGCGTGACGGAGGTCGCCTCGGTGATGATCAGCCCCGCGCTTGCTCGCTGCGCGTAATATTCGGCCATCAGGGCATTTGGAACACGCGCCGCACCGGCCCGGCTGCGGGTCAAGGGCGCCAACACGATACGGTTCGGCAATAGCAAATCTCCGACACGCAACGGATCAAAAAGCGTCGTCATAAGTAGCTCCTCTCTATTGTTCAATATTATTGAACTACAGTATTTTTGAAAAAGCAACAGTATCTGGTACCCTTAATGACTTATGAGCCGACCCCTGGCACACCCGAACATCGAAGACGTTACCGTGGCGGGGATTCTGCACGCCCTCGCCGACCCTGTGCGGCTGGCAATCGTCAGTGAACTGCTAAAAGCGGAAAGCGGTTTGAACTGCACGCAAATGACGGACCGACTCGAAGTTGGAATGCCGAAATCAACCTGCTCTCAACACTATCGCATTCTGCGAGAGTCGGGGTTGATCGTCAGTGAACGCAAGGGCGTGGAACTCACGAGCCGGGTGCGTGGACGCGAACTGGAGACGCGATTTCCCGGGTTACTTCAATCAATTCTCAAGGCGCATGAACAGGAAATGATGAAAACCCGTCGACGAGGGCGCAGCGGATAAAACGGCGACCAACCGAAGTGATCGTGGTCGTCGAGACCGGGCTCTCAGAAAAACGCAGAAAGAGGGGGTTTCGGTGACGAACCCGCCCAGAGGAAACCCTGGCGAGTGCTCACATCCGTCGACGCCCCGCAAACGGTTACAGCCGCGGGCAATTTTGTCCTGTGTGCAACCAGACAACCTGGCAATGTCGCATGCCAAAGAGCGGTAAATACAACGGCAGCGAACCCCACCTGCCTGAGGTTATCGATAAACTCCAACGGGCTATGACACTATTGATCCCCGGTTGACAAAATCTGTTTACTGACATCGCCTTGCTAGGGTTTAAAATATTGCCAACCTGCTTTCTGCCGCTCCACGATGTAGACCGCGCCAAAGGGAACGACAGGCACATCCGGGGCTAAATCAGCTTGTTTAATATTTTCTGATTTGAGTGAACGGCCACAGGCAATGACCTTAATTCCTTCCGCTTGAACCTTTTGGATAAGCGGTACTTCATCGCTTAGTGCAGTTAACAATTTAACCGTTGGCCCAAATACTACCACCTCAAATTTGGTACTCTTCAAGATTTCGTGCATATTCGACGTAAGCTTTAAGGCTCTCTCAAACTGCGCCTTGTCACCATTGCCTTGCACCACAACACCCTTGATGTTCTCCGCCAGGGCTAGATTAATATTTAACAGTACCGACAGTAGAAAAAATTTAAGCATTAAACGTTTCAACATGGTCATCTCCAAATTGTATGGATCATCATCCGAACCCAGGGCCACTATTCTATAAACAATAGTGTACTAAAAAACACTTGGGGGTAAAAACAATTTGTGTCTAGTGCTTAGAGAAAATCGTGTTTCACTCAAGATTAGGCAGGTGGGATAGTATCCAAATTTAGTGAAATACTTACACATCGTGAACATTAACGTTTCTTTAATGTTTCTTTGTACTGGGCGGCACAGGAGAAAAGCTAACCGGCACCTGTGTGGTGATATCGGTAAACACCAACTCCAATGAGATGTGTTCGCCTTGTTCAGTCGCCTTCACTTGCTGCAGTGCAGGCAAGCGTGTGGCGAGATAGGCGCACATGGCGGCGATCACGGGGTCCTTACTGTTGATTACGGCATGTACTAACTGCATCGCGACAAACTTGGCGCGCTGTTGTTCGTCGGGTTTGGCCACGTATTCACCATTGAGGTCAATGCCGTTAGCCATGTTGTCATCCATTTTATCAAGATATTCGCGTTGCTGACCAGGAAGGCGTTTGTTTCGATCGTATTCGATGACCGACTGACCGTTGAAGACCACCACTAATTTGGACATGATTTTTAATTCATAAGGAATGGGTGGCATTAGTATACCGTATGTCGCGTAGAATAACCTAAACACTAAGCCCCATCGCTTAGGCGGCGTGCTTTGACCACTAAAATGTATAGACCAAATTCACCCCAAGAGTTGCAATGGTCGCAGCGGGACTCGATATATTCTCAAATTTCGGGGGGAGTCATATTTAACTTTTAAAATAAACATATACGTCGCGTACTCGAATTGTAGTAGTAACGATTTATTAAATTTATAGTCTACGCCG
Organism: Gammaproteobacteria bacterium; assembly: GCA_016194635.1. Taxonomy (GTDB): domain Bacteria; phylum Pseudomonadota; class Gammaproteobacteria; order UBA6429; family Thiohalophilaceae; genus JACQBC01. The sequence continues at coordinate 60,945 of JACQBC010000032.1, read as the reverse complement.
AGTCCAGATACAAACGAGCCGGAGTTACTTTGAAACTGATGATAAGGAGAATCGTCGACCGTGGAATTGAATATGCCGCCTCGCAAAAAAAGATCAGTCTTACTCGTCACACCCGGACCGGTGATAAGATGAAGTAGCGTGTCAAACGGTAAGATAAATTTACCTGAAATTGTTGTACCTTTTACTGATATAGCATAGGGCGATATACTGTTGCCTTGAGAATCGAGAATCGATCCTTGAAATTTACCTAAGTCTACAGATTCCACCTCGATCAACGCTTGTTCTGCATCAACGAATTCTACCCGGCCTTTGTGCGTGTATTTCTGTATTTCTTCCCACCCGCCAGCCTTTCGTTCTTTGTGGGACAGCATTTCTTCATTCTTATCCAGACCGATGAAAGGTGAAAATTATTTTCTGTCCAAAAGACTAGAAAGTCAATCATAAAACGAACTTGCCGCCTCACGCGCCTCATGGCGCGGTTGATAACATTGATCTGCGGATACAAATGATCAATGGCGGCCCCGATTATTCAATGACTTTTTGTTACCGCTATTTAAGCGCGTCTAAAAAATCCGTGTCATTCAAATAGCTTTTAAAATCCGGATCCTGCATAAACTGCTTAGAGGGTATGCCGCGTTTACGGGCTTGCGTAATGGCGATCAACATCTCCTTTTTATTTGTATTAATCGCGTGGAAACACGCCAAATTATAGATCAGCGTTCTATTTTTATGTGTCGTGATATCAAAATCAGTGCCCAGTAATTTTTCAAAAACCATCTTGCCGATTGCAGCATCTTTTAATGATACAGTGATGATCAAACCTTGACTTGCAATCACCGAAATATTGTATAGCATTTTATTGTTTTTAATACTCGCAATGGCTGGGTATATATTTTCCATAAAATGGGAAAATATTTTTTCTGATGTTTTGAAATTGTGGTTATCGTTACTCTTAATAAGCAATTCAGAAAATAGCTGCACTATTAGCGGCCCGTGTTTATATATCCGATTTTTCTTTCCCGCTAAACTTCGCGCCATTTGCAAAAAATCGTCCACGTCTTGGAAATCACTGCTGGCTCGCTTGAAGGTTGCTTGGAGCTGGTTTGCTTCGGATTCAATCAGGACCTCCATTGAATCGGTGGCAGTTGTCGCGCTGTCATCTTTTATCGCAAAAATGGGCTCCCCGGCGATAGCCGTTGCGTCAAGGTAAAAGGTTTTGATCGGCGTTAAGACTTCGCTGTGTTCGGATGCTTGCGCCTGGTCTTTATTCCGTGCAGAGGTGTCTTTATCGCGGCCTAAGACGGGATTGATGCAGTGCTCACGAACTTCTGCGATTAAATCGGGCGACAAGGGCTTTTTTGAACCAAATGCGGCTCCGTCGAGCTGCAACATATTTTTAATCAATCGTGCATGCAGGTTCATCGGCGGCTCTGCTTGTGTTTTGTTAAACCCAATGCGAACGGCATCATAATTATCTAGTTTGTACTGGGTTACCCGCAGTTTCTGCTGGGGCCTGCCATACGCATCAACTTCCACATCGCCTATGAAAAAATACTTGGCCTTTTCGGCCGTCATGAGGGGTAGCGCGTAAGTCTCCGCCCAGCTGGAGTTTTGTTTTGGAAATAGCGGTCTGAATGTCGTGGGCGGCGTGTCGGTACTGGTTACCGCAAAAACCGGGGAATAGGCATTTGAAAGCGAATACCCATCAAAATTAATGCCGACCATTGGGGCGCCCAGTCTATCCATATTGCTTGCCAGCGCTGGGTGGATAGGCTCATTGAGTCGGACCTCTTGCAAGTTGATGGTGCCCTCCGTCGTGGTGGTTTTCCAGCGCCCCGCTTTAATAAGATCCAGCGCGCCCCCCATAAAGGTGAAACAAAAAGTATTGTCGTCAAGTATAAAAATCTGTGATTGTGAATCAACGTCGCGTTGAGTATATACGCCGGCAAACTCAGACCCTGGTGTTGGTTCTGGTTGTGCTTTGGGCACGTAAATAATGACCGTGAGTATCAGGCTATAAAAATACGCCGGGCGTGGCTGCATGTTTAATCTCCTTAAAATTTATTGTGATGAAAGCCCAAAGGTCGGCCAGGTCATTGCTGGCTCCGCGAGCATGCAATAACAGTTTCATCTCATCATAGCAGTCTCACTGCCGATGACGTGCGCCATGGTGGGTGCCGGGGTGAATCCCTGCCTCATCGCCACCGCTGGCAGTTATCAGTAGTGACCCGCAGTAGTGCTCTAACAGGATGATTATTGGGAGGTTATTCTTTATGGCAGTTACTGAAACAGTATTGTCATTGCGAGGTGCGCGGCAATCCCCATGCCGGGCCGCCAGTCGGTGCGGAGGTGGGGTAATAGACAAGGGCCATTCCTGTTTTGGATCGAATGGCCCTTTACATTTTCATTTTCTTCATCGCTAAGCTCAAGGCGTCATCGAACCCCTGTATCCCAGACACTTAGTATGAAACCGATCCCAACAAGGTTGGTGCTCGGGTCATTAATGGTGGCCGCCACCGCCAGTGAGAATACTCCGGCCGTTGAGCGGCTGCACCGGACGCGCCGTGCTGCCGTGGAACAAATGCTCAAACTCAGCCGCTTGAGTGGTGCCGACGTCCACGCCGTACTCCATCACCAGCCAGCGTACGCCTTCGGTACACGGCGGCGTGGTCAACGAACCGAGGTAAGTGAAGTATTCACGCGATCTTGGCAGAAGGTAGTTGGCGTCGATGCGGACACCGGCGATCGTGACCTCCGTTCCTTCCGCCGGGGCATTGGCAAGAATTTTTCCAAGCAGCGGGTTATCCCATCCGCCACGCATCATGACACTGACCACCGCCAGCGCGCCTTGATCGCTGACGTGGACAAAGTGCGCCTCCATGTCGGCTGCCGCGCCACTCAGAGTGTGCTCGCTCGGCGCGTGGAAATGAAATTGCAGCAGATTGTAGGTGACACCGTTCACCCTTATGTAGCTGCCAGGGGCGTAATTGACTTGCAGGGTATGGCCGTTGTTCTTGATCGTTAGCGGTGTCGGGGCCCAATTGAACATGATGGGGCCGGGTCCATAATAAGTCTGAGGATACGTGATATTGACGGGCGACTGTGCCTGGCCAAGGGAACAGGTCTTCCATTCATCGGCAAGGGCGCCCCAATAACTAGGCCCACAGGACTGTGCGTCATCGTAGCAGAAATGCGGAAGCGCTCCCGCAGCCGAAACCGGTATAGGGAGGCACAAGACGAGTACCGTGGCGAGAACGCTACCGTAGGCGAACATTTTTTTGCGCAGTGCGCTGGCTGTTATGGTGATTAACCTCATAGAACTCCTCCTGTAAGGATGAATACGGAAATGACGCACACGGAAGCGTGTGTAGTGAACATGTGCGGTGTAAGCTACTTCGAGGAATTAGAGCATGATAACGTTATCGTAAGCTGTCATAAAGCGGACATTAAGCTAAGCGTCTACTCCGCGCTTAGCATTACCCACAAAACTGGTGTTTATACTGATCAAACAGATTAATGCAGGTGCGCGCACCACAGCCTCTATATCGAAACTCACTTGGCTGGCGGTGCGATTATAGAAGAAGATGGGGCTCCTTTAATTTTTCCTAATATTTACTTCTGATCACCGATCAATTAAACCATCCAAATCATATACTGATTCAAGCGTATCACTGTGAATAAGAATAACCTTGCGTTGCGCTTTATCCTGTATAGACAAGAACTCTCCTTTTTTCAAATTTGAAATGAGCGAAGGTGGGTCAACTCCTGGTGAGCGTGACACACCACTGGATTTCCACCGCCAAGCTCAACGTGGGCGCCACCTTCTCGGGCACAAACGCCGTCAGTCGACCTGCTTCGTTCGCTAGGGTATTTGACGGTGTCCATTATTGACGTCGTCTACAAAAGTGCTCGGAGCACAGCCCCCGCTCACGGCAAAAGGCCGCCGCACTTTTGCCACCCTTGGCTTGTTCGTCAATCAAGGCCCGCCATTCTTCAGGGGGACGATACACCATGGGTACTCTCCTCATTGATAAAAGAGACCCACCCTAGGTCATCTCTCAATGGTTGAATTGAGTGCCGTTTATTTTGCGCTTACGATTGATTATAGACGTATTTCATGCCCGTCAGATTGTTAACTTGTTCTAGTGCAATGCCTGCCGAATAAGAATATTCCGCATACTGTGCAGATCCAATATTTCGAGAATTTTCGTTTTTTCAACAAGGATTTGAACTGAAAATGGAAACATATCTGCATATATTAATATCATGTCTCCATTCTCATTCTTAAATAATATCCCCGCCTCAGTTTGGCATAACAAATTAATATGTTTCGGTATAGAACCTAATGGCCCGGACATTTGCGTAAAAGGGTTATCGCCTATAGTTACAGATGTGTCAAATTTATCTTGTTCAAGCCATTCTTCTCTAACCAAGATAGAAATATTCTCAATATCACCCCATCCTTCTATCGGTGAGAATTGTATACTTCCTGTATCTCCCGTCGGCTCAATTAACAGAGTAGAACATTCAAATTTGTCTGCTAGTTCTTTCATAACGGCTTTTATCCGATAAATTTTATTATTATAGAGTTTCAAGTATACCGCGGAAGGCTGCGAAAGAATTGGGCCACTCAGTGCGTAACCAAAGATGCCTGTAGAAAAGCAAACCTCCAGATCAGCAGGATGGTATTCTAATTTTAAAATAAATTTTTTCATGCCTAGAAATGTATGGTTTCAGGTGGTTTTGTACCATTACCTGGGATGTCAATTCTTGGCCCTTTACCGCCTTCACCAGGTCTGTATCTTACACCATTATCTCCGATAATGTGACCAGGGTTTTCAGGATCACTTCGCTTGCCGGTGCCACCCGTCAGTTTATCGAAAAGTTCCTCTGGTGTTTCATTCGTGTTAGGAGGGTCGGTATTTTTCCGTTTGCCAGAACTGTCTCTAGGATTTGCACCAACTAAATCATCCGGTAATGGTGGACATTTTGACTCAGTTCCATCTTGCCCATTTTCATTAATCATGTCTGGGAATAATGGTGCCCCTCCTGCATCACGGCAATTATTCTGACTTTTAGCCGTCGGATTTTTACACTCACAGTCTACAGTTGTGTAGCAACTTATATAAGGCAATCCTTGCAATCCATAAGGATCAATATATTTTAACGGATCCCCCTCCACATACCCAAACGTATTGAGTCCACCACTCAGTCCCATCGGATCACTGCTGACATACCGCCCCGTCTGCGGATCGTAGTAGCGGAAATAGTTGTAGTGCAGTCCGGATTCCGCATCGAAATACTGCCCCGGAAAACATTTCCCGGAGGCGGTCGTCGTACTAAAAACGATTTTTTGCTTTTAATTCCGTTCGAGTCCTGTTAATAACCGTACGCCCCGCTGGATCAACAACTCTCCGCCTACGCCGTAGACGTAGGGGGTGGTAATACTGTTGAGGGTTTTGCGCATGCGTTGATTTAAAGTGTTGATAGGCATAATGGTCGAGTAACCTGCCCGCTTGATCGCATGGACAATTACCGTCCACTTTAATCTTATATCGCTTGCTCCTTCGATTCATCACTATACATATCAAATGCAAGATCTATTTTTAACAGGGCGCATTGTTCAAGAAGTTTACAGTCTAAAGTATCCCCTGCATGTGAGGGGATAAAGCATCCTATAAAATATTCTAAATGACCTCCAGAATCGGCAAGTCTTGCGATAAAATCACTTTTTTTGATTAAATATTTATTCATTTCAGAAATTGATATAGAAAAAGTCGTTTCGCTGTCATTCTTTAACTTATATACCCAATATGTATCAGGATATGTTCCATTAAGAAGATTTCCTTTAGGTGTTTTTCTTAATTCACCAACACACTGCGAAATCTCAGGCATAAGATTCAGTGCCTTTGATATTTCGTCAGGGTTGATCAACGGATGTGTAATCCTCAAAGAAACTTGAAATATTTCTTTACTCATCGTCTATATTACCAACATAAGAGGGGGTACCATCTTCGTTAACCCATATCCTACCATCTGGGCTAACACCAACCCAATCTCTTGGACGAGCACGTATTCCTTTCTTGATTTTGTGAATTTTTTCACGGTCTAATCTTTTGTCTTGATCAATTGGTTTTGTACCAGAGGGACATCCTTCGGGCTTTTGTTCTCGATTAGGTTTGGGCTGGTTGTCGTCTGATTGCTCATTATTAACTGGTAACGGAATACACCCACCAACCATGGGCAAACATTTTATCTCAATCTTAGGGATATTGTTAATCGCATTAGAAACCGCATCTTGCCAGGCCTGCCATTCCGGGGTTCCGTATTGGGTAATCGGATAATTGTAAATCGGTGGCAACATGGGACCACCGCTTGGAATTGCCCCCGCTAGACCTGTAGTATCGATCCAATACAGCGGATTTCCTCCCACATACCCATACGTATTCAATCCACCTTCCAGTCCTATCGGATCACTGGTGATATACCGCCCCGTCTGCGGGTCGTAGTACCGATGGTAGTTGTAATGCAGCCCCGATTCCGCATCGAAATACTGCCCTGGAAACCGCAAGTTCATGGTCACCTTGACCCCATCCCCGTCGGGGTCTTCGTTGGGCATTCCCACGCCGAAGGGGTCGCTGTCCCAGCGCCACACGGTGACTGGATTGATGGAAGCCGGGCACTCCACACGGCCGTTGTAGTGCCAGCAGCCTAGACCGTCATCGGTCACGACCCGCGGGGAGCCCAGGTTATCGGTATGGATGTAATAGTGCCGCATCACGCTTGCCACCGGGCTTTGCGGCAGCGGCGCGCTTAGGGTGTTGTAATAGAACACCGGCGAGGCTCCACGCTGGACGTTCAGACTGCCGGTCAGGTTGCCTTTGGCATCGCGCGCCACGCTTAACAGAAAGGAGTTAACGCCATCGTCGTATCGCGTGAACGTTGCCGAGCTGGCGGAGATGGAGGTCCACCAGTTCCAGAAGGCGTTGTCGTTCACGGTCAAGGGCACGGCGGTCAAACCGTTGGGGTCGCTTTCGGTGATCGTGAGGGTGTGATTGGCGGCATTGAGCGCCACACGCACGGTGGTCGCCGGATCCGTCAAACCCCAGACCGTGGGTGGCTGAGTGCCCGTAAGTATATTGCTGCCGGCTACACCGCCGATATTAAACCCGGTGGCGTGGGCGGGGGGGACTTGCACATAAAACATGCCGCTGGCCGTGGTGCCGCTATAGGTGAGATCACCAAACATATTATGCAGGTAGACATTATTGAAAAATGTCACATGCTGCGAGGTCGGGCCGGTGGTTAGATTCCAACTGTCGTAACCAATTGTCTGGCTAAGACTAAATCCGGTGTCGGTGAGTACACGAATCTGGCGTGTATGGGTGTCTAGCGTCAGTGTGGCCGTGTGTCCGGTGGTCGAGTCCGTCACGGTAAACGTATTCACGGCGGCCAACGCAGGACCCGGATCCCACATCGCCACGGGATTACCATTGAAATACGCGTATTCACGGCTGACGGCACCTGTCGCGCCGTTTCGCTCAGCCAATAATTCGCCGTTTAAGCCGTATATATAACCGCTGGTAGCGCTCAACGTGGTTTTGCCGGTGCGTTGATTCAAGCCGTTGTAGGTGTAATTTCCAGTGCCATTGACTGTTTGTAGTCGATTCCGGCTGTCGTAACTCATCAACATGCCGCGCAGAGAAGTGGTGTTGCCATTGGCGTCAGTTACGACATTTACTCCCCCTGTCGCCTGCAACACGTTACTCATTAAGGAGTAGGTGTAAGTCGTCGACACACCATTATTGCTCAGTGCTAGACGGTTGCCGTTCTTATCGTAATCATACGTCTGCGCGAGCAGGCCGCCGTTGGCCTGCTGCAACCGTTCTAACGCGTCATAACCATATGTGAGATTTATCCCGCTTAAAATATCATAAAAGGTGTTGGCGTTACCATTCTGATCATAACGATACGCCGGATAGAAAATTGTGTAATAGCTTGTACCTTGCCATGTGTCAAGAAGACGGTAGGCGCGATCATAATCATCGATCCGAGTCGAAGCATTGCCCAGCCACCAACGATAGGGTGGTCCAAACGGCTGGTATAGCGCCTGATAGACTAAATAGACGGTTTGGCCTTGCAGGTCAGTGAGGCTGATGGTGTCCACTTCGCCTAGGGTATTGTAGCCGTATGACAGGACTGAGCCGGAGGGATAGATCAGTGTTTTAAGGCGCCCCAAGGTATCGTAACTGTAATTTATCCCTTGATGCGAGGTGATATCACCCAACCCATTGTAACCATAAGTAACGGAATTGGACGACTGCCCGAGTGTACATAGACGACCCTGCCCATTGAGGCATGTATCATAGGTATAAATCACATCCTCAGCGGTACCGGGGGCGTCGAAGACGGTGAGCCGGTTCAGGGTATCGTACTGATAAACAAAGATCTGGCCTTTGGCGTCGGTGCGGCTGACGAGATTACCTGCATTATCATAGTTAAATATGGTTGTGCCATTATCAGGCGATGTTTGGCTCCGTAGATTGCTAAGATCATCATAAACATAGGTGGTCGTGCCGTTATTCGGGTCGATTACCGAGGCAAGATTATCATGCACGTCGTAACCATATTGCGTGAGCGCATTCTGGGTGCTCAGATTGGTCCCGCCCACATCGGCGGTGCGCTGGAGCAGGCGCTGTAAGCCGTCGTATTGGTATAGCGTCGGCACGTTTTTGCCGTCGAGCGCATCGTGCAACGTCCCGTTCGGATTGAAATGTGTGGTACGCGACTCATTGACTTGCGTAAATGTTTCCAGCTGGTTATACACATTGAAGGTCTGCGATAAGCTTTTGAGGACAAATGTGTCGCTCCTGTGGATGTTTTCCTGCTGCTTGTTACCTTCGGTATCGAGTATATATTCGATATAGCGGCCGTTGGCGTCGGTGATGCGAGTTAGCCGTTGCGCATCGTCGTAGCCAAAGGCCAAGGTGACCGCACCGATGCTGTTGTAACCCCGAGTGATCGTGGATACCTCGCCCGAGGGCAGATAGCTCCAATGGGTTGTACGTGTATTAACCCCGTCGGATTGGGTTACTGTTTCCAACCGGTCATTACCAGGATAATAGGTATAAGAAAGCGTTACGCTATTTGGACGTAGCTCACTTACTATTTTGCCGGTGGCTGAATATTGGATGTTATTGCGAGCGACGGTGCCATTCGCCAAGGTAACACGTTGTAAGCGGCCGCTATTCATGTCCCCGGCAATCACCGGGTAATAATCAAAGGTGGTGATATCGCTGACGTCGGTACGAGGACCATCGATCTGCGAAAGCTGATTCAATGGACCAAGGTATTGCATCGTCGTCGTGCGCGACACCGGCGTGCAGGTTGGGGTGAATCCATTGATGGTTATCGAGGTGGTGTTGCCAAAATTGTCGTATCCATAGGTCGTCACTTTTTGAGCGGTAGTGCAAACTGACGGTTCTGTCTTGGTCGCGACCTTGCTGAAGAAACGTGGATCGTAGCTGTAACTTGTTGTGCGCCCACTAATGGTGCCCGGTGCTTCTGTAACGCTCTGCGCGTTGCCTTTGCTATCGTAATTGGAATAGGTCGTGGTCAATCCCTTGATGGTCTTGGATAAAATATTGCTGTTAACGGGATCGTACTGGTAGCTACTGTCGCCGTTACCACAGGTCGAACAGCCGGGACCGCTGACGTTCGTAACAAGACCCAGACCGAATTGATTAATAAAGGAGTAGGTGGACGCCACATTACGACTATTGGTGACGGTGGTGGTACCGTCGGTGTTATAGGCAAGATCGACCCGATTGACATTATTTAGCCGATAGTTTGCCGTGATCCTGCCGCTAGCATCATATTGCCAGGTGACGTGCCGGATATTATTTTGGTCGATGATGCCGGTTAGGGCATGAAGGAAACGGGGGTCTTCATACAGATATTGCTTAGCAGTGCCATCTGGGTATTGTACGGAGGCGAGATTATTATTTGGATCATACGTGTAGTGATAGACCTGGCTCATCGGATCAACGAATGTGTCGACTCGTCCTTGCGGGTCATAGGTAAATTTCACGCGCCGGCCAAGGTTGTCCTCGACGTAATCAAGTTGGTTACTGGCATTATAAAATAGCGATTGAGTAGTACCGCGTATTTCCGTAATTTTTATCAACAGACCGCTGCTGTTATATTCCTCCAGCGTGTCATCGCGACTGGTGTAACGCCATCCAGTGGCGATTTGTTCAAGCCGCGCCTTGACATCCGGATCTCCCGTCCAAACACCGCCGCCGCCCGTGTAGGTATACACCTTACCGTCCGCGCCATACACTTTTACTTTAGTTGTGGTAATGGCCAAGCCACGATGATAATTTGATAACCAGGCGACGCCCAGCGGGTAAATCTGTGTGTCCATTGAATTATACGATCGAACGAATTTTAATTTGCTAACGCCGCTGTCCGTATAATCAATTTGCGGTTGGAAGGAATTACCGGTAAAGGCATTGATCGGATCGCCTACGAATGCAGAACCGGTACCGCTGGAGCCCCCAGCGCCCGAACATCCGCCATTATTCTTCGGAATGGAGGCGGCAGGCATATCTGGACATGGCGTGTCATTGAAAATATCGGTGCGCAACTGTCCGTTACAATACAATTCAGCCCCGTAATACGCACCTTGAACCTGACCAATGAAGGTATTGACCAGACACCATCCGGCTTTTTTTGCCGGAAAATTCTCATTGAGCTGGACACTTCGGGAGTAGGTCCCCGTCGCCTGACCATCGTTTTGCAAACAAGCATAATCCAGCGCAGCATACGCACCGTTGTAGAGTAGTGCAGTATTGTAGGGAAAGGGTTGGGTAGGATAATTAGCGACGCGCCAATCCAGCGCAGCTTGTACATATGTCACGCCGCAGAAAAATAGTAAACACCCGAGGATACGAAATGCAATAGAACGATGCTTAACCCACGAGACGTGATTTAATTGAAATTGTTCCTTTTCCACGGTATCCCCCCTTAGAAATTTGTGTGGTACAGCTCACCTGGTAACGATGTAGATAAATCGAGTAATTAATTGTATGCAGTCGTCTTTATTTCTTATGGATATATAAATAATACGGGTTAATCATTAAATAACAGTGGCGGTGCGTTGTTAGAAAACAATTCGTGCTGCTGACTACCTTACACTATAGTGTCGAATTATTACCATTTTGTAACAGCGGTGAGCCGGGCATACAAATAACGTTGGGGCCTTGCGCATTCGCGTCGCCCTGGTGGTTCGCGCCACGTGGAGTCTACTTTTGAAATGCCTGTCGTAACCACTTTGCGTACAGGTGGGGCTCAAAGCAGGCGGGCACGACAACGGCGCTCCCGGCCTGCGTAAGGACTGCGGCACCAACTACTACGCCGCCTTCTTTCTCGATCCAAACGGCAGCCATGTTGAGGCCGGGTGCCTAAAGTAACGCGCAGATCACCCTGGCCTCCATTCATAAAGAAATTCTGATCAACGCGCCTTCGGAAATTTGAGCTGTGCCGCTAGTACATGGGCGAGGCCACTGCCGCAGGGTGAGTAACCTGTGGCGTTGTTCGCTCGCCAACGTTAGCCATTGACGGCAATCTTGAGGTCATGCGGAAGTGGGTGTCCGTCCGACTTCTCCAGCAAGTCCCGCAGGCTCAGCAGGAACGTCGCCCACTTCGTGCTGCAGTGGTGCATGAACTCGACCGGCTCTTTCCAGTTCGCGTGTTTAAACACAACGAATGTTTGGTCTTCCTTCCAGTCGAGCCGAAAGCTGACCTCGGTATTCAGCCACTCAGCGGGGCCGTCTGTGCAGCGCCAATGCACCCGCCTGTTAGGTTCGGCGGCAATGACCTGCATATCGCAAAAGCCGAAGTTGATAACACCGCCCTTTGCGGCGCTGCCGGCTGCAGTACTGGCCCACCAGCCGCGCACGCCTTCAATCGTGGTAAGCGCGCTGAACACTTTGTCAGGTTTTGCGTCGATACCGACACGGTGAAGAATATCGAACATGATGAACTCCTTTGTGCATTAGTGAGAGGAACAGGCGTAGATGTCGAGGGGGTGCCCCGTTTCAAGCAGTGATTTGAGGCTGGACAGCACACGCGGCCAGCCGTTTGAGATAGTGCGCCGCATATCCGCGCTGAGGTCGTTGTGGGTTACCGTCACGCACACCATCTCGCCAACCGTCTCGATATCGATGGCGACGCGCGAATGTTTGGAGGGATCCGCAGCGTCGGCGGCATTGCCCCAGGTCAACACCAGGCGCTTGTTGGGTACACTTTCCAGCACCTTGCCGACGACCCTCACGGTGCGCTTGCCATCGACGGAGACATGCTCCCACTTCGAGCCCGGCTTCCAGTCGGAGAGGTTCTCGCCTTGCCAGTACTGGCGCGTCAACTCGCCTTCGAGCAAGGCTTTCCAGACTTTTTGCGGCGTAGTAGCGATGTAGGTGACGTAGACAAATTTCTCATGGCTCATGGTCGTTTCCTTTCAAGGTTGATTTTGAGTTTATGCAGCGCGTCGAGGCGCTCCTGTTCAAATTTCCGAATCCAGCGTTCGTAAATCTCGTGGATTGGAACCGGGTTGAAGTAGTGCAGCTTTTCCCGTCCCTGCCACTGGACAGAAACCAGATTGGCGTCTTCCAGCAAGCCAAGGTGTTGCGTGACCGACTGCCGCGCCATGCCCAATCCCTTGCACAACTCACTCAACGTCTGTCCGTTCTTGGCGTGCAGGCGGTCGAGCAGTTTTCGGCGGCTGGGGTCGGCCAGGGCCTTGAACACGGTGTCTATTTCTTTCATGGGCATGTGCTGGCTGCATAACTTTAAAGGCAGGTAAAAACCTGCATGATTACAGTATAGGCAGGCACATACCTGCATGTCAAGCGGATAGAAAAAATGGCGAGCAAAAAGCCTCGCGCTCGGCCAGGTTGTCGCAAAAGGAATAGCGTTGCTGCTGTCGCGCCCTGGCCGTTTGCAGTTTGAGATAGCGGAGACGGACGAATTGGATACAATCAAGAACCGGGTGATTCAATACAAATGACGGTTGTCGCAGGGATGCATTAGCGAACTGCGGTCTATACGTGAATCTAAGCTGTTATTAAGGTAGGCGTCTGCGCGATTGGGGGGGTTCAGTCGACACCGGCACGCCATTGTAATTGCACGGGGGATTGCGCCGCCGTTTTTGTGATCATAACCAAATCGGTACCCTTGCCGAAGGCCCGCAGGGCGCGCCAGTCAATGCGCAATAACATATCCTCGATGCCATCGCCATCAAAATCAGCGCGCGCCATGATGACGTAGGTTAGCTGGTCGGTTTTTGTTGTCACATTTGCCGTGCCGTCATCCGCCAAGACTACGCGAAGTTGTGATTCATACCGTGACAGCCGTTTGCCGTTGCGGCGGCGGAGATCTTCGTCGTTCATGCGCGGTACCGCGGTGGCCGGCAGCGCGTCGATCCATTTTTTGGTTAGCCTGTCAGGAAGGAAACCCTGGCTCGCCGGCCTGGCGCGTGTGAAACGTTCGAGTGCCAGGCAGTTAGTCTTGAGCAATTTAAATAAACTATACTGCGACGCAAGGATGTCTTTATCGCGTGTTGCCTCGACTTGCCGGCAGGTCCGAAAGTGGATATTTTTGTGATTGGCGTTATCCAAATCATAATCCAGCAACGTATCATCGTATTTCATGACCTGATCTGAGGCCAGGCCAGTAAATTGCTGTGTATTGAAATAGGGCTGTAGGGCGCCGCCGCCCAACGCCGGGCCGCCCGTGGTCAGACAGATACTGATAAGAAACAACCGGATATTCATTTTTTTGCATCCTCTTTAGCGACGGATTGCAACAGGTCTTTTACATATTTGTTGCGCTCATCGCTTACCTGGGATCTATTGGATGCGTCAGCCGCTTTTGACCAGGCGCCTGCTTTAATGTGCTTGTCGAATTCGGTAAAGGTGTTGACAATTTTGTCCGCACCAAGATTAAAAATCATATCGAACAACGCAATTTGTACCTTATCGGCTAGATTGTCAAAGTCTGCCGTGTAGCCTTTGGATTTTTTGTAAATGTTGGACAAATCTTTGTAAAAAGAGTCCATGTGCTGATCACGCTGCGAATTAATATCCGTGTCTTGCATAACAAGCGTGGTATGTTGTTTGTACCAGGAAGATTTGTAGCCTTTCTTTTGTTTTGCGATACTGTCATATTCATTCTGCTTTTCAGCCAGCGTTGCCAGGATCGTCGGTAGAGAATTCTTGGTTTTATTTTTATATAATATTATCATTCCCATGGCTACCCGGTTTAGAACAAGGTGCCCAACCCCAACTGTTACCCTGCTGACGGTGTCAAGGTACAAATGATTAACCCTTCCTTCATATTCCTCGATTTTTGGTATGACAGCGTCTTTTACTTCCTTTTTAAGCGGCATTGCTAAAGCTCCCCCCGATACAGAAATGTAATTATCCCGTGGGAAACATAGCATAGCGACACCGAGATAGCCAGGCGAAACAGGCGATTACAGATACGGATCAAGGTCTGCTCTTGACCGATCCACCCCTGGCCATCATCGCCGAAACGCAACTCTTCGGCGAACAAGTCGTAGCCGCACCGCCGCCGGCAACGCGGCCAACGTGACACCGAAAATATCATTGGGGATCTTTCTGAACTGAACATGAGTTCACCTGACGGTTGTCGCGGGAATACATGCGGCCTAAGCTGGTTGTCGGGCAGGACGGCGCAAAACCGCGACGCGGCTCAGCTCCGTTGGAATTGTAGAAAAACCCGCCTTTCGCTATTTTGGAGAAATATTTATATACTAAATTCAGCGAATTGAAGATTCCAAATAATTGGAAATCGGGTTTTCTTACAGCCGGCTAGGTTTCCTGGCATATTTGAGTCAAAGAGGATTATGACGATCGTTCTTTACAGCGCAGCGTTTGTTTTTATGGTGAGTACAGCGCTGATCGCGTTCATCTATCTCGCGCCCGCACGCGCGGTAACCGCGGCGCTTACTGCAACGCGTAAACAGTCGGGACTCGTGCGCAAAGAAATCACCCTCCCCGATGGGTTGCGCTATGTCTACCTGGAGGGTGGTCAAGGCGAGTCGCTGTTGTTGCTGCACGGTTTTGGTGGCAACAAAGATAGCTACACGCGGGTTTCGCGTTTTTTTGTCCGGCGTTACCGGGTGATCATTCCGGACATTATTGGGTTTGGCGAATCGGCGCGCCCGCCTCACGCCGATTATTTGCCCCCTGCCCAAGTGGAATGGTTACGAGCGTTATCGCAGGCGTTAAACCTGGGGCGCCTTCATCTGGGCGGCAATTCAATGGGTGGCCAGATCGCTTTGTTGTACGCCGCGCTGTATCCCACCGAAGTGCATAGTCTTTGGCTGTTGAGTCCCGCCGTGGCCAAGAACTCGTTCAAGCCTGACATAGTGAACCTAATAACGAGATCTGGCCGCAACCCCTTGATTGCCAGGAATGTACAAGAATTTGCGCAGGTAATGGCACTTGGAATGTGCAAGCCTCCTTTTATCCCCGCGCCGATGCTAAAGGTTCTGGCCCAGGAACGTATTCAGAATGCCGTCCTGGAAGAACGTATCTTCCAGAAGATTATTGATTATTCGGTCGAGGATCAGATCCACGGCATGCCGATCCCAACCCTGGTGGTGTTCGGAAAGCAGGACCGCGTCATTGACGCCGAAACCGCCAATGTTCTGAGCAAGCGGCTCCCTAACTCCAAGGTGGTGTTTATGCCGAACGCCGGTCATGTGCCCATGTTTGAGCAGCCGCGGCAATGCGCCAACGACTACCTGTCTTTTGGTGCGTCCATGCTTGCAAGGCAGGGTAAACGCTGAATGCAATGTGAGCCGTCGCCGGACTCGCTTCTTTCTGACATGGGGGGTGGGTGAATACATTTGATAAACCACACCGCAGCCAACCTCATGTCCATGTAACTCGAAAAACTGACTCATGGCGCAGAAATATCTTGAACAATTAACCACCCTTATGCGGGAGATCACCACAGGAAGATTTTGCATATCCCGCCGGAATGCAAGCATTTCTTTAGCGGCGCCGCGCTTTACGCCGACGGAAAATTTGCATCTCGCTCACACCCGCCGGCTTCGCGATAAAATTGCCGAAAGAATCACGCGACACATTATTGCAACAAAAAGACGTAACACCCCTGCGGTACTTTCCCGAAGGCCCGATCAAGAAAGATTACCTGGTTTTAACCAAAAATATCTTGAACGATGTGCGGGTTTTGCAGCATTGGGTGTAATGTTGTACTACCCACGTGACCGCGCAGTCAAAGCTGGCTAAAAGGAAGCGCACGTAATTCACCATGATCCATCATCAGGTAGGGCTAACACGCTCGATCAAGCTTTATTCAGGGGATAGCCCTAATATGATTGTCCCTTTTTTATTGGAAAGGTTTGACTACACTTTGAAGACTCCGTTTTTGTGGTATTAAGCATTTTTAACAGGGATTTATTCGCGACATTTTTCATTATTCAACATTGTTCTCATTTTTGTCAGCGCCTTCCACAGCGAGAAAAGGAGAAATACAATGAAAGAAAAAAAACCCATCAACGATATCCGGTTCACTGAATCATCACGGCGCAACTTCTTGCAGGTCGCGATACTGGGCGGCGGCGCTTTCCTGATCGCGCCAATGCTGCACATCGACATTGCGAATGCGACAGGCAGCACGGACGCGCTGTTGTTGAGCTGCATGGACTTTCGCCTAATGGATAACATCGAGCACTACATGACCGAGCGCGGACTGCGAGACAAATACGACCATATTGTGTTGGCCGGGGCCGCGTTAGGAGCTATCACCGATAAATATCCGGCCTGGAACAAGACTTTTTGGGATCACGTCAACCTGGCCGTTGATCTGCACCACATCCATAAAATAATCGTCATGGATCATCGAGATTGCGGTGCTTATAGGGTTATCCTGGGCGAAGACTTTGCCAAGGACCCGGTGAAGGAGAAAAACATTCACAGCGAGAAACTGCGTGCGCTGGCCGAATTAATCAAGATCCAGCACCCGAACCTAGAGGTCGAGCTATTGCTCATGGGCCTGGATGGAAAAGTCGAATCGATTACCTAACCCAACAACCGGCTCACGTGCAGCAGTGCGCTAGCGACACTGTCCCGTGAATCGCTACCTTGCAACATAAGAAAATCCCTATT
This sequence comes from Gammaproteobacteria bacterium, assembly GCA_016194635.1. GTDB lineage: Bacteria > Pseudomonadota > Gammaproteobacteria > UBA6429 > Thiohalophilaceae > JACQBC01. The sequence goes on along the minus strand of JACQBC010000032.1, from coordinate 43,723 downwards.
TCGCTATTTTAAGAAATCTAAAAATTAATTTTCCCATAGCCTCGTTATTCACCACTGCAAGATTTGCTGAATTCAACTTGTAAGTGCAACCCAGTCCGATTGAACTGAGGCGAGCTGCAGCAGCATGGCGGCCTCTCTCACCGACCAAAGTTTTCAGCACTACTTGCTATTTAGCAATGGAATAATAAAACGATATACGACAAAATTAAAACGGAGACCGACGATGATAAACGGAAGCTGCCTATGCGGCGCGATTGAATACGAAGTGGAGGAAATCCCCGGCAAGATATACAACTGCCATTGCTCGCAGTGCCGTAAGTCACACGGCGCGGCGTTTGCGACCCAGGTATTCGCGCGCGGCGCGACGCTTCGATTTATCAAGGGTGAGGAGCTCTTGAAGGAATACCGGCAGGTCCCTGGGCACGGCGTCATCCGGGCGTTTTGTTCCAAATGCGGGTCGAGGCTGATGAATTAGCAGCTCGCTTGGCGCGAGGGTTGGGCCTTACAACCAGCGGCGGACGCGTGCCTTGTAATCGGTGTAGCCGGTGCCGAACAGGGTCGCGAGCACTCTTTCTTCCGCTGCGATTTGGAACCGGTTGATGTAAAGCACGAACACCACGGGGCCAAGCAAGGCCCAGGCCGAGGAGCGGAACACCGCCCAGGCGATCAACAGCAAGAGTAACCCGACGTACATGGGATTTCGAGTGATTTTGTAAACACCGGTGCACACTAACGCAGAGGCTGTTTCGGGCTTCATGGGGTTAACCGTTGTGCGCGCGCGCCGGAACGCGACCACCCCCGCGAGGCTGACGACGACACCGGCCAAGGCAAGGCTTGCCGCCGCCACGACACGAACCAATGTGGGGATTTCAAGCAACGGGGTTATCAACGCGACCCCCCACATGGCCACTGCGATCAGCGCGGCAACCGCGGGGGGTGGGATCTTAAGCTCAAGGGCTTGCATGCGCATGGTTACAAAGCCTAATTTACGAATATTGGAGATCCAATAATTTCACAGCATTGTACGTTGGGCAAGCCCGACGTTGAAATGCCGCCGAGTTTTTTTGCGCGTGCGGCTCTCGCTACACCTGTTCTTCCATTCCCAGTTCTTTGATCTTGCGGGTGAGGGTGTTGCGGCCCCAGCCGAGTAATTTGGCGGCGTCTTGGCGGCGGCCGCCGGATTTGCGCAGGGCGGTTTCGATCATGACGCGTTCAAATTGCGGCATGACGCGTTCTAAAATGCCACGATCGCCGGCGGCGAGTTGGCGTTCGACCCAGCGGCGCAGCACCTCGGCCCAATCCCCGGTCTTGTTTTCTTCGATGCGATCCGATTGCAATTCTAAGGGTAGATCGGCGGTATGGATCACTTGCCCGGGCGACATGACCGTGAGCCAACGGCAGGTGTTTTCTAATTGCCGCACATTGCCCGGCCAGGGTAGGCGGGTGAGGTATTGTTCGGTTTCTTTGTCGAGTGATTTGGGTTCGACATTCAACTCGGTCGCCGCATGACTTAAAAAATACCGCCCCAGCAGTGAAATATCTTCCTGCCGGTCCCGCAGGGGGGGGATATGGATCCGGATCACGTTCAAGCGATGAAACAAATCTTCGCGAAACAGCCCTTCTTGCACGCGTTTTTCTAAATTCTGGTGGGTCGCGGCGATGATACGCACATCGACCTTGATCGGGCTGTGTCCGCCGACGCGGTAAAACGTGCCGTCTTGTAGCACGCGTAATAAGCGGGTTTGCAATTCCTGCGGCATGTCACCGATTTCATCCAGAAACAGGGTGCCGCCGTCGGCCTGTTCAAACCGGCCCACGCGCGCGCCCTGCGCGCCGGTGAACGCGCCTTTTTCGTGGCCGAACAATTCGGATTCGAGCAGGTCGCGCGGGATCGCCGCCATATTCAGCGCAATAAAGGCCTTGCTGGCGCGCGGACTGTGTTTGTGCAGGGCCTTGGCCACCAATTCCTTGCCCGTGCCGGATTCACCGTTGATCAATACCGTGATGTTGGATCGCGACAGCCGCCCAATGGCGCGAAACACCTCTTGCATCGAGGGGGCCTCACCGATGATCTCGGTGGCCGCGACGACCTCCGGCACTTGCTCGTGATTACGGCGCTGGGCTAAATCCATCGCACGGCGTGTCAGCGCCACGGCCTCATCGACATCAAAGGGTTTAGGTAAATATTCAAACGCGCCACCCTTATACGCCGACACCGCGCTGTCCAAATCTGAATGGGCGGTGGTGATGATCACCGGCAAACTGGGGTCGCGCGCGTGGATATGTTGCAGCAATTGCAAACCATCCATGCCCGGCATCCGAATATCGGTGATGATCACATCGGGGGAATTGCGATCCAGGGCGCGCAGGGCGCTATCGGCGTTTTCAAAGGTTTTCACTTCCAGCAACGCTTGTTTGAGCGCCTTTTCCAGTACCCAGCGTATCGAACGGTCGTCATCTACGATCCAAACAGTTTCCATGCCCATAACATCACCCTTGCGTTAAAATTGGTATGTGAATTGAAAACACGGTTTTGCCCGGTGTGCTGTCGCACTCGATCAAGCCCCCGTGTTGGTGAATTAAACGTTGCGCGATCGACAACCCCAGGCCGGTGCCTTCGGCCCGCCCGGTGATCATCGGGAAAAATATCTTGTCGCGGATCTCGGCGGGCACACCCGGACCGTCGTCGATGATCTGGGTTTGTAATACCAGGCGGTGTTGCTGCTGGCCGATGGTGAACTTGCGCAGCGCGCGGGTGCGCAAAATTATATTGCCGCGCCGGCCCAGCGCCTGGCGCGCGTTGTTGACAATGTTCAGCACTGCCTGGATTAATAAATCACTATCCCCGATGATGTCGGGAATGCTCGGGTCGTAATCACGGTGGATTAATATATCGCTACCTTCGTGGTTGACGGTGAGATTGCGCACGTACTCCAACACTTCGTGGATGTTCAACGGCCGCAACTTGGGCATGCCGCTGGGACCAAGCAAACGATTCACCAGTTTTTGTAACCGATCGGCCTCGTCGATGATCACCCGGGTGTATTCTTTGAGTTCGTCATCTTGTAATTGTTTTTCGAGTAACTGCGCCGCGCCGCGCAAACCACCCAAGGGATTTTTAATTTCATGCGCCAGGCCGCGCAACAATTCACGGGTGGCGTCTTGCTGCGACACCATGGTTTCCTCGCGCGAAATACGCATGATGCGATCCATGGGCTTGAGTTCAAATAATATTTCCGGTCGGCCGACGACTTCGTGCAAGATGGTGACGCTGAAATCGGCGGTGATCTCTTGGCCGTTGAGCAGCTCAAAGGCTTGTTCGTGTTTGGAAAACGGGTGGCCGCTGCGCAGCGATTCTTCCAACACCGGCATGAGGGGATCGCGGCTGATGATCAATTCGGTTAACGGTAGCCCAACTAATTGCCGCGAACTGCCGCCGAATAACATCTCCGCCGAGGGATTGAGATAACGCAAGCGAAAATCGGCGTCGAATAACAGCACCGCGTCGCTTAGGTTGTCTAAGACGCGGCTCAAGATAGAGGGGGTTATCACTGCAACAGCCATGTTCATACCTTCTTTCAATAGCAATTACCAAACCAAGATAGTGCACCGCCCGATAGAACCTGCGCCCCAGCCCAAGCTGTTTAATTTTCTATATATAACAATAAGATAATTGAGAAAGATTGGACCAAGGGAAAGGTTCATCCGGGGTTGCCTGCACCAAGATGCGGTGAGTCTACCCTGAAGCGAGGGAATGTGCACCTTATTGGTGCGCGTTATCGGGGGCGGTTTTGATGGTGGGGCGACGCAAATAGAAGATCACGGGGGGCGAGGTTTCAATCACACTGGATTGGGCATCGCGGATTTCGGCGCTGACGGTATGGCTACCCCGATCGAGGTTGGGTACGGTAAGCGAGGTACCGTTGGCGGCAATGGCTTTATCGTCGATTACAAAATACAAGCTGTGTCCACTGTTCAAGCCGGGCTTCACGCTGGCCTGCAAGGTAACGTCACCGCTGTCCACCCAGAGGGTTTCTTCATTGCTGGGTTTGGTAATCTTCAGCTCTTCGTAAGAAAACCGCCGGGTTTCCATTTCGCCGCGAGGCCGCGAGGCTTCGTAAGGTGTGAACGGTGGGACGCTGGTGGCGGGAAAGGTATTGGTGTCGGACGAGGGCACCTCAATTTCCTGGGAATGCTTGTCGGGTTGATCGCTGTAAATCACCTCACCGTTGGGGCCGGTGGATTTATACACCTTGCTGCCACCGGTCACCGCGGCCGGTGTCGGCGTAGCCGTAGGGGCCGCAAACAGCGCAGGACTCACCACCATGAGTAGTATCACTAAGCAACCATACCGGGTCATACCCCGATTCTAGCCGATTTTTCAATTCGAGCCCAAACCGAGATCTTGCAGGGTCCGTAAACGGTTATCGGTATAATGAGCGATGTCGGCGCTTAAATTCCCGCTGGCCCGTGCCTGTTGATAGGCCGCCTGGGCCTTGGCGTTTTCTTGCAACGCCTCCAGTGAAATTCCCAGGCCCACCCACCACACCCCGGCCTTGGGGCGCAGCGCCAATAACCGCGTATAAAGCGACACGGCCTCGGTGTGTTGGTGTTGCCGCTGGTATAAAGCCGCCAGTAAGGCGTAATGATCCGGGTCTACCTCGATGGCAGGGGCGTGTTCCTTGAGCACGGCGATGGCCTGGCTATCGCGGTTGAGCTGTAACAAGGCGCGGGCTCGCAGCTTAAAAAACGGCAGGTAGTGGGGCGACACCTGGGTACCGCGCGCCAGCACGGTTTCCGCCTCAATCCAGCGCCCGCTCTTTATATATAGGCCGGTGAGCAATTCGCGTAGGCGGATCTGCTGTTCGTCTTTCGCCAGGGCCGTGCGTAACAAATCTTCCGCATCCCGCAGCCGCTGTTGTGCAATCCAGTCGTAGGCTTGTTGATAGGTCTGGGCGGTTTGTTCATCGGCGCTAAGTACAATCGGTTGTTTGTTAACAGGAGTGGACGGTGCGGGTTCGGCATCCGCGGTGAGGTCGGCATCATTGTTGACTTCAGGCGCATCGGTGGCCGGGCTGACCTCTTCAGGGGCCGCGATAACACGCTGGGCTGGGGGTGGTGCGGTAACACTACCGGTGGTTATAACCGGCTTGGCCTGATCCGCTACAGCTACGACCGTTGTCGGCGCCGCCAATGATGTGGAAGCCGTGACCGCCGGGCTTGTCGGAGTAGCACCGCCTTGGGCGCCTGCGGCCGGTAGCACCGTCGTACTCGGCAGGCTTGCCGTGGTAACCATCGAGCGCTGCCGCCACCATGAATACCCCACCAGCAACACGGCCACCACCACCAGGGTTATTAACACGGCGGAAATAATTCCTTTACGGCCGGGGTTGCGCGGTCTGGCGGGGGCCACATAACGTACATTTTTCAGGATGGCGGCGCTATCTCCGCCCGCCTCTATTTGACGCTGTTCGAGGTCTTTTAATACTTGATTGATGAGACTCATGGGTTCGTCCTTTACAAGGTCCAGCCGATCACGCCGCCAATACCGATACTGATAACCAAGGTGGCCACGCGCGCCACCAACCGTCGCCACAAAGAAGGGTGCAGCTTGGGTTGCTGCGTATCTTCGGTGTCCTTGATCGCTATCCGTGTGGTCTCAAGTTTAATCACCCGCACCCCCTGGCCGTAGGCCAGTAACAAGGATTTATGGCAGAGGGTATTGATCAGGCGTGGAATACCGCGCGAGGCAGAATATATCTGGTCGAGCGCCCGGGTCTCGAACGGGTTGATCCCCGCATAACCCGCCACACAAAGACGGTGGGTGATATACGCCCCCATACCTTCGCGGTCAATCGGTTGTAAGTCGTAGGAGAAGGTGATGCGTTGTTTGAGTTGGCGCACGCTTTTACGGTTTAACAGCGCGTTGAGTTCGGGTTGACCAAACATGACCACCTGCAATAACTTACATTTTTCCGTTTCCAAATTGGTTAACAGGCGCAGCGATTCGATGGTCTCCTCCGGCATGGCCTGGGCCTCGTCAATGCACAACACCACGTGCTTACCCTGTTGTGCGCTATTGATCAACCGATCGGTGATTGCTTTTTGCAAACGGTGGGCGTAGCGGCTGACCTTGATACCGAGCTCTTCCGCCACCGCCACCTGCAGGCCGTGGGCGCTCAATTGTGGATTGGGAATGTAGACGATTTCAAATTTATCCCCCAAGGTGGCCATTAATTTGCGACACAATAAGGTCTTGCCGGTACCGACCTCGCCGCTGACCTTGATAAACCCTTCGCCGCAGCGCAACGCCACCAGCAACGTATTTAAGGCGTTGGCGTAGTGGCCGTAGGCAAAGAAATAACTCGTGTCCGGCGAGAGGGTAAAGGGGATTTCTTTTAGTCCGAAATAATGTTGATACATAGGGGTTACGGGATCGCAACCGCCTCCGTGGTAGTTACCGTTTTGTCGTTCGCGGGATACATCGAGCGCAACCGCTCGCGCGCCTGGCGCAGGCTCTGCACCCACTGCGCGCCGTCCTCCACCACGGTGGGCTTGAGCAGGATCACCAACTCGCTTTTAATCATTACCTGTTTGTTGTGGCGGAACAGATTTCCCAGCAAGGGGATATCACTGAGCAGCGGTACCGAGGCATCGTCATTGGCCTTTTTGTTTTTCATCAGGCCGCCGATAATCACCACTTGGCCGCTCTTGGCGCGGATCACCGTATCGGATTCACGGATCGCGCTGACCGCCAGCGGCACGCTCAAGGTGGTGGACGAAGACACACTGATATTTTTCACCCGCTCGGTCACGTCCACCACCGTCGGGTGCACGTGCAAGGTGATGTTGTCATCTTCGGAAATTTGCGGGATCACATCCAGCGATACGCCGGAAAAAAACGGTGTCAGTTCCACGTTATTTTGAGTACTGCTCGTACCCGTACTGGTATTGGTATTGGAATCCACGTTGGTGACAAAAAATTCGTCCGTACCCACTTTGATCACCGCCTTTTGATTATTCATCGTGGCGACTTGTGGACTCGATAGCACTTGCACGTCGCCCTGGGTCTTGAGCAATTCCAAAAACGCTGCAAAGTTTTGCCCGATGTGTAGCGCCGCGGTAAACATGCCCCCAAACGCCGAGGTGGCGCTGGATTCGACTTGGGTTAAATTGCCGGGGTTTAGCGTACCGCTATTACCGACGATATCCGAGCTACCGCTGGTAAATACCGTGCCACCGCCGATCTGGCTCACCAGTAACTGGTTATTGCTGGTGTTTTTTAACGCCGACCAATTGATCCCGGTTTGATACCCATCGCTCAAGATCACCTCGATCACCTTGGCTTCAAGCAACACTTGGCGCTGCATGATGGCCTGCGTGGTTTTGAGATAATGTTCCACCGCGTGTAATTCATCGGGCATGGCGCGCACTACAATCACGCCTGATTGCGGGCTGATCACGACGTTGTGATCCTTGTCCTTGCCCACCAACGTGGTCAACGCGGCCGATAATTCCTTCCAAAAATCCGAGTCGCTCGCGGTATCGATGCTACTGGCCGACACGGTTTCACGCGACGCTGCGCTACCGCCGCTTGATCCACCGCTGCTGCTGCTATGGCTACTCGCGGCGGTTTGAGTAACCTGGCCGGAGCTGACTTTTAATTTCGAGGTGCCACTGCGTTTGACATCGAGGTAATCAACCTTAAAGATCCGCGTACGCACCGCATCGGGAAACACATGGTACGTGCTCTGGGTTTTTTCGTAGTCAAACCCGTACACACTGCGCACGGCTTCCATCACCTCGTCGACGCTGACATTTTTTAAATCCAAGCTGATCTGGCCTTTGACCCGCGGGTGCACCACCATGTTATACGCTGTACCCTCCACCAGGCCCATGAAAAACGCGCGCGCGTCGCTGTGATCCACTTTCAGATCAAACCGCGCTTCGGTATCAACCCCGCTGCGGGAAGGTAGATTTAATTCAATCGGCGGCACCAAGGCGTTGGCCACGTTGCCCGGGGTGACGGGGGCCGGCAGCTGCTTTTGGTTATGCCCGATATCTTGCTCTAGGCCGTGTTCGATCTGCGCCAAGGTATACGGTTCACGCACGGCGCTACTGGAACAGGCCATCAATAACAACGGCCAGAAGAATATCTGCAACGTACGATTAATGATCATGGAGGTCTTCCTGGGCCACGCGTTTAAATTCTTTCGGTAATAATTCCACCCGCAGTTGCTGACCGGTGTTACTGCGGCGTAATTGGACATAGCCCGGCTCGATGCGTAGTACCGTCACCCCGTGTAGGGTGGCGCCCACCTCGACCGTTTGGCCGTTGAGGATGGCGGTGCGCCGATCGCTGCTGATCCGGGTGGCGGTTAATAGCCACACGGGACTCGCAACACGGTGTGACTTGAGCGTCGGGCCCGCGTCGATCCCGGCGGGCTGGGTGGGATCGATCAACGCCTCGGCGGGGTAGGCCACCACCCACACCGCCATTAACATGACGGCGAGCCCCAGGGCCGTGGCGGTTTGCTTACACACCGATCCAGCCCTCCTGCAAACTGAGGGTATGCACGGTGATCACCACCCGCGCCTGCGGGTAATGCTCCACTTCATAGTGGACCGCGTCCCAATAAAATTCCCACGGCAGCGCCTTGAGCGCTTGCAGATAGGCCAGGGTGGCCAGGTAACTGCCGGTAAATTCGATCTCCACCGCGTGTTGATAGATATCAACTTTTTTGCTGGCCGGTTGTGTTGTGGCCGAGGCGGCATCCTCGGTTTCATCCGTATCCTGGGTTATTAACGGTTGCGCGCCCAGGCTTTGCACCCGTAATAATTGCAAGCTGGTGTTTTGTTGCAACATCGCCTCGAGCACCCCCGCCATTTGTTTGGGATCGATCAGTCCGTGCAAACGGGTTTTTAATTGCGCATCGAGCTGAGCGATTTCTTGCTGAGTGCGCTGCAGGCGTTGTTTGATTTCCTGATGGGGGTCTTGATCGCGTTGTTGATTTAGGCCCACCAATTGTGTACGTAAACCGGTGAGCGTCGCGTTTAATGTATTGATCTCGCCGCGCCGACTGTTGTACTTGTCGCGCAGCGGGGCATAGGCTAGGCTCGCCCACAGACTCACCAGCACCGTCACCAGCACCGCCGCCACCAGGATCCGTTCGCGCCGCTGCAAACCACGGTAACGTTGGATAACTTTTGCGAGTTGTGCGCGCACTATTTGATTTTTTCTTGTGGTGTGGCGCGCAGATCAAAATCGATTTGCGGCTTGTCTTTGGCGCGTTGCATGACAAAGGATTTGAATTCAATGCCGTGAAAACTCGGCTCTTGTGCCAGACGTTGTAAATATTTGGGTAATAATTCCGGGCGGGTGGTGCTGCCGCGCAGGTTTAATTTTTCACCGCCCTCGTGAATGTATAACCCGGTTAACCATAATCCCTCCAATCGCTGCCGCGCCAGGCCGCTGAATTGGGTGGCGAAGCCATCGACATTGCCGACGCGTTTGTCCGACAGCCGTTGTAGCACTTGGTGTTTATTCTGCAATTCAGCATCCAATCCCGCGAGTTGGGTTTGCAGGGTCTGGGCGTTGTTTTGCGCGGCGATTTGTTGCAGCTGCTGTTGTAATAGCTGTAGTTGGGTTTGAATTTGTTGTTGTTGGTTATGCAGCGTAATCAGCGTGGTCTCACCGCGGTGGGTTAGAACCCATTGCATCGCGTTGATCAACAACAACACACCGAGTGTCGCCGCCCCAGCGATCCCCAGCAGCGCCATGGGTAAAAATTCCCGTTCAGGACGCAAGTCGTGTTGATAGAGGTTGATCTGTTGCATGGGTCTTCCGGGTTGGGCGGTCATGCCGCCAAGGGTAGGCGTAGGGCGGCACCAATCGCCGCCAAGCACTGTGCTTGCAAGCCGCGTTCCATGCGCTGGATTCCACCTAGCAGGGGATTGAGGTCGAGCTCGCGCACCATCAGGCCCGTATTACGCGCTAAATAATCCATCATGCCGTTGAGGTTAAACGGTAGCGGCGCCAAGACCAGATTTTTAATCGGGGGTTGAGCGAAATGGCTTTCGTAATAATCCAAGGAGCGCTGTACTTCGAGAATGATCGCGTCCAAGTGGCGTGTGTTGGCCGGCGACAGATCCTCGTCCAAGCCCAATCCTGGCTGGGTTGACGCGGCACTCACCTCAAAATGCCGCCAGCCTACTTCCAAATCCCGGCTTAGGTACAACTCGCCGTCACGGCAGAGGTTAATCGCGCCATGACGTTCGGCTAAGACCACGAAGGCAACGCCTTGTTTGTCCTCGGCTAATAAACTAGCGATGTTGCGTTGGACCATGGCCGGGATATCGATGGCCAGGAGATTTAATTGGCTGCCGGTTAACACTTGTATGTAGGCACGTAACACATCCTTGGCGGCACATACCACATAGGCCATCGGTGTTCGACCACGGCTTTTTTGCCCGGGGACACCGAATACATCTACTGCGGCCTCACTGATATCAAATTGGATCAAGTCTTTTACCTTCCAGCGCATCGCAGCGGACAATTCTTCGGGTTTTACTTCCGGCGCCTCGGTGAGGATCAAGCTATACATGTGCGCGCCCAAAACAAAATTGGCGCTATCCCCCTTGAGTTTGAACTCATTAACCCAGCCCACCAGCGCGCTGCTAATCGCCTGGATCGAGGCGCACTCGCTATACGCCAGGTGGCGTACTTGCGCGGGCTGGTCCGGGTGATGTTCTACCACCGCCAGGGCCAGCCCCTGCTCGGTCAGGCAGATACCGACCAGTGAACTGCGGGTGTTGTGTGATTTGTTGCGTCCGAACATGCGACTCCACGGCAAGGTATTGCCGCTCGTAGTGAAACAACGACTAAAGTGCAATTTCCAGACCAACGGAAAATTGACGCTGGGACAGCGCCGTATGCGTAGACGCGGATTTGATTTAAAACAACAAGTTAATCTCGTACCGGGCTATCTCGATCGGGTACTGTTGCAGGTTGAATGATTGTGTATACTGGCCAGCCTCAATCTAGCTGGTGTTTTAAGGAGATTTTTCATGGCTGGTGTATTTAAATTTCGTGCCGACCCCCTGCTCAAACGGGCCAACGATACAGGCTATCGCATTGGCTGGAAACACCGTTATGATCTGGTGCGCGGGCATCTGGACGGGGAAATGACCTTTGGCGAGGCCACTAAAAAAGCGGCCGAACTCGGTGCTAAAGACAAAGACAAGATTTATTGGGCCGAAATGATCATGGACCCGAAATTTGAAAAAATTGGCTAACGCCCCACTGTTGTAAATTTAATCAAAGGCATCTGCGGATGCCTTTTTTTATGATGTACATCCTAGCCTGGTGGCATGGCCTGGCTTATCGTACTCTATCCTGGTGATTACACCTTTTATCAAGAGGACGAACCATGCCACCACACTACCATCGTACCGCGATTCGCTATGGGATCCCGGCGCTGCTGTTGACAGGCTTTTTACAAGGCTGCGCCAATACCGCTGTGCAAGAAGCATTACAAAAAGATCTAAACCAATGCAAGGTCGACCTCGCGTTTTGCAAACAAGCGCGCGACGACGATGCGGCCTTTCAACGCCAATTGCGGCTTGATCTGGAAAACCAAAACGCCAGCCTAAAACAAGACCTCGACAGCACTCGCAAGGACATGGAGGCTTACCGCGGCCAGTCGCAAAACGAGTTAATCAGTTGTGTCGACGCGCGCCACAAGCTTGAGGCCGATCTTGAAACCCTTCGTCAATTGCACAGGGGTTGCAGCGCGGAACTCAACCAACAAAAATCCAGCTTGCAAGAACTCGAGGATAAAACCGCGCGCTACCGCGATAAACTGCAATCCGAAATCAGCGCGCGTAATGTTGAGATTGAAAACCTGCGGGGTCAATTGTCGGTGCATGTCTTGGATAAAGTCTTATTCCATTCCGGCAGCGCGGTGATCCTGCCGGAGGGACAACGGGTGCTGGATAAGCTCGCCGAGATCTTGGCGACCGAACCCGATACCATCCGGGTCGAGGGCCATACCGACAGTGTGCCTATCGGGCCGCAGTTAAAAGAAAAATACCCGTCCAACTGGGAGTTGTCGGCGGCGCGTGCCTCCAGCGTGGTGCGGTATTTTGAGGAACACCACAAACTTGACCCCAGCCGACTCGAGGCGGTGGGTTTCTCGATGTATCACCCGGTCACCAACGGCGATAAACCCGACGACCTGCAACGCAATCGGCGCGTGGAAATTGTGTTACTGCCGCCGCGTAATCCGCCCCTACCTAATCCCACGAAGTAATCCCCCCTCAATAATTCCGCTGCTGTCCGGCGGAAGAAGGTTGGGGTGAGGGAAAACCACCGTGGCCACCTCACCCCCGCTCACCGGAACAGGGAGTACACGATGCGTTCGGCAGCGAGTGGGCGTAATAACGGATCAGGTCTTGGTCGGCGGGATTGACAAAATAACGGCCGGCCTTTTCTTCCAGCACGTGGCGCAGCTTGAGCATATGCAAAGCGTTATTAAAGGTGTGCTCACGGGTGGTGGTGGGCAACACCACCATCCGACCGTCGGCCAACAGTTGATCCGCCAAGGCATAAAACCGCTGTTTAAGATCGGCCTCGGACCAACCCTCGGCATTGGCTTGGTTGAGCACCCGGCACAACAACGGTATCGGTACTGCCGGGATAAGCTGCTCGATTTGCCGTAACAACTGTTGAGCCAGGTTTTCCACCGCCACAAAACGTTGTTCTTGCTCTAACCGGGCGAAACTCAATTGCTGCGCACGGCAATACTCGCGCATTGACAGGGGTCGGCCAAAATCCACCGCGGCGTAACCAAACCGTTGCCAACGATTGCGCAGCATTAAGCCGACATTACGCCCGATGAATCCCAGCATGGTGCGGATCACAAACCAGTGACTGCGGGGTGGCGCGCTTGGATCCAGCGTGCGGATCAAGGTTCGATCTTCGAGCACCCGATCGTAGTTGATCGCCACCGGTACAAACACCACGTCACGCGTCTGTGCGGGATCAAAACCGCGCAACATGTAATCCAGAATCCCCAGCTTGGGTTGGCGCAATTTGCCATCGCGGCTCAAACCGCCCTCGGGAAACACCGCCTGGCATACCCCCTCGCTGGTGGCCATGTACACATAACGCTCTAATACCCGCCGATACAACGGATTGTTGGATGTGCGCCGCACGAAATACGCACCCATGGCGCGGATCAATTGTTGCAGCGGCCAAATACGCGCCCACTCGCCCACCGCGTAGGACAAGGCGCTTTGCTCCGCCGCCAAAAACGCCACCAATATATAGTCCATATTGCTACGGTGGTTGATCACAAACACCACCGCCGCCTCCGGGTCGATCTCACCCAGACGGGCTTCGTCGGCAAATCCGCCGCGCACCCGGTATAACAGCCGCGCCACCCGCCGCGCCAACCAATAGCCAAGGCGAAAATACACATAGGCGTTAAAGCTCGGGACGATCTCTTGGGCAAACCGCAATGCTTCGGACTGGGCCACCTCGCGCGGTAGATTATGGTCGCGCGCGTAGTGCACGATGGCCTCCATGACCTTGGCGTCGTACACCAAGCGATCGATCAAGACCTGGCGTTTGGTCAATTGAAACGGCCGAATTGAAATATTCAACCGCGTGTTGAGCTCGTCGATCACTTTATTGACGCGTTTGCGCAGCATCCAGCGGGTACTGGGGATCAACAGACGCGCCCACACCGCCCAGGCCGTGACCAAGACCATGATCACCACCAACCACAGCGGCAACGCGATTTCATGGGTCATGGCGGGGCTCCGGGGCCAAGCTTAACCACTGTCCCGCGCCGCTACCTGGATCCACGGGATAGAAAAACGGGAGTCGGATTAACATGCTGGCCTTTATAAAATATTCATTTTAGTTAGCGGTTAGCCGTGTGAGTTGTTGGTGGCGGGCGGGTTTGGGCAGTTTCGCCAGTTGTTGCACGGCGCGGTAGAACGCCGATAACTCGCCGTGGTTTTGCGCCAGTAATTGCATGAAATTCCCCACCAGTTCGTGGTAACTCGCCACGATCGCCAGGTGGGCATTATTAATGTCCTGCGCCATCCAGTGATCAAACCGATCATAGCCGGTTTGCCCGCGCCAGCTGGCATACTCGGTCTTTAATTGCTGTAGTAGTTGCCGTTTACGCCGACGTTTCTCCTCGACGGAGATAGTCTCATTATAAACATGCTGCAAGGCCTGACGGGTATGACGCAACATGGCATAAAATTCCCCGCTCCAGTGCAATTGGGTTAAATAACTTTGATACACCTGGGGCTGGTGTTGACGGGCAAACCAGCGCCGCAGCCCTTCTTGTTCGACCGTGGTGGCGAAGGCTTCATTAAACGCGGTGTCGCCCGCCACGTAGATCAACTGGTGCGCCAACTCGTGAAATATGATCCCCACCCAATCGGCCTCATCCTCGCGCAACATGGTATTCAACAAGGGATCATTAAAATAGCCCAGGGTGGAATAGGCGCTCACCCCCGCGACATACACATCCATGCCCTGTTGCTGCAATTCGGTAGCCAGGGCCTGGGCATCGCGCTTGGCAAAATAGCCGCGATAACTCACACAACCGACCAACAAAAAACACCACTGCTTGGGTTCGATGGATAACTCCGGGGTCGCGATCACATTCCATAGCGCGTAGGGACGGCCGAGATCGGCAAAACCGCGATAGCTGTTGTTGTCGGGCAAGGCCAGTTCACGGCTGGCAAACTCCCGCGCCTGCAAGGCGATTTGTAATTGGTGTCGGCGGAGCGGATCAAGATCGGGTTGTTTCAACACCGCCTCAATCGGTTCTACCTTGCGCATGATCGCCAAGTGCCCGCTGGCCGCTTGCCAGTAATAACCCAAGCTGCTACAAGAACACAGCAACCACCCGAGCAGCAGGATCAGTACTAGACGTCGCCAGCGGAACCAAGCGGCGCTTATAAAATATAGTTTTCCACGTTTCAAGTGTCGAACGCGTCCTTCCAGGTGCGATTGAATCTTTTTGTAAACGTCTCATCATCGGTATGCGGTGAAAAGTTTTTATACTTTAGGGATAATTCTAATGTTTCTGATTTGTTGTCGTTACCAATTTTCCTCAGGATATTAATTGCATCGTTATAGTCGGTATCTCGTCTCCAGGCACCACTTAATTTCATGCCTAACAATTCATACCAACTGGCAGAAAACAACACTAAATGGCTGTGCCTAAAAATCACGTTCGTACTTCTTGTCCGTAATCCAAAGAACGACACGCCGTCATTCAACCAGGCGTGTTCACCTTGAGGTAAATTCTGTTCGTGTGCAACTTGACTGACCAGTTGCGTCATGAGCTCTTTCTGCCGTGGAGGAAAGATTACATCGATGTCACGGGTCATGCGCCGAGACCCGAATTGCAATATACTTATCACGCCTCCTGCGGCCACGAGTTCGATATGAATATTGCGCTCTTTTAATAGGTCACCCAGTCTTCCAAGCGCCTTCTCAATATGATCCTTGGTTAAGGTGCCCGTTCCAGGGTCGTGGTAAACTTTTTCCATACATTGCTCCTAAACAAAATACATAAAATTCTTCAACACCAGTAGATTACGCTTGGCAAAGGGCTCGCAAAATTGTTCATCCACTAACAAACGCTCACTTTGCAATTTCAGTGGCTCGTCCAACCCCTTTATAGACCGGCACCATTCAGGTACCACCTGGTGGCCCCTCCTAGGTGGACTGTTGAGCACCTCAACCAACCGCTCAACCACACTCGCTTTCACCGCCAGTCGCAGCGGCTTTAAGTCGGTTGGCTGGGGGATTCGCTGGCATTCATAACCCTTTCTGTACCACTCTTGTACAGCGTCGGAAAACTCGATTTCTTCACCGGCCAATAAATAGTCGACCATGGTGTCCAGTTCGTTATCTAACGTTGCTTCCATATCATTCATAGAAATACCCTGGATTTCCCTTGCCTTTATTATAGATGATACGCACAATCTCTCGCGAGTTAAACCTATAACGAATCGAGTTATCCAGCATCGTGGATAATTCGCCGTTGAACTTTTGTCCGCTGTACCGAACAGGAGAAATTTATGCGAATCTTGACATTCTTGCTAGCGATGGGTGTTATGGTTTTTTCCACGACCAGCCACGCCCAAGACGTGGTGCGTTTGGGTAACTTGAAATTCGCGCATTACGGAGCGGTATCGTACATGAAAGAGATTGCTCCCAAGTACAACCTCAAGATTGAGGAACGCATGTTCGCCAAGGGCTTGGATATCATGCCGGCGATCATCGCCGGTGAGATCGACATCTCCGCCAGCGCCCTCGACGCCGCCATCGCCGGACGCGCCGGTGGCGCGCCGATTTATGTCATCGCCGGGTTTTCCCAAGGCGGCGCGCGCATCGTGGCGCGACCCGACCTCAATATTAAATCGGTGGCCGATCTCAAGGGCAAACGGGTCGGCGTAACGCGCGGTGGGGCGCAGGAATTATTGTTACTGGCCGAGCTGGCCAAACATCAGTTGACCTGGTCCGATCAAGCCGGCAAGGACGTGCGGCTGGTGTACCTGGCCTTTGCCGATCTAAACCTAGCGCTGCAACAAAAACAGATCGACGCCATGTGCCAATCGGAGCCGCAATCCTCGCAAGCGATTAATAAGGGATGGGGTGTGGAGCTGATCAAGCCCTACGACACCGAGATGGGCGAGCCGATCCGGGCCTTGGTCATGACCGAAAAGATGTACAACGAACGCCGCGATGTGGCGCAGCGATTGATGAACGTTTTTGTCGAGGCCACGAAAACCTTCATCGATAATCCGGCGTTGGCCGAAAAATACGTTCGTGAACAACTTTTTAAGGGACAGATCACCAGTCAAGATTATCAAGACGCCTTGAGCAATGCGCAATTCACATACGACATCAGCCTGCAGCACGTGCAAGTAACCACCGATGCAATGGTGAAATACGGCGTCGGCAAGATGACCCAGCCACCGCTGGCCAAGGATTGGGTCAAGCTGGATTTATTGGCGATTGCGAAAAAAGATCTGAAGATTAAATAACAGCGCAACACCGCCAGCGTGAAGTCTCCCAAACTGCTTACGTGGTTGCCGGGCGCGATTGTGCCGTGCGTGTTGCTCGCGGTGTGGCAGGCAGTGGCGGTGAGCGGCATCGTCAGCCCCTTGATCCTGCCGTCGCCGCTGGCCGTGGCTAAAAAATGGATTGAATACCTGAGCCCTTACGAACCGTTCGATCCCCGCCGCAGCGGTTATCTAGCCTGGTTAATCTCGGGCGAGTTATTGCACGATGCCTACGCCAGTTTGCGTCGCGTGGTCTCGGGCTTTGTCATCGGCGCCGTCCTGGCCTTGCCGCTCGGTCTTTTTATGGGCGCGAGCGAACAGGTGTATAAATTATTCAATCCGCTGGTTCAGCTGTTACGCCCGATCCCACCGATCGCGTTTATCCCGCTGGCGATTCTGTGGTTCGGTTTAGGGGATCCACCGGCGATTTTTCTGATCACCATCGGCGCGTTTTTTCCGATACTCATGAATACCATCGCCGGCGTGCGCCACGTCGACGCCATCTACATCCGCGCCGCGGAAAGCCTGGGCGCCAATCGCTGGGTGCTGTTCCGGCGCATCATGTTGCCCGCGGCTTCGCCATATATTTTGGCGGGAGCACGCATCGGCATGGGCACGGCCTTCATCGTCGTGATCGTGGCCGAGATGATCGCGGTCAACAGCGGCTTGGGTTACCGCATCCTCGAAGCCCGGGAATTTTTTTGGTCGGATAAAATCATCGCCGGCATGATCACCATCGGTTTGTTGGGCCTGGCCATCGATACCGGCATGAGCCAACTCAACAACTGGTTGTTAAAATGGCATCGCGGGCTAGAGCAGCGATGAGCTTTGCCACGCCATATATCAATATCCGCGGTGTCAGCCAGATTTTCCGCTCCGAACATCAAAAGGAAGTTATCGCGCTCGACAACATCAACCTCAACGTCCGTCGTGGCGAGTTCCTGTGTTTGCTCGGTCCTTCCGGCTGCGGTAAGTCGACGCTGCTTAACGCCATCGCCGGGTTTACCTTGCCGAGCGCCGGAAGCATCACGGTCGACGGCCGCGCGATTCATGCGCCCGGACCGGACCGCGGCATGGTGTTTCAAGAATATGCCTTGTTTCCATGGATGACGGTGGAAAAAAACATTAGCTTTGGCCTGGAAATCCAGGGCGCTACGAAAACCGCGATTCGCGAGAAGCTCGACATGCTGTTGACGATGTTGCAGCTGCGCGATTTCCGTGAGCGCTATCCCAAGGATCTTTCCGGCGGCATGCGCCAGCGCGTGGCCATCGCACGCGTGTTGGCGCTGGATTCGCCCATCATGTTGATGGACGAACCCTTCGGCGCGCTCGACGCCTTGACGCGGCATAATTTGCAAGACGAACTTCTGCGCATCTGGGCCGAATTTAAAAAAACCATCGTGTTCGTCACGCACAGCATCGAAGAATCGGTGTATCTCGCGGACCGCACGGTGGTCATGACCTACCGGCCCGGCACCATCAAACAAGAAGTGCACATTGTCTTGCCGCGCCCGCGCGATCCGGCTTCGATCGAATTCAATCGCATCGAAACAGAATTAGCGCAGTGGGTGATGGAAGAGCAATACCGCCATCAACAGGATGAAATCAAGGGATCGGGAAAAACCCACTAAGACTTCATCGAAACCTTCCCTCTCCCCTTGAGAGAGGGCCAGGGCGATGTATATTTATTCAACCCTCAGCGCCGTTAATTCTACCCAGCCACTGTGTTGTACTCATGACATGGCTAAACCGCACCTGCGTGACAAGGATCGCGCGCTGCAGCTCTTCAGCGCTCACCGTCCCGGCCGGGTTGCTTATCGCCAGAGTACCCGTGGCGTCGCTGAGAAACTCCACCTTATAGCCGCGATGAAACGCCTGCCTGGCGGTTGTGTCGCAACAATTCTGGGTCATATAACCGCAGAGTGTTAACGTGTCGATGCCGCGTTGCCTAAGCCACGCCTCAAGGTTGGTATCCTTAAAACAATCCGGCCAATGCTTTTCAATCAAGACATCAGGCCGCCGTTGTTCAATATCCGCGTGCAGCTTCCATTCGCTGCTGTGTTTCCTGAACAACACCGAGGTCTCATCGATCGCCGTGTGTTGGATCACGATCACGGCAATGGCTTTTTCTAACGCCGTGTCGATCACCTGTAAAATATTGGTGAAACTTCCCGGCGGGTAAGTGACGGGCAGCCTCCCCGTAAAATACTCGTTTTGGACATCAATGACTAACAGTGCGCGTTTCATGGTGTGTTTAACCTTGTTTAGTGGTGGTAGTGTTGTTTTAACAAATCCATTTCCAGAAAGTGGACCCGTTTTCCATTGATTTCTTTCCAGCACGCGGCACGCGCTACAAACCCAAGCCGCTGGTATAGGTGGATGGCGCGGGGGTTGTTTTTTCTGACGATGAGATGCACTCTGGATAAACCAAGCTGGGTAAACCCTTTCGCAAGAGTCATGCCCGTGATCAACCTGCCCAAGCCTTGGCCGATCTTGTCGGCCCGCAGTGCAATGCGAAACTCCGCCTCACGCTCGCTGGTTTTAGCCATCATGGTAAACGCGATCAATTCGTCGGCCTGGTGCGCCGCGAATACCCAGGTATCGGGCTGATGCAGGTGCTCCGCCAACCACCCTTGCGCGCGCAACGCGTAATCGAGATCCGTAAACTCCGGCGGATACACCGGCCAGCTGGCTATCGCCGCCACATCGGCCGCGTGCAGCGGACGCAGGCTTAGGTCGGATAAGTTGGAGTTGTTCATCGTTACCTCACTGCCCCAGGTATCGCTAGTATTGACCGCAATGGTCGGCTGGGCTACTGTCAGAAATGACATTTAACAGGTTAAAACTGACATATGCGCAGCACGGCAAGATCCACGGTCATCCATATCGGTCTGCTGTCATATCCCGGCGTTATGCGTTCCTCGGTGCAGGGATTAACAGAGCTGTTTCAGCTTGCGAATCGTATTTGCGCGCAATACCCGCAAGCGAACCTTGCCCGCTTTGCGGTGAGTGACTGGCGTCCGCAACACGGCCGAATTAAAAAACTCACGGCGAGTTCCGCCGCGATGCCGCCAACCTCATCCCCCTTGACGGTAGCGATTGTGCCCCCAAGCCTGGGGTCAGACTATTATGAACAACCCGATCAAATGGTCATGGACTGGCTGGTTCGATTGCACCGCCAAGGTACGCTTGTTTGTTCCATTTGCGCCGGGGCGTTTATCCTCGCCGCCGCGGGTTTGCTTGAACAACGCCAGGCAACCACGCATTGGAATTTATCCGCCAGGTTTCAAAATCGATTTCCGCGTGTGCTGGTTGATACCGATCGCGCCTTGATTAATGACGGTGACATTATCACCGCAGGAGGGTTGATGTCGTGGATGGATTTGGGTTTGGAACTGGTCGAGCAATTCACCCGGCCGGCAATTATGTTTGAGCTTGGCAAACTTTTAATTGTCGACACCGGCAAACGGCAACAACGCTATTACAAACGCTTTCTTCCGCCCTTTGATCACGGTAATGACATCGCGATCAAGGCCCAGCATTACATCCAAAAAAATTATCGCAACGTGCTGGGCATCAAAAAATTAGCCCGGTATTGCAACACCGGCGAACGCACCCTGTTAAGACATTTCGTCGCGGCCACCGGGTATAAACCCGCCGACTATATACAGAACCTCCGCATTCAAAAAGCCCGTGAGCTGATTGAAACAACCCGGCAGGCGATTGAACGAATTGCTTTCAACGTCGGCTATAACGACGTCAGCGCGTTTAGAAAAATATTTAAGAAATTGACGGGATTATCTCCTAAAGAATTCCGCGCGCGTTTTGTTGCCTAGTCGGCGGCGTGATTACTGTCTAGCCTTGCGGCGCTGCACGTGACGTAAATACGCGCGCAATTTTTCCCGGCGGTAGCGGCTTGTGCATGGGGCCGTGCCCGCGGACAACCCAGGCGGTGACGGTATAAATAACGCCCCCAGCGCAGCGTACCGCCCGGCAACGGTGCGCTACGGGTATAGGCGCGGCCTTAATTCGGCGGCGAGTCGACCGGCTCTCCGCGCGGGTTATTTGCCAATGCAAAAACTCGCGAAGATTTTCCCCAAGAGATCGTCGCTGCTCACCGCGCCGGTAATCTCACCCAAGGCCTGTTGTGCTAGGCGGAGCTCTTCGGCAACGAGTTCGGCTTGCTGTTGATCGGTCTGTACCCCGGCGCGGCGCAGCGCTTGTTCAGTTTGTTCGAGCGCGCTTAGGTGGCGACGGCGGGCGGTGAAGTTACCGCTACCGGTAGTGCTGTAGCCCGCTTGTTGTTTGAGTTGCTGGGTTAACAGTGGTATCCCCGCGCCGGTGAGTGCCGACAACTTGATATGGACCAAAGGCGTCTGACTCTTTTGATCGTGTTGACTTTGATAGATCATGGGTGTCTGACCCCATTGATCCTGATCGATTTTATTATGCACAACAATCACCGGCAGTTGCACCGGTACTTGTTGCAAAATTTTGGTATCGGCGTCTTGCCAGCCGAGGTTATTATCAACGACGAGCACCACACAATCCGCGCGCTCGATGGCGCGCCAGGTGCGGCGTATGCCTTCTTGTTCCACCACATCGCTACTGTCGCGCAAGCCCGCGGTATCAATGATATGCAGCGGCATGCCTTCCAGCTGGATTTCTTCGCGCAGCAGATCACGGGTGGTGCCGGCCACGGGGGTAACAATTGCCGCCTCGTGTCCCGCCAAGGCATTTAACACGCTGGATTTACCAGCATTGGGTTGGCCCGCCAATACCACGCGGATCCCCTCATTGAGTACACTGCCTTGATGCGCTTGTTGTTTTACCTCGCGCAGCTGCGCTTGCAGAGCGCTAAGGCGTTCGTGTACCTGCCCTTGCTTTAGAAAATCGATGTTCTCTTCGGCGAAATCAATCGACGCTTCCACATAGACGCGTAATTCCGTGATCAACGTGACAAGCTGATTTACGGCGCGCGAAAATTCGCCTTGCAGGGAACGCAAGGCGGCGCGTGCAGCTTGTTCGGATCCGGCTTCAATGAGATCCGCGATCGCTTCGGCCTGGGTGAGGTCTAATTTGTCATTGTAAAAGGCCCGCTCGGAGAATTCACCCGGACGCGCCAGGCGTGCGCCGTGCTGTATGACAGTGGCCAGCAATAGATCCATCACGACCGGCCCGCCGTGACCGTGCAACTCCAACACGTCCTCGCCGGTAAACGAATGGGGGGCGGGGAAGTACAGGGCCAATCCGATGTCGATCACCGCGCCGTGGTTGTCGCGGAAGGCAAGATAGTCGGCGTAACGTGGCTTGGGTAGTTTGCCCAATACCGCCTGAGCAATCGCGCTACTGCCTGGTCCGGAGACACGAATGATCCCAACACCGCCTCGGCCGCTGGGGGTGGCTTGAGCAGCAATGGTGTCGTTCATAAGCAACCTTGGCAGGGAACAGACTAACCCTGTCCCCGTATTCCGAGAGATTTTGTCTTAGTCTTGTTTGGGCTTATGGCCATGGTGCCCGGCCGTGTGTTTTTCTTCGCGGATCACATGATTGGTAATGTACCACTGCTGGGTGATCGACAACACGTTATTCACCACCCAGTACAAGACCAAACCGGCGGGGAAGACGGCGAACATGACGGTAAACATCAAGGGCAATACCATCATGATCTTGGCCTGCAGGGGATCCACCGGCGCGGGGTTGAGTTTTTGTTGAATCACCATGGTGATCCCCATGATGATCGGTAAAACAAAATACGGATCCATGAGGGATAGGTCTTCGATCCAAAAAATCCACGGCGCCTGGCGTAATTCCACGCTTTCGATCAAAACGTAATATAAACCCATAAAAACCGGGATTTGGATCACGATTGGCAGACAGCCGCCCAGCGGATTGATCTTCTCGGTTTTGTACAGCTCCATCATCGCCTGCTGCAGTTTGGCCTTGTCGTCGCCATAGCGTTCCTTCATGGCTTGCATTCGCGGGGCGACGCGTTTCATATTGGCCATCGAGCGGTAACTGGTTTCGGATAACTTATAAAACACCAGTTTGATCAATATCGTTAATAAAATGATCGACCAACCCCAGTTGTGCACCAAACGATTGATGTGATCCAAGCCCCAGAACAACGGTTTGGAGATAAAGGTTAACCAACCGTAATCAACACTGAGTTCTAAGCCCGGCGCGATCGCGGCCAGCTGATTTTGCAATTTGGGGCCTACGTATAACCGCGCCGTGTCCTCGGCGTTGTGCTGCCCAGGGGCAAGGTCTTGCTCTGTCACCATCCCGATCATGTAGCGATGGCTGTTGTCATCCACCTTGGAGGTGAAATATTTATAACTTTGCTTGGGGTCGGGGATCCACGCGCCGACAAAAAACTGTTCAATCACCGCCGCCCAACCGCCGCTGATATCGCGGTTGATCGCATCTTTTACCCCTGGGGTTTTAACCTCGTCGATATCGCTGAATTTAATCTTGTGGTATTTTTGATCCGGACTGTAATAAACCGGCCCCACAAAAATCGGCAGCATAAAAAACCCGTTGGTTTTTTCCGGCGCGCTGCGCTGTAAGCGTAAATATAAATCCGCCTTGAAGCCCTTATCCGAAAGGTTTGTCACGATATGTTTTACATCGATTACATAACTGTCGCGGTGAAACACATAGCGCTTGATGAATTCAACCCCGGCGGGATTTTTCCAGTGCAGATCAACCTGTAAATCCTTGTCGCCCTGGGTTAATTTATACTCGGTTTTTTCACTCGAATAGATCGTGTGTGATCCCGGCACCGTATGGTTATCGGGATCATCCTGCAAATGCCAGCCCGATTGCGCCACAAAAAACCGTTGCGGAGTGGTTTCCATCAAACGAAACGGTTCATTTTTCTTTTTGAAATGCACCGGATAGTGAGTCAAATCCACTTCGCTCAGGTCGCCGCCCAAGGTATCAATCTGCGCCCGGTACACATCGGTGTTGATTTGGATCCGTTGCCCTTGCAGCGCTGCGGGCAGCGCAGTTGGCGACACCGCGGGCAGGCCTGCGCCGTTGGTGGTGGGGGTCGCCGCGGGCATTTGCGTGCTCGGGGTAAGTGTGGGCATGGCCGCATGGCCGCCGCTCGCGGCGGGAGCCGTTACAACCGGCTTAGGAGCGTAATCTTTTTGCCATTCAACGTACAACAGGTAGGTGACAAAACACAGCAATAAAATAATCAGGGTACGATTTTGTTCCATAACGACGGGTTACTCTTGTTTGGGCGGCACTGGATCATATCCACCCGCGTGCCAGGGGTGACAACGCGCTACGCGTCGCAACGCCATCCAACCACCGCGTCCGGCACCAAAACGTTGCAGTGATTCCATGGCGTATTCTGAACAGCTGGGCGTGAAGCGGCAGTGCTGTCCGAGAAAGGGGCTGAGCAGCAGGCGGTAGACGCGGATCAGACCGATTAACACGTGGCGCATCGTTGTACTACTTGCTCCCAACCTTGCTGAAGTTGCTGGCGTAACTGCGCATTGGTTTTCGCGGCCAGATCGGCGCGCAATACGACCACGATGTCTAAGCCTTTCAACCGTGTTTGTTGCCCGCGGAAGCTCTCGCGGATTTGGCGCTTGAGGCGATTACGATCCACCGCTCGGCGCAGGTATTTTTTGCCGATGACCAAGCCTAAGCGCGCCTCAACCCGGTTATTAGACCAGCATAACAGCTGTAATTGCCGATCCCCGAGCCGCAGACCGTGGTTGAATACCGTAGTGAACTCATTGGCTTGAGTTAAACGTTGCTGGCGCGTAAACCGGCTCACGTCACTCGTCGTAGGTGTCACGCCGGGGTTAAACGTTTGCGACCTTTGGCGCGGCGTCGACTCATGACCTTGCGACCGCCTTTGGTGCTTTTACGCTGACGAAAACCGTGCACGCGTTTGCGTTTAATTTTACTGGGTTGATATGTCCGTTTCATGGCGATTCCGCAGGCTGTAAGCGTTGATGCTGGTTGCTTGAAAAGGCGGCAAGGTTACTGTTAAGCCCGTATATTGTCAACTGTATTATCCCAAATACTTTGCTAACTCGTTGTGCCATAACCTGTTTATCCTGTTGTGGATAAGTGCCGCGAGAGATCGTAGACTTGCCGGTCCCAGCGCTGGGATCTGGCAAACCAAAATTACATAATCAAAGAGGAAATCAAGGTGAGCACATCACTATGGGATGCCTGTGTTGCGCAACTGGAACGCGAACTGTCGCCGCAACAGTTCAACACCTGGATCCGCCCATTACATGCTGTTACCGACGCGAGCGAATTGCGTTTGCTGGCGCCGAACCGTTTCGTCAAGGACAAGATCATTGATCGCTTTTTAAGCCGCATCAGCGAAATATTGTTGGGCATCAGCGATCACCCGCCTAGCTTGCGTATCGAGATCGGTACAGCGAAAACACCGTTGGCACCACGGGTGCGGGAGCTTGCTCCCAGCAGCGGCGGCCCCGAACCTACCGTGCTTAAAAACAGTAGCTTGAATCCAACCTACACTTTTGACACCTTCGTTGAAGGTAAATCAAACCAACTGGCCCGAGCGGCCTCCCTGCAAATTGCCGAGAACCCGGGCCGGGCTTATAACCCGTTGTTTGTCTATGGCGGGGTAGGATTGGGTAAAACCCATTTAATCCATGCCATCGGCCATGAAATTGTTCGTTCCAAACCCACCGCCAAGGTGGTGTATCTACACTCCGAGCGCTTCGTGGCGGACATGGTCAAGGCATTGCAGCACAACACTATCGATGAATTTAAACGTCATTATCGATCGGTGGACGCCCTGCTGATCGACGACATTCAATTTTTCGCCGGCAAGGAGCGCTCGCAAGAAGAATTTTTCCATACCTTTAACGCCTTGTTGGAAGGTCAACAACAGGTCATCCTCACCTGTGACCGTTATCCCAAGGAAGTCGATGGCTTGGAGGATCGCTTAAAGTCACGTTTTGGTTGGGGTCTGACGGTGATGATTGAACCCCCGGAATTAGAAACCCGGGTGGCGATCCTCAAGAACAAGGCGCAACAGGCCTCGATCGATCTTCCTGACGATGTCGCTTTTTTTATCGGCAAACGGATCCGTTCCAATATTCGCGAGTTGGAGGGCGCCCTGCGCCGTGTGATCGCCAACGCGCAATTCACCGGACGGCCGATTACCATGGAATTTGCTAAAGACGCCTTGCGGGATTTATTAGCCCTGCAAGACAAACTGGTGACGATCGAGAACATCCAAAAAACCGTCGCGGAGTATTATAAAATCCGGGTCGCGGATATTTTATCCAAGCGCCGCAACCGTTCCCTGGCTCGGCCGCGTCAATTGGCCATGTCGTTGTGCAAGGAACTCACCAACCACAGCTTGCCTGAAATTGGGGATGCGTTTGGGGGCCGTGATCATACCACCGTGATCCATGCGTGCCGTAAGATAGGGGAGTTGCGTGACGCGGATCTGCGTATGTCCGAGGACTATGCTAATCTGCTGCGTGTGCTCAGTACATGAGGCTTGGGATAACGTGGGGATAAGCTGGGTATACCGCTGGGATGAAAACTTATCCACAGTTCATCCTTGGCCTGACCACAGCCTATCGAAGTTCTATACAGAGCCTTAGACGGGAAACAACTGCTTGATACAGTACACAAAAACCCTGTTACTAACAGAAATCACTCTCTCTAGTAATAATAACTATAAAGATATTTAAACTGTGTTAAATACTTAGGATTGTCACTCTTATGAAATTAAAGGTATCGCGCGAACTGCTATTAAAACCCTTGCAAATCGTCACGAACGTCGTTGAACGGCGGCAAAACAATCCTATTCTCGCCAACGCACTGCTGCGGGTTAATAGCGAGTACTTGACCTTGACCGGAACGGATCTCGAAGTTGAAATGATCGTTACATTGCCGATCACCACCCCCCATGACGGCGATACCACCCTACCGGCGCGAAAATTTCTAGATCTGTGCCGTTCTCTGCCTGAATTGGCCGAACTTGATCTGAGCGTGGATAAAGACAAGGCCGTGATCCGTTCCGGACGGAGCCGCTTTACCCTCGCAACCTTGCCGGCGGCGGATTTCCCTGAGATTGAAACCGCCAGCGCCCAGACCGAGCTGCTATTAAGCCAATCTCAGCTCAAGAGCCTTATTGATCAAACTCAATTTGCAATGGCGCAACAAGACGTACGGTATTACCTCAACGGGTTGTTACTGGATGTCCATCCCGAGCGTGTCACGGCGGTGGCCACCGACGGCCACCGTCTGGCGTATAGCCAGCTCACCCTGGCCACTGGAGTTAGCGTGCCGGTGCAAGCGATCATTCCGCGCAAGGGCGTGACAGAGTTACTACGTTTATTGGAAACCACCGAGGATAAAATCACTTTGCAGCTGAGTTCCAACCATTTGCGCGTGCGTTTACCGCAGGTTATTTTTACAACGAAGTTGATCGACGGAAAATTTCCCGATTATGACCAGGTGGTACCTAAGCATACGAACAAGTCGATGCAGGTCAATCGCCAGGCCTTGCACCAAGTGTTTACCAGGATAGCGGTGTTATCGAATGAAAAATTCCGCAGTATGCGGCTGCAGCTGACCAAGAATCTGTTGAAGGCTTCGGTTCACAACCCCGAGCAAGAAGAAGCCGAAGAGGAAATGGAGGTCATGTACAGCGGCGAAGATGTCGAAATCGGTTTTAACATCAGTTATTTTCTCGATGCTCTGGCTGCGATTCGGCAGGATGAGGTGGTGGTGCACTTTACCGACACCCACCACAGCTGCTTGGTACACGGTGTTAACGACATCTCTAGCCGCTACGTTATTATGCCGATGCGTCTTTAAGTCAATGCCCGCCCATGCGCCTGTTTGGCCTTGAGATCGTCCGACTACGGATCCTTTCCCAGGCTAAACTAGAACCCTCTGCTGGCGCGAATCTGTTGGTCGGCCCCAACGCCAGCGGTAAGACCAGCATTATTGAAGCGATCCATGTTTTGGCCTCGGGACGTTCATTTCGTACCCCACGCCTGGACAGTGTTATCCAGCACCGCCAGGCCCAGTGCCAAGTACATGCCCATTACTTGGATAACCAAGGACGGGCGCACCGTGTTGGCCTGCAGCGGGAGAACAAAATCACAACGGTGCGGCGAGACGGGGAGCCGGTGCACAATCTTAGCCAGTTGGCCTTAAGCTTACCCATTCATTTGATTCAACCCGAGACCCATTTTTTACTTGAACAGGGCCCGAGGTTTCGCCGCCAATTCCTGGATTGGGGTGTGTTTCACGTGGAACAGGCGTATTTGAGCGGTTGGCAAGGTTACCATCGGACCCTGCGGCAACGTAACGCCCTGCTGCGCCAGCACGCTGGGTCAAGACAAGTCCACGCCTGGGATACGCCCTTACTTGAACAGGGCAAACAATTGCATCGGGTCCGTGCCGAGTATATTCAGCGACTGCAGCCGCACTTTGAACGCTTGGCCACGGAGCTGCTCGGTCAACGTCCTTCCATCCTCTATCTTCCGGGTTGGCCGGGCAGCGGTACTTATGAACTCGCCCTGCAGGAGGCACTAACCCATGATCTGAACCGCGGATTTACCACGGTGGGACCGCACCGGGCGGATCTGAGCCTCCACATCGATGGCCAACCGGTGCAGACGATCTATTCCCGTGGTCAGCAAAAATTATTGGTGGCGGCCTTGCGTCTGGCCCATTTTTACACCCTTAAAGAACGCGGGCAGGATCCTGGTATTATCCTGGTGGATGATTTGCCTGCGGAGCTGGATCGTGATCGACGCGGCCAGTTGCTTGCGGTTTTAAAAGCGACTCAGGCCCAATTGTTCATCACCGCGACCGACTCCGCCGCTTTGGAACCGGAATTCTGGCCCGAGAGAAAGGTGTTTCACGTGGAACGTGGCTGTGTCACCGAGGTGATATAATCGGGAACCCACAGAAGGAGATTCGGATGAGCAAGGATAAAACCCCTGACGATCCTAGTAAAACCAACGACACACCTTCAAAAGACGCTAAAAAACCCACCTACGATTCCTCAAGCATCAAGGTTCTCAAGGGCCTGGATGCGGTACGTAAACGCCCTGGGATGTATATCGGTGACACCGATGACGGCACGGGCTTACACCACATGGTGTTTGAAGTGGTCGACAATTCCATCGACGAGGCCTTGGCCGGGCACTGCACCCAGATCGATGTGATTATTCACAGCGACGGCTCGGTCAGCGTGCGTGACAACGGCCGCGGTATCCCCACGGATATTCACCCGGAAGAAGGACGCTCAGCCGCTGAAGTGATCCTGACCGTGCTGCATTCGGGAGGTAAATTCGATAACGCGTCTTACAAAGTCTCGGGCGGTTTACACGGCGTGGGGGTCTCGGTGGTAAACGCCCTGTCGGAGCAGTTGATGCTCACTATCCGTCGCGAAGGCAAGGTGTTTTACCAAGAATATGCGATGGGAAATCCATGCACCGAAATGAAAATCATCGGTGAAACCGAAAACACCGGCACCGATCTGCGGTTCAAGCCCAGCGGCGAGATCTTCACCGACCGCGTGTTTCACTATGACATCCTCTCTAAACGCTTGCGTGAATTATCGTTTTTAAATTCCGGCGTAAAGATCCACTTGCTGGATGAACGTGACGGCAAGGAAGACACCTTCGAATACCATGGCGGGATCCGTGCCTTTGTCGGACACCTCAACCGCAATAAAATACCCTTACACGCGAACGTGTTTTACATCAACCAGGAACGTGACGGGATGATCGTCGAACTGGCCTTGCAATGGAACGATTCTTATCAGGAAAATATTTACTGTTTTACCAACAACATCCCCCAAAAAGACGGCGGGACGCATTTAGCGGGATTCCGCGGTGCGCTTACACGCACACTCAATCACTATATCGAAACGTCCGGTCTGGCTAAAAAAGCCAAGGTCACGGTGACCGGCGATGACGCGCGCGAAGGATTGATGGCAGTGTTATCGGTCAAAGTCCCTGATCCCAAGTTCTCCAGCCAGACCAAGGACAAGCTGGTGTCGTCCGAGGTGAAAGGCGTGGTTGAATCCGTGGTTGGTGAGAAGTTCGCGGAGTATCTGCTCGAAAATCCCCAGGACGGCAAACAAATCGCGGGCAAGATTGTTGACGCGGCCCGCGCCCGTGAAGCCGCGCGCAAGGCCAAGGAGATGACACGGCGCAAGGGTGTGCTGGACATCGCCGGATTGCCCGGCAAGCTTGCCGATTGCCAAGAGAAAGATCCGGCCCTTTCCGAGCTGTTTGTAGTGGAAGGCGATTCCGCCGGTGGATCGGCGAAACAAGGCCGGGATCGCCGTTCCCAGGCCATTTTGCCCTTGAAGGGCAAGATTTTAAACGTCGAGAAGGCACGCTTCGATAAGATGCTGTCCTCGGTGGAGGTCGGCACCCTGATCACCGCATTGGGCTGCGGTATCGGCAAAGATGAATTTGACTTGGCCCAGCTGCGCTACCACCGCATCATTATCATGACCGATGCCGACGTGGACGGCTCGCACATCCGTACCTTATTGCTGACCTTCTTCTACCGCCAGATGCCGGAATTGATCGAAAAAGGTCATATTTACATCGCCCAGCCCCCGTTATATAAAGTCAAAAAAGGCAAGACCGAACGGTATGTCAAGGACGACGCCGAACTCAACACCTATTTGCTTAACACCGCACTAGACAACACGGTGTTATACCTCAGCACCGACGCCCTCGGGTTGAGCCCAACGGCCTTGGCGGAATTGGCCAACCAATACATCGCAGTAAGTGAAACCATACGCCGTTTAGCACGGCGCTATCCTAGCGAACTTCTGGAAAAATGTGTGAATATGGCCCCGATCAGCCGTGATTTACCCTTGTCCGAGGCAAAATCCTGGTTTGCGGAATTGGCCCATCAACTCAAAGGCGATGGTACCTGGGGTCAAACCCGTTTCAGTCTGGACTTGACGGCAAAAGAAGGGGAACAAAGCGGATGGATTTGCAAGATCAGCGCCTTGCGCCACGGGATTGCGACGAAATACGAACTCACCAATGAGTTTTTTGCCAGCAGTGATTATCTGACGATCCGCAAACTCGGCGAGGCCCTGGCCGGTTTATTCAAAGAAGGGGCCTATGTGGTTCGCGACGAACGCAAACAGCCGGTCAATTCCTTTAAAGAGGCCATGACTTGGTTGATAGAAGAGGCCAAACGCGGTCAGCATATTCAGCGTTACAAAGGGCTGGGTGAGATGAACCCCGAACAACTTTGGGAAACCACCCTCGATCCACAGGCACGGCGTTTATTACAAGTGAAAATCGAAGATGCGATTGCCGCCGATGAAATCTTTACGACGTTAATGGGGGATGCGGTGGAACCGCGCCGCGAGTTTATTGAAACCAATGCCTTGAATGCCACCAACTTGGACGTCTGATCAGGGCGGCGGGTCGCAGTCGATCTGGGATAAATAATGCAGCAAGCGCTCCTGGTTGGCCGGATCGGCGAAGGCATGGATATGCCGAACATCGTGTAGGGTCCACAGGGTTTTGGGTTCGCGCGCGGCGTTAAACAGATCCACCCCGTGGTGGTAGGGGATTACCTCATCAGATTGGCTATGGATAATCAACACGGGTAGCGGGCTGATCTGCTTGATCGCCTCCAGGGGCCGATACTCGTCCGACATGGCGTAGGACAGAGGGATGTACAAGGGCCAGGTCAGCCAAAAATCATGGAGCTTCTCACGCGCGATACCGCGGTAACTGCTGAACGCCGCCTCAACCACCAGCCCGCAGAGGTGGGATTTCCACGCTGAATGGGCCACGCCTACGGTGGCTATCGCACCTCCTAGGCTTTGACCGAACACAAATACGCGCCGGTGATCGGTGGCGGGACGGGAGAATACATACTGCAACGCCGCTTCAAAATCATGGTGCACGCCGGGGAGATCAGGCCGGCCTTGCGACAAGCCATAGCCACGGTAATCAAACAAAAACACGTTATACCCCTGCGAAGGTAGCCAATACACGCTGGCGATATGGGTGCTGATGTTTTCGGCGTTACCGTGTAAAAACACCACGCTACCCCGGGCCGGTGGCGTGGCGGGTAACCACCAACCGTGCAGACGCAAACCCTCGGAGTTAAAATACACCTCCTCGCTGGACAAGTGGAGTTGTTGCGGAGTGCGGTAGAGGGTTGCTTGCGGTTGAAACAGCAGTGCGCTGCAGCCGTGCAGCGCTGTGATCGCCAGGATCCCCAGTAAACCCGCCCGGTAGCGCTGAATCAAAAATAATACAACCATGCGAGCAGGGTTTCCGTTTGAAGCTGATCCTTTGTACCACTGCGTTGCCAAGACAGACGCAGCGCATGGTCGCGATCCAAGGAGATATTTTGGATCAGTTGCCAGGTTTGTAACACACGCTGGTCATGATAACTCAAATCAAGCGCACGACCTTGGAGTTGCATCTTCCATTGCGGCTGGACTTGCCACAACAGGCCCACACGGAGTCCCGCACCCATCGCCAGATCATGGCTGTAAGCAGGGTGTAGCACCAGGCCACCGTCCACAAAACCATAGCCTCGCAGCGCGGTTGTAATGCCATAGGTATAACCCAAGCCCGCGTTGAGGGTATAGGCCAAACGCCGTTGTGTCGCGGAATCAATCACAACACGTTCAAACCCGGTATCGAAGTGCCAAGAGAGCGCGGGAAAGAAGCGCGAGGTGGGGGTGATGGACAATAAGTCAATGAAGGTTAGTTTTTCGAGTTCGGTGTGATTTAAGCTGTTAAAGCGTACGGCTAAGGCAAGAAAATTGATTTGCGCGCCGGCCACATGGCCTTGATCATTGTCCAGCACATCATGGTACGCAGGGCGCCACTGCAGTTGTGCAAACGAATGCCCCGCGTTTAGTCCCGCCCCAATCCCCACCCGTGACGATAAATGTCCTTGATCCGGCCGTGTCACCGGCACCGGGACCGGCGCCAGCACCGTGTTGTTGGCCAGGTGGCTGCGATAGGTGAGCAATTCCAAGGATTTGGGCGCGCTTTGAGTCCGCGGCAGACGTCGGCGCCGGTATTGATATTGAACATTGGCGTAGCCCACATCGGTCACTACCGCCTGTTGAACCGGTGTAAGGGCGGTGAATACGGGATCGGTTAACGTGGCGTGATTAAAAGTGTAATCATAGATCCAATCCTGCTGCGGTTCGGGCAGCGCGGCTAACCAGTACGCCAGATTGCTGCGGCTGGAGGGCCGGTAATAGGTGGTTTTTAATAATCCAGGCTGACGTAGTATTGAGCGCACGGTATCCGCCGGAATCACGCCCAAGGGAAAGTCCGCCGTCAGCCGCATGCCGGGCCGGGCGACATCTAATAACCCCAACAGTTGAAACGAACAATTCTCGTCTAGAAAATAATAATCAAAATAAACATTGTGTAATTCCCAGGTGTGTTGCATCACGCGTTGTACTTCGGCTGCGGTGAAATTCAGCGAATATTCCCAAACATCGCGGTTTTCGAGATCGTTGTATTCATTTACTTTTTCATAATAGGGCTGAATGCTGAAATACCCTGGATAACCCCCGCTCAATCCTTTAATGGCGAAGATCAAGCCGTTGAATTCGGTGGTGGCCGCGGCGTAGCTGATCGAATAACTGCTAAGGGGAGTGTTCGCGGCCTGGGGTGGCGGGTCGACACGTAAGAAGGTATGGCCGAACATCGACGAGGGATTATTAATGTATGCGGCAGGAAAAACCAGGGTAATGCTGGCCGGGTGGATGGTGTTATACCATCGCGCATACTCTCCGCACGGTATCGTCGGCAGATCACCCGCCTGAATCGCCAATGCGGATTGTAACCAATGAAACCGCGCGATAAAGCGGCATTGCGCGTGTTGATCAGGGGCTATTGTCCCCAGTGGTTGAAACAGGGCGAGGATGGTCGCGGTGAGCTCCGCGGCCGGATCGGTGTTGCCGCGGGCGGCCAGAAAGAAACGCGGATCGGTGACAAAACTCGTCACACCGGGACGGAGGTGGTTCGGACGGTAATGTACAAGGCTGAACCATTGCTCGGAAGAGGCCAGCTGATCATGTCGGGCGCGATCCAGATAATCGCGCAGACGCTGCTCAGGCTGTGCCGCGGCGTGACTGCTCGACGTGTTCATCAGGCAGATCAGGCAGAGGATAAAAACCGGTAAGCTTCGGGGCACGATCACACCAGTGTATCGACAAACAACATAAAAAAACCCGGTGGATGATCATCCACCGGGTTTTGTTTCAGAGCGTCGCGTTAAGCGGTGTAAAGCGAAAGTTGTTTGTCTTTAGCCATCAGCGCGGAAATGGTTTGCAATGCCTGTTCGCTGGTGGTGGAGGTGCTGGGGAAAATCACTGCAAAGTTATCCTTGAGCAATTGGTTGAATAGTACTTTATGCTCGCTACTCATGCCCATCAGCGTGGCCAGTGTGTCCAGGGACTCACCTTGACCAACTGACATGTCGTGGGCCAGCTTATCCAAGTTCGCGGTCATAAAACTCGATACCGCAGCATATGTCTTTACAGTAGCATTTTGCGCGCAGCCGAGGGTACCTGAAGAAATACCAAAGGTTTGGTTATACGAGGAACCATTGGTGGTGGCGGCCAGAATTTGTGATGGTTTATCAGATTTACCATCAAAAACCAAACTACCTACGCCACAGCCCACGTTATTAGCATCCGCGGCATAAGCATTGGTAGCGATCGCCGCCAGTGATAGTGCAATTAAAGTGAGGTATTTCTGCATACATTTCTATCCTCCAAGTTGATAACACAATTAAAACTCAATGAGCTGTATATGTAGCACTGCGTTGTGCAAATGTCCAACCCTGTTTCATCGGGTGGTATAGTGAAGAAGAACATAGCAATATCCTTGTATTAAATATTGCCATACGTGAACGAATACTGGTTATTACTCCAAGTAAGCTAACCGACATCAGATACAGGCGTGGGCGTTTGATAGGGCACGCGGGTGATCGATGGCATCTGGGACTCAATCCAGGCTTTACTCTGTGCCAAAATGTGTTCTGGCGATTTATCCTTGGTCGTGATGACCGGACCTATCCTCACCCGTATGATCCCGGGTTTTTTAATAAACCCGCCGCGTTGCCAACATTCTCCCGCGTTATGGGCCACGGGAACGATCGGATAGCCGCTGTGCGCGGCAAGCAACGCGCCGCCGATTTTATATTTGCCGGGCCTGTCCGGTGTGGTGCGGGTCCCTTCGGGAAAAATCACCACGCTGATACCTTGTTGTAAGCGCCGGGTGCCCTTGTGGATGATTTGATTCAGGGCGTGTTTGCCCGCGCCGCGATCGATGGCGATCGGCCGCATTGCCGCCAATCCCCAACCGAAAAACGGAATAAGAAATAACTCGCGCTTAACCACGTAGCAAATTTTTAGAAAAATAATCTGCAACGCGAAGGTTTCCCAGGTCGACTGGTGTTTGCTAAAAATAATAAATGGCGCGGCGGGAATATTCTCCCGGCCTTGGATCTCGTAGTCGACGTTACAGAGCAGGCGTAAGGAATTAATCGTCAGGCGGGCGTAAAGTTGTAAAAACCGCGAGGTGAGAATGAACGGCAGCGGCCGCAAAAAAATCGTGCCGGTGGCGAAAAATACCGTAAGGACAATCATCACGACACTGAACAAGGTGGAGCGTAACACCCTCAACATGCAGTAATATCCTCAGCGAGTAGAGTGTTAACCGCGTGGGATAAATTTTGGTACACGGGTATCGCTTTTAAATCATCGGCATGTTGCGCCAGCGCGCGCGCGCCTTTTCCGGTTTGTACCAGCATGGCGCGCACGCCAAACGTCGAGCCTGCCTGAATATCGCGCCACGAATCCCCGATGGAGGGTACGCCGGCAAGCGGCTGTCGGTAATGATCTGCAATCTGCGCAAACAAGCCGGGTTTGGGTTTACGGCAAATACACTGGTCGTCCGGGCCGTGCGGGCAGATAAAGAAGCGGTCGATGCCGCCGCCGTGGACTTGCAGAAGCCGGATCAGTTTGTCGTGCATGGCGGTGAGCGTGGCGCGGCTATAATAACCGTGCGCGATACCCGACTGGTTGGTGGCCACGGTGACGGTATAACCGGCCCGGGTCAGTTTGCCGATGGCCTCCAGGCTGCCGGGGATGGGGATAAATTCCTCGACCGATTTGATGTAGTCGTCGGAGTCTTGGTTAATAACGCCATCGCGATCTAAGATAATCAGCTTCATGGGTTGGGTTTAAAATCATCTTTGAGATGCAATGCTGGCACAGCGGCCGATATAACACCGTAAGAATCGGGTTGTGCCGGGGTCATCATGCTAACTTCGAGGTCTGCAGTTGTGAAATATCCGCGACGTTCAAAAACAAGTTACGCAATTGATTTAACAAGGTCAGGCGGTTGTGCCGCAGCGCGCTGTCCTCCACCATCACCATGACGTCATCGAAAAAACTGTCAACCATCGGCCGCAGCCGTGCCAGGATACGCAACACGGCGTCGTAATCGCGGCGGGTGATCAAGGGGGTTAGCGCCAATTGGGCTTGTTGTACCGCGGCCGCCAGTTCTTGTTCGGCGTCCTCGTGTAACAAGCCGGCGTTGAGTTGCGCGGCGAGCGGTGCCTGGTTTTTCTTTAGAATATTGGAAATACGTTTGTTGGCGCTGGCCAGCGCCTCGGCGGCGGGGTCGTCCAAAAAGGCGTTTACCGCGCGTAACCGAGCATCAAAGTCCATCAATAAAGTAGGCCGCAGGGCCTTCACGGCCTCAAATACATCCGGGCGAATATCTTGTTGTTGGTAATACACGCGGGTGCGTTCCAGCACAAAATCAAATACCGCGTCGCAGACATGTTCGGCGTGTAAGGCGGCGGGATACGCCTCAGCGGCCTGGGTGATAAGCCGGTATAAATCCACGGGCAGCTGCGCTTCAATTAGCATGCGCACCACCCCCAACGCGGCACGGCGTAAACCAAAGGGATCTTTATCCCCGCTGGGCGCCTGGCCGATAGCGAAAATGCCGACCAAGCTATCGAGGCGATCCGCGATCGCCAGGGCTAAACCGGTGCTGCTGCACGGCAGAGCATCCCCCGCGAAGCGCGGTTGATAATGCTCTTCAATGGCTTGGGCGATCTCGCCGGGTTCGTGGTCATGGCGGGCGTAATAACGGCCCATGGTGCCTTGCAGCTCCGGGAATTCACCGACCATGGTGCTGAGCAGATCGCATTTGCATAACTCGGCGGCGCGCCGGGTGTGGGGTGTATCGGCTCCCACCGCGCTACCGATGTTCACCGCCAGCGTGGCAATACGCTGGCTTTTGTCATACAGGCTGCCCAGCTTGGCTTGAAACACAACCGATTTTAAATCCGGCAGGCGGGACACCAGCGGGCGTTTACGGTCTTGATCCCAGAAAAATTCGGCATCGGCGAACCGCGGACGGATCACCCGCTCGTTACCGCCGCGCACCCGGCTCATGTCGGCATGTTCGATGTTGCTGATGGTAATGAAATACGGCACTAGATTTTGCTGTGCATCGACCAGATGAAAATAACGCTGGTTGGCCGACATCGTAGAAATCAGCGCCTCCTTGGGCACGGTTAAATAGCGTGGCTCGAAGCTCCCGAGCACCGCGCAGGGCCACTCGATCATCGAGGTCACCTCCTCCAGCAACGCCACCGCGATCACCGCCTTGCCACCGCTGGCGTGGGCGGTTTGTTCAATCTGCGCGCGGATGGTGCTACGGCGGCGATCAAAGGCGGCGATCACCTTGCCCTTGCTTTCCAATAACAGCTCGTATTCATCGGCCTGCGGAATAAAGATCGGTTCTGGCGCCATAAAACGGTGGCCGTAGGTGTGTTGGCCGCTGCGCACGCTGAGGATTTCAGCCTCGATAACTTGTCCACCGAGTAATAACACCACCCAATGCACCGGACGCACAAAGTGGGCCTCGCGATCCGCCCAGCGCATGCGTTTGCCGGTGGGCAATTTATCCAGCGCCTGTTGCACAAGGGCGGGGAGGATTTCCACCGCGGGTTTCCCGGCCTGCACACTGCGAAACACTAACCAACCGCCTTTATCGGTTTGTAATTTCTCGACCCGGTTGATCTCCACACCGCACGATTTGGCAAAACCCAGGGCCGCCGCGGTGGGATGGCCGTGGGTATCAAACGCGGCCTGCAAGGCCGGGCCGCGCCGTTCAACGGTTTTGCCGGCTTGTTCGGTCTGTAATTGTTTAACCAACAGGGCTAAGCGCCGCGGGGTCGCGTAGGGAATAATGTTCTGAAAGGTTAGGCCCGCGTCACGCAAGCCGTCCTGGATCTGATCCACAAAGGCCTTGCTTAAGTCCAGCAAGGATTTGGGCGGCAATTCTTCCGTGCCGATCTCTATCAACAAATCCTGTGTCATCATGGGCCTGCCGCGGTTTTACACATCGGAAAACCCAGAGACTCGCGCGCATTATAATAAGCCTGGGCAATGTTGCGCGCCAAGTGACGTACCCGCAGGATATAGGCTTGGCGTTCAGTGACCGAAATGGCGCGGCGTGCGTCCAATAAATTAAACGTATGCGACGCCTTGACCATCTGTTCATAGGCGGGCAAGGGTAGTCCGGCCTCGATCAAACGTTGGCTCTCACTTTCGCAGCTGTTAAACCCGTGGAATAACACCTCGATGTTGGCCTGTTCAAAATTATAAGTGGATTGCTCCACTTCATTTTGATGGTACACATCGCGGTAAGTGACGCGACCAAGCGGGCCGTCGGTCCACACCAGATCAAATAAATTTTCCTTGGCTTGTAAATACATCGCGATGCGCTCCAGGCCGTAGGTAATCTCGCCACTGACCGGTCGACAGTCCAATCCGCCGACCTGCTGAAAATACGTAAACTGCGTCACCTCCATGCCGTTGAGCCACACCTCCCAACCCAGCCCCCATGCTCCCAGGCTGGGGGATTCCCAGTTGTCTTCCACGAAGCGGACATCGTTACACTGCAGATCAAAACCGATCCGTTGTAGCGAATTGAGATACAGTTCCTGAATATTCAGTGGCGAGGGCTTGATAACCACTTGATACTGATAGTAATGCTGTAAGCGATTGGGGTTCTTGCCGTAACGCCCGTCGGTGGGGCGGCGGCAGGGTTGTACATAGGCGGCGCTCCAGGGCTCAGGGCCTAGGGCACGCAAAAAGGTGGCAGGGTGAAAAGTACCCGCGCCCATTTCCATGTCATAGGGTTGTTGGATCACACAGCCCTGTTCGGCCCAATAGGCTTGCAGGGTCAGGATCAAGTCCTGAAAGGTCGCGGGCGGGGTCAAGCGGAGGGCTCCTCAACATGGGCTTGTCAAAAACGGGGATTATACGCATGCGGGGGCGCGGCGGTAAGAGGAGGCGTGGCCGGCCCAGTTTGTGCATGGGTGTTATGTAGGACGCCGCCGCGTGGAATGACGCTGAATGTATGCCCTAGGAACGGTGAGTGCTCGTAGTCTTTGTAGCACGGATGATTATAGTTGTAGTGTTGTGTAATTCAGTGTGGTGGTTGCGCGTGTCATCACGTTTACAGAGGGCGACACGATTCAAGAAATTCCGAGCAGCGCCGCCTAGGTATCGTAGTAGGCAGTAGTAGGAGGTCAGCCCATGACACATTTGGTCACCGATCAACAGGCCACTACAGCCCAGTGGCACGACCTGGTCAAAGAGGCCGAGGCGCAAAGCCACGTCCATCTCGATGAGGAGCTGGAAAGTTATCTGGTGTTTCTATTGATGCGTTACACCGAGAAACCCGAAATGGCGGCCAAGGTGATGGCATTGGAATACCTGCAGGGGGTGCACGCGGCGGGGTCGCAACGCCACCAGCAATTGCGCGATGTGGGCGATCAGTGTTTATTGTATTCCGGTCTATTCCCACGCCGCGCGGAGCGGCGGCGGGTGCGGATCAGCTACTACGTCGATATTGGACGCAGCGCTTATCACACGGTCGCCGAGGTTTCACACCGCACCATGGCCGGGATGTTCCAACAATTGTCGGCGCGGTTTGTGGAAATGATGGATACCTTGCAAGCGATGCGCAGTCTTCAGCGCCGCGAGGCGGAAGTCCTCGACCCGATCCGGGCGTATGAATTATGGAATGACACCGGTAGTAAACGTGCCCGCGCGGTGTTAACCACTAGCCGTCAGGTGCTGCCGGTGCGGACCCATCCTAAATTTACCACGCGGCATTGAATGGGCGGCCACTAATCTTCTCCTCTGTCTCCTCTTAACCTCCTTCCGCACAAAGAAAGCTATCCGTTAGGACGATGTTGAGGGAGGGCGGCGACGGCGTTATTTAGCGGCGGGGCAAGTATCTCCACTCCACTTGCCGGTCATGTTGGAGGTGAGGGACAGCTTACCGTCCGGCAGGGTTAATTCAACTTGGGCCTGCATGTTATCCCATTGATAGGTGGCGGTACCAACACCCTTCCCGCCGTTATCACAGTGCATGGTCCAGTGGACGGTATTACCCTCGTGCTGCATTTGCATGTTACAACCTTGCATTTGTTTTTCTTGCGGGATGGCGCTGTTTTTGTCCACGCAATAATTAAAACTATGCGGCGGTAAAGCGATGGGTAAGCCCGTAACCTCAACGTTTGCGGTCCATAAACCGTGCTTGACGTTCAGCTCAGCGGTAAGCCCAAGCTGCGGAATCAATAAGGATAAACAGATAAAGCGGATGAGGGTGCGCATGAAAAGGTTCCTGGAGGCGTTTAGAGAATTGTAGCGACTGCCTCTGGTATAAATCCACTAAAACGTATACAAAGATACGTATGAATGAGCCCAACCCCACCCGCCGTCACGGCATAACCATGTTTATCCTGATGTGGGTCGCCCTCATCGGGGTGCTGGCCCTGGTGTTCCAGCACTGGCTCGACAAGGAAAACAACCCTAATCAGCAGGTAAACTCGCGGCTATCGCCCGAAGGTAGCCGCGAAGTCGTATTGGAACGCAACCGTTTTGGCCACTACGTGGTCTCGGGGCATATCAACGATTTCCCGGTGCAATTCATGCTCGATACCGGGGCGAGTGATGTATCGGTACCCGAGCGGATCGCCAAACGCATCGGCCTGCAGCGCGGCCCCGAGGTAACCTATAACACCGCTAACGGACCGGCGCGAGGTTATATGACCCAGATCAATACTATCCGCATTGGCACTATTGAATTACATAACTTGCGCGCCTCAATCAATCCTAACGTGGACGATGAAGATATCCTCTTGGGCATGAGTTTCTTGAAGCAGCTTGAATTCACCCAGCGGGGAAACACGCTAACGCTGCGCCAAATTCAGAATTACTAATGAGTCACATGGAAAGGAGGCCCTCCCACCAAGACACGCCGTCAATACCTCCCTGTAGACTCGACAGCCGCATCCCTGCTGCTGACGGTCTTGATGGGAGGGTCTCCTTTCCATGTGACTCAGTAATAAGGACTTGCTGTGCCCAGTATCTTATTGGTAGGATTCAACCAATGCGTTAACTAGATTTTAAGAATATACATCTGCTACCGCAGGGTACGATTTTTTTGTTTTCAGACCTAGGGGAATTTACATGAAACTACTTAAATTAAGTTTAGTATTGGGGTTGGTTACATTTTTGGGTTTTAGCAATTTAGTTTTAGCTGCTGGGCAAGGCGGCCCGTTCTATGTTGGAGCAATGGTAGGAAATGCTTCATATGATTATGGCGATGTTAATAACTCAACACCTACACAATTTTATTTCGGATATAGAAAACCAGATAGTATTTTTGGTTTTGAAGCGGCTTATGTAGATTTAGGTGATGCAGATGTTACTAGCTTATCGGGAGTAAGCCTTAGAGCACACGGATATAATATATCCGGTGTATATCATTCTCCAAATTCGAGAGCCTCACTGGGTTTTATGTTAAAAGCCGGATTTTATTCCTTC
Organism: Gammaproteobacteria bacterium; assembly: GCA_016194635.1. Classification (GTDB taxonomy): domain Bacteria; phylum Pseudomonadota; class Gammaproteobacteria; order UBA6429; family Thiohalophilaceae; genus JACQBC01. Next base: position 1,683 of record JACQBC010000032.1, on the reverse strand, counting down.
GATACTGATTTAAAAGTAGCCGGCATGACTATTCTTACAAGTAGTGGCTCCGGTTTAAGTCTTGGTGGCGGGGTTGATTATGCAATGAATCAATATCTTAGTTTTCGTGCAGAGCTGCAGGGTTTTGTTGGGGTAAAAGATTTTGCGAATAATTCTAGTGTGTTTAGCGGAAATATCGGTGTAGAAGTACATTTCTAATAAGTAAATGTATGTTTTACTAACTTTAAAGGCCCCCACCGGGGCCTTTTTCATTTAAGTTGCTTTGTGATAGGGTCATCGAATTCTGCACCTTCAATTCTGGGTTTCAGTGCATAGCGAATCCTTATTATTCACGATTTTTCTGATCTTCGTCGGCGCGGCGGTGATGGCGACGCTTGCATTATGGGCACGGCAGGCGTTGATCGTGGGGTATATCGTGTTAGGGATTTTGTTCGGACCCTCGGTACTGGGCTGGGTGAACGATGCGCGTTTGATTCAAAATGTCAGTGATGTGGGTATTATGTTTTTGCTATTTTTATTGGGCATGAACATGCCGGCGCAAAAACTCTGGCAACTGTTGCGCGAGACCACCCTGGTCACCGTGATAAGCTCCTTGGTGTTTGCGGTAGTGGGTATAGGGATAGCGCTAGGTTTCGGGTTTAAGTTCAACGAGGCCGCGGTGATCGGCGCGAGCATGATGTTCTCCAGTACCATCATCGGGTTTAAATTATTACCAACGACGGTACTACATCACCAACGCACCGGTGAGATCATGATCAGTGTGCTGTTGCTGCAGGACGTTATCGCCATTGTGTTGTTAGTGCTGTTGCAGGCCAAGGCAGTGGAGCGCCCGTTGTGGCAAGAAATTTTTCGCTTAGTCAGCGCCTTCATCGGTGTGAGTGTGTTTGCCTACCTGATGGAACAGCTGGTGCTGATAAAATTAATCGCACGATACAATCAAATGTTTGAATATATATTTTTGCTCGCGATCGGCTGGTGTTTGGGTATTGCAGAATTAGCGCATTATGTGGGGTTATCACATTCCATCGGGGCCTTCATCGCCGGGGTGGCGGTGGCGACCAACCGTATCGCCCTGTTTATTGTTGAAAGTTTGAAGCCGTTGCGGGATTTTTTCTTGATCATTTTTTTCTTCACGATGGGGGCCAGTCTGGATATCGGCAAACTCGCCGGTGTTATCTGGCCCGCCGCGGCCCTGGCGGCCGGGTTGTTAATTCTTAAACCGCGGCTGCTGGGGTGGTTGTTTCGTTATGAAGGTGAAACGTCGACGCGCGCCAAGGAGATCGGCGTGCGTCTGGGGCAAAATAGTGAGTTTGCATTTTTGATTGCGGTGTTGGCGTTACACCTGGAGGTCATCAGTGAGACCGCAGCCTATGTTATTCAATTGTCCACTTTGATGACTTTTGTAATCTCAACCTATTGGATAGTATTGCGCTTTCCCACTCCCATCGCCATCGACCCCAAACTGCGCGTGACATAGTTTCATTACTCAGAGTTAAATTTATTATATTGATTATCGGGAGAGGGTATTGCATTGCCCAATAGACCCTTAGGCGTCACCCGCGTGCGAAAGCGCTTCTAAGCGTTCACGCATGGTTTTTTGCAGGCACTCAACATCGGTACCACAAGCGTTTCGCACAGCCAGCCATTTCTTCTGGGCGGCTTTGATCGTGCGCAAACCCTCGG
>JACQBC010000029.1 GCA_016194635.1 Gammaproteobacteria bacterium | reverse complement strand
TAGCGTTGCGGTGTGGGTCAGCACTGGTGCCAGACAGGACGTGTGTAAAGAACTGTTGGTTGTTTTCAATGAAGGTGGTAAATTCAATGCCAGTAGTTAAAGCAAAGTCCAGGTCTAACACGGCGCTCAAGTCGCGCGCTGCGCGCGCCGGACCTCGCTGTCGCTCGGCCGCTTAGCGCAACGTTAGCCATTACACAGACAGGAACATCAATGAAATATTGCGCATTAATTCTTCCAGTTATCATGTCGCTTTTTGTCGCCCCGACTTTTGCAGGAGAGAAATCAAAAATGTCAGCCATTGAACAAAATAAACGCCTCGTTACCCGCTACTTCGATGAAGTGTGGAACCAAGGCAAGTTAGAAGTTCTCGATGAGTTAATTGCTCCCAACTACATTAATCACAGTCCAGGTGCCCCAAACCCTAAACCCGGACCCGAGGGTCTTAAGCCAATCGTAGAGGCAATCCGCAAGGGAATTCCGAACGTGAAGTATACGATCCAAGACATGGTTGTTGCCCCTGACAAGGTTGCTGTTCGAGTGGTTATGACTGGCACGCACACGGGCGACTTTTTTGGAATTGCTCCTACAGGAAAACGAGTAACCGTCAATCAGTTTCAAATCGAACGAATTGAGAACGGAAAGATCGTCGAGCACTGGCGGCAGACAGACGATCTGGGAATGATGCGGCAACTAGGGCTACTGCCTGAAGGCAAATAAGTCATGGCTAACATGACGTTCGAGCGGGACGCGCCAAAAGCGGCGCGCCCCTCAACTTTACGTTAGCCGTCAAAAAGCGAGACATCGTGACTTTCGATACAACAATAATCGCCGAACGCATTAAGGAAGTCGCGATCCGAGAAAACAAGCTCACAGAAAGCTTGGCGCACGATGTAGCTTTTCACATGACTGATTGGCTCGAAGAGCTCGCCCGTTACAGTGAGTTCTGTCAGCACCCACACAAATTGACAAACAAACAAGTCGAAGAGCTACTGTTGGCGTTTTTGACCCACGTCCCAAACCACGTTGCAGCTGCATCGAAGTTGTACACTGACATTCCGGTTACCGACGTATTCGGGGTTGGGGCCACGGCAGAAAATGGAGGCAAATGACGGCTAACAATGTGTTCAAGTTCGCTCCCTGCGGTCGCCGGACCTCGCTGTCGCTCGGCCGCTTAGCTCAGCGTTAGGCGTCATGTTAGGAGACTGCTCATGATCTACATCGACTGTTATCTCGTTCCGGTTCCGCGTGAGAACCGAGCCGCTTACGAGGAGTTGGCAAAAGTTTCTGCGCAAGTAGCGAAGGACTATGGGGCGTTGCGCGTCGTCGAGTGCTGGCTGGATGAGTCTGGCCCTGACGCCTCGTCGTACCACATGCAAGAGGCAAGACTCGAATCCAAAGAGTATGGGGGCTTCGAAAGGGCTGCGGGCGCAGGCAAGAACGAGACGGTCGTACTGGCCTATGTTGAGTGGCCAGACAAAGCCACGAGGGACGCGGGAATGGAGAAGTTAACGAGCGATCCACGCATGCAGCAAGATCGGCCGCCCACATTCGACGGCCGACGCCTCATTGCAGCAGGTTTCAAGCCCATGCTGTATGAATCACGCGAGGCCTAACAACGCCATCAACTCGGACGTGCCAAAGCGCCGCTTCGCTCTGCTTTGGCACGCCGGTTATGGCGAACGTTGGGCGGCAAAAATTGGAGATACACAATGACCTGGTTATCGTTACTTCTAATCACAAAAATTGGTGTAACCGGCGTCTTGGTGGCTGCGCCGTTTATGCTGCTTCCAAAGTCTAAACTGGAACAGTCAACAAACATCGCCACGCCTACACCCGTATTTTTTCGGTTGTATGGTGTAGCAATTGCCGCGTTACTTGTTGGTTACGCTTTCGGTATTCCCGCTGCGGAAGCTGGCCATTTCCCATGGGGCGTCACGTACATGGGTACAGTCTCCAATGGTGGTGCGGCAATTTTATTTCTGGCATATTCAAAAGGGAGAAAACAAAATCGTATGTTAGGCACCTTCTTCGGTCTGATCGCGCTGGGGCTGATCGCAGCGATGATTCTGCCTGCCAGTGCAGTGCAGTGCAGTGCAAAAAGCATGGTAGGTTTGCCGCCCAACAAGACGCTCCAGGCGACGCCAAAAAACGGCGCGCCTGAGCTTTAACGTTAGGCGGAAATGTGAGATGCGTGTTGTTGCAGGCTACACGCGAAGCGGAAAAAAACCGGCTGCTGTTTTTCGCCATACTCGAAGCGTGAAGTGCAGACGCGTGTGCAACCCAAACCACGGGTTGCACACCCTAATTTCGTTTGCTTGATCAAAACCTTGGCCTATATTCAAGTTCTATTGATCGAAACCCCGCCATCGACCAGCAAAACGGTTCCAGTCGTGAAGGTCGAGGCATCCGATGCCAGGTAGAGCACCGACTTTGCGATCTGATCCGGTGTTGCGACGCGCTTAAGGGCATGGAGGCCTATAATGAAACTCTGCGACTCCGCTGTATTGTTCATTGCGCGGTACATAGGCGTGTCGGTGCCGCCCGGCGCAATGGCATTTACTCGGAGGCCCTTCGGGCCAAACTCGGCCGCGAGGGACTGAGTGAGGCCAATTAATCCCGCTTTGCTTGCCGCGTAGGCGGCTATACCCGGAAAGCCGACCGTATACCCGACGAATGTCGATGTGAAGATCAGGGAACCGCCGCCTCGGTTCAGTATTGCTGGAATCTGATACTTCGCTCCGAGGAACGCAGCCGTCAAATTTGTCTCCACAGTCTCCCTCCACCCGGCGAGCGACACATCAGGTGTCGCACCCATCTCACCCAGTGTGCCAGCATTGTTGAACGCGACATCGAGGCCGCCGAAACGGCGTGTCGCAAGATCGACCAAAGCCTTTGCGAAGGCCTCATCCTTAACATCGCCAGCAAGCGCGACGGCATGTCCACCCGCTTGGGTGATTTCCTTAACAAGGGCGTCAAGTTCTGGTTGGCGTCGCGCGGTGACGATGACTTTAGCGCCCTCGCTGGCGAACAGCTTCGATGTGGCATAACCAATCCCGGTACTTGCTCCGGTAATAATGGCGACTTTGTTGGAAAGTGCATTCATTTTGGATCCTCTATATATCGTTAGATTAAACTGTCGTCCTGACGCTCACTCTGTCAGCTTGGTGGCGCAACGACATCGAAATTGACACGAGGGGCGTTGGCCTCCCAATTCAGTAATGTTCATTTCTAATTTATGTGTCAATCGATACAGAATATAATCTACCTCCATATTTCGATCAAGATATTTATATATCGATCGGCACAGAAAGGAGCCTATTCATGTCAAAACGAGGCCGACCGCGCAACTTCGACCGCGCCGCTGCCCTGCGGCGGGCGATGGAGGTGTTCTGGGCGCAGGGCTATGACGGCACGTCCATGTCGGACCTGATAACCGCCATGAACGTCAACTCGCCTAGCATCTACGCTGCTTTTGGCAGCAAGGAGGCGCTATTCCGCGAAGCGGTGGCGCTCTATCGTGCTACCGAAGGCGGACGAATCTGGGGTGCCATGACGGCCGCGCCAACCGCGCGCGCGGCGATCGAAGCCGTGCTACGCGTAAGCGCCGAAGAATATACCCGGCCTAACAAGCCACGCGGTTGCCTCATCGTGCTCGGGACGCTCCATGCCAACGACGGAAATGAGACCATGCGCCGAGAGATGCAAGTGCATCGTGCGGGCAGCATGACGATGCTTCTTCAACGTCTCAAGCGCGGTGTTACCGAGGGTGAATTACCGAACGGTCCGGACTGGCGAGCCATCGCTACTTTTTACAGTACGGTTCAACAGGGCATGTCGATCCAGGCACGCGACGGCGCTTCGCGCAAAACCCTCCTCGCTGTTGCTGACTGTGCCATGGCGGCGTGGGACGGTCTCGTCGCTTCGCGCCAATAACAATGCCTAACTTTACGTTAGGCGTCTGACTTCAATATTCTTCAGCGCAAATAGAGGAGAAACACGATGACTCAAAAGTTTAAGGATGCAAACGAACAGCATTTCCAAGATTTGTCTGTGTTTCCAGGGAGTAGCTGGTCCGTTCTTGCCGAACCGGTACCCCAAGGTTCTATGCATCGGCTCAAAATGAAAAAGGGCACAAGGATTCCGGCTCATACGCACCCAGCCGATGAGTATGTGTACGTCCTCTCCGGCAAGCTTATTACCGGTAGCCGGGAGTGCGAGAGGGGCTGCTTTTGGGTTACCCCTGCCGGCACGAAGCAAGGTCCCCACGTCGCAGCAACTGATGTTGAAATCATTACTGTGCGCCTTGGCCCGATGGGCGATTTCGATGCTCAATAACGAAGGCACGCCTAACCCATATGAGGCACCCGCTGGTCAATAGGCAACAGGATATTTTTTAAAGCGGCGTCAGCCGCTTTATCTGAATCAGGTTAAAGTCCATCTTCTGACTTTGTTTCAAATGCAGTGTCAGGCATCGCCTGCGACTAAACACCTATCGAGTTTTTTCGTGTGAGCGCGAAGCCCACTCACTAGAAATCATTACATGCCCTGGAAAGTTCTATTCAACCCGTCGCATTACGTGGGGAAGCGATGAATGTCATGGATTTCATACATCAACACCAGTGTGAGAATTTTCCCCACGCCACGGATGGAATCCAATAGGTGATACATCTGCGTATCATGCACACGGGCTTGCTTGACCAATTGCCATTCTAATGCCGCGAGTTGCTGATCGTAGCTGGCGATTAAATCCCGATCCGACTTCACCATGGTTTGGGTGGCGCCGGTGGGAAATTGTTCGGCGACACCGTCACGTTCGGTAGGCTTGCCCAGATTCACTCCCAGTGCCGGCAAATTATATTGATGCACCGTGTTTTGGATATGCGCGATCAAATGGGCGCGTTGCTGCGACAGATTCATGCGACGGCGCAGCAAGTCGCGTGTGGCTCGCATCTGTGCAGGATAGACATACGCTTGCGGCAGCATGCCGCCTTTGAGCAACAGTGCGATTTTATGCGAGTCGAGTTTGTCATTCTTGGCTTTGCCCCCGTGGATCGCTTTCATGTACAGCGCATGTCCCAGTACAAAGGGAATGCCCTCACGGGCACACAAATCGGCAAGCCAGTACCAGGTAAAAATACATTCAACGCTGATCACCAAATCCTCACGGTAGGGGGCGATGAGGGATAAGAAACGCTGTTGGTCCGTGGGAATATTACGATGGACTAATATGTCACCAGCAGGATTTAAAATACAGACATACATGGTGCGGGCATGCAGATCGATGCCGCAGTAATGTTGGTGGGTTTTGGTATAGAATTGCATCGAGGCCTCCTTGTTTGCATTGTTCGGAATGAACGATACGTGTATAGCACGCCTAGGAGCACCCTCGTGGTGGAGCCTGAAAGTCGAACAAGGGGGCCTCAATTAGTATCAAGGCTATCAACGCGGACAGTAAAAAGCGGCGCGCCGCTCAAGCTTTACGTTATGTTTCATGAAAATTGGAGGTGCAACACGATGAGTACGAAAGAGCTGTTAGATGAGGCGATGAAACTAAAACCTGAAGAACGGTTCACCTTGGTTGAGGGCTTGATAAAGAGCCTGGATGAGCCAGACAAGAAGCTGGATGAAATTTGGGCTGAGGAAGCAGAGAAGAGACTCAAAGCATATCGGGAAGGAAGGCTGGATGGCATCCCGATGGAGGAAATATTTAAGGAAGAATGATGCGCGTCATATTCACCAGAATTGCGAGGCTGGAACTGGAAGACGCTGTCCATTATTATGAGCTCGAATATTTAGGGCTTGGAAGCAGGTTCAAGGAGGAAGTAAGAAAGGCCGCATTACGAATTGCCGCGTATCCTCAAGCGTGGTCCATAGAACGTGGTGATGTGAGGAAGTGCCTCCTTCACAAGTTTCCATACAAGTTGATGTACTCTGTGGAAGAAGATCATATTCTTGTCATCGCGGTAGCTCACCAGCACCGGAAACCAGACTACTGGGTTGGTAGAGATGAAACATAACCAGCCCATCCAGCCGACGCCAAAAAGCGGCGCGGCTGATGGGCAGCGTTGAGGCTGTATAAAAACCCAGAAACCATCGACATTTTTTGATAAAATGACGCGACTCCACACTGAGTACTGCGCGATGCCAAAATTCATACGGTACGATCCAAATCAAAGCAAAATGGTGGTGATTAATGACGCCGATCAGTTACAACCCGGTACGTTTGAGTTTGCCATCAACCACATCATCGATAATAAACTGGACTTAACGGTCTTCCATCCGCGCTATAAGAATGAGGATGGCGGCTGGCCGGCGTATGATCCAGCGATTCTGCTCAAGATAATTCTGTTTGCGTACTCCAAAGGGGTCACCTCCAGCCGCGAGATCGAATGGTGTTGCGAAACCAACGTACTGTTTAAAGCCTTGTCGTGCGATACCGTGCCGCATTTCACCACCTTGGCAAACTTTGTCAGCAGCCGACCCGAGGAAATCGAAGCGGTGTTTGAGCAGATTTTATTGATCTGCGATGAGCAAGGCTTATTGGGCAAAGAATTATTTGCGATCGACGGCTGCAAGATGCCCAGCAATGCCGCCAAGGAATGGTCG
>JACQBC010000028.1 GCA_016194635.1 Gammaproteobacteria bacterium | reverse complement strand
ATCTAAATGCCTAGGGTGTTTTACCCATCCCCACTGCGCCTATAATATAGAATGTGAACTGGGATTATGCACATATTGATGGTAAAATAACCAAAGTGAAGCGGTTAGGAATACTATTCAGTGAAAGCCGATCTACCAAGTTGATGACTGTTCCAGAATTATTCAAGGTGAGCGTGGCGGGATGAAATACAGTGCAGCAAGCGTTTTAGTAGCAACGCTATTAACGGGTTGTGGTGGGGGGCGAGATACCACACCCGCGGCGTCGTCTCCTGCCGTCGCGGTGACCGCAGCCAAAAGCCAAGCAGCGCTTATCCCCGCCACGAATAAATCCCATCCCGGTCATTATATTGTAGTTAGCGCCAAAGACACCTACGCGCAAATTAACCAGTTTGCCTCCAACCCCAATATTCGGGGAGTGGTGAAACATTATAGCTGGGTGGAATTAGAACCCAGTATCGGCAATTATGATTTTTCGCAGATCCGTGCTGATCTATCCGCTGTCGCCACCCAGAAAAAATATTTTATTGTGCAAATTGATCTCCAGCCGCGGGCTGACAGCAAAGTTGTCCCCGATTATTTGTGGCAAAACCAAATGGTGCTAACCCTTCCCAACGGCGAGCAACTGTTGAAAATCTGGGATAACTACGTGGTTGATCGCTTAAATAGTCTGTACGCGGAACTGGCCGCCCATCTCGACATTGAAGCAAATTTTGAAGGGCTGATCATTCAGCCGCCGAATATCCAACTTAGCGATCCATTGCGGGCTAAGTACGCGTATAACAATGAATCCTATCGTGACGTAGTGATAACACTGCTGAGTTCAGCCAGGAGCAGTTTTGTTAGCTCGAAGGTTTTTTGGTCGATAGCGTCCATGACGGATAATAAAATCAACACCGAGATTGCCAATGGTATAGTCAACAGCGGCGTGGTCATGGGTGGGGCGGAATTACGCGTAGACGACCCGCGTTGGCAAAGCGTGTATCAACCGTTTTATAACAGCATGAAGGATCGTGCGCCGTTGTTTGGTGTTATCGCGGTCAATGATACGGGGATTAAAAGCCCTGCCAAGTCGACCGTGTGGACTAGCCTACTGGGCTATGCCCGCGAGCGTAATGTGAAATACCTGCTGTGGGATCGCGGTGATGCCGCCACTCTTCTTGATCCCAATGCACTGGCGGAACTGCTCGCGGTAATCGATGCCGCACCGAAACAATAAGACCCTACAATAATCGTTCTAAACCCAGGCCGTGAGCCAGATCACGGCGAAAACACCCTCCTGGGCAGCACCACGGTACTTCGTCAAACCGTGCGATCCATATTATTTTATATAAATATCAATAAGTTACATAAGTTTCGGCCTTACCTCGGGCGCGGTGGGAAATTTCTTCCCGCTATCAAGTGCCCCTACCGGCGGACGCTACTTTTTGCGGCAGCGGTAAATACATTGCCAGGTTGAATGTATATCCGCTATGTGTAATCGCCCCGCCGCAACGCTTATCGGTGTGCTGGGCAAACGTAATAGGAGTAGGCGTCATGCCACAGGTCATTAATACTAATATCATGTCGCTCAATTCGCAGCGCAACCTCAATACTTCGCAAGAAGCATTGCGGACTTCTCTGCAACGGTTGTCTTCGGGGCTGCGTATCAACAGCGCCAAAGATGACGCTGCCGGGTTGGCGATTTCTGAGCGGTTTACCTCACAAATCCGCGGTTTGAATCAAGCCGTGCGCAACGCCAATGACGGTATCTCATTGGCTCAAACCGCTGAAGGTGCGTTATCCGAATCGGGTAATATTCTGCAACGCGTGCGTGAATTGTCGGTGCAATCCGCCAATGCCACTAACTCCGCCTCGGATCGCCAAGCTTTACAATCTGAAGTGGGTCAATTGGTGCAGGAATTGGATCGTATCGCGACCAATACCGAGTTCAACGGTCAAAAACTTTTGGATGGAACCTTTGGAACCGCGGCCTTCCAGGTCGGTGCCAATGCCAACCAAACGATCCAGACTACCACCAATAACTTCCGTACTGACCAATTCGGTAACCACCGCGTCGAAGGGATGCGCGATTCAGCAGGAACGGAAAATCGTTATGCCAACGGCGATAGCTTAACGGTAGCAGGTAGTTTAGGAACCCGAACGGTCAAGATTGATCCCGGTGCCAGTTCCAAAGTTGTCGCAGAAAAAGTATCTGCGCTCACCAATGAAACTGGAGTGCGCGCTTTTGCCCGTACCGAAATGGAAATTAACTTCAGTAACGCAGGCGCGTATACACTGGATATTCAATCCGACAACAAACAGGCTCAGTCGATCTCTTTCACCCTCGCGGGTAGCGAAGGTAACGAAGGTCTATCGGCGGCGGTCACGGCGTTCAATGACGTGGCTTCCAAGACCGGTGTGACGGCGCGTGTCAGCGAAGACAATAAAGGGATTACCCTGGTGAACAACACCGGTAATAACATTGTTCTGAGCGATACCGTCAACGCCAATTCCGGTAACGTCAATGTCGATGGCGTGGTGCTGGGTGCGGATAAGACGGCTGATAAGGCGGTCATTAGCGGTAAGGTTACCTTTGATTCCGACAAGTCCTTTGGCGTGATGGGTAATCCCGGCGCCAGTGTCACCAATCCACAAGAAGCCTCGCACCTGAATTCCGTGCAAGAGATCGATATCAGCACGGTGGCGGGCGCCAACAAGGCGATGGCGGTGGTCGACTCAGCGTTGAATACAGCCAATGCACAACGTGCCAAGTTTGGTGCTATTCAGAGTCGTTTCAGTTCGACGATTGCGAACCTGTCAACCAACTCGGAAAACCTGACCGCTGCCCGTTCGCGTATCAGTGATGCGGATTATGCCCAGGAAACGGCAAATCTCACGCGTTCACAGATCCTGCAACAGGCCGGTACGGCGATGTTGGCTCAGGCCAATGTGGCCCCGCAAAGCGTCTTGTCGTTACTGCGCTAAGCGTAAACGGGTGCGCGGGGTGTCATGATTCCGCACACTTTACCAAGAGAGGTAAAACGTTATGGCTAGCGAATCCATAGCAAGCCTGCCCTCGCTGGTAAGCACGAGTAGCAACAGGAGCGGTGAGATTGCGGTAACCCGGGTCCATGAGGTCGAACCAACCAACGCCAAGGATCGGCAAGTTTCTGCCGTCGACCATTTGGCCAAGATGTCGGATGCCAAGGCAGCGGCCGCCGAACAGACCAAGGTCTCACGCGACGCGTTCGAAAAGGTTGTCAGCGAGTTGCAAACCTATGTGCAACATTCGCGCCGGAATCTGGATTTTCATGTAGACGACCAGACCGGTGAGGTGGTTGTAAAGGTGATTGATGTAACAAATGACGAGGTAATACGGCAAATCCCCAGCGAGGAAATGCTGGCACTTGCCAAACGGATCAAGGAGTTCATGAACGATCAGGATGTGCAAACCAAAGGGATGTTATTAGAGATCAAAGCCTAGAGCTGGTCTTAGATTTGCATAACCACTTGTGAGCCGGTCCCTTGCCGGGACCGGCCACCCTTTACCCTAAGATTTTTATCACCCGCGTGATGAGGAGTTATATGCCAGGCATCAGTCCAACCGGGGGTTCCAGTGGAATGGACGTTGACGGTCTGGTAAACAAATTGGTGACCGCGGAGCGTCTGCCGGTGGAAACGCGCTTGGCGCGCCAGGAAGCGAAGTTGCAAGCGGATATCTCCGCGCTGGGCAGTTTTCGCGGTGCGCTCGCCGAGTTTCAAACCAGCGTTAAAGGATTGCGCGAGAGCAATGAATTACACAAGATAGCCGCCAAGAGTTCCAACGACGACGTGGTCGAGGTCAGCGCCAATCACGACGCGCAAGACGGTGATTATCAACTTGAAGTGGTGCAGTTAGCGCGCGCCCAACGGCTTACCTCAACGGTCTTTGATTCTGATCTTGAACCCATGGGCAACGGTAAACTCACTGTTCAATTCGGCCGTTTTAATCCTCAAACTCGGCAGTTTGAATCCAATCCAAAGTCCAGTACCCAAACCCTGGAGATTAACGACAGTAATAATTCTTTACGCGGAATCGCCGCAGCGATTAACCAAGCCAATCTGGGTGCGCACGCTTCAATAATAAACGATGGTAACGGTTATCGGCTGGTGATTTCCGCGCTTGCTTCTGGCGAACATAACCAACTGCGGATTATCGCCGATGACGCCGACGGTAATAACAACGATAACGCCGGCTTATCACGCTTTAGTTACGATCTCACCCGTGGCGATACGGTGGGCCAAAATCTTTCCGAGACGGTGCACGCCAAAAACGCAGTTATTATGTTGGATGGTATTGAAATAAGCAGTGACTCAAATGAAGTTGAAAACGCCATTCAAGGAGTAACACTCAAACTAAAGGATACGACCAACTCTGATACGGTACGGATCAGCACTCGTTTTGACGGCTCCGCTGTAAAGGAATCGGTGCAGGGATTTGTAAAGGCGTTTAACGAACTCAATACAGTCATGCAGAGTGTTGCGGGGGTGGACCCAAAAACCAAACAAGCGGGTCCCTTGGCGGGTGACGCGACTATTCGCGGTATCGTCGATCAGATCCGGCGGGTTAATGGCAGTTCTTTCGGCGGGATTAATAAAAACTTGGTTTCCCTCGCCAGTATCGGCATCGACATCCAACGCGATGGCAGTTTAACCGTTGATGATTCTAAACTCGCCAAGGCGATTAATGATAACTTCGATGAAGTTACCCACTTATTTTCGCGCACCGGGTCAAGCACCGATCCGTTAGTGAAGTTTTTGACCGCCAACGATAATTCGACGATGGGGTCTTACGCGCTACGGGTTTCACAGTTACCGACACACGGTTATTACCTTGGCGCCAGTAGTGGGGATCTAGACGCCTATACCCTGGACGGCGAAAAAAATAGTTTTATCATCAAGGTGGACGGGGTTACCTCCGGGCCGATTGTCATGCCGGCTAAGGAATATCCCGATGGCAAAACCATCGCCGCGGAACTGACCCGCCAGATCAATGGCGACAACAGCCTCAAACGCAGCGGGGCTGCCGTCACGGTGCGTTATGTCGCCGATCAACTGGTGATCGAATCCGCGAAACGTGGCAGTCAGTCTCAGGTCGACATTATCGCGGCGGATGCGGATATTCGTGGGCTGGGTATCGATCCGGCCGAAGGGATTGCGGGTACCGATATTGCCGGTACCCTCGGTAACGAACCGGCCGAGGGATCGGGTAATCGACTCACCGGCCGAAAAGCGGCTTATGGGTTACAAGTTGAAGTGCTGGGGGGCAAAACCGGGGATCGCGGCGAGGTGGTGTTTTCTCGTGGGGTTGCCGAACAATTGTCGGCGGTGCTGGACGATTATTTAAGTAACCAAGGGATTATCGCAACCCGTAATAAGGGTTATGACACCCGGATTAAAGATATCGGGGGTCAACGTGACCAGATGGAACGCCATCTGGCTGCAACCCAGCAACGCTTACTCAAGCAATACTCGTCTTTGGACGCTCTTATGGGGAAGATGCGCGATACCAGTGATAACCTGGCCAATAGCTTGGCCAAGCTGCCGGGTACGAGGTAAATGGCGCCCGACAATAAAGGCGTGAACTTGATATGACTAACTTTATATTTAAATAGGAGTTGCAAAATGAACATGGCTAAATTGCATAGCGCGGTGAAACAATATGGCCAGGTAGGCGTGGTGTCGGCAGTGGAAGCGGCTAATCCTCACCGCTTGATTCATATGTTAATGAATGGCGCGTTGGAAAAGATCGCCATGGCGAAGGGGTTTATGCTGCGCAAGGACATCGCCCATAAAGGTAGCCACATCAGCTGGGCGATATCAATTATCGATGGCCTGCGCGCCAGTTTGGATAAAGACCATGGTGGTGACATTGCCATGAACCTAGACGATTTATACGACTACATGGCGCAACGCTTATTGCGCGCTAATCTGGAAAACAACCCTGATATGCTGGACGAGGTGAGTTCGTTGCTGCGTTCGATCAAAACCGCCTGGGAGGCGGTGCCGGCGGATATGCATAACCCGCCGAAAAAATCCACCGCGCCGGCCTGAATCGATGCAGTATTTATCCCTGCAGCAAACGGCCAATAAGGTGTTACGTTTAACCCAATACCTGTTACAGCTAGCGCGGCAAGACGCGTGGGAAGCCATGCTAGAGGTCGAGCAGCAGCGGCAACTTGCTTTAACCGCTCTTTTTCAACACCCACAAATGCCACAGGCATTGAACCTGGTTGCCCAGACCCTGCAACAGGTCGTGGGTTTAGACAAACAGTGCATGGCGCTGGGTGATACGGCGCGACAACAACTTGAGATCCAACTCGCTGCGGCATTCCAGGGGCAACGTGCGGTACGGGAATATCATAGTTATAGCTGATCCAATGTTATCTAGACATTAATGCATGACTACGGGATTAACAGTAGACCTCGTCCTGCCATTTTCCTGGCAAATAAGCCCGGCCGGTGCGTGTGATAGACAACAGCCCACCAATGCCTTGGTGTACAGCATCGCGGACAGTTGTGCCGAAGTTGCGCCACGCACCGAGCCGATACATAAACAGGATGGCTTACTGCGGGTTGAAGCTAAGCTGAATTTATTGCTTGCTCTGGTCACCCAAGTGGTGCAGTCCAGGGTTCCCGGCTTACTACCGGTTCGATTACGTGTGTCGATTGCAAGTCTTGCATGGCCAAGCACCCAACCGGTTACACCGGGCACGGTGCTCAGCGTGCAACTGGTGCTGGACCCCAGCTTGCCACAACCGCTATACCTGTGCGGGGTGGTGGTTCCCGGACTGACGGATTGGGTTACGTTGCAGTTGCAGCATGCCAGCGAGACGGACGAAACCGCATGGCAGCGCTGGGTATTCCGGCAACACCGCCAGTATGTTGCGAGATCACGGCGCGAATCACCCCCCGTGTCGTGATCTAAGCGCGGGGTAAACAACGCGGTAATTAACTCTCTACCCAAGGAACCACCATGCTATATCGGTCTTTCGTCTTAGTAGTCATACCCATCGTGGTTTTGCTGAGCAGTGGATTTAGCGCCTATGCCTCCCACAATACGATCGCGGCCGCAGAAGAAAATACGCAGCATTTGCCTGCGCCTGTCCCGTTGACGGTGGGTTATCCGCAATTAGCGCTTATGTCGCCGGAGGCGCAGCAGGAAAGGATCGACGCGCTTGAAAAAGGTCTGGCGGAGGTCATTGATCAATTGAATAAAAAAACCGACGCCGGTATTCCCTTGCACGGTTTTGCCGATGTGACGCTGGGCAAGTCCTCTAGAGACTATGGTGCACTTAGCCCAAAGGGTTTTTCCAGTAGCGGGGTGGATTTGTATTTGAGTCCGCAGTTTAGCGATCAGACCCATGCCTTGATCGAGGCGCTGGTGGAACCCGATGCCAATGGCGAGGTGGGGGTTGATCTGGAACGGTTACAACTTGGTTATGCCTTCAGTGATGCCTTAACCCTCTGGAGTGGACGTTTTCATACCCCCTACGGATATTGGAATACGGGGTTTCACCATGGCGCGCAAATACAAACGGCATTAACCCGCCCCAAATTCTTGGACTTCGAGGACAAGGGCGGAATTTTACCTGCGCACAGCGTTGGGCTGTGGGCCACGGGGAATATCCGTTACGGCACCGATAAAATAAACTACGATGTTTATGTGGCGAATGGCAGCCGGATCACCGCGGGGGCGTTGGATATGAATAATGCCAAGGACGATAATGCTAATAAAGCACTGGGTATAAATCTAGGCTATGAGTTTCGAGACGATCTGGAGGGATTGCGTCTAGGTATCCATGGTTTACGTGAAGAAGTTGATGCCTATGTCAGCGGTGTTAGCGTCGCGCGCGTCATGCTTACCATGCTGGGAGGGTACGCGGTCTACGATAACAATGATTGGGAAATTATTTCTGAATATTATCACTTTAATAATGCCGACCTGTTAACCACGAGGGATCACTCCAGTTGGGCGGGTTTTGCCCAGCTTGGGATCACAGTGCAACGTCGTTGGACCCCCTATGCGCGTTATGAAAAGGCTTCGTTTAATCCCACCGACCCTTACTTTTCCTACCAGACCTATGGCCAATCCTATCAGCGCAGTGTCGTGGGACTGCGGTTTGATTTGAACATTAAGACCTCGTTAAAACTCGAGGTCGATACCACGCGTCAACATCAAACCACTGCGCCGAGTTTGAATTACAATGAAATCCGTGTGCAATATGCGGTTGCATTCTAAAGGGATGCGCATGAAGGCGAGACAAGCGCTGCTGCTGATCCTCGTCCTGGCCGCGCATCTAACCGCTTGGGCGGGCGAGATATACATTGTTAGCCATCCTACGCTGAGCATTCGTAGTGACGAGGTGCGCGATATCTATAACGGCGATAAACAACTCAGCGCCGGGGTTAAACTCGTGCTGGTGGATAATGCCCTGATACAAACCGATTTCCTCGCCAGGGTGGTCAAACTCAGCATCGATAAGTACAACAGCCTGTGGATTAAAAAATCCTTCCGCGATGGCATCAGTATTCCACAAGTGAAGTCGGGCGATGCCGAGGTGATTGCTTTCATCAAATCCAATCCAGGTGCCATCGGTTATATCAGTAAACCTCACCCGGAGTTGAAGACGATTGCGCATTACTAAACCGCGTATAACTGCACAATTTGCTGCAGCCGTTCTGTTCTAATGAACCCGTCAGACCGTAGACCCACAACTGCACAAAGCATCGTACCACTGGATCAGATAGTGTGAACCAGCACCGAAAAACCTTATAAAGAGGCGGTGCCAATTTTTTGACAAGAAATATTTCCCTGCTACGCTGTATCTACGCAGCCCCTGCCCACTCGCATTAGGCAGGGTATTATCCCATCCAACCGTGCAGGAGTAGTATGTCGATATTGTTACTCGACAATCATGATGAGCGTCGTCACGAAACGGAATTGTTACTGAAATTCAGCGAATACGAAGTGTATGGCTCGGGCCGTTGTGATGGCTGGCAGAGCCAAATCTCCGATGATGCGCTACCCGATACGGTGATCTTGGGCGAGTGTGATGATCGCAACGACTGTATCGCGACCGTTGCCGCGATTAAACAGGAACTGGGTACCATTACCCCAGTATTGTTGTTGTCCGCGTCGCGTGACAAAAGCCAAATTCCCAACGAGTTGGCCTCGATTATCGTCAACGTGATCGAATTGCCGCTCAAACACCGCCAGCTAATCCACGCCTTACACCTCGCGCAGGTGTACCGCGAATCTCAATCGGGGGGTAGCGGGGCCACGCCGATGCTGTTTCGCAGCCTGGTGGGGCATAGCCGTAAAATCACCCAAGTACGCAAATTGATCGAAAAGGTGGCCGATACCGACGCGAACGTATTAGTGCTCGGCGAATCGGGTACCGGCAAAGAAGTCGTGGCACGTAACCTCCACTATCATTCCTCGCGTCGCGATAAACCCTTTGTGCCGGTAAACTGTGGCGCCATTCCCCCGGATTTACTCGAAAGCGAATTGTTCGGGCACGAGAAGGGCGCCTTCACCGGGGCGATCAGCGCGCGCCAGGGAAGGTTTGAGTTGGCCGAGGGCGGAACCTTGTTCCTGGATGAAATCGGCGATATGCCATTACCCATGCAAGTGAAATTATTGCGTGTTATTCAAGAACGGGTATTTGAGCGGGTAGGCAGTAATCGCAGTATTCATGTGGATGTACGTATCGTCGCGGCCACGCACCGCGAACTCGAAACTGAAATTCGCTTCGGCCGTTTCCGTGAAGATTTATATTATCGTCTGAATGTATTTCCGATTGAAATGCCGGCGCTGCGCGATCGTAGCGAAGATACGCCGTTATTGATCAAGGAATTAATTACCCGCATGGAGCATGACCAGCGCGGCTCGGTACGGTTAACCCCGGCGGCGATTGCCGCCCTGGCGAATTATCCCTGGCCGGGTAACGTGCGGGAATTATCCAACCTGGTGGAACGGTTGATGATCATGTACCCCTATGGGGTGGTGGACGTGCGCGATTTGCCCGAAAAATTCCGCGGTGTCGCGGTGGTGAGTGATGAGCCCGGCGAGGATGAAATGGTTGAGACCGGCGATGGGGATACGGTGGTTAAGATCGACCCCAACCTGCCCAGCGTGATGCGCTTGCCGCGTGATGGGCTGGATCTTAAGGAACACCTCAACCAATTGGAGTATTCCCTGATCAAACAAGCCTTGGATGAAGCCGACGGGGTGGTGGCGCATGCGGCCAAACGTTTGCAGATGCGCCGTACCACCCTGGTGGAAAAAATGCGTAAATACGGCTTTACCCGTCAAGAACACCTGTCAGAAATTTGACCGCTCCTGCCTGCTACACGTTTAACTCATTGATTTTATACCCCGCTAATCACGGGCATACTTCTTGCTCCAGGGGATCCATCCCAACGGGTGAATCATTTTCATGGCAGGCGTGGTATGACAACTCCAACCGCACTCTCGACTTCGGCATTACAAGATGCGTTTGCGACCTTCAATCAATTATCCGTCCAGCTGGCGTCGTCGTATCACGCCTTGGAACGGCGCGTCGGCGAACTCAATGAGGAGTTGGCGTGCAGTCACGACGCCCGGCTGCGTGAACTAACCGCCAAGGAATGCCTAGCCCAACGCCTCGCGACTTTGTTACAAGTGTTACCCGGCGGAGTGGTGGTGCTCGACGGCAGCGGCTGCGTGCAGGAATACAACCAGGTCGCCGCGGAGTTACTGGGCCTACCCTTAAGCGGCGGCCACTGGGCGCAGATCATTCAACGGGCCTTCGCGCCGCGTGGGGATGATGGCCATGAGGTGTCGCTGGTGGACGGACGGCGGGTCACGATCGCCACCTGTCCGATGGCCAACGAACCGGGGCAGATATTATTACTCACCGATGTCACCGAACTGCGACACTTGCAAGACCGTCTAGCGCAACAACAACGTTTGGCGGCGATGGGTGAAATGGCGGCGGGTTTAGCCCATCAGATACGCACACCGCTGGCGTCGGCATTGTTATACAGCTCGCAACTGCAGCATCCACAGCTGGACCGTGCCGCCCACGATCGTTTTGTGCAAAAGATTCATTCACGCTTGGCACACTTAGAACATATCGTGAATGACATGTTGATGTATGCCCGCGGCGGCGTGGGCGTGAGTGAAACCTTCAATTGCAGCACACTGTTGCAAGACCTCGAACACTGTATCGACCCGCAGGTATTCCAGAGCCGTACCCACTTTAGTTGGCGCAATGACACCACCGATCGTTGTTTGAGCGGTAATCGGCAAATGCTGGTGAGTGCTTTGACCAATCTGGCGATCAATGCTATCCAGGCCATGGGCAGCGGAGGACGGTTACGTGTGGTCGCACGGCACAGCAACCCGTATAACATAGAAATCGCGGTGAGTGATAATGGTCCTGGTATGAGCGAGGAACAACTCAGCAAGATATTTGATCCCTTTTTTACCACGCGCGGCGACGGTACCGGGCTGGGGTTGGCGGTGGTGCATGCTATTGTCCGGGCGCATAAAGGTGAGATCCTGGTGGATTCAACCCCTAACCAAGGCAGCACGTTCGTAGTGCAATTACCCGCGGTAAAAGCCCTGCAACAACCAAGTGCCACGGATAACGTGGATCAATTCAAAGGCGCGCGGCTGGACCGCAGTGCATAATTAATGAGGTAACCATGAATACCACCCGCATACTGGTCGTCGAAGATAATACTGAATTGCGTGAAGCCTTGTGTGATACGTTAAGCTTGGCGGGTTATCACGTAGTACCTACCGGTGACGGCCACGAGGCGTTACGCCAGCTTCACCAGCCTATCGATCTCATCGTCAGCGATATTCAAATGCCCAACCTGGATGGATTGCAGTTATTAAAAAAGATCAGCGCTGAACACAGCCAGATCCCGATGGTGTTGATGACGGCCTACGGTACGATTCAGCAGGCGGTGGATGCGATGCGCGAGGGCGCGGTGGATTATTTGGTAAAACCCTTTGAAGCCCAAGTATTGGTAAACATGGTGTCGCGTTATGCCTCCAGCCGTTCGGCGGATAATTCCGAAATGTTAGCCGAAGATCCAAGGTCTAAACAATTGCTACAGATCGCCGCGCGGGTGGCACAAACCGACGCCACCGTTATGATTAGCGGCGAAAGCGGTAGCGGTAAAGAGGTGCTGGCGCGGTATATTCATCAGCATTCAACCCGCGCGACACAAACGTTTGTTGCCATCAATTGCGCCGCCATCCCCGAAAATATGTTGGAGGCCACCTTATTTGGTTACGAGAAAGGCGCGTATACCGGCGCGTATAAGGCCTCGCCCGGTAAATTTGAACAAGCCCAGGGCGGTACCTTGTTGCTGGATGAAATTACCGAAATGGACATGGCCCTGCAAGCCAAATTATTGCGGGTGTTACAAGAACGCGAGGTGGAGCGTTTGGGAGGTGGCAAAACCATACCGCTCGATGTGCGGATCATCGCCACGTCCAACCGTGATGTGCGCGCCTATGTCGACGCCGGTAGTTTTCGTGAGGATCTGTTCTATCGTTTGAATGTTTTCCCGCTGCATGTGGCGGCGCTGCGCGAACGCCAGCAAGATATCTTGCCCTTGGCAAGGCGTTTATTAGAAAGGCATTGCCAGCAACAAAAACGCACTGTGCCGCGCATTACCGATGAGGCAGGACGCCGCTTGCTGGACTACCCCTGGCCGGGGAATGTACGCGAATTGGATAATGTGCTGCAACGCGCGTTGATTTTGCAAGACGGCACTGTTCTTGATACCTCGACAATTCGTTTTGAGACGGAGAAAAAATCCCATACACCTCCGGCGAGGACACACCTGCATAGCGAAACGTCTAGTCAATCTGCAGCTACTCAACCTACACCTACTCAACTTGACTCGGTCGAGACCCTGGGTGACGAACTCAAACAGAAAGAATGGCATGTGATCATGCACACCATTCAATCGGTCCAGGGCAGCCGCAAACACGCGGCCGAACGCCTGGGTATTAGTCAGCGCACCCTGCGGTATAAATTAGCGCGGATGCGCGAGGCCGGCATCGCTATCCCGGATAAATTGTTCGCCGAAAATATTTGAGCAGGAGTCCTCCGATGAGCACTACGATTAATCCCGATACCTTATTAGTGCAGATGCGCGCTCTGGCCGCGCAGGCGCAGGGCCACACAGGCGTCACGGCAAACGCGACTCCACGCACGGAATTTACCGATTTACTCACCAAGGCCCTGTCGGCGGTCGATTCGCAACAGCAAGAAGCCGATAAGCTGGCCGAGGCGTTCCAGAAAGGCGATCCCAATGTGCAAATGGCCGAGGTCATGATTTCGATGCAGAAGGCCGGGATTTCATTTCAGGCCATGGTGGAGGTGAGAAATAAACTGGTTTCCGCCTACCAAGAAATCATGAATATGCAAGTGTAACTACCCTGTTAATAGGTGATAACAATGGCCAATGAACTCGTCAAGACCGATACCATGAATGCCTCGTTCACCGGCATGACCCAATTGCCGATCGTGCGGCAACTGGGACTGCTGATCGGCCTGGCGGCGAGTATCGCGGTGGGGGTTGGGATGGTGTTATGGATGCAGAAACCTAATTTTAATGTGTTGTATAACAATGTGTCGGCGCGCGACGCCGGTGAAATCACCGCGGCCTTGGACAAGGAAGGTATCCGCTATCAGGTGGATACCGAGAAAGGCTTGATCCTGGTGGATTCCAGCAAGGTACACGAGGCGCGTATGAAACTGGCGTCACAGGGCCTGCCAAATCATACCGGTAGCGGCTTTGAGTTGATAGACAAGGAGCAAGGGTTCGGCACCAGTAATTTTGTGCAAAATGCCCGTTATCAACGCGCCCTGGAAGGTGAATTAGCGCGTACCATCATGTCCGTGTCGGCGATACAAAACGCTCGGGTGCATTTGGCCCTGCCCAAGGAAACCGCTTTTATTCGCGATAACCGCAAGGCCAGTGCCTCGGTGATGATCGAGATGAACAACGGTCGGCAACTCGATGACGAGCAGGTGGGCGCCATCATGCACCTGGTGGCATCGAGCGTGCCCAACATGGAAAGCGAACAGGTCACGGTGGTGGATAACAAGGGCCACTTGTTATCTAAAACCGATCCGCAAGGGGGTATTGGCTTGTCGGCCCGCCAGTTCCAGTACACCCGGCAACTCGAATTGGATTATGTGGATCGGATCGAAAATATCCTATCGCCGATCGTCGGTAGCGGCAAGGTGCGTGCGCAAGTGACCGCCGAAATGGATTTCACCGATGTGGAAATGACCCAGGAATCGTTTAATCCGGATCAACCCGCGGTGCGCAGTGAGCAGCGTATCGAAGAACGTATGCAAGGCAACGCCAATGAAGGCGGTGTTCCTGGGGCGCTGAGCAATGAGCCGCCCGCGGCCGCGCAAGCCCCGGAACAAATTAACGCCTCGGCGCCACCGCAAACAGGGGCCGCGGCGCAACCACCTTCTAAATCCAAAGTACGGGTAACGGTTAATAATGAACTAGACCGCTCCATCGTACACAAACGTAAATCGCCGGGACTGACCAAACGTTTATCAGTGGCGGTGGTGGTGGATAATAAATCCAGCACCGATGAAAACGGTGAAGTGAAACGCAGCGCTTATAGCAAAGAAGAGTTGGATCGGTTTACGGCCCTGGTCAAAGAAGCGGTAGGGTTTAGCGCCATGCGCGGTGATTCGGTTAATGTTATTAATGCAGAATTTAGCCCGCCACCGGCGCTGGAGCCGGCGACACCCACCGCGTTGCTGGACAAACCTTGGGTCTGGGACTTAGGCAAGCAAGTCTTAGGCGGTTTGGTCGCCGTGCTGATCATGCTTGGGGTGTTGCGGCCGGTGATGCGCAATTTATCCACCCTGCCGGCGGCGAAAAAACTGGTCACCGCGGGCGGTGGCGATGGTTTGGAGGAAGATCAGGTAACCCTCTCGGGCCAAGATACGGCCGCGCGTTTGTCTAAACCCCGCGAATATGAATCCGATTTGCAAATGGCCAAGGCCATGGTCGTGCAAGAACCTAAACGGGTCGCGCAAGTGGTCAAGCAATGGGTCGGTGAAGGTAATTAATAACGGCCATGGCAGACGCGACCAATAAAGCCGGTGTAAAACCCAAATCCAAACTCAATGGCAGTGAACGCGCGGCGATTTTTTTAATGACCTTGGGTGAAAAAGAGGCGGCCGAGGTGTTGAAACATATGTCGCCCAAAGAGGTGCAGAAAATCGGCGAGGCGATGGCCAATATCGGTAATGTAAATAAAGATACCGTGAGCGTGGTGTTGGGCGACTTTTGCGATTTGGTCGATGACCAAACCGAGCTGGGTATCGGTAACGAGGATTATTTAAAACGCATGTTGACCTCAGCCTTGGGTGAAGACAAGGCACGGAATGTTATCGATCGGATCTTGTTGGGTCGGCACTCCAAGGGCTTGGATGCGCTCAAGTGGATGGAGCCGCGGGCGGTTGCCGATTTGATTCGCCTGGAACATCCGCAGATCATCGCCATCGTTTTATCGTATTTGGAGAGCGATCAAGCCGCCGATGTGCTGGCCGCCCTGCCGGAGAACATGCGCGTTGATATCGTGCTACGCATCGCTACCCTCGACGGGATTCAACCCACGGCCATCCACGAATTGGATGATATGCTGGAAAAACAATTCTCGGGTAATTCCAATAATATTCGTTCTTCGGCGGTGGGCGGGTTGAAAACCGCGGCCAATATTATGAATTTCCTCGACGGTTCCATCGAGGCGGAAATTATCGAGAAGGTGCGCGATATCGACCAAGAGGTCGGTACGGGTATTCAAGATTTGATGTTTGTATTTGAGAACCTAATCGAGATCGATGACCGCGGTATCCAAGCCTTGTTGCGCGAGGTTTCTTCCGACACCTTGATCATGGCGCTTAAAGGCGCGGATGAAGCCATTAAAGAAAAAATCTTTAAAAACATGTCGCGCCGAGCCGGTGAAATGTTACGTGACGACCTCGAGGCGCGTGGGCCGGTAAAACTCAGTGAAGTCGAAGCCTCGCAGAAAGAAATCTTAACCGTCGCCCGCCGCATGGCGGAATCCGGTGAAATCTCGCTGGGCAAGGGCGGCGAAGAATATGTCTAAGATCATCAATCAGGAAACCCAATCGGCCTATGAACGTTGGGAGTTGCCTGCGGTGGATGACACGGCCGGCAGCGGCGCCACTCACCAGCGACTGTTAACCGCCGGGCAAATCGAAAAACTGCAAAAATTGGCCTATGAAGAGGGTTTTAATCAAGGCACACGCGATGGCTTGGCGGCGGGTAAACACCTCCTCGACGCCCAAGTCACGCAGCTGCAAAACATTATCCAATCCTTGCAAGAGCCGTTGTTACAGGCCGATGAACACCTGGTGCAGCAGTTGGTCGACATGAGTATTTTGATCGCCGCGCAGGTGATCCGCCGTGAATTGCGCGCCGACCCCGGACAGGTGGTGGCAGCGGTACGCGAATGTATGCGCTCCTTGCCCGCGGGCGCCAGTCAGATACGGTTATATTTACACCCAGAAGATGCGCTGATTGTGCGTAACGCGTTTTCAATTGATGACAACGTCAAGACCTGGACTATTATTGAAGAACCCGTATTAAGCCGCGGCGGCTGCCGTGTCGAGACCCAATATTCCAAGATCGACGCCAGTATTGAGCAGCAGCTTAACCGCGTGATTGCGAATTTACTCGGTGACGAACGCGAGAAAGATCATGCCGGATAACACCCCACTTCAAATCACGCGCGGCAAACGCTGGTCGGTCGGCGTGGCGGAACATATGCAGCGTCTGGCCACGGCGCCGCGTTTGGTGGTTGAAGGGCAGTTGAATCGCATGGTGGGGTTGACCTTGGAAGCGGTAGGCTGTCATACCGCGATCGGCGCGCGCTGTTTGGTGGACAGTCCCGGAGGTGAAACCATTGAAGCTGAAGTGGTGGGCTTTTCCGGTGAGCGCTTATTCTTAATGCCGATAGATTCGGTGCAGGGCATTCGCCCTAATGCACGTGTGATCCCCACCGATCGCGTCTACGAAGCGCCGGTGGGAGCTATGTTATTGGGGCGGGTGCTGGATGGCACGGGTCGACCCTTGGATGGCAAGGGGCCGTTAAAAAATCCGCAACATGTCGCCTTGGCGGGCCGGCCGATTAATCCATTGCAACGCCAACCCATTGTTACCCCCTTGGATGTCGGTGTGCGCAGTATCAATGCCTTGTTGACGGTGGGCCGCGGTCAACGCATGGGTTTGTTCGCGGGCAGCGGTGTCGGTAAAAGTGTCTTGCTGGGGATGATGACCAAATATACCACGGCCGATGTCATCGTAGTCGCATTGATTGGCGAGCGGGGCCGCGAGGTAAAAGAATTTATTGACCGTATCCTGGGTAAAGAAGGCCTGGCGCGCGCGGTGGTGATTGCCGTTCCCGCCGACTACACCCCGGTGATGCGCATCCATGGCGCCATCATGGCCACGGCGATCGCCGAGTATTTTCGCGACCAAGGGAAACATGTATTGTTGTTGATGGACTCGCTGACCCGTTTTGCGCAGGCGCAACGCGAAATCGCCTTGGCGATTGGCGAACCGCCCGCCACCAAGGGTTATCCGCCCTCGGTCTTCGCGCGAATGCCGCAATTGGTTGAACGCGCCGGTAACGGCGACAAGGGTTCGGGTTCGATCACGGCATTTTACACCGTGCTCACCGAGGGTGATGATCAAACCGATCCCATCGCCGACGCCTCGCGGGCGATCCTCGATGGGCATATCGTTTTGTCGCGCGAGTTGGCCGAGTCCGGACACTATCCGGCGGTGGATATCGAACATTCCATCAGCCGGGTGATGATTGAGGTTGTGAATGCCGAGCACGTTCGGATGGCGCAGGTCTTCCGCCAGATCTATTCGCTGTATCAACAAAATCGCGATCTGATCAACGTCGGCGCCTATACCCTGGGGACCGACAGCCGGATCGACGAAGCGATTAATTTGTATCCGCGGATGTTGGAATTTCTGAAACAGGATCAGCGTCAACCCATGGACTGGAAAAAAAGTCTGCAGGCCCTGCAACACGTACTGGGTGAGCGCGCCAAGCCGACGTCGGCCGCCCCAAAGGCAGAACCCCCGGTGGTGATGAACGGTGCTGGTCGTGGCTAAACATAAATCCGATCGGTTTAAATTATTACAGCGTCTCGCCAATAAACGCGAACAGGCGGCGGTGCGCGCCTTGGGAAAATCACAACAGAATTTGCAGACTCAGCAGGGGAGGCTCAGCGAACTCAACGGATTTCGTCACGACTATCAACAACAGTTTAAACACAACGGCCGCCAGGGCATGAGCGGCGCGGCGCTACAGCTCTACCATCGTTTTATGCAACAACTGGATCAAGCCATCGCGCAGCAACAAGGCACGGTGAGCGCGGCGGATCACGAATGCCAACATAAAAAACACGATTGGCAACAAACCCATATCAAAACCCGGATCTACGACAAAACCGTGGAACGGGCTTTGAACCATGAACAGCAACACGCCCAGCGCCAAGAACAAAAAGAAACCGACGATCGCCCAAAACGGAAGTAGCCAGGGCGTTGGGGTAAGCGCCGTTGGTTCCTCCCACCCTGATCCTTTCCCACGGGAAAGAGGGGACGTCGTTGCGGATTAGCAGTGGCGACTATTGGCATATGGCTTGCACTTTATTCGGCAGATACAAATGAAGGATGGGATGTGCCGATGACGACCACGATACCTACCGCAACCGCCGTGCCCAAAGCCCTGCCAACCACCGGCCTGGCGAGCGCAGTGGCCAATTCCACGGCTGCCGAGTCTCCGGCCGGCCCTGTGGCGGGGGATAATGCCTTTGCGGAGATGTTTTCCACCGCGATGCTAGGTAGCGCGGCATCCCAGGACGGTCCTGTGGTGGCGACTGATCCCCAAGATACCCCACCAACCCCGGCGGCAAACGCTGTCCCGCCGGACGGCAATCCCCTGCCCACTGCACCCCCGTTCATGGCCTGGGCGGGAACGGTGGTGGCGGCCGATGATCAGGGTGCCCGTGCCGTGGCCATGGAAGGGGATAACACACTGATGTCAATAGGTAAATTGGCCCGCGGGACGGATATCCCCGCGGCTGTACAGGCAGCGTTACAACAACCGCGCAGTTTTATGCCCGCCTTGCCGTTAGACAATCAGTTGGTGGCGCTACCCCCGGTCAATGCCCTGGCGATGCCCTCGCCCGCACTGTCGCCCCTGCTATTAGCCAAGGGCTTGGATCCAACGATCAGCCCCACTGCTCTGACGGCCGATAGCAATCCCAACACTTTATTGACGACCGCGGGTAACGCAGTGGCGTTTAGCGCCGGTCATCCCACGATCTCCTATGCGCAAGTGGCGCGGCCTGATCAGGCCGTGGGCAGCTTGGCCGTGCCGCTGGATCATCCCCAGTGGGCGAATCAACTCGGGGAAGGGGTGCGCTGGATGACGCAACAACATATACAACAAGCCGATCTGCATTTGAATCCGCCCGATCTCGGCTTACTCGAAGTACGGATTCAGCTGCATTCGGATCAGGCGAATATCACTTTTTGCTCGCCCCATGCCCCGGTGCGCGATGCCGTGGAGCATGCTATTCCACGGTTGCGTGACATGTTGGGCGATACGGGGATTCAACTGGGCGATGTCAATGTGTCACAACAGTCGCTTTCCCAACACCAACACCCCGCTGAACGTTTTAGTGCGGGTATAGACGGGCGGCAAAACCTCGGGCGTGCTGGTACGGATCCCGCCGAAATACCCGCTGTGACGACAGTTCTGCCTCGTTACGGCCGGGGATTGGTTGATCTCTATGCTTAAAAGAATAGGATGGCTCTGAAATTCTCATCGCGCCGTAAATACTCGGCGGACGCCCAAAATAGATCGGCGAACCGGTAAGTGCCGAGCCCGGCCTTCAGGCAAAGGTGGAGGTTAACGCACCAGGCTCATGAGTTTACCCGCGATCGTTCCCAGTGGCAGCTGAGTATCCACGGCGCCGTGTTTGACGGCTTCGCCCGGCATTCCCCAGACTACGCTGGTGGCCTCGTCCTGGGCAATGGTGGGCGCGCCCGCGTCCTTCATTTCGCGCAGACCCCGCGCGCCGTCGTCTCCCATGCCGGTGAGGATCACCCCGATGGCATTAGGCCCTACGTTCTGGGCCACCGACCGGAACAGGACATCAACACTGGGCCGATGGCGGTTGACCGGCGGACCGTCGTTGACCTGGCAGTAATACCGCGCGCCGGAACGCACCACCAGCAGGTGTTTGCCTCCCCGGGCGATATAGCAGTAGCCCGGTACAATCTGATCGCCATCGCGCGCCTCCGCCACCGTCATGGCGGCGAGACTGTTCATGCGTTCGGCAAAGGGCCGGCTGAAAGCCTCCGGGATATGCTGGGTAATCACGATACCCGGCGCGTTCGCCGGTAAAGCTACTAATACTTCTTTAATGGCCTCGGTGCCACCGGTGGAGGCCCCGATCGCAATGATCTTTTCAGTGGTCTTCAAGTGTTGCGGGATGCCCTTGGCAATGACCGCATCGGCGGACAATTTGGCGTCGACAGGATGGGGTTGCAGCGCCATGCGTTCCAGCGCACGCACGTTCACCCCCGCCGCCACTTTTACTTTCGCGCGGATTTCCTCGGCATAGTCCGCCAGGGTATGGGCCAGATCCACCTTGGGTTTAGTCACAAAATCCACCGCGCCCAATTCCAACGCCCGCAAGGTGATATCCGCCCCCTGTTCGGTAAGCGATGAGACCATCAGCACCGGCATAGGATGCAGGCGCATGAGATTGGAGAGGAAGGTGACGCCGTCCATCTTGGGCATTTCCACGTCCAAGGTCAGCACGTCGGGATTGAGCTGCTTGATTTTTTCACGCGCCATATACGGATCCGACGCCTGTCCCACCACCTCAATGGAGCGATCTTCCGCCAGCATTTCCGTGAGTATCTGGCGCACCAGCGCCGAATCGTCGACGATTAAAACCCGTATCTTTTTATCGGCCATTTCTAAAACCTCAAAAGAGCGTTACGTCGCCCTGCACCGGCTTGCTTTGGAGTTGCGACAAATAAGTATTTTCACGTTCGGCAATGGTATTGTTATGCAAGGAGCGCAGTTTTTTCACAAAAGCCTTGCCCGTGAGTGGGGTAAAATACGCCTTGCGCGGGTAGATATCGCCCAGGTCGCGCGCAATCACCTTTAACGCTTCGGTACGAATATATTCTTCCACGAAATCGATATTCTTGCGGCCGATGTCGGTCATCTGCGCGAGTATTTTACCGCCGCCGACCAATTTAACTTCCAGATTCTTGCGCACGCCGCCGTGTTTGAGAATGTCATTGATCAATTGCTCCATGGCAAAGCTACCGTAGCGGGTCGAGGCACCGACCCCATTGGCCTCCCACGAACCGTTACCCTGATTCGTCGGTAACATAAAATGATTCATGCCGCCGACACCAAACACCGGATCACGGATGCAGGCCGAAACGCACGAACCCAACACAGTCACAATGGTTTCTTTCTCACAGGTGACGTAGTACTCCCCCGGCAGCAATTTGGCAGCGTACATCGCGTGTTGTTCATCCCAATAACGGTTGATATGCGCAAATCCCGGCAGCATGCGCGGGGGAGCGGGGGGATGCGCTGGACTGGCCAGGGATAGGCCATCCTGCTTATTCATGCGATCCTCTTATATATAGTGCGGCCGATTAACTCAAAACGTTCACTGGTGCCATTGAGCGATTCCGAGTGGCCGACGTAAAGATAGCCCTCCGGCGCCAGCAAGTCGGCATAACGATCAAACAGTTTGCGCTGGGTGGGTTTATCAAAATAGATCACCACATTACGGCAGAAAATCACGTCGAACGGCCCGCGCATCGGCCAGCCGCCCATTAAATTGAGTTGCCGGAAGGCAATCAGCTCCTGTAAGCGCGGCGACACCCGGACCTTGTTGGCATTGGCGCCCGTGCCGCGTAAAAACCAGCGCCGCGCGCGTTCGGGAGAAATGTCTTTGATGCGCTCATCGGGGTACACCCCCTTCTGCCCACAGGCAATGACTTGGGAGTCGATGTCGGTGGCCAAAATGCGTGTGTCCCAGTGCTTGTGGTTGGGAAATGTCTCGGCTACCGTCATGGCAATGGAGTAGGGTTCTTCACCGGTCGAACAGCCTGCCGACCAAATCCGCAGCCGCCGTGAGCGGGTGTTGCGCGCTTGAATCTCCGGCAGGGCCGCCGTGGCCAGATGCTCGAAGTGATGCTGCTCGCGAAAAAACGACGTGAGATTGGTGGTGATGGCGTTGATCACCTCGGTCAATTCCGTGTCGGCATGGGTTTCGACATACTGGCAGTAGTCGCCGAAACTCGTTAAGCGCAATTCACGTAAGCGCCGCGACAATCGTCCGTAGACCAGCTGACGTTTATGCTCGCCGAGGGTGATACCGGTATGCTGACCCACCAAATCACGGAAATAGGTAAAATCCTGATCCGTTAGTTCAAATTCACGTTCACGCGGTTGTGCCGGCGGCATGGCGAATGACTCCTTCGTACCCAGCGAGAATTCCAGGGTTTAAATCCGTTCTGCAGGCAAACCAAGAAAATTATTCTTAGGTGGCGGCAACGGGATGTCTCAATGAGGGTTCCAAAATCCTAGGGTTCTTGTCAGGCGTATCTGCGGTTGCGCGCTTGCTGAGCAAGTTGCCACTATTTTGGAACAGTTATTTAGCATATATCTAGAGCAACATACCTAGAATAACCGAGCGGCTAGGTCGGCCGCATGGCCGACCTATACCGGGCGGGTGTTACTTAAAACTCCTGCCATTGATCATCCTGAGCGCCGCCGCCGTTACTCTTGGCCGGAGCGGGTTTGGATTTGGCGGCTTGGCTTTCGTGATGGCCGCTATCGCGACTGTTGTTTTTCGCGGCGCGCGCGGGTTTTGATGGGCTTATCTTGGCCACGGTCGTTGCGGTAGCGGTTTTGTAGGACGGACTACCGCTGTTGCTCGCGGCTGCGCCGGTTTGAAAAAAACCCATTAACTCGACCATGCGCTGTGCCTGTTCTTCCATCGACTTGCTGGCGGCGGCGGCTTCTTCCACCAAGGCCGCGTTTTGCTGCGTCACTTCGTCCATCTGCATCACGGCCTTGTTCACCTGTTCGATCCCGGTGGATTGCTCCTGCGAGGCGGCCGCGATCTCGGCGACAATGTCGGTGACTTTTTTTACGCCGTCGATGATATCCAATAAGGTCTTGCCCGATTCATCCACCAAGGCCGAACCGGTTTTGACTTTATCCACCGAATCGTTGATCAGATCCTTGATCTCTTTAGCCGCGCCGGCACTGCGCTGCGCCAAATTGCGCACCTCGCTCGCCACCACCGCGAAACCGCGGCCCTGCTCACCGGCGCGTGCGGCTTCCACCGCTGCGTTCAACGCTAATAAATTGGTTTGGAACGCGATCTCATCGATCACGGAAATAATGTCGGCGATCTTCTTGCTCGCCGAGCTGATCTCGTTCATCGCGCCGACCGCCTTGGTCACCACTTCGCCGCCCTTGGACGCCTGGTCGCGCGCGCCTACCGCCAGTTGATTGGCCTGGCGGGCGTTGTCGGCATTCTGTTTCACGGTGCTGGTCATCTGTTCCATGCTCGAAGCGGTTTCTTCCAGCGCGCTGGCCTGCTCCTGGGTGCGTTGTGAGAGATCGTTATTACCCGCCGAGATCTGCTTGGCCGCCGAACCGACCGAATCCGAGGTGGCGCGCACATCGCCGACGATCTGCCCGAGTTTCTCGGTCATGTTCTTCAGCGCCGTTAGCAACTGGCCGGTTTCATCCTTGCTGCGTATTTCAATCAATTTAGTTAAATCACCGTTCGCCACCGCACCTGCCACGACCACGGCCTCACTCAGCGGCCGGGTGATCGAGCGGGTGATATACCAAGCAATCACCGCGCCGAGCACCACCGCTAACACTGCCAGCGTCAAAACCAGTGTTTTTGCGCTATCATAGGCGGCATGGGCTTCTTCAGTATCTTTACGCATTTTATCTTGTTGAAACTTCAACAGCTCGTTCAGGGTTT
Organism: Gammaproteobacteria bacterium; assembly: GCA_016194635.1. Classification (GTDB taxonomy): domain Bacteria; phylum Pseudomonadota; class Gammaproteobacteria; order UBA6429; family Thiohalophilaceae; genus JACQBC01. The sequence goes on along the minus strand of JACQBC010000028.1, from coordinate 15,055 downwards.
CGCGCCAACTTATCTGGATGGGGCGCACTTCCTTGAATAATACCTTGGTAGCGTCCGCTGTTTTATTGGCGCGGCCAAATTCCACCACCTTGTCTATCAATGGCCGCGCCGTGCTCTGGCTGTCAGCGGCTTTGGCGAGCAGGGCCTTGGCTTGTTCGGATTTGATTATTTTTGTCAACGCCTCCGCGTTCGTGCGGTAGGCTTCGCGGGCCTTTTCCAGCCGCAGGAATTCTTTTTCGATGGCTTCCTTATCCGTCGCTAATACGATGTTACGTGCTACGATTGCGCGTTCCAGTACGGATTCCTGCATGTTGCGCACATAATCCACTTTTACGACGCTATCGCTTGTAATATAGTCGAGTTTATCTTTGATATACGCCATCCGCGATAAGCCTAACACCGCCAGCGTAACCATCAAGGCCAGCACCAAGGCAAAACCCAGACCCAAGCGCAAGCCGATTTTCATATTTGTTAATGACATACAATTACTCTCCTGTATCTAATTTCCGATCCAACGGCTCACCGCTACGCGGTACCGTTACCTTTTGTCACCCGAAGAAAATACTGCTCCACCAATTCTCCGCGCGCATTACTCTAACAACGACCACTGCCTTTAGTGGTTAAACTCTTGAATCCGGTAAACACTGCCATAACCTCAGGTACGCGAGGTCCTGGTTTTGATCACGCCGCCGCCGCGGCATTGACCTGGGCCAATTCATCGGCGCTTAATAACTTGTCGATGTCCAGCAACATCACCATGCGTTCGCTGACGGTCGCCAGACCGCTGATGAAGTCGGTATTCACCGTGGTGCCGAAATCCGGCGTCGCCTTGATATCCTTGCTGGTAACGTCGAGCACGTCGGACACGCTGTCGACCACGATGCCAAACACACGGGTGCCCTTGGGCGTTTGGATCGATAACACGATGATCACCGTCACCGGGTTGTATTCGACCTTTTCCAGATGAAAGCGCATGCGCATATCGATGATCGGTACGATGGTGCCGCGCAGGTTGAGTACACCGAGCATGTGGGCGGGGGCATTGGGCACGCGGGTGACCTGGTGCCAGCCGCGGATCTCTTGTACGCGCAGAATATCCACCCCGTAGTCTTCTTGCCCGAGCGAGAAGGTCAGGTACTGCATCAGGCCGGTGGTGGTAACGATGCTGGCCGTGTCACCGCTGTTTTGTTTAGTTGCTACTGCTTCCATGGTTTCTCCTTTGCGTCAGTGATGACGCCGTTACGCCACTTGGCGTTGGTGTGCAATGCGGATCAGTCCGGGGATATCCAGGATCAGCGCGACCGCGCCATCACCCAAAATAGTCGCGCCGGAAACCCCTTCAACCCGTTTGTAATTCGTTTCCAATGATTTGATAACCACTTGTTGCTGGCCGAGTAATTCATCCACGAACAAGCCGGCGCGTTTGCCGTCGCCCTCGACGATCACCAATAGTCCGGCGTGAATATCGCGATCGCGGGGTTTGGCGCCGAATAATTCGTGTAACCGCAGTACCGGTAAATATTCATCGCGAAAATGAAATACTTCACCACGCCCGGCCACCAAGCTGACTTGACCGGATTTCACTTGGGTTGAGACAATGATCGATACCAGCGGCACGATATAAAATTCATTGCCGACCGCGGCCGACTGGCCATCGACGATGGCGAGCGTCAACGGCAGGCGTATGGTGAAGCGCGAACCTTTGCCGGATTCGGAGCGAATCTCGACACTGCCACCGAGCGAGGAAATGTTCTTGCGCACGACATCCATGCCCACGCCGCGTCCAGACAGATCGCTGACCTGTTCCACGGTGGAAAATCCCGGCAGGAAAATTAATTCATGGATTTGATCGTCACTGAGATGGTCCGTTGCTTTGATCAAGCCGCGTTCGACGGCTTTTTTGACGATCTTTGCCTTATTGAGTCCCGCGCCGTCGTCACTGATCTCGATGACGATGTTGCCGCCCTTATGGCAGGCGGAGAGCAGCAGCGTGCCGGTTTCGGGTTTACCCAAGGTGCGGCGGATCTCGGGGGTTTCGATCCCATGGTCCATCGAGTTGCGCACCAAGTGCACCAGCGGATCGACGATTTTTTCCAGCACGGTTTTATCCAGCTCGGTGCCTTCACCCGACATCTTGAGTTCGATCTTTTTGCTCAGTTTCTGGCTGACGTCGTGCACCAGCCGGGGGAAGCGGTTGAAGGCAACGTTGATCGGCAGCATGCGGATGCGCATTACCGATTCTTGTAGTTCACGGGTGTTGCGCGCCAGATCGCCTAGGGCGCGTTGCAATAAATCGAGTTTGTTGGTCTCAAAGTGCTCGCCGATCTGCTGTAGAATATTTTGATTAATGACCAGTTCGCCCACCATATTGATCAGCATGTCGACCTTGGAAATATCTACCCGGATCGAGGTGCTTTCAACCCCGGCGGCGCGGCGTTCATCGCTAACCCGCCGATCGCCGCCTTGGCGCGCAACGGTTTCAAGCGGTTGTGCGGCCAGCGGCTCAATGGTTAAGTCCGCATCCTCTTCCACCCAGGCGAACACTTCGGTGATTTCTTCTTTGCTGCGGGGAGTGGTGAGCAGCAGCAACCAGCCCAGATAGCTGGTTTCCGTGTCAAAATTATTAAACCCCGGCAGGGCGGAATAGTCCACATCAATGTGCATTTCTCCCAGTTGTCCCAGCTCACGCAAAATTCGCAACGGATCATTGCCCGACATAAATAAATGGGGCTTGGGACGAAAGCGGATCTGCCAGCCCGCCGCGCTGGTTGAAGCCTTTAATGTGCTGCTGCTGGTGACCGGCGCGGCGGCGCTGTCGAGCAAGATCTCGAGTTGTTGTTGGGTTGCGTTAGCCTGGGCGGTATCGATCGGTTGCTTGCCGCGCACCGCGGTGAGCATCTCGCGTAATACATCCACGGATTCCAGCAATAGATTCACCGCCTGGGGTGTCGCGGCGCGTTGGCCCTCGCGCATTTCGTTGAGCAGCGTTTCCAATACATGGGTGAATTTAGCCACCTCGTTGAAACCGAAGGTGGCGCTACCGCCTTTAATGGAATGCGCCGCGCGGAAAATGGTGTTAATTACTTCGGGATCGGAATTGCCGGATTGTAATTCCAGTAAATTGCTTTCCATCGCATCCAGTCCCTCGAAGGATTCTTCGAAGAAGGTTTGATGAAATTGTTCCATGTTGATGCTCATAGGTATTGCTGCTGGATTGGATTAACCCAGGACCTTTTTAATCGTCGCGAGCAGTTGATCGGGATTGAACGGTTTGATAATCCATCCGGTCGCGCCGGCGGCCTTTCCTTCTTGTTTTTTTCCGTCGGTGCTTTCAGTGGTCAGCATCAGGATTGGGGTGAATTTGTAGTCCTGCAGGGTGCGCAGCTCTTTGATGAAGCTGATGCCGTCCATCACCGGCATGTTGACATCGGAAATCACCAGATTAAATTTATTTCCTTTGGCTTTATCCAACGCCTGCTTGCCATCAGCGGCTTCCTCGACGTCGTAACCGGCGCCTTTTAAGGTAAAGCTGACCATCTGGCGCATCGAAGCGGAATCATCCACCGCAAGTATTTTCATTGCCATTGAATTCAACCTCTTGCTGAACTTTCGTCGATCGTTGTGTCTTCGAGTTTTAATACCGCCGACACCCCAAGAATTTTTGCCGCTGTGATTAAAGGGGCGGATGTTGCTTCCCATTTGACTTCGACCGCATGGGCGTGAGCCTCACGGAATAATGCGGTCAACAACTGCAAGCCCGCGCCGTCGATCCGATTTAGTTGCCCAGCGTTGAGCGCGAGCGGTTCGTGGCTGTTGAGGGCGTCGGCGAGTTGCGTGTAAAATTTATCGGCAATCGTGATATCAAGTGATTCGCCGCATTCGATTATTTTCATTTTACGTTTCGATCCTTATCCGACATCAATTAAATAAACAGATACATCGCTATGTCATTACTGATGAGATGGTTATCTGGTGTTATTGACCTCCAGATGCCTCGTCCAGTTATCGTCTCCGTGTATATTTCCTTTAAATAAAACTTAACGGAATCTTTTAGGATTGCATCGCGCTACATTCAGGTTGTATTAGCGTGTTCTGATAGAAGTCGAAGCGGCTCATCGACGGGGGGACAGGGGTGCCACCGTTTGTAACAATGTGGGTCCGGGGAAGGTAAAACAGGACTGTTTCTTGCATCGTTTACCGGTTGTCATAATATTGGCTGGTTACTATGTCGACCAAACCTCAGTCCTATAGCGCCGCGCAACACGCGGATTTGAACACCCTGCTGGAGCGACATGCTCCCTTGGTACAGCGCATTGCTTACCATTTAATGGCACGACTGCCGCCCAGTGTGCAGGTGGATGATTTGATCCAGGCCGGGTTAATGGGGCTGCTCAACGCCGCCGGCCATTATGATCCTTCCCAAGGCGCGAGCTTTGAAACCTATGCCGCGATTCGTGTGCGTGGCGCGATGTTGGATGAGTTGCGACGCAATGATTGGGCGCCCAAGTCCGTACACCGCCGTGCCCGTGACATGGTGGATGCCATGCGGCAGATCGAGTCTGGTACCGGCCGCGAGGCCAAACCCCACGAAATCGCCGCGGCCATGGACCTATCGCTGGACGAGTATCATCAATTAGTGTTGCAGACCAACACCTGCCGGGTGCTGAACTTTGCCGAAGTGGAATCCGACGATGAGAATCTGGGCGAGTCGATTGCCGATGAACGTGACCATGGGCCCTTGCGTGGAATTGAACGCGATGAATTTCGTCGTCATCTCACCGCAGCGATCAAACAACTCCCCGAACGCGAGCAATTAATTGTCAGCTTGTATTACGACGAAGAACTCAATCTCAAGGAAATTGGCGGTGTATTAGGGGTTAGCGAATCCCGCGTGAGCCAGTTACTCAGCCAAGCCCATCTGCGGATGCGTGGCTTGCTGCAGGAATTCATCCAATCGGCATCCTCGGCGGCCTAATCATTTTTCCCGATACAGGGCCTCGCCCTGGGGAAGGGTTGGGGGAATAAACTAGGTTGATCGTCTGCGTGCAACAACTATTTAAAGTATTGTGACTGTATCGACAGTCTACCCGTCATGCCCCCCCTAGTATCCCATCTCATCGGTTTTACTTGCCAATGGGTAAGGAGAGGTTATGCTTTGGGCTGACGCGTTCTTGATAGTTTCTAACCCCTATGTATCAGGTTTTATTTGGTTAGTGATGTTGGTGGTGATTCTTTATTTTGCGCGTACGCCTGCCCGTGCGGTGATCACGGCGCTGAGCCGGACGTTACACAATGGGCTGCGTTTATCCGCGCGCGGGATGTTACGCGGCGAGCGCTGGTTGATGGAACGCAACCGCGAGGTGTTGCTCGCCCAGGGACGCGAGGCATCGGAGCGGATCATCGAACGCGAATTTGATCGGATCGACGCCTCGGTACGGCGCGATATGTCCGCGTATCCAGGCTTGCACCGTCACTTGAGTGAGGATATCACTCAACTTGAAGAGGATTACAAACAAAGCGCCGATGTGCCGCCGGAGCCCCCGGCTTGGTACAAGGCCGTTGACGCGGTGGCCAAACTTCCCGGCAAGGATCCGATGGTGGTCAATATCTTGGAGGATATCCACGAATCGATGATCAAGGCCAACAATACCGCGATTGTCGAGTACCGCAAGGCCAGTCACAGCCGTCATGAGCATTTAAAAAAGATGCTACCGCGTTGGCGCAAGGTGCAACAAGTATTGGAACAGGTGGATAAAAACGCCAAGAGTTTATTGTCACGCGCCCAGACCATCGATCGGTATATGGACGAGTATGAAAATACCGTGCGCAAGACCTCGCGCGCCGAACGCATGTTGTCGTCGTCATCGTTAACCCAGTTTTTTATCGCGCTGTTTGTATTGTCGGTGGCGGGCGGCGGTGCGGTGATTAACTTTGAGTTGATTGCGTTGCCGATGTCGGAAATGGTGCAACAGAAAACCGAGATCATGGGTATTGAAACCTACCGTATCGCCGCCTTGGTGATCATATTATTGGAAATCGCTGTCGGTATTTTTGTGATGGAACTGCTGCGGGTCACTCGCTTGTTCCCGGTGATCGGCGCGCTGAATGATAAAATGCGGGTGCGGCTTACCTGGGCCGCGTTTGTATTTCTAACCACCCTGGCCTGCGTGGAGGCGGGGTTGGCCTGGATGCGCGATTGGTTGATCATCGATACCAAATCGGTCGAGCTCGGCGCCGACGCGTTTAAAAATCAGCAAACCTGGATCATCACCGCGGCCCAAATGGGCTTGGGGTGGGTATTACCCTATATCTTGATGTTCGTGGCGATTCCATTGGAATCGTTTATCCATTCCCTGCGCACCGTCCTGGGGGTGGCGGGGATTGTGATCTTGCGTTCATTGGCCTGGTTATTTCGGATCATCGGTAACGTGGTACGTTTCGCCGGTAAGGCGCTGTTACATCTGTATGACTTTATTATATTCCTGCCGCTGTGGGTCGAAAGTTTATTTAAACCCGGTGATGAGCTGGAAACCGGCGATCATACCTCGACAATTTAATAACTAAGGATAATTTATGTTCCGCTACTTAGGTATGTTGGTACTCGCCACAACCCTGTTGCCGGGTTGTTCTAAGCACAATCCGAACCGTGATCAGGGGATTTATATGTTGCTGGACGCGTCCGGCACCTACGCGAAGGAATTGGGCGGCTCGGTGAAGATCATCAATCATATTTTATCGAAACTGCAACCGGGGGACACCTTCGCCGTGCAGCGTGTGGACAGTGGTAGTTTCAGCGAGAAAAATATTATCTATAGCAAAACCTTCGACATGCGTCCCAGCAAGGCCAATGAACAACGCTTGTTGTTCAAACAGAAAATCCAGGAATTCACCCAAAACGTCAAACCCAGCGCGTACACCGATATCACCGGCGGTATTTTGCAGGGCATCGAGTTTCTTACCGAAGCCGGACCGGGCAAAAAGACCATTCTGATTTTTTCGGATATGAAAGAGGAGTTGCACAAGGGCTATAACCGCGATATCGCGCTCAAGCTGGCGGGATTTAATGTGATCGCGATCAATATCACCAAGTTACGCAGTGACAACGTGAATCCCCAGGACTACCTGGACCGTTTGGAGGCATGGAAACGCAAGGTCGAGGCCGCCGGCGGTAGCTGGAAAACCATCAATGATCTAGATCGGCTTGAACCTATTTTTGATTAAAGCCGTACAATTCGTATGCAAACTAACTAGCTTATCGCGCCACAAAGGTGGCAATTTTCATCTTGGCATGGAAGAATCTTACCACCATGACCGTATTTAGCATCCCCCTGGTTCAAGCCCCCCCGGCGACTGCCGATAACCCCATCAGGCGCATGAGGTAGGACGTGTCACAGAGCATCGCCACGTTACGACTGAATAATCCCATGTGGTATTTCGAGCAAAATTTTGCTGGGATTATGGCCTTGATGACGGAATTCGATTTAGGAACTGCTTCATCAGTGCGGATCGGGCGGGGCAACAGTCAGATTGGTATCCAGGTGCTGGAGCGCTCCCGTTATACGCTGTTGTTGAACATCGAACACCGCTTCGTGAGCGAGCAGCATTACGTCTCCGACCTCATGCTCAAAGTGCGGGTGTATTTGGACGCGGCGCTGGCCGAGGTAGTGGCCTATCAGGGAATCCATCATCTTCAACCGCGTTATCGTTATCCCAATGCGTTAATGCTGCAGACGGATGAAAAGCGCCAAGTGAATTTACTCCTGCACGATTGGTTAAACCATTGGAAGCGTTTCCGATTGTTAACCGAATCACAAATCTGCGACTAGTGTGGGGTTAACTCATTTCGCCCCACAACAGTGAGGTGCGAAATGCGTAAACGCTATCTTGTTATCGGACTTTCAGCCGTGATCAGCCAAGCGCTGTTCGCGGCACAAAACTATCACACCGCCTTGGATGCACAGGTCAAGGGTGATTACACCAGCGCCGCGCTGGCCTGGCAACAACTGGCGACCGCGGGTGATCCGGTGGCGCAATACAACCTCGCCATGTTGTATCAACACGGTCAAGGCGTCAAGGCGGATGTCGCCACCGCCCAGCACTGGTTAACCTTGGCGGCGCGGCAAGGATTGACCGAGGCCTATAAACAACTCAATAACAACAGTGTCCAACCCAGTGCCGGTATAACCGCAAACAAAAATACTGTTGTTTCAGCATCACCGGTCACCGGCGTTGAACCCAAACACTGGGTGCAATCCCTAGGCGAGGGCAAATACACCGTGCAACTGGTCAGCACGACGGATGAAGACATCGTCTTAGAATATTATAAAAATGTTAGTTTGGGTGGTAAGGCGGGTTATTTCCCGTCGCGTCGACAGGGGCAGGTGTGGTACACCTTGGTGTATGGAAATTTTGACACCGTGGCGGAGGCGAACCTAGCCGTGGCACAATTACCCGCGGATTTGAAGAAATGGTCGCCGTGGATACGCAATGTCGCGGATATCCAACGCATGATAAAATAGATCGTCATTGATCTAATTCGTCCGTGTCCTTAATCCAGCCCGGCTCTTGTTTTACACTGGGCCGCTCCTGCCGTGTAGAGAAATAACTTTTTGGGGCATTGGTAGTCGCGACCAAGGTAAACTCAATCTTTTTACGTTGCCGGGGCAATAAGCGCACCGTGCTGGGTTTTTCCAGATCGATGTCAAAATCGAGTAAAAATCTATAATGGCGCTGCCATACCTCCTGGGATTGCTGCAACAATTGCGCCTTGACGTTTTTACCGTGGTACCAGTTATAGGCGCTGCGCCGATAGGGCAGGGGGATTTCCATTAGCAACTGGGTGATCTGCGAATAGGCGGGGTTGTTTTCGGTGGACCTGCCCCGCGTGCAGTATTGCACCAGCAGGGAATGGTGATCCTTGTCAGGCCATTGCCGGATAAACGCTTCCGCCGTCTCAAGGCAGACAAATTGCGCGGCCTCGGGAAACGCCACGGCACAATGATCCGCTGACAGGTACAGGCCAAAATCCCCTGGATCGGATTTGAGCTCCTCGGTGGGGTCACCGTTGAGGCGGATTACATAAAATTCATCATAACTGCTATGCGCCATGCGGCAAGTATAACGGACCCATAATGGCGATGCATTTATTTTTCCAAGGGCGCAATAACCCCGAACCCGCCGTGTAGATCGGGTTTTAGTACGACATTGGGCGTGCAGGGTCCCTGCACGCCCAATGTCTCGCGACCGTGTCGGTTCGAGCATGTTATGCAAACAGTATAAGCCGTGTTATTGCGCGGCGCGTCCATGGTTTTATTACACGTTATCTGTGAAATATTCCTAACCACCCGCGGAAGCTCGGTGCGAGCAATAAAAATAACCTGGTTGGTATTTGTTTTCTGTTATTTTTAATTCGAGTTTAGAAAGCTATTCCGTATGATCATTTATCCATTCCATGGGGGCCGTTTTTATGCCGTGGACGCCAACCGCGAGGACGCACGGCACACGCGCGTGGAGAAATTCTTGGATGTGTTAGAACGCATTCTCTATCTTGCACAATGGGGTGTTAATGCCATCGAACCCCTGCCGGTGGTGGAATTTCAAAGCCCTTATAGCCTTGGCTATAACGGCACGGATCTGTTTTACAAGATATGACCAGCACGCTGAAATACTATAAACCCCACGCGATCAACATCGCCGAATACTGGTGCGATGTCCCTCCTGGGTGTTGTGCGATCGGTAGCAAGGCGGCGCGGGCTTTGACGCGGTGTGGTCGCCAGGCGGGGCATAAGCGGTTGCGCAAGCGTGAACTTAAATACGGTGCGCGACAGTTTATACCGGCCAGGGAATTTCGTGGCGTCTTGGCAAGCGGTGCGGTTTTTGGAACACCATGATCGCCAACGCCTGGAAAACGATAATGATCGCGAGCCACGTCTCGCCGCACTGGCGGATTCCAACAATAGCCGTTCCTGGTACCCCCGCAGCCGCACCCGAGTCGCCAGCTTCAGCGAGACAATCTATTGGAATTACCAACCGGGTTTTCTCGGCCGTGGCCGGTGGTTGAAAGTGTTCAACAGCGATTACTACGACAACCTGCCTAATCCAGGCATCGCAGGTAATAATGGCGGCCTTCAGGCGCAAGATCTTTCACTCCATGGGTTGCCCTGTTCCACCCCTATATGTAATACCCGCCAATGGTTTGTTGGTGTTTGCCAGGGACGCGGGGGATTAACTTACGCGGTGGTGGCTGTTATGCCATCGGGCTTGGGATCTTAATCAAATATTCAGAAAATAATAATGCTACTGCAAACAACAGGCGGTAGAAATAAATCCGTCCGCCGGATTATTTTTATCTTTAAGCGGATTTGTGCTATCGTCCTACCCACCCCGATTAGCAAGACTTTGGTATTCGCCCGTCGGGCGCAACTCAAGAATAATAAATAAAAGGAAATGGTTCCGGTGAATCATCTAATAAATCATTTAAGAGGAGAAATGTTGCATGTGTCTTTCCCATATCAAACCCGCGTTTCATGCCGCCATGGTTGTGTTGTGTTTAGCGGCGCCTACGGTGAACGCAGACAACAATCACGCGCGTGATCACCACCAAGAAAAACTTGCGGTTAATGAAGTAAAAGGCAACCTGTCGGTGATGGTTCTAGGCTCCGGTGGGCCCATGGCCGCGGCAGCGGGCTCGGGCCGTGCCAGTGCCGGCTATCTTATTTTCGTCGAGGGCGTGCCGCGCGTGCTGATGGATGTGGGTGGCGGCACCTACCAACGCTTGGCTGAAAGCGGCGCCACCATTCCGGATCTCGACATCATACTGCTGAGCCATTTACACATCGATCACACCGGCGACTTGTCGCCCATGATCAAGACCCTCTATTTTCATCGCCGTGCCACTGGAATACCGCGCCCCGCCAGTAAACCGGTTCGCATCTGGGGCCCGGGTGCGACCAATATACCCTTTCCAGGCACAACGGTGGCGCAGTATCCATCTTGCGAGGAATACGTCGATGGCCATTACGCCATGCCGGGCGGGGTCGAGCGTTACCTGAAGGCATTTGTCCCCTCGATCAGCGCGGGTGAATTTGCCTACACCGCGACAAACCTTTCGCCCTTCACCACCGATCAGATGCAAACCGTTCTGGATGAGGATGGGCTGGTTATAAAATCAATTGGCGTCATCCACGGCCATCCTCCTGGTAACCTGGTTGTATCAACGGTGCCGGCGCTGGCCTTTCGCATCGAATACAAGGGTAAGAGTATTGTCTATTCCGGGGACACCAGCTCCCTGACTAATAATATGATCACCATCGCACACGACGCCGATCTACTCATCTACGATACCTCCATTACCGACACCCAGCCTAGCTTGAGCGCAAACCCGGCCGATGCCGTGTTCTACGCCCTGCATACCACGCCCACCCGTATGGGGCAGGTGGCTTCTGCCGCGAAACCAAAAACGTTGGTGCTCTCACACATCACACCGATTACCGAAACACGGTTGGATGAAGTACAACAGTCGATTCGCGCCCAGGGGTATACCGGCCGGATCTCCGTTGCCACGGATCTCAAAGTGTATAACCTGGACGATTAAGACGATACGCGGTGAATTTATAAACTTAAACCCAGGTCGAACGGGCCATCACCAGCGTGCTGCCGCCCAGCCCCCGCGTGGGCGATGTCATGGTGAGTCAGTAAATATTCTATGTCGCTTCTCCTGCGTTTATTCCAAATTTTAGTTACGGTTTTTTTGTTTGATCTAACTGCTGCAAATCCACATCGAATGTATACAGTCCGTTGAAGGACTCCGCTTTCATATCCGTATCGTATTGTGCCTTTTCGAGAATTAAGGTATCGGCAAAATCAACGTCGTTGCCGGTCGCGGCCGTCTGGTAATCATGTAACGCATTCCAAACCGACTGATTATCCTCGAACACGATAGTAGGTTCCTGAAAGAGCTGATGCAGCACGGTAATCACATCCGCTTTGGCGAGCTTGTATTTCTTACCTCGCAATGTCCAAACCGTCTTCACCAGCACTACGTCCGTTATCAGCACCTTTTCCCGGTCCGCGAGTAATTTTGTGGTTTTGGGTGATTGGTCTCTGTCATCTTGTAGTAAATAGCGAAGTAAGACATTCGTATCAATGGCAATCACGCCGCACCTTTGTGCCGTACGTTCAGGGTGTTCTGCAGGGAGTCTTCATCACTTAGCCGCTTATCCGCCTTGATATGACTCAGCAGGCCTTTAGCAGCACCTTTGGTTTTTTTCACAATGGTGATCTGCCCCTGATAAATAAACGCCTCGATCTCATCGCCAGGCTTGATATTGGCCATTTCGCACAGCTCGATCGGGAGCGTGATTTGACGTTTGGAGCTGACTTTGGGCATACATAACCTCTTTACATATCGTTAATAGTAAAGATCATAAACATCCTTTACTAATTGTCAATGGTAAAGACAACGGAACGATGTGGTTACTATCACGCGTATTTCCTTTCAGAGTACAGGTATCAACGCTCACTTCAAACTGACCCACTACCGCTCAGCAGGAATTGACCCACTCTTGAATGTGGGCTTGGTGGTATTACCGCCCGCTTTCCCTTTACGGGAGGTGCCTTATGAATAAATTCTAATTTCCTTAACCAGCAGTGGGTCAATTTTACATGAGCGAAGGCGGGTCAAATCGAATTGAGCGTTGACAATACCGTGGCCTTGAGGAGGTTGAGGGTCGCATCGGGTATCCGGGCCATGTTTGTCCTTTGGGTAAAACCCTGTCAAGGAGGTTTGGCAGAAAATAACTGTTTTACAGATTATCACTGGTCGTGATATTGTCAATCACGTTTACAGCACCCGGGATTAAGGTATGCACATTCTCGACACCACTGGAACTTAGTACCATGGCCATCAACCAGGATGAACGTGCCTTTTTTGTCGCCCTGGGTGCGCGGATCGCGCAACTGCGCAAGCTCAACAACATCACCCAAGTGCAGCTGGCCGAAACTCTCGGTGTGGCGCAGCCCACCCTGAACGCCTATGAGTTGGGACAACGCCGCATGCCGGTGTCGGCCTTGCCGGTACTGGCCAGGTTGTTGGGCGTGTCGCTGGAGGAATTGATCGGCGACACCCCCAAGCCCGGTAAGCGCGGGCCCACCCCCAAACTGCAACAACAGATGGAGCGGATTCATCAGCTCCCCAAGGCAAAACAAAAGTTTGTGATTGAATTACTCGAAGGCGTCTTAAGCCAAGCCAGCCGTTAACAGGAGAACACCCCATGCAAACCGTGAAACAGATTGTCCACGCGATCGCCGAACAACTGCCCGAGCAGGCGACGTTTGATGATGCCATGTACGCGCTGTACGTCCGGCAAAAACTCGAAGAAGGATTGCGCGATCTCGATGAGGGCCGCACCTACACGCAAGAGGAAGTGGAACAGCGCTTACTGGGCAAACGTCCCGCATGAAGGTGATCTGGTCACGGCGCGCGTTGCTGGACGTTGAGCATATTCGCGATTACATCGCACACGATTCCCCTGCCTATGCCCGACCCTTTGTTGAACGCCTGTTGCATGCCACCCGCCACTTGCCGCAGTTTCCGCACAGCGGTCGGGCCATGCCGGAGGCCAAGGATCTGCGCATCCGCGAAGTGATTTACCAGGGCTACCGCCTCATCTACCGGCTGCGCGCCGATACCATCGAGATAGTGATGGTCGTGCACGGCAGCCGTGATCTGACCAACCCCGATAACCAGCCCTGGCAAGCACCGGAAACACCCGCAAAATAAATCGGCGGGGGAATAGTTATAGATGGGTTACCCTTCGTGAACAACTCGTTGGAGTTTATTGCATGCACTCCAAACTACTCTAGCTTTAGATTTCCATCATCAATCTTCAGACTTTCTAAAATGGCCAACCCGTCTTTGTATGTTTGAGTTGTCAATTCATCAATACACAATGTACCTAAAATACCTTTGCTTGATCCAACAATACTTTTAACCACCCAAAACAAAGGTTGTGATGGCTTTCCATTTCCAGCTAACTGTTCTAGAAAATTGCAGCAGTGCTTTGTCTCGGATGTTGAAAGTATATTAATTTTCTTTAGTCCATTTTTCTGTGCGAAATTGTCCACTAGAATGGCAGCATCCTTCTTAGTAGGAATGCCAGAACTTGTTTTTTTGAAAGCAGTAATATGAATAGCAGCCTCACCATTCGCTGGTACAATTTCTGTTGATTCATCTAACTCTGATACTTCCCAGTCCATTGGTAACTGCAACGAGAATTGTCCCTTCTGTATCCATATATCTTTAACCATTATTTTTTTACCTCTACTCCAAATAGTTGCTTGGGTCATACGTCTGTACAGGTCTGGCTGTATGGCCCGTACCAAGCTCAGAATTATCGCATGCATTACAATAATCTTTTGCTTGATTCTCACCGCGCTTAATTGCTCGCGGATTATTTGGTTTAATTTCTATAATTTCCTTTGTTTCCGGATTATATCCGTCCATTCTTTTGCGAGTGCCTGGAATTTTTACATCACGTTCAAACCCATCGGGCAGCGGTTCTTGCTGATGCGCACGACGGCCCGCGGATGTGAATTTAGTTTCACCTTTTTTAGCGGCTTTTTTAACGCACTTCTTGGCGGCGTCTTTTATGATGATTTTCGCTGCGGCTGCTGTACCACCTGCACCAGCATCAATAACTTCCATCCATGGCTCTGTCATTCCATTGGAAATTTCTATTAATTCTTCACGTGTCAAATCCCGCAGCCCAAATGGATCAATAAAACTTAGTGGGTTTCCGTCCACGTAGGCAAACGTGTTTAAACCTCCGTCCAGACCAATCGGATCACTGCTGATGTATCTTCCCGTGCTCGGATCATAATAGCGGAAATAATTATAGTGCAGCCCCGACTCCGCATCGAAATACTGCCCTGGAAAACATTTCCCGGAGGCGGTCGTCGTACTAAAAACGATTTTCTGCTTTTAATTCCGTTTTTTAAAACGCAAAAATACCCGCACACAGGGTGACGCTTAAAAAAAATCCCCTGATGCACTTTT
>JACQBC010000030.1 GCA_016194635.1 Gammaproteobacteria bacterium | reverse complement strand
CCCAATCAACCCCATCACCGTGCCCAATAACCCCAGCAGCGTCGCCACGTTGGCAAACGTCGCCACGTACTGGGTGCGCTTCTCTAAGCGCGGGATGATCTCCATCATGCTCTCTTCCATCGCCATCTCAACGTCGTCGCGTTTATGGGTACTTTTGTATCGCGCCAAGCCGTATGACACCATCTTGCCAATCGCCACGTCGCTCTTCGAGGAGGTCGCATAGGCTTGTTGAATATCGCCGCGCTGGATGTGGGCGAGGATTTTAGAGAGTACTGAACGGTTGCGGGTTTTGGTAATCGTTAAATAAATATACCGTTCGATCGCGATCGCAAAACCGATCGCCATCACGATCAGGAGCGGGAAAATCCAGAATTCCCCCTGTTGGATATAATGCAACATGCGTATCAGGCTTTCCATGGAACCTCCAAACTTTTAATGACGTGCAGCCACTACATAACGGCCGGTGAATAACAAAAGCTTAAACTTTAATTTGTGCATACATTGAATAGGCGCTGCTGGATTCTCGATATTTATTCTGGCGCTGAGTGGGTTGAGTAAAAAATCCGCAGGGTGATGAAATTACGGTTTGGCGCTATTCCTTATGTCCTGTGCTGTTAAGGAATCATAATAACGTATTTGGCGTTGGAATACCTCTCGATCCACCGGACTTAGGGCCTCGTCGATCAGGCTCTCTAACGGGGGTTGGCTAATTTCAGGTAGTTCGGATTGCTGCCATGGCACGATGTATAACACCTTGGGTAATTCAACGTTACCATGGATCTTAGTGCCTTGCATTTCCAACGTTTCATCTGCCAGGCACAGACTCACCCATCCGGTGAATAATACAACAAAGATCAGACGTAGCGACATGTGAAACAACCTCACTTGGTTTTACTCTGGCGGAGTTTAATATCGGCAATCCATTTGGTAACTTGCTCGTCTTTATTATTAGTCAGACTCTGGTATTTTTCATACTGTTCCAAGGCGCGGGGCAGATCATTCAGGTAGATGTCATATAAAATGCCGAGATTCAGATGGGCATCTGCGTAACTGTCATCCAATTGTAACGCACGTTGGTAGGCTTGTTCGGCCTTATCAAATTTTCCTTGTTCACGTAAAGCCACTCCCAAGTAATTTTGGGCCACGGCATGGGTGGCATTGGCATTGATGGCCTGGTTAAAGGCGATTTCGGCCTCAGCGTAGCGTTTTTTTTGCAAGTGGATCAAACCTATATTGAGGTATGCCCCGCTTAATTGTGGCGCTTTGGCTACTATGGCGTTGAATTGGGCCAAGGCCTCATCCCCGGCGCCAGTTTTTAGAATTTGAACGGCACGGTGATACTGCGCGGCAATTTGCGGGTCAACATTGAGCGCTTGGGCGGCGGCGGGCGTGGACTGGGCCGATTTAGGCGTGGGTCCGGTGCTGGCGCACGCGGTTAACAGGGCTAGGGATAAGACCCAGGCGGGTTTAATTAATGGCATCGACATAGGGATTCACTCGTTCGATCTTACCGTAACGCGCCGGTTGCAGCTTGCGTAATTGGGCCAAACTGCGTTTTACCCAGTCGTCGTAGATACCGTTACGTATTTGTTGCAGATTATCCACATGAATAGCGATGGCCTTTTCTTCAAACGGGAATGCCTGTTCTTCAAGTAATGTATTGTATTGTTGCAGTTCCTCGGCATTGAGATTTTGAGGGCGCTCGGAGTTGAGTAGCGACTGGGCGAAGTCGGCGTAAATTTCGGCGATTTGATACGTGGCCGAAGTAGTGACCGCAGCGACATGAAACTGTAATACACCTTCATATGCTTTGATGGTAGTTTGCATCAAGTCTTTTTTACGGGCCAGGCTTTCTTTCAGGGGGTTGGTTAGCTTGGCTTGTTTATACGCGGTAAAATATCCCTGGGCTAATAATAAAGTCGCATCGGCGGCGAGGAAGTGGGTGCGATCGGTACGTTGTGCGCCGGCGGCGGCATCGGTTTGGATAATGTCTTGCAGCCAGCGGCCCCACTCGCGGGTATCGCCGTTCTTGCGGGCGATTTCCGCCAGGTTGTGCCGCGCCTCCACGGCTGGTTCGAGGGGTGCGGGGAATTGTTGTAGATATTGGCTATAAACCCGTTTGGCGTCCTCGTATAATTTGCCCTTGTCGTAATAGCCGGCGGCTTGCCAGAGTAGATTACGGCTGTACTCAGGGTTGTTTTTATTTAGTTGGGCTAAACGCTCCATTTCGGTGGCGGCACGGGTGGTTTGCCCGGTTTCACTATAAATAAACGCGAGTTTTTCCGGCACGGTGATGGCCAGGGCGTGGTTGGGGAATTCCTTGCGGAAGTTTTCCAGTAGGATGGCCGCCTTTTTGTAATCCTTAATCGTGATCAAGGTAGTGGCAGCGTCATAGTCTGCATTGGCGCGCAGGCTCGACGCTGGGGTGATGGCCTTGACACTGGCGAAGAGGGCCAGTGCGCTTTGTAAATCACCCTTATCACGCGCCAGCTCGGCTTGTTTATAGATCGAAGCCGCCAGGCGATCATAAATTTCAGCGTATTGTTTTTCAGTTGGGACAAAATAATTCAAGGATTCACGGTACGCCTGTTGCGCTTGGGCATAATTTTTTAATTCAAATTGTGAGTGACCTAATACAACCAAGGCGGTGCGTTTTAGTGCCGGGTCGGTGTTATTGGCCTTTAGCGCTTTTTGCGCGGTGGCGGAAGCGCGCAAATAATCATTCAAGGCAAATAATTGTTCCGCGGTTTTGGTTAGCACCGCGACGGCGCGCTTGTCGGTAGGGAATTGATCCGCGAAACGTAATGCGCTGCTGATCGATTTTTGCCGCCAGACGCTGTTGAATTCCGCCGCCGGCGTGGTTTTTTCAAGTTCCGCATAGGCTAATAACGCGGCATAACCGGCCTCGGCATTTTTAGGATGCGGTGGGTAATCGTAAGCGGTTTTTTCAAATTCAGCCACGGCGCGTGAATAGAATTTACCGTCAAACAGCGCCTCGCCCATTAGAAAATTCATCTGCGCGGCGTTTTTGTCGTTGGGCAGGTTTTTCAAATACAGTGAATAGATGTCGGCGGCGTGGGCAAAATCCGCCGGTAGTTTGCTGCTGCGGGCCTGGGCATGATAATAACTGGCCAGTTCAACAATATGGGTGGCCAGTAACGGACGGATCTGTTCGCGCGCGGTTTCATTTTGCATTTCCCAGTAGGCCGAACCAACCCCGTATAAGCGCACGAATTCTTCCTTGGCGGGGATCACCAGGCTCATTAGGTTGGCCTTTTGATAGGTCTTGATGGCCTCGGTGTGAAATTCGGGAGCCAGTTCCGAGGTGGGATGGCGTTTGACGAAGGCCATGAAGGTATCGGCGGCGTCCTTGATGCGGTCTTTTTCCAGGTGTAATTTGCCCAGGCTTGAAAAGATCAAGGGTTCATAGGGGCGCTCACCGGTCTCAGTAAAATATTGATTGATGGTGTAATCGGTGTTGGCATAAGCGAAACACAGGCTTATCGCGCGCAGGGTGTCATCTAATAAATCGCGCTCACTGCCGGCCAGATCGGGCATGGTTTTATTATATTTAATCAAGCCTTGTTGCTGTTTACGATCCATGATTGCAAAGAAGGCATTCAAAGCGGGTTTAAAGCGATTTTGTTTGAATTGCGCCCAGCCGTATTTGTAAAGCGCCTTTTCATAAAAAATCGAGGTCTTGTTGTTATTAATGATGCTGGCATAAGCCAACTCGGAGTCTTCATAGCGTTTTAATAGGAACAACATTTCACCGCGACGGAACTGTACTTCGTCGCGGTAACGGGTTTTGGGATATTGTTCGATAATTTTATCAAACGTGGTTAATGCCAGCTGGTTTTGACCGGTGATTTCATAGGCCTTGGCCAATTGATATAAGATCAAATCATTGGCGGCATCGTGGGGATAGGTTTTTAAATACGTCTGGTACAGTTTTATTGCCGCCAACGCCTGTTTCTGGCCGTCTTCTTCGGTTTTTTCACCTGAGCCGATATTCTGTTCACCGGATTTTAATTCGATATCGGCAAGTCGGCGCAATGCTTCGCTATACATCTTGTTTTCATTGGTGACCGCGAGGAATTCACGGTAATACTCCCGCACCTTGCCGGGTTCCACAACCACATCTGTTTTAGGTTCTTGCAAATCAAACTGACGTGGTTTGAGATCCGCGATGGTATCCAGTTGACTATTGCGGCTTGCGCAAGCGGACAACCCCAGCAGTCCCACCACCAGCAGCCAGTTATTCCTTGCCATGGCTGCCTTCCTGCTGCTTAGTTAACGCGTCATACAGTCTGGCCACCGCAAAACGTGCGCGGATGTGATAATTCTCCAATTGTTGGTTGCTTTGTTGCAGGGCGATTAGGGCGAGGGTTTGAATATACCGTTCTTGCTCTTTGATGGTGGCGTCTAGTTGTTGCAGTAACACACTAATACGTTGGCGTGCGGCTGTGATGCGCGCATCGTATCCTTGGAAGTATTGTGGGGCTTGGTTGGCGGTCAGGATAAGCGATTGTTTGGTTTTTTTGGCGGCCTCGATCGCTTTATCCAGTGCCTTGAGTTGTTTTTTAGCTTCCCACAGGCGCGCGGGAAAATCTTCGTAAATATTCCAATACAAGACCCCGTAGGCGAAGCGGAACCGCTCTTGGTCTGGGGTTGGCTGCGGTCCGAAGCTATCGGGTGCGCCGAGGTGTTCTTTGAGTTTGTTAACCAGTGCTAATTTTTCTATCTCGCCCGTGCTGGCCAAGGCAAACACATCGTGGGTATTTTCAATACGGGTTATCTCAGCAGCGAATTTATCCCGTTCGGTTTGCATTTGGTTAATTTGCAGTAGCCGTGAATTGCTACCGAGCTGGGGTAGTTTTTCAAAATATGCCTTGCGCCGTTCGGATAACATCAATTCGTAGGCGGGTAATTGACCCAGCCAGTTATTCAATACGTATTGCAGGTGTAATAAATTTTGATAATCCTTATACGCCTCTTGAAACGGATGGGTCGCCATTAACTGATACAAATACGGGGTGGTGACCGAGTTGGGCAGACCAAAGGTATGTGCTGGCATCGAGGTTTCATCGTCGTAGTTGGCCGGACGCATTGCCTTGGTCAATTCACCGCTTTGCACCGCTTTAATAATATCAGCCATGCGGGTGATCTCTTGGCTGTAAGTGTCGATGGCTTTTTGATAGTACTGCAAGGCCAATTTGGGTTTTTCGAGTTTTTCCAGTGTGTAGGGAATGGCCAACAGGGATTCTTGCACCGAGGTGTCCAGGGCGCGCCGCGATTGCAATTCCATCCATGGGGTAAGGGCCTCTTTATACTCGTTTTGAGCGGTGAGCGCCCAGCCCATGCCTAATAGCGCCTTGTTGGACAGCGGTCCGTTGATACGGATCCGCTCAAAATCCTTGGCGGCGTCTTGGGGTTTTTTCTCACGCAAATTGGCGAACCCCAAGGCGAGGTTGGCCTTATCACGCAATCCATTGAGTTCATAATTGATCTTGCTTGGATTCAAGCTACCCACTTTATCGAGCACGGTAATACCTTCATTGGTTTGTCCGGCTTTGATCAGCGCGACGCCCAAGTTAAATTGGGCATAGGTCTGCCATTCGCTGTCGCCCTTAAAATCGCGCAATATCTCGATGGCCTTGTCGTATTGCTGATTGGACAGGTAGATATTGGATAATAAGTGTAGGCGTTCGGCCTCGCGGTCCGGCGGGAGGTAGTGTTGTATCTTGAGTAGGGCGGTTTCCGCCGCGGGAAAATAACCCTTGATGTAACGCAGTTTGGCGATGTAATACCAGGCACGGTCATGGGTAGCGGGCAGGCTACTGCTGGAGAGTACATCATCGAATAAGCGGCTGGCTTGATCGTGCATGCCGTAAGAAAGATACAATCCCCCCAATAATAGTTTAGGGTCTTCGCCTTGTACTTCGATGGGCTTACGTTGCTGGGTGACGAGTAGTTCGGTAATCGCCGAAAAATATTTCTGTTGGTAAAAGTTATATAAGATTTCGCCGTAACGCAGGTCACGAATTTCTTGGGCCTGCGCTTCTTCGGCATGGGTTTGCGGTGCGCAAGGCAACAGACAGAGCAGCGCCAGTAGGGTAGTGCGAATTTTTGCGACAAGGGGTTGCATTACAAGCCAGCGTTATTGGGCGTCCCACACCTTTACTTTAAATTCAGGTTGGTATTTAGCGGTGCTATCGCTGATCTTTAATTCAACGTATTGCGGATCGGGGCCTTTGCTTACTTTGATGGTGGTGGCGCGTTTATAGTCGCGATTCTTGGGGCCGCGACCGGTGAAGTAGGCAATGAATTCATGTTCACCGGAGGTCATATTACCGGTATACAAGCGTTGTACACCGCCACGCTTGAGGGCGGCGACTTCGCGTTCGGTGTATAAATGACTGGCCACGGTCTTGTCATTGAGCTTGAGTTCGACCGAGTCCAAATCGAATAGCAGACCGATATCCATGGAAACAAACACCGAAAATTGGGTGTTGGCGGGGAATAACAGATCTTCTTCAAGCAAGAAAAGATCGCGGTTAAGATCCAACACTTCTTTTTTCAATCCTTGAATCCGTGTGTCCAGCGTGCTGGTGTGTTTGCGTGCTTCCTCATCCGCTGCCTTGGCGGCGTCGGGTTTATCACTGGGGGTTGCGGCGGGGGCATCCGCCGCCGACGCGAACGGTTGAACCATGCCCAATGACATGAAAATGCAGAGTATAAGTGCCGATACGATGCGCATGGTAGTGTCCTGTGTGTCGATTCAAATCCGAAGCAAGCCAAGGACTTGCGTAACCTTTATGATATTAAATATTGGTGCCCACAATACACTGGAATGCGGGTGGTTTGCCAGTTGAGTCACAATTTCATCAATTTATTATGGGTTATTCCGGGGGGTGGCCGGAATTTCGCTCGCTGCGGCCGGCGGCGGCATGAGACCGGTTGAATAATGCAGTTTACCGTTTTTATCAATGACGATGGCATCCACCCCAGGGATCTTTGCAATGATGGCGAGCCCTTTTTCTGGGCCTAGGATAAAAACGGGCTTGGTCAAACCGTCGGTGGTGGTGGCATTGGGCCCAATCACCGTTACGCTGCGACAGGCGTCGGCGGGTTTTCCGGTACGGGGATTGAGGATGTGGTGGTAACGTTTGCCGTCTTCCATGAAATAACGTTCGTAGTCGCCCGAGGTGGAAATGGCGGTATCGCTCAGGGGAATGACCACGGCCGAGGCGTTGGGGTTACGCGGGTCTTTAATGCCGATCATCCACGGACGGCCGCGCCGGTCACCCAGGATACGGCTATCGCCACCGGCACTGACGATGGCTTGGTGGATGCCGCAGGCTTGAAGTTTTTCAATCGCACGATCGACAGCCCAGCCTTTGGCGATACCCCCCAGATCCACGTGTACCCCGGGTTTGGCATAGAAAATAGTATGCGAGGGTTCGTCCAACTTTAGCAGACGGTAATCAATTTTATCCAAATCCTGGGCAATTTGTGCCTCGGAAGGGTGCACCCCGTTACGAAAATCATAGCGGTAGCCCACGCTCGCGAAAGTCACGTCAAACACGCCGTTAGAAATTTCTGAATAATAGATCGAGGTTCTGATCACGTCGAACAACTCCGGGCTGACCTTAACCGGGTGAAGGGCGGCCTCGATATTTAATTTATACAGCTCGGCCTCGGGTTTAAACGGGCTCATGACCTGATCCACATGGCGCATGAAGGCCATCACTTGGTCGATGCAGGCCTGGGCATGCGTGGCCTCGTCGTCCCACAATTCAACATTGACCGAGGTGCCCATGATGGCTTGTTCGTCCTTAAACCATTGCGCTAACACGGGAGGGGCTAGGCACAGACTGAGGAATAGGGTCGTACTAGAAAAAAGTTTCATACAGGCAATCTTCGCAGAATAAACCCGTGGCTGACAACAATATTGATTGGTAAGTGAGCAGTGGTATGCTAAACTACCCCGCAGTGTTTGTTAACGATGCGATAGAAGGTTTTAGATCGCGTTACGTACCCGCCGGGATCTTATAAGTCACTAAGCAGGTACTTCAAACCCGGCGCGGTAGGTGTTTCCTCCCAAGGTCATTTCCGCACTACATCCGTTAATCCCTCTATGTGGGCAGGCGCCTGCATGGAATTCATTAGGAGTTTTTATGTCATTTGTTTCATTTGGCTTGTCGGCCGATATTGTGCGTGCCATCACCGTAAAAGGTTATACCGTGGCAACCCCCATTCAACAACAAGCGATTCCGGCGGTCTTGGCCGGCCGCGACCTGATGGCGGCGGCGCAAACCGGTACCGGCAAAACCGCCGCTTTTACCTTGCCCTTGTTAGAGCGGTTAATCCAGTTACCTTCCCCCGCATCGGCAACCAAGGTTCGGGCCTTAGTGCTCACCCCGACCCGCGAACTGGCCGGACAGGTCAGTGAAAGTGTACGGGACTATGGAAAGTTTTTATCCTTACGTTCCGGCGTGGTGTTTGGCGGGGTCAATATCAATCCGCAGATGAAAACCCTGCGCCGAGGGGTCGACATCCTGGTGGCCACCCCCGGACGGTTGATCGATCACATGACCCGTCGTACCGTTGATCTATCACAAGTATCGATCTTGGTCCTGGACGAAGCGGATCGCATGCTGGATATGGGCTTTTTACCTGCAATTGAGCGTATTGTCAGTGCCTTGCCTAGCCAACGGCAAACCCTGTTATTTTCCGCTACCTTCTCCCCAACGATTAAAAAATTGGCGGCGCGGTTTTTAAAATCGCCGCAGATGATCGAGGTGTCACAGCCCAATACCGCTGCCAGCACCGTGACCCAATTGGTATACAAGGTCGATCATGAGCGTAAACGCGAGTTACTCTCGCACATGATAGGCCAACAGAATTTACAACAAGTGTTGATCTTTACCCGTACCAAGCGTGGCGCGGATCGGCTCGCTAAACAATTAGTCCAAGACGGCATCCAAGCCGACGCCATCCATGGGGATAAATCTCAAGGCGCACGTACCCGCGCCCTGGCCGATTTTAAACGTAACCGTATCCGTGCCTTGGTGGCCACCGATGTGGCGGCACGGGGGATCGATATCGACCAACTCTCGCACGTGGTAAATTATGAATTGCCCGACGATATCGAGAACTATGTGCATCGTATCGGCCGCACCGGCCGTGCTGGAAAATCCGGAACCGCGATTTCATTGATCGGCGCGCACGAGCAGGGGCAGTTACGCGATATCGAAAAACTGCTGAATACGCGGTTGTCACTGCAGGTGATTGAAGGTTATGAACCGACCAACAAACCCGGCGCCAATAATGATGCGCCACGCCGCGCGGCGAATAAACCACGGCGTGCTGCCCCCGCGCGTGAATTCCACCATCGGGGCGCGAAACGGTCTTCCCCCGGGCACGGTAAACCCCGTCACGGCGGGGCAGCGCGAACCGCATAAGCTGTTACAGTACGTTTTGAGAAACACAAACCCCCGGTTAGCCGGGGGTTAAATTTTAAAAAATATCAACCGGGTTAGACTATAGAATTAAACGCGGTTAAGGCATTCAGACCGGTTCCGAGTCCATGTCCTGGAAACAGTGTGCTGAACTGACCATTCATACTGCTGTGTAAGGCCATGTAGTTCAGCCATACCGTTTGTACCAGAAGATTCACATTATTAGCCCCAGGTGTTGCGTTGGTTTCCACAGATCCATCCGCACGGAAATAGCCAATTTGTCGCGATGCATCGCCGTTAAGTAAAGCCGGTTTGCTACCGGGGTTATACACCAGGATAAAGGAAGAAGCCGTAGTGGAGCTATCGCCCGTCCAGACGCCCTTGCCGCCGGGAACACTCACGGCGCCGTCCGTTAAAGCGGTGTTATCGATGGTACCGTCGCTAAAGACCGAACCGTCACTGAAGACGTAAATCATTAAAGGTGAATTTTTACGTGCGGCGTATTCGAGACACGCTCCAATACAACGGCCGGCACGTAGATCACGACGTTCGCCAGTAATTCGATCACCGGTATGATAATCGTAACCGCCCATGGTGATACAACCGGCACCCGCGAGTCGTTCAGAATTCAATACCATTTTCATCACCGAAGCGGTTTTACGGAACTCGGAATCTGCATTGAACTCTGCGGTACTGAAAATTCCGGTTGTACCGACTATGTCCGGATCGGTTGCGGGATTGATAGCATCTGGCGAACCAAAACTTTCGGCAATATCTGCCGCTTTTACGTAGCCGCAGTTTACGAGCTTCTTGATTTGATCTTCAGCCGATACCGATAATCCGGTATTGATCCCCGCCACCTTTGCTTTACTAATTCGCGCAACGGCTTTCATTACATTGACAGCGTCTGCCTGGCTTAACACCGAGGTTAAATCGCCGGTATCCACCAAACCTACCACGTCACTGGGGCGGTCGACTTTGGTTGGACGTAATGACGGGTCCATGAACATCGTTGGTGCTAGCGAATTACCGCCAGAATCCGAGTTTACTGAACCGATTAAGGTAGAAACGCGGCCTTTAGCTCCAATATGGGCAATGCCATACAGGGGATTATGCGGATTATTTCCGGTATCATTTTCAGAACGGGCGGGGAATACTACGCCATCGACATTGGTCCGATTGGTTTTAAATCTATCCAATATCCCCGCCAGCATGGCACTTTCAGAATGAAATTTTAATCCCAAGGTGTTATTAATAAACGCCGGGTTGGCGCTAGGAATTTTTGTGGCGGGTAAACCCATGCGGCTATAACCCGTGGTGGATAAGAAGGCGATTTGCCCGTCCCCAGTAGATTGTTGGCCGACCAATACATTTGAAGCGGCGAGGTTAGCTCCGCCGGAAAGATCAAAACATATAAACGGCACAGTATTGCCCGCAAGATTTCCCAGACAAGTGGTGCCGATAAGATTCGTATCGGTTAGGTCGGGCGCATTGGTTAGGGCTTTAACTTCTTCAGAATGGAGGAATAAATTTAACAATGCAGGTCCCGTCACCAAGGCACCGCCTTTAATAAAGCCTTGCCGTAAAAATTGGCGGCGTGTTACCGGACGAGGATGATCCGGATGCAGCAACGGTGCGTCAGGATGGAGTGGTTGGCGTTTTTTACTCATCGTAATGACTCCGGTTAGGTATCTGTTATTGTAACAACATCGGTGCGCCTGCCATGGCGGCGGCACAAGTGGCTTTGACAATATTGGCAGTTTGTGTACTTGAACAAGAGCTAGCACAACCGGTCGACAAATCTGTCATAAGTGTCCGCAAAATAGTCCGCACTTCGGTATCGGTGGGCTGTGTTGCGAGGTTCTCACCATTGTTAATCACTCGAGTGAGGAGCGGACTGATCACCAGATCTTTCGCGGAGTCTGAGCTAAAGCTCATGCCGCCAAAGGTAACGCCTGGGAAATAGGCCGCGCGTTTGCTTGTGTCATCGACCAGTACACTGCAATATTGAATGGCTAATTGCGTAACGGCCATTTGTTGCGAAGCAAGGAAGCCGTCAATCGATTCTACCGGGGGTAGCTGTTGATACACCGTGGTATAGGTACCGGTTGTTCCACCGATGGACGCCGTGGTGGGGTCAATTCCCGTATAATCCGCTAAGGTGGCATTGATTTCTTCAAATTTTCGGATCATGACATCCGATACGGCCACGGGCTGCATCGCGGCAGGTACGGTCGAAAAGCTTGGGTTATAATCTTTAGTCGCGGCTGTGTTACCGATCAATTCAAAATCCAAGTAAAACAAGTCGTCGGTTGCTCCTTTGTCCTTGGGGATAATAGTGCCCACATAAGAAAGCACTTGCCCCGAATCTTGTCCTGTGCCTGGAATATAATCGGTTGTATTGATGGTGGCGTCGACTCCCGCAAACGCTTGGCCGACGCTTGCTTCGCGGCCATTAATCCCTAATCGAATGCCCTTAATCTGTAATCCGGTCGCGCTGTTACCCGATAAATTGATGTACGTCGGTTTGTAGAACAAATAACTGAAGCTGTCATATTCTTCAGCCTGCATGTAAATGTAGCTTCCCGGAATACCCGAGGCGGCACTGACATCAAACATCAGCAGATATTTTTGTCCGACGCTGGCGGCATAATTTTGCTGAATTTCGTCCGCGCTTAACGCACGTTTATGAATCGCAACTTTGCGCAGGGTCCCCAGCCAGGGAGTAGAATTACTAGCTTCTTTGCCAAGCACAAGCGAATAACCAGGATTGAGCCAGCTATCTAAGGCATAACCCGAGGTGGTATCGGCATCTCCAGTGTATACACCGTCCACATAAATACGTCTTCCCGTGTTTGCGGAATAGGTAACTACAACGTGTTGCTGGCTAGCGATCAGTTTATTTGCTTCGAGGAAGGGTTCCCCGGTTAATTGTTGGGCGAGCGGAACAGCGGGATTTCCGGTACGGTTAAAATCCCGGTAACGCGTGTTATATTGGGATAGAGAGAAATTCCGTTGTGTGCCGTTAGCACTGTAGCCAACAATATTGGCATCTTGTTGGACATTATTGGCCGGAATTACCCAGGCCTCAATCGTATAGGCTCCGGAAGAGACAAGTTCGTTATATACCTTGGAACTATCGGTTGCGGCGGCACGGACAGTGGGTGTTATAAATGTAATGCCCCAGCTCGGTAGCCATTTATAGTCGACACCTTCCGTGCCACTGAGTTGTAAGTTAACTTGAGGTCCCAGGGCGCTGGTTAATCCGCGATCGTTGATCACGCTATTTTGACCTTCCTTGAAGTCGTACAACACAATTTGTGCATCCTCGATTCGATGACCGCTGCTGGCCGAGATGCCATCCGTATATAAATTAACGGCGCGGCTAACCACGGTACCCGGTTCTTGGGTGGTGGGTGAAATCGCATTGGTCATTGCTGTAATGGCCGCCAACATGTCAGCTCCATTGGTCGCGCAATCGGACCAGCAATTATGATGGTCGTCGACCAGGCGTCGGTATA
Organism: Gammaproteobacteria bacterium; assembly: GCA_016194635.1. Classification (GTDB taxonomy): domain Bacteria; phylum Pseudomonadota; class Gammaproteobacteria; order UBA6429; family Thiohalophilaceae; genus JACQBC01. The sequence goes on along the minus strand of JACQBC010000030.1, from coordinate 315,485 downwards.
AGCGCGATTCAGAAGGTGTAATGAGGTTGATTTTAGCGTTATTCACCACGGCCTCGTACGAAGATTGTATAAAAGTGGCCGCGGGGGTGCCGTCAACGGCAAAATAAGGTTGTTGTGCTTGCGGAACATTAGGTACGTGGCAGGCGCTGCAATATACTTTAAGTAAATCGTGCACGGCCACATACTCCGGCGGGTAGCTGGAAGGGAAGAATTTACCACCACCCACCGCAACGCCAGGAGTGGCTGTCAGGCTTACCGATTGCCCCGGGTTGCCGCTGGCCTGGACCCAGGCTGAAATCCATTGCGTTAAGGAGGTTTCACAATCGTGTAAATTTGACGTCCAACAGTTGTGGCCTCCCGCCACCTTCTTGACAATACCCGATAATCCCGGGGATGTCCGGTTCACGTATTTGTCCTGGTTGGCGGTCGCATAAGAACCGCTTAAATCGTTGGCATTAGCGAAAGGAAAGGAGCCCGCGAGTTTTCCCGGGGCATGACAGTTTCCACAACGGTTTGTTGCAGTAATGTTTGCCCAAAGGTTATCGCGGAATTTAGCCATATCACCGTCGGCGGGTGCTGAAACAAGTTTAGAAGTGCCGCCGCTAGACTGGGGTACCTGTTCGGTCGTGGACGCGCCGCCGCCGCAGCCTATGAGAACAATGCTGCTAAGCGCGGCTAATAAACTTAGGCGAATATAATTCCATCCAGTGAGTTTTGAGATTTGGTTGGTCATTATATAGTTGGTTGTCATTTTGTTATCTCCAGAAACCTTGTAACACACGCAATTGGATGGTTAGTTACCGCGGCAATCAATCGCGGCGTCGGCGAAAATTTGTTTCATGTCATAACCACTGTTTTTAAAACTGGTTACTAGGTTTCCAAGTGTGGTTTCGGTTGGCTCGTTAAAACACACAGTCTTATACACTTTGATGGCTTGGCAGCGTGAAAACGCCAGTGAATTTGCGATTTCCTGGCCAAAAGACTGCATACCGTTGCCGGTGGTTGGAACCTGTTGTGTTGAATTGTTTGCCCATCCCCACCCCAAATTGGCGTTGGGGCCAGTGCGCCAGCGGTTAATCCAACTATCGTCGGTGGTTACATAGCCGTATTTGAATACGGTGGAATTGATCAAGTATTTAGGTTGTACGATGCCGGGGGTATAAACTAAATTGCCATTGTTTCCGTCCGGATCATTATTAGTGTCATAATTCCATTGATAATTTGCAAATGCGCCCGCGAGCCCATCCATTCCCGCGTGGCAACCAATACAGGTATTAAGAAATACGCTGCTGTCTCCACCGGGGCTGCGCGCTACGTCTTGACGGATACGATCTGGAATTCTGCTTGTGTCCTTTACATTTTCGAGGTCTTTACACATGTAATTAATGAAGGTGAAACGTAACATACGACGATTTGTGCCGGCATAGAAAAAGGCGCGCGCCGATTGGCGCGTGGTGAGTACCCCTGACACCGCAGTCGACGCCAGTCCGGTGGTGCTTGATTGGCTGCGTTGGAGAAGATTTGTGGAGTTTAGATCGATATTACGGCTTTCCATTTGTGCGTAATGATCATTATTGCTATTCGAGTAAGCGGGTAGACCTAAACTGGCAGCGCCAACGTATATAATGTCATCGTACATGGCGCGCCGAAAATCCACTCCATCGCGTACCATTCCGACTAAGGTAGCGGCGGCATCGTTAAAGGGGTAAAACACCGTCATGTCTTTATTGGTCCAGGGGATGACCATGTTTTTTACGGTAACTTTTAAAAAATTAGGATTTGCCATCGCAACGTCGGCGGCGGCGCGTGTTTGGCCGGCGGTTAACTTGGCCGCCATATCTTCCAGAACGGTATTGGAAGGGGGTACGCCCGCCAAACGATCGTGCATGCGTTTGGCTTGTTCTTTAACTCCCGCGTGGGCAGTGAGTGCGCCCAACAGCGCCATGGTAATGACCGCAGCTCTAAAAAAGTATGGGGAGTTTTGTAACCAGGTCGCTTTTTTCATGGTGTTATCCTACGTTTGTTATGTGCTTATTAGCGGCAACCTACTACAGGTTATTACCTTATGAACCCAGAACCGCCATGTGGGTCACCCTGGCTAGGCCGCAGGTCATGGTGTTACTGTAGAACTAAACCTGACTAATTTTCATGATATTGCTCACAGAATCGACATTAATAATATTCCATAATTACAATATGTTAGGTGGTTAACAGAATGAGACATTGGGTTTCGATCCCCCATAAATGTGTCGATTAACACACACTCTACCAGGTTATTTGACGGTATAATGAATAACATTGTTTTATATATATAGAGAGAAATATTATGACTTGCCCTTGTTGCGGCCTATTTTCAGCCTTGGTTCGGCGGATACAAACCTACACCATAATGCTGATCGCCGGTAGTATTCTTGTGGGCTGCGGAGGAGGACAAGGAGGTTCTACCGATGCGCTGGTATCTAGCTATCCGCTGGCTTTTGTAAAACGGCCCGTGCCCACCGCCAATAACACACCAACCTCTGGGACTTTATTTCAGCCGAAACAATTTACACTGGGGGCGAAATTAATTATCAAAGATTCAGCGACACTCAATAGCAACGAGACCATCGTGTCTCCTAGTTTAATCGGTATAAACCGTGACTGGGATGTTAAGGATCTAGAATTTTCGGATGACGGCAATAAACTGATTTTCGCCGCCAAATTGGATGTTGACCCCACCGTGGTGGGGGATATTCAAACCTGGGATATTTATGAATATACCATCAGCACCAAGACACTACGACGTGTTATGCCCGCCATAGAGGCGGTTCTGGGCGATGATATTTCACCTCACTATTTACTCAACGGCCGGATTATTTTTTCCTCGACGTTGAATCAGACCACCCAAGCGGTGTTGGCGGCACAACTGAGTACAATCAGTACCCAAGCCCCCGTCACGGAGGGCAGTGGTGGGGGTGGGGCATCATTTAAATTACACGTTATGGAAAGCGATGGTAGCGGGATTCATCAGGTTAGTTTTGGCACCAGCCACGATCTTTTTCCTTCGATGATGCGTACCGGACCGTACAGCGGCAAAATTATCTTTAGTCGTTGGGATACCAAAGCCGTTCCCGGTACCAGCGATTTTGGAATGCACCTGTATATGATTAATCCTGACGGTACGGACGAGCAATACATTTATGGTCGTCAGAGTCATGCTACCGGAACCAACGGCGATACTATTCAATTTACAAAACCCTGGCAATTACAAGACGGCCGTATCTTGGCATTAATACGCCACAATACCGGTACCTTCGATGGGGGTGACTTGGCGGTTATCGATATTAATAATTATGTCGACAATATGCTGCCGACGAAAACTGGATTAGCCGCGGGTTTAACCGGGCCGGCCCAATCGAGTATCAGCGCAGGATTGGCTAGCACTAACACGGGCATTACCAGCACAGGAAAGTTTAATTCTGTTTATCCTTATTATGACGGCACCAACCGGGTCGTGGTTTCCTACAGCCAGTGTTATGTGAATGTGCCAGGTCAGACGGATTCACTTCCCTGTGATGGTAAAAATGAAAAACTAACAGGTGCCACCGCAGCTGCTCCCCGGTATTACGTGGCGGTGTATACCTTGGGTTCAAACCTTATGCCTTTTGTTACCACTCCCGAACCGGGGTTTTATTACACCGACGTAGCCGTTGCGCAAGACAAGACCTCTCCGACTTATATTCCGGATGTGGCAGGCACAGGAAAAAAGGGCAAATTACATTTGAGAAAAGTAAATGCGGATTATCCCACCGCGGCCTATGTGCGAATTTATAAACATACATATTTGGATAATACCGTGACCAATATCAAAATCGGAATCGATACCAGTCGGAAAATGCGCGAAATCATTGGTTATGCACCGATTCAAGCGGACGGCTCTGTCAGAGTGGAAGTTCCGGCGAATGTGCCCTTATCTATTCAACTGGTAAACAGTAATTACGAAAATATTGGTCCTGAGCATCCAGAATGGTTCACGGTTCGGCCGGACGAGGAGCGGGTTTGTAACGGCTGTCATGTAGCGGGAAAGGCCCACGGGCGTACCGATGCTGAGGATGTTTCTAACCCTGGTACTACCCTGGCACAGGTAGCGACCGCAGGTAATCCGATAACCATGCGACCGATTATCGATTATAGTGGTATGGATACCTCCTCATTAGTGAATATTTCCACTTGTACTATACAAAGCAGTTGGGATGGTAATTGTCGCGTTATCATCAACTACAACCTTAAAATTCAACCGCTTTGGGCGGCAAAGGGTTGTATTAGCTGCCATGTCCAAACCACCGATAGTAACGGTAACCCCGTGCCACCGCCAAATGGTTTTGATCTTACAATTACTGGTGAAAACGCGGGTGAACCGACCAATTATACCGCGTATCGAAATGTGTACAGCCGCGTGACCCCCGGAAACGCAATGAACAGTACATTTTTTGCCAATAACCGTTTTGGAGCGGGTGGGAGCCATGAGACAAGATTGACCGCGGGTGAGATTAAACTCATAAAAGAATGGATCGACATTGGCGCCCAATACCAGAACCAACCCTGATCCCTATCAAGCCAAAATATAACCCCAAGCGCCGCCCTTGTGTGTAAAGTTTGTTGGCGGCCTTGGGGCTAGCAGTTACAATGGGGTGACTGATTGTCAAACCACAACGAGCAGACACCCCAAGAATCACATGCGTCTTCTAGTAATAAGTGTATTGTTATCAATAGGGATGGGAACAAGTTTCGCCGCCGCGCCGGTGGAGCATAATGTTGTGCAGGTATATGACCCTTATATTGAATTACATACCGGACCAGGACGCGGCTATCCCGTTTTTTACGTGGTCAGTCGAGACGAGTGGGTTGAAATCATTGTTCGCCAAACCGATTGGTTTAAGGTTCGTTCCGAAACGGGTATCGAAGGATGGGTGGCGCGTAATGAAATGTTGCAAACCCTGTCACCTGACGGAAAGCGAATCGAACTCAAAGAAGCTTCCCAAGAAGATTTTGTAGATCGTAGATGGGAAATGGGTATGTTGGGAGGAGACTTTCAAGGGGCTTATGTAATTACCACCTATGGCGGTTATCACCTGACAGAAAATATTTCTACCGAAGTGTCATTATCTCAAGTGTTGGGTAATCTATCCAGCAGTGTAATGCTGGGGTTTCATTTGGTTGAAGAACCTTTTCCTGAATGGACTGTATCGCCGTTTTTTTCCCTAGGCACCGGACTCATCGAAACCAAGGCCAAGTCGACCTTGGCGGTAGTGAAAGATCGTAGAAACAACTTTAGTCATTATAGTATTGGCGCGCGGATGTATCTTACCAAGCGTTTTTTAGTGCGTATCGATTACGGCAACTATGTTATTTTTACCACTAAAGACAACAATGAGGAAATTAGAGAATGGAAAGCGGGCTTCGCATTTTTCTTCTAATACTGTGTGGTATGTATAATATGCTTGGATTTGCCGCCAACGGTACAGATTCTGTGCCCGTGCCGCCGGTGCAATCTGAATCACTTAAATCCATGATCCAGCAGGAACCTGTTATTCAACCTGAGATTAAACGTCGCCAAGTGACCGAAGCACAAATCGACACGGAAAATTTTGAAATTGGTTTGTTCGCGGGGCTGCTGAGTATTGAGGACTTTGGTTCAAAGCCGGTATACGGTGCACGCCTTACGTACCATATTACGGAAGATATCTTTTTTGAAGGTACCTTGGGATTCTCGAAGCTGGGTCAAACCAGCCAAGAAGTTTTTAGTAAAACGTTGAATTTTTCCGATCGCAAATACAGCTATTATACAGGGGCCTTGGGTTATAATTTGTTACCCGGCCAGGCATATATTGGGCGGAATACCACGTTTAATACCGCGCTGTATGTTGTCGCTGGTATTGGCAGCACCAAAGTGGCGGGTGAAACTCGTTTTACAGCGATGTATGGGTCAGGATACCGGGTCGTTTTGAAAGATTGGTTGGCACTACATGCCAATGTGCGCGATTATGTTTACAGTATTGATGTGACAGGCAAGCAAAAGAAGGCAAATACGATCGAGATTTCGCTGGGGGCAACGTATTTCTTTTAGTGTGTACACGAGGTATTTGAGCATGAAACTACCGATTAGCGTCCCTGTGTTGTTGGTTATGTTAGGGATTTTAACCTGGAATGTTCAAGCGGCTCCCGCTGGACAGCCAGCTCCGGATTTTGCATTACCCAATATAGACGGTAAAAATATTCGCCTCAAGGAACTGCGTGGCCAAGTGGTCCTGATAAATTATTGGGCCTCGTGGTGCGGGCCGTGTCGCCAGGAAATGCCGCTGTTGAATGATATTTACAAAAAATATAACAAGCTTGGGTTTGTGATTTTAGGGGTAAATGTAGAACAGGATAGTAACAAGGCCAAGGGTTATCTACGCGATGTGCCGGTGAGCTTTCCGATTTTGTATGATATGCAGAATCAACTTAGTAAGTTATATAATATAAATGCGATGCCCACCACTGTAATTGTGGATCGCAGCGGTATGATCCGTTATGTCCATGAGGGTTACAAACCCGGCTATGAGGAAACCTATAAAAAACAAATTAAAGAATTGGTGAAGGAGTAATTTGTGTTCAGATTACTTGTAACTGCAAGTGTGGTTTGTATTTTATTGGCAGGATGTAGTGTTGAACCTTGGCTTAAGCCCTATGAACGGGCTAATTTGGCCGATCCGATTATGAACCCAGATCGCGATTGGATTTCTGTATCGCATCGACGTCATGTGTATGAAGTCCGGCAGGCTTCACGTGGCGGTGATAGTATATCGGGCGGCGGCTGTGGATGTAATTGATGTGGCAGTATAATCCAAGGATATGCCGCTGGATTGGCGCGGTATGCTTTATTGGCACGATACATCAAGCGATAGGTACTGTATTGCCGGAGGATCGCGCGGATTTAATGTATCATGAGTACAGCGGCGATGCAGTAACGGTCACTGGCCCCTCATTACTTGTACGAAAACAAACTTCCACCAATACTTCAGCCTATTTTAACCATTACGTTGACCATGTCAGCAGCGCTTCTATCGATGTGCGTTATCGACTGGGCGCGAGTCGCTATACTGAGCAACGCACTGAGCAAACCGGAGGGCTTGATTATGTCCATGGTAAAACTTTAATGGGATTGGGGATAACAAAAACCAGCGAAAAGGATTATAAGGGCAAGACCTACCAAGTTAATTTAAGTCAGGATTTCTTTGGTGATCTATCGACCTTGACTATGGGTTATTCGAAAGCAGCAGACACGGTCACCTCAACCGAGGATAGTAGCAGGGGAGGCGATATTCGCCGACAAAATTACCGCATTGGACTTTCCCAGATTGTGTCAAAGAATATGATCGTCGGGTTGGGTTGGGAAACCATCACCGACGAAGGTTATTTGCAGAGTCCGTATCGCGTTTATTCTTATTGCACCGACAGTGCTTGTACGTCCCGTAGTAAGGATTTTGAAAAATTTCCCGGCACCCGAACCAGTAATACCGTGTCGTTACACGGGAGTTATTATTTACAATATCGAGCGGCTCTGCACGGCAATATAAAACTCTTTCAGGATTCCTGGGGAGTAAATGCGCAAACTATGGAATTGGGTTATACACATACCGCCAAAAGTTTTATTATCGATTTGCGTTATCGTCTCTACAAACAAACCAAAGCGGATTTTTACAACGATTTGTTCGCATTTAGAGATCAGTTTAACTTCATGACCCGTCACAAAGAACTCAGTACCTTCAACAGTAATTCCGGCGGTGTTACCCTTACCTATAATTTCGCCCAAAACGGCTGGTGGGTGTTCCAAAAAGGTAGCGCGAATATCGCGTATGATCACATCAATTTTAATTACAAAGATTTTCGTGATGCCACGGTTGGCGGCACTCCGGGCACTGAACCGCTATTCCGGTTCCAGGCCGATGTAACCCAGGTCTACCTTTCGCTCTGGTTCTAAGTAGCCACTTTTTAACGCAACCTTAACCCTAGAGCGGCTTTAATTAGGGTTGCATCTCCTTACTGGTTTGGTTAGCATCAAAGCCATACTAAGACGAAGGAGGCAGGTAGCGCCATGGGGGTGTCCGAGACACCGGATTTAACCCGCCGTCAATCCACGGCCAGGCAGGCTGTTGCTCCGGCTTATTTAAAATCGTTTAGCTCCGGCGAGGTCATTGCGATTGACCGCTGGATGGCCACAAAAATGCTCCAAGGGGTGGGTTCTCCCCCGATTCGCTTACTCCTATGGGACAACTCTGGTATTACTTTAACCGAACATCCTAGGGCGACCCTGCGGGTGATGGATCGCAATGCCCTGTGGTGTTTGCTTTACGATCCCGAGTTTTATTTTGGGGAATTGTTCTCAACCGGGCGGGTGCAGGTCGAGGGTGATTTAGTACATTTTTTGGAGGTCGTGTACCGTGCCTTACGTAAGACCAGTCGCAATCAGCTCCTTTATCAAGTGTTATTCTGGTTACGGCATCGACCGCGTTATAATTCCCTCACCGGCGCCCGGCAAAATATTCACCATCACTATAATCTAAGTAATGCGTTTTATTCCTTGTGGTTGGACAAGGAAGTTAAGCAATACACCTGTGCTTATTTTCCCGATCCCCTGATGAGTTTAGAGCAAGCCCAGGTAGCCAAATTGCATCACGTCTGCCGTAAATTACAGCTTAAAGCCGGAGACACGGTGGTGGAGGCGGGATGCGGCTGGGGTGGTTTGGCGCGGTTCATGGCGCAGCACTACGGGGTGCAGGTGCGTGCCTACAATATTTCTTCTGAACAGGTCGCCTTTGCGCGGCAACAGGCCAAATACCTGGGCTTGGAAAACCAGGTAGAGTATATTGAAGACGATTACCGCACTATGACTGGACAGTATGATGTTTTTGTCTCGGTCGGTATGCTGGAACATGTTGGCCCGCAGCACTACCCCACGCTGGGGGCGGTGATCGATCGTTGTTTGAAACCCCATGGGCGGGGATTAATCCACTCCATCGGGCGTAACCATCCTGGTTTCATGAACGCCTGGATCGAAAAACGTATTTTCCCCGGCGCACGACCCCCGTCGCTCAAGCAAATGATGGATATTTTTGAACCCTTTGGATTTTCAGTGATAGACGTTGAAAACTTACGTCTGCATTATGCCAAGACCTTGCAACACTGGTTGGATCGTTTCAATGCCCACGAACCGCAGGTACGCGAGATGTTTGACGAGAATTTTGTTCGTGCCTGGCGTTTATATTTGGCGGGATCGATCGCAGGTTTTACCACCAGCGAATTGCAACTGTTTCAGGTGGTATTCACCCGGGCCGACAATAACGATCTACCCTGGTCGCGAGCCCATTTGTATCCGCGAAAATAAACCCTCAAAGAGAGTTTATGCGGCCGCTGTCGAAGAGGCCCGTCCGGCTTTTTCGATATAGCGTTTTGCCATAGTATCGTTGCCTTTTGATTTGTAGTATTTGGCCAGCATCCAGCTGGTTTGGGCGGTGACGCTGGTATCGAGTTCCATGGCCCGTTCCAGGGCTTTTATCCCGGTGTCATCCTGCTGACTCAATAAAATTCGCCCAATCGCCATCCAGGTCTTCGCATGGTGGCTATTACGCTTGAGTAGTTGTTGATAGATGCCGACGGCAGCCGTTTTACCGTGCAGTTTTTCGGTTAAGACCCCCAGCCGCCACAAATCATCGTCACTGAGGCTGTCTTGGTTGGCTTTGGCAAGCAGGGATTGATAAATTTTTTCGTCATCGCCGGGTTCGGCTTCCGTACTGCGCGACGATTTAGCCGCGGGTTTTTTCGCGACAATGCCTTGTTTGGATAACCACTGGTTATCCATTAATTTAGTGATAACGCTTAAGGATGCGCCCAAGAGTTTCTGCGCGGCGGATTCGAGTACCGGGGGTGGCAGGCTAAGATTACGATAGCCGATATGATCCAGACGTGCGTGTAAACCTGGTACGACACTGTCCCAGTCGGGGTCTTGTTTAATAAGTTGTTCCAAGGATCGGGCGACCTCGGTATCGGTCAATCCTTTATTCACCACCTTGAACATGCTGGTATGCGGGCTAAGTTGGGATTGCTGAGAGTTCTTTTGTAACAGCTCGTGAATTTTTGGCCAAAATTTCTCGCGCAGAAAACTTTCCGTCACATGATAGCGGATTAGACTATCGGCGAATTCATCGTTACTCATCACCTGCAATGCGTAGGTATCCGCTTCTAATTCATCCAGCCGCGCGGTATGTACCGTCATGGCATTTAACCAGGGGACATAGACGTTAAAGAACCATTTGAAGGGCAGATAAAACCATTGGTTTTGGCTTTGTTTGGTATACGCTTGCTGGTACAGGCCGGCATATTGGCGGAACCGGTAGACGGCGTGGGATAACCAGTTGTGCTGCATGGAATATTGGCCGAGTTTACGCGCCAACATTCCCTTGAATTGCCCGCTGGTGAGGGTCTGCATCATCGGTAGGCCGATGTGTAACACGTTGGTTGTCACCAGCGGCAACCCGAACCTGGGTACAGGAATAAATTCCAAACTGTATTGATCATGGATAACCACACGGTGGAGCTTGGGGTGCTTGATGGTGCTACGTAACTCGGCGAGTAACTCGTATAATTTTGGAGCCTTATCCGGTTTGATCCCCAGGCCGCTGGGGGAACTGACATGCAGACGTAACATGATGAAACTCATAAAACCACTGAGACCGAGTATCCCTAGAGGTATGAACAAAGCCAGCCAGGCCGAGACTGTTTTGGCGGCGCTGATTTGGTTAACCAGACTAAAAAATGTAATCAGCGTGGTCAGCGGCAGTAGGCCGATGCCCAGATAACCCACAGCGAGTGCGGTGAACACCAGCCCACGGTAAAGTTTGGGGCGGTGTTCGTTAAGGGCCTGGAGTTTTTCACTTTGGTTTTGCAGTGAAATACTATCGAATAAGGCTGGCATAGAAAATCTACCTCTGGGGTTACTGGGTTATAGTATCTGTCTTCGGGATAAGTTTATGTAGGAATGCCATGTGGATGGGCGATACACGTCACAAATCGCCATGCCGGGGCACTTACTGACACTCCGTGTCGGATCAAAAAGGCCATATGCCAGCAAAAATAGTCAGTTTCACAGGGATTATTCTAGGGCTAAGCCTCTGCTACCTGGTTTTAGTCGGCTGCAGTCCAGCGCTAGAGGATGACAGCCACCGAATTCGTCAGCGCCTGGAGGCCATACAACAGCTGGCAAAAAAGAAGGATTCAGCGGCCCTGCTGGGGTTTTTAACCGAGGATTTTACCGGCAATCAGTACCTGGCCAAATCCCAAATGCAGGGGTTAATGACCGCCTATTTTTGGCAAAATCCAGTGATCACTATTACCCTTTCGGAGGTTGAGATCACCGTCACGGCCGAGCAGATCAGCGGTGATTTCAAGTTGCTATTAACGGGTGGGGAAGGGGTCGTGCCGGACCGGCTGCGTTGGTTATCGGTTAAAACCCAGTGGGTGAAGTTAAACGGTCGCTGGTTGATCCGCCGTGCCCAGTGGCAAGACGTGGGGTCCGAAATACCCTTACCGTGACGGCTCGGGAGAATCGCGTAGCAAGGCCAGGGTGTGCAGTCCGTAGTGCCCGTTATGGCGATCTTTAAAGAAAAAATCCAGGGTATAGGCAATGGTTTTAAACGCCAGTTGTTGCCAGGGGATCTCATCTTCCCGGAACATCCTTACCTCCAGGCTCTCGCTACCTGGCGCGACCTGAGGGTCCAATAAGGTTGCCCGGTACATAACATAGACCTGATTGGCCTGGGGCAGGCTAATGACGGTATAGAGGCTATCCAGGCTTACCTTGGCATTGGCTTCTTCGCTGGCTTCCCGGCTGGCGGCTTGTTCTAGGGTTTCGGCGTTTTCCATAAACCCGGCGGGTAAGGTCCACAGGCCGTGGCGCGGTTCAATCGCGCGCCGACACAACAACACCTGGTTACCGAGAATGGGTATACACCCCGCCACGATCTTGGGGTTTTGGTAGTGGACTACTTGGCAGGCTTCACAAACATAACGGGGGAGGTTATCGCCCGCCGGGGTGCGAAGTATCACCGGCTGACCACATTCACTGCAGAATTTCATCGAGGGTTAGATTACTTCTTACTACCGGCCGGGCTAAATCCGGGGGGAAGTTGGCCTAAATTGCCTTCACCAAAAATAAAGCCCTTGAGGTGTTGCTCGATCACGTCAAGATTGCTTGGGTCGGCGGTATTAAGCTGATTCTCATTAATAATCGTGGTGAGACGTTTTAACCACTCTTGCCAGCCAGCCTTGGAGACATTCTCAAAGATCCGGGTTCCCAGCTCACCGGGATAAGGCGGGGTATCAAGACCTTCCGCCTCACGTTTTAAAACCTTGCAAAAAACCATGCGACTCATATGTGAACCTTTATCTATATCGGAATAGAAGCTGTTAGCGCTTGGGTGGTTTGCTACTATAGCAATTGGAGGGCCTATTATCGGTGCCCAACCACTGTCCGTATAGTATGACCAAAGAGAGAGGTAGTTGTCATGAGTCAGGTAAGTTTTTCCAGTCAAATTGCGCCCCATGAAATGCAAGTCAGCCCGGCCGCAGCGGAGCAACTCAAGGCATTGCTCGGCAGTATTGAAGAAAATGTGGAGGGGATTCGGATCTATGTCAGCGGCGGAGGTTGCGGGGGCATGACCTATGGTATGACCTATGCCGAAAATGTCGGTCCCTACGACAAAACCCTTGAAGGCGATGGATATAAGATCATGGTTGATGCCGTGGCGCTGAATTTCCTGCAGGGCTGTGACATTGACTTCGTTGAAAACGGCTGGAACAAGAGTTTTGTGTTCAACAATGTCTTTAAGACCGTTGGCGGCACGGGTACCTGCGGTGGTTGTGGTGGTGGTGGTGGCGGCGGTTGTGGTTAAAACCCGACGCTAAACACAGCATGAGAGTCTCAACCGCGGCGGCCGTGGAGGGTGTCCCGGCACTCCCGCCGCGGGTGCTGATCATCGCACCGCACGGCAGTTATCGCACCTTCGCCTATCAACACGCTGCCCAGCGCTTAGGAGCACGCGCCGTGATTGCCTCCGAAGGTAAACATTCCATCATTTCTATTTACGCTGAAGGTCTGCACGTGGATTTTAATGATCTGCCTGCGGCCTTGCAGATCATCTTAGAGGAGTCCGCACGGGCCCCGTTTGCCGCCGTTATCGGGACCGACGATGGCACAACCGAGATCGCGGCGCGGATCGCCTCCCAGTTAGGGTTACCGCACAATCGCCCCAGTGCGGTGTTAACCGCACGGCGTAAGGATTTAGCGCGCGAGGCCTTGGCGCACTCGAACGTGCCTAAACCGCAACATTGGATCATCGAACTCGATCAACCCCTGTTGCCTCAAGTTGCAAGCGTGCTCTATCCTGTGGTGGTGAAACCGGTTGCCTTATCGGCCAGTCGCGGTGTGATTCGGGCGAATGATCTGCCGCAACTAACCGCCGCTATGGAACGGATCAGCCGTTTATTACACACCGTGCCGGAGCTGGAACCTAGTGCCCGGCAACGTTTAGTGATCGAACAGTTTGTCCCCGGCCAAGAGGTGACGCTGGAAGGTATGTTGCGGCAAGGGGAGTTAACGGTTTTAGCGGTATTTGATAAACCTGATCCGCTTGATGGTCCTTACTTTGAGGAAACCTATTATATTACACCCAGCCGACTGCCCGAAGAGGTGCAACACGCATTGATTTCAGTGGTAACGCAGGCTTGCGGCGCTTACGGGTTGAGCGAAGGGCCGATCCACGCCGAGTGTAGAATCCATCACGGCGGAGTGTTTGTGTTAGAAGTCGCAGCGCGTACCATCGGCGGTCTGTGCGGTAAGTTACTGCGCTTTGGTACAGGGTATAGTTTGGAAGAGTTAGTTATCTCTCACGCCATGGGTAAAACCCTTAGCGTGCAATCTGAGACCGGCGCGGCCGGGGTGTTAATGATCCCCATACCCCAAGCCGGCATGCTCAAACGCATCGAAGGTATTCTCGCCGCGCAACGGGTGCCGTATATTGAAGACATTGACATCCAAATCCGTGAGGGCCACGAGTTAGTACCCTTACCCGAAGGGGCGAGTTATTTAGGCTTTATTTTTGCGCGGGCGCCCACCCCCGCCCAAGCCGAACAAGCGTTACGCGACGCCCATGCCTGCTTACGGTTTGTCATCGCGCCCGTGTGGAAATTAGAACCGAAGGTAATTACATGAGCGAAATCGCTAAACAAACCGCCCGTTATCAACTTCAAGAAACCCGGCTGCAAGAAAAACTGGCTGACGGCACCACCCGTTGTCATTTATGCCTATGGCGCTGCAAACTCAAACACGGGCAACGCGGGTTTTGTCAGGCCCATGTTAATCGTTATGGCACGTTATATAACCTGTCGTATGGGATTATTTCCGCCATGGACATTAACCCAATCGAAGAAAAACCGGTAAAACATTTCCGTCCAGGAACCAAGGTGATGTCCTTGGGCAGTTACGGTTGTAATTTCCGTTGTAAAGGCTGCCACAATTTAGAAATCTCTTGGGGCGTAACGGCCCTCGACGCCTTGGCGCACGGTGAGTCCACCGACGCCTACGTGTCACCGACCGAACTCGTGGCCACCGCGCAACGCCATGGCGTGCAAGGTATAGCCTTTACCTATTCCGAACCGGCGGTGTGGTTGGAATACGTATTAGACGTGTGCCGTGAGGCCAAACAAGCGGGTTTGTACACGGTGTATGTGTCCAACAGTTTTGTTACTACTGAGGCACTGCGGTTGTTGCAAGGGGCTATCGATGTGGTATGTTCCGACATCAAAAGCCTAAGCGACGATTTCTATTTGGATATTTGCCGTCCCGCCAAGGTGCAGATGGTGCTCGATTCCATTGAGGCCGCGCAACGCCTGGGTATTCACGTCGAAACCCGCACCAATGTGATCCCCACCAAGAACGATGATGTCGACATGCTGCGCAACATCGCGCAGTGGATTTACGATCACCTGGGGGCGGACAGCCCTTGGCACATCACTAAATTTTTCCCAGCGTACCAACTGAGCCATTTGCCAATCACCCCTAGCGAGATCATGTGGCGCGCCTATGAATCCGCTAAACAGATTGGTCTGCGAAACGTGTATGTCTACGATGATAAAGGGTGTGATTGCGCTAAGGATAACCTTCCGGTAAGTCTGTACCTCAACGCGGATCCTTCGGAGTTACACCAAGTGAAGAAATGTGCGGCGGCGTGTTGTGGTGAGGAAGGTGTGTTGCTGAAGAAGTATGAAAAGTGAAGCGCATCGGGGCACTTCAGGGTAATGCGGGTCGTTGCCGGTCTCACTTTGTGTGACTCGCTGTAAATACATCCCTGTACGCCCGACGGCCGCATCCCTGCGGCCACGGTCACACCAAAGCGTAACCGGCAACGACCCGCGGGTGTTTGGGCGATAAGGGTAATAAAAACAGTGATTCTTGGTTAAAAGCGTTTTTACTTATCGAAAAACCAATCACGCTTAAGATCTAATTGGTATTTAATTATCGCCATTTATAGCGTCGATTCAATTATCGAATAACGATGAACTAAATAATTCCGTGAACCAAACTACACAGTATTAGTTTAACTGAATGGTGCTGAAACCGGTATTGACCGTTGCTGGCAAAATTAACGCATTGAATTGTGTCCAAGCCCGATGTTGTGACCGTCGGCGGCAGGGATGCCGCCGACGGGTCTACAGGGAGGTATTGACGGCGTGTCACAACATCGGGCTTGGACATGATTCAATGCCGCCAACTCAAGCCTCAAGAAGAACAGCAATCTCCGATTTGTTTAGCTCAATCAAGCGGTGCGGGCTAAGACGAGCAGCTAACTTCAATATGTTGGGCCCAATCCGGTGGTTCAGCGGCATAGTTATCAAATTCGGGTTGGTCATCAAACGGACGTTGCAATAAGGTTAACAACCGATCGATCTCGTTATAGTCCTTGTGTTTAGACGCTTTATCAATAGCAATTTGCGCTAAATGATTGCGCAATATATATTTTGGATTCACCGCGTTCATCGCCAGTGCGCGGTCCGCGTCGTTGCTGTTTTCCTGCCGCAAACGCGCACTGTATCTTTCAGCCCAGCGATCAAACTCTAATCGACTGATAAACCTGTCGCGCAAGCTAGTATTGTCAGCCTGCGCGCTACTATTGAACTGACTCATGGCCCGGAAGGTTAGGGTGTAATCGCAGGCATCTTGTTGCAATAAGGCCAAAAAATCATTTATTAATGTGACAGCGGATTCATCCAGCGTATTAAAACCGAGTTTACGCCGCATTAATTCATAATAATGCGATACAAAAACCGGTTCATAGTCCGCCAAACATTGCTTGGCCTCGTCGACGCTGACTAACGGGGTTAAGGCTTGCGCTAGGCAGCTCAAATTCCATAAGCCGATACTGGGTTGTTGATCGAAGGCGTAACGGCCGGTGTGATCCGAATGATTGCAAATATAACCGGGCTCGAAGCTTTGCATAAACCCAAACGGGCCGTAGTCCAGGGTGAGGCCGAGAATCGACATGTTATCGGTATTCATTACCCCATGGGCAAAACCCACGGCTTGCCACTGGGCTATCAATCGAGCGGTGCGCACCACCACCTCGCGCAGCAGGGCGTGGTATTGTTGCGGGTGGTCGGCGAATTGTGGGTAATGCTGGGTGATGACATAGTCCGCGAGTGTCCGCAACGCGTCGTGCTGTTCGCGGTAATAATGAATTTCAAAGGAGCCAAAACGTATATGCGAGGGAGCGACCCGCAGTAACATTGCCCCGGACTCAATAGATTCGCGGTACACCTCTTCATCCGAAGCAAGGATGCATAGGGCGCGTGTTGTAGGGATGCCCAGACCGTGCATGGCTTCGGAACAGAGGTATTCGCGGATGGTGGAGCGTAGCACCGCGCGGCCGTCGCCCTGGCGGGAATAGGGGGTGAGTCCGCTGCCTTTGAGCTGCAGATCCCATTTTTCGCCGCGCTGATTGCGCACCTCGGTCAGTAAAATCGCTCGGCCATCGCCTAATTGCGGCACATAATGGCCAAATTGGTGGCCGGAATAACACATGGCCACGGGATCGCTGCCGGGCCAGGGGCTTTGGCCACTGAGATAACGGATCATCTCCGGCCGTTGTGCCTGGGAGGGATCTAAATCCAACAGCTGGGCGACGGCGGGATTAAAGCTCACCAAACGGGTTGGGGCCGCAAAGGGGGTTGGGGACAGTCGTGACCCGAAGGGTTCGCCTAGGCGGGCATAACTATTGTCGAGATTCAATTGTTCCAGCGCCAAATTCATAAAATTTACAACAACAGGGCAACACAATAGATGCTAAGCGATCGCTGTTACCTATAAAATAGCGCATTGGTGAGGGTAATCCTTGGAGAATCCGTGAGTAATCAAATCCATTCCACTGCTATCGTGGATGCCAGTGTCCGCCTGGGGCAGGATAATTGTATCGGGCCTTACGCCATTGTTGAGGCCGAAGTGGAATTGGGGAACGCCAACCAGATCGCCGCCCACGCGGTGTTAAAACGTGGCACCCGCATGGGCAACAATAATCAGGTGTATGAACACGCCGTGATTGGCGGTATTCCGCAAGATTTAAAATTCACCGATCCGAATCTGCTCACCTACGTGCAAATCGGCGACAACAATGTGTTACGCGAATATGTCAGTATTAATCGTGCCAGCAAACCCGGGCAGGCGACGGTGTTGGGCCATGGTAATTTCTTGATGGCTACTGCGCATATTGGTCATGATTGTCAGCTAGGCAATAACAATACCCTGGTGGTGTCGGCGGGGTTGGCCGGTCATGTGAGTGTAGCGGACAAGGTGTTTATTTCCGGTGGGGTGATGGTGCATCAGTTCTGTCATATCGGCAGTTACGCCATGCTGGGAGGTAACGCCAAGATCACCCAGGATTGCCTGCCCTATATGATCACCGATGGCAATCCCGCGCAGGTACGTGGGCTCAACCTGGTGGGTTTAAAACGTGCCGGGTTCAGCACGCAGGAGCTACGCCTGCTTAAAGACGCCTATCACCTATTATTTATGCGTGAGAAAGATCTTGACAGTAGTTTGACAGCCTTGGCGCAACTCCAACAGCCCCTGACCGATCAACTACGGGGGTTTATTCAACGTGCGAAACGTAGCTTTCATCGCCCCGGATAGCTTTGTTTTATAGCAAGCAGGGGGTAAAATAGCCGCCAATTTAACTCACCACTTAAACTTCCCATGTCGATTCCATTAGCAGAGGCCACCGTCTTGACGCGTAAACACAGTTTTAGTTTTGACGACCTGGTCGAGTGCGGTCATGGTCGGATGTTTGGTAAAGGCAATGCGCAGTTACCACTACCACCGTTATTGATGTTTGATCGCATTACGCATATCAGTGACAAGGGTGGGGCCTACGGTAAGGGAGAAATCATCGCAGAACTCGATATCAACCCAGACCTATGGTTTTTCAGTAGTCACTTCGAGGGTGATCCGGTGATGCCAGGCTGTTTAGGGTTGGATGCCCTGTGGCAATTGATTGGATTTTTTCTCGGTTGGATGGGCGGTCCCGGTCACGGCCGCGCGTTGGGCGCGGGTGAGGTTAAATTTACCGGCCAGGTCATGCCGTCGAATCGTAAAGTAACCTACCGGATCAATCTCAAACGCGTCATCATGCGCAAGCTGTTTATGGGTATCGGTGACGGCAGTGTCTACGTCGATGATAAGGAAATTTACGTGGCCAAGGATCTACGGGTAGGCTTATTCATCAATACCCCAGAGGCTTGATCGGTTATGCGTCGTGTTGTCGTTACAGGTATGGGTATTGTTTCCAGTATTGGAAACAATAAAAGCGAGGTGCTAAACGCTTTGCGTGAGGGCCGCTCCGGTATCGAATTTTCACAAGAATATGCCGATTTGGGTTTTCGCACCAATGTTTATGGACCGATTAAACTCAATACCGAAGAAGTTATCGATCGCAAACTGCGTCGTTTCATGGGTGACAGCGCCGCTTTTAATTACATTGCGATGCAAGAGGCCATCGCCGATGCGAATTTGGCGCAGAGCGATATTTCTAATCCACGCAGCGGGTTGATCATGGGAACCGGTGGCGCCTCGCCGTCGAATATCGTCGAAGCCGCCGATGTGTTGCGGCAGCGCGGCCTGCGCAAGGTATTACCTTATATGGTAACCCGTACCATGGCCAGCACCAACTCCGCCTGTTTAGCGACCCCCTTTAAAATTAAAGGCGTGAATTATTCGATCAGTTCCGCCTGTTCAACCAGTGCCCACTGTATCGGCAACGGCGCCGAGTTGATCCAAATGGGTAAGCAAGACATCGTATTCGCAGGGGGGGGGGAAGAGGTGCATTGGAGTATGACGGTGTTGTTCGACGCCATGAGTGCGATGTCCTCCAAATATAATGACAAACCCACCACCGCGTCGCGTCCTTACGATGTCAGCCGTGATGGTTTTGTAATGAGCGGTGGCGCGGGGGTGTTGGTGTTGGAAGAATTGGAACACGCTCGGGCCCGCGGCGCAAAGATATACGCCGAATTAACCGGTTACGGCGCCACCTCCGACGGGTTTGACATGGTACAACCGTCCGGTGAGGGTGCGGTACGTTGTATGCAGCAGGCCATGAGCAGCGCGACCTTACCGGTGGAATATATCAATGCCCACGGTACCAGCACTCCAGTGGGGGATATGCAGGAGCTAAAAGCCGTGCGCGAGGTCTTCGGGAATAATTTACCGGCGATCAGTTCCACCAAATCGACCACCGGCCATGCCTTAGGCGCGGCGGGTGTTAACGAAGCGGTATATTCATTATTGATGTTGGAACACGGGTTCATGGCCGGATCGGCGAATATTACCGAGCTTGATCCAGAGGCGCATGGATTTAATATTGTGCGCAGCTATACCGCTGCCAAGTTAAAATGCGTGATGTCCAACAGTTTTGGATTTGGCGGCACGAATGCAAGCCTGGTATTTCAGAAATTCGTTCATTAGCCTTAATAGAAAGAGCAGGGCTGATACAGCCCTGCTATTTTTGATCTAGCCTAAAGATCTTTTCCCGCTACCACCTTGTTCCACGTGGCTTTTGGAACACCGTTCTCGATACGAGTATAAGTGTTGTTGCCGTTGTCTTTGATTTTGGCGCAGGTTTCAGCGTTATTAAACATCACACATTGGGTGCCGTCTGCAGAAATGCGGTAGGTACCTTCGGTAGTCGCACCGTCTTGGATGCGGGTGTATTTGCCGCGGCTGTCAAAATAGGCCTTAAAAGTTTTCCCATCGTTTACCATCGATGCATGAATGGTATTTCCAACGATCACCTTCTTGAGTTCGTCGGCACTCAACATTTTATCTTCCGCCAGGGCAGGCATTGAAACGACGACAAGCGCGAACAGAGAAGCGATAACTGACGATTTAACTGATGTATGCATGTATACCTCCATATATGATTTATAGGATTGATCTCGTGATTTCACTTCGGTAACCGTTTTACTCTTAAAGTTAGATAAGTAAAATACTCACGTTACCGCCGTGCTGCGGATACTACTGTTTCGCGACACCCTCGTAAAGTCACCCTAGCAATGAGAGATAGGTACAAATGGATTGTGTAAATAATTTTGCAAACTACTCGACAACATTTTTGAAAGCTGTAACACATGTGACAGCACTGTTGAAATTATAAGGTTATAGGTTTAACCACTGCCTGGATAATGCCTTCGCAATAGAAATGTAGGTTGGGTCACATTTTTATCTTCTTTTTTTCCACGGGCAAGGGTTGGATAGGGAGAAAATCGATCACTTCAAAATTATTTTTATCCACGGCCAAATAGCCCCAGCGGGTACGGCCATGCCACTCAAAAAAGGCGATAGTATTCATTTCACTGCGGTGTGCGGCGACAAACTGGTCATAGATGCGTTTGGCTTGTGGTTTATCGGCAACATAGTCTGACAATGCAAAGACGTGTTGCAGTATCAGCGGCAGGCTGCTGTGATCGATGGCCGTATAATATTCGGTGAATTCCGTCATCAAGATTTGGCCTTGGAGAGAGCGTAAACGCGCCGCTTGCAGCTCCTTTTCGGGGATATTCAAAAAAATCATGGCGGGAATATGTTTACTGTAACGGAGCAGCTCCCCGGGTTTCAGGCGGTTGCCCAATTGATAGTGGGTGACGGTGGTGAAATAATCCTCGACTAGTACCGCGGCGGCGGGGCGTTCATGGTGCACCACCCAGATTCCCCAACTCAACGCGGCCGCTTGGATCATCCCGATAACGGTTAAATCCAAAGCAAGGTAACGCTTGCCCTTTTTATACACAATCAGGGTTAGAAACGGCCCTAACACGATATCGACGAAAAGGACGATCCGGATACCTTTCCAACCACCGTCGGTGGAAAAAAACGGAAAAGGGTACCAGTGGGCTAACATAAAATACAATATGATCAGGAAGATAATAAAGCTGATACCCATATGGGCACCAAAGGCCTTCAATTTAGTCATGAGCACGTGAAACCCCCTTGGTTCGACAGGTGATAATGCCAAGATGTTAGAAAAAATTCGTCAGTCCCTCAAGCCGGGCTGGAAATCCACGGCGGTAGAACTGTTGGTATTTGTATTGATGTATGCCGCTATCCGCGCGTGGATGCAACGTGACTTGCCCCAGGGCGCTGTGCCGCCCATGCAGGCCATTACCTTGGCAGGAGAACCCGTGGATATTGCGCGTTATGGCCGGGGCCGGCCGGTATTAATCCACTTTTGGGCGACCTGGTGCAGCGTGTGTCGTCTTGAGCAGGGCTCAATAAATGCTATTAGCCGGGATTACCCGGTACTTACCATCGCCACTCAATCCGGGAGTGGGTCGGAGGTTCAAGGGTATTTGCAAAAAAACCAATTGCATTTCCCCGTGGTGTTGGATGACAGCGGAGAACTGTTGCAACGTTTTGGGTTACACGGGGTGCCGGCCAGTTTTATTATCGATCCGCGGGGAAACATCGCCTACCGTGAGGTGGGTTACACCACCGGCTGGGGGTTACGGCTGCGTTTGTGGTTGGCCACCTAGGATTAATTCTTATAGTGGGATTTGAGTTTCTCAACCAGGACTTGTATATCATCACCTAATTGTTCACCCAAGTAGGACAAGAGGGGTAATAACCGCGCGATAAGCGGATAGGTCAGGGTGTGTAAGCGGGCGGCCTCGCCGTGTTTTAAATAATTCAATGCGGTTTCTAAATTGATCAGTTCGGGATCAGACATCGGTTGTGCGGCGTATACCACGGTGGTATTCCCCCCGGCAATCGATATATCGGTGACGCGTTTGTCCAATTGATGAATCAACAATCGAATATCTTCATTTTCTTTGAGCAGCGGTTCCATCAAACAAACGCTGGCGGTCACGCGGATCTTTTCGTGTTGCCCGACGTTAAACTGTAAATTGGCGATAACCCGTCGCATTCGATCCGCCAGTTGTTCGGCGGTAGACAGCGGAGTATCCCGTACCAGCATCGCGAATTTGGCCAAACCAATCCGCGCCAGCATGTCTTCCTTGCGTACTTGTTTTATCAAATGGGCGCCGATGGTTTTTAGGATCACATCCGCAACGGCTTTACCATGTTTAATAAAGATGAGATTAAAATCGTCGATATCCATGCGCACGATCACCAGTTGACCGCCGTGGCGGCGAAGATAGGCGATGGTTTCATCGGCAACTTTGCAAAAATAGCGTTGCCCGCCCAAACCGGTGAGTTCGTCCACCGCGGCTTGCTTTTCCATCTTGCCGGCGATATCAATCAGCTGGCTGGATTTTTGTTGTAAACGGACGTGCGCTTTAGCGCGGGCTAATAAGTGCACGGACTCGAACGGTTTCGAGATAAAATCACTGGCGCCGCGATCCAGCGCGCGTTGTTTAGATTCATCATCGTCTTCATTGCCAGTGACGATAATAACCGGCATTTCGCGCAAGCGGTCATCTTCTGATTGTCGCATACGGTCCAATAAGCCAAAGCCGTCCAGATAGGGCATCGACAAGTCTGTAAAAACCACCTGGATATCGCTATCATTGAGCAGCAAGGTCCAGGCATCCTCGCCGTGCTCGGCCTCGATGACATCGTAGTGATGACCGAGGATTTTTTTCATCGCCACGCGCATGACGCGCGAGTCATCAACAGCGAGGATACGAGGTTTTGGTACAATAGCCATTGAGCCTACCTTACAAACTCAGTGCGCCCCGGTCAATAAGGAGTACACGATGAAAACCTATTCAACAGTTGCTTTGATGTGTGTTCTCGGCGGCCAGTGGGTGCTGTCTTGCGCGGCTACGGATACTATTGAAACACGACACCGACTCGCCGGTCTACCCAGTACAGCTGCGGAAACCTTAACCACACTTGCCAACGATCCCGACTCGGCGGTGCGTAAACAGGTGGCCAGCAACCGCCGCGCGCCCGCGGCGACGCTACTCAGCCTGTGCAAGGATGCGGATTCTCAAGTACGTATGGCGGTGGCGACGAATTTATCTGCACCGCTGCAAGCCTATCTGACACTCGCGCGCGATGGTGTGATCCAAGTTCGCAGCGTCATGGGCCGCTTCGAGTACGCCCCCGAAGAAGTGTTATGGATCTTGGCCTCGGATAGCAGTATCGAGGTTCGCTTTGAAGTCTTGAAAAATCCAGGGGTCACGTCCAAAGTACTGCAGAAGCTGAGTCACGACTCGTACCCCGATATCGCGGAACTGGCGCGACAATTTCTTAAACAAGGTCTACCGAGCCCACAAGATTAAGTCATTATTAATAATGTGGAGCAGGGGTGGTGGTCACGTTGCGTTTCACCAGCACAGTCATAGGCTGCTTTGGAATAAAATAACCGTTGCGCAGAAAAAACGCTTGTGCTTCCAGGAACGGTTTAACATAGACCGGAATCCCCGCGAAATGCACCTCTACCGTTTGCAGTAAACGCGTACCAATCCCCCGCCGTTGAAATTCGGGGTGTACCACAAGCTCGCCAATAAACGTGGACATCGCGCCATCGGAAAAGGCACTGATATAGCCAATCAAACCAGTATTGCACCAACGTGCGTGGGCGACAAAGGGATAATTCTGCAGGGAACGTAGCACCTGGGCGGGATCGTAGGCTGTTACCTGTCCCCAACCCACCGCCGCCATCAAGGAGGCGTATTCGTGGGTCGCGATATTCTTGTCACAGTGGATGGAAATGTTGTCCATTACAGCGTTTCTCCCAGGGTTTATACCTATGACGGCATGCGATCATACACTTATCACAACCTGAGGCGTGCAAGTTAAACAGTGTTAGGTGAATAACGGGTTGCTGGGGCACACACAAGACCGTCGGCTTGCTCAAAACAGTGGCTGGCCTGTGCAAGACAGGCCACCACAGAATATAAATATTTAGGCGGCTTTCGGATTTGCTCCGTATTGATTATCGCCCTGTTGCCCGTCACTCGCCCAGAATACTAATAGTAAAATAATGCCAATCAACGGTACTAAAATAATCAGTATCCACCAGCCAGTGCGATTGGTGTCGTGTAAACGACGCGCACTTACCGCTAAATTGGGAATGAATACCGCGCCTGGTCCAATAGCGTAGTCACTATGGCGATAGCAGTTGAACTTTTGGTATTTGGCATAGTAAGGTGCCGGCGTTGCACACCGGTCATTCGCTACCCCTGTCGGCCTGGCGTCACAGTTTTCGCCTAAAGCTTGTTTCCCCCAAGGTCGCTAACCAGGGCGAACAATTCCGGTTTTAACCATAGTGATACTGGGTCTTCGCATGACGCAACGCCGTAGTTCAAATTCGTATCAAGACAGGACGCAGACCAAACCTAAGATCACCCCCCATGAGCTGGTATCGGGGGTGGTGCGGTTGGTGTCCTTGCCCGAGGTGTGTATTCGCGTCAATGAGATGCTGGAAGACCCAAAAATCAATGCCAATGATATTGGTAAGGTCATATGCCAAGATACCGGTCTGACCGCGCGCTTATTGAAAATTGTTAACAGCTCTTTTTATGGCTTTCCTTCCCGCATCGAGACGGTATCACGCGCGGTGACGGTGATTGGGTTACGCGAACTGCGAGGGCTGGTGCTGGCCGCCTCGGCGGTGGAGGCGTTTTCTAAAATTCCCAACGATGTATTGAACATGGTGAAGTTCTGGCGACACAGCGTGTATTGCGGGGTGGTCGCCAAGTTACTGGCGCAACGTTGCCATGTACTACACAGTGAACGTTTGTTCGTGGCGGGGTTATTACACGACATCGGTAAATTGATCATCAGTCATCGTCTGCCCGGTGAGGCGCGTGAAATCCTGCGGTTGCAAAAAGAAAACCAGGGTTCGGATCTTGAACTTGAACGCCAAGTCCTCGGTTTTGACCACGCGATGGTGGGCGGTGAGCTACTCAAGGTATGGCAAATGCCAAAAACCTTAATGTATGCCGTGAGGCATCACCACCAACCCCAAGAGTCCGATGATGCGATCATCGACGTTGCCTTGGTGCATATCGCCAACGGGTTAACCTTTGTCGCCGAACAGGGGCTGGAGGAGGAATACGGTGAGCATACGATTGAACCCTACGCGTGGCAAACCACCGGCTTGAATGAATCGATCCAAGACGGGATTTTCAAAGATGCCGGAGAATTATTCACCGAGGCCCTCGAATCGATTTTACCGCGGAGCTATCGTCCGTATTAGCAAATGTGATCGTCACCCCTTGCACCTTATCCTTTTCCTAGGGAAGGGCGTTGAATCTAATCAGGGTTAAGTGTGTTTAGATCCCCCCAACAACAGCCATGGCTCTGAGTACTCTAATGGGTATCAGCCTGACCTCTGGCCCTTGCTGCACGACAACCCGTGATTCGATTCTAGCGTCGCTTGCTCACTACCTGTTAAAGTATGGGTATGGCTTCAATCGATCGGTTACTCAACATTATGGCCCGCTTGCGTGATCCGCAGCAGGGTTGTCCTTGGGATAAAGAACAAACGTTTAATTCGATTCTCCCGCACACCTTGGAAGAGGCGTATGAAGTGGCTGATGCTATTGAACGTCGTGACCTTGTCGCGCTACGCGAAGAACTAGGCGATCTGTTATTTCAAGTCGTATTTTATGCGCAGCTCGCGCGGGAACAGGGGCAGTTTGATTTTAACGCAATAGTCACGGCGATTTGCGACAAGCTTGAACGACGCCATCCGCATGTTTTTGGCGAGACGGTGATCGACTCGGCCGCCGCGCAGAACGAACATTGGGAAAACCTCAAGGCACAAGAACGTAAAAACCGCGCCAACCACGGACAGCTTAGTGTGTTAGACGGGGTTGCACGGACCCTACCCGCATTAACCCTGGCGCAAAAAATCCAGAAACGCGCGGCGCGGGTGGGATTTGATTGGTCTGACCACCAGGGGGTGGTGGATAAAGTACACGAAGAACTGCGCGAAGTGCACGAGGCGTGGGATAATCCCAACCAGCGCGCCGAAGAAATGGGGGATTTGTTATTTGCCTGTGTGAATCTTGCGCGCCATGCCCAGTGTGATGCTGAAACCGTGTTGCGCGCGGCCACCCAAAAATTCGAGCAACGGTTTCGCGCCATGGAACAGCATTTAACCAGCGCCGGACAGTCGCTGGAATCCACCAGCATCGATCAAATGGAAATACTGTGGCAACAAGTAAAACGCGAACAGCATACTTAGCATTGAGAGACATATGGAGTTAATGAGCCAATTTATCGATTTGTTATTGCATCTGGATAAACATTTGTTAGATCTTACCACCCATTATGGAATGTGGGTCTACGGGATTTTATTTTTAATTGTGTTTTGCGAAACCGGTTTAGTGGTGACCCCTTTTCTGCCGGGTGACTCCTTGTTGTTTGTTACCGGCACCTTGGCCGGCGCGGGATTATTAAATCCGGGGTTGCTGTGTGGGGTGCTGATTACGGCGGCGGTACTCGGCGACAGCCTCAATTATTTTATTGGACGCAAATTTGGACCAGCGGTGTTTAAACGCCCCGATGCACGCTTTTTTAAACTGGCGCATTTACACCGTACACAACGGTTTTATGAAAAACACGGCGGCAAGACCATTATCATCGCGCGTTTTATTCCCGTTGTGCGTACCTTCGCGCCCTTTGTGGCAGGAATCGGCAACATGCGTTATGCGCGCTTCATCGCTTATAACATCATCGGCGGGATTGCTTGGGTGGTAGTGTTTGTTAGCGCGGGGATTTATTTCGGCAATCTTCCCTGGGTTAAAAACAATTTAACCTTGGTGATCTTGGGGATCATCATACTCTCGATCATGCCGGGGCTGGTTGAATACCTACGGCATCGACTCCAATCCGCAAAGATTCGGGGATAGAAATTAATTCTGTTCCCTTGTATACGTATAAGCATGTATCAATTTTGCAGCATCCTGATGGTGGCGGCTATTTCACGGTTGGCCTGCTGCAGTAACTCCAGGCTCGCGTCCGGGCCTAGTTTGCTGATCGTCAGTTTGCTAAAAGCCGGTGTCTTGTTCAAATCCAGCATTGGCCGGGGGGTTTGTTGGCCGAAGCCACTGTGGATCTGTGCCATGATAACCAGGTCGGCATAGTCCGCTTCACCGGCATGATCGTAGCTATAGTCATCCGCGACCAACGGAATATTGACGATATCGGGGTCCATTAGCCAGTTTTTCAATACACTATTACCCAGCTCCGCGCGCGCGCCACGGATGGCCTGATCCAATAACCTGTTGTTGTCACACAGGTCGGGATAGTTATCAGCATACACCAGGATGGGTAGTACACCAATATCGTGCAATAAACCCGCCAACAATGCCTTGTCGGGGGATAGGCCCCGTTGGGATTTGGCCAGCACCTGGGTTATGGCCGCGACTTGAGCGCTGTGTTGCCATAATTCCCGGATCCGTTGCTTCATGGCAAACGAGCGGACATCAAACAGATTGTGCATGGCCAAGCAGGTTACTAGATTGCGTGTCATCGCCAGCCCGAGGTGGTTAATCGCGTGTTTGATGTCTGTTAAAGGTTGCCCCGTACGGTAAAGCGGTGAATTGGCTATCTTCAGCACCCGCGCGGATAAAATCGGGTCCAGTTGTAATAACCGGGCAACATGCGCCACGCCCTTGCGTTCATCGTGTACGGCCTCCCGTATCGCCAGAACAACGTCGGGTAAGGAAGGTAATTGCAACCGGTTTTCGGTCTGCGCGCTGTGTATTTGTTCAAGCAAGGCATTGAGGGAGGTCATAGGGTAATGATTTTTTCTGCTCACGGGTACCAGGGGAGTAGTATAGATTAACCACAATAACGCGCTTCTTAGGAACGGCTGTTTAATTCTTCCGCGACAATAGTCGTAGCATTTATCGCGACCGATCGTAGCCAAGCCCTGCACCGTTGCGTGTTGCGGTTTACTTTCGCGGTGGTCTGTCCCATTGTGAGCCCTGTAGGCAAACAACACAGGAGTAATCGCAATGCAAGCCACGTATTGGAAAATCGTTGGGATCGCCGGGGCGTTAAGCGTGACGCCTTTTGTCATGGCGCAAGGCAGTAGTCAAAACTTCAGCAATGGCGTGACCCATTCCGCGCAAGGGCTCGGCGAATCGGTGGTCGGAGTCGTGCAGGTGTCCAGCGCGGTGGTTGCCATACCACTGAAATTTGTCGGCGCGATCGGTCACGCCAGCGGCAAAGGCGGCGATGCCCTGCTGAATTTCGCCAACGACGACAGTGGCAAGCCGTTACCGGTAGCGGAAGAAACGGTGACGGCGGGGCCAACACCGTATCAAGCCATGGTACAACCCCAGGAATAAAACCATGGGGCGGTGTCTGATCATTGCGGGGTTTATCGCGGTTTGGTTGACGGGGGTGCAGGCCGCCGGCAGTAGTCAGGCCGGCGGTCCAAGTCCCTATAGCGCTGAGCAAGTCGTCACTTTCGGCAAACAAGTGGAGCACGCATTGGCAGCGCAACACGCCTATGTGGCGATTGTCGCGCGTAAAGGCCGCGCCGGTGATGAATTACCCAAGGGGTTTGAATACACCCATATCGGCATCGCGGTGTATTCCACGATTAAATTGCGCGATGGGCGCGAGCTGCCGGGATACGCGATTCATAGTTTGTATCAAAAACCCACCGACACCGCGCGCAGTTATTTAATCAGCGATTTCCCCGTGGACTTCTTCAGTGGCGTGGCGGAATTAAAGGCCGGGGTGCTGATCCCGAACACGGAATTACAGCAACGGTTGTGGCAAATCATGCAGTCGGATATCCCACAGAAATTACACAATCCACGTTATTCGATCATCGCCAATCCCTATCAAACCCGATTTCAGAATTGTACCAGCCATACCTTGGACATCCTTGTCGCGGCCATTTACCAGACGGAAAATATTCAACAGATTAAGGCCAATGAACGCGCCTATTTCAAGGCCCAAGAGGTGCGGGTAAATCCACTCAAATTACTCCTCGGCACGGTGTTTGTCCCGGACATTGCCTTATCCGATCAGGACGAACACGTTGTCACCGCCACCTATGAGACCATCACGCGTTTCTTGGTGGAAAATCATTTAGTGCGTCAACAGCTTACCCTTATGCCCGCGGCTATCGCCTTTTAGTGGTATGCCAGGAGAGGTTATGCGATGATAGCGTAAATCCCATTCGCTCATATGCATGATCATCGAGTATCAACGCAATATCCTGGCCGATACGGCGCGAAACCAAGCGTTTTATCAGGCGTTGCAGCATGTCATCGTGCCGGGCAAATCCGCGCTCGCCGATGTCGGCTCGGGTACCGGGTTATTGGGGTTCCTCGCCAGTAAACTCGGGGCTAAATCGGTCTATATGTACGAATATTCGCCGGTGATCAAACTCAGTCAGAAATTAGCCCGCCAGAACCGTGTCCAACATTGCCACTTTATCCATGATCACTCCAGCAAAGTGGCCAAGCCAATAGCGGTGGACATCATCGTGTCTGAAACCTTGGGAAATTATGCCTACGAAGAAAATATTATCGAAACCATTGAAGATGCCAAACGGTTTTTAAAACCGGGTGGAATTATAATCCCACAGAGGATTACCCAGTATGTCGCGGTCGTGATCGCGCCGCGGTTTTATCAAGATTTATGTAGCTGGGATAAGATCGGATTCGATTTGGATTTTTCCTCGGCCAAAACCATGACCTTGAATAATTTATACGTGCGTAAATTCGCGCAGGATGATCTGCTGGAAGGCCGGCGCGGAGCGCAACGTTGGGACACGGTGGATTTTTCGGGCAGTAATAAAAGTTTGCGTAAGGGCGGTGGGCAATGGCAGTTGGATAACGAGGTCATGTTGTACGGCGCGGCCGTGTGGTGGGAATGCGAATTGATCACGGGTATTAAACTTTCCACCAGCCCGTTTGTGCACCAAACCCATTGGGAGCAATTGTATTTCCCTGTACTGCAACCGATTCTCTGTCAAGCGGATGATATCGTGCGCGTGAATTTTGAATCCGACACGCGTTATCAGGTGGGGGTTAATCTTAAATGGCAATTCACCTTGCAGCGCGGCACGCAGATGATAATGGAACAATCCCTGGATATGCGCAAGGGTGATGTGCGCTAAATAAAACCGTGAGGGGATTAATTCTGCCTCGGTGTTAGCCCGCGTTCCAATACCATCGCAAAAAAACCATCGGTGTGGTGTTCATGTGGCCATAGGCGCAAGGCGTCGCTAGGCATAGTGAGGGGGATCGCAAGGCGCTGCAAGATCGTGTTGACCGGTATAATCGAGAAATCCGCGTGGGTGTTTAGAAACGCTGTGATGATCTGTTCGTTTTCGTCCGGTAAAATGCTACAGGTGGCATAGACCAAGCGTCCTCCGGGCTTTAGCAGTTTCGCGGCGGCGGCGAGGATCGCCGTTTGTGTGGTGGTGAGCGCGGTTAAGTTAATCTCACGCCATTTGATATCCGGGTTGCGCCGTAGCGTGCCGGTCCCGCTGCAAGGGGCATCCACCAAGACGCGATCAATTTTGCCGCGCAGGCGTTTGACATGGACATCGTTTTCATCGCGGATCAGAATACTACGCACATTGTCCAAACCCGCGCGTCTTAAGCGCGGTTTGAATTGTTGCAGACGTTTTTCAGCAATATCCAAGGCGTATAAGCTGCCGCGATTCTGCATCAGGGCGCCAAGTTGCAAGGTTTTGCCGCCTGCCCCGGCGCAAAAATCCACGACCTGGGTACCGGGCTGGGGTTCTAACAACACCGCCAATAGTTGACTGCCTTCGTCTTGTACCTCGATCCAGCCGTTTTTAAAAGCACTGGTTTGATTTAGGGGGCCGCGTTTGTCACGGCGCAGCCCCACCGCCGAGTAGGGGGTGGCAAGCGTAGCATAACCTTCTTGTTCCAAGGAGTGTGCCACTTGTTCGCGGCTCGCTTTGAGGGTGTTGATACGCACATCAACACTGGCCGGTTGATTCATCGATTGGGCAATGATCAGTGTGTGGGCTTCACCGTACTGCGGCAGCAAACGATCCAATAACCAATCCGGAAGATTGGCGCGGGCCGCCAAGGGTAACTGACTTTTATCACACCCGCGGATCTGCTCGACCAACTCGCGCACCCCTACAGCGGCACTGTGGGTGAATTTCGCCTCTTCCAAGGCGCGCGCACTTAATCCACCGATGTGCAATAAATAACTGGCGACTAACGTGCCGGGGGTGACGGCAAAGGGTTGAATCAAATATTCCAACAGGCGCCGTTGGCGCAACACGCCGTACACTGTTTCGGCGATAAACCCCCGATCGCGGCTACCCAATTGTTTTTGGGTACGAAAATAGGTATGTATTCTGGCATCGGCCGGCAGCGTGGTGAGCTGTACTTCCTGCAATAGTTCGACACAATGGCTGAGCAGGTTGGGGTGGAGGCGGTGAGCGGGGGCGGTCATTGAACTGGGTTTACTCACCTGATGGGCAAACGCTATTGTACAAGTTTACCGCTGTGGACGCATTACCATTTAATTTACCAAATTCGCCACTATAGTAAATGTCGGCCTTTTTAGTCTGAGGTGTGTGATGGCAATCTCCCAGCAACGACGACTTGACGTGATTAATTCCACTCAGCCAGGGCAGGCGGATCCCGAACTGCGCGAGGTCAGGCCAGACGCGGCCTTTGATGCACACCTACTGGATGCCTATTCGCGCGCGGTCACGGCGGTGGTGGATACCATGGGTCCGACTGTGGTGAGCATCCACATTGGTAAATCCTCTGCGGCGCATCACTCAGAGCGTGAAGGTTCCGGCTCGGGTGTGATTGCGACCCCCGATGGTTACATCCTCACGAACCACCATGTGGTGCAAGCCGCGGGTAGTATCCAGGTGTTATTAACCGACGGAAAATCCTCTGCCGCCCACGTGGTAGGGGTTGATCCGGCCACTGATCTCGCCTTGATCCGCGCGCAAGCCACGGATCTTCCTTACACCCGCTTTGGTGATTCCGCACTATTGCGTGTTGGTCAATTGGCGATCGCCATGGGCAATCCACTCGGATTTCAATCCAGCGTGTCCACCGGCGTGGTCAGCGCTTTAGGGCGCGGTATGCGCAGCCAACAAGGTCGGTTGATTGAAAATATCATTCAACACACCGCGCCACTGAATCCGGGTAACTCCGGCGGGCCGTTATTGGACTCGCATGGCCATGTAGTGGGCATTAACACCGCGATTATCGCCCTGGCACAGGGGATCGGCTTTGCAGTGCCGTCGAATACGGCGAAGTGGGTCCTCAGCCAGTTATTACAACACGGCCGGGTGCGGCGGGGGTATCTCGGCCTCGCTGGTCGGGATCGTAAACTGGATCGCCGTTTGGTCCGGTATTTAAACCTCGAACAGGATTTTGCCGTGGAAGTTATTTCTATGGAGGCCGAGGGTCCAGCGCACGCGGCCGGGTTACAAACCCACGATGTCATTGTCGCCATTAATGATCAGCCGGTGCGCAGCGTCGATGATTTGCATCACGTTTTATCAGAGTGGGGTGTTGGTGAACCGGTTACACTAGACATTATCCGCCGCACCGCGCGACTCACGATGGATGTCGCGACCGCCGAAGCGGTGGTTTAACAGTTGTTTTTGGTGACGTCATACTGTTTCATCCTTGATGCGCCACGAAATACTTTAGATGTAAGCACCTGGAAATATCACGACGATTTCCTGTCAGGGATGAAGCCTTAAAGAAGTGAATTTACCACCATCGTAGGGGAACAGTTCGATGCAGCGTGGATATTGCTGAAGTAATTCACATGTAACCGGGTAACTGTCTGTCATGACACGTCGTGAATACATCCCCGTACGCTCGGCGGCCGCATTCCTGCGGCCGACGGTCATGACAGACAGTTACCCGGTTACATGTGAATGCTACGGGTCGTAACCGTAGGTTGTGCCACGGCCGCGAATGATATTGATAACCGCACAGCCCATTTGTCAGTTACTGAACTTGCCCCGCATCGTTATTAGTATCGCGGCCAATTTCAACTTCATCGGCCTCGAATAATTTTTCTAGATCTTCACGCGCCTTGACGGTACGGGAAATACGTTGCCGTTCATCTTTATGTACTTCGTGTATCTTATACAAGGTTTCAGTATCGTGTTGGCGGAATTTATCCGCCAGGTGTTTGGCGCGGTGATGGCTGAAGCCTAATTGCTGCAGCGCCTGTTGACCTAACTGCAGCGCCCCCTCGAAAGTTTCGCGTTCCAGCAGATTGATGTCAGCATCCAATAATTCAAACGCATGTATCATGTCCCAGGCGCGCGCCAGGATAATAACCTGCGGGTAAAGCTGTTTGACATGATTGGCGATCGTAATCATGCCTTGCCAATCGTCGATGGCGAGGATTAATAATTTTGCGTTGTGGATCCCGGCCGACTCGAGCAAATCCATACGGGTGGCATCGCCGTAAAACACCTTGAAACCAAAACGCCGTACCCGTTCGATATGTTCTGGGTTATGGTCGATCACCGTGGCGGGTATTTTACTGGCATATAATAGACGTGAAACGATTTGTCCAAAACGTCCGAAGCCGGCGATGATCACTGGATGTTGCTCGTCGATAGGCTCTTCTGGCGGCTGCGGGGTTAAACGCAAATGCCGTGGTTGAATGAATTTAGCGTCGACGATCAATAGCAGCTGTGTGGTTAGCATGGAGAGGGCAACCACGACCGTCAACAGGCTGGAGACGGCGGGCGGCATGATGTGAAACGAATTTGCCACACTAAATATCACAAATCCGAATTCACCGCCTTGGGACAACAAAATCGCAATAAATACCTGATGACTCTTGGGTAACTTGATCAGGCGCGCCAGCAGTACCATTACCAACACCTTAACTGCGATCAACCCCACAACCAGCGCCAGAACCAGCAAAGGGTTCGCAATCAATTCGCCAAAATCAATGACCATCCCCACCGAAATAAAAAATAAGCCCAATAACAAGCCTTTAAAGGGTTCGATATCGGTTTCTAATTGATGCCGGTATTCGGAATCGGCCAACAATACTCCGGCCAAGAAACTACCCAGGGCCATGGACATGTCCACCATTTGCATTAACGCCGCAATCCCGATCACCAGCAATAACGAAAATGCGGTAAAGACTTCGCGCGCCTGTGAGCTGGCGATGAAACGAAATACCGGCCGCATCAGAAAACGTCCACCCACCACGATCGCTAACACCACGATAACGACCTCTAAACTGTGGATGATAGGATCCGAATCGGCATGGGCAGCTGCCTGGTTTGTCAGTAGCGGCACCACCGCCAGTAGCGGGATGACCGCGATATCTTGAAACAGCAGAATAGAAAAACCCGAACTACCGGTGGGGGTGGTCAGTAAATTCTTTTCCCTAAGAATTTGCAAGGCAATGGCGGTGGACGACAACGACAAGGCAAAGCCTGCGACAAACGCTGTTTTCCAATCCAATTGTAGTGCCAGACCGATGCAGAACAGTACCAGCGTGGTTAATGTCAGCTGCATGCCGCCCGTACCGAGGATCGGCTTGCGCATATTCCACAGACGCAGCGGGTTTAACTCCAACCCAATCAGAAATAATAATAACACCACGCCAAATTCGGCCAGGTGCATGATATCCTGTGTATTGGTAATGAAACCAAAGCCCCACGGGCCGATACTGATACCCGCGAATAAATACCCCAACACGGCGCCAAAACCTAAGCGCTTGGCGAGCGGCACCGAGATCACCGCCGCTGCTAAATAGAGTAATACATTGAAAATGATACCGTGGCTATCCATAAAGATAGCCCAACGGGAGGCGGACGGGTATTGATTTATGCAAGGCGCGGGGTACCATCATCACAACCTATAGTAATGCAACTTTATGTGAGCGCAAAGGATCGCTGTGCTGGTGGCAATGCTGTTAAGGGCAAGTCAGGGGATAAAAATTCGCTGCGTGAAATCGGTTGTATTTCGCGCACCGGACAATCACCTTCGGCATGACAATTTGAATCAGGAGAATACACATGGCCACCATCCTTGGTATCGCCGGCAGTTTGCGTCAGGCATCGTATAATGCCGCCCTGTTGCGTACCGCGGCCGAATTGGCGCCTTCCGGCCATACGATCGAGATCGCATCGATCAAGGACATTCCACTGTATGACGGTGATCTGGAGGCCGAACAGGGTATTCCTGTGCTGGTGGCGGCTTTGAAGGATCGTATCGCGGCAGCGAATGGTCTTTTGCTGGTGACACCGGAATACAATAACTCCATCCCCGGGGTTTTTAAGAATGCCATCGATTGGTTATCGCGGCCGGCGTCGGACATCGGGCGCGTGTTTGGCAACAAACCCGTGGGGTTGATCGGTGTTACCCCGGGAGGCATGGGCACGACATTGTCGCAGACCGCATGGCTGCCGGTATTACGCACCCTTGGCACGCGGCCGTTTTTTAGCAAGTCACTTTACGTATCTTCGGCGGGAAAAATCTTCGATGCCCAGGGCCGCTTGACGGACAATGAAGTACGCACCCGTCTACGCACTTATATCGAGCAGTTTACCGCGTTTGTTGCGAGGACCTAACACACCGGTATAAGACTAAGGGGTTGGTAATCTTCTACCCGCACATACCTAGGCCGCCAAACCATACAAGAAATAAGGCTAAATGTTCATATAAAGGCAAAACCATTTTTCTGTAAAAAGATTTAAATTTGGGTATCATAGTAACAACAACAATAATCACAGGATGTTGATGAATATTTCCTTACCTCTAGAGCTTTCCTGCATTAAGACATAAAACGTCTGTTTAGAGGCTTTGGTAAACAACTATCAAGATCTGCGAAAAAAGTAATATCATGCTAGGGGTGTGTTATGCTCAAAAAAATGAAAATTATTTATATTGTTGCTTTGTTAGGTATTACAGCGGTTGTAGCATTCTTGGCGGTATTCTTCCACCATGAAGATCCATTTGAAAAAATTGCGCGAAAGGGGGGCACCTTAGCCGATCTCCATTATGAATTGTCAGATACAGTGGAACCTAAGAAGCTCGATATAGCGCCGATCGAATCTGTATTAACTGAATCTTTGCCTCCCGGGCAGGCGTTAGCGTATTTTGAATTTGATACTGGAGGAGATCAAATGTCCTTGCAACGTATGGAAGTAGGTTTAGTAATTGTGGTTCGTTACGGAAATAAAGAATTACGCCAGACTATTGCGTCGTGCAAGGATTTTGGTGCTGGTAACGCGGTGTTTGAAGGCACGGAAAGAGAATTAGATAAAATTATTTGTGGGACATCATTTTATTGGCTAATAAGTGAAAATAACAAGGTGCTGGTTAGGCGCGTTCAACAAAATAAAGATACTTTAGATGAAGGCGCTTTAATAGCGCAGTTTGATCTTCCACCGGGTGTTGTTAGAGCTAAAAAACCAAAATAAAATACTAAACACAAGGAAAATTTATGAGTGATGAGTTGGCTAAACTGTCGAACAAACAAGTCGCGGATTTCTATATGCGATTAGCGAACCACGTTGATTCTATTAAAGGTAGTGTGCCAGTTTCACTAGCGGCCATGTTGATGCGCCAGTGGTTGAAGAACCGGAACCCTAATTTCACCTATCTTATCGATGCGCCCGATCATCTTAAGTACTATTCTGGTACACTTGATGTATTGCGCTATCATAGAAATGTTTTCTTAACTATAGAAAAAGGTAAAATTACTGGAAAGCTGCCCACATGGTTAGGAATTATACCCCGCATTCAAGGCAAACCTCCCTACACTCCAAAATGGAATAAGGTGAGCCCACTTTCCCTGGAATACGAAAGTTTGGTCGAAGCTTCAGTGCTCAAACAACTGACAGGTTCGAATGAAGAAATTGATCTCATATATTCTTTACACGGCTTTCATGTAAAATCTTACGCAATTGTAACGGGTGTTGCTATTCCAAATTCTAATAAATTACGAATTATTTTTGTAAATTATGAAGCAGAAGTTTTTGACTATTATCATTGGGACCCAAGCAAACATATCACCGTTCCAAATCCAGACCACGGTAAAAATTTTTCTGGTGCAGTTACTCCAAAATCATACAGCGTTGTAGTTTACCATTCCAACGCAAAACGTCTTGAAGATGCGGGGTTGGCAGCACCATATAATGTTCTAACAAAACGATGGCGTGTCACTGATCCTGCGGTTGTTCATGCCGCGGATATTGATCCTGATAAATCCATATAAACATGCCGATAGCGCCCCGAAGCTCAGTACTGCGCGACAGGACATCCGAGTCAACTCTCACGCCTTCGTTTTCGGGGCGTGGGTCTCCCTGCCGGAGGCTCTGCAGCTGGGGTATGCCACAATGACGCTACGCCCCCAATCTTCGTTTGGTACCACAGTACGGTCCCAAACTCATGGGCTACCGCGGACTACTCGTCCTAGCTTCGCTTTCCTTGGCGAGCAGCGATCGTGGTTATATTTTATGACCAAGTATGGTAGAGAGTAGCAATTACGGCTACCACAGTTACTGTGTACATTACAATCCAAGTAATCTATCCTGGCCATCGATGATAGATACTCTTTCTCAGCAATTTACATTCGTGGAAGTAGTTCTGGACAGTGCTTATATCTCAATGATGTATACTGTTTGATATCAAAAGCAAAGTCGAGGAAATGTTCCGGACAGTGCTCATATCTCAATGATGTATACTGATGCCGTGAGCGCCGGGATTGACGAAGTGGTTCCGGACAGTGCTCATATCTCAATGATGTATACTGCGCGCCCACGCGATCACCTCATCGCCGCCGTTCCGGACAGTGCTCATATCTCAATGATGTATACTAGACGTCGGCCGCGTGATTGGAATACTGCGGTTCCGGACAGTGCTCATATCTCAATGATGTATACTATTGCGCGGTTGGCCGATGCTCGAGCCAGCGTTCCGGACAGTGCTCATATCTCAATGATGTATACTGCGATCTTTAGCGCGGGAGAGGCGGCCGACGTTCCGGACAGTGCTCATATCTCAATGATGTATACTCGCCGCATCATACAGCGATGCGAATTTTCCGTTCCGGACAGTGCTCATATCTCAATGATGTATACTAAATTCGATCGTAAAAAACCATCGCGTTATGTTCCGGACAGTGCTCATATCTCAATGATGTATACTAACCCAGTGTTACAGTGCGTACACCGGTTAGTTCCGGACAGTGCTCATATCTCAATGATGTATACTCGGAACCGTCATCATCACCGGAACCGTGACGTTCCGGACAGTGCTCATATCTCAATGATGTATACTTCGGCGCGTGCGGTGCCGGATAAATCACAGGTTCCGGACAGTGCTCATATCTCAATGATGTATACTGGGCAATACCAGCAAGATCAAGTTCAGCGAGTTCCGGACAGTGCTCATATCTCAATGATGTATACTCACTAGACATTCTTCCCAATAACCACGGTTGTTCCGGACAGTGCTCATATCTCAATGATGTATACTGCGCAACCGCTGCGTGTGCTTCTGGGTCCAGTTCCGGACAGTGCTCATATCTCAATGATGTATACTATTAGGCAAAAAAATATATCCCTTGACGGAGTTCCGGACAGTGCTCATATCTCAATGATGTATACTGCATGGTATGGGCATGAGAAGCATGGAATGGTTCCGGACAGTGCTCATATCTCAATGATGTATACTTCTATTAAACTTCTCGACATGGCTTAGGCTGTTCCGGACAGTGCTCATATCTCAATGATGTATACTTAGCCCAAACTCTAGAAACGCATCATATGGGTTCCGGACAGTGCTCATATCTCAATGATGTATACTTGATACATTGGCGTTGTTAAATATTCCTGTGTTCCGGACAGTGCTCATATCTCAATGATGTATACTCTGCAGATTTTATTATTGCAATCCGGTCCGGTTCCGGACAGTGCTCATATCTCAATGATGTATACTCCTATAAAAGTTTTGAACAATTTGTTTACGGTTCCGGACAGTGCTCATATCTCAATGATGTATACTGGTAATGCAAAAGATGAGAGAGGTGATTTAGTTCCGGACAGTGCTCATATCTCAATGATGTATACTTTAAACAAGTGGAGAGTAAAGTATATGGCAGTTCCGGACAGTGCTCATATCTCAATGATGTATACTCTCCTATACATGCCATGAGTATATACAATAGTTCCGGACAGTGCTCATATCTCAATGATGTATACTAGCCTAGTGTTACAGTGCGTACACCTGTTAGTTCCGGACAGTGCTCATATCTCAATGATGTATACTAGATATCCTGCCCCAGCACTTGAGCTACGTGTTCCGGACAGTGCTCATATCTCAATGATGTATACTTGTTGATCAAACCGATGTTGTAACCAACGTGTTCCGGACAGTGCTCATATCTCAATGATGTATACTCGCAGCTCGTCGCCACTGATAGTTTTTTCCGTTCCGGACAGTGCTCATATCTCAATGATGTATACTTTCGCGGCCTATGTTGAGGACAAGCTGGCCGTTCCGGACAGTGCTCATATCTCAATGATGTATACTCTGATTGGTATAACCCACTGATAACTCAGTGGGTTCTCGCCTTTCGACAGATGAAAAATGGCTAACATTCTAGAATAATTCAAATTGGCTTGGTGATTTTTTTGCGGCCTGTTTCGCCTTGCCTCGGTAGGAAATGATTCGTTCATATTGTTTGTCCGTAAA
The DNA here is from genome assembly GCA_016194635.1 of Gammaproteobacteria bacterium. Taxonomy (GTDB): domain Bacteria; phylum Pseudomonadota; class Gammaproteobacteria; order UBA6429; family Thiohalophilaceae; genus JACQBC01. The sequence continues at coordinate 275,219 of JACQBC010000030.1, read as the reverse complement.
AGTCAGGATATTGACTTTTCCACCTTCTGGCAAGGCCACTTCGACACGTTTACAGTAGGTATCGATTTGAGTCTGGCTGGTGCAAAATCGCATGTAGACGGAAAATTGCGCCATCTCGAAACCCATATCCAGTAATGTCTTACGAAAGTCAGTAGCTGCTTTGCGTTCCTTTTTCTCCACAACCGGTAGATCGAACATAATAGCGACCCACATCAGACGGTAACCACTGAGCATGGCAAATCATTCATCGGTTAGGCTTGCCGCTATGGATAAGGGCAATCCTGGCAGGGGTAGATCAAGTTTATCGCGCTCACCAAGATAGACCTGAGCCAACGAAACGGCCAGTCGTTGCATACAGACCATTACCGGAGTTGCGCCAGAGCTGCTTTGCATGTCGTTATATAAAGTACGAACCAACGAGCGCTTGGTATCCTGTGTAATTTCGGTTTCACCGAGGCGTTGTAATTGCCAAACATGTAAATCGATGATGGGACGAAAGGGTTCCATTAAATCGTCAACCAACCTCATTGGATTACCTTCGTTGGAATGATGTAGCCCAAGCGTGGGATGCAGGCCAGCAGCAACCACGGCGCGTGCAGTAGCTGCACGTAACACCGTATAGCCATAGTTGAGCATGGCATTCAGTCCACCGCTGTTTTGATCGCGGCGAAAATCATCACCAAATAAAAGGTTCCAATAACGGCGTGCACCTTGGGCTTCCAGATTATCGGGATCGCCTGAACGAACTTTTTTCGTCAGTGCGGCAAGTGGCGCAGTGGGAGCACCCACCGCTTCTAATGCCGCTGCTTGTTGTTGTAGTTTGCAACGCACCACCTCTGCCCACAGGCGTTTATGCATGGGTTGGCCAGCGGCAAGTTGTGCATCAAATCGTTTGGCTTGTTGGTGATTCCCATCGACCGGCCAAAGCATGCCGATCACGTTATGGTTAGCTGCGCACAATACAAAGGGTGCACCACGCTCCGCCAAGGCAACCAGCAGGTTATTGGTGTAACTCAAACCATGTGCATGGGCGATAACCGCGGCAATATCATCCAGAGGGACTTGCCCGAGCTCCTTGCGTTCGCCTTCGGTTTCTTGCACCACCATGAAACCCCTGGAGACAAATAAATGTCTCCGGTCATCGGCCACTTCGACAATGCGGCCGATCATAGAGGTCAGCCCTTGAAGCCTGAGTCGTGTAATTCACCGATGGGAGATACTGTTATTTTGCGAGCTTTTCCCATTTTTAGTTCTGTTACACCGATCTGGGATAAAACAAATACATCTTTCAATGCAGTTTGCTCAATTGCATCAAGTTGGTCAATTGTCTTGCCTTCCTTTTTAATTCGGTTACGAGCTTTTCTTCTGGCTTCATATCTGCCGCTGATATTAGCTTCACTTAGGTTAGTGAATGTTGCACCGCCATCCACACTCATTTTTACTACACATAGCAGCTGGTTTTTCGTGCCTTTGTAGTTAAGCCTGATAATATCACCAGGCATGAGTTTCATAATCAGATTGCCGGGAATTTCAGAAAGCTTAGTGTTAATCATTTGTTGAAGAACTTGCGCTTGATAAATTTTGCCATAGCCTATATTACGTGCAAGTCGGTATGCCTTGAATACCGGAATTGTTTCCATTTCCCAGTTTCCAGTTTCGTTTTCCACTATTTCTAGGCAGTAATTACCGTCTGGTGCGTATCCTTTGTAGGGGCGTGGACCTCCGGTAGTTGCTGTACCGTGCCGGGCTGCTTGATTGGGCTCGTAGATAGGTACGATGTATTTAACACTTCTATCTTTTTCGGCATCTTCTTTTTTCTTTTGAATTATTGAACCGTCAGGCTTAATTCCATAAGCCGTTTCCTTAAACATGGAACCCTCAAAACCATGATCAGGTTTATGGCTCACGATGATATGACTCAGAGCTCGTTCAACATGTTCACGATAATTCGGCCACGGCAATGGCATTTCTTCCACAAGTCGGTCGAGGTGCCTTTCTTTTGCGCTCGCGCTGGCTTTCGCAAAACGTTGCAGGAGACCTTGATCGGTGACACCAATCACAGCCGCATCCAGGGCATGATGGCGATGGTCGTTTCGATTTTTGTGTTCGTTGCCAGATAGCATTTGATTCAGCCCGAATTTTCCACGCAATAAGGCGGTCATGCGACCAGGGATAGCGCGTACCTTGTTAGGCGGGCAAATCAAAGCAAGATACTCTTTGGCAATACGTGACAAGTAGGCGGTATCGGTGAGGGCGCGGGCAAGAAAGTCTTTGTCCTCCTTTAGCCACCGTTGATACCCGTCCGGTGCGAACCGCTTGGCTTTTTCTCTGTGCATGAGCGTGGCTCGCTGCAGTATGTCATGGTAGTCATAACCGGGTATCGCTTGCCGCCCAAAGGCTTCATACGGTGTTTGGTTGCCTTTGTCACGGTTGGCGCGGCGTAGCGATACGGTTTTATTATTAAGACTATCATCCAATGTTTTGGAGTAAGGCAGGATGTGTTCGATTTCGACTTCGCTCGAAAGTAACCGCTCAATACCAATTCGTTCTCCGGTGTAGGGGCAACAGCGTTCGAGGTTGTTTTTCGGATTTAATTCATGCCATAGCTGCATCTTTTGAATCAGCTCACGACGTTTACTTTTATCGAGATGTTCCGGGTTGGTTTGTAATACCCGGCAGGCATCCTCTAGCCAAAGCAGGTTGCGCTTTTGATTTTCTGATTGTTCTTTCTGTATTTCGTCCCGTAGTTTTTTGCTAACCTTCAAATCTTTGGCAACTTCAACGATTATTTCACTGGGATGCCCATAACGCTTGATCAGCGCATTGACTACTTTTCGGAGTTCATTTAAACCGATATGTACGGTCGGATTTGCGATTTTTCCGTGGCGTTCTTCGTTATTGCGCGGATTGTCCTTAGCAAATGCAACATGACGACGCAACGGAATAGCATAATAGGGCAAAGTTTCCATAATTTCGCCTGTCGCTTCGGCATGGGACAGTATGCTGTGACTCACAAAACCCGCGCGTTTAACGGCTTCGGCGTAGGTAATAACATCTTTCATTAATTCCGGTAGTATTTTTTGCAGTGCGACTGCGCTCAAACTCCCATATCCTTCCGGCAGATTAATGTTTGCGATCCGTCTTGCCGTTGCTTCATCTGCGGTCGTATGGGATATTAACCACTCGATGAGTTTCTCTTCACTGGGTTCATTCAACAGCAATTCGACACACTTATCCTGCAGACTTTTGGGAAGATCATACCAGTGGTTACCTAAGGCATTATCATTAGCTAATATCGCTGAGGTTATGTTTCCTTTGAGAAAATCACGTTTCACATCCTGTAAATTGAATGTGACTGTTGCTGAAAGTTTGAGTTTCTTGCGGATCGCCGTAAAAGTTACTTGGCGTTGCTGTTCCAACAATGCCGCGATTTGATCGCGTTGTTCTTTCGACAACGCTTGCTCGCGCATTTCTGAGTCGAGTATCCGCAAATTGTTTACTTCCTGATAGATGCGAAACCGTTGTGTACTTGGCAGGGCTAAGGGAGCGCGTTCTTCATCCGGCAGTAGTGTGCAACGGCCTGGCTTGACGGGTTTCAGATCTCTTTGATGAAGTAGAACATCTTTTAGTTCATCACGGGTGGTATTGTTAAAAAGTAACGGATTAAAATTGTTTTGTTTAGCCCAGAGGGTGTCAACTTCATGCTCGATCATGGCTCGGTCGACATAAAAATCGTAAGCCTTGTCCTTTTGTGTTTTGCCACGCAGGCGTGCGCGAACGCTTTCACCTCGTTCGTGTCGATCGGCCAGCCACTCGCCGAGAGTCTGGCACTGTGCCTGAGACAGTTTCTCGCGTAAATCTTTGATCGCTTTTTTCAAAGCGCCACTATCATTATCTTTTTTATCAGTTTTGCGATTACTTTTAAAACCACGCCGCTGATTGATGTGAAACAGGGCGCGGGCAAATTCAGGCCCTGTTAGGGGTTCATATAAGCCTTTCTTGCGTAAAATATATGGATCAAGGTTGACTAGATTGCGGCGCAGGTTTTCATCCTCAGGAAAGAAACCAAGCTTCGTAAGTATCTCTAACATACGTTGCTTGCGTTTGAGTAACCGATCTCGTCGACGGCGCATCTGACGTGCATTGCGGCGTGTGACCGCCAATGAAGTGCCATCCTTTGGGTTACGTCCATCAGAAAAAATTCGTACCCCCATTCTGATAATGGCGATAGGCTCCTGCTGGGAGTTCAATCGAATAAGACACCAACCAATGGAAGTTGAACCGAGATCAAGTGCCAAGCGATACCGCATTTTGGGTAACATGTTTACTCCTAGGGTTTGACATCTGTCCTAGCGCTTAATAGTATAGAACCCATATACTTTATTGAGATATGGGCTCTGTCCGCTAACAAGCTGAAAGATGCACAAAATGTGAGGTCGCTATATGCGGCCTCTTTTGTTTTATAACGTTGTTAATTTACGATTCGATGTTATCGGCAAACGTATCAGCAGTAACCTGGCTATCCTGCTGGATTTGTGTACCACGCTTCTGAAAATAGGGTGTGGGACCCCCGTACTCATGGGATCCCGAGGTAGGGGTTTCCTGCGCTATACTACGCACCCCATGAAAAAACTATTCATCAAGACCTTCGGTTGCCAGATGAACGAGTACGACAGCGCCAAGATGGCGGATGTGCTCCGGGCTTCGCACGGCTTGGAGTTGGCACCGACCCCTGAAGAAGCTGATGTATTACTGCTCAACACCTGTTCGGTGCGGGAAAAGGCCCAGGAAAAGGTTTTTTCACTGCTGGGAAGGTGGAAGTCCCTAAAAGATAAACGACCGGGGGTGGTGATCGGAGTGGGCGGGTGTGTGGCCAGCCAGGAAGGGGCGGCGATCCTCTCACGGGCTCCTTATGTCGATGTGGTGTTTGGCCCGCAGACCTTGCACCGTCTGCCCCAAATGATCGAGGCCAGCCGCGTTCAACGCCGTCCGGCCATCGACATCAGTTTCCCCGAGATCGAAAAGTTTGATCGTTTGCCTGAACCTCGGGCGGAGGGGCCAACCGCCTTCGTTTCTATTATGGAGGGTTGTAGCAAATATTGTAGCTTCTGCGTGGTGCCCTATACCCGTGGCGCCGAGGTAAGCCGGCCCTTCGATGACGTGATTGCCGAGATCGTACAGCTGGCTGAGCAGGGGGTGCGGGAGGTAAACCTGCTGGGTCAAAACGTCAACGCTTATCGGGGTGAGATGGTGGACGGGAGCACGGCCGATCTGGCCTTACTGCTGACCTATATCGCTGAAATCGATACCATCGAGCGGATCCGTTTTACCACCTCCCATCCCCTGGAGATGAGCCAGGGCTTGATCGATGTTTACGCCCAGGTGCCTAAACTGGTGAGCCATCTCCACCTGCCCATCCAAAGCGGTTCGGATCGGATTCTGGCCCTGATGAAACGCGGTTATACCGTGGCGTATTATAAATCCATTATTCAGCGGTTGCGGCGGGTTCGTCCCGATCTCAGCCTCTCCTCGGACTTCATTATCGGCTTTCCAGGCGAGTCTGAGGATGATTTTCAGGCTACCTTGGCGGTGGCGATTGAGCTGGGATTCGACTATTCCTATAGCTTTATATACAGTGCCCGGCCGGGTACCCCGGCGGCCGAACTGCCCGACGATGTTTGTTTAGATCATAAAAAACAACGGCTTGCGATATTACAGGGGCAGTTAACCCGCCAAGCCCATGCGATTTCCAAGGCCATGGTAGGCACACTACAACCTGTCTTGGCCACCGGTCCCTCCCGCAAGGATCCGGGGCAGTGGGCGGGACGCACGGCTAATAATCGTGTGGTAAACTTTACGGGACCGTCTAATCTCACAGGCCAACTGGTGGATCTAACCATAACTGAAGCCCTACCTAACTCCCTGCGTGGCGTGCTCTCCAGCCCTGACGCCGTGCTCCTCGGCTAAGCACTCATCCCCGCGCGATCTGCTAATACCTTGACTGCTGCCTTGCCAACCACTGCGAACTATTCCGATGTTGAGCTGGAACCGCCTGACAATCAGCGTTTGGCCAACCTCTGTGGGCAGTTTGACGAACACCTCAAACAGATCGAGCGGCGGCTCGGCGTGGAGATGAATCACCGCGGTAATTCTTTTCGTATCATCGGCGAAGCACGCTCGGTGCAAGCCGCCAGTGGAATTCTTCGGCAGTTGTACGACGAAACTGAACACGCGGCATTGAGTCCCGCCGGGGTGAATGTATTTTTACAACAGTCCGGGGTGGATGCCTTACTGGACGTGGCCGATCAACGCGACGAGATTTATATCAAGACCCGCCGTGCGACCATCCGCGGCCGCGGTCCACACCAGATCCAATACCTGCAAAATATGTTTAGCCACGATATTAACTTTGGGATTGGCCCCGCGGGTACCGGAAAGACCTATTTAGCCGTGGCGGGCGCGATCGACGCCTTGGAACGCGACAGGGTCCGGCGTATTGTTTTAACCCGTCCGGCGGTGGAAAGCGGTGAGCGCTTGGGATTTTTACCGGGTGACTTGGCGCAGAAAATCGATCCTTACTTACGGCCCTTGTACGATGCCTTGTATGAAATGATGGGCTATGAAACCGTGGCTAAATTAGTCGAACGTAATGTCATTGAACTGGCGCCGCTGGCCTACATGCGCGGCCGCAGCTTGAACGATGCCTTCATTATCCTAGACGAAGCGCAAAATACCACCGTAGAACAAATGAAGATGTTTCTCACCCGTATTGGATTTGGTTCCACGGTGGTGATCACCGGTGATGTTACCCAGATTGATCTGCCCCGCGGTCAACTCTCGGGGCTACGTCATGTGATCGAAGTGCTAAAAGATGTACCGGGGATCAGTTTTAGTTTCTTTACCGCTAAAGATGTGGTGCGGCATCCCTTGATTCAGCGCATTGTCGCGGCCTATGAATTGGCCGATCAGAATAAATCCGCGGGTTAAATTTAGTATGAGTCTTCGCGTTACTGTGCAACGGGCGATGGATACTACGGCCCATGAAGTGCCCACCAACCAGCAATTACGCCGCTGGGCGCAGTTGGCATTGCACGATCGTTATAAACAAGCGGCGTTGACCATCCGGATCGTCGAGAGCGAGGAAAGCGCGCAATTAAATCAAACCTATCGGCACAAAAGCGGACCGACCAACGTATTGTCATTTCCGTGCGATGCGGCCGTGCCGCTGCGGGTGCCCTTACTGGGTGACGTGGTGATTTGTGCCGAGATAGTCGCGCGTGAGGCCTTGGCGCAACACAAGACGTTAGAGTCGCATTGGGCGCATATGGTGATTCACGGCAGTTTACATTTACAAGGGTATGACCATATTACTCCCGCCGAGGCGGATACGATGGAAGGATTGGAGATTCATTTATTAGAGCAATTAGGTTTTGGTAATCCGTACCAACCGGTATGCCAACATGAATGATGAACGGATCAATACCCTCGAGGATACCGACAAGGAGCAGAAGACCCAGCGTAGTTGGTTGGATCGCTTGAGCCAGTTTTTGCAAATTGAACCGCGCGATCGCGCCCAGCTGGTTGAATTGCTGCGCGAAGCGCGCGGTAATGACGTCATCGATTTTGATTCCCTGGCGATGATCGAAGGGGTACTACAAGTATCCGAAATGCAAGTGCGTGACATCATGGTGCCGCGTTCGCAAATGGTCGTGGTTGAACGTGATATGAGCCTGCAAGACATTTTGCCGCTGGTGGTGGATTCGCAACACTCGCGTTTTCCTGCCATCGGCGAGGGCCGCGACGAGGTTATCGGTATCTTATTAGCTAAGGATTTGTTACCGTATTTTCGCGGCGATGACGAGGCGAAGTTTAATTTACGCGAAATCCTCCGGCCGGCGGTATTCATCCCCGAAAGCAAACGCCTAAATGTATTACTTAAGGAATTTCGCTCCAGCCGTAATCACATCGCCATGGTGGTGGATGAATACGGCGGAGTGGCGGGTTTGGTCACGATCGAAGATGTCTTAGAACAAATCGTCGGCGAAATCGCGGACGAACACGATTTTGAAGATGAAATTTATATTATGGAACACAGTGGCAGCGACGCGACCATCAAGGCCATAACGCCGATTGAGGAATTTAACCGGCATTTCTCCACCCAGTTCAGCGATGAGGAGTATGACACGGTGGGTGGCTTGATCATGAGTTCACTGGGGCATTTACCCAAACGCGGGGAAGTTGTGGAATTAAGTGGTTTCCAATTCCGGATCTTACGCGCCGATAGCCGACGCATTTACCTATTGAGAGTTAAACGTCGTGCGCCCTCCGAACTGATCGAAGACGGCGGAATGACGGATCGTGTTGAATAAAATCGTGTTGGTTCCTAACCGGTTTGATCTCGCCGCGTTATTACTGGGTGCGACCCTACCCTATGCCTTCGCGCCCTTGGCGGTTTTCCCAATCGCGGTATTTACCCCGGCGTTGATGTTCTGGTTATGGTATGAGTTAGCGCCCCGCCAAGCCTGGCGTAGTGGTTTTCTTTTTGGCATAGGGTTGTTCGGGGTTGGCGTATCGTGGGTGTATGTCGCCATCCACGTGTACGGAGAAACTTCCGCCCCTGTCGCGGTTTTAGTCACGGCGCTTTTCGTAACCGTGCTCGCATTGATTACCGCGACCCAAGCGGTATCAAGTGTTGTATGTTTGCGTTATTTACCCCAAACCCCGTGGCGCGCGGTGTTGGCCTACGGATGGATATTCCCGGTCAATTGGGTGTTGTTCGAGTGGATCCGCAGTTGGTTATTCACGGGATTTCCCTGGTTAAACCTAGGCTACAGCCAAATCGACACACCCCTGGGGGGCTATGCCCCGGTCACCGGTGTATTGGGGGTCTCGTTATTAACCGCGTTGTCGGCGGGTCTGGTTCTGATCCTGGTCAGCGCTAAAAAACTGCGTCTATGGGCAGGCGTGTTGTTGTTAGTGGTGTGGGGCGGCGGGTATGGTTTGCTCCAGTATCCCTGGACCTACCCGGTTGATGATCCGATCACGGTTGCGATTGTGCAAGGCAATCAAGATCAACTCACCAAATGGGACGCCGATAAAATCAAGGCACAAATGCGCGCGTATGTGGACCTGAGTGAACCCTATTGGCAAGACAGTGATCTGATCATTTGGCCAGAGAACGCCTTAACCGTACTTTATCCGCTGGATGTGCCCGCCGACTATATCAATTTATTAAAAAGCAAGGTGCATAAATACGCTACGGATTTAATTATCGGCTTGCCCTACGGCGATTATCACACCTATTACAGTAGCCTTCTAGTAGTGGGCGATCACCAGGAGGTGTATAACAAACGCCATCTTGTTCCGTTTGGTGAATATGTTCCACTCCAAAGTCTATTACGCGGGCTGATCGGGTTCCTTGATTTGCCGATGTCGAGTTTCACGGCCGGCGCCCAACAGCAACCCTTGTTAGTCGCCGCCGGTCAACCGATGGCGCCGTCGATTTGTTACGAAGATGCTTTCGGCGAAGAGTTGATCGATTTTCTTCCCCAGGCCACCTTGTTGGTCAATGGCAGTAATAACGCTTGGTACGGTAATTCCTGGGCACCCCACCAGCATTTACAAATATCACGCATGCGCGCATTGGAAACAGGCCGCATGTCGATGCGCGCCACCACCAATGGGATCTCGGCGATTATCGACGAACACGGGAAGGTGTTACAGCGCTCACCACAATTTGTCAGTGATGTGCTGACCGCCGAAGTACAGCCGCGACAAGGCGCAACCCCCTATGTGAGTTTCGGCAACTGGCCGGTGTTGAGCGTATTCCTGCTAAGCGGACTGGCCCTATTGATTCGTCGGGTTAAACCCCGTCGCGTAACTCACACGTCGGTATGACCGTTGGCGGCAGGGATGCCGCCACCGAGCTACAGGGACGTATTTATGCGTGTCATACCGACGTGTGAGTTACGCGACGGGGTTTAACCCAATACATGCTAATAACCAGGTCGATTACCACCCCCATTGCCGGCTGACGTTTGTCCGGGCTTACGGTATGCTAGCGTCTTCAATCATCCACCCATGAATTAACCTTATGCAAGAGCAGTATGTCCCCGATGCCGTCGAACGCGAGGCCCAAACGTATTGGGAACAACACCAATCGTATCGCGCCAATGAAGATCCTAACCGCGAAAAATATTATTGCCTAGCGATGTTCCCTTATCCCAGCGGGCAGCTGCATATGGGGCATGTACGTAATTACACCATCGGCGATGTGATCAGCCGCTATCAACGCATGCTCGGTAAAAACGTGTTGCAGCCGATGGGTTGGGATGCGTTTGGCTTACCGGCGGAAAACGCCGCGATTAAAAATAACGTCCCACCTGCCCAATGGACCCGCGAGAATATCGCCTACATGCGTAACCAGCTCAAGCGCTTGGGCCTGGGATATGATTGGTCGCGCGAGATCGCCACCTGTGATCCCACTTATTACCGCTGGGAGCAATGGCTGTTCACCCGCCTATATAAGAAGGGTCTGGTGTATAAAAAAACCTCGCCGGTGAATTGGTGCCCGCACGATATGACCGTGTTGGCCAACGAACAGGTGGTGGACGGTAAGTGTTGGCGCTGCGATAGCGTGGTGGAGCGGCGCGATATCCCACAGTGGTTTATGAAGATTACCGACTACGCGGAAGAATTATTACAGGAATTGGATCAGCTCCCGGGTTGGCCCGAGCAAGTCCGCACCATGCAGCGGAATTGGATCGGCAAATCCGAAGGAGTGGAGATTGCTTTTAAGGTAGAAGCCAGCTCGGAATCCTTGAAGGTATTTACCACCCGGCCGGATACATTGATGGGTGCGAGCTATGTCGCCGTTGCCGCGGAACATCCGCTGGCGCGGCACGCCGCGCAACGCCACCGCAACGTGGCGGCGTTTGTGCGTGAGTGCGCGCAAACCGGGGTTGCCGCGGCGGTGGTTGAGACCCTGGAAAAACGCGGTATCGATACCGGACTGAAGGCCATCCATCCCCTTAGCGGTGACCGGTTGCCGATTTTTATCGCCAATTTTGTCTTGATGGGCTACGGCGAAGGCGCGGTAATGTCGGTACCGGCGCACGATCAACGTGACTGGGAATTCGCTCGGCACTACGGCTTGCCGGTGCTGCAAGTGATTGCTCCTCGTGATGCGGCGCAGGTGGATTTACGCACCCAGGCCTTCACCGATAGGGGAGTATTGATTAACTCGGGGGAATTCACCGGGATGACCTCGGAACAAGCCGGTAAGGCGATTGCCGATGTTTTACAACAGCGTAAGCAGGGTAAAACCCGAACCACCTACCGTTTACGTGACTGGGGCGTGTCGCGGCAACGTTATTGGGGAGCGCCGATTCCGATCATCAATTGTGTTAAGTGCGGCGCGGTAACCGTACCGGATGATCAACTGCCGGTGGTATTGCCCGAAAATGTGAAGTTTGACGGTATCGCCTCGCCGATCAAAAAACTTGCCTCCTTTTATAAAACCCGATGCCCCCGGTGTGGTGGCGCGGCCGAGCGCGAAACCGATACCTTCGATACCTTTATGGAGTCGTCGTGGTATTTCGCGCGGTTTACCGGCCCGGATAATCACCGTAGCATGCTCGATGCGCGCGCCAATTATTGGTTGCCGGTGGATCAATACGTTGGCGGTATCGAACACGCGATCCTACATTTATTGTATGCGCGGTTTTATCACAAGTTGCTGCGTGCCGCGGGTTTGGTGACCAGCAAGGAGCCGTTCACAAATTTATTAACCCAGGGCATGGTCGTGGCGCCCACGTTTTATAGAAACGACCCCGGGGGTAAGAAACACTATTTTGCCCCGGCCGAGGTGCACCTCAACCTGGATGAACGTGGCCGGGCGAAAAATGCCGTGCTCAAAGCGGACGGTGAGGTCGTGCATTTAGGCAATATCGAAAAGATGTCCAAATCGAAAAACAATGGTGTTGATCCGCAGACCTTGATCGAACATTACGGCGCCGACACGGCGCGTTTGTTTATCATGTTTGCCTCGCCCCCGCATCAAAGTCTGGAATGGTCCGATGCCGGAGTGGAGGGTGCCAACCGATTCTTACGCCGCGTCTGGCGGCTGGTGTATGAACACCTGCAAGGCGGTCCCGTGGCGGGATTGGATCTGAATTCGCTAAACGATGCACAACGTGGTTTGCGGCGTCAGACGCATGCGACGATTGCCAAGTGCAGTGACGAGGTGGGGCGACGCTTTACCTTTAACAACGCTATCGCCGCGGTGATGGAATTACTCAATGCCGTGAGTAAATTTAATGATCCTACGGAGTTGGGCCGCGCCGTGACGCACGAGGCGTTGGAAAATATTGTTTTATTGCTGGCGCCTATTGTGCCGCATATTTGCCACCGGCTTTGGCGGGAACTCGGCCATGCCGAGCCTGTATTAACGGTCGCGTGGCCGGTGGCGGATAGCACCGCGTTGCTGCGTGATAACGCCGAAATAGCGGTGCAGGTCAACGGTAAATTGCGTAGTGTGATTAGCGTGGCGGTCGATGCGGATCGCGCTAGCGTGGAGTCCACCGCCTTGGCGGAGGACAATGTCAAACGTTTTATCGCGGGCAAGGCGATCGTGAAGGTGATCGTGGTCCCCGGTAAAATTGTCAATATCGTGGTGCAATGATGCGGTTGATCCGCGGGCAGCGTCCAGGAGGGTTCTTGCCTGGTTTGAGCATTCTGGTTTTAACCAGTATGCTCAGCGCCTGTGGATTCCATTTGCGTGGTGATGTGCCGATAGCACCGGTACTGCAGCAAACCCATATCAGCGGGGCGGCGGTCTTCAGTGATTTATACGTGGAGATCAAGCGCCGCTTGGAACGCGCCGGGGCCAAGGTAAGCGACACGCCGCTGTCCACCGATACCGTATTGGCGATTATTTCCGATCAACTCAACCGCCGGGTATTGAGCGTGGATGCGTTAGGGCGCGCATCTGAATATGAACTGACTTACAGTGTCGAATTTGATGTGCATGATCCAAAGGGAACCCTCTTGGTGCCGCGCCAGAGTGTGAATCAGTTGCGCGACTATAAATTCGATCCTAATAATGTACTGGCCAAGGATACTGAAGAGGTGACGTTGCGCAAGGCGTTGGTGGCCGCCGCGGTGCAACAAATGCTACGACGTATCGATGCAGAGTTAAAACATCCGCCTCCCGACATTCTCCCACCAAGTGAGAAAACGCATGAAAACCCGAGTTGAAGCCCTGCCGGAGCAATTGCGTCGGGGTCTTGCAACCTTGTATTACGTCAGCGGTGATGAACCGTTCCAGCGGGATCAAGCCTGCGAATGGATCCGCCGTGCCGCCCACCAACAGGGTTACACTGAACGCCAGGTATTGCATGTTGAACGTGGTTTTGATTGGCAGTGGGTGTTACGTGCTAGCGACAACCTCTGCTTATTTGCCGAGCGTAAAATAGTAGAATTGCGTTTGGGCGCGACTAAACCCAACGCCGAGGCCGGCAAGGTCTTGCAACATCTGGTCACGAACCCATTGGCTGACACCTTAGTGCTGATTGTCGGTGACAAACTCGAAGCCGCGCAGCAACGCAGTGCCTGGTTTAGCGCGATCGAACAACAGGGGGTGGTTGTCCAGGTTTGGCCTTTGGAGGCCAACCGTCTAATACCCTGGCTGGTGCAACGCCTTAAACACCGTGGTATGCAGGCGCAGCCGCAGGCGTTACAGCAGTTGGCCGATCACGTCGAAGGTAATTTATTAGCCGCCGAGCAAGAAATCGAGAAATTATTTTTGGTGTGGGGCGCGGTCACGCTGACGGCCGAGCAAGTGTGTGCGGCGGTAGCGGACAGTGCGCGTTTTGACCTGTTTAGCTTGAGCGACGAAGCCCTGGGTGGTGACGGCGCGCGGGCTACCCGTATCTTGTTTGGGTTAAAGTCAGAAGGGGTTGATCCGGTATTGATCCTCTGGGCTTTGGCGCGCGAGGTGCGCACCTTGGCGCGGCTGGCCGAGCACCAGGCCAAGGGGGATACGGTGGAGCAAATCCTGACCCACGAATCGATCTGGGAAAAACGTAAGCCCCTGCTGCGAGCAGCCTTAAAACGGACCAAAGTGACTGATTGGCAAGGCTATTTATGCCAATGCGCCCATGTCGATCGGGTTATTAAGGGACAAGCCAGCGGCCGGGCCTGGGATGAATTGTTAAAATTAACCCTTGGGCTTGCGGGCGTTCCTGCGTTACGCTTTACAGGCTAGCAGGCAGGTGTTCGAGGGGGTAAAAAAATGGATATGACAGTCGATATCAAACATTACATGACCGAGCTGGGACAACAGGCCCGTGCTGCCTCGCGCGTGTTGGCGCGCCTGGCCACTAAGGATAAAAACGCGGCCTTGGCCGCGATCGCCGCAACCCTTGAACAGCAACGTCCGCAACTATTAATGGCCAATCGGAAAGATCTCGCCGCGGCGCGTGAGCAAAACGTGGATGCCGCCTTGTTAGATCGCCTCGAACTCAATGAGGCGCGCATCACCGCCATGGTCGATGGGGTACGTCAAGTGCTGGCCTTGCCTGATCCGGTAGGCGCAATCGCCGATCTAAAATATCAACCCTCCGGTATCCAGATCGGAAAAATGCGGGTACCCCTTGGAGTGGTTGGGATTATTTACGAATCACGCCCCAACGTCACCATCGACGCGGCAGTCTTATGTTTAAAATCCGGCAATGCCGCTATCTTGCGGGGCGGCTCAGAAGCGCTGCATTCCAATCAAGCCTTGGCGACGTGTATTCAGGCGGGTTTAACCGCGGTGGGTTTACCCGCTACCGCGGTGCAAGTCGTGCAGACCACCGATCGCGCCGCCGTTGGCCAGCTGATCACTATGCCGCAGTATGTGGATGTCATCGTCCCGCGCGGCGGGAAAGGGCTGATCGAGCGGATCAGCGCCGAGGCGCGTGTCCCGGTGATCAAACACCTGCACGGGATCTGCCATGTGTATATCGATGGCAAGGCCGATCTGGAGAAGGCTGTACGTATCGCCTTCAATGCCAAGACCCAACGCTACGGCACCTGTAATACCATGGAAACTTTGTTAGTGGATAGTACCGTGGCACAACAAGTACTGCCGATTCTCGCCGCGCAATACCGCGCCAAAGGCGTCGAATTACGCGGTTGTGTCCGCACCCGGGCTATCTTGACGGATATCCAGACGGCGAGCGAAGAAGATTGGAATACCGAATACCTGGCACCGATATTGGCGATCAAAATCGTGGATGGGCTGGACGCAGCGATTGAACATATCCAGCGTCACGGTTCGCAACATACCGATGCGATCGTCACCGAAGATGTCTCGCGGGCACAGCGTTTCTTGCGCGAGGTTGATTCCAGTTCGGTGATGCTTAATGTCTCGACGCGGTTTGCCGACGGTTATGAATATGGTTTGGGCGCGGAGATCGGTATTAGCACCGACAAGATCCACGTACGCGGCCCGGTCGGTTTAGAAGGTTTAACCTCGCAAAAATACATTGTGATCGGTGATGGGCAGATACGTACCTAACCCGCCATGATAGGGGTTTTCGGGGGAACCTTTGATCCCGTGCACATTGGGCATCTGCGGGTTGCACTGGAAATTCAACAAGTACTTGGATTAGAACAAGTGCGCTTTATCCCCTGTGCAATACCACCGCATCGTGCCGCCGCCCAAGCCACCGCGGCGCAACGGGCGGCGATGCTGCAGGCCGCCATTACCCATCAAGCCGGATTTATGCTCGACTCGCGCGAAGTGGACCGTGCCGGGGTGTCATATACGGTCGATACCTTGCAAAGTCTTCGCCAAGAATTCCCCCAATCACGGCTGTGTTTGATGCTTGGGTTGGATGCCTTCAGCGCGTTTGATACCTGGTACCGGTACCAGGACGTCCTCGCACTGGCCCATATTGTTGTGATGCAGCGCCCGGGTTCGTCACTTGGGCAACTTCAAGCACACCCGGCGGTCTATAATTTGTATCAGCAACACCGTGCCGATGAGCCCCAGGGCTTGCGTCAACACCGCGCCGGGTTAATCTGGCTACAAACAGTAACTCCCCTGGCGGTATCGTCGACACTGATACGCAAACTGCAAGCCCAGGGTCAAGACATACGTTACTTAGTCGTTGACCCGGTGCGTGCGTATATTCATCAACACAAGTTGTATTGTTAAACGAGGTGCCATTGCAAATAGAAAATCTGAAGGCGATTGTGCTCAGTGCACTGGAGGAACTCAAAGGCCGTGATGTTCAGGTCTTAAACGTACATGACAAAACCACGATCACGGATTTTATGATCATTGCCACCGGTACAAGTACCCGTCATGTGCAGGCACTGCTTGATAATGTGGTCGAACGCTGTAAACACGCGGGTGTTCAGCCACTGGGGGTAGAGGGAAATCAAACCGCCGAATGGGCGTTAGCGGATTTAGGCGATATCGTGGTACATGTGATGTTGCCTGCGGTGCGGGATTTTTACAACTTGGACAAACTTTGGGGTGAGCAAAGTCCTGCCGCCGTAGGCCGCGATCGGCGCGGTTAATCTTCTTCGCATGAAACTCTATCTGATGGCCGTGGGTGAACGCATGCCCGCGTGGATCAACAGCGGTTTTGACGAATACCGTAAACGGCTGGGCGCCGAATGTGGCTTGCAGTTGATCGAGATCCCCCCGCACAAACGTACTGCGGGCCAACCGATGGAGGTCGCGCTGCAAAAAGAGGCGGCGCGGTTACTGCAGGCAATTCCCCGCGATAGTATTAGCATTGCCCTGGATCGTCTGGGCAAGCCTTGGAGTACGGCTGATTTAGCCAAGCACTTCCAGGGATGGCTGCAAAGTGGACAGGACGTGGTGTTGCTGATCGGTGGTCCGGAAGGTTTGGCCAACGAGGTGCTTGAACGGGTTCAGTTACGCTGGTCGCTTTCTGCCCTAACCTTTCCCCATGCCTTAGTGCGAGTAATGGTAGCCGAGCAGTTGTATCGCGCGTATTCTATTTTGAAAAACCACCCCTACCACAAATAATACGGTTCAAGATGTATGTCGGTTGTTGATCTGTACTTGGCCTCGACGTCACCACGGCGGCGTGAATTATTGCAGCAAATTGGCGTACGTTTTGCGGTGCTTAACGTCGCCGTCCATGAAGAGCCTCAATCCAACGAGTCACCCCACGCCTTGGTGCAGCGCTTAGCGCAAGACAAGGCCGTGGCGGGATGGCACAGCTTACCGCAGCAGGCGCGTAAACCGGTATTAGGCGCGGATACGGTGGTGGTTATCGATGGACATGTGTTGGGAAAACCCCGGGATAAATCCGCGGGTTTGGCGATGTTGCAACGTTTATCCGCCCGTAGCCATCAGGTATATAGCGCGGTTGCGCTATGCCACGACACATGTTCAGTCATGGTTAATTGTAGTGAAGTTAGTTTGCGCGCCTTGAGCTTGGAGGAGTGTGTCGCCTATTGGGACAGTGGCGAGCCACGCGACAAGGCCGGGGCCTACGCCATCCAAGGTAAAGCCGCGGTGTTTATTCAGTCCTTGCACGGTAGTTATTCCGCGGTAATGGGGCTACCGTTGTATGAAACCGTACAGCTGCTGCAACAATTTAATATACCTTACTGGACTGTATAACCGATGCCGATGGTAACCCGCGAAGAATTGCTGATTAATATAACACCGCGCGAGACGCGGGTAGCCTACGTCGAGAATGGGGTGTTACACGAGGTGCATATCGAACGCGCCAGTCGGCGTGGCCTGGTGGGTAATATCTATAAGGGTAGGGTTAGTCGCATTTTGCCCGGCATGCAGGCCGCGTTTATCGACGTGGGGTTAGAACGCACCGCGTTTTTACACGCTTCTGACATTGTGCGGCCGATGGACGAGGATCAAACCACTAACGGTAAACCCGATGAGCCGATCATGGAGTTGTTGCGTGAAGGGCAAGATCTGGTGGTGCAAGTAATTAAAGATCCCATCGGTAGCAAAGGAGCGCGGCTTACCACCCAAATTTCTATACCCTCGCGTTATTTGGTATATGTCCCAGCTGGAATGCACGTGGGGGTGTCGCAAAAGATCGAAAGCGCTGAAGAACGGCAGCGCCTGAAAGATTTAATTACCCACAACATGGCGGGGTTCGATCCCGGTGGTTATATCGTCCGGACCGTGGCCGATGGGATCAGCGAACAAGCCGTGATTAAAGACATGCAGTTTTTACAAAAATTATGGCGCGCGACCCAAGAAAAAATCGCCATTGAACCCGCCGGTTCCTTGGTGCACGAAGACATGCCCTTGGTAATGCGTACCATGCGCGACTTAAGCGGACGACAGATCGAGGCGATTCGGATTGATTCACGCGAAACCTATGAAAGAATCAAGAAATTCGCCGGTAAATTTCTGCCGGAGCTGGTGGATTGTATTGATCACTATCCGGGGGAGCGTCCGATATTCGATTTATATGGTGTTGAAGATGAAATCCATAAGGCGTTAGAGCGTAAGGTGCAATTAAAGTCCGGTGGTTATTTGATCATTGATCAAACCGAAGCGATGACCACGATCGACGTCAATACCGGTGCGTTTGTCGGGCATCGTAACCTGGAAGAGACTATTTTTAAAACCAATTTAGAAGCCACTCAAACCATCGCGCGACAACTGCGCCTGCGTAACCTTGGTGGTATTATTATTATCGATTTCATCGATATGAAGGATCAAGAGCATCGTCGCCAGGTATTACGCGCCTTAGAAAAAAACCTCGAACGCGATCATGCCCGTACCCATCTGAGTGAGGTTTCAAGCTTGGGATTGGTGCAGATGACGCGTAAACGCATACGCGAATCCTTGGCGCAGATCATGTGTGAGCCCTGCCCGGTGTGTAATGGCCGCGGTTCAATGTTGACGCCGGAAACCGTGTGTTACGATATTTTTCGGGAGATTTTGCGTGAAGCCAGACAGTTCGATACACAACAATTGCTGGTGCTGGCCTCACAACCCGTGGTCGATATGTTGGTGGATGAGGAATCCACCAGTCTCGCGGAGTTAGAGGAATTCATCGGCAAACCGATCAAGTTGCAGATCGAATCGGCCTACAGCCAGGAACAATTCGATGTTGTATTAATGTAATATGTCTACGCCAACATCCCACCACCCAAACCGCGCCAGGCGCTGGTTACGCGCATGCTACCGGCTATTTTGGTACAGCTTGGCGGTGGTGATCATTGTGCTGGCGACAGGCATCTCGTTGGCACGGATCTACTTGCCGGATATTAAATCCTACCGTAGCGAGATTGAGAGCCTCGCCAGCAGCGCATTAGGCCGCGTGGTGCAGATCGAATCCATGGATGCTAAGCTGGATGGGCTCACACCGGAGATTATTTTTAACGGTGTGCGCATGTTTGATCAACGCCATCAACATGAATTGCTGCGTTTTGATTCGGCGCGGGTTGGATTTGATCTGCTGCGCTCGATCCGTCATCGCAAGGTGATACCTGAGAGTATTACCATTAGCGGCGCGGATCTGGTGATTTGGCGGCACAAGAGTGGAGTGTTGACTGTCCAAGGATACGCGGTCGATGCATTAGAAAAGACCATCAACGATCCCCAGGAAAAAACCGACACGCCACAAGATGAATTAAGCAAATGGTTCTTTGAGCGCAGCCGTTTGGTGATAGAAAACAGCCGGGTGTTGTGGCGTGACGATGTCTTGGGCACCAAGAAAATTCAATTCACCCAGGTTAATATAAAATTACGCAATAATGATCAACGCCATCAGTTAACTGGAAATTTACGTTTACCTTCCGAACTCGGTGCCCAGTTGCAACTGGCGGTGGATTTGAACGGCGATATTTTAGTGCCGGCGCAATGGCAAGGTGAGTTTTACGCGCACGGACAACAGGTGCATGCCAATAACTGGGGCAGGCAGCTTACGTTACTAAACCTAACCTTGCACGAAGGGTTGATGGATTTTTATATTTGGGGCGGGTGGAAGCCGCAAGGACTGGCGTCGCTCAGCGGCACGCTGTCGATCAGCGATGTACGGCTTACTGCTGGGCATCAAGATAAACCCTTTGTACTAAAACTGCTGTCGGGTAATTTTGACTGGAGTCAGCGCCCGCAGGGATGGCAGCTGCGGGTAGATGATTTTCGTTATCAACAGGCCGAGGCGGTTTGGCCGGCAACGGCATTTTCGTTAGATTATCAATCTTTACCGCAAGGCATGTTGACGGTACACACCAGCCTGATTAAATTACGTGACTTGCATAATGTATTGAATCTGGTCAAATTGCTCGACAAGAAATCCGACGCTATTTTGACCCACATGCAGCCGCACGGTGATCTACACGATTTGTTTTTACAGTTTCATCCCGAATCCCTGACCGCGTTGGATTTTACCCTCAGTACGCAATTTGCCAATATTTCAGCAAAGCCCTGGCAAGGTGTACCGGGTATTACCGGGGTGAATGGGGCGGTGTGGTTTGATTCTAAGCGTGGAGTGGTGACGCTGGATAGTACTAAATCGAACTGGGATTTTAACGGATTATTTCGCGCCCCTATTGAATTAGATCAGCTCCACGCCGCTGCGAGTTGGTGGCGCGACGGTTTGAATGTATATGTCGATGTTCCACAGTTACGCGTGGGCAATACCGATCTTGCCGCCGAGGCGGGGCTCTATGCCGTTATACCTAATGGGCCGGCTTCCACCTATCTGGATATGCAAGCGCACGTCAGCAAGTTAAATGCCGCCGCCGCGGGTAAATATTATCCCGTGGCGATCATGGATCGATCCCTGCTTCAATGGTTAGACAAAGGCATTGTCGCCGGCCAGGTAGATACCGGCGCGATATTGTTACAGGGTCGACTGGCGGATTTTCCATTTAATAACGGCGCGGGAAAATTCGTGGTTAGTTTCAGTGCGCACGCGATGGAACTCAATTATAAACCCGCATGGCCGCACCTAACCCAGTTGCGGGTCGACGGACTTTTTAGCGGAACCGGGATGGCATTATCCGCCACGCAGGCGGCTTTGTTCGAGGGTACACTAAGCAATGTTAACGCTACCATTGCCAACTTTAAAAATCCTGTCTTACAGGTAAAGGGCGAATTTACCGGCAGTACCCAAGACGCGGTGCATTTCTTGGTGGACAGCGGCATTGCGGCCCAGGCCAAGGATTTTTACGCGGGTTCTAAAATTGCCGGCAATACTACCGCCAGTTTGAGTTTACAAGTGCCCTTGGTAGAACGGTTGGAGAAACAATATCCCTTGGATTATCACGGTAAGGTAAGTTTTGAAGACAGCAGTTTGAAGAGTTTTCAAGGAAAATTGACGGTGGGGAAACTCAACGGTGAATTGCAGTATTCGACCGCCGGGGTGGAGGCTAGCCAAATACGTGCCGAGCTGTTTGGTAATCCCACCCAGCTGTCGGTGGCCACTAAAAATATACGCGACAGCCAACAAATATCGATCAACCTGCGGGGTGAGATGGATCTACACACGCTGTTGCAACGGCTGGCGCCCTCCCTCGCCGCTGATTTTAACGGCCGCACACCCTGGAGTGGTACGGTGAATTTTGGGTACCACCTGGACGGTCATCCGGTGCCGGGGAATATGAGTTTTGATACAGAATTATTGGGCGTGGCGGTAGATTTACCCGCGCCCCTGGGCAAGCTCAACTCTGATCGGCGTTATTTCCATGTGGAACTGCAATTTCCGGGGGATAATTTATTACGTCTGGGCGTGGCGGTGGATAGCAGTGTGCGCGCGCAATTTTTATTCGATACGGCTTCTTCGGCGGGGTTTGGCCTGCGCAAGGCAGCGATTAATTTTTCGGGTAAAGCGGTTGAACTGCCCAGCGAGGAGGTCGTGGAGATCGGTGGCCGGTTAGAAAACTTCAATATTGATCAATGGAAGGCCAAGCTAGTGAACCCTAACCAGGGCCAAGATCGCCCTGTGGGATTACCCCGCCTGGACTTACCGATCCATTTAGATATGGATCATTTTTCCGTGCACACTTCCAGCCACAGCGCGGATGGGCCAGCGCCTACTCCGGATCAAATGCCGCTGATCAACGGGATGATACGTGAATTTATCGTGGATGACATGCGCCTGGGGCAATTGGATATCGCCATGCAACGCGATAAAGACGGAGTGCGTTTTGATAAGTTCAATTTGAGTTCCGACGATATGACGATTACCGGCAGCGGCAGTTGGTATTACCGCAAAATGAAACACCTGACCAATATGCGTTTTGATCTGGACAGTCCTAATGTGGGTAATATGTTGCAGCGCCTGGGTTTCACGCATGTGATTCGGCATGGCAAGGCACAGGCGCACCTGCAAGTGAATTGGGCGGATAGCCCAAACCGTTTTGATTTTGCCAAACTCAATGGCAGCGTCGGGGTGGTGATTACCGATGGTACGATCGCCGAAGTAGAACCCGGTGCCGGTCGGCTACTTGGCTTGCTTAGTCTTACTGAATTACCGCGCCACCTGTTCCTCAACTTTAAAGAATTCAGCCGTGGTATGAGTTTTGACGAGATCCGCGGTAGTTTTGAGATTACCAATGGCAATGCCATTACCAATGACCTCAATATCAATAGCCCGGCGGCGGTGGTCGCGATCCGTGGACGTACCGGTTTTGCGGCGCGTGATTACGATCTAGAGGTTATCGCGGTACCACGGGTAACCAGCTCGCTGACGATGATCGGTTGTTTGTTATCAGGCGGGGCTACCTGCGGTTGGGCATTTTTCTTTGACCGGTTCATGGGTAAAAAGATCGATGATTCCTTGGCGAAACGTTATTCGGTCAAAGGCAGTTGGGAACATCCACTGATTACCGAAACCACTAAGAAGACAACACCACAGACGAACTCGAGCGGAGGCGCTGAATAGATACGTATGGATTTCACTTTATGTTATGCTGTTAGGCAGTATTCGCTGACATCGGATTAATTCCCCCATCCCCGCCATGAAACGTGTTGCCGCTATTCAAATGGCCTCCAGCCCCAGTGTCGGTTCTAATTTAACCGAAGCGGCCCGGCTCATCAGTCGCGCGGTGGACGCCGGTGCCGACTTAGTGGTGTTACCGGAGAACTTTGCCCACATGGGGATGAAAGCGCCGGACATACTTGCAATTGCCGAACAAGCGGGAGCCGGCCAGATTCAGCAATTCCTGGCGACGCAGGCGGATAAACATCGGGTCTGGATTATTGGTGGGACCATACCGCTAAAGGGAACCAGTGCCGATCACGTGCGCGCCGCCAGCATTGTTTATAATGATCGGGGTAAGGCGCTGGCGCGTTACGACAAGATCCACATGTTCGATGTTAAGATTCAAGAAAGCGGTGAGACCTACTCCGAATCTCAAACCATCGAAGCGGGCAAGGACATCGTCGTGGTTGAGACGCCCTTTGGCCGGTTGGGGTTGGCGATCTGCTACGATATCCGTTTCCCGGAGTTGTTTCGCCGCATGGTCAATGAAAAAGTGGAAATCATCGCGATTCCCTCGGCCTTTACCGCCACCACCGGTAGGGCCCATTGGGAAACCCTGGTGCGCGCCCGCGCTATCGAAAACCTGTCGTATATTATCGCCGCGGCGCAGGGGGGATATCACATGAATGGCCGCGAGACCCACGGCGACAGTATGATCGTCGATCCCTGGGGCAGTATTCTTGACCGTTTACCGCGCGGCTCAGGCTTTGTGGTGGCCAATATCAATATGGATCTACTGCGTCAAGTGCGGCGCAATTTCCCCACCTTGGAACATCGACGTATTCCTTGCGAGCTAAAACCATGAACGACACCATGTTAGAGATTGCCCGGCAAGACCTGCTAGCCCCGGCCGAGCTCGACGAGAATCAATTACAGAAAGTATTACAGCAAATCCTCGGCCACCAAATTGATTATGCCGATTTATATTTTCAATCCTCACGCCACGAGTCCTGGATGTTGGAAGACGGTATAGTTAAAGAGGGGCAATACAATATCGAACAAGGGGTCGGGGTACGGGCGGTGAGTGGTGAGAAAACCGGTTTTGCCTATTCCGATGAGATTGTTTTACCCGCGTTAACCTCCGCGGCCACGGCCGCGCGCGCCATTGCGCAACACGGTCAGGTGAAGCAGATTCACGCCTGGCACAGCCAGCCTAGCCCGGCGTTGTATTCCGCGGATGATCCCTTGTTGGCTTTAAGCGCGGACGCCAAAGTCGCGTTGCTACGCGAACTAGACGCCGCCGCGCGCGTGATCGACCCACGGGTTAAACAAGTGATTGTTTCCTTGGCGGGGGTACATGAGATTATTTTGATCGTCGCCAGTGACGGCACCTTCAGCGCCGATGTCCGTCCCCTGGTGAGACTCAACGTGAGTGTGATTGCCGAGCATAACGGCCGGCGTGAACAAGGCAGCGCTGGCGGTGGCGGGCGGGTGAATTACGACTATTTCTTACAAGAACAGCGCGGCCTGGGTTTTGCGCAAGAAGCGGTGCGCCAAGCGCTGGTGAATCTTGACGCGATCGATGCCCCGGCGGGTTCCATGCCTGTCGTGTTAGGCCCGGGCTGGCCGGGGGTGTTGTTGCATGAGGCCGTGGGGCATGGGTTGGAAGGCGATTTTAATCGCAAGGGCAGTTCAATTTTTTCCGGACGGATCGGCGAGCGCGTAGCCGCGAGTGAATGTACGGTAATCGATGATGGTTCAATCATGAACCGGCGCGGCTCGCTCAGCATCGACGATGAAGGTACCCCGACCCAACGCAATGTGTTGATCGAAAATGGCATCCTCAAAGGGTATATGCAAGATAAACTCAATGCCCGGTTGATGAAAATGGCCCCCACCGGTAACGCGCGGCGTGAATCCTATGCGCATCTCACCTTACCGCGCATGACCAACACCTACATGCAGGCGGGTAAACACGATCCGCGGGAAATCATCGCCAGCGTCAAACGCGGGATCTACGCGGCGAATTTCGGCGGCGGTCAAGTCGATATCACCTCGGGTAAATTTGTGTTTTCCGCCAGCGAGGCGTATTTGATCGAGGATGGTAAGGTCACCACGCCATTAAAGGGCGCGACCCTGATCGGCAACGGTCCCGAGGTTATGCAGCGGATCAGCATGGTTGGCAGTGATTTAAAACTCGATACGGGCGTGGGTATCTGCGGCAAGGAAGGGCAAAGTATTCCGGTAGGAGTGGGTCAGCCCACCCTGAAAATTGATAGCCTGACGGTGGGGGGCACCCATGGCACCTAATCCGCGCGTGCTAACGGGTGAGGTAAGCCCGTCGGATCCTACTGTAGCGCACGATGCAGCGGGTTTACGCGCTATCGTCAGTGAAATCCTTGCCCAGGCCCAACGCCGTGGCGCCACTTCGGCGGAAGCCGGGGTGAGTGTGGAAAACGGTTTTGCCGTCAATGTACGTTTGGGTGAAGTGGAAACCATCGAACACAATCGCGACAAGGGCTTGGGTGTCACCGTCTACCTTGGTCAGCGTAAGGGTTCGGCCAGTACCACCGATTTTTCCACCAAGGCGATCGCTCAAACGGTGCAGGCCGCCTGTGACATTGCCCGTTATACCGAGGCCGATCCCTATGCGGGCTTGGTCGAGGCGGAATTTCTCGCGCGCGAAATACCTGATTTGGATCTACTTCATCCCTGGACGATCAGCACCGAGGCCGCGATCACCCTGGCGTGCGAGTCTGAACAAGCGGCGCGTGACACGGATGCGCGGATTAGCAACTCCGAAGGGGCCTATGTCTCGACGCACAGCAGTTTGCGGGTTTACGGAACCTCGCACGGATTTCTCGGTGACTTTGCCAGTTCACACCACAGCCTGGGATGTACTGTTATCGCACAGCATGAAACCGAGATGCAACGCGATTATTGGTATAGTGTGGCCCGCGTGCCACGCCAATTAGAAGATCCGCGTAGCGTCGGGCGAACCGCAGCGCAACGCGCGGTACAACGTCTACAAGCGCGTCAGCTGAAGACCCAACAATCGGCCGTGCTATTCACCGCCGAAGTGGCGCGTGGTTTACTGGGTCATTTGGTAAGGGCGATTTCGGGCAGCGCCTTGTACCGCAACGCTAGTTTTCTACTTGATACACGCGGGCAGCGGTTGTTCCCGGCGTTTGTCAACGTGGATGAACGTCCGCACCTCAAACAAGCCTTGGGCAGCGCCCCGTTTGATAGCGAGGGGGTTGCTACCCGCGCCCAGCCGATCATCGAACAGGGGACGCTTTGTAATTATATTCTCGATAGTTATGCCGCGCGGCGCTTGAATTCACACACCACTGGCAATGCCGGCGGTGTTCATAATCTATTTGTAAGCGACAGTAACCTTGATCTCAAGGGTTTGTTGCAGCAGATGCAGCGCGGTATCTTGGTGACCGAGGTGATGGGGCAGGGGGTGAATATCGTCACCGGGGATTATTCGCGCGGCGCAACCGGTTTCTGGGTGGAGAATGGCGAGATTCAATACCCGATTGCAGAGTTCACCCTGGCGGGTAATTTACGCCAGATGTTTTCACAGGTCCGCGCCATCGGTAATGATCTTGATCGGCGCGGTAATATCTGTACCGGATCGTGGTTGATCGACTCGATGACGATCGCCGGGGCGTGACGCTTTAAATCAATATTAACGTGGCTAGTCCTAAAAACACAAAATACCCTGCGACATCGGTAAAGGTGGTAAGGATCACGCTGCCGGCCAGGGCGGGGTCGGCGCGTAAGCGGTGCAAGAACACGGGTAATAACACCCCGGTAATCGCGGCCACCAGTAGGTTCGCGCCGATGGCAATGGCAATCACCAGACTTAAGGTGTGATTGTGGTAATAAAATTCGGTGAACAGGGCGAGTAAACACGCCCAAATCAGCCCGTTTAGTAACCCAACACCGATCTCTTTGAACAACAAGCGGCGCGCATTGGTATTGCTGATCTGTCCCAAGGCCATGCCGCGTATCACCAAGGTCAGGGTTTGGCTACCGGCGATGCCCCCCATGCTGGCGACGATTGGCATCAACACCGCCAGGGCGACGAAATGATTGATGGTCTGATCAAATTGCCGAATCACGCCCGAGGCGATGATCGCCGTAATGAGGTTGATCCCCAACCAAAACGCCCGCCGTTTGGCGCTCATCAGTACCGGGGCGAATAAATCTTCTTCCACGGTTAAGCCCGCCATCCCCATTAAGGATTGATCGGATTGGTCACGGATCACGTCAACCACATCGTCGATGGTGATACGGCCGAGCAATTTATTGTTTTCATCCACCACCGGGGCGGTAACCAAATCGCGGCGTTCAAACATATTAGCCACATCTTGCGCACTCATGTGGGCGGGGATGGCATCGATATCCGATTGCATGATCGATTCCACCGTGATTTCAGGGTCATGGGTGAGTACGTAGGTGATCGGTAATATTCCTAATAGCAGACCATCCCGATCCACCACGAATAATCGATCGGTGGTTTCGGGAACTTCACCCCGTCGGCGTAAATAACGGATCACCACGTCGAGGCTGATATCGGGACGTACCGTGATACTGTCCAGATTCATCAGGCCACCGGCGGTATTCTCAGGGTAGCCCAACACAGCGTGCAGGCGATCGCGCTCCTGCTGTTCCATGGTCAGCAGTAACTCTTGGATCACATTGCGCGGCATCTCCGGTAAGATGTCGGCCAGGTCATCGGTGTCCAGGGTTTCGGTCGCGGCGAGCAAGGCCCCGGGCTGCATTTTCTTGATGATCGCGGAACGCGCCTCGTCATTCAGGCTCAGCAATACCTCACCTTCATGTTCAGGCGGTACCTGTGACCAGACCTGGGCGCGTAGATTCGCCGGGAGTGATTCCAGCAAGAGCGCAATATCGGCGGGGTGTTGATCGGCCAGGAGGGCCTTAATTTGCTCTGAATCTTCGGCTTTAATCGCCGAATTTAATTGCGTCAGCAAATCAACGTCTTGAGACTGAGTGACTTCGGCTTGCATAACCACACCGTGGCTGGAAGATGTGGCAAGTGTAGCAGCTTATTCATTTTCATCGAACCGATTATTAATCAGTGCAATTAATTGTTGCATGGCGATCGATTCGTCTTCGCCCTCGATAATGAGCTCGATTTGGGTTCCCTTGGCGGCGGCCAACATCATCATACCCATGATACTTTTGCCGTTGACCTTGCGGTTATTACTCTGGACTTGAATATCGGCGGCGAAGGTTTGCGCCAACGTGACAAATTTCGCGGCGGCGCGGGCGTGCAGGCCAAGTTTGTTGATGATTTCGATCGATTGTTGTTGCATGGGTGCTTACGGCGATAACTCGCGGTGACGCACCAAGACGGTTTTACCCTGGGCGCGCAGTTCAGCAGCGAGTTTTTCCGCGAAATACACCGAACGATGGTAGCCTCCGGTACAGCCAATAGCGATAGTCATATAACTGCGTTTTTCCTGTTCAAAACTGGGTAACCATTTGAGGATAAATGCCTTAAGGTCAGCATACATGGTTTTAACATCCTCGTGGCTTTCTAAATAATCGACCACCATTTGTTCTTGGCCCGTATTGCGGCGTAACTCCGGCACCCAATAAGGATTAGTCACGCAGCGGACATCGAATACAAAATTGGCATCTATCGGAATACCGTGTTTGAAGCCGAAGGATTGCAATAGGATAGACATAGCCCCGCTGCCCGAGGCGGTCGTACGCGAGCGGATGTGTTCCCGCAACTGGTGTACGGTTGTATGGCTGGTATCGATAACCAAATCGGCGTTGGAGACGATCGGTTCAAGGAATATCCGCTCGCATACGATCGCTTCATTGAGCGGCAACCGGTCTGAGGTTAAGGGGTGCTTACGCCGGGTTTCGCTGAAGCGTTTAATCAAGGTGACGTCGTCCGCGCTTAAATAAAACACCTGGGTGTCGATCCGCATGGCGCGGACCGCCGCGAGTATCGTGGGGAATTCACCCAGATTGGGGGCAAGGTTGCGTGCGTCGATGCCCACAGCGTATTTGTCATACACCACATCGGGGGTTGTGGTAATTTGCTCGGCAAACGCATGCAGCATCCCAATGGGTAGATTATCGATACAGTAATAGTCCAGGTCTTCTAGGGCCTGAAGGGCGATGGTTTTTCCCGAACCGGATAACCCGCTGACGATGACCAAGTTCATTTTTGTTTAAATTCCATCCAGCGCAATTGCTGTTCGCTGAAGTCGAGGCTGGCATCATAACCCTGCTGCAGTAGCTGCTGTTGACGCACGCTGGCTTCGATCAAGCAGGCGATAGATTGGTTTGAAATAACCTCTAAGTGGAGACAGGCGACATCAACCCCGCACAACTTGCGCGAGGTTAGCTGCGGGGACAAACGCCGTTCAACCGAAGTGTGGGTGGGATGCAGTTCGATGAGCATATCAATTTCTTGGCAAGCGGCAATCGCCTGTGTACCGTACATGGCGCGTATGTTGAGCAATCCAAGCGAACGAACCTCCAAGAAGTTGGCCAATACAGGATGGCAGGTACCGGTCAAGCGTTTTAGTCCACTGCGGTACAGTAGCGGGGCATCGTCCGCTACCAAGGCGTGACCCTGTTGAATCAGTTCCAGTGCCAGTTGGCTTTTACCACTACCGCTTTCGCCCATGAGCAGGACACCGCTGGTATTGATCCGCATTAATACGGCATGCACCGTGGTGGCCTCGGATAGTTTATCGGCTAGATAATAGGTCAGGGATTGGATCACATCCGTGGTTTCACAACGGCTGTAAAACGCGGCGAACCGGGGTTGATTTTTCCACGCTGGCGGCTTGCGGGTATTACACACCACGACTAAGCGGGGTAGATCATCGAGGTTGGGCGCACGTTGGTCTAGCCAGGGGCTAAGGTGCTGGATTTCATTTATATCCACCACCATTACCTCTGGAACGTGTTCGCCGCGTAGGGTACCGGTCCAGGCGCGCGGTGGATCGGTTGCGGCTAAGACCTGGTGGGAATAATCACTGGCCGACCCAAGCCAGTGCCATTGCAGGGGGTGAGCGAAATAGGCGTATAACTCACCGAGGGCAAGCCTGGTGGTGTGCATAGTCAATGCGTGGCGGGTTGCGGACCGGGGGTGCTAGCTTGGCTGCTTTTGCGAGCGGCCCTCGCTGCGGTGATGGTCAGTGAGTTTTTCTTTATGTTTCTTGATCTGGCGGTCGAGTTTATCCGCTAACAGATCGATCGCGGCGTACATGTCCCCGTCAATCGCATCGGCGAACACATCGGCGCCACTGATATGCACGGTGGCCTCGGCCTTGTGGCGCAGTTTTTCCACCGTCAGTACCACGTGGACATTGGTCACATGGTCAAAATGGCGCTCTAAGCGCTCAAATTTATTCGCGACATAGGTTTGTAGCGGTGGGGTAATTTCGACATGATGTCCAGTGACACTCAGTTGCATAGGTATAAACTCCTGTTGTTGCGGGAAAGGCGGGTTCATGTGAGCCGTTTACGCTCATTGGAGGGTGGTATGGCCAAGGCCTCGCGGTATTTGGCCACGGTGCGGCGTGCGACATTGATACCTTGGTCCGACAAAATCAATGCCAATTTGCTATCGCTCAGGGGTTTGCCGGGGTTTTCCGCGGTGATCAGTTTCTTAATCAAGGCGCGGATCGCGGTCGCAGAACATTCGCCACCGTCGGTGGTGGAAACGTGACTGGAAAAGAAGTACTTCAGTTCAAAGATGCCGCGCGGGGTGTGCATGTATTTCTTGGTGGTGACCCGTGAGATGGTGGATTCGTGCATCCCGACGGCCTCGGCGACGTCGTGTAATACCAGGGCCTTCATGGCTTCGGCGCCGTAATCGAAGAAACCGCGTTGTTGATCAACAATACAACGGGCGACTTTCAGCAGGGTATCATTGCGACTGGCCAGACTCTTGATAAACCAGCGTGCTTCTTGTAAGTGATTTTTAATATAGGTAGTGTCAGCGCTATTGTGAGCGTGTTTCATCATTTGCGCGTAGTGGGGGTTGATGCGCACCTTGGGCGCGGTCTCGGGGTTGAGTTCCACCTTCCATTTGTTGCGTACCTTGCGCACGATAACATCGGGGATAATGTATTCAGGTTTGGCGGCGGTGATTTGTCCTCCCGGCCGGGGGTTGAGCGATTGGATCAAATGCACCACGTGACGCAGTTGTTCTTCCTTGATTTTTAAGCGACGTAACAGCAGCGGGAAGTCGCGTTCGGCCAGTACGGTGAAATGTTGCTCCACCAATTCCAATGCCTGAGTGCGCCATTGTGTGCCTAACGGGAGCTGGCGAAGCTGTAAGACGAGGCTTTCTTGTAAATTCCGGGCGGCGATACCGGGGGGATCAAAATTTTGTACTCGGTGCAACACCGCGGTGACTTCGTCGGGGTCGATGGCCAATTCTTTGCTGAGGGTTTGGTGAATTTCCTCAACGTTGGTGCTGAGGTAACCGTCATCGCTGATCGCGTCGATGATCGCCTCGGCGATGCGGCGATCGGTGGGGGTAAAGGGGGTAAGCTCCATTTGCCAGCGTAAATGGTCTTGCAGGCTCTCGCCCGCTGAATCTGACACTTCGTAGTCGCGATCGTCTTCGCCGCTGCTGCTGCCACTGCCGCTGGGCACGGCTTCATAACTGTTGTCCCATTGATCATTAATTTCGGTGTAGTCCTCACTGTTTCCTGGAGTTTCGCTTGCCGCGGACTCCGGGCTAGGGCTGGCCGTTTCGGGACTGGCCGTGGTTTCGGACGGTGCGCTCGTATTGTTGTAGAGGTTATAGTCGGTGGCGGGGGCTTCCGGTTCCTCACTCACTTCCAGTAACGGATTGGCCTCCAGGACACTCTGGATTTCTTGTTGCAGCTCCATGGTTGAGAGCTGCAGCAGCTTGATCGCCTGCTGCAATTGCGGGGTCATGGTCAGGTGTTGACCAAGACGGAGTTGTAAGGCTTGTTTCATTGTCTCCGGACAGTCTGGCCTGGTTTCTGCATTATCGCCGACCGTAAGGAAATTCTAGCGTATTTAACCTGGGCTGTAGAGAAAAACCTTAGAGGCTAAAGTTTTCCCCTAAATAGACTTGCCGAACCTGTCGATCGGCCAGTAATACGCCCGGCTCCCCTTGGGCGATGACCTCACCGGCATTGATAATATAGCCCCGATCGCAGATCTTGAGGGTTTCCCGCACGTTATGGTCGGTAATCAGAATACCGATACCGCGTTGCTTGAGGTGCTGGATGATCGCTTGGATGTCCAGGACCGAGATGGGGTCTACCCCCGCAAAGGGCTCGTCCAGCAGGATAAAACGGGGCCGGGTCGCCAGGGCACGGGCGATTTCGACCCGCCGCCGTTCCCCCCCCGACAGGCTCATCCCGAGGTTATGACGGATATGGCCAATGTGTAATTCCTCCAGCAGCTGTTCCAGCTCCTGTTCTTGTTGCAAGGCACTCAATTCCTTACGGGTTTGGAGGATGGCTAAAATATTTTCCGCCACGCTGAGTTTACGAAATACCGAGGGCTCCTGCGGTAAATAGCCAATCCCCAGACGGGCGCGGGCGTGCATGGGCAGGAGGGTGATATCGCGATCATCGACACTGATACTGCCCTGATCGCTGCTGATCAGGCCGACAATCATGTAAAACGACGTGGTTTTACCCGCGCCGTTGGGGCCAAGCAACCCTACCACCTCGCCGCTGTGGATATGAAATGAAACATTCTTGACAACGGTACGGTGCTTGAATCGTTTCGCCAACCCGTTGGCGGTGAGGTTATTCATGGGATTGGTTTGGGGCCGTCGGGTAACGGTGTGGCAGGGAGGGGTTTCTCGCCCGGTTGGATCACCGCGTGTACCCGGCTATCGCTGCTTGGATCTTTGTGGGCTCGCACCATGCTATTACGGGTATCGTATTCGATATGATCGCCGCGAAATAAATTTTGCCCTTGGACTACCTCGGCATTGCTCTTGAGTAATAGGCGTTCTTCATCGGCAAAATATTCCATGTAATCGGCGCGCGAGCGTACCGGGGTGTCCTGCTTTTCGGGCATTTGTTCCAATAGCGCCGGTTTACCTTTGATAATGATGACATCCAATCGGCCTTGTTTCATTTGCACCGTGACCTCGTCGGCATCGATCTTGAGGCTGCCTTGTTGTAAATGCACATTGCCTTGATACACGCTGGTGGCTTGTTTTTCGTTGATCTCCACCCGATCCGCTTGCAGGTGAATGGGTTGGTCACGGTCGCTTTGTAAGGCCATGGCCGGGCTCAGGCTAAGTAGTGGCAGGCAACAACAACCCACTAACCAGGAATTAATGCGGTACATAGACTCCCTTGGCGTTGGCATCGAGTTTGAACGTGCCCTTGATTAAATCCAAATGCATTCCAGTGGCGGTGATACTACTGCTTTTTGCTTCGATATGCACCTCGCTCTTGGTATCCACCGTGCGTTTGGTTAAATTCACAATCACATCCTGCGCGGTTAAACGCATATGTTGGTTGATATCGGTGGTATCGCGATTGAGCACCACATTACCTTTTAGATATAACACATCACGATCCAGATATACCGTGCCCGTTTGCGCCGAGGCCAGCCACGGCAGGGTCGACTCGCGCAAGAATTGTAATTCCGGATACTGCATGGTGACCGTGTCATCGTCAGGGAAATGCTCGATATGATTGGCCTTGAGTTTGTAATAGGGTTTGCCTTCGCGGGTGAATACCGTGGCCGAGAAGTCGGTGACGAAATAATCCAGACTGTGGCGCATCTCGGCCGGTAGTAATACTCCATGGGGTTCGACCGATTGCAATAAATAACGGCTAAACAACGCCACGCCCAGTACACTGAGTAATAACAAGATGTAGCGGACACGCCCCATTTATAAAAATGAATGCAGCTGGTTTTCCAACGTGCCTTGGGCCTGCATGATCAATTCGCATACATCACGCGCCGCGCCGCGCCCCCCGGGGTTGGAGGTGATCCAATGGGCATGTTGTTTCACCAGGGGGTGGGCATCGGCCACGGCAATCGCCAGGCCCGCGCGGTGCATCACCGCCAGATCCACCACGTCGTCACCGACGTAGGCGGTCTGTTGGGGTGTCAACTTCAATTTACCGATGAGGTCCAGGTAGGCGCTGAGTTTATCAAGGTTACCTTGGTACACATGGTCGATGCTTAGGTTTTGCATCCGGTGGATCACCACCTGCGAGCTACGCGCGGTGATTACACCGATCTCCACGCCGGTTTTTTGTAATAATTTCATGCCCAGGCCGTCGCGGGCGTAAAACGCCTTGTATTCCATGCCGTCGTCACCGAAAAACAGATTGCCGTCGGTGAGCACCCCATCGACGTCAAACACCACCAGTTTTATTTGTGCCGCTTTGTCGAGGACGTTTTGCATCGGCTAGTGCGCCAATCAAATCACGCCGGAACGCAATAAATCGTGCATATTGATTGCGCCTACCAAGGTATTGTCTTCGTTCACCACCGGTAGGGCGTTGATGCGTTTGCTGTCCATCAATTGCAGTGCCTCGGCGGCCAGCTGGTTGGCGCGGATCGATTTACACTGCGGGGTCATCAGGGCGGCGATCTTTAGCTGTTGTACATCAATGCTACCGTGGTCTAACACGCGGCGCAGATCACCGTCGGTAAATATCCCCAGTAATTTATTCTGGGCATTCACCACGGTGGTCATGCCCAGGCCCTTGCGGGTCATTTCCATCAAGGCCGCGGCCAGGCTGGCATCGGTGTCCACCTTGGGGATCGCGGCGTCGCGGTGCATGATGTCTCCCACGTGTAATAACAGGCGCTTACCTAGGCGGCCGCCGGGGTGCGAGCGGGCGAAGTCATCGGAGGTAAAGCCGCGTGATTCCAATAAGGCGATCGCCAAGGCATCCCCCATCACCAAGGCGGCGGTGGTACTGGCGGTGGGGGCCAGTCCCAGGGGACAGGCTTCTTTGGCGACACTGACGTCCAAATTCACCGTGGCCTCGGTGGCGATGCGCGATTGTAGATTACCCGTCATCACAATCAGGGGTACACCTAGGCGTTTGATCAAGGGGATGATCGTCACGATTTCATCGGTTTCACCGGAATACGACAGGGCCAGGACCACATCCTTGGCGGTGATCATTCCCAAATCGCCATGGCTGGCTTCGCCCGGATGAACAAAAAACGCCGGGGTCCCGGTGCTGGCCAAGGTGGCGGCAATCTTGTTGGCGATGTGGCCGGATTTACCCATGCCGATGACAACAATCCGTCCCTGGCAGTGCAACATATGGTCACACGCTTTAATAAAGTGAGCGTCAATCCGGGTGGCCAAGGCGGCGGCGGCGCTGGCTTCGGTTTCAATCACCGCGCGTGCGAGGGCGATAACCTTAGGAGTATCCACCGGGTTACTTCGTGCCGTTGTCTTGCGGCGGCTGGTCGAGTTCATCTTCGAGCTGACGGTCTTCTGGGGTGGTGTTTTTAATTTTTTCGCGCGGCGGATTACCGTCGTAGATCAAATTGGTCCGGTATTGAAAGTAGGCATCACGCATAAAAACATAGGGATCGATGCCGGATTTTTCCATGGTCTTGGTGGCTTCGAGTAAATTGGCGCGTTTGTCGGTTAGCCGTAGCAAAATAGCTCCCCAACGGCTTTCGCTATCATTGATATACATCACAGGGTCGAGTTTCCAGTCGGCCGCGAGACTGACGCCATCGCGCACATTGCTGGGACCTAAGAACGGCAGCACCAGGTACGGGCCGTCGCCCACACCCCAGACGGCAAGGGTTTGCCCGAAGTCTTCATGGTGTTTGGGTAAACTCAACTCACTGGCGACATCGAACAAACCGTAGATGCCCACGATCGAGTTCACGATCAGCCGTGTAAAATCTTGTACGGCTTGTAACAGTTTTAACTGCAAAACATCGTTTACCACAACCCCCACGTCATCTAGATTACTGAACACGTTGGATACACCCGACTGCACAAAACCCGGTACATAGTTTTTATAGACCTGGGCCACGGGCCGGGCGATATTACGATCCAATACATCATTGAATTGATACACACCGCGGTTAAAAGATTCCAACGGGTCGCGCTGGTCCGGAGTTTTGACACTGGCACAGCCATAACTCAGGGCGAGCAGTGTAATCAACACCAGCAGTTTATTAACCAACCAAAACCTATTCTGCATCGTTATGTCGCTTCTGTTTTAGTGGCACCGCAACGGGTGCAACGGTATAACGTTAACAGTTTACCCTGTTTGACATCAAATGGGCGGGCTTTTTCGCTTTTCCATTTATGGAAACCGTTGGCGCATAAACTCCGTCCCCGGAATTTTTCCTGGAGTTTAGGTTTCTTAAAGCGGACTACATCACCCATGGCTGGTCAGTGGCGGTTTGCGATTAAGCAGCGGTTCAGATAGGCAAGTATAATCCACCCATGGCTCGCAATCGAACAATTAAACACACTCGCTAATGGAAGACCACCGTATATTGGTTGGTGCCAGTGATTGGCAGCATCCCCAATGGCAGCAGGAATTTTATCCAGCGGATTTACCCCCGGAGTGGCGCCTGGGTTTTTACAGCAATGAATTTCGCGTTGTACTACTGCCCATGTGTTATTGGCCGGATGATCCACGCAGCGCGGATCGATATTTAGATCAGGCCGGTGGAACCTTGGTTTTTATTTTGGAGCTGCCTGCCACAGCCTGTCAGTCAGCGTACTTAGCGCACACCCTAGAGGTATTGTCGCGTTTTGGCCAACAGTTGTTGGGGGTTGCGATCCCCGCCAGTGGCGTTATGACGGATCCCGCAGCGGTATTAACCCTCGCAACGTTATACCGCGTGTGCGTGGCCAACACCGCGACCGAAGGAACAGTACTAAATCCTTCTGCAGCGCTGGCTGCACAACTGAGCTACTGTTGGGACGGTGTGGGGGACAGCGCCGTGTTGCGGCGCGGACGCTTGGCCATCGCACGCATCCAAAGTAAGGATATGGATTTGCACGCCTTGCGACGTGTCCTGCAAGCGCTGTTGGGGGCACAAGATCCGCAGCGTTACCTGGCGGTAATTTTTGAAGGCACACCGCCGGCGCTCAAGTTGATGCGCCAAGCGCTTACAATGTTGGATTTAATCTAAAAAGACAGGCACAATGCCCCCGTTATGAGCCCACCCCCCACGCCCCTGGTTGAAGTACGTCAGCTGCTGTTTACCCGCGGCAGCCGCAAGATCTTCGACGGTATCGACATCGATATCCAACGCGGCAAGATCACCGCGATCATGGGGCCCTCCGGTACGGGTAAAACCACTCTGTTACGTTTGATCGGTGGTCAGTTACGGCCTGACTGCGGTGCGGTGAGTGTCGAGGGTCAACGCGTTGACAGCCTCGGGCGTGCGCCATTGTATGCACTGCGCAAACGCATGGGCATGTTATTTCAAAACGGCGCTTTGCTGACCGGCATGAATGTTTTTGATAACGTGGCTTTCCCGTTGCGCGAACATACCCAACTGTCCGAGCCATTAATTCGTGATTTAGTGTTGATGAAACTGCATGCGGTCGGGTTGCGCGGCGCATGGCAGTTGCAGCCCAGTGAACTTTCCGGCGGCATGGCGCGGCGTGTAGCCTTGGCGCGCGCGATAGCGCTCGACCCGATGATCATGATGTACGACGAGCCGTTTACAGGGCAGGATCCAATATCGATGGGGGTGTTAGTGCGTTTAATCCGGCAACTCAACGATGCCTTGGGACTCACCAGTATTATCGTGTCACACGATATTGCCGAAACCAGCAGCATCGCGGATTACATTTATCTCCTATCCAATGGCAAGGTGGTGGCCCACGGCACGGCGCAAGAATTGGGTCATTCCGGATCGGCGTGGGCACAGCAGTTTCTTAAAGGGTTACCGGACGGTCCGGTGCCGTTTCATTATCCCGCCGAAGAGTATCGGCGCGATTTATTAACCTCGGTGGTAGATAGATAACCATGTTATTAGCGCCGATTCAAGAATTAGGCCGTAAAGGATTGGATTTTTTCCAACGGTTGGGCCGAGGCCATTTGTTGTTTGGACATATTTTGGCGGGACTGCCCGCGTTACTACCGCGCTTTGGGTTGGTGATCCAGCAAGTGTTTTCGGTCGGTGTTTTGTCCCTGGTGATTATTGTGGTATCGGGGTTGTTTGTCGGCATGGTATTGGGTTTACAGGGCTACAACACCTTGGTGGATTTTGGCGCCGAGGAATCACTCGGCGTGGTGGTGGCTTTGTCGCTGGTGCGTGAGTTAGGTCCAGTGGTGACCGCCTTGTTATTCGCCGGGCGTGCCGGCTCGGCGTTGACTGCCGAGATCGGCCTAATGAAAGCCACGGAACAATTATCCGCGATGGAAATGATGGCGGTAGATCCGATCCGCCGTGTGTTAGCCCCGCGTTTTCTGGCGGGCTTTATCTCGATGCCACTGCTAGCCGCGATCTTCAGTGCGGTGGGTGTATTAGGCGGTTATTTTGTTGGAGTGGGTTTGCTGGGTGTGGACCAAGGTGCTTATTGGTCGCAGATGCAAGCCAAGGTTGATGTTTATAACGATATCCTGAACGGTGTAACCAAGAGTTTTGTATTTGGCGTAGTGGTAACTTGGATTGCCTTGTTCGAAGGGTATGACGCGATCCCCACGGCCGAAGGCGTCAGTCGCGCCACGACCCGCACGGTAGTGCATTCGTCGTTGGCGGTATTGGGATTGGACTTCATCTTAACCGCATTAATGTTTGGAGCGTAACGATTATGATGACGACACGTACAACCGAAATCTGGGTGGGTTTATTCGTCGCCGGAGGCCTAGCCGCTTTATTTATGTTGGCGATGCGGGTGAGTAATCTCAGTGCGTATTCAGGCGATAATGGTTTTGATGTTACCGCCGTGTATGAAGACGCCAGTGGTTTGAAAGTACGTTCTCCCGTGACCATGGCGGGGGTAACCATTGGCCGGGTCACACAAATTCGGTTTGATCCGCTATGGGATGTATTACTCAAGGACGGCAAGGTGATCAAACAACTTAAAACCCCCGCAACGGCGGATGTTAAAACCACCCCCAAGGATAACAATATCGAAAACCTCACGCGCCGTTATGTTGCGGTTGTCACCCTGCATATCCAGGGACAGTACGATAAGCAGATCCCGGATTCCTCCGATGCCAACGTCTATACCGCCGGATTGTTGGGTGAAAAATATATCGGTATCCTGCCCGGGGCGGTGACCCAATGCGGGGAAGACGAAGAATTATCGGCGGCGTTGGAAGGTAAACCGGAACCTGCGATACCCTCCACCAAGAACTGTAACGCCACGCATTTTTTGACGCAAGGCTCTTTGATCCGTAAGACCCAAGGCACCTTGGTATTGGAAAAACTCATCGCTCAATTTATCGATAAATTCAGCAGCAGTAAGTGAACCCATGAGCCGTGTGAATTTGCAGCAAGCCTCCCCTGGTCAATGGGCACTGAGCGGGGAATTAAACATGCAAACGGTGCCGGAATTGTTCGCCAGTTCGCAGAGCCTATTCGCGGGGTTACAAGGCAAAATCAGCATCGATCTGCAACAGGTAACGCGCAGTGACAGTGCGGGGCTGGCGTTGTTAATCGCGTGGATGCGGATGGCGCAGGCACGCTCATTCGAGGTATGTTACCAGCACCTGCCCAAGCAAATGCTGCAGATCGCGCAAGTCAGCGAACTCGATAAAATCCTACCGCTTGGTTAACCTGGCGTTCCAAAATGCGGGCGATCGCAAACCGCCCAATCGTTTCTGCCCGCCGGAAAAACCCCGGCTGAGGGGTTGTGATAAGCCGGTCGTCGGTTATTCACGCCCACAGAATATCGCGTCAGATCAGAATTGATCTGCAATTGTTCTGTACCCTAGCCGCTTTGCTAGTTACTCGCACCACGGCACTTCGCTACAATAGCGGCAATTAACCTGAAGGTATTCGTATGGACCCTGAAGAAATCAAACGCCTTATCAGCGCCGGTCTGCCCGGTTGTGAGGTCATGGTCAAAGGTGACGGTAGTCATTTCGATGCCATCGTGGTCGGTGAGGTGTTTGCCGGTAAGAGCTTGGTGAAACAACAACAACTGGTGTATGCCACCGTCAATGATCGGATCCGCAGCGGTGAACTCCACGCCCTATCGATCAAGACCTATACCCCGGCCGAATGGGAAAAGGCGCGCAAGCTGCGCGTTTCCTAGAACATGGATCGTTTGATCATCACCGGCGGTGCACCGTTGTCGGGTGAGATCCGCATCTCCGGTTCAAAAAATGCGGCGTTGCCGATCATCGCTGCCACGTTATTGGCCAATGAGCCGGTCAATATCGGTAACATTCCGCATTTGCGGGATATTACCACCACCATGGAATTGTTAGGCCGCCTCGGGGTGGAGATCACCATGGGCGAGAAAATGCAGGTGCAGGTGAATAGCTCTACGATCAAGAGTTTCCTTGCCCCCTATGAATTGGTTAAAACCATGCGGGCTTCCATCCTGGTGCTGGGGCCCTTGCTCGCCCGTTTTGGGCAGGCCGAGGTGTCATTACCCGGAGGTTGCGCGATTGGATCGCGTCCGGTGAATCTGCACATCCATGGTTTGCAACAAATGGGCGCTGAGATCAGCGTTGAAAACGGTTACATCAAGGCCAAGGCCAAACGCCTGCGCGGTGCTAAGTTGGTGATGGACCTCGTAACCGTGACGGGGACCGAAAACTTGATGATGGCGGCGACTCTTGCGCAAGGTACAACGATTATTGAAAACGCGGCGCGCGAGCCGGAAGTGGTGGACTTGGCGCATTGTTTGAACACCTTAGGGGCCAAGATACAAGGGGCCGGTAGCGATATTATTACCATTGAAGGGGTGGATCAATTGCACGGGGGTAAGTACAACGTTATCCCCGATAGGATCGAAACCGGGACATTTTTAGTCGCGGCTGTGATGACCGGCGGCAACGTGCGTTTGAAAGATACCCGGCCGGCCCACCTCGACGCGGTGATTGCAAAATTGCAAGAAGCCGGGGCGCAGGTGACGACCGGCGCCGATTGGATCGAGATTAAGATGGATGGCCGTCGTCCCAAGGCGGTGGATATTCGTACCTCCCCCTATCCCGCGTTCCCTACCGATATGCAGGCGCAGTTTTGCGCGTTAAATGCGATTGCCGAGGGCGCGGCGGCGATTACTGAAACGGTGTTTGAAAATCGCTTTATGCATGTGTATGAGATGCAACGTATGGGGGCTGATTTGCAGGTGAAGGGTAACACGGTAATAAGCCGCGGTATTCCCCAGTTAACCGGTGCGACGGTGATGGCGACGGATCTGCGTGCCTCGGCGGGCCTGGTGCTGGCGGGCTTGGTGGCCAAGGGCGATACCCCGGTGGATCGGATTTACCATATTGATCGCGGTTATGAATGTATCGAGGAGAAGTTGCAGCAGTTAGGGGCGACGATTCGGCGAGTCGCGGCCTAATGAATAACGGGTAAGTCTCCCCCCGTTATTCATAGAACATGTGGTTAATCACCTCACTACATAAAATAGTGGACACCTTGCAAAAAATCCCCATCTATATTGCCCCAGCATTGTTTAGTACACTGCCTGCTTATGAACCCAAATTCACTGACGATTGCCCTGTCCAAGGGTCGTATCTTTGAGGAGGCGCTGCCCTTGCTCAAACGCGCCGGTATTGAGCCGCTGGAAAATCCGAATACCTCGCGTAAGTTGATCCTGCCGACGACGGAAGCGGGGGTGAATCTGGTGATCATCCGCGCGGCGGATGTTCCGACCTACGTGCAGTACGGGGCCGCCGATGTGGGGGTGGCGGGCAAGGATGTGTTATTGGAGCACGGCGGCGAGGGGTTGTATGAACCCTTGGACTTGGAGATTGCCCAGTGCCGTTTGATGGTGGCGGCGCCGCTGCAGCGCGGCGCCACGCGGGGTCGGCTGCGGGTGGCAACAAAATACCTCAATATCACCCGCGCGTATTTTGCCCGGCAGGGTAAACAAGTGGAAGTGATTAAATTATACGGTTCGATGGAGTTAGCGCCGCTGGTAGGCTTGGCCGACTATATTGTGGACTTGGTCGATACGGGCAATACCTTGAAGGCCAATGGGCTGGAACCCACCGAACATATCGCGGATATCAGTTCGCGTCTGGTGGTCAACAAGGCGTCGATGAAGATGAAACACGCGCGGATTACGCAATTTGTACAACACATGGCCGCCGCCGTCCAGGCGAAGTCATAGGGAAATTTCATGAATATTCCAATCAAACGATTACACACCCATAAGTCTGATTTTTGGACGCAGCTGGACAAGTTGTTGGCCTGGGATACCGTCTCCGATGATCATGTGGCGCAGACGGTGCGGGATATTATCCGCGATGTGCGGCAGCGGGGTGATGCCGCGGTGGTGGAATTCACTAATCGGTTTGATCGCGTGCAGGTGCGCGACATCGCCCAGTTACGAATTACACCGCAACAGATCGACGCGGCATCACAACGTGTGGCAAGCTCAACCCGCGAGGCCTTGCAAACGGCGGCGCAACGGGTGCGGCGCTATCATGAGCATCAGCGTATTCAAAGTTGGTCGTATACCGAGGCCGACGGTACCCTGTTGGGTCAACAGGTGACCGCGTTGGATCGTGTCGGTGTGTACGTGCCGGGCGGTAAGGCGAGCTATCCCTCTTCCGTATTGATGAACGTGATCCCGGCCAAAGTGGCGGGTGTGGCGGAGATCATCATGGTGGTGCCCACGCCCGATGCTGTGGTCAATGATATGGTGTTAGCCGCGGCGAAGATCGCCGGTGTGGATACGATTTTTGCCATCGGTGGTGCGCAGGCGATCGCCGCCTTGGCCTATGGTACGGCGACGATCCCCAAGGTCGATAAAATTGTCGGTCCGGGTAATATTTACGTGGCGACCGCCAAGTCGATGGTGTTCGGTGCGGTAGGTATCGATATGATCGCCGGGCCCTCGGAGATCCTGATCATTGCCGACGGTAACACCGATCCGGACTGGATTGCGATGGATCTGTTTTCTCAGGCGGAACACGACGAAGCGGCCCAGTCCATTTTAATCGCCCCGGATGAAGCCTATCTCGACCGCGTTACTACTAGCATTCAAACATTATTACCCGCAATGTCACGCAATAAGATTATCGCCGCCTCGTTAAGCCAACGCGGCGCGATGATCGCGGTGCGGGATCTGGCCGAGGCGGTCGATGTGGCCAATTATATTGCGCCCGAGCATTTGGAATTGTCGGTGGCGGATCCTGAGCCGTTAAGCAAGCGTGTTCGTCATGCCGGGGCTATTTTCATGGGCCGTTATACCGCCGAGGCCTTGGGTGATTACTGCGCCGGACCCAATCATGTTTTGCCGACCTCGCGTACCGCGCGGTTTTCTTCGCCCTTGGGGGTGTACGATTTTCAGAAGCGTTCGAGTTTGATCCAGTGTTCGGCCAGTGGGGCGTCGCAACTGGGTAAAATCGCCGCGACCCTGGCGCAGGGCGAAGGACTGACCGCGCATGCGAAATCGGCGGAGTATCGGATTAAATAAAATTTAATCGTGTGGTCAATGGCAATGTTGTAGATCGAATTTGTAGCCGGGTATAAATTCGATAAACTCATCGTCAACGAATGGTTTTTGGTAGGCCGCACGGGCACATGTGAATTACAACGAGTAGATATGGCTAAGACACCCAGTGAATTAATTCGCGCCAATATCCGTGCCTTGTCGGCGTATCATGTCCCACCCGCGACCGGGATGATCAAACTTGATGCAATGGAGAATCCGTATCGCTGGCCGGTACCGATGCAAGACCAATGGTTGGCGTTGTTGCGTGAGGTGGAGCTCAATCGTTATCCCGATCCGCACGCCACACAACTCACTCAAGCCCTACGTCAGGCAATGGCGGTTCCTGCGGGAAGTGAAATTGTGCTAGGCAATGGCTCGGATGAATTAATTCAGATGATCTTGATGGCGCTGGCGGATTCGGATCGGGTGGTGTTGGCGCCTACGCCGAGTTTTGTAATGTACCAAATGATCGCGGCCTGCGTGAATTTGCGATTTGTGGGGGTGCCGTTACGGCCGGATTTTAATTTGGATGCGGAAGCCATGTTGGCGGCGATTGCTCAACACCAACCGGCGGTGATTTTTTTAGCCTATCCGAATAACCCTACCGGTAATTTATGGGATAGGCGGACAATTCTTGCGATACTCGAGGTCGCGCCCGGCTTGGTGGTGTTAGATGAGGCCTATCACGCCTTTGCCGAAGCGAGTTTTATGCCGGAGTTGGCGCGTTTCCCGCATTTATTGGTGATGCGGACCCTGTCGAAAATGGGGTTGGCGGGACTGCGTTTGGGCTTGCTTGCCGGCG
This sequence comes from Gammaproteobacteria bacterium, assembly GCA_016194635.1. Taxonomy (GTDB): domain Bacteria; phylum Pseudomonadota; class Gammaproteobacteria; order UBA6429; family Thiohalophilaceae; genus JACQBC01. The sequence continues at coordinate 230,863 of JACQBC010000030.1, read as the reverse complement.
GTGCGCAATGGCTGCATGAGTTGGACAAGCTGCGTTTGCCTTACAATATCAATGTGCTAACACAAGTCAGTGCCCGCTTTGCCTTGTCGCAGCAACAGTTACTACGACAGCAAACCGAGCAAATTTGTCGGGATCGGGATGCCTTGTTGGTCGAGTTGCGCGCCTTTAAGGGATTGCAAGTATTTCCCAGTAAGGCGAATTTTATTTTATTCCGCTGCCCCGCCGGGCAAGCGCAGGGTATTTTCGAGGGGTTAAAGGCTCAGCGGATATTAATTAAAAACCTCAGCGCCGCGGGCAGCCTGTTGCAAGATTGTTTACGCGTGACGGTGGGTAGTCCCGCTGAGAACGCCGCCTTGCTCAGCGGATTGCGATTACAGTTGGGCTAAGCCGTTGGCGCTGCGCCAAACGCGCCAATAATGTTTTGTTAAGCCGACACTGGGTTTGCTGCTTTACGCATGGTTTGCGACAGCAGGTTATAGGTCTCTATCCAAGCTTGTCGGGTTTCTGGGGTAAAGCTGGTGCCAAGACCTTTTTGGAGTGTCCATAGCAATGCCTCGGCCACGCTTTGATAATCCGCATCTTTAACACCATACCCCGCATGGCGGCGGCCTAACGCCTCTACCGCGGGTATAATTTCCGTGAGCTTATCCAGCGAATTCACTGCGAAGCTAATGGTATTCATGAGTTTACGCCCTTGCTCTTGCAAGTCGTTTTTAAACAGGGGCTTAAGTTTTGGGTCTAATTCAAATAAACGTTGATAAAAAATCGTCGCGGCGGTATCGGCGATGGGTTTAACCTGTTGCCAGGAGTTTTTAACGAGCTGGATCTGCTGGGGTGTCATGGGGGAGTTTCTCCTTGATTGGGTAGGTACCCAGGCAATCACAATAACACATTGGAATTATCCGGGGTCAGCATTTAATCGCAGATCTGCGCTTAGTGGATTCAGCGGCGGGGTTTTAGCGTATCTTGTACGGGGCGTTCGGCGGTGACGGCTTTTTTGAGCAGCGCTTTATTATCGCGTAGCACGGTTAGGCTGATTTCGCTGCCGGGTTTTTGGCGGCTGATCTGTTCTAAGGTTTCGTGGTAGTCGTGCACCGCCCGGCCATTGATCTGGGTGATGATATCGCCGCGTTCGAGCTTGGCTTTGTCCGCCGGGCTGCCCGGCATGATATGGGTGATGATGGCACCGCTGGGGTCTTTTAGATTAAGCGATTTTGCCAATTCTTCGGAAATATCTTGTATCCCCACCCCGAGCCAGCCGCGTACGACGTGTCCTTGCGTGATGAGCTGGGTAAGTACATCCTGAGCCAGGCTGGTGGGGATGGCGAATCCAATCCCGTGCGAGCCGCCGGATTCGGTGAAGATGACGGTGTTTATACCGATGAGTTGGCCTTGGGTGTTGATAAGAGCGCCGCCGGAATTACCGGGGTTGATCGCCGCGTCGGTTTGGATAAAGTTTTCAAAGGTGGTTACCCCTAAGCTACTGCGGCCCAAGGCGCTGACAATCCCCGAGGTAACGGTTTGGCCTACCCCGTAGGGATTACCGATGGCTAACACTACATCCCCGACGCGCAATTGTTCGGAGTGGCCGATGCTGATGACCGGCAGTTTGGGTAAATCGATTTTTAGCAGCGCCAGATCGGATTCCGGGTCGACCCCCACCACCTTGGCGGTGGTATGGCGGCCATCGTGCAACGCGATTGCGATTTCATCGGCACCGTCAATGACGTGATTGTTGGTGAGAATGTGGCCTTGGGCGCTGACAATAACGCCGGAACCGAGGCTGTTCTCCCGGCGTTGTTGCACCTGGCCTTGCTCATCGCCGTAGAAATAACGGTACAAGGGATCATTTGCATAGGGATTAGCGCGCTCGGTAATGAGTTTCGTGGTATAGATATTCACCACGGCTGGCGCGGCGAGGTCGACCGCATCCGCGTACGAGGCCATCTTGCCACCGACGACGGCGGGACTGCGGGCAATAGCAGGAGCCTCCCCCAGAGGGACGCTTGCCGAACTGTGGGGTTGGTAGCGAGTATAGACATACAGCCCCAACAAGGTCAGGGCCAGGACCAAGGTGATGATCTGAAAAATGAAAGTGAGGCGATGGCTGATCGGCATGACCCCTCCAGTTTACAATATTTTTGTCATCGATACGCGGGGCTTGAGAAATGAATCGTGTCACTAGTAAAGAGTTGCTTACCTATACCAATGACTTATTGGAGATTGACCGTTTCCAAGACTATTGCCCGAACGGTCTGCAGGTGGAAGGTAAACCACAGCTGCGTAAGATTGTCAGTGGTGTGACCGCCAGCCTGGCGTTGATTGACGCCGCGCTCGCGCAATCGGCCGATGCATTGTTGGTGCACCATGGGTATTTTTGGCGCAATGAATCTCCGGTCTTGGTAGGCATAAAACGCGAACGTTTGTGGCGGCTCTTATCACAGCAGGTTAACCTACTGGCATATCACTTACCGTTGGATGCCCATCCCCTCTACGGCAATAACGCGCAATTGGCCCTGCGCCTGGGCTTACAGGTGGAAGGCCATTTTGGTAAAGGGGTTCCTGCCATTGGCATGTACGGCCGCTTCAATAGCGCGCTCACCGCCGCGGAGTTTAGCCACAGGATTGAACAACAACTGCAACGCCTACCGCTGCATATTGATAGCGGTCCCGAGCGGATCAGCCGCGTGGCCTGGTGCAGCGGTGCCGCGCAAGATTATTTTGCAGCCGCGATCGAATTGGGTGCGGATGCGTTTTTAACCGGCGAAGTGTCGGAGTGGTGTGTGCACACGGCGCGCGAGCATAAAGTGCATTTTTACGCGGCGGGTCACCACGCCACGGAACGTTACGGTGTGCAAGCCTTGGGTAGTCATCTTGCGCAACGGTTTGGAATCGAACATCAGTTCATTGAAATCCCAAATCCTGTATAACCTATTGAAACTTCAAGTTATTCTGAAGATTGTCTTGACCGTCACAGGGGCATACGTCACACTATGCCGCCGTTTTGCCAGCCTTCGTGCTGGCATTTCTCGCAACAAAAATTTTGAATACAAGCAACACTGTGGAGAACCCAATGAGTGATTCTGTGGACACAGGCAAACGCCGTTTTCTCACCACGTTGACATCGGTCACCGGTGGGATTGCGGTGGTTGGTATGGCGTACCCTTTTCTGGCTTCGATGGCCCCCAGCGCGCGCGCGCAAGCCGCCGGTGCTCCGGTTGAAGTGGATATTAGTAAAATACAACCCGGGCAGATGATCGTAGAGTTATGGCGCAAACAACCCGTTTGGATCCTACGCCGTACCCCACAGAATTTAGAAGATTTAGCCAAAGTACAGGCCTATTTGTCTGATCCCACCTCGGATAAATCCAAACAACCCGAGTATGCTAAAAACCAATACCGTTCACGCAAACCTGAATATCTCGTGATGATAGGTATCTGCACCCATTTAGGTTGTTCACCGAAACTTCGTCCTGAAGTCGGCGCGGCGGATTTAGGCGGTAGTGCTTGGATGGGAGGGTTCTTCTGTCCTTGCCATGGGTCGCGTTTTGATTTGGCCGGGCGTGTTTATAAAGGCTCGCCAGCCCCCATCAATCTTGCGATTCCGCCGTATCGTTATATCAACGATTCAACCATTCTGATAGGTGACGATACAGGAGCAAAAGCATAATGGCAAAATTACAAGCGTTGTTAGGCTGGGTCGATGCGCGTTTTCCGTTAACCCAGATGTGGAAGGAACACCTTTCGGAATATTATGCCCCCAAAAATTTTAACTTCTGGTACTACTTCGGGTCATTAGCTTTATTGGTGTTGGTACTGCAAATCGTCACCGGTATTTTCCTGACCATGAACTACAAACCCGATGCCGCGGTGGCGTTTGCCTCGGTGGAAGGGATTATGCGGGATGTCAACTGGGGTTATCTAATTCGCTACATGCATTCCACCGGTGCCTCGGCGTTTTTTATTGTGGTGTATTTACACATGTACCGGGGCGTGATGTATGGCTCCTTTAAAAAACCGCGCGAGCTGATCTGGATCCTGGGTGTGTTTATCTATGTTGCGCTGATGGCCGAGGCCTTTATGGGTTATTTATTACCCTGGGGTCAGATGTCCTACTGGGGGGCCCAGGTTATCGTAAATCTATTTGGTGCAATCCCCTATATAGGTAATGATCTGGCGGTATGGATACGTGGGGATTTTGTGGTAGATGACGCCACCTTAAACCGCTTTTTTGCGTTTCACGTGATTGCCGTGCCGTTGGTCTTATTGGTGCTGGTGGTCATGCATATCCTGGCTTTGCACGAAGTAGGTTCCAACAATCCCGACGGTGTCGAAATTAAAAAGCATAAGGATGCCAACGGTAAACCCTTGGATGGCATCGCCTTCCATCCGTATTACACCGTCAAAGATATTGTGGGCGTGGTGGCGTTTCTGATCATTTTTTCGGTCATCATGTTTTTCATGCCCGAAGGCGGCGGATTATTTTTGGAACCGGATAATTTTGTGCCTGCCAATCCATTAAGCACCCCCGAACACATCAAGCCGCTGTGGTATTTCACACCGTTTTATGCCATCTTGCGCGCGATTCCACCGATGTTTGAATCTCAATTCCCCGGTGTTATCGCGATGGGTGTTTCTATCGTGGTATTGTTTTTCCTGCCGTGGATCGACCGTCATCCGGTTAAATCGATTCGTTACCGTGAGCCGATCTACACACTGGCGTTGATGATATTCATTGTGACCTTCGTGGCCTTAGCCTGGCTGGGTATGCAGCCGGCGTTGCCGTATTTGTCCGAGTTGGCTTTCCGCTGCAGCGAATTATACTTTAGCTTCTTTATCGTCTTGGCGATATACAGTCAGGCACGCAGCAAAAATTACTATATCACCTGGTTGGTAGCATTGGCCGCGGCGGTCATACTGATGGACTTGCCGCGTTACATCGGCGCCAGTGGTGATAAACAAATCTTGATCCGCTATAGCATTTTCATCCCGTTGATCTATTTCGTCATTACATTGTGGTTACCTACCACGGCAGCCAAATGGACGACGAGCAAAACCGTTCCTGATAGGGTGACACAATGAAAAAAATCCTGTTTATTTTAAGCGTAACGCTGCTGTGCGGCCCACTGTATAGCTTGGCCCAGGCCAGTGAAGATGAAGCTTACGTGGCCAAGGCCGACATCAATTTAGAAAATAAAGATTCCTTGCGCCGTGGTGCGCGCTTGTTCGTGAATTATTGTTTGTCTTGTCATTCGGCGGCGTACCTGCGCTACAAACGCGTGGCCGATGATCTCGATATCGACGAGAAACTTGCCGCCGAAAAACTTATTTTTGTCGCGGATTTTTCTAAGATGGATGAAAGCGAGGCCAAACGGCAGGGGGAACCCAAGAAAATCGGCGCCCTTATGACGGTGGCGATGCGCGCTGCCGATAGCAAGCGCTGGTTTGGCACCGCAGTACCGGATTTATCCGTCATCGCTCGTTCGCGCGGCGCGGACTGGTTGTACACTTATTTAACAACCTTCTATGTGGATGATACTCGCCCCATGGGTGTGAATAACCTAGCTTTCCATAATGTCGGCATGCCGCATGTATTATGGGAACTGGATGGTTTGAAGAAGCCCATTTATGAAACGGTTAAAAACAAACAGAGCGGGACGGAGACCGAAACGCAGGTATTTACAGGTAAATTTGATTATCTTACCGAAGGTAAATTGTCACCGGTGAAATATAAGGAAGCGGTCAATGACCTGGTGAACTTCTTGGTCTATATGGGCGAGCCCGGTCGCTTGGAACGCCAACGCATTGGCATCATCGTAGTGTTATTTCTTGGGCTATTATTGTTATTCGCTTATCTGATGAAACGTGAATTTTGGAAGGATGTTCACTGACCGCGGGACTACAGTGAACTATTCTTAATGTGGTGTTAAACGAAGGGGGGAGTATTCCCCCCTTGTGCGTTATACAGGAAGTTGTGAACCGTATGAAACCCATGGGGCAACAACCCAGCCGCCGCCAGGCGATGACGTTTTTTTCCGTGGAGAATTCGCCACGCTGTCATATGGTGCGGTTGGTATTGGCTGAAAAAAATATCAGCCATGATTTGGTGCTGGTCAACCAAGAGGATACCCCGGAAGAACTCAAAGAGATCAATCCCTACAATGAAACCCCTACCTTGGTGGATCGCGATTTGGTGTTGTATGATTATCGGGTGATTGTCGAATATTTGGATGAGCGATTCCCGCACCCGCCTTTGATGCCGGTAGATCCGGTGTCGCGTAGCCGGCATCGCTTAATGTTGTATCGTGTCGAGCGCGACTGGTATTCGTTGGTTGATATAATCGGCCGGGGGGATAAAAGCCGGGATGCCGCGCGTAAGGCGTTTCGTGACAGTTTGCTGGAGACCGCGACCATATTCGATCAAAAGCCTTTTTTTCTCAGCGATGAATTCAGTTTAATCGATTGTGCCTTGGCGCCGTTGTTATGGCGCTTGCCTGACTACGCTATTGAATTACCCAGTGTCGCTAGGACGCTGGTGAAATACAGCGAGCGGATATTTTCCCGGGCGGCATTTCGCGCCAGTTTAACTGAAAAAGAAAAAGACCTGCGGCCGACGGGGTGATCGCACGAATGGACAGCAAGGACACGAAACCCACCACCTCGAGTCAGCCTTATCTGATCCGCGCCATCTACCAATGGATCATCGATAATGACTTAACCCCCTACTTGTTGGTTGACGCCAGTAATGACGATGTGGTGGTGCCACGCAAGTTTGTCGAAAACGACAAGATCATCCTTAACGTGGCGCCCCGTGCGGTAAGCAATCTCGAGTTAGGCAATGAACAGGTGTGGTTTGACGCGCGTTTTGGGGGTAACCCCATGCATATTCAATTTCCAATTCATGCCGTACTGGCGATCTATGCCCGCGAAAACGGCCAGGGGATGGTTTTTAACGATAAACGCCCGCCCTCATCCCCCGATGACAACCCGACCAAACCCACCCGGCCGGCGTTACGGGTTGTAAAATAATCCAAGGTTTAGGCGTAAAGATCGATACCCAGTCCAATCTGGTCGACGTGGCTCATAACGGGATGTTCATGTTGGCGTCGAAGCAAGATTTGACGGCGCGCGTGCGGGCTACGTAGGTTCAACAACACGGTTTGACGGCGCTGACGGCGTTCCTGTTGGCGGCGTTCTTGGCCGCGGCGAACGGTCGGCGAAACTTCTGGGATGATCGGGGTACGGCTAAGCTGCTGGATGGCTCCCGCCAATACCGTCGGTTTTAAATAGACAGGGTCAAATGCCCTAGACAGCCGCCGGATCAACATATAGTCCCCCTATCGGTATTTTCTTTCAGAATTTTCAATCGTTTAGCAACGTTTTATACTATTTAACAATGGATGGAGTCTGACAAAATAACTATACTAATACTGTGATATTTACCACAGTTTAACGTGTAAAATCCCACCGGGGTGCCGATACAATGGCAGAGGACTGTCAAGCGTACAATAAACTCAGCAATGGAGATGTACATGATGTATTCGCTCGTTAGGCTGCTAGAGACCAAGCCGGTTCAGGTAGTGTTATGGCCCGGTCTACGCACAGCGTGTGTGAGTTTAAGCTTGCTCGCCAGCGGTTGTGCCAGTACCTTTATCTACTCCAATTCTTTTCATCACAATAGCGGCTTGACAGCGACCCAGTTACAAAATGAGGGGTTGGCGTTTTTAACCCCCTCAACGGTTACCGGTCAAGAAGAAGATAAACAGGCCCTGGCCTTTGTGTTTAGTGAAGAATTCTCCAAGATGTATCCTACGATTCGGCATGTCAGCTTACCGGAAACCTTGAGTGCGATAAACCGTCAAGGCCTCACCGATAACTACCGTACCATGTACGATCAGTATCGCAATACCGGGATTTTCAAGCGTGAAATCTTACAACAGATCGGCCAAGCCACAGGTGTACGTTATGTCGCGCAATTAAAATTGGCCGGGTTTACACAGGGCACCGAAGGCCGTTTCGGGATGTTGGGCTGGCGTATGGTGGATACCAAGTACGCCAAACTGCGCTTGTTTATCCAAATTTGGGATACCAAGGAAGGCACGATTGTATGGGAAGTTACCCATGAAATGAATTACGCCAATGATACCTGGAAAGAAGCTAACATCAGTTTTCGCAGTATTGTTGAAGAATCCGCTCGCGATGTGTTGCAACGTTTACCCACCGCCGGTAATACTCCTATAGAAGCCGTCGCCGCGAGTCCTTAGTGCTAAGGCATTCCGTTTCTTGCCGGCGGGCGCACTGTTTAGGCGAAAATTGGCAGTGTCGGAAAATGGCTAAAGGGGTGATTGCTGGGGGCGATGTTCCACCATTCATCGAGCAAGGTGGAATACAGTTGGCGAAAGTCGATGTTGTATTTTAATTGATCTTCTTGTAAATCGCCCAACGCGGGCAATTGTCCATAATGACCACCGTTAACCCTGCCGCCAAGCAACAAGTGGGTCGCCGCCGTGCCGTGATCGGTCCCGAGTTTGGGGTTTTCTCGCACGCTGCGGCCGAATTCGCAATAGGTAACCACGACCACCTGCCGCCACATATTCAGTTTCTCCAGCTGTGATTGGAAGTTCACCAGTGCTTCGGCAAGTTGTTGTAATAACAATTCGTGTTGCGGCGGCTGATTGCTATGGGTATCAAAGCTACCGTGGGCGAGTTTATACACGGGGTTGGTAATACCAGCGCTAATCAATTGCGCAACCGCCGACAGCTGCGCATCAAGATTGGATTTAAACGGTGGATCGGATAAATAATTTTCATCCAGCATTTTCTCGAACATCCCGCGGGTGGACGCCTTGATGGCATTTTGCATTTCGATGATATGCGCCAAGGCCGGATTATCCGTGCCGAACTCGTTTGTCTGCCGTGATTGGCTGCTGGAAAGAAATTGTTGCGGGTTACTCATCACAATCGACTGGCTATGAATCCCCCCGATGGGTCCCAGATCCTCGCTTAGCGCAATCCCGCTGGCGGAAAAATAATTCGGTGGCGGGTAGCGCAGAAAACTTTGCGTAATCCAACCATCGTGCAGCAGCGTTTGGCTATCCGAGCCGGTATTCCAGATTTCAATCGAGCGAGGGTGCGATTCCACGGGATTGGCATACCCTAGGCCATGTACCAGGGCGAGTTGTTTTTTTTCCCACAACGGGAGCAGCGGCTGCAGCGCGGGGTGCAAACCTACTTGTTCACCGAGGGGTATGATCTTGTCGCGTGGTATGGCGAGTTTGGGACGGTATTGATAATACAAGGGATCTTGGTAGGGGATAAAACTATTGAGGCTGTCGTTGGCGCCTTTGAGTTCAAGCAACACCACGATCCGATCCCAGCGGGGATTATTTTCCGCCAGCAGCGGGCGTGCTGCCAGGGCACAGGGGGCTAGGGCCAGTAGCTTAAGGAGGTCGCGCCGGTGCATAGATATTCAAATTATCCTAATCGGGGTTGCATTATCATGGCTGGAACGCGTTAGTCTGGCAATGTCGCGGCGGATAATCCCGGCAACATTTTTCCAGGATTGAGAATTGCGTTGGGATCAAACTGACGCTTGATAGCATGCATCAGACGTAGTGCCACGGGGTCGAGCTCCTGCGCGACGAAATCCCGTTTTACCAAGCCAATACCGTGTTCACCCGAAAGTGTGCCGCGCAAGGACAATACCAGTGTAAACACCGCCTGTAGACAGCCATTGACCTGCGCACTTTGCTGGGGATCATCCGGGTCGAGTAATAAATTGACATGCAAATTGCCATTGCCGGCGTGACCAAAGTTAACGATGGGGATGGCGAATTGGCGGGACAATTGTTGCAATTCGTGCACAAATTTGGGCAGGGCGGAGATCGGTACCACCACATCTTCATTGATTTTTTTTGGGGCCAGGGTGCGAAGCGCCGGTGACAAGGCCTTGCGCGTGGCCCACAGCGCCTTGGCTTGTGTTGCGTTGTCGGCGGTTTTAAAAGATAACAGACCGGTTCCCTGGATAAGACCGTGCGTCTGTTCCGCCAGCGCGGCGAGTTGAGTTTTATCTCCATCGAGTTCGATCATCAACAGGGCGCCGGCCTCGCTAGGAAGTTCTACGCTGGAATAATGCCGAATCATATCAATGCTGGCCGCGTCGAGAAACTCCAAGGCACAGGGGCTATGTGATTGCGCCATCAAGGTGACGATGGCCTGGGTGGCGGAATCGATATCGCGAAACACCGCTTGTATGGTGACCTTGGCTTCCGCCAACGGCACCAGTTTTAAAGTGGCTTCGGTGATAATGGCAAGCGTCCCTTCTGAACCTACCAGCAAACGGGTGAGGTCATAACCCACCACACCCTTGGTGGTGTAGACGCCACTACGCATCAGCTCACCCGCGCCGGTAACGGCGCGCAGGCCCAACACATTGTCACGCGCGGTACCGTATTTCACCGCGCGTGGGCCGGCCGAATTATGCGCCAGATTGCCACCAATACTGCAATATGCTGCCGAGGTGGGGTCGGGGGGCCAGAAAAATCCAAATGCCGCCGCGGCATCCTGCAGGGTTTGATTGGTAACCCCGGGTTCAACGATCGCATAGCGATCCGCTGGATTGATTTCAATAATGCGGTCCATCCGTTCGGTGGACAGTACGATACCGCCGGCAATCGGGACACTTGCGCCGGTTGTGCCCGTACCACGTCCGCGGACGAATAAAGGCAGTTGCTGTTGATTACACCATTGCACGATGAATTGGATCTCCTCGGCCGAGGTCGGCATCAGCACCGCGCCGGGCAAGGCTTGTTGCCGGCTGTTGTCATAGCTGTAGGCAATCCGGGTGGCCATGTCGGTAAACACACTAGTGTTGCCCAGCCGGGTGGTTAGCGGTTGTAGCTGGGATTGGGTTAAGGCGGTGGTTCTCATTTGGCGGGTTGGTGACCAAACATATCCGCATCGATGCGGCTGCATAAAATATGGATGGCGAGCAGGTGCACTTCTTGGATACGTGCGGTGATCGAGGAGGGGACGCGAATTTCGACGTCGTGCGCGGTGAGCTGCTGCGCCATGTCGCCGCCGTCGCGTCCGCTTAAGGCCACGATCCGCATGCCACGTTGCTGTGCCATGGTGATCGCCTGAATGACATTGGCCGAGTTACCGCTGGTTGAAATCGCCAACAAAATATCACCGGCCTGTCCCAAGGATGAAATTTGCTTAGAGAAAATCTGCTGGTAGTCATAGTCGTTGGCGATCGAGGTAAGGGTTGAACTGTCCGTGGTCAGGGCGATAGCGGGCAGGCTGGGGCGATCCTGGTCAAAGCGATTGAGTAATTCGGAGGAAAAGTGTTGGGCGTCCGCGGCCGAGCCGCCGTTACCGCAACTGAGGATCTTGTGGCCTTGTTTTAAAGCTTCGACCATGATCCGCGCCGCCCGGTCCAAGGGTGCTGCCAAGACATCACGCGCCGCTTGTTTAGTGGCGATACTGGCATTGAAGAGTTGCTGTATGAATTCGTGGTTAGCCATGGACTGCCTTTATCTACGTTTGGAATGCATCTTTAATCCAGTCGGTATGGAATTCGTCGAGGTGACGGGTAACAGCAACCACGTCGAAGCGTGCCGGTTGATTGGCTAATGTCGGTGTCGCTTTTAAATAATACTGCGCGCTACGGATCAATTTACGTTGTTTATGGTGGTCGATACTTTCCAAACTGTTCACCAGGCTGTTTTTTTGGCGCGAACGTACTTCGATAAACACCGTGCTGTCACCGTCGCGCATGATTAAATCAATCTCGCCCGACTTGGTGCGAAAGTTACGCGTCACCAGGGTTAATCCCTGGGCGGTCAAATATTGCAACGCCAGTGCTTCGGCCTGGTTACCAATGTCCTGGGTGTTGCGTTTCATGGATATTTAAAGGTTTCCCTGTTCCAATAGGGTTGGTCGACCGGCGCGAAATTTTACCCAGGTGAGTTGGCGCCGGATGTGCAAATTATTATCCAGGCTTAAACTTCCGGTCTCGCCGTCAAAACGCTCATAGGGATAATTACGCAATGTATTGAGGGCGCCGATCACATTAAACGCATCGATCCCCAAGGCGTAGACCCGTTGCAAGCTGTTGCCTACTTCCGAAATATTCGGTTCGAGTTCCAAGCGTAGGTCGCGGTGAAGGGTACTGCCGGACAATACCCAGGGCATGTCACCGAATATTATCCCGTCCATATCCCGGTCGCGTTCCTGATTGAGCGTTCCGGTATAGATATGAGAGGTGGAATACACCGGCACATCGGCGGCGTTATAAAAGTTGAGTTGTGGTTGGATTTGCCGACCTTGCACCGGGTAGGCGGCGAGAAAGATATAGTCGATATCCATACGCCGGCGCGGGATGAACTTCACTTCGCGTTTAATGGTGGCCGCGAGGCGCCGCGAACGTTTATGGCTCTCGTCGATATTCAGCAGTGCCTGGATTGGGCTGGAATAATCCGTCTTGGCGGGGTCGTAGGTTTGTACCTCCAAGATCTTTCCGCCCATCGCGGTCCAACGTTCCTTATAGGATTGCAACATACGTTCACCCCAGGGGCCGGAAGGGATCAACACCGCCGCGTTGACATAACCATCCAACCAGGTACGCTCCGCGACTTGACGGGCCTCTTCTTCGGGAGATAATCCGAATTGAAACAGATTGCCACGCAGACTTGGTTCTTCATCGCCTAATGAGTTTAATGATAAGGTGGGCACCGGCAGTTCATCGAGTTGCAATAATTGTTGCAGCGCTTCTTTTTGTAATGGACCGACGATAAATTGTGCCCCATCGCTCACCGCGCTGTGGTAAATATCCTTGAATTTATTCACTTCATCACCGGTGTCGTAAATACGCACGGTTTGTTTGGCCGTTGGCCGATGGGTATAAAACGCGGCTAGAAAACCGTCGCGCACCGCCTCACCGGCCCTGGCATATTTTCCTGATAGCGGTAATAACAGCGCGATGTGATCAGGCAGTGCCACGTCTTCGGGTTTACGTTGCATCAACCCATTGAGGATATCTTCGCCGATGGGATGGTGCGGGTATTTGCTACGCCACAACGCCAATTGTTCTTTCAGCCGGACCGGGCTGAGTTGGTAGACCTTGGCGATAGAAACCAGCTCCATCCAACCGCTGAGGACATCCGGTGGCGGGGCGGTACGCAGTTGTTGTAAGGCACGTTCACTCATGGTGGTCAGGATCGACCAAATCTGTTGTTGATTGGATTTAATCGCCTCGCTGCCGTGTAAATAATTCTCGCGGGCCACCAGCTCACGGGCGGCGTCAATGCGGTTACCCAGTAAATTGCTGGCGTCGGCGCGCAGCGTATAATATTCGGCGATATAGATGGAGGGCATGCCGTCACGCAATTTATTCATCAATATCTGTTGTACCTGGGCGGGATGACGTTCCGCCAGCGCGATATGCGCCTGGGTTAGGCGTAATAATTCTTGTCCGAGATAATCGGTTTCGCTTACTTTAAAACTGCTGAACAGTTGTTTGGCTTGAGGTAAACGTTCGCTGCGCGCCAGCGCCGCCACGGCGCGCAGTTGCGCATGAATTTTTTCATTGTTACTGGTAGTTTGGATGGTTTGCAAAAATGTATCCGCCGCCTTAGCAAACTCGCCTTGTTGCATAAAGATCTCAGCATCCTCGCGCGGCGCGGCGACGCTGCCCGGCGGGGACGACGGTTCTGGCGCCAGTGCGCGTTCAACCGTGGTACAACCCATCAACCACAGGGTAATGAACGCAACCAGGGTAATTTTTAGCTTCATGATGATTTTCACGCTAGGTTTAGTATGCCACACCGAGTTAGACTATAAATTAAATCAAGGGGATTATAACGTGTCTTTGCAAACGGGTGTGTTGTATGTGGTCGCGACACCGATAGGAAACTTAGGGGATATTACCCTGCGCGCCATCGAAACCCTCCGTCAGGTGGACCTGATTGCAGCCGAAGACACACGTCACAGCCGCAAATTACTCGAACATTTTGCCATTTCCACCCCGCTAACCCCCTTGCATGAACACAACGAATCGCGGCAGATGGATTCTATCCTGGAGATGCTCGCACAAGGCCAACAGGTGGCGATTATCAGTGATGCGGGCACCCCGCTTATCAGTGATCCTGGCTTTATAGTAGTACGCGCCGCCCACCAACAGGGTTTTCGGGTGGTGCCGATCCCCGGCCCCAGCGCAATGATTGCAGCGATCTCAGCGGCCGGATTGCCCACTCACCGATTTACCTTTGAAGGATTTTTACCTGCCAAGGCCGCAGCCCGCATGGCAGTGTTGCGGGCCTTGCAAAAAGAGCCGCGTACCCTGGTATTTTATGAGGCACCGCATCGTCTACGCGAGTCGTTAGAGGATTGCTGTAGTGTATTTGGCGATGATCGCCCGGCGGTGTTAGCCCGCGAACTGACCAAGACCTATGAAACTCTGCGCCGGTTACCGTTGCGCGCCTTATATGACTTTGTCGTCGCCGATCCGGAACAACAACAAGGTGAGGCTGTATTGATCGTACAGGGGGCAACCCACGCACCCTCAGCGAGTTATGAAATATCGCTGGATCTATTGTTGACGCATCTATTGGCGCATATGTCGGTGAAATCAGCGGCCCAGTTGGCCGCCAGCCTCACTGGAGTAGGCAAAAACACGCTTTATGATCGTGCCTTGCAGTTATCCCAACCTGGTCCCTAGTCTTTAGGTACAATCCCGCGTGGAAGTCGGCCAGGCAATCGCTGGGGGTGCAAACCCCTGGAGGAAAGTCCGGACTCCTGAGGGCGGGATGCCAGGTAACGCCTGGGCGATGTGAATCGACGGAAAGTGCCACAGAAAATATACCGCCGATGGCCGCAAGGCACAGGTAAGGGTGAAATGGTGCGGTAAGAGCGCACCGCGTCGCTGGCAACAGTGGACGGCAGGGAAAACCCCATCCGGAGCAAGGCCAAATAGGGAAGCAACGGTGCGGCCCGCACCGCTTCCGGGTAGGCTGCTTGAGCCAGTGAGTGATTACTGGCCCAGAGGAATGGTTGCCCACGACAGAATCCGGCTTATCGGCTGACTTCCACTCTTCTCTATTTACTTTAGCAGATCATTCTAAGTCGTTGTTTTTTGTCAGATTGATTTTGCAAAAAAGTTACTTATCCACAGCCCTGCACCAACGCTAAGTCCCTGACTTTATTACAAGAATTCCCCTTTTCGTGGGGATTTTGGCTTGACATTAGCCCCTATAAATACCTATAGTGTTGTTAAGTGGGTGAAAGTGGGAAAAAATGGCAAAAGTGGCCAGGTAGGGGGCTGATGTGTTCCGTGGAGTCAATATTTTGAGTTTGGATGCCAAGGGGCGTATGGCCATGCCTAGCAAGTACCGTGAGCGCTTGCAAACCATGGGCAATGGCCAGTTGGTGGTGACGCTCGATATGAGTGATCCCTGTTTGTTGATTTATCCCCTCACCGAATGGGAAGACATTGAACGTAAATTGATCCGCCTGCCCAGCTTAAACAAACAGGCGGTGCGGCTGAAACGGCTGTTGCTGGGCCATGCCGCGGAATGCGATATCGACAGCCACGGCCGCATCCTCTTACCGCCCACCCTGCGCGCGTTGACTAACCTGGACAAACACATTGTGTTAGTCGGCCAAGGTAATAAATTTGAGATTTGGGATGAAAAGGCGTGGAATGAACAGCGCGATAAATGGCTGGGTGAAACCACAACCGACCAGGAGTTATCCGATGGATTGGAATCATTATCGTTGTGACAGGATATTTCCCCCATCAAACGGTGTTATTACACGAGGCCGTGGCGGCGCTGCAGGTGCAGCCGATGGGGACCTATGTGGACGGCACCTTTGGGCGCGGAGGGCATAGCCGCATGCTGCTAAGCCAACTGGGTGCACAGGGCCGATTGTTGGCGGTTGATAAAGATCCCGCGGCGGTTGCTCACGCCCAAGCCGAATTTGGGCAAGAACCGCGTATCTATATATATAAGGCCAGTTTTGCCCAGCTGGGGGAGTTGGTTGACCGGTTGGGCTGGCGCGGACAGCTTAACGGGGTACTGCTGGATTTAGGCGTATCGTCGCCGCAGTTGGACGATCCCCAACGTGGGTTTAGTTTTCGTCATAGCGGCCCACTGGATATGCGCATGGACGCCGACAATGGTATGTCCGCCGCCGCCTGGTTAGCCCAGGCCAGTGAAGCCGAGATCGCCGAGGTGATTTTTCATTATGGTGAAGAACGTTATGCGCGCCGTATTGCCCGCGCCATCATAGCCGCACGTCAGCAATCTCCTATTGATACTACCCAGCGTTTAGCCGCGGTGGTTGCCACAGCGGTCCCGACACGCGAACGTAACAAGGATCCCGCTACCCGTAGCTTTATGGCGATCCGGATTTTTATCAATCGCGAGTTAGACGAGTTGCGGCAATGTTTGGCGCAATTGCACGACCTGCTCGCGCCCGGTGGGCGGGTGGTCGTGATCAGTTTCCATTCGTTGGAAGATCGTATTGTTAAAAGGTTTATGCGTGATATGAGTCGTGGCGAACAATTTCCACTGGATTTACCGATAACCCATGTGCAGGAGAATCCCAAGTGGCGTTTGGTGGGAAAACCGATCAAGCCCAGTGATACCGAGATACACGCTAATGCGCGTGCGCGCAGCGCTATTCTACGGGTAGCGGAGAAATTAGCATGACGCTCAAGATCACCACTCTAATGCTTGGCGTGCTGCTCGTAGTCACAGCATTGGGAGTGGTGTACGCCAAACACCAGAACCGCATGATGTACGTGGAATTCCGCGATTTGCAGCAACACCGCGATGCCTTGGATGTGGATTGGGGGCGGTTACAACTGGAGCAAAGCACCTGGGCCACGCACAGCCGGATCGAAGAAGTCGCGCATCAGAAATTGGCGATGCGCAACGTGGATTACAACGACGTGGTGATTGTCAAACCATGAAGGATTACCTGCCCCAAGCAACAGGCCGTTGGCGCTATCTCACCGTGTGGTTGGTATTTGTGGTGGTCAGCACGGTGTTGGTGGCGCGCGCGTTTGAATTGCATGTACTGAATAAAAAATTTTTGCAAACCCAGGGTGATGCACGCAGCCTGCGTACCTTGCCGCTGACCGCGCATCGCGGCATGATCACCGATCGGCACGGCGAACCGTTGGCGGTGAGTACCCCGGTGGATTCGGTCTGGGCCAACCCCGCGCAATTTGACCCGAACAAAAAACAATTACAAGAATTGGCCAAGTTGCTGGAGACTACCCCACGGGCGATTCAGGAATTAATCGCCGCACGCGCGGATAAAGAATTTGTCTATCTCAAACGCCATGACACGCCCGAGACCGCGCAACGCGTAAGCGCGCTGCAAATTCCCGGGGTATCCTTGTTGCGCGAATACCGGCGTTATTATCCCGATGGTGAAGTATTCGCCCACGTCATCGGCATGACCAATGTTGATGATAATGGTCAGGAGGGAATCGAACTCAGTTATGACAGCTGGTTGCGCGGAACCAACGGGGCGCAAACCGTGATGAAAGATCGTCTTGGACAGATAATCAAAGATGTCGATATTAAAAAACAACCGCGTCCCGGCAAGGATTTGGTGTTGAGTTTGGATCGGCGGCTGCAGTATTTGGCCTATCGTGAACTTAAGAGCGCGGTACTGGCCAACAAGGCCAAATCCGGCTCGGCGGTGATTTTGGATGTGGACAGCGGCGAAGTATTGGCAATGGTGAACCAACCGGCGCTGAATCCGAATAATCGCGATGATTATTCGAGCGCGCGCTCGCGTAATCGTGCTGTAACGGATTTATTCGAGCCTGGTTCAACGGTGAAACCCTTCACAATCGTCGCCGCGCTTGAATCCGGTCAATTTAAACCTAACACCGTAATTGATACCGAGCCGGGGTATTACCAAGTGGGTCGTCTCACGGTACGGGATGTTCATGATTATGGCCGCTTGGATCTCGGTGGCATTATTCAAAAATCCAGTAACGTGGGTGCGAGCAAGTTATCGTTGGCCATACCGCCGCAATTGTTATTGCAAGTGCATCAACGGGTGGGTTTTGGTGTGTCTACCGGCAGTGGTTTCCCTGGTGAAGTGGCGGGTGAAATGGTGGCGGCACGTTATACGCACCCGATCGAACGCGCCACCCTATCCTACGGTTATGGGTTGTCGGTAACCACCTTGCAACTCGCGCGCGCCTACTCGATATTAGCGGCCGATGGGGTGCGTCGACCGGTAAGTTTTTTATTGCAGCCAACCGCGGTCGCGGGTGAGGCAGTGCTTGATAAAAAGATTACCCAACAAGTGCGTTATATGATGGAAAGCGTGGTGGCCGAAGGTGGCACGGCGATCAAAGCAAGTATTCCAGGTTATCTGGTGGCGGGCAAAACCGGCACAGTAAAAAAACTTGGCCCCGAGGGTTATAGCGACGATAAATACGTGGCGGTGTTTGCCGGCATGGCCCCGGCGCAACAACCGCGGTTGGTCATGGCGATTGCGATCCATGAACCCAGTGGTAAAGCGTATTACGGAGGTCAAGTCGCCGCGCCGGTGTTCGCGCGGGTGATGGCCGGCGCCCTGCGTTTGTTGGACGTGCCGCCGGATGAAATACCCAAGGGCAAGGCGCAATTGGCCTATCTCGCGGAGCGGCCATGATGTGTGCGCTGAAGCAAACGGACTCGTTATTGCTCAGTGAATTACTGCAGGGCATCGTGACGGTACCTACGGAGATGGATCGCGTGGTGCAGCAGTTAGTGCTCGACAGCCGCAAGGTACAACACGGTGATGTGTTTCTTGCTTGTACCGGTCAACACGCCGATGGCCGGCATTATATCGATCAGGCCATTACCCAAGGGGCGGCGGCGGTATTATGGGATAGTGATCGCACCACGCTGTCGATAGCCCTGAGCTGGCGAGCCTCACCCGGCGGGGCGCGGGTTCCCTGTATCGCCATCAACAATTTGACTCAATTGGTCGGCACTTTTGCCGACCGTTTATATAATGGCCCGTCAAAATCCATGTACATGGTCGGTGTCACCGGGACCAACGGCAAAACCTCCACCACCCAGTTCATCGCGCAGGCACTGGCGGACAACGATCATTGTGGGGTAATTGGCACGCTCGGCTGGGGATTTCCAGGGGCATTGCAGGTGTCGCAACATACCACACCCGATGGGATCACCACGCAACATTGGTTGGCGCAGTTACGCGCCCAGGGAGCTAAGGTCGTGGCCATGGAGGTTTCATCCCATGCGCTGGATCAGGCACGGATTAACGGAGTGTCGATAGACTGCGCGGTGTTTACCAATTTAACCCACGATCATTTGGACTATCATAAAAATTTCGCCAGTTATGCGCGCGCCAAGCAGAAATTATTTCATTGGCCGGGTCTGCGTCAGGCTGTGATTAATACCGATGATCCACAGGGACGTATATTTCATCAAGCGCTTAAGCCCGACGTTGCGGTGTTGACATACGGCATGAACGCGCAATCACAACGGCCGGATCTATTCGCCGACATGGTTGAATTGAGTAGCCATGGAATAGCGTTTCGTGTTTGTAGCGTTTACGGTGAAGACCGGCTGCGACTTCCGCTGTACGGAAAATTCAATGTTAGCAATGTGTTGGCCACCCTAGGGGTGTTATTGCATCACAAACTGCCTTGGTCTGCGGCATTAACAGCGCTTACCCAACTCCAACCCGTCGCAGGCCGAATGCAGTTATTGCGTTCGCCACGGCATGCGACAGTCGTTGTTGACTATGCGCATACACCCGATGCCTTGTTACAAGCGTTAACCTCACTGCGGGGGCATGCGCAAGGTAAACTCTGGTGTGTGTTCGGTTGTGGGGGTGATCGGGACACCATCAAACGTCCCTTGATGGGGAGTATCGCCCAGACCTATGCCGACAAGGTGGTTATTACCAGTGATAACCCACGTCACGAGGACCCTCTGCAGATTATTCAGCAAATTCAAGCAGGGCTGACCGCGTCGAAGGCGGCGCTGATTGAATCCGATCGTCGTTTAGCGATCCGGCAAGTACTGGCTCTCGCCAGCCCGCAGGATCTGGTTTTAATCGCCGGCAAGGGTCACGAAACCTACCAACAGATTGGTGATCAAAAACTGCCGTTTAGCGATGTCGCGGTGGTTAACCAAGTGTTCCATCAGGCCGGCTAATATGACAGCCAGCCTGAATTGGAACTTGGATAAAATCGCAACCGCCTTACAGGCGCGGGTGATTGGGACCGCGACGACGATCAGCGGCATCAGTACCGATACACGTACGATCGCACAGGGTGATCTATTCATCGCCCTACGTGGTCCGAGATTCGATGCCCATGATTTCGCCATGACTGCGGTACAAGAGGGCGCCACAGCGGTGCTGGTGGACCATCCCTTAAACGTACCCGTAGCGCAGATCGTAGTCGACGACACGCGTCTGGCCTTGGGCCGTCTGGCCAGTGCTTGGCGGCAGCAATTTAAAATTCCAGTGATTGCGATTACGGGCAGCAACGGTAAGACCACGGTTAAGGAAATGCTGGCGGCCATTTGCGCGCAACGCGGCCAGGTGCTGGCCACCCAGGGAAATTTAAATAATGATATCGGCGTGCCATTAACCTTATTAAGGTTGAATCACGGGTATCAATGTGCAGTGATCGAATTGGGCGCGAACCACCCCAACGAGATTGCGTATTTAACTAAATTGGTTAAACCCGATGTGGCGTTAATCACTAACGCCGGTCCCGCGCATTTAGAAGGGTTTGGCAGCTTGCAAGGGGTGGCCCTGGCCAAGGGTGAAATTTTCAGTGGTTTATCCAAAAACGGTACAGCGATCATCAACAGCGATGATCCATTTGCCGCCTATTGGCAGGGGTTGTGTATTGGACACCCGCTAATGAGTTTTGGCTTTAGTAACACCGCAAGTGTGTCGGCAAGTTCTTCGACCTCGACCCGCGGTGCCGGTTTGCAGCTGCAAACACCCCAGGGTGGTATAGAAGTGCAATTACCGTTATTGGGTAAGCATAATGTGCGCAATGCCTTGGCCGCGGCGAGTGCGGCGCTGGCGGTGGGTTGTGATTTACAAGATATTCAACGCGGTTTGCATTCCATGCCGCCGGTCAAGGGCAGGCTACAACTCAAACCCGGCAAACACGGTAGTCACCTTATTGATGATACCTATAATGCCAATCCCGCGTCCTTGCGCGCGGCGGTGGATGTGTTGAGCGAGTTTCCAAGCCAGCGTTTCCTAGCCCTGGGTGATATGGGCGAGCTGGGTGCCGGTGCGGAACAATTGCACCACGAGGCCGGTGTCTACGCCCAAGCGCAAGGTATTGATCGCTTATATACCGTCGGCGGACTCGCCAAACACGCCGCGACAGGCTTTGGACCAAGCGCCAAAAGTTTTAGCGAACATTCGGCGTTAATTGCTTCATTGATTGCAGACTTGTCGGAACAGGTCACGCTGTTGATTAAAGGTTCACGCGCTATGCATATGGAGAATGTGGTGCAGGCGCTGACACAGTCCGAGGGACAATAAACGTGTTATTTCATTTAGCAGATTATTTGGAAAAGTATTACAGCGGATTTAATGTGTTTGGATACCTGACCTTGCGCGCAATCCTGGGGGTGTTAACCGCCTTGTTAATTTCATTTTGGATTGGACCGGCGATGATCCGCAAACTCAGTACCTACAAAATTGGCCAGACCGTGCGTAGTGATGGGCCACAATCGCATTTCTCCAAAGCCGGTACACCTACGATGGGAGGTGCTTTGATCCTGGTCGCGGTGGGGATCAGTACCTTGTTGTGGTCGGATCTCACTAACCGTCACACCTGGGTGGTGTTGGCGGTCACCACGATGTTCGGCGTGATAGGGTGGGTGGATGACTACAAAAAATTGATTAAACGCGATTCGCGTGGCTTGGTTGCACGTTACAAATATTTTTGGCAATCAGTGGCGGCGCTCGCCGCGGCCCTGTTTTTGTATTACACCGCGAAACTGCCGGATGAAACAGTGTTGATTGTGCCGCTGTTTAAAAATATTGCCATTCCGCTGGGAGCGGCAGGGTTTATTCTGTTGACCTATTTTGTGATCGTCGGCGCGAGTAACGCGGTGAATCTCACCGATGGCTTGGATGGCCTGGCGATCATGCCAACGGTGATGGTGGGGGGTGCGTTGGGGATCTTTGCCTATGCCAGCGGCCACAAGGCGTTTGCTACCTATCTCGCCATTCCTCATTTACCAGGCGCGGGTGAATTGGTGATTTTTTGCGGCGCGTTAGTTGGCGCGGGCTTGGGATTCTTATGGTTTAACACCTACCCAGCGCAAGTCTTCATGGGTGACGTCGGAGCCTTGGCGTTGGGCGCGGCCCTGGGTGTGGTCGCCGTCATGGTAAGACAGGAACTGGTGTTGTTCATTATGGGAGGTGTGTTTGTCATGGAAACCGTCTCGGTGATTTTACAAGTGGCGTCGTTCAAACTCACCGGCAAACGGATCTTTCGCATGGCACCGATCCACCACCATT
This sequence comes from Gammaproteobacteria bacterium, assembly GCA_016194635.1. Taxonomy (GTDB): domain Bacteria; phylum Pseudomonadota; class Gammaproteobacteria; order UBA6429; family Thiohalophilaceae; genus JACQBC01. Next base: position 208,312 of record JACQBC010000030.1, on the reverse strand, counting down.
TTGAACTAAAGGGCTGGCCCGAGCCGCGGGTAATTGTGCGGTTCTGGATCATTACGGTAATTCTCGTACTGGTTGGACTGGCGACCTTAAAGATCCGTTAATGAGGCAATCAATGCACGCGACGCAACACAAACCATCAACACACACATGCCAAGAGCTATGCGCGGGCAAGCGTGTATTGGTCGTTGGTTTGGGTAAGACCGGTTTGTCGGTAGTGCGTTTTCTGCAGCAGCGCGGGGTGTTATTTGCGGTGGCGGACAGCCGTTTGCAACCGCCGGGTTTGAAAGTTATGCACGAAGCATTTCCCGATGTGCCCTTATTCCTGGGTGAATTTGACCCACAGGTATTCGCTCAGGTGGATATGTTGATTGTGAGCCCCGGTGTGGCGGTGGCGCATCCGGTGATCGCCGAGGCGGCGCAACGCGGCGCGCAAGTGATCGGTGATATCGAAATTTTTGCACAGTGTGTGCGTAAACCGGTAATCGCAATCACCGGCTCCAATGGAAAGAGTACGGTAACCTCGCTGGTTGCTGCCATGGTACAACAAGCGGGGTTTAGTGTCGGTGCCGGCGCAAACTTGGGTATACCGGCGTTAGATTTACTTCCGCAAGACCCACAGTATTACGTCTTGGAGTTGTCCAGTTTTCAACTCGAAACCACCCTCCACTTGGATCCACAGGCAAGTGTGATTCTTAATATCAGCGAAGATCATATGGATCGTTATTCCTCGTTGCAGGAATATGCCCGCGCCAAGGCTAGGATCTATCGCGGCACTGGGATCGTGGTGTGTAATGATGATGATATTTACGTGAGCGCATTTACGCGGGAGTTACCCGCGCAACGCAAGGTACTGCATTTTAGCCTGGCCGCACCGGTCAAGAATTCCGACTTTGGTGTATTACGGCTGGCCGACGGTGACTGGATAGCCCAGGGCAAGCACCCCTTGTTAGCCGTAAACGCGATGAAGATCACAGGACAGCACAATGTGGCCAATGCCTTGGCGGCCTTGGCGCTGGGGTGCGCTGTGAATCTTCCCATGGAGGCGATGCTTAGGGCCTTACAACAATTCCCAGGATTGCCGCATCGCAGTCAATGGATTATCGAAAAAGCAGGCGTCACTTGGTACAACGATTCCAAAGGAACCAACGTGGGGGCTGCATTGGCTGCAATTACGGGAATTCCGGCAACCAAGTTGATTGTTATTCTCGGTGGACAAGGTAAGGGCCAGGATTTTTCTGCGTTGCGCGCGCCCCTACAACAACGCGCGCGGCACGTAATGTTGTTGGGGCAAGACGCCGGCTTGATTGCCGAGGCGATTAAGGATGCGGTTCCCATCACACGGGTAAAAAGCCTGGACGATGCAATACTTCAATCCCAACGTTTAGCGGAGCCGGGCGACGCCGTGTTACTTTCACCTGCCTGTGCGAGTTTCGACATGTTTAGCGGTTATGAACAGCGTGGCGAAATATTTATGCAGCGCGTCCGGGAGTTGTTGGCATGAAGTCCGATATGCAACTGTATTTACAACACGCCTGGAACGATACAGCTCATACACCCGAGGCAACCCGTACGATGGATTACTGGATCATTGGGAGCAGCCTGGTATTAATTACCCTGGGATTGATTATGGTGGGATCGGCCTCGGTATCGGTGGCGGAAAAATACAGTGGTGATCCCTTTTATTATTTATGGCGTCAATTATTGTTCACCGCTGTAGGTGTGGTAGCGTTACTAATGACGCTGCGCATACCCATGAAGTTTTGGGAATCCCTGGGCTTGGTGCTGATTATTAGCAGCGGCGTGTTGCTGGCACTGGTTTTTATCCCGGGTTTGGGGCGTACGGTGAATGGTAGTGCGCGCTGGGTAAACTTGGCCGGGTTCACGATGCAGCCATCGGAAATGGTTAAGTTATTCTGCATTATCTACATGGCGGGTTATTTGGTGCGCCACCAACAAGCGATTCATGACAGCCTGGCGGGCTTTGTTCGACCCTTATTATTAATGATGGTCATAGTGGTACTGCTGCTGTTAGAACCGGATTTTGGTTCAATTGCCGTTTTGATGGTCACGATCATTGCTCTGATGTGGCTGGCGGGAGTGCCGATTTCACGTTTTGCGCTATTAAGCGGATTGGGGCTGATCCTCTTGGTCATCATCGCCTTGGGCGCGCAATACCGCACGCAACGATTAACAACATTTTTACATCCGTGGGACGATCCCTTTAACAGTGGGTTTCAATTAACCCAAGCCTTGATTGCCTTTGGCCGCGGTGAATGGTTCGGGGTTGGACTGGGCGCCTCGGTGCAAAAATTATTTTATTTACCCGAGGCGCATACCGATTTTCTATTCGCGGTACTGGCGGAAGAATTAGGTTTGGTCGGGGTGGTCGCGGTGATTGGCCTGTATGTTATTTTGGTGGCGCGGGCCTTACACATCGGCCGCAGCGCTGAAAAACGCCAACGTCCTTTTGCGGCGTTTATCGCCTATGGGATTGGTATTTGGATCGGGCTGCAAGCGTTTATCAATATGGGCGTGAACATGGGGGTGTTACCCACCAAGGGTCTGACCCTGCCCTTCATGAGTTACGGCGGTAGCAGCATCGTGGTGATGTGTGTGGCGCTGGGAATGTTATTACGCGTGGATATGGAATTACGACTTGAAGGCCGCAGGTCACAACCGCTGCAGTCATTCACATGGTAAATCAAGCCGGCGCCAAGGTACTGATCATGGCCGGGGGCACCGGCGGCCATGTGTTCCCGGCCTTAGCCGTGGCGCAGGAGTTGCGCGCGCGTGGTCACCATATCTATTGGTTGGGCACCCAACACGGTTTAGAGGCCGAGGTCGTTCCGCGCGAAGGGTTTGTGATCCATTTTGTCGAGGTGCAAGGATTACGTGGTAAAGGACTGCTTGGCTGGGTACTGGCGCCCTGGCGGTTATTAAGGGCGTTGATACAGGCCTTGAAAATATGCAGGCGCATACACCCCAATGTGGTCGTAGGCATGGGTGGTTTTGTTACCGGCCCCGGGGGAGTGGCGAGCTGGTTATTACGTCGGCCGTTGATTATCCATGAACAAAATGCCATCCCCGGCATGACCAATCGCTGGCTGGCGCGGATCGCCACGCGGGTCTTGCAGGCCTTCGCGGACAGTTTCGCGACTTCGAGACAAGCCCATACCACGGGCAATCCAGTACGCCAGACCATTAGTCAAGTGCTCCCGCCGCAACAACGTTATGCCGCACGCCAGGGCACGCTGCGCGTGTTGGTGGTGGGGGGTAGTTTGGGGGCGCACGCCTTGAATGAAACCGTGCCTGCGGCGATTGCCGCGTTCGAGACAGTCTTGCGCCCCCTGGTGCGGCATCAATCCGGTAAACATAAACAACCGGCAACACAACAACGCTACGCCGATTTACAGGTTAATGCCGAGGTGACGGCTTTTATTACCGACATGGCGGAGGCGTATGCCTGGGCGGATCTGGTGATCTGCCGCGCCGGCGCGATGACTATTGCAGAATTATGTAACGCTGGCTTGGCGGCGATTTTGGTCCCGTTTCCGCACGCGGTGGACGATCACCAAACCGCGAATGCCAAGGTATTAACCTCGCGCAACGCGGCCATCTTGATCCCGCAACATGAATTATCGGTGTCGCGTTTGTCGGCGGTGTTGGCCGAATTATTCAGACCAGGGCGAGCGCGCTTGCAGGCAATGGCCGAGGCGGCGTATCGCCTAGCCACCCCCGAAGCCACTCAAGTGGTGGCGCAACATTGTTTGGAGGTGGCGCGTGTCTAAATTCAATCGACGCATCACCGATTTTAATAAGATCCAACACGAGCCGGGTATGGGGCGGATCCGGCGGATCCATTTCGTTGGTATTGGCGGGGCCGGGATGGGAGGTATCGCCGAGGTGATGTTGAACCTGGGTTATAACGTCACTGGATCGGACAAACAAACCAATGCCATGACCCAAACTCTACAGAGCTTGGGGGCTAGTATAAATACGGGGCATGCGAGCGAATACGTTATCGGTAGCGATGTCGTAGTGATATCCAGTGCCGTAAAAGAAGACAATCCCGAGGTAATCGCCGCGCACCAGCTGCGGATCCCGGTGGTGCCGCGCGCGGAGATGTTGGCCGAGTTAATGCGTTTTCGCTACGGTATTGCGATTGCCGGCACCCACGGCAAGACTACCACCACCAGTTTAATCGCCAGTATCCTCGCCGAGGGTGGGGTGGATCCTACTTTTGTTATCGGCGGACGCTTGAATAGTGCCGGTAGCAATGCACGTTTGGGCACAGGCCGTTACCTGGTGGCCGAGGCCGATGAAAGCGACGCCTCGTTTTTATTATTACAGCCGATGATTGCGGTTATCACTAACATCGACGCCGACCACATGGATACCTATGGCGGTGATTTTAACAAACTGCGCCAGACCTTTATCGATTTCCTGCATCACCTGCCTTTTTATGGATTAGCGGTATTGTGTATTGATGATGCCAACGTGCGTTCGATCCTGGTCGATGTCACCCGTCCGATCATGACCTATGGCTTTGACGCAAACGCCGATATTTATGCCTTTGAGATTAAACAACATGAATTTTCCACGGCGTTCAAAGTGGCGTTGCGTGAAAGCAGCGAAGTCTTGCCGCTGACGTTGAATTTGCCGGGTAAACACAATGTGCTGAACGCCACGGCGGCGATTGCGGTGGCGTTGCAGATTGGTGTCGAGGTCAAGGCCATCGTTAAGGCGCTGGCTGAATTTCAAGGGATTGGACGGCGCTTTCATCGCTACCCGGATATTATCGTGGATCAAAAACGGGTATTACACATTGATGATTACGGTCATCATCCGCGCGAAGTATCCGCGGTGATCCACGCGATACGCGACGGCTGGCCGAATCGACGCCTGGTGCTGGCGTTTCAACCGCACCGGTATACGCGTACTCGCGATTTGTTCGAGGATTTCACCATGGCCTTGTCTGCGGTGGATGAATTGCTACTGTTGGAGGTATACGCCGCGGGCGAGACACCGATCAACGGCGCGGATGGACGTACCCTGGCGCGCGCGATCCGCCACCGTGGACAAGTCGACCCGGTCTTTATTGAACAAGTTGAACAATTACCACAGGCCCTGGTGCCGGTGCTGCGCGACGGTGACATCCTAGTTACATTGGGTGCCGGCAATATCGGTGCCATGGCGGCCAGATTGCAACAGCAGATCAGCTGTTTGAACGGAATTAACTGAACATGAGAGCAAACCGAATGCGCACGCGGGCGAACTATAAAGGTGTGTTACGCGAAAATGAATCCCTCGCGCGCCACACCTCGTGGCGGGTCGGTGGTCCGGCGCAACGATTTTATCAACCGGCGGATATCGACGATGTGGCGGCGTACCTCGCGCAGTTACCGGTGGACGAACCGATCCTGTGGATTGGCTTAGGCAGCAATTTATTAGTGCGTGATGCTGGAGTGCGGGGTACGGTGATTTGTACCAGTGGTTGGTTAAACACTATCGCCCTGGGTGAAGCGGAACAATTATACGTTGAGGCCGGTGTGGCCTGCCCCAAGGTGGCCAAGTTCAGCGCCAAACACAATCTGGTGGGCGCGGAATTCTTCTGCGGTATCCCCGGTACCCTGGGGGGTGCGTTGGCGATGAACGCCGGGGCCTTTGGCGGTGAAACCTGGCGCGTGGTGCATTCCGTGATAAGCGTGGACCGTCAAGGTGAACGCCGTACACGTACTCCACAGGAATATCAGATTTCCTATCGGCATGTCAGTGGACCGGTACAGGAGTGGTTCGTGGCGGCAGTGTTGCAATTACGGCGCGGTGATGGCCAGGCCAGCGCGGCGCAACAAAAACAGTTATTGGCGAAACGCGCTGCGAGTCAGCCGACCCAGCAACCCAATGCTGGATCGGTGTTCCGTAACCCGCCCGGCGACTATGCCGCGCGTTTGATTGAACGGTGCGGTTTAAAAGGGCTGTGCGTCGGTGGCGCCTGTGTGTCCGATAAACATGCCAATTTTATCGTAAACGTAGGTACCGCCAGCGCAAAAGACATTGAAACATTAATCAATCAAGTGCGCGACGCGGTGCAAACCGAAACAGGGGTCCGGCTTGAACAAGAAGTGCATATCGTGGGTGAGGCACCGTAACCAATGGGTGTAAATGAATTTGGCAAAGTAGCGGTATTGATGGGCGGTTGGTCGTCCGAACGCGACGTCTCGCTAAACAGCGGCGCGCAAGTATTACGCGCCTTGCAGCGGTGTGGTGTTAATGCCCACCCCATCGATGTGCAACGCGATTCGATTTTATCAACCCTGCAAAACGGTGGGTTTGATCGAGCGTTTATTGTATTACACGGTAAGGGCGGTGAGGACGGAGTGATGCAAGCGGTTCTGGAGATGCTGAATTTACCCTATACCGGCAGCGGTGTGTTGGCGTCCGCCTTGGCCATGGATAAATTGCGCACCAAGCAATTATTGCAAGGAGTGGGTTTGCCCACGCCAAGGTATCTAGTCTTGGATGAAAATAGCGATCCCGAATACGTGGCGGCCAACCTGGATTTGCCTCTCATGGTTAAACCTTCGTTGGAAGGCTCCAGTATCGGCATGACCAAGGTTGAGGCGGCGTCGCAATTAACCGCCGCCTATCATACGGCGGCGCACTACCCTGGCGCGGTCATGGCGGAGCAATGGATCAGCGGCAAGGAATATACCGTGGCTATTTTGGGCGAGCATGCTCTACCGCTGATCCGTTTGGAAACCGCGCGCAGTTTTTATGACTACACCGCGAAATACCTCGCCGATGATACCCGCTACCATTGCCCCTGTGGTTTGGATGCTGAGCAGGAAGCACAGTTGCAGCGCTTGGCCCAGGCGGCGTTTACGGCGGTAAACGCCCGTGGCTGGGGCCGTGTCGATATTTTGTGTGATGCGAGCGATCGTCCTTACATTATCGAAATCAATACCGTCCCCGGCATGACGGATCACAGTTTGGTGCCGATGGCGGCCAAGGCCAGCGGCCTTGGTTTTGAAGATCTGGTGTATCAGATTTTGGCGCAAACCTTACCTACCGCCATCGAGAGGAAACATGTTCGTTAAGGCCAGCTCCCAGGCGGTACAAATCCGCGAGGAAAAATCCTTTAGGTTGTCTTGGCCTTGGATAAGGCGCGCTGCTTTGGCGGTGTCGCTGATCGGTGTGCTGAGCGGGTTGATCATTAAGGCGAATGATCCACGGACCCTGCCGGTGCGAAAGATCCACGCCGTGGGAACGTTTGTGCATGTGAACGAACAAATGCTGCGTGATGCGGTCGCCGGCTCCATCGATGGCGGCTATTTCGGAATGGATATGATCAAAATGCAGCGCGCGGTCGAGGCCATTGCGTGGGTGGACAAGGCGAACCTACGGCGTGTATGGCCGGATACCCTAGCGATTGAAGTCCAAGAACAAACCGCGATCGCGCGTTGGGCTAAAGGCGGCTTAGTCAATCAACGCGGAGTGGTTTTTTATCCGGATAAAAGCACCTATCCGGCTAATTTGCCTTTATTTACCGGGCCGGATACGGAGGAACAACATCTGACGGAGATTTTTCAGATAGCCCAGAAAATATTTTCAACGCTGGCATTGAACATCGTCGAGCTCACCCTGGACGCGCGCCGCGCCCTGAGTTTGAAGTTCGACAATGGTATCGAAGTGATTATCGGCCGCGAACAAATCCAAAGTCGGTTGGAACGATTGGCGCACATTTATGCCAAAACACTGGCGGAACATGCCGGTGAGATTGCTCGGATTGATTTGCGTTATAGCAATGGTATGGCTATTGCGTGGCGTAAAACCGCGCCGCGTTAGGCCGAGGTGAATATGGTGGTGAAGAAAACTGAAAAAAATTTAATCGTGGGTTTGGATATCGGTACCTCCAAGGTGGTGGCGATTGTCGGTGAAGTGAATACCGAGAACACCATCGAAATTATCGGTATCGGTTCGCATCCATCGCGCGGATTAAAAAAAGGTGTGGTGGTGAATATCGAATCCACGGTGCAATCGATCCAACGCGCGGTGGAAGAGGCTGAATTAATGGCGGGTTGTCAGATCCACTCGGTATTCGCGGGGATTGCCGGCAGTCATATCCGCAGCTTGAATTCGCATGGGATCGTCGCGATCCGCGATAAAGAGGTAACTCCTGCCGATGTGGAACGGGTGATCGATGCCGCGCGGGCGGTGGCGATCCCGGCGGACCAACGTATCTTGCATATTTTGCCGCAGGAATTTATTGTCGATAACCAAGAAGGTGTGCGTGAGCCGATTGGTATGTCGGGGGTGCGCTTGGAGGCCAAGGTCCACATGGTGACCGGCGCGGTGAGCGCGGCGCAAAATATTATTAAATGCGTGCGCCGCTGCGGGTTGGAAGTCGACGATATTATTCTAGAACAGTTGGCTTCGGCGCAATCGGTGCTCAATGAAGATGAAAAAGAGTTGGGTGTATGTCTTGTCGATATTGGGGGTGGTACAACCGATATCGCTGTGTTCACCGAAGGCGCGATTCGGCATACGTCGGTGATTCCGATCGCCGGTGATCAAGTCACCAACGATATCGCCGTGGCGTTACGCACACCGACGCAAAACGCCGAAGAAATCAAAATTAAATACGCCTGTGCCTTGACCCAGTTGGCCAGCCCTGAGGAAACCATCGAAGTGCCGAGCGTGGGTGATCGCCCAGCGCGACGTTTAGCGCGGCAAACTTTGGCCGAAGTCGTTGAACCACGGTTTGAAGAATTATTTACCTTGGTGCAAGCGGAATTGCGTCGCAGTGGTTTTGAGGATTTGTGCGCGGCGGGCATTGTGCTGACCGGTGGCAGTTCCAAAATGGAAGGCGTGGTAGAGCTGGCGGAAGAAATCTTCCACATGCCGGTACGCCGCGGTGTGCCGCAGTTTATCGCTGGGCTGGTCGATGTGGTGCGTAACCCGATTTATTCCACCGGCGTGGGTTTGTTGTTGTTTGGTTATCGCAATCGCGCCATGCGTGATGCCGAGACCCGCATGGGTGGCGGTTGGCAAGTGGCAATGCGCCGTATGAAGAGTTGGTTTCAAGGAAATTTCTGATCCGCGCGGTAGGGATCAGCTCGTTTAACCATGAAGTAGGAGGTATCGTTATGTTTGAACTGATGGACGGCTATACACAAAGTGCTGTGATCAAAGTAGTGGGCGTGGGCGGCGGCGGCGGTAATGCTGTTGAACACATGGTGCGCCAGGATATCGAAGGCGTGGATTTTATTGTTGCCAATACCGACGCGCAGGCGTTGCGTAATAGCAAGGCTAAATCGCTGCTGCAACTCGGCGGTGGTATTACCAAAGGACTGGGCGCGGGCGCCAACCCGGAAATTGGACGGCAGGCGGCGATGGAAGATCGGGATCGAATCGCCGAGATACTCGAAGGGGCGGATATGGTCTTTATCACGGCTGGCATGGGGGGCGGTACGGGGACCGGTGCTGCGCCCATTGTGGCTCAAGTCGCCAAAGAGATGGGTATTTTGACCGTGGCCGTGGTCACCAAGCCTTTCCCGTTTGAAGGCAAAAAACGCATGGAAGTGGCCAAACGCGGGATCGAAGAACTTAAAACCTACGTCGATTCACTCATCACCATCCCCAATGAGAAGTTATTGAGCGTCCTGGGCAAGAATATTAGTTTGCTCGATGCCTTTAAGGCCGCCAACGATGTATTGCTGGGCGCAGTACAGGGGATTGCTGAGTTGATTACCCGTCCTGGGTTGATCAATGTGGATTTCGCTGACGTACGTACCGTGATGTCGGAAATGGGCATGGCGATGATGGGTTCGGGACGCGCCAGCGGTGAAAACCGCGCGCGCGAAGCGGCCGAGGCGGCCATCGCCAGTCCTTTATTAGAAGATGTTGATCTGGCCGGTGCGCGTGGAATTTTAGTCAATGTCACCGCCGGTATGGACATGGCGATTGGCGAGTTTGAAGAGGTCGGTAATGCAATTAAGGCGTTTGCCTCTGAAAACGCGACCGTGGTAGTCGGAACGGTTATCGACCCGGAACTGGTGGGAGAGCTGCGTGTCACTGTAGTGGCCACCGGTTTAGGGTTGGGGATCGATGCCAAGGACAAACCCAAGTTAGTGGTGGATCGCACCAGTGCCGGAGAGGTGGACTATGAACAGCTGGAACGTCCTACCGTGATCCGCAAAAAGGCTGCCGGGGATCGCTACCGCACCGACGTGGAGTCCAATATGGACTACCTGGATATTCCGGCCTTTTTACGCCGTCAGGCCGATTAAGCCCTGCCCCAACTACGAGTACGGGAACTGGACATTTGCTCAGATGACGCTACATATTGTTAAGTAATCGTTTAGGATTAAAGCGTTAGTGTGACTAGACGCTAATTTTCTTGAACAAGTCAGGATTGCCGTGACTAGGTGCATGGTTTAAGATGCACGTCTTTTCACCGGCTCCTCTTGTTTGTGGTGCGTAACGATACTTTTGGTACAGTTTTTGCTGCAACAGCATGCAGCACCCAAAACCAAAACTACAGTAAGGAACTCATATCTGTGATAAAACAGCGTACCCTCAAAAATATCATCCGTGCGACCGGCATTGGTTTGCATACTGGCCAAAAAGTGTATTTAACCCTGCGTCCGGCGCTGCCCGACACGGGAATAGTGTTTCGCCGGGTGGATTTAGAACCCGTGGTTGAGATAGCAGCGATTCCCGAAAATGTCGGTGATACCACGCTTTCCACCACCTTAGTGAAGGATGGGATCAAGGTTTCCACCGTCGAACATTTGCTCTCCGCCATGGCCGGTCTGGGGATCGATAATAGCTATATCGAACTCAATGCCCCCGAAGTGCCGATCATGGACGGCAGTGCCGGTCCCTTCGTATTTTTGATCCAATCCGCCGGCATCCAGGAACAGAATGCTCCCAAGCGTTTTATCCGTATTAAACGCAAAGTGACCGTGGCCGAGGGGGATAAATGGGTGCAATTTGAACCCTTTGAAGGATTCAAAGTAGCCTTTACCATCGATTTCGACCATCCGGTATTTAAAGATGGGACCCAAACCGCTGAAGTTGATTTTTCTTCCACGTCGTTTGTGCGTGAGATCAGCCGCGCCCGCACTTTTGGGTTTATGAGCCAGATCGAAGCCTTACGCGCCAATAATTTAGCCCTGGGCGGGAGCCTGGATAATGCCGTGGTCTTGGATAATTACCGCGTGCTTAATGAAGACGGGTTACGCTACATGGATGAATTCGTCAAACATAAAATTCTCGATTCCATCGGAGATTTATACCTGTTAGGCCATAGCCTGATCGGCGCGTTTAGCGGTTATAAATCCGGTCATGCGCTCAATAATCAATTGCTCCGCGCAACCCTGGCGGATGTTTCAGCGTGGGAACTGGTTACCTTTGAAGACGAGCAGCAATCCCCGGTGTCGTTTACCAAACCCATTCACGCCGTTTAAGAGATTTCTTATTCTTAAACGATAGAACACCTGTTAGGCGGGCAGGCTGAGAGCTTCCTCCCATTTAATTATTTGGTATGGGCTGCCAAACGCAATAAGGCAGCGCGTAGCGGCAAGTTTTCCACCGAGCCCGCCAAAGCCTGAAGAAGGGCGGCATTTTCTGCGCTTAAGGGTGGCATGGGTTGCGGGGCCAACGGGGGTGATACCGGTGCAGGAACGATCACCTGGACTGTTATGTGCTCGAGGCTGGCAAACTCAGGAAACTGCTGACGCAGGGTTGCCACGATCGCATTGGATAATAACCGTAGTTTTGTGCCCCAGGCCGCTTTATCCACACCTACTATAAGCGTATTGGCTTGAATATCCATGAGTACACAGTGTTGGTCCAAGGGAGGGGGCAGGTGGGCCTGTAAGCTGCTGTTGTAGTGTTCGCGTTGCCGGGCGCGTGTGATTAAGCTCTCAAGTTCAGAGTTTGCGCTGCCCAGTAGCTTGTGGATGACCTTGGGACTCTTCATACTCACGTTTATGTAATGTTTCTTGCTATTTTCCGAGGGTTTGGGCTACATTCACTACCAGAAATACTCATTACCAGAAACTCACATGTGTTGTATACCACCCTGATTAGAATAAATTATAAAGTTGAATTGAAACTAGCCGATAACTCACTGAAGAACCAGCACATTTTGTTGCCGGTGGTGTTGGGATGAATATAGTTGTATTAAAACGCAAAAATGGATGCACAGGCTTAGTAACCCTCTGTCATCACAGGCTCATCGCCCTGGTGCTCGGCATGTTTGTCGTGCTGCCCGGCGTGATGCTGTATTCTGGGTATCGTTTGGGCATGTCCCATATGAAGGCCCACCCGGATGACTTGAGCATCGCTGTGGAATCCGAACTCGACAGCCAGCGACTTAAACTGGCGGAAGTCACGCGTAAAGCCGAAGAAAATCTAAATGCCCTCGCGCTACGCCTGGGAACCCTCCAAGCCCACGTGATACGCCTGGATGCCCTGGGGCAACGGCTTACCACCATGGCCAAGCTCGATAAAGGTGAATTCGATTTTGACAATCCCCCCGCCCAAGGCGGTCCGGTCGAACCCGATGCCGGAACGGCGATTACCGTCCCGGATTTTGTTGAATCCCTCAATGATCTGTCCGTGCAAATCGAAGATCGATCCAAACAGTTGACCGTGTTAGAAACCATGCTGATGTCACGTAATTTGCAAGCCGAGGTTATGCCCACGGGGCGTCCGGTGAATCGCGGTTGGTTATCGTCATTTTTCGGGATACGCACCGATCCATTCACGGGATTGCGGGTGCATCACTCGGGGGTGGATTTTGCCGGTAAGCTGGGCTCGGACGTGGTGAGCGTGGCCGCGGGCGTGGTGAATTTCTCAGGTAAACGCTCGGGTTACGGCAACATGGTGGAAATCAACCACGGTAACGGTTATATGACCCGTTACGGCCATAACTTAGAGAATCTAGTGAAGGTCGGTGATACCGTCAAAAAAGGCCAGACCATCGCCAAGATGGGCACGTCCGGGCGTTCCACCGGCCCGCACGTCCATTTTGAAGTGATCGTTAACGGACACGCGGTCAACCCACGTAAATTCATCAACGGCGCGGACGACGATCCCACCTAAGTCTACTCTCCTCAATCCCCTCGTTACCCAGTAAACTGGCAACTCCTTAAATTATCTCCGAGGCAGTTTTGCCCATGGTTCGGTATGCCGGTTTATTCGTGGTTGTTGTGCTGGCCTCCTGTGCCGCCCCCCCCGTCCCAATTGCGGTTGTGACCCCTCCCCCCGCGGTTGCCACCCCTCCAGAACCGGTGAGTATGCCGGCGGCGATTCCTGCTGCGCTGGAATTAACGGTGGCGGCCGTGGGAGATGTGATGCTGGGGACGGATTATCCCGAGGATTATTTACCCCCCGATGATGGTCTGGAGTTATTGCGCGATAGCGCTCCGCTATTACGCGCGGCAGATATTACCTTCGGCAATTTTGAAGGCACGTTATTAGACGGAGGAACCCCGGTCAAACGTTGTAAGGATAGTAAACACTGCTATCTGTTTCGCACACCAACCCGCTATGTGCAACGATTACGGGAGGCTGGATTCACGGTCATGAGCCTGGCCAACAACCATGCCCGGGATTTTGGTGAAACCGGGCGTAATTCCACCATGCAGACATTATCCCAGGCGGGGATTCTCCATAGCGGCCGTGAGGGGGATATCGCCACCTGGCAGGTTAAGGGTCGACGGATCGCGCTGATTGCTTATGCACCGTTCGCAGGGGCTCATGACCCCGCAGATACCGAGCAAGCCAAGCAGACGGTTGCCGCCTTAGCCGCGCAGAACGACATCGTGATCGTTTCGATGCACATGGGGGCCGAAGGGCAGACCGCTATCCACGTCATTCCTGGTAAAGAATATTTTCAAGGCGAGGATCGTGGCGATTCTATTGGTTTTGCCCATACGGTGATCGACGCCGGTGCGGATCTGGTGATTGGTCACGGACCCCATGTGCCACGGGCTGTCGAGCTGTACCACGACCGTCTTATCGCGTATAGCCTGGGAAATTTTTGTACCTATCAAGGGATAAATGTCACCGGTACCAGCGGATTGGCGCCGGTTCTCGAAGTTACCCTCGGAGCGGACGGTCAATTTTTGCACGGTCAGATTATATCCACACGCCAGCAACGCCCCGGCGGTCCAGTCTTGGACACTGGCCATACCGCCGCGCAGCTGATGGCACAGTTAACAGATATAGATTTTCCCCACACAGAACTCACCATAACAGGTGAGGGGAAAATCGAACCCAAACGCTTTTCTGCCTCGGGTCAACCACCGTTGGTAGACGACAAATCGCTCCCTGATCGCTAGAATACGCCCTCTGTTTTTAGCCCCAGCTAAATAGCCATTCTGAATTGGATGCGTGTCTTAGTAACACCTTACTTCTCGTGGCTTGGGTCCGCCGCAGGGTGGAAGGCAGGGATAAGGGGTACTAGGGTCGTCATCTCAGCCCACGGGGTTTAGCGTGTTACATAAGGAAAATCATGTTCAGCGGGTTATTTAAGAAAATCTTCGGTAGCCGTAATGAACGGCTGGTTAGGCAATATCACCGCCTCGTCGCTCAAATCAACGCCCTGGAGTCAACCCTGACGGGTCTGAGCGATGACCAACTCCGCGCTAAAACAGCGGAGTTCCGTGCGCGGATCGCGCAGGGAGTCCTATTACAGGATGTGCTGGCGGAAGCGTTCGCGGTGGTGCGGGAGGCCAGTAAACGTGTCTTGGGCATGCGTCACTTCGATGTGCAGCTAATCGGCGCTATGGTGCTCAACGACGGCAAGATCGCCGAAATGCGTACCGGTGAAGGTAAAACCCTGGTGGCGACCTTACCGGCCTACTTGAATGCCCTCACCGGGAAGGGCGTCCACGTGGTGACTGTGAATGATTATTTAGCACGCCGTGATGCCGGCTGGATGGGCAAGTTGTACGGTTTTCTGGGCCTGAGCGTGGGCGTGGTGGTACCGGGCATGTCCAACGAAGACAAACGCAGCGCCTACGCGGCCGACATCACCTACGGTACCAACAACGAATTTGGTTTTGATTACCTGCGCGATAACATGGCTTTTTCGCTCGGCGATAAAATGCAACGCGGTCATGTATTTTCTATTGTCGACGAAGTCGATTCGATCTTGATCGACGAAGCACGCACGCCGTTGATTATTTCCGGGCAAGCCGAAGAAAGCTCGGAGATGTACCAGAAGATCAATCAACTGGTTCCTAAACTCAAGAAACAACTCGAAAAAGACGGCCCGGGTGACTACAGCGTCGAAGAAAAGACCAAGCAGATTTTCTTGACCGAAAGCGGTCATCAATTGGTGGAGCAGTTATTGACCAAGGCTGGATTATTACCCGAGGGCGAGAGTTTATATAGCGCCAGTAACATCGGCATGATGCACCACGTGGTGACGGCATTGCGCGCGCATGTGTTATTCCAAAAAGATGTCGATTACATCGTGGCGAATAACGAGGTGGTCATCGTCGATGAATTCACCGGCCGCACCATGCATGGACGGCGCTGGTCGGAAGGCTTACACCAAGCGGTGGAGGCCAAGGAGGGGGTGCTGATCCAAAATGAGAATCAGACCTTAGCCTCGATCACCTTCCAGAATTATTTTCGTTTGTATAAGAAACTGTCCGGTATGACCGGTACGGCGGACACCGAGGCATTTGAATTCCAAACGATTTACGGTTTGGAAGTGGTGGTGATCCCGACGCATCGGCCGATGGTGCGCATCGACAACGCCGATAAGGTGTTTTTAAAACAGGCCGGAAAATTTCGCGCCATCATCGAAGACATCCGCGATTGCGCGCAGCGTAAACAACCGGTGTTGGTGGGCACCACCTCGATTGAAGTCTCGGAATTTTTATCCAAGTTACTCGAAAAGGAAAAAATCCCCCACGAAGTATTAAACGCCAAGCAACACGCGCGTGAGGCCGAGATCGTTGCGCAGGCCGGCCGTCCCGGCGCCGTGACGATTGCCACCAATATGGCCGGCCGGGGTACCGATATTGTGCTGGGCGGGAGTTTACAAGCCGAATTAGCCGCGTTAACCGAGGCCGATGAAACCACCACCACCACGCTGCGTGACGAGTGGCAAACGCGGCATGACCAAGTGATTGCCTCGGGCGGCTTGCATATTATCGGTACCGAGCGGCATGAATCGCGGCGTATCGACAATCAATTGCGCGGCCGCTCCGGCCGGCAAGGTGATCCGGGTTCGTCGCGGTTTTATTTGTCCTTAGAAGATAACCTGATGCGTATCTTCGCCTCGGAGCGAGTCGCGGGTTTGATGCAACGTTTGGGCATGCAAGACGACGAGGCCATTGAACATCCCTGGGTGACCAAGGCGATTGAAAACGCCCAACGTAAAGTCGAAGGGCATAACTTTGACATGCGCAAGAGCCTGTTAGAATACGATGACGTGGCCAACGATCAACGCAAGGTGATCTATGGAATGCGCGACGACTACATGGCCAGCGACGATATTTCAGAAAGTATAAAGGCGATCCGTGCCGATGTGCTTAATTCCGTGATCGACACCTTCATTCCGCCGCAGAGCATCGAAGAACAGTGGGATGTGCCGGGCTTGGAAGAGGCCTTGCAAGGCGAATTCGCCTTACAACTGCCTATTGCCCAGTGGTTAAAACAAGATCTGGATCTGCACGAAGAGCCATTACGGGGGCGTATCCTTGAGGCATTGGAACAACAATATGCCGATAAAGAACAACGCGCGGGCGCGTCAGTGATGCGGCATTTTGAAAAAGTAGTGATGTTGCAAGTACTCGACGCGCAGTGGAAAGACCATTTGGCAATGATGGATCATTTGCGTCAGGGGATTCACCTGCGTGGTTATGCCCAGAAAAATCCCAAACAGGAATACAAACGCGAGGCCTTCGAGTTATTTCGTGAAATGTTGGGGCGAATTAAAAATGAAGTCATCAGTATCTTGAGTAAAATCGTGGTGCGCAGCGATGCCGAAGTCCAAGCCATGGAAGAACAACGCCGTCAGGAAGAAAGCGCCAAACACATGGAATTCCACCATGATAAGGTCGGCGGCGAAGTTGAAAAAACCCAAGAGGAACACACTCCTTTTGTACGTAATGGGCGTAAAGTCGGGCGTAACGAACCCTGCCCCTGCGGATCGGGGAAGAAATATAAACAATGCCATGGCAAACTCGCGTAAGCGGTGTGAATAGCATTTTCCCAATCCCAGGTATTCGTTTAAGCGCCACCGCGGCGCAAATTCGCAAAATCGGCCGCAATGATCTGGTGTTGATCGAAATAGCGCAAGCCGCGAGCAGCGCAGCGGTGTTTACCAAAAATGCCTTTTGCGCCGCACCGGTGCTGTTGTGTAAACAACACCTCGCCACATCCGCCGCGCGGTATTTGTTGATCAACAGCGGCAATGCCAATGCCGGCACCGGCGCGCAAGGCTTGCGTGACGCGCAACAATGTTGCGCGGAGGTGGCGAAACACACCGGTTGTGATCCATCGCAGGTATTGCCGTTTTCCACCGGGGTGATCGGTGAACCCTTGCCGGTGCCCAAGATCAACGCCGCCGTGCCGGCGTTGTTACAGGGATTATCCTCCGACGCCTGGACGGCTGCAGCCCAAGCGATCATGACCACCGACACCACACCCAAACTCGTCTCGCGTGAATTTAGCGTGCAAGGCAAACGCGCGGTAATCACTGGTATCGCCAAGGGCGCGGGGATGATCCGTCCCAACATGGCGACGATGTTGGCTTTCATTGCCACCGATGTCACCGTCTCCCCGGCGCAACTACACTCCGCCTTACAAATAGCCATGGATCAAAGTTTCAATCGCATTACCGTTGACGGCGATATGTCAACCAACGATTCCTGTGTGCTGATCGCCACCGGCCAGGGCGCGGCGCGGATTGAATCCGCGCCGGAGGCGTTACAGTTTCAACAGGTATTAAATGAAACCTGTGCCGAATTGGCCAAAATGATCGTGCGCGATGGCGAAGGCGCGACGAAATTTATGAGCATTCAGATCCGCGAGGGGAAATCCAACGACGAATGTTTACAAGTCGCCTACGCGATTGCACATTCACCCTTGGTCAAAACCGCGTTCTTCGCCAGCGATCCCAATTGGGGCCGTATCCTCGCGGCGGTGGGTTATGCCGGTCTTACCCAACTGGACGTTGGTAAAATTAAAATTTTCCTGGACGACGTCTGTATTGTTGATAACGGCGCGCGCGCACGTTCTTATACCGAGGCGCAAGGCCAAGGCGTGATGCGGCAGCGGGATATTACCATCACGGTGCGATTAGGACGGGGTAATCACGACGCCACCGTCTGGACCTGCGATTTATCGCACGATTATGTGCGGATCAACGCGGAATACCGAAGCTGAATTGAATCCCAACACGAACTACATCCATGTCGCCGCCGGGGTGGTCTACGATAACCACGGCCGGGTTTTGGTCGCCAAGCGGCCGGAGCATTTACACCAGGGCGGCTTATGGGAGTTTCCCGGCGGTAAGCTGCGGGCCGGAGAATCTGTCATCGGGGCCGTGGGCCGCGAGTTACACGAAGAGCTGGGCATTCAGCTAGTACAAAGCCGGCCGTTAATCCAAGTGCGGCATGATTATGGCGACAAACAGGTGTGGCTGGATGTCCACGAGGTGTTCGTGTTCAACGGTAAGGCCCATGGGCGCGAGGGGCAGCGCGTGCAATGGGTAACACCAGGTGCGCTGGCGGAGTTGGATTTTCCCGCCGCAAATCTGCCGGTGGTGCGTTGCTTGCAATTACCCTCGTTATGCGCGATTACCGGGGAGTTTGGTGATGCGCAACAGGGCATGCGACGCGTCCAGCGGCTGCTGGATAACGGTATTCGCCTGCTGCAATTACGCGCCAAGGCCATGGCGGCAACAGAATTTATCGCGCTGGCGAATCAATTACGCCCGCTCTGCGATCGTTATCAAGCACTGTTGGTCGTCAATACACTGCCTGCGTGGTTTGAGCAAACCGGGGCGCATGGATTACATTTGTCGGCGGCAGCGTTGGCGCATGTAACGGCCCGTCCGATAGCAAAGGACCGCTGGTTGTTCGTCGCGGTTCACAACGCTCACGAATTGGCGCAGGCACAACGGCTCCACGCCGATGCAATGCTGATCGCCCCGGTGTTATCCACCGCCACGCATCCACAGGCATCGCCGCTGGGATGGGAAGGTTTGGAGGCATTGGCGCGTCGCGCGAATTGTCCCGTCTACGCCTTGGGGGGATTAAACTCAGACGACATCGCCAAGGTGCGTGCTTACGGCGCGCAAGGTGTCGCGGGGATCAGCGCGTGGTGGCCAACCGGTGACGACTAAACAGTTACGCATCGCCTATGTAGGCGCGGCGGTGATTATCGTAATCAGCGTCGCTGTTTGGCGATTCGCGCCCGGCATTTCATCCTGGTACGATCCTCGCCCCGTCGTCAAGACTCGCAGTGAATGTAATCTTAATACGCAGTCGTGTACCCTACGACTTGGAAACACCGAGGCTGTGATATCCGTAGCGCCTCCGCCGGAATATTTTAAACCCAGTGTTTTCACGTTACAAACGGCGGCACAACCCAACCCCGCGTTCCAAACCATCAGCGTTCGCCTGGTCATGCCCGGCATGGAAATGCACCTACCGCCCGTGGCGCTTAAAGCCTTGCCACCCCCGCTGAATACCGCAACCCGCTGGCAAGGCATTTTTATGATCCCCATCTGCAGCAGTGGCCGCCACGACTGGGAAGTGCAATTGGAAGTGGCGACCGCCACCACGCGTTTTCTCACCCTGCTGCCGTTACGCGTGGGTCATTCCTAGTGCAGTTTAGTTATTACTGAGTCACATGGAAAAGAGACCCTCCAACCAAGTCCGTCCGCCGCAGGGATGCTACTGTCGAGCCTACAGGATGTATTGACGGCGGGTCTTGGTTGGAGGGTCTCCTTTCCTTACGCCTCAGTAGTATAACCGGATCTTGAGCTTGATTTAGTGTTTGTCTTTATACTGGTCAATGTGGTCCGGATCAATTCGTTCCCCTGGAATCTGATGCGTCTCGCCGGCCCATGCGCCCAAGTCGATCAGCCGGCAACGCTGCGAACAAAACGGCCGAAACGGATTCGCGGTGGAATAGAGCAGGGTTTTGCCGCAGCCGGGGCATTTCACCGTTGTCATAAAGCGCAACACCCCAATTGAAATTCCACCGTGTCTTCCACTTGCACGGGACGGCGGCCCGGGTGGGGTTTCATAAACCGGACCGTGAAGCGGTGTTTGCCCGCGCTGATTTCCGCGAAATAACTGCTGGATTTAGTAATACTCACGCGGATGATCTGCAACGGTATCGCCGTATCCACGGTTTGTTGGTAGAAGCCTTGCGGGGCTAATTGGGTGCGTAAATCAGCGCTCGCGCGGACGATGCTCAGCATCAGGGTTATCGGTTGGTTGACAATTTCCAGTGATTTTAGCCACAGCTCTAAAGCGTCGATGCGTTGTTCGGGGCTTTGCTGCAGCCATAAATGATAGGCCGGCAAGTCCATCGCGCAATCTCCGCCCGCCACGGTATGGCGTTGACGCAGGGTACTGAATAAATCGTCTTCGCGTATCCCCTGTCCCAGCGGGCTGCTGACGCCGTGCAAGCTTTCTTGGGTTTTGCGCAATTCGTTTAATACCTGCGACAGGTGTTCGTGATCAACCCCCTGCCGCGTCATGAGCGGGGCCAGGGCATTTTGTTGCCGCTCTAATTCCTTGAGCATATCCGCCTTAAAATCCGAACGGGTCAGGATGTCGATGATGTCGACCAGCGTTGTGAACGTGGCGCGGCTGTCCCACACCGAATAACCGCGCAGGGTATACAAGGCCTGTTTGAATAAATGCTCCAGCCGGATATAGGTCCGCATGCGCTCGTTAAGGGGTTGTTCGTATATAACCGGTTCAGTCATCACAATACTGGGGTAATCCGCAAAGGTGAATTGTGCGGGACTGTCCGCATTTGAGCAAGCCAAAGCGATGTTCTCTGGGGGTGGGGTGTGGTTTGTGTCGGGCAGGGTAGATGCTATCTCACGACGTGTGCGTCACGCTGTGGGCCAATTGGAAATAACGGTGGTGCAGGGCATCGACCTGCGCGGTTAAATCAGAGACCGTGCCGAGGTTGGAAATGACATCGTCGGCGATGGCCAGGCGCGCCTCACGGCTGGCCTGGACGGCGAGGATCTGGTGCGCGGTTTGGGCGCTCAGATCCGCGCGCTGACCCAAGCGCGCTAACTGCAACTCGCGGCTAGTATCCACCACCAGCACCCGGTCGCGGGGATAGGCTTGGCGGGATTCGACCAACAGTGGAATCACCACCATGCCGTATGACGCCGCGGTGGCGGCGACGCGCCGCGTCACTTCGGCATGGATTTTCGGGTGCAGGATGGCTTCGAGGTGCTGGCGTTCGTCAGGGTTGTTGAATACGCGCCTGCGTAACGCGCCGCGGTCTAATTCACCGTTGGCGAGTAAAATTTCCCGTCCGAAGCGGGCGACGATGTCTTGCAACGCGGGTTGGCCCCTCTCCACCAACGCGCGCGCGATCACATCCGTGTCGATGATCGGAACCCGGTGACGGGAAAAAAGCCCCGCGACGGTGGTTTTACCGCTGGCGATACCGCCGGTGAGTGCGATGATGAACATAGGACAGCATCATGGCATGCCGAGAATCGAATGAAAATAAAAATTCTGGATCGCGTTACCCCAGACCAAGTTTATCCATCCCGCTCCCGCCAAGTAGGGTCCAAACGGGATGGGTTTATGGCGATCGTGCCGACGCAACACGATGAGGGAAATACCCACTATTGATCCGATCAACGAAGAAATAATCACAATCGCCGGCAACACCTGCCAGCCCAGCCAGGCCCCGAGCAGGGCGAGTAACTTGAAATCGCCAAACCCCATGCCTTCTTTGCGCGTGATCAATTTAAACACCTGGTAGACGAACCATAACAGCAGATAGCCCGCCACCGCGCCCCACAGCGCCGACGCTAAATCCGTGAAAATTTCCTGGCGGTTGATCAACAATCCCAGCCAAATGAACGGCAGGGTGATTTCATCCGGCAGGTATTGCGTATCGTAATCGATAAAAGTGAGGGCAAGCAGCGCAAAGGTTAACAACAAGCCGAATCCGGTGAGGGCGGTGACACCGTATTTCCAGGCCACCACGGCGGCGAGCAGCGCACTGAGGGATTCCACCAGCGGGTAACGCCATGAAATTTTGTCGTGGCATTGCGCGCAACGGCCGCGCAACAGCAGGTAACTGATCACGGGAATATTCTCCAGCGCGGTGATCATATGCCCGCAGCGGGGACAGCGCGAACGCGGCACCACCAAATTGAATTTTTCATTTGCTAAGACCAGGTGGGCGCTATTCGCGCTCAGCCACTCGGGCTGGTGCTCGGTAAAATATCCCAGGCACTCGGACTTAAAACGACGGTGCAACATCCGTGGTAGACGGTGAATCACCACATTGAGAAAACTCCCCACCAGCAAGCCGAACAGGACTACCGCGAGCAAGAACAAGGCAGGGCTATGCCTGAAAACGTCTAACAGCTGCATTATCGGCGTCATTGTGTTGAGGGGATTGGTTGGAATGCGTTTGATCCACGCCCCTCACCCCGGCCCTCCCCCGGAAAGGAGAGGGAGGATCGGCAAGGCGACTTATTGCATGGCGGCGGGGGTTTAATGCCCGCTGACCACCTTGCCCATTTGGAAGATCGGCATGTACATCGCGATCACCAGTCCCCCCACCAGGGTGCCGAGGATCACCATGATAAAGGGCTCCAGCAACGAACTCATCGAGTCCACCGCGTTATCGACCTCTTCCTCGAAAAAATCCGCGACCTTGCTCAGCATCGCATCCAAGGAACCGGCCTCTTCGCCAATGGCGGTCATTTGCACCACCATGTTGGGGAACAAGTGGGTTTTTTGCATCGCCACGTTTAATTGGGTACCGGTGGCGACTTCATCGCGCATGCGTTTCACCGCTTCGCCGTAAACCACGTTACCCACGGCGCCGGCCACCGAGACCATCGCCTCGACCAGGGGCACACCGGCCGCAAACATCGTGGCCAGGGTACGGGCATACCGCGCAATGGCGGCCTTGGTGAGAATCGTCCCGATGATCGGCACCTTGAGCAGGAAACGATCCATCGCTTCATTGAATTTACGCGAACGCCGCTTGGCTTGAATCACACCGAAAATCGCACCGCCGATACTACCGAAGATGGCCCACCAGTACGATTGGAAAAAGGTCGAGAGATTCACCACGAATTTAGTCATGGCGGGTAAATCCGCGCCAAACCCGGTAAACAGTTTGGCGAACTCGGGCACCACGTAGATCAACAAAATCGCGGTGATCAAGAAAGCCACGACCAGCACCGCGGTGGGATAAAACAGGGCTTTTTTAATCTTGCCCTTGATCGATTCGGTTTTTTCCTTATAGGTGGCGATTTTATCGAGCACATTGTCCAGGATACCGGCGTGTTCCCCGGCCCCAACCAGGTTGATATACAGGTCATCAAAATACAGCGGGTGGCGGGCCAAGGAATCGGTGAGCGAACTACCGCCTTCAATATCGGCTTTAACGGTGAGTAATAAATCCTGCACGCCTTTTTTGTCATGGCCCCGGCCGATGATGTCAAACGCCTGCACCAGGGGCACGCCCGCGCTCATCATGGTGGCGAGCTGGCGGCTGAAAATCGCGATGTCCTTGGGGGTGGCGTTGCCGCGGCTGCTAAACAGGGGTTTGCCTTTTTTCCGCACCTTCGAGGCGCTGATGCCTTGCTTGCGCAGCGTCGCTTTGACCATCGCGGCGGTGTGACCGCCCAGTTCGCCTTTGACTTTTTGGCCACGCCGGTCGCGGCCTTCCCACTGGAAGATATCGTTACTTCGAATCGCACGTTCAGCCATAGCTATAACCTGTTAAAAAACCTTGGAATAGACGAAGAATAGCAGATAAATTCTCACGCCGTGTGTGACCTAGACTACAGCTGGAACGACTCGGGACGGATTTAAATATCCCTGTTTCCCGCATCACAAGCCGGGTTTTTATCCCGGGGTGTTCAGCCTGATCTAGGCCGGTTATTCCACCGTGACCCGGTTGAGTTCTTCCAAACTGGTGATCCCGTCCTTGACTTTTTTTAATCCCGACTGACGCAGGTCCGGAATGCCTTCTTGGCGTGACTGGTCGGCCAATTGGATGGCATTGCCACCCGACATGATGATCCGCCCCATTTCCTCGGACACCGGCATGACCTGGTAGATCCCCACCCGGCCTTTGTAGCCATCGGTGCACTGCTCACAGCCCTTATGACCGTAGATGGTCATATTCCTGGCGACCTCGTCGGGTGTAAATCCCTCTTTCAAGAGGGCTTCCTTGGGGATTTTTAAAGGCACTTTGCAATGGGCGCAGAGCTTGCGCGCCAGGCGTTGGGCGATGATCAAATTCACCGAGGAGGCGATGTTATACGGCGGCACGCCCATATTGGCCAGGCGGGTGAGGGTTTGCGGCGCGTCGTTGGTATGCAGGGTCGATAACACTAAATGGCCGGTCTGGGCGGCCTTAATGGCGATCTCCGCCGTTTCCAAATCGCGGATTTCACCGACCAGAATAATGTCCGGGTCTTGGCGCAGAAAGGCCCGCAGCGCCGTGGCAAAGGTCAAGCCAACCTTCACGTTGACGTTCACCTGATTGATCCCCGGAAAATTAATTTCGGCCGGATCTTCGGCGGTGCAGATGTTCACCCCGGGCTGGTTCAAGATACTCACCCCGGTGTACAGCGACACGGTTTTACCGCTCCCGGTCGGGCCGGTCACCAGGATCATGCCGTAGGGTTTCGCCAGGGCATCCAGGTACAACTGCTTTTGCTCGGGCTCGTAGCCCAGCACGTCGATGTTCAGCTTGGCGGCGCTGGAATCCAAAATACGCAACACGATCTTCTCGCCGTATAACGTCGGGCAGGTGTTGACACGAAAATCGATGGCCTTGCTCTTGGAAAGATTGAGTTTAATCCGCCCGTCCTGCGGCACCCGGCGTTCGGAGATATCCAGCCGCGACATGACCTTGATGCGCGCCGACAACTTCGGCGCCATGGCCACCGGCGGGGCGGCGATTTCGTGCAACATCCCGTCCAGCCGCAGCCGCACCCGGTAGTTTTTTTCATAGGGCTCGAAATGGATGTCCGAGGCGCCTTTGTTAATCGCGTCCAACAGCACTTTATTGATGAACCGCACCACCGGGGTATCGTCAACCTCGGAGGAAGTCACGTCTTGATTGGCCAGCGAGGCCGCATCCTCGTCGGTGAACTCCACGTCATCCAGTTCGGTGGCCTGGGCGAGGTCCGACATCATGGTATCGGCGGCGGAGAGGGCCTTCTCGATGGTTTTGGCGAGCTTGTCATCCTGTACCAGGATGGGCTCGGCGGTCATCCCGGCATGGAATTTAATCTCGTCCAAACCCGCCAGGTTGGTGGGGTCGGAGACCGCCAGGAACAGCCGGTTGCCGCGCTTGAACACCGGCAGAGCGTTGTGCTTGCGCACCAGCTTCTCGTCCACCAGCTTGACCACGTCCGGGTCGATATCGGTGGTGTCGAGGTCCAGCACCGGCACCCCGAACTCCTCCGAGGCGGCGCGGGCCAGATCGGCCGATTTCACAATGCTTTGGCCGACCAGGTAGGTGACCAGGGGGATCTTTTGCTGCGCGGCCTTGTTCTGGGCCTCGGCGATTCGCGCCTCGGGCACCAGGCCGTCAAGCACCAGCCGCCGGGCCAGGCCGCTGAGTTGGAGCGCAGGATTAGGAGTAGCCATGAAACCTTGGGTTATTAAAGTTGCGAGCTTCCGTTTATAGACACAATGGCCGCGCAATGCAACCACCACGGGCCCGGTCTTTGAACCCATTATCGGACAAGCCGAGCTAAAGGTTAAGAGGAGGGATATTTGAGTGTGCTATAGCAAACAGCAAACCCGTAGGTTGGGCACACCAACCGGCCCAACGACCCTACATCCTAGGCGCGCTAACCCTATTTCGTAAACACATAGGTCCAACTGGAAGGAATTTTACCGTTCTTTCCGGTTGCCGTGACGACATAGGTGGCTGGAGTCGAACCCGTTACGGAATAAGTACACTCACCGGCCGTGGCATCCGTGGTAGGAACAAAGATATTGCTTGTTTTGGTACCCAAATTAGTGGTTGCCGTCCCTGGAACATCCCCGTCCATATAAACATTGTTTTGTAAACGATACTCCTCTTCCGCCAATTGAATCGCCGCGACCACGTTCTTACAGGTGGCTTGATTTCCAGTCAGGATATAACCGTTATAGGCAGGGATGGCAATGGCAGTGATAATAGCCAGAATGGCTACAGTGATTATCAACTCGATTAGCGTGAATCCATGTTGTTTCATAATCGCTCTGTGGTAAGAAAGTAATTATGGTCAGGGTATTTCCCCTGACCATAAGTTTTACGTCGAAATTACTGTAGAGAAAAAGTTATAGCACCGCCTACACCAGTCATTGGAGCGTTTGTCGGGTACGCCAAACCGGTAATTGGGTTACCCACAATGGTAACAGCTGAGCCAGCTGGGGGGCAACCGTTTACATATGTACCTGTTGCATCAACTTGTACGGTACCTTGAGTTGTGACGCCTGACGCGACAAACGCTGCTGCGGCTGCACCACCAATGGCACGTTTTCCACCTTCGTTCAATGCAGTAAGCAATCCAGCACTGCTGCCCGCAGTGCAGGTACCGCCAGCAGCACCTTTTGCGAACTCATTTCGGATATATCGTACTGCAATATCAACGTTATCAATATGCGAATTGATTTGCGATTGTGAAATATAACCCTGATACGCCGGTATCGCGATCGCCGCCAAGATCCCAATGATCGCCACGACGATCATCAATTCAATTAAGGTAAAACCTTTTGCTGATTTCATAATGCTCTCTCCAAATAGTGTAAGTTAAACGCCGAACTCCTAAAAAAAACCGGTTACGTCGCCGCCCTGGCCTTGTTTACCGCGCCTGCCTCCTGGCCTGTAGCGGCAAACCATTACGTGAACTGAAGTTGGGTGTTACGTTAGCAGCTTATGTGCCAATAAATTTCAATATTGCCAAAGAATAGAGCAATTATCGACGTCAGGGGTGAATTGTTCCAGATCGACCGGTTTTCTGTGATCACCTTCACGCTAATGCCGTGTGGATGACGGTGTTGAGGGGGGTGGGGTAGAGGTTAGCGCAAGGTGTATTGCTTGTACTTTTAATCCCGTAATGTCACAGAGTGACTATTTTGGTCGGTTTAGAAGTAAATTTAGTCAGTTTCGATTTTTTCTTCAGCACCCCTCTAAAACGTTTACGCGCTAGGTGAGTTGCTTGTCAAGCAAGCGAGTCCTTAGGACAGTGACCCTGCTGAGTACTTTTGAAAATGACTACAAAAACTCCCCACACGCGCTGACACCAGGGGGGCGGGCCCGGGTTTGATTTAACCGGGTTTGATTTAAAGAGTTGGGGATTCCTACCCATATTCTTGTCATCGCTATGGGGTAAAATAAGCCACGGTAGGCTCTTCACTTCATTTAATGAATTAACTACACTATATAACTAATTGATTATTTAAAAAATTATATTTTCATGATGGGTGGCGGAGCAGTCCCACTACGGCCCTAAGTACAGTCCAGCGAGTGATCAGTAATTTAATGAAGGTAGAACAGGTGCAGGCAAAGGTGTATCGCGCCACGCAGGAGTGGGCGTCGCTGTTCACCCCTATGTCCTTGGAAAAGTGGTTGCGGCGGGCGCCCAAAATGATCGAAGTGCTGCTGGTGATCTTATTGGCGAAAGCGGCGGCGGATATCAGCTGGTTGATCTTTTCCCCCGCGCCCACCCCTGGCAACGCGAGCGTGTCTTTACCCGCGGCGCGCCAAGCCCCAACCCAACAACCGCGTTTACAAGCCGTCGCCAATTTGCATATCTTCGGGATGCCGTCGGTCGCCACCGGACCGGCCGGGGCGGCAATCAATGCCGTCAAGACCGGTTTGAAACTGTCCTTGCGCGGCGTGTTCGCCTCGGATATCCCAGAGAACTCCATGGCCATCGTGGCGGACGACCAAAACCAAGAAAAAGTCTACGTGCGCGGCGATACGGTGGTGCCGGGGGTAACGCTGCAGGAGGTCTATCCGGATCGGATTATTCTGAATCGCAGTGGCAATTATGAAACCTTGAGCATGCCCACCGAAGGCAAGGATCTGCCCGGGCAACCCACCCGGCCGGGGCGCGCCACGCTGTATAACCCGGCGCTCTCGGCCGCCGCGCCGGCGCGTACCACCCCCGCCTCGGGGGCTGAACGCTTGCGTGATCTCCGTCAGGAATTGGTGACCCGGCCGGATCAGTTTTGGAACCAAGTGCGCATCGATCCCTACCAAGAGGACGGTGTGCTGAAGGGATTTAGGTTCACGCACCGGGATCCGCAGGTGATGGCCGCGATTGGCTTGCAACCCAGCGATGTGGTGGTGGATGTCAACGGCAGTCCGGCCACGGATCCGGCGGTGATGCAATCGATCATGTCCAATAACGGCGGGACTATCACCCTGGGGGTATTACGGGGCGGGCAACGAATTGAGTTACGGGTGTCAATGTGAAGAAGCAGTGGTGGGTAGTGGGTGTTACGGTCGGGTTGTGGATGGCCAACGGTGTGTTCCAGTCTACGCTACAAGCGGCCGAAGAGGCGGCCATGACAAGCCCCGTCAAGAAAAAACACAAGGCCGTGAAACGTAAAGCCAAACTGGCGCCGACCAGCGGCGGACGGATGCCGGTGGCCAAGAACCCGCCGTTGGCCACGGGCAGTCAGGTGCGATCCGCCACACCGGCTATCCCCGTGCAAGACGCGGACGTGTCGCCGGCGGACCCGGCCACTGCCGCGAATAGCGTAGCGCTCGGCCCAACACCATTTCCAGGGGCCAATCCCAAGGGTTCCTTTACGCTGAATTTTGCCGACGCCGATATCCGCGTCATCATCGAGGCGGTGTCAAAATACACCGGCAAGAATTTCATCATTGATCCGCAGGTGAAGGGCAAAGTCACGATCATTTCGCAGCGGCCGATGAACGCCAAGCAGATCTACGAGGTGTTTTTGTCGATCCTCAAGGTGCACGGTTATGCGGCGGTGCCGGGCAAGGATGTGATCAAGATCGTTCCGGACGCCAACGCCAAGCAAGATGCCATCGAGAATATGAACCCGCGTTATGACTCGGACAGCGATGAAATTGTCACCCATGTGATCGAGGTGAAACACGTCGACGCCAATCAACTGGTGCCAATCTTGCGGCCCCTGGTGCCGCAACGCGGGCATCTGGCGGCGGTCCCGACCTCGAATGTGATCATCATTTCCGATTCCGCCTCCAACATCGCGCGGCTGGTGACGATTATCAACCGCATCGACCAGGTCACCGGCGACGAAGTGGAAGTGATCCCGCTGCAACACGCCTCGGCCTCGGAGATTGTGCGGATCCTCGGCCAGCTCGACGCGGGCGGGCGCGACCCCAAGTCGCCGCAAGAGCGTACTAAGATCGTGGCCGATGATCGCACCAACAGCCTGTTGATCAGCGGCGATAAAAGCGCTCGTCTGCGGCAACGCACCTTGATCGCCCATTTAGACACCCCGATGGAATTGGGGGGCAACACCCATGTGGTTTATCTGCGTAACGCGGTGGCCAAGGACTTGGTGCCGGTGTTAACAGGTATTAGCCAAGGCAAGGCGGGGGCTGCCAAGCCGCCGGGGCCGGGGGGCGATATCACGATTCAGGCGGATGCCAATACCAATGCCCTGGTGATCAGTGCTCCGGCCGATCTGTTCCGCTCCATGAAGACCGTGATTCAGCAATTGGATGTGCGCCGCGCCCAAGTGATGGTCGAGGCGGTGATCGCCGAGGTCTCCACCGATGCCTCGCGAGAACTGGGGGTACAGTGGGCGGTGGATGGGCGTCAGAGTGGAAATGCGATTGGGTTGGTGAATTTTAACTTGAGCACGCCGATTACGGCCTATGCGAACCTGGCGTCGCCCCCCTCGCCGATAGGTTTTAATGTCGGGTTTGGGAATTTTAACAGTAGCACCAAGATCGGGGCGTTGTTATCCATGCTGGCCGGGGATGCCTATACTAATATTCTGTCGACGCCCTCGCTGGTGACCCTGGATAACGAAGAGGCGCAGATCGTGGTCGGTCAAAACGTGCCCTTCGTGACCGGTTCGTTCAGCAATACCGGCGGCGGGACCACCCCCTCCAATCCGTTTCAAACCATCGAACGCAAGGACGTGGGCATAACCCTCAAGATCAAACCGCAGATCAACGAAGGGGACGCGATTAAACTCGACGTGACCCAAGAGGTTTCCAATGTCGCCTCCAGCTCGGTGGCCTCGGATATCATCACCAATAAACGTTCGATAAAAACCAGTGTGGTGGTGGATGACGGCCAAATCGTCGCGCTGGGCGGCTTGATTGAAGACAACGTCCGCGAGGCCGAGCAAAAAGTTCCGGGGCTGGGTGATATTCCCCTGTTGGGATGGTTGTTCCGCTATCAAAAGACCACCAAGGTTAAAACCAACCTCATGGTGTTCTTACATCCGATGATCATGAAGGATGAAAAGAGCATCGGCGCCATTACCACCGAAAAATACAACTATATCCGCGCCCAGCAGCTACTGATGCGGCAGAAGGGTGTGAACTTAATGTCGGACGAGGTGGCGCCCTTGCTGCCGGAAATCGCGGAATTGTTAAAATTGCCCCCCGCTTACGAGGATTCGAGCCAGCGCGAAGAGTTGAGCCGACCGGCCTCGCTACGCCCGCCGAGCCAACCCCCGGCCGAGACCACTCGGCGTGCCGTGCCCCCCCCAAGTCCAGCTCAGAAACTCGCGGAGCCGCCGCAAACAGCCCCGGCCGCTAAGCCCGCGCCGTCGCAACCGTCTTCCGCCGCACCCAGCCTTCCCGCCGGTCCGCCGCCGTTGAGCCCGAATATCCCGCTGCCGGCCGAACCACCGGCGGTTGAACCGGAGACGCCCGCGATTCCTGCCGAACCGGCACCCACCGCGCCTGCGGCGACGCCTGTCCCCGGTGGCGGGGCCCTCCCCAGTGACCCCAGCACCGAACCCGCCGCTCCGGTAGACTCCAACTTACCCTTATTGCCGCCGCCAGGGGACGGAAATGCAGGACGAGTTACTCAATGATGTGGTGGTAGTCCCGCTGGGCGAGGCCGCGGCCACGCCTCGGGCCTTGAGCTATTCCTACGCCAAACGACACGGGGTGCTCATTAGTACGGTCGGAACCAGTTCGATTGAGGTTATTTACCGCGCGGGGGCCAGCAATACCCCGCTGGTGGAGATCCGGCGGCATTTCAAATTACCCCTGGTGTTGCAAAAAGTCAGCGCCGAGGAATTCGAGAAACTCCTGCAGCAACACTATGAAACCGGCGCCAACCAGGCCCAGGAAATGATGCAAGGGCTGGGCGATGAATTGGATCTCGCCAGTATCGCGCAAGAACTGGCCGAGCCCGAAGACCTGCTCGAAACCGAAGACGACGCGCCGATCATTCGCTTGATCAACGCGCTGTTGGCGCAAGCGGTGAAAGAAAACGCCTCCGACATTCACATTGAACCGTTTGAAAATCGCCTGGTGGTGCGCCTGCGGGTGGATGGGGTGTTACGCGAAATCTTGCAGCCGCCGCGCGCGCTGGCCCCGTTGATCACCTCGCGGGTGAAAGTCATGGCTAAACTGGACATCGCCGAAAAACGCCTGCCGCAAGACGGGCGGATTTCGTTCCGCATCGCCGGCCGCGCCGTAGACGTACGTGTTTCAACCCTGCCCTCGGGGCACGGTGAACGGGTGGTGTTGCGGCTATTGGATAAACAAGCCGGACGGCTGGACCTCATCCATCTGGGCATGGCCGCGGAGGTGATGGTCAGCATGGACCGGTTGATCAATAAGCCCCACGGTATCTTACTGGTGACCGGGCCCACCGGCTCGGGTAAAACCACGACCTTGTACGCCGCCTTAGGCCGTTTGAACGATACCAGCCGCAACATCATGACGGTGGAAGATCCGATTGAATATTACATCGACGGCATTGGGCAGACCCAGGTAAATACCAAGGTCGAGCTGACCTTCGCGCGCGGACTGCGCGCGATCTTGCGCCAAGATCCGGACGTGGTGATGGTCGGTGAGATCCGTGACTTGGAAACCGTGGAGATTGCGATCCAGGCCAGTTTGACCGGCCACATGGTATTTTCCACCTTGCATACCAATACCGCGATTGGCGCGATCACCCGCTTGCGCGACATGGGGGTGGAACCGTTTTTATTATCCTCGACCATGGTGGGTGTTTTGGCGCAACGCCTGGTGCGGTTATTGTGCCCGGCCTGTAAACGGCCGCATTTACCCGATGCCAAGGAATGTGATTTATTAGATCTCGCCACGGCCGATCCGCCGATACTCTACGAACCCACCGGTTGCGAGCAGTGTAATTTCCTGGGCTATCGCGGCCGTACCGGCATCTATGAGCTGATCGAGATCGACAATGAGCTACGCAGCATGATTCATGACGGCGCGGGGGAACACCAACTGGAAGCCCACGCGCGGCAATTCTGGCCGAGTATCCGGCAAGACGGGGTGCGCCGAATCTTGCTCGGTGATACCTCGCTGGAAGAAGTATTGCGCGTGACGCGCGAGGATTAAACCGACATGGGTGCGTTTGAATACAGTGCGCTGGATAAAGGCGGCAAGGAGTGCAAGGGCGTATTGGAAGGCGACTCGCCGCGCCAGATCCGCCAGCAATTGCGCGAACAAGGGATGATCCCCTTGGCAGTGGATGAGGTTGCGCACCACGAAAATAAACCCCATACGCGCAAATCGGTTTTTAAGCTGCGCCGCGGCATCAGCGCCTCGGATTTGGCCTTGCTCACGCGGCAATTAGCGACCCTGGTGCGCTCGGGCATACCCTTGGTGGAGGCCGCGCAAACCATCGCGCGCCAATCGGAAAAACCGCGCCTGCAAAGCCTGATGATGGGTGTGGGCTCGCGCATCATGGAAGGCCACAGCCTGGCGGATGGCCTGGGGAAATTTCCCCATGTGTTCGGCGAATTGTACCGGGCAACCGTCTCCGCCGGCGAACAGTCCGGGCATTTGGACGGGGTGTTGGAAAAACTCGCCGATTACACCGAGGCGCGTCAGCATTTAAGCCAGCGGGTGCAAATGGCGCTGTTTTATCCGGCGTTGTTGACCACGATGTCGATCCTGGTGGTGTCGGGATTATTAGCCTATGTCGTACCGGAAGTGGTCAAGGTGTTCGAGGATATGAATCAACAGTTACCGTTATTAACGCGGATGTTGATCGCGGTGAGCGGTTTCTTTCGGCACTGGTTATGGCTGGTATTGATCGTATTGATAGTGGGTGCGGTTACCACGGTGTATACCTTGCGTAAACCAGGACCAAAATACACTTACCACAGGTATATGTTGCGCGTGCCGATCATTGGCAGATTCGTGCGCCGAATTAACACTGCCCGTTTTGCCCGCACCTTGAGCATTCTTACCGCCAGCGGTGTGCCGGTGCTGGAGTCGTTGCGGATTTCCGCGCACGTCGTCAGCAATCTACCGATGCGTGAAGCGGTGGAGCGTGCCGCGCAAAAGGTCCGTGAAGGCGCGCCGCTGGCGCGTTCCTTGGAACAAAGCGGTTATTTCCCCCCGATGACGGTGAATTTGATCGCCTCGGGCGAGGTTAGCGGAAAATTAGAAGAGATGTTAGAACGCGCCGCCAGCAACCAGGAACGCGAGCAAGAAACCTCGATCAGTTTAATGATGAGCATGCTGGAGCCGATCCTTATTTTAGTGATGGGCGGGGTGGTGTTGGTGATCGTGCTGGCGATATTACTGCCTATTTTTAATATGAATGATTTAGTGCATTAAATAAATTTAACCCGCGCCCCCTTTGTCAGAGGCAGAGGGGGCGGTGAGGACGCGGGTTGTAAGACGGGTTTTAACAATGAGTGTGTGGAGTGTGTATGAAGCAACGTAAACATAGTCAGGGGTTTACCCTGATTGAAGTGATGGTGGTGGTGGTGATTCTGGGGATTTTAGCCGCGGTGATTGTACCGAAGATCATGGATAAGCCCGATGAGGCGCGGATTAATAAAGCCAAGCAAG
Organism: Gammaproteobacteria bacterium; assembly: GCA_016194635.1. GTDB lineage: Bacteria > Pseudomonadota > Gammaproteobacteria > UBA6429 > Thiohalophilaceae > JACQBC01. The sequence continues at coordinate 174,061 of JACQBC010000030.1, read as the reverse complement.
ATATCCGGGTGTTGGAAGAGGCCCTGAATTTATACAAGCTGGATAATTTTTCGTTTCCCACCACCGATCAAGGTTTGGACGCCTTGGTGCAGAAGCCGTCGTTGGCCCCCGAACCCAAGCGGTATAAACAAGGAGGGTATATTAAAAAATTACCCAAGGATCCCTGGGGCAATGACTACCAGTATTTGAATCCCGGGGTGCACGGGGAGATCGACGTCTATTCCAAGAATAAGGACGAAAACTCGATTGAAGATGACATCGGAAATTGGAACCTCGATGAGATCACCACCGGGCATGCCAAGAATTAAGACCGCAGCGGGGTTTACCCTGGTTGAACTGCTGGTGGTGCTGGTGATGATCGGCATCATCCTCAGTGTGGCCACTTTGTCAATCAGTACGGGCGATATCTCGGCGCAAATGGACGTGGAGATGCGGCGCATTTATGCCTTGATCAATCTGGCGCGCGAGGAAGCGATCATTCAAGGCCAAGAGATGGCGCTGGCGGTGGAGCCGCATGAATATGGATTCGAGACCTACGAAACCACCGATTGGCAACCCATGGATCAGGACAAGATGTTCCGCACGCGGACCTTACAGGTGGGTATGCAGCTGTCCTTGGTGGCGGATAAAAGTCCGCTGGATTTAAGTAATTTAAATAACGCCGAGGCGGATAAAAAGCCTGCTAAACCCGAACCGGCGCGCGTGTATATCTTATCCAGTGGCGAGATCTCGCCGTTTGAATTGATCCTGCGATCCAGCGATGAGAGCGTGCAATTTCGCATCCGTGCCGGCGACGACGGCAAGCTGGAATTAATCACACCGGCGGATCAGGGTTGAGTCCACTGTGCCAAGATCACATTACAGACGAGCGTTTACGGGGTTCACCTTGCTGGAGGTGTTGGTGGCCTTGGCGGTGATTGCGATCGGTTTGGCGGCGGCAATCAATGCGGTGAGTTCCGCAACCAGCACGTCGATCTACTTAAAAGAAAAAACCTTTGCCGAATGGGTGGCGATGAACAAGGTGGTCGAGTTGCGCCTGCAACGTACCTGGCCGGCGGTTGGCACCTCCAACGGCACGGCCGAGATGGGCGATATTACTTGGAAATGGACCCTGGAGGTGAAAACCACCCCCGATGCCTCGGTGCGCCGTCTGGACGTCGCCGTGCAACCGCAAGCGCAAAAAGCCGACGCGCCCACCGCCTCGGTGGTGGCGTTTTTGGGAAAGCCCACATGAGCTTTCCAACGGCGCGGCTCAGCCATGGCTTCACCTTATTTGAATTATTGGTGGCGATGTCAATCTTCGCCATTATTTCTTACATGGCCTACTCCGGATTACGCAATATTATGGATGCCAAGACCCAAACCCAGCAGGCCGCGGATCGCTTGGGGGAACTACAGTTGGCGTTTTTACGCATCGGGGATGATGTCACCGAAGTCGTGCCGCGCACGATCCGTGGGGAATACGGCGAGACCCGCGCGGCGTTTATCGGGGCGGAATTGGGGGATATCCGTTTGGAGTTCACCCGCACCGGGGTACGCAATCCGGCGCATGCGCTGCGCAGTGTCATGCAACGGGTTGGTTATGGGGTGAAAGATCACACTTTATACCGCTTAACCTGGAACACCTTGGATCGCGCCCAAGACGCGCAACCGCAACGCAGTGCGTTGTTGAACAACGTGGATAAATTCGAGGTGCGTTATTTAGACACGAGTGACCAGTGGCAAACCTCCTGGCCACCGCCCCAGTTTCAAACCGCGATGAGTAGCATGCCGCGGGCGGTGGAGATTCGGGTTGAAACCCCGGACCTGGGGCGGATAAATCGATTTTTTATTTTGGCCGAGCAGTAAGGTGACGTTGATGCGGTATAAACCTAGCCAAGGGATTGCATTGATTACCGCGATCCTGGTGGTCAGTCTGGCCACCATCGCGGCAACCGCGATGACCACGCGTAACTACGTGAATTTTCGCCGTAGCGAGAATGTCTTGTACCATGAACAAGCCTATTTATATTTACTGGGGGCGGAGGACTGGGCACGCAATGTCTTGATGCGGGATCGCAACAACAACGATACCGACTCGTTTAAAGACGATTGGGCCACCCAGTTGACTAAAATTCCGTTGGAGGGTGGCCAGATCAGCGGCAAGGTTGAAGATCTGCAAGGGCGGTTTAATTTGAATACCCTGGCCAATGCCCAGGACGGATCGGTGGAGTTTGATCGATTCCGTCGCATGTTGGTCAATGCGCAGGCCTCGCCCGACCTGCTTAACGCGATTGTCGATTGGATGGATGCTGATCAAGAAGTGCGTGTGCCCGGCGGAGCCGAGGACGTGGATTATTTATACGGCGCCACGCCCTACCGGACCGCCAATCAATTTATGCAAAGCCCCAGCGAGTTATTACTGGTGAAGGGTATGACCAACGAGATCTACAAAAATCTGCAGCCCAATGTCACGGCCCTGTCGCAAGTGACCGATATTAATGTAAACACCGCGCCCGCCGGGGTGTTGCAATGTATCGTGGAAGATTTGAGCGCGGAAGACGCCGCCACTTTGATCACCGAGCGGAATAAAGATCCGTTCAAGAGTGTCGAGGAGTTTTTGCAACACCCGCTGATCAAGGGCAAAAAACTCAACACCATGGGTTTAACCGTCAGCAGCAAATATTTCATGCTGACCGCCACCGCCGAGGTAGGCCGGATCCATGCAACCTTGCAAAGTATTATGTACCGGATTGATGCAAAATCACTGCGCGTGATTGCGCGTAGCGAAGGAGGGTTGTAAGCGTGCGGATGCTGCTGATTCGCATCGATCCGGACGCAACCACGGCCAGCTGGCAGATGATGGAGCGTGGCCAACCGGCGGGGCCGCTGGGACGCGGCAGTCTGCAAGAGGCGTCGGCGTTTGCGCCGCATTCGCAGGTGGTGGTGTTAGTGCCCAGTGAAACCGTGTTCATCACCCAAGTGGCTTTGCCGGGAACCAACCGTAACAAGCTATTAAAAGCGGTACCCTTCGCGGTGGAAGATCAATTAGTCGAAGATGTCGATAAACTCCATTTTGCGCTGGCGCAGCAACCCCTGGAGGGGTACTACACGGTGGCGGCGATCGAGCACAAAACGATTGAAACCTGGCATAACAAATTACGCGCGGCCGGTATCCGGGTGGATGTGATGTTACCCGATGTCATGGTGTTGCCGGCCTTGGGCTGGAGCGTGGTGATCGAAACCGATCGCGCCTTGGTACGTACCCCCCTGGGTATGTTCGCCACCGACAACGATAATTTGCCGTTGTTGCTCAATAATGTTTACGAACAAGCCGCCGATAACCGGCCGCATGAAGTCGCCGTGTATGATTGCGGGCGTAGTGCGCATCTGGCCGCGTTGCAAACACAATCTGCAGGCATCTCTTTTAACGTATTGCCCTGCGGTGATGGGATCTTCGGTATCCTCGCGCGGCATTACCAACCGCGCGAGGTGTTGAATTTATTACAGGGGAATTACAGCGCCGAGCGGGATCTTAAAAAACACCTTAGGCCCTGGCTAACCGCCGCGGCATTGTTCGCGGTGTGGCTGACCTGGCAGTTGGCGTTTAACCTGTACGGCTATATCCAGATGTACCGTCAGAGTAATACTTTAGCCGAGCAATTGGCGCAACAGTATAAACAAGCCTTTCCGAATGATAAGAAACCCGACGGCATCAGCGAACGGATCGACATGGAACGGCGCATGAAGGCGCTGCGTAAACAATCAGGGGCCGGCGCGGGCGTGTTGCCGGAAATATTGACCCTGGCCGGGCCGGTGCTCAATCAGATCCAAGGGCTGAGTTTGCGTTCGGTACACTATGTGGATGGCAAGATGGATATCGAATTGAGCCTGAAATCCACCAGCCAATTGGATGCCCTCAAGGATAAATTGACGCAACAAACCGGCTGGAACGTCGACGTACAATCCGCTTCTACTCGCGGCGATTCCACCGATGTGCGTTTGTTATTACAACAGAGGAAGAGCTGATGTTAGAACAACTCAAGGCGTTGCTGGCGAATCTAAACGAACGTGAACGCCGTATCGTATACGCGGCAGGTGCCGCCCTGGTGGTTGTTATATGTTATCAGTTGTTATGGTCACCGTTGTTCGGCGGAATGGGGAAGCTGCACAAGAAGGTTGAACAACAGCAAAAAGATATCGCCTGGATGCAAGACAATATGGGTGAGTTGCGTGAATTGTCGCGTAGCAGCGCCAGGGCGAGCACCCCCGGGCGTTCGATCTACAGTGTGATCGAACTGAGCGCGCGCAGTAAATTCGGCGACGCCATCCAGGTACAACAAGAAGGGCAGAAGGTGCGGGTGATTATCAGTAATGCTTCCTTCGATGCGATTATGCTCTGGCTCGATGGACTGCAAACCCAACAACAGGTGGCGATACGTGAATTTAACGCCGAGACCAGCGGTAGCAGCGGCTACGTTAAAAGCACCATCTTATTAGAAGGCTGATACTGTGGCGATCACCATCAATACACCCAAATTGCGCAATTACCTGTTATTAGGAGGGGGTTGTTATATTGTATTTATGCTCATCGGCATACCTGCCAGCCTGGTAGCGGGGTATCTGCTGGGTAATACACAAGCCAATCCCACTTTTAAATTACAAAACTTGCGTGGCAGTATCTGGCAAGGTGAGGCGCAAGAGGCCTGGTTAGGCCGCAGTAAGCTCGGTAGTTTAACCTGGGGCTTGAACAGTGCCGGCCTATTGGTGGGAAATTTGGACCTGGATCTGCATCTGCTGGGACAAAATAATATTCAAGGCAATGGCAATCTCGCGCTGGGGCTGGGTGGCAAACTCGCGTTGCAGAATGTCGAGGCGCGTTTACCCGCGGAACAGCTGAACGGTTTGTTTGGAGGTTTTCCGGTTAATATCAGCGGCAATCTATTGGGTAAGATCACTGCATTGGAGATCAAAAAAGACGCGTTGTTTCGCGGTAAAGGCCGCGTGGTGTGGCAACAAGCGGCATTGCGCGCGCCGTATTCGATTGAATTGGGGGATGTGTTGGTGGAAATGGAGCCACAGAATAATAATTCCAAGATTACCATCACCGATCAAAACGAGCAGGGTCAACTTAAGATCAACGTTAAATTGGATATCCAAGCCAGCGGTAAATACCGGATTGAGGGCACCTTGGCGCCGCGCGTCGCTGATCAACCTAAATTGCAGGAGTTTTTAGCTTTTATCGGCCGGCCGGACAGCGCCGGAAATTATTGGATCTCGCGCAGCGGACAATTGGCGGGTTGGTAGGGGCTTCAGCACCGGTGTTGCGGGTCGGAGGGGTTGCACGCGTGGGTATGACTCGCATCAATACCTCCCTGTAGCTCGACGGCGACAGTCGCTCACAGCATCCTGCCTATCGCGACACTGGTACTTCCCTGTACATCGTCCCTGTCGCCGACGGTCATACCCACGCGTGCAACCCCTCCGACCCGCGGCGGTGGCATACGATCTGCAAACCGGCTAATCGATACCGAGTTTCTTGATGCGGTAGCGCAGCGCCCGAAATGAAATCCCCAATAATTTCGCCGCCGCGGTTTTATTAAACCGGGTTTTCTCCAAGGCCCGCATGATCACCTCGCGTTCTTTTTCATACAAGGTCGGGTCCAGTTCCAGCGAATCCCGCCCGGTGGCGGTGAGCGTGCCGTTGGCCGACGGTCTACCGGTGATGGCGGGCAGTTGTAAATCATTGCTCGTGATGCTGTTACCTTCGCACAGGGTCATGGCGCGTTCTAAGATGTTTTCCAATTCGCGCACATTGCCCGGGAAGGGATAGGCGATTAAAGCCTGTAGCGCATCGGCGTTGAGTTGGGGTGGGCGCGATTGCCAGCCGTGGGCGATTTTATGGACGAAGAATTCCGCCAGTTGTGGAATGTCGTCGGTGCGTTCGCGCAAACTGGGGACATGGAGTTCGATCACGTTGATGCGGTAGAACAGGTCTTGACGAAACTGGGTTTGGTGTACCAGCCCCGCCAAATCTTTATGGGTGGCGCTGAGGATCCGCACATTGATAGGGATCTCTTGGTTGGCGCCGATCGGCCGGATCGCCTTTTCTTGAATCGCGCGTAACAGTTTAACTTGCATGTGCATCGGCAGATCCGCGACTTCGTCCAAGAATAAAGTCCCATCCTCGGCGGCGGCGAATAACCCGTGTTTATCCCCCATCGCCCCGGTGAAGCTGCCTTTTTTGTGGCCGAAGAATTCACTCTCCATTAATTCGGTGGGGATCGCGCCGCAATTCACCGCGACAAAGGGTTTATCGCGGCGCGGACCTTTATCGTGGATCAAACGCGCCACCAGCTCCTTGCCTACTCCCGATTCACCGCTGATATAGACCGGGGCTTGACTGCGGGCGAGTTTGTCGATGGTGCGGCGGATCCCTTGCATTACCTGCGAGTCACCCAATAAGGTGAGCTGCGCGCCGCCGTTATCGTCGGGCCGACGGCGGGTGAGCTGTAGGGCGGCATTGACTAAGTTACGCAATATTTGCAGATCCACCGGTTTGGCGACAAAGTCAAAGGCCCCGGCCTTGAGCGCTTCAATCGCCGATTCCATATTGCCGTGGGCGGTGATCATCGCCACCGGCAGGTGCGGGTACTGTTGTTGGATAGAACGTATCAATTCGATCCCACTGCCATCTGGCAAGCGCATGTCGGTGAGGCAAAGATCAAAACTGTGTTGGCTGAGTAATCCCCGCGCTTCGGCAAGGTGACCGGCGCTACGGGTGTGTAGCCCCATCCGCGTTAGGGTGATCTCCAATAGCTCGCGAATATCGGGTTCGTCATCGACGATTAAAACTTGTTGTGCGTCATTCATGGTTATTCAAATTGGCGGCGCGGATCTTGGAAGGTGATTCGGAAAATTCCGCCCTCTCCGGCCCTGCCAATATAGCTTAAATGCGCCTGATTGGCTTCGGCCAGTTCACGTGATAAATACAACCCCAATCCGGTGCCGCTGGCCTCGGTGGTGAAAAAGGGCTCAAATAAATGCCCTAGGGCCTCGGCACTCACCCCCTTACCGTGGTCGATCACATCCAGGTGCGGGCGAGTCGCGGAAGGATCAAAACCGGCTTGGAGTATGACCCTGGGACGGGCGGTGGCATTGGCGCTGTGGCGCAAGGCGTTATCGCACAGGTTCACCAGAATTTGACGTAGGTGACTGGTGTCAAAGCGGATCCGCAAATCGGTTGGGTTGATGTCCAGGCCGAGCAACGACTTATCGATGTTTAGTCCCGTAGTGTATTCGGCGATAAAACGTTGCAAAAAAGTCTGTAGCTCCAACAATTCAATTTGTGACGGGCGACGGCGGCTGACGCTCATCACGTCTTCAACAATGGTATTCAAACGTTTACAGTGATCGATGATGATTTGGGTCAGGCGCAGGTCATGTTTATCCAAGTGGGTGGATTCCGCCAGCAATTGCCCGGCGTGGCTGATGGCGCCCAAGGGATTGCGGATTTCATGCGCGATGCTGGCGCTAAGACGGCCCAAGGAGGCCAGTTGTAATTGTTGTGCTTGTTGCGCCAGTGCCGCCATGTCTTGCAAGAAGATCAAAGCGCCGGCGTCTTCACTCTCACCGATCTTGGCGAAGCGCGGTAAAATGTCGATGTGTAATTTTGGCAGCGGTACGGGGTTGGGTATATAAGCCGGGTCTTGAAACCAGCGTTGCCATTGTTCGGCCAGGTCGGGCGAGACACGGTACAGGGGCAATTCAGCGACGGTTTGATGGATGTCCAGCATGTGCGCCGCGGCTTCATTGATCAAACGTATGCTGCTGAATTGATCGATCACCACCACCCCGGTTTGCATGCGTTGAATAATATGCTGGGTCAATTGCGCGAGGTTGGCCAGGTCGATGCCGCGCTTCTGCGCCAGGGCCTCGGTTTCACGGATGCGGCGGGATAACCAATGCACCAATAGGCTGCTGGCAAAATAGGTAATGCCCAATAACCCCGCGATCGGGTAAGAGGTTTGTTTAATATTTTCAACGCCGATATAAAATTGCTGGGTGAGTAAAACCAAGGTGGCGAACGCCGCCAACGCCAAGGTGGCGCGCTGACTCACAACAATACCGCTGGTGGAGATGGTGACGATCAATAACACCCCCAGACCGCTTTCGATCCCGCCGCTGGTGTACATCAGGGTAGTCACGGAGAGGGTGTCGATGATGGCGCCGGCGTACACCAGTAAATTAAACGCCAGGGTACGGGTGGTGATCAGTATCCACAGCATCAGACCGAACACGAAATAGATCAGGCTGGCCTTAAAAAAAACTACCGGATGTAGACTACCCAAGGGACTGAGTAGGTGATCGCTGAGGTATAACAGACAAAAACCGGCGGCGATGCCGGTGCGAAACAGATTCAGCAAGGCCAATAACCGCCACTCATCGTAGGCCGAGGGCATGCTGCTGCGACTGGTCAGTAAAGGTGAGGCCGGCGACATGCCTAATCAGGTCGTGGACTGAGCACGGCGGCGGTGATCATCACAACAATAGGTATGGCCCTTGGATGCAATCGCTTCGGATTGCGGCACGTGTAATCCACACAGTTCGCAACGCAGCATTTGTTCAATGTTGGGTGGTTGGGGTGGCGCGGGCCGGGAAGTGGGTTTATGCACCAGTTGGCGGATGAACCGATAGACCAGCCAACCGATCAGTAGCCAGAACAAAATACGCAGGACGCCCATAAGGATATTTTAAAAGGTTAAACGCGACGGCAAATAGTAACATGAATGCCCTTGTGATACAGGCGTGAACGCTAAGCTGTCCTTTCCAAGTCGGGATAAATCCTCCACAATAACGCCTGTGTTTGTTCGGGACGGGTTATGCACTTACACGAATATCAAGCCAAGGCGTTATTGCACCTGTACGGCGTCACGGTACCTGAGGCGGAAGTTATCGACTCCGCGGCCCAGGTGGTGGACGCAACCCAACGCCTGGGGGGAAAGAGCTGGGTGGTCAAGGCCCAAATTCATGCCGGGGGTCGCGGCAAGGCCGGTGCTGTTAAACACGTGGCCAGTGTCAACGAGGCCCAGGCCATGGCGCAGCAACTGATCGGACGATCCTTGCTAACCGCGCAAACCGGTCCGGCCGGAAATCCAGTGCAGCGGCTACTCATTGAACGTCCGCTGATCATCCAACGCGAATTGTATGTGAGTTTGCTAGTGGATCGTGAACGCCAACGCGTGCTGATCATGGCCTCCAGCCACGGCGGTATGGATATCGAAGCCGTCGCAAGTCAGACACCCGAGAAGATTTTTAACGTGTTTATTGACCCAGTGGTAGGCTTACAAGCCTATCAATGCCGGCAACTCGCCTATGCGCTCTCACTGGCCGAGCAGATCAAATCCTTCAGCGCGATCCTGCAGGGCCTGTATCGATTGTTCATCGACAAGGACTTGCGATTGTTGGAGATCAATCCGCTGGTGCTCACTCCAACAGGCTTGCTCGCCGCCGACGCCAAGATCGATTGTGATGATAATGGTTTATACCGGCATGCGGATTTAGTCGCGTTACGCGATCGTAGTCAAGAGGACAGCAAGGAGGCCGCCGCCGATGAACACGGTTTAAATTATGTCAGTTTGGACGGTGATATCGCCTGCATGGTGAATGGCGCGGGGCTCGCCATGGCGACCATGGACATTATTAAACTCTACGGCGGCGCACCGGCGAATTTTCTCGATGTCGGGGGTGGAACAACCGCCGCCAAAGTCGCCGAGGCGTTTAAAATTATCGTGGCCGATGCCAAGGTTAAGGCGATCCTGGTCAATATTTTCGGTGGGATCGTGCGCTGTGATCTGATCGCGCAAGGGATTATCGATGCGGTTAAACAGGTCAGCGTGCGGGTACCGGTGGTGGTTCGCTTAGAAGGGACCAATGCCCTGGCCGGGCGAGAATTATTGGCCCACAGCGGTGTGGCGATCATCGCCGCGACCGATTTAGCCGATGCGGCGCAAAAAGCCGTTCAGGCGCGTGGAGGCCGATAACCATGGCGGTTCTGGTTGATAAAACTACCAAGGTCATTTGCCAAGGCTTCACCGGCCAACAGGGGACATTCCACTCGCAACAAGCAATTGCCTACGGTACGCGGTTGGTGGGAGGCGTTACCCCAGGCAAGGGCGGACAACACCATTTGGATCGGCCGGTGTTTGATACCGTGCAGGCGGCGGTTAATGCCACCGGGGCGAAGGCCAGCATGATCTACGTGCCAGCCGCGTTCGCCGCCGATGCCATTTTAGAAGCGGCGGATGCGGGTATCGAAGTGATCGTGTGTATCACCGAAGGTATTCCCGTACTGGACATGGTAAACGTCAAAGCCGCCTTGCGTGACAGTAAGGCCCAGTTGATCGGCCCCAATTGTCCCGGCGTCATCACACCTGGAGAATGTAAGATCGGTATTATGCCGGGCGTGATCCACCAACCCGGCGTTGTGGGTATCGTATCGCGCTCCGGTACCCTGACCTATGAGGCCGTGTATCAAACCACGCAAAACGGTTTGGGCCAAAGCACCTGCATCGGTATCGGTGGCGACCCCATTAAGGGGCTGGATTTTATCGACTGCCTGGCCCTGTTCGAGGCCGACCCCCAGACACAAGGGATCATCCTGGTCGGTGAAATCGGCGGTGGCAGTGAAGAACACGCCGCCGAATATATTCGCACACGGGTGAGTAAACCGGTGGTGGCTTATATCGCTGGTGTGGCGGCCCCGGCGGGTAAACGTATGGGCCATGCCGGAGCGATCATCGCCGCTGGTAAGGGAACGGCGATGGGCAAGATGCAGGCGTTGCGCGCCGCGGGGGTCACGGTGTGTGATTCCCCGGCGGAGATGGGCGCGCGGATGCAACAGGCGTTGGAGCATCGCAGTTCTGCCTATGAGAGAGGGTTGGGACGAGGGTAAAGCGATGAGGTTGATACGAATCGCATAAATACCTCCCTGTCGCTCGACGGCGACAGTCGCTCACGGCATCCTGCCTATCGCGATACTTGCACTTCCCCGAGCATTGTCCCTGCAGTTGAGTGACACTACCGGATTTCAACCGCAGCGTTGTCTACAGCGTCAACCAGGTGGATTTTTGTTGGTTTGGATTGCTCAGCGTTACTTGTTGTTAAAGAATATAGGGGTTGATAATTTGCTGGCGCAATTATTAAAACGTTATGCCAAGAAAATTCCCGCCAACGCGTTGCGCCGGCTTGGTAACTGGTGGTCGCCGTTTCGAGGCGCGGGGATAACGATAGTTTACCTCAGCCCGGATTACCGCGAAATACACGTGCAAATGCGTTTGCGTTGGTTCAATCGAAACTATGTCGGCACCCACTTCGGCGGTTCGTTGTATGCCATGACCGATCCGTTTTACATGATGATGCTGATTAATAACCTTGGTCCTGGTTATATCGTATGGGATAAGGCGGCCAAGATCGATTTTATTAAACCCGGCCGGGAAACCGTGCGGGCGCGATTTGTCTTGACCGAGGATGAATTGAATACCATCAAGACCCAGGCGGACAGCTTGGGAAAATACGTGTTTGATAAAAATGTCAACGTCGTCACCAGCACCGGTGATATCATCGCCACCGTGGTCAAGACCCTGTATGTGCGGCGTCGCGATGATAAGCGGTAGAGCGGATTTATAGCCGTTAGGATGTATGGCCCACCGATAACTGTTGCGGAATAGCCATCCGATATTATTTGGTCGTTTGCATGTATAAAACTAAAACTGTTCGCCTGGTAATCGCCCAACTGGATTTTCTGGTGGGTGCGATTGAAGATAACGCCAGCAAAATTATCAACGCTTGTGTCACGGCGCGGGATCAACATCGCGCCGATGTGATTGTATTCCCGGAATTAACCCTGACGGGTTATCCCCCCGAGGATTTATTATTGCGCGCGGATTTACAGCAGCGCGTGGACGCGGCCTTGCAGCGACTGTGTCACGCTATTAGCGGCATCACGGCGATCATCGGATTGAGTTTACGCGATCCGCAAGGTCTGCGTAACGCCGCGGTGGTGATCGAACAGGGCAAGATCCTCGGCCGGTATTATAAACAAGCGCTGCCGAATTACAGTGTGTTTGATGAGAAGCGTTATTTTGTGCCGGGTAATGAAGCCTGCGTGGTGACTATCGCCGGGATCCCCACCGGCATCACGATTTGTGAAGATGCCTGGGTTGCGCAACCCGCGGCGTTATGTAAAGCCGCGGGCGCGCGTTGGTTGATCAATTTGAACGCCTCGCCGTATCATTTGGAAAAGGATTTAGAACGGCTGCAGGTTTTGCAACAACGGGTGCGCGAAACCGGTCTTGCCTTGTTGTATGTCAACCTTGTGGGCGGTCAGGACGAGTTGGTATTCGATGGAGAATCGTTGTTGCTGAATGCCCATGCCGAAGTGGTGTGGCGTGCGCCGGCGTTTGCCACCAACCTGTATAGTGTCGAGGTGCAATTTGCGAACGATAACCTGTTCATTCCGGTGCAATCGATCGCTCCACGCTTATCGCCGGAGGCGAGTGTCTACCAGGCATTGCTGCGGGGTGCGCGTGATTATATTACTAACAACGGATTCGATGGAGCGGTGATCGGCTTGTCGGGAGGGATTGATTCTGCGTTAACACTGGTGCTGGCGGCGGATGCGATTGGCGCCGAACACCTCGAGGCGGTCATGATGCCCTCGCGCTTCACGGCGCAGATGAGCCGGGAGGATGCGCAGGCGCAAGCAAAGACTTTGGGTGTGCGCTACCAAGAAATCTCGATCGAGCCGGTGTTCCAGGCGTTTAACAGCCTGCTGCGGGACAGTTTTACCGGCTGTGCGGCCGATACCACCGAAGAAAATATTCAAGCCCGTTGTCGAGGGATAATCCTGATGGCGATTTCCAATAAGAAACATAAAATCGTCTTGACCACCGGCAATAAAAGCGAAATGGCGGTGGGTTATGCGACACTGTACGGCGATATGGCGGGCGGGTTTGATCTGCTCAAAGACGTGCCCAAGACCTTGGTTTATCGCTTGGCCCAATGGCGTAACGCCCAACAGCCGGTGATTCCGCAACGGGTGATCGACCGGCCACCCTCGGCCGAATTACGCCCCGACCAACAGGATACCGATAGCCTGCCGCCCTATGACATCCTCGATGCGATTTTGGAGCGTTATGTTGAAAAGGATCAATCGGCGGCGCAAATCATCACCGCCGGGTACGACGCCCCGACCGTGTTGCGGGTGATCGCCCTGGTGGACCGCGCTGAATACAAACGCCGCCAGGCCGCGCCGGGGATACGCATTACCCGCCGCGCCTTTGGACGGGATCGGCGTTATCCAATGACCTCGGGATTTGGGCCTGGTGATTGAGGCGTGATGACGCACGCCTTGCTTATACTGAGCGGCTATATATATCGGTGGCAGGAATTACCGGTTTTAGTCTATGATGGATTGCCGCCTGTGAGGAAACATAACAATGAAAAAGATCGAAGCGATTATCAAACCCTTCAAACTCGACGACGTGCGCGAGGCATTGTCGGAGATTGGTATTACCGGTATGACCACCACCGAAGTTAAAGGGTTCGGGCGGCAGAAAGGCCACACCGAGTTGTACCGCGGCGCCGAATATGTCATCGACTTTTTACCCAAACTCAAGATCGAAGTCGTGGTAAAAACCAGCCAAGTGGAACGTTGTATTGAAGTTATTAGCAAGGCAGCGCGTACCGGTAAAATCGGCGACGGTAAAATATTTGTGTCTACGATCGAGCAGGTGGTGCGGATCCGTACCGGCGAGCAGGGCGAGGATGCGATATGACGCTGTTGCCGAGAATTGCGCTGCTCGGTGCTCCCTGTCCGCCGGCGCACGCGCGTTCGGTTGATTTTGATAAATACAGCTCGACGTCATCTTTGGCGTAGAGTTTATGCAGGGCAAATAATTCCGGATGGGTCACGGCCATGCCTTGCTGCACCACAAACCATAGATCCGTTTTCATACATGCCAGTGAGTCGATATGCTGGGTCTCAATCAGCCGATCCGCGCCCCGTTGCGGGTCAAAATTGGCGGCGTGTTTGAGTTCTTGCCGCCAATTATCCACGATTTCCACCTCGGGGCTTTGCCAGTCTTCAAGAACAATGATCGGTTGGTGTAACCGGGCATAAAAGGGGATATCGTAGAAGTAATCACCTATAAATACGACCTTGCTGTGAGGCGTCATTTGTTGTTGTAGCATAGTGGCGACAACACGGTGTCCCTCCGGTACATTGCGGGCCGCCCACAGCGCCATAGCCACGCATAATACCGCGGCCACGGCGCTTAGCCGCAGCCTGTAAGGGCGTTGACAAACCCATAACGCAATAAGAATAGCCCAGGGGGTCACCGCCGGTAGGATATAACCCACCAGCTTGGATTTCATCAGCGAGAAAAACAACAAGGTCGCCATCAGCCACCATAAAAACAACAATTGCAAGGGGCTGCGCTCGCGCCAGGCCCGGCGCAAGGCGGCCGGTGCCACTATCGACCAAGGCAAGGTTAGCAACGGTAATACGGCTAAAAAAAACCAAACCGGTTGGGTATTATTAAATAATGTTTCTGAATAACGTTGCCATTGCTGGCGGATGAAAAAGTAATGGAAAAAATCCGCATAGCGCCACTGCATCAGTACAAACCAAGGCAGGCAGATCACCAGGAAAATCCCGATAGCGGGCAGATCGAATAATTTGCGCAGGCTGGACCAGCGGCGCTGATACAGCAACCACGGCCCAATCACCATGGCCGGGATAACGACACCAATCAACCCTTTGGTTAACACCGCCAGGGCGCACAGCGCATAGGCCGACCATAACCAATAACGTCGCGCGGCCGCACCTTCTTCGGTAAAACGCGCGAAGCACAGGATCGCCATCGAAATCAACCCCGCCACCAACATATCGTGGTTATCAAACTGCGCGGCGAGATAAAACAACGGGCACGTGGCCAATACCATGACCGCGGCAAGACCGGCTTGAACCCCTTGCCAACGCCGCAGCATGATAAATACAGTCGCGCCGCACAACCAGGCCCCTAGAATGGAAGCGCTACGCGCGGTGAGTTCATTCACCCCAAAGATCGACATCACCACCATGTCAATCCAATACAATAACGGCGGTTTGTGAAAAAACGGCATGCCATTGAGGGTAGGGGTTAACCAATTACCCTGTTGCAACATTTCCAGCACCACCCCCGCGTAACGGCCTTCGTCGGGCAGTAACAGCGGGCGGAAATAGGCGGTGATCGACAGCCACAGGAACAACAGACTTAATACGGCGGTATTACTTGTTAATTTGCTACTAAGTTTATTCAAAGAATCCTCGCGCATGCTGCTATGAAGTATTAACAAGCATTGAGTGTGTTATTAGGATCAAAGAAAATGAAGTATATCGAACAATGGATTTTACCGACAGACTTGTCATTATCGTGTGAGGTAGAACCTATCGTATCAGAACCTCTATTTTGTCTGGCTCCGGGTTGGTGTGACCGTCGGCCGCAGGGATGCGGCCGTCGAGCGTACAGGGACGTATTTACAGCGAGTCACACCAACCCGGAGCCAGACAAAATAGAGGTTCCTTCTGCAGAGGACGCTCGCTGGGCTTACGCTACACCCTCCTAAGATTAATCCGTAACCGTTACGGACATAACCGGTCAAGAAAATTTCAACCCTGACCCGAACCCTTTGGGCATAAATCGCTAAATTTTCTCACTAATATGCCCGATATAGGGTTAGCCCGGCGGGGGATTAGCCCCGCGTGCCCCAATGAATGAGGAGTCTCCCTGATGAATACCGCGAGCATTCAGCTTAAGCTGCAATTGGCCTTTGTCATCGTTTTTACCCTGTTTGTGCTGGCTATCGTAACCGCGACCAAGGGGGTATTTTCCACCAGCGAGCGGTTCGACGAGTTTTTTAGCCACAATTACATTCGCCAGACCGCTTACCAAAATATGTTCTCCGAGGGGCTGCTGTCGGGGATTGCGTTGCGCAATCTGGTGCTCAAGCCCACGCTCACCGAGCCGTTTAAAGTTGTTCCGCAATCGATTGAGAATTTTGAGGTGGCGTATCAAACCGCGCTCAAGGCGGCGCAGGGGGATAACGAAACGCTGACGGAATTAAACACTATCAACACCCACTGGCAGGCCAGCCGCGCGGCGAAGTTGAAAACCTTGGAATTAATCCAAGCCGGTGATGGCAATGCGGCCAATGAGCTCTTAACCAAGGAGGAACACCCGCATTGGCAACAGGTGCGTATCGCGGTGCAGAAATTAGCCACCAGCGAGGAAAAACGCGCCATGGCGATTCGTCAATCGATGCTTGACGATAAGGCCACGACGCTGCGCAATGCGGTAGTGCTAACCGTGATTGCATTGCTGCTTGGGGCGGTGGTTGCGTTCTTGATCCTTCGCAACATCAAGCAGGCGTTTAGTGGCGTGATTGCTTCGTTACGCAATATTGCCGGTGAACATGGGGATTTAACCCAGCGCCTCAACGACCAGGGGCAGGATGAGGTGGCGGAGTTGGCCGGGGCCTTTAACCAGTTTGTCAGCAAGATTCAAACCTTGATCACGCAAGTGGCCAACACCGCGGGTCAACTGGGCGGATCGTCGAAAGATTTGGTGGACATCAGTGTGCATACCAAACTCAATATGAACCAGCAAGAAAGCAAGATTGCGCAAGTGGCCACGGCGATGACCCAAATGACCGCCACAGTACAAGAAGTCGCGCGCAGTGCCTCGGCGGCTTCAGAGGCAGCGCATTCCGCGGATAAACAGGCAAGCTCCGGCAATCAAGTGGTTCATCAAGTGGTTCAAGCCATTCATGATCTCGCCAACGAAGTCAATGAGACAGCGCAAAACATCGCCGCCCTGGAGAAAAACGCCGAACAAATCGGAAGTGTATTGGATGTGATCCGTGGGATTGCCGAGCAGACCAATCTATTAGCCCTCAATGCCGCTATCGAAGCGGCCCGCGCCGGCGAACAGGGCCGCGGTTTCGCCGTGGTGGCCGATGAAGTCCGCACCCTGGCCAGTCGTACCCAGGAATCCACCCGCGAAATACAAAGTATGATCGAGCGTCTTCAAGCCGGCTCGCGCGGTGCGGTGCAGGCGATGGGTCAAAGCCAAGGCAAAACCCAGGGGGTAGTGGCGCTGGCGCAGCAAGCGGGTGAATCCTTGGCAACCATCACCCAAGCGGTGTCACGGATTGCGGACATGAACCGGCATATCGCTACGGCGGCCGAAGAGCAATCCTCGGTTTCGGAAGACATCAACAAGAATATCGTGTCGATCAATACCTTGGCGGTACAAGCCGCCGAAAGCGCCGAGCATACCGCCAGCAAGAGCCAGGATCTGGAACGGGTAGCGGATGAATTGCATCAGTCGATCAAAGTGTTTACCGTTTGAATCGTGCTTCCAAACGTTAATATAGATGTTCCGAACCGGGGGTATGTTTTAATTTCTCATTGAAAAAACACTATTATCGTGCATTGGTGAGGGTGGTGGCTGGGTTCCTCGGTATGGGTACTCGCTGTAAATACAGCCCTCGACAACTTGTTCCCGACGTTGTCTACCTTGCCCATCCCTGTGCATTGTGCCTGCCGCCGACGGTGACCCGCACCGAGCAACCCCGCCACTACCAGCGGGATAACCTGGCGTGGATTGCTAGTGATCTTGATAAGAAGTTCACTCGTCGTCTTGAGATTCGATTATAACAAATAACAATTCTGATCTTGTATTAGGAGGGGTCTACCTTTTTGTAACTGCCATATGATTATCACGAGTTTGGCCAAAAAAAACCAATTTCAAATTTCTCCTTCGCTGTTGTTGGTGATTGCAGGGTTGCCCGCGGCGGGTGACCGTCGGTCGCAGGGATGCGGCCGTCGAGCGTACAGGGATGTATTTACCGCGAGTCACCCGCCGCGGGCAACCCGGCAATCACCAACATTAACACCAACGCCCAGTAATAATGATTTAGAAATCAGAAATTAAAGTGTATTTATCCTTATTGGAGCCGTTATTTATCATCAACAATCAATGTAGGTTTGTGGACATGATAACCCTGGGCGAAGGTGATCCCCATTGCGGTAATAGTGTCGAGGATGGATTGGTTTTCCACCCACTCACCCACCGTCGGCAGGTTCATCGCCCGGCTGATCGCAACGACCGAGGCCACCATGGCGCGATCCACATGGTCATTGGTAATGTCGCGGATAAAGGCCCCGTCAATTTTTAAGATATCGATACTCAGATTTTTTAATTGGGTTAGGGAACTCAAACCCGAACCAAAATCATCCAGCGCGAAACGGCACCCGAATTTCTTTAGATCCTTGATCAGGGTATTGGCCTTCTTTAGGTTATAAATAGCCGCCGTCTCCGTGATCTCAAAACAAATAGATGAGGGCGGTATTTCCGGAAATGCGGCGAAGATCTCGCTGATATAATCGGTAAAATTATTGGTATTGAGTGTGGTTCCCGAGAGGTTGATCGCCACGATGTTGTCGGCATCGTGGGGTATCTTGCCGGTGCTGATCAGACTGAAGGTTTTGTTGATCACCCATTTATCGACGCGATCCATGATGTTGTAACGCTCGGCGGCTTCAATCAAGGTGTAGGTGGGGATCGGGTTTCCTTGTTCGTCGTATAAGCGCAGCAGTATTTCGTGGTAATACTTAAAAGGTGCGGGGTTGATGGCGCGTGCCGATTGCATCGCCAGTTGTAGCTGGTTTTTATTGATGGCGGTTTGAATCCGCGACGGCCATTCCATTTGTTCGCGCAACTGTAATATGTCTTCTTCTTTCTCACTTAAGATATGTACCCGGTTGCGTCCTTGATCCTTGGCGGCGTAACAGGCCATGTCGGCGGCGCTCATGAGCGAGGCGACGTCGCCGCTGTGCGGGGTAATGGCCACCACACCGATACTTACTCCCACCGAAAACAACTTGCCGTGCCAATCGAAGGCGTAGTGTTGAATCATCCCTAGGATCTTCTCGGCGATCTGCTGTGCCTGCTCAAGGGTGCAGTTGCGTAATAAAATACCGAATTCATCGCCGCCCAATCGCGCCAGCGTGTCGGAATCGCGGATACATTGGATTAATAACGGGCTGAGTTCTTGTAATAACGAATCTCCCGCCATGTGTCCGCAGGTGTCATTGATGACTTTGAATTGATCGAGGTCTAAGAATAACAGCGCGTGGTGTTCTTTCCATTGCTTGGCATGGGTGTGTAGTTCTTTCAGGCGGATGTCAAATGAAACGCGGTTTAATAAACCGGTGAGTTTGTCGTATTGCGCATGCCAGGTTAACTCGCGGGCTAATTCGCGTACCCGTTTGGTGTCGATATAAATAAAAAACCCCATCACCAGCAAACCGAAGATCGCCACCCCCAGGACGGTGTAAAAGGCAAGATTGCGTTCGGTCTTGGCTAAGGTTTCGATTTTGCCAAGCGGCACGAAAACTTCAACTGCACCAAGTAATTGATGGGCTTGCCATTGCTTAATGCCGCTTTGCCCCTGTGCCACGCGCCGCGCGACAATCTGCGGTGAGCGTTCTCTGTTGTTATGGCAATCCACACAGGACTGACTGGACGCCGGGTCGGCGCGTAAGTACCGCAAGGTTGATTCACCCTGGACCATTTCGATCCGCCATACCGGGTGCCAGGTGATGGGTCTGCTCGGCTGGCGCTGGTCTTGCGATTCCAGTTGTTGCCAGGCCCAATGTTCAAAGTCATCGTTGAGTCCCTGCGTGGTTTCTAAATTCCATTTGCTAAGGGGACGGTAGCGGTATAAACCTTGCTGATTGCGACTGGCTTGTTGCCCGAGCAATTTAAGAAATTGGGCGGGCAGTGGCACATAACCCGGTAAGGTATCGGAGTATTCATGGGAACCCGTGCCCTCTTTACGCAGTTTCTCAACCACCTGGTTGGCATACACCGAACGCGCCGAGGTGGCCAGTTGCGCGACGATTTCGGCGACTTCCAACGCCTGGTGTTCAATGAGTTGCTGTTGCCCGCGTTGGATCACAAACCAGGTTGACACTGAAAGCAAACTCAATAAGACCATGGATAAAACCACCACGTTGAGTCGCATGCGCTGCAATACACCACGCTTGCCGCCGTCGGCATTTACGTAGAGCGTATCATCATGAAACGCACGGGCGAGACGTAGCGGTGGGTTCATGGCAGTGGAAAGTTCCTGATCAGATCAGCTATGGTTGTCGGCTTAGCGGCAGAAAAATTAAGTACTAAGCAGGTAATTCTAGCGATCTTGGCTGTAGTACGTTAGCGGTGGCGGGTAAGACGCGCCGACAACCCTTGACAAAGGGTTTGACCAACCTTAAAGTTTGTATAGATAATTCTGATACGTTCTCATGCGTCAACACTTACTGATTTGGTTGCTTATTTTGCTTGTCCCACTGCAAGGGCTGGCGGCAGCGACGCTGTTGCAGTGTGGGGCGGGGTGGCAACCGTTCCCCAGCACGGGAGTTGTCCACCGCGAGGCGGCAGAGCTTTCTACTACCCGCCATGACCATCACCACGCCCTCCATCATCAAGACCACGGGTCAAAATCAACATCCTGTAGCTGTGGTGTATGCCAAAGTTGTTGTTGCCACGCGACGATGTTGCTGCCCGCCGTCACTGATTTTTTCGTAACGGATCGGTTAATGACAGCAAGTCTGTTATTGAACGATCGTCTGCTCCCATTACTCAGTTGCTACCGTCTCGACCGTCCACCGCGTCATTTCGCCCTTTAATTTCCCAACTTAAGCTAAGAAACGGATTCTTTTCCCGGATTGAACGGGTTTTGCCGACTAACAAATGATTTATGTAGAGTCTGGTGATATTGATCTGATTTCGATCCGGCAAACTCATAGTCGTAGGAGTTTAGTATGCAATTTACGCTGTTGCGCTGCACGCGGGACACC
This sequence comes from Gammaproteobacteria bacterium, assembly GCA_016194635.1. Taxonomy (GTDB): domain Bacteria; phylum Pseudomonadota; class Gammaproteobacteria; order UBA6429; family Thiohalophilaceae; genus JACQBC01. Next base: position 153,114 of record JACQBC010000030.1, on the reverse strand, counting down.
GTCGCGTTAACCATGGTGTTATTACTGGGCGGGTGTGCAACCTTCTCAGCGGATGGAGGATTTAACCAGGTACAGCGGTTTACCCAACAACGCAGCGGCCATGAACCCACCTGGGTGCGTTCCGAACCGGCTGCCGATTCAGCCGCCGCGGCGGTGGCGGCACGGTTGGAAAAAACGCTTAGCGCCGATGACGCTATTAATATCGCCTTGCTCAATAATAAGGGTTTGCAAGCGAATTACGCCGAATTAGGCGTTACCGAAGCCGATCTGGTGCAGGCAGGGCGTTTGCGCAATCCGACCCTAAGGTTCGCACGTTTGGTCCGTGGCAGTGAAATTGAATACGAACGTACGATCCTGTTGCCGGTGTTGAATATTTTTACCATGCCGATCGCCACGCGTATCGAACAACGCCGTTTTGAATTGGCGCAATTGCGAGCCGCGGACCAGGCACTGCGGGTCATCGACGCCACGCGCCGCGCCTATTACGCCAGCGTCGCCGCACAACAGAGCGTCGAATACCTTGAGCAAGTCAAGGTTGCGGCGCAGGCGGGAGCGGAACTTGCCGCTGGCATGGTGCGCGCGGGCAACTGGAGCAAACTGCGACAAGCGCAGGAACAAGCCTTGCTGAGTGATGCCACATTACAATTGGCGCGCGCCAAACAGAACCTGCTGGCGCAACGCGAAACACTTATACGTCTGTTGGGGCTGGATTCCCCAACGTCATTGCAACTGCCGGCACGTTTACCCGATTTACCCACCGGCCCACGGCAGGTTGATGCCGCCGAGGCGCAGGCGATGACCAACCGTTTGGATCTGTTAATGGCGCAACGCGAATTGGCGGGTTTGGCGGAGTCGTTGGGTTTAACGAAGACGACGCGTTGGGTGAATTTATTGGATATCGGTTATTTGAATAATTCCTCCAACCAAAACACTACCCAGCACGGATACGAAATTGAACTGCAAATTCCGTTATTCGATGGGGGTGGCGCGCGCGTGGCCAAGGCGGAGGCGATCTATCAGCAAGCCGTAAACCGCGCCGCCGCGATTGCCGTGAATGCCCGTTCCGAAGTGCGCGAACGTTACAGCGCTTATCAAACCGCTTATGCGTTAGTCAAACACTACCGCGACGAGATCATTCCACTGACGCAACAGATCGCCGCCGAAAACCTCCTGCGTTATAACGGTATGTTGATCAGTGTATTCGACCTGTTGGCGGATGCGCGTTCGCAGGCCATGACCGTGAACGCATCGATTGAGGCGTTACGCGATTATTGGATGGCGGACTCGGCTTTACAAATGGCGCTTACCGGTTCATCGATCGATGCAGTGGTAATGAGTAACAACCCGGCAATCAACCCCGCCGCCGCGGCGGATCACTGATCGCCAAACCAACTTATAAGGATTTTTATTATGTATTCGCGTCGAAATTTTCTGAGCAGTGCCGCCGCCTTCATAGCGGCGGGCGTGGTGAGTAAGGCCGGTGCGGCGACGTTACCCGAGGCGCCGCTCATGGACAAGGCGGATACCCAACCGCCCTTACATCCCCCCAATGGACGTCCTTACTATCCGGTGGTGACGCTCAACGGCTGGACCTTGCCGTGGCGGATGAAAAACGGTGTTAAAGAGTTCCATTTAATCGCCGAACCGGTGTTACGTGAAATTGCCCCGGGGATGAAGGCCACCTTATGGGGTTATAACGGCCAGTCCCCCGGACCCACCATCGAAGTTGTGGAAGGTGACAGGGTGCGTTTGTTTGTCACCAATAAATTACCGGAACACACCACCATTCACTGGCACGGCCAGCGCCTACCCAATGGCATGGATGGGGTGAGCGGCTTGGTTCAACCGCCGATTCTACCCGGCAAGACCTTTGTCTATGAGTTTGTCGCCAAACGTTCCGGGACATTTATGTACCACCCGCACGCCGATGAAATGAGTCAGATGGCCATGGGTATGATGGGGTTATGGATCACCCATCCCAACGATCCCAAACAACACCGCGTGGATCGCGATTTTTGTTTTCTCTTAAACGCCTACGACGTGGACCCCGGTAGTTCCACTCCGCGCATCAACACCATGTTGGATTTTAATCTCTGGACCTGGAATTCACGGGCCTTTCCCGGTATCGATCCGCTGGTGTGCCGGCAATACGATCGGGTACGGATCCGCATCGGCAATCTCACCATGACCAATCATCCGATCCACTTACATGGACATGAATTTGTGGTCACCGGTACCGATGGGGGTTGGACGCCGCTTGCCTCGCGTTGGCCAGAAGTAACCACCGATATCGCGGTGGGACAGATGCGGGCGATTGAGTTCGACGCCACCGATCCGGGCGATTGGGCGTTGCACTGTCATAAGTCGCATCACACCATGAATGCGATGGGGCATAACGTACCGACCATGATCGGTGTGGATCAAAGCGCGGTGATCGACAAAATCACCCGCTTGATACCGGATTATATGGTGATGGGGGATACAGGTATGGCCGATATGGGGGCGATGCAGATGCCTATTCCCGAGAATACCTTGCCGATGATGGGCGGCGAGGGGCCTTATGGATCGGTGGAAATGGGCGGGATGTTTTCGGTGGTAAAAATACGCAAGGATCAAAAGCCGGGGGATTACACTGATCCAGGCTGGTATCAGCAACCAGAAGGTACCCAGGCCTACGAGTGGACCGGTGAACCCTTACCTACGACGCGTGCTCCGGCGAATGCAGCTGCACCTACAGCCTCGGAGACGATCATGTTGGATGTTAAAAAAGGTGGCGCTCATGGAGAACATTGAGGGTGTTACTAATGAGGCGTATGGAAAGGATACCCCCCACCAAGGCCGTCCGCCGCAGGGACGCTGCTGTCGAGTCTACAGGGAGGTATTGACGGCGTGTCTTGGTGGGGGGGTATCCTTTCCATGTGACTCAGTAATAAGACCTGCTGAATTAAAAAATCACTGCAATATCGTGTATTAACCAACAGCGTGGTGCGGGTGGGCTTCCTGGTCTGTGTCGTGCGGTGTAAGGACGGGGGTAACCACTTTGTGTGTGGCTTCAACAATGCCTGGATGGGTGGGAGTAGTCCTAGTGCTTGGTGAGTAGATATTCAATCAGCGCTTTTTGGCTGTGCAACCGATTCTCGGCTTCTTCCCATACCACGCTGTTAGCGGCATCGATCACCTCGGCGCTGACTTCTTCACCGCGGTGCGCGGGCAGACAGTGCATAAATAAGGCGTCAGGTTTCGCCACGGCCATCAAAGCCGGGGTGACTTGATAGTTACAGAATACACGCCGGCGTTGCGCCTGTTCATCTTCCTGCCCCATGCTGGCCCAAACGTCCGTGACCACTAAATCGGTGCCGTGCACGGCCTCACGCGGATCGCGCAGCAAAGTAACACGATCACCGGCGCGCTTGACGATGTCGTGGTTGGGTTCATAACCCGCGGGGGTAGCGATACGCAACTGAAAATCAAACTGAATCGCGGCCTCGATATAGGAGTGGCACATATTATTCCCATCACCAATCCAGGCCACGTGGCGGCCGGCGATATCGCCGCGGTGTTCATGGTAGGTTTGAATATCGGCGAGCAGCTGACAAGGATGGTATTGATCGGTTAATGCATTGATCACCGGCACCCTGGAAAACTCAGCAAAACGTTCAATCTTGTTGTGTTCAAAGGTGCGGATCATAATGATATCGACCATGCGCGATAACACCCGCGCGCTATCTTCGATCGGCTCACCGCGGCCAAGTTGCGTATCGCGCGGTGACAAAAAAATCGCGTGCCCACCAAATTGGGCCATGGCGGTTTCAAACGAGACCCGCGTGCGGGTCGAAGATTTATCAAAGATCATCCCCATGATACGCCGCGGAAAATAGGCGTGGTCTTTGCCGGCATACTGCATGGCTTTAAGTTCCGAGGCGCGGCGCAATAAACCCCGTAAGGTGGTGTTATCCAAATCCATAAGGGTCAGAAAATGCAGTGCCATGAGAATAATCGCCTTGCGGGAACTAACGGTGTAAGAAGCAACGGATCTGGTCGCTGACCGTGCGCACAATGGTATCGGCCTCTTGGTCGGAGAGGATCAGCGGCGGTAACAGGCGCACTACATTATCGGCGGTAACGTTAACCAATACACCGGCTTCAAGGCAATGTTCGACGAGCGGTTTGCAAGGGCGATCAACTTCGATACCTAACATCAGGCCTTGCCCGCGAACAGTCTTTACTCCGGCGCAGTTGTCGAGTAACGCCTGCAACCCGTTTAACATGCGTGTACCCAAGAATTTGGCGCGCTCGACCAGGTGTTGTTGTTCAATAATATCCACTACCGTGAGGGCGGCGCGGCAGGCGAGTAAATTTCCCCCAAAGGTTGAGCCATGGGTGCCGGGTTTAAACACCTGGGCGGCTTTGCCGCGTGCCAGGCAAGCGCCGATCGGTACACCGTTGCCCAGCGCTTTGGCCAGGGTCATCACGTCGGGCACGATGCCGTTGTGGTGGTGCGCGAACCAATGGCCGGTACGCCCCATGCCGGTTTGGATTTCATCCAGCATCAGTAACCAGCCTTTTTCATCGCAGATGCGCCGTAGTTGATTGAGGTAATCCGGCGCGGGCAGGCGTACGCCGCCTTCACCGGTAATCGGTTCTACTAAGATGGCGACCACTTCCTTGTGGGTTTTAGCGATATGCTCCACCGAGCTGACATCGTCATACGGCACGCGTAAAAAACCTTGCACCAAGGGCTCGAATCCCGCCTGGATTTTGCGATTACCGGTGGCTGTTAAGGTAGCCAGGGTGCGGCCGTGAAAGCTGCCTTCCATGACGATGATATGCGGCAGCGTAATGCCCTGCTGATGGCCGTACAAGCGGGCCAATTTAATCGCCGCCTCGTTGGCTTCGGCCCCAGAGTTACAAAAGAAGGCACGGTCCATGCTGGCCAGGGCACATAATCGGTCGGCCAATTGTTCCTGCAAGTTAATTTGGTAGACATTGGAGGTGTGGATCAGGGTGGAAGCCTGCTCATAAAGGGCCTGGGCCAGTTGTGGGTGGGCGTGGCCCAGTCCACAAACAGCGATTCCGCCTATCGCGTCGAGGTATTTCTTACCGGCACCGTCCCACAGCCAGGGACCTTCACCCTTGGTGAACGCCACCGGTAAGCGCGTATAATTTTGCATTAAGTGATCAGACATTTCCCTGTGTTATCCCCAAAATAAAAAAGCAGCCTTCAGGCCGCTTCGTTATGCAATCGAGTTACCGATTCTAGTCCCAGTGGTGTGACAACGCAAACGTCAAATGTTGATGCAGGTAGTCATCCCGAACCCGGTTCGACCGCGGGTTCGGGAGCTTTATTGCGACTACCGCTTAGAACGGCAGGCCGTGGGCATAAGCGGTCATACCCAGCAGCATGGGGATAGACAGGGCGGTGTTGATACGTGACGCCATCAAGGCGATCTTACCGGCTTTGGCTTTTTCATCGTCGCTGGCCGGCACGATACCCAAGATTTTCTTTTGGTTTGGCCAAATCAACACCCATACATTAAACAGCATGATGGTGCCCAACCACGCACCCATGCCGATAATGGGGGCGGCGGCATTATTTTGCCCATTAAACATAAACGCATCCTTCAGAATATGCATATCGGCAAGCGCCCCGACGCCCGAAAGCCAGGTTAATACCGCGGCCCAACGGAACCACAATAAGGCGCGTGGTGCAACGTGTTTACTGATACCGCCCGCCGTGCCGTCGGCCTTGGCCTTGGCCATGGCGGGGGTTTGCACAAAATTGAAATAATACAATAAGCCAATCCAGGTAATACCCACCACTACGTGGAACCAGACGGCCCATTCGATGTGGTTGCCACCGGTGCCTGTGGTGTGCAGGCCAAATATAATGGCTATGGCCAGCACGATTCCAGTAATGATAGTGCCAGGAATAGAAGTCAATGGATTCATCGTCGAGATACTCCCCGTTGTGATTGTTGAGTGCGATAGGATCAAAGCGCTTAAAATGCTGTGCCTAGTTTACTATGCTCATAGCAGTTTTGGCAGTCTATTCTTTGGAAAGAAATGACCGATGCGGCAATCCCCTAAAATTCTTGCCAGAATATGAACCCGATTGATCTGGCGATTTTTTCCAGTCGACTGAACGCGGTCTGTGAAGAAATGGGTGCTGTGCTGCAACATGCGGCGTTTTCACCCAATATCCGTGATCGTCTGGATTTTTCCTGCGCGGTTTTTGATCGGCAAGGCGCCATGGTGGCCCAGGCCGCGCATATCCCCGTGCACTTAGGGAGCATGGCCTACGCCATGCGCGACATCGTGCAACCTATTCATTGGCAGGCGGGCGACATGATCGTGGTTAATGATCCTTATTTAGGGGGTACACATTTACCCGATGTTACGCTGATCGCACCGGTTTTTAACACCGCTAGGTTGTGTGGGTTTGTCGCCAACCGTGCCCACCATGCTGATATAGGCAGTCAAAGTCCCGGGTCGATGCCGATCGCGTCAAGCCTGGAGGAGGAGGGCATTGTTATCTCGCCACGGCATTTGTTGCGTCGCGGTGTATGGGACGACGATTGCTTACAGTGGATCCTCGCGGGCTTGCACAATAGCGACTCGGCGCGGGGTGATTTTGCCGCGCAGGCCAGCGCCAACCGGGTGGGGGTGGAACGGTTGCAAATAATTATCCAGGCTATGGGTATAAATTATTTTCAGCAGGCCGTTGGGGCGCTAAATGACTACGCGCAACGTTTAGCACATGCCACCCTCGCCACCCTCCCCAACGGCGACTACCGGTTTAGTGATCTCATGGACGATGATGGAGTAGGGCATACCGATCTTGCCATTGCCGTGACAGTGCGTGTCCGTGATCAAGAGGTGGACGTGGATTTTAGCGATACCTGTTCACAGGTGGCGGGTAATATCAATTGTCCCTTGGCGGTTGCCGCCGCCGCGGTGTATTACGTGTTCCGTTGTTTGATGCCGGCCTACACACCGGCCTGCGCCGGGAGTTTCGCACCGATCCGTATTACTGCGCCACGAGGTTGTTTGCTCAACGCGCAACGTCCCGCCGCGGTAGCGGCGGGTAATGTTGAAACCAGTACCCGGGTGGTGGATGTTTTATTGGGAGCACTCGCTCAGGCGATTCCCGAACGTATTCCCGCCGCCAGCCACGGCAGCATGAATAACATTGCCATCGGGGGGTATTATCAAGGCAAACCGTGGGACTATTACGAAACCATCGGGGGTGGGATGGGTGGCGGTGTGTTGTATCCTGGACAATCGGGCGTCCAAACCCATATGACCAATACCCGCAACACACCGGTGGAGGTGTTGGAATTACATTACCCGCTACGGGTACGGCGTTATGCCTTACGTAAAAATTCCGGCGGTGACGGGGCGCACCGCGGTGGGGACGGCATCATCCGCGAATTTGAATTCCTCGCTCCCACCACCGTGACCTTGTTAACCGAACGGCGCCGGCATGCGCCGTGGGGGTTGCAGGGAGGCGCGCCGGGTAAGGTGGGTGTAAATCGCTTAAATCAACAACTGCTGGCGTCCAAGGTGAGTTTACAAGTGAATCCCGGTGATCGATTAACCGTTGAAACACCGGGGGGTGGGGGCTATGGGAAAAAGGCCTGACCTGTCGAGACTCCAGCCGAAGCTTATTTGTTTTTCGACGTAAGGTTGATGGTTTCAGTAATCTCAGCGTATTTTTTGCCGCTTAAATACGTCAGCTTGATCCGGCTGGGAGAAAGAAACTTTGCTGAGACAATCGCGGATACGGTGGCGGCGGTTGATGCTAGTGGACGCTTGGTTTTGATTCGGTGGGCGGGTTGATTGGCCAGGAACATATCCGCGCAAAAGATTTGACCGTCGGTGGCATAGAGCACTTTTTTACCGCTGCTGGATAACGCGACCACATCCGGGAAAGACCCGGACAACTGTCCATTCTCGGCATTGTAATAAAATGAGGCGGAACAGGGCGAGCCGCACGATGTATGTATTTCAAAAATATTTTTTCCAACCGCCTTAGTCGTGGTCTCACTGGGTAAATTTTTTATTAAGATTTTACCTGTCTTGGTTTCCACAATACGGCAAGAGTCTGCGGTTTTGCATTGGGTTTTTATAGGGCTTTTTGCAGCGGCCAACAAACAGACGGATAGACCAAGAATAATACAAAACAATCGGCTGGCTTTCATTGAAAACTCCTTAACGAACCTATCGATATGATCATGACTACGGGTATGGCCAGTCACGTGACTGTGCAGGTGTTTCTCGGGGGCTTAGACAGCGTAGTCAGGTAAAAGTAAAAGAAATTTATTTTTTATCCGTGGCGAGGTCGATTATTTCAGAAGTCTCATCGCGATTGTCACCCGTAAGATAGGCTATTTTAACCTGAGTGGGGGATAGAAATTCAGCTGAAATAATCGCGGAAAAAGTAACGGCGGTGCGAGCAAGAGGGTTCTTCATTTTAAGTGGGTAAGGTACTTGGTTTGGACCAAACATGGAAGAACACAGGATTTTCCCCTTTGTGGTATAAAGAACTTTCTTATATATCGGCGAAACAGCAACTACGTCGGGGAAGAGTTTTGAGATTTGCTTGCTTTTCGCGTCGTAATATGCCGAGTGTGAGCAGGGTGAACCACAAGATGTGTTGATTTCAAAAATATTTTCCCCCCTAGCGTTAATTGTGGGCTTGTTGGGTAGGGTATTAATCAATACTTTTCCGGTCTTAGTCTCGATAATATTGCACGTGCCGGAGGTGGGGCAGACTACCTTGATGGGATTCTTAGCGCTTGCCCATAAACTGATGGATAATCCAACAACAATGCAAAAAAACCGCAGTAGCTTCACGGAAAACTCCTCGACACATTATTACTTGTCTTTGTAAAACGCAAAATCATCACCCGCCAGCAACCCGGGTATGTGAAACCGAGTGAGGAGCGTGAAGCCCCAGCCAGGATCATCGGGATAGTCTGGGGATTTTTCTTGTAGGCGAGGGTATAAGAAAAATTTTTAACGTGTCGCGAGTCTCCGGTTGAAGTTTATTTGTTTTCCATCGTAAGGTCGATGGTTTCAGTAATCTCAGCGTATTTTTTGCCGCTTAAATACGTCAGTTTGATCCGGGTGGGAGAAAGAAACTTTGCTGAGACAATCGCGGATACGGTAGCGGCGGTCGACGATAGTGGGAGCTTGGTTTTGATTTGGTAGGGGGGTTGATTGGCCAGGAACATATCCGCGCATAAGATTTGACCGTCGGTGGCATAGAGCACTTTTTTACCGCTGCTGGATAGCGCAACTACATCCGGGAAAGACTCTGATAATTGTCCATTCTCGGCATTGTAAAAAGATGACACAGAGCAGGGTGAGCCGCACGATGCGTGAATTTCAAAAAGGTTTTTCCCGACCGCCTTAGTAACGGGGTTATTTGGTAAATCTTTTATTAAAATTTTACCTGTTTTAGTTTCTACAATACTACAGGAGTCTGTAGTCTTACATTCAGTCTTTAAGGGACTCTTTGCGGTAGCCAAAAAACAGATGGATAGACCAAGAATAATACAAAATAATCGAATGGCTTTCATGGAAAACTCCTTAAGTTTTACCGTTATTTGTATTTATAAAATTTAAAATCATCACTTGCAAGTAAACCGGGAATCTTAACCTCAGTCAATTGGTCAAACTCCCATTTGGGCTTTTCTCGATATTTTTGTGGATTCTTTTTGTGAAATGTAGATTGAGCTTTGGGGCTATAGTAAAGCACGGCTTTGTGTGTAAAATCTTCGACTTTATTGAGATAAATTGGTGTTATTACCTCAACCAGTCTATCGATATGGTCATGACTGCGGCTATGGTCAATCACGTGATTGTTCAGGTATTTTTCAGCGGCTTTAAACGGCGCATTGCGGTCAGTGCAGGCATCAAATCCGGTTTTTCTAACGATGTCAGAAATTGTGGTATGTTTTATCCACTCGTATTTCCCAACTCGATTCTTGATTACAAATGCGATGGCTTGCCATGAGACTTCACTAGAGTTGGCGGCTTCACCGTGTAGATAGTGGCGATGAGTAGTTTAAACTCCTCCTTGCCCAATAATTCCTTTACGGAACTATTCGCTTGGTGGTCTTGTTCTATTTTTAACACTGAATTGGACTCAAGATAACGTACTAGATTGGCGATAGATATACTATTAATGAATGCGGTAATATTGGACGTTGATGAGGAATTATTTTTGGTTGTGCTTAATAGTTTGCGGATGGTTGTACCTTTTTTATCGACGCGTCCGTCTATTACGGTGGCGCCGATTCTTTTCTGGAATTCGAAAATTGCGTTAACGGTGGCGGAGTCGCAATGCCCGGATTCTTTAATTTTTTTTGGTTCTGCGCCAGAAGACAAAACACGATTTAGCAAATGCTGAATTTTAATTACATCAGGAGGATCATTTCTTCCAAAGGCGCCTACTGAATGTTTTATGATAGAAGACATAAAATTTCCATTTCCCTGTTGTCCGCTTGTGGTAAATATAACATGTTCTCGACGCGATTAAAATGGTGGATACCGAATAAAATTATAAGCTCGATGCCCTCGATAATCGCTGTCGAATCCGCAGGTTACGCGATTTAGATGATATCCGGTACGGAATGGTTTTATAGAAACCGAGCTGAGAAAATCAAATATTTTGTGGAGCGCGAAATTTTAGTATCGACATAAGGTGAAGTGTACTTATCATTCATAAATGTTCTTGCGGGTGAATAGATTGTCATCTGATCCCTTCTCCTAAAATGTTGCAAAGTAGAACGATTATCCGTGAATTAAACCAATGTTAGGATATAGATATTTCTAAATGGTGATTTTACTCGCATTTGTTGTCTTTAATTAGATACCAGGCGGAAGCAAGCGCATTTCTTCAATAAGCTTATCAAAGTCATCATCATTAATATCTTCTTGGATATAGGGGTAACCTGAGCCATGAATTTTGAATGTAAAACTGTTTCTCGATATATCAATCTCAGGATAAGCAAACTCAACTAAGCGGATTGTGATAGATGAATCTGGGTTTGGGCAACTGTATTTTTCCATGAGTTTGCGCAGCGCAACCGATGGTTTTAGTCCGTCGGCCAATACCCAGTGTTTAAAATCGTCAAAGGATTCTTTGGGAATTTTATTGATGGGTGTTGTGGATATACATATTAAATTTGAATCATGTGTCATTTTAGCTTCTCAAGTCTTGTTTTCTTTTGCACCAATGTACCTTAACTTCTTTCCAATCGCCTTTGGGGTGTCCTGTATCGAAAGCTTCTACATGTTGATAACCCAGCCCCTCCATCAATCCATGTGACCATGCCTTTTCAATGTCTCGCGGTGTTTTCTTGGATCTAATTCCAGATTGGAAACGAAACAAATTATCATTTATGTATGAGTTAAGGATGTTGCTGGTTCCATACTCTCCTTCCATCGCCAAAATGAGTTTTTGGAGTTCATTCTTGTCGTAGGATTGATTGAACAAGTGGATGAGAAAGCCCTTTAGCAAATATTTACATTGTTTTACACCGGCCACGGCGATAGTGCTAACAGTTCTTCAATCCCTTTATCAAAATCCTCATCACTGAACTGCTTTGGGTCACTATTCGGGTAAGCAGAATCGTTAATTCTGAATCTAAATCCAAGGCGAGCGATGTCTATATCAGGAAAAGTATATTCAACCAAAGTAATGGGTATCGATGTATCTGGTTTTGGGCAATTATATGTATCCATAAATTTGCGCAACGCTATGGACGGCTTCAGTCCATCAACCAATACCCAGCGCTTGTACTCATCAAAAGACTCTCTAGGAACTTTTGTAATCGGTAATGTTGTGATAAGGACTAAATTTGGTTTTTTTGCCATCTGAACTCACACTGGTTGGTTCATCGGATGCGCAAGCACTTCTGCCAACCCCTGATCAAAATCCTTATCACTGAATTGTGTGGGATCGCTATTGGGATAGGCTGAATCGATCATCCTGAACATGAAACCATTAAGTGCAATATCAATATTAGGATAAGTAAACTTAACACATTCGATTGGAACAGATACGTCCACTTGTGGACACTGATATTTGCCCATCATTTTTCGCAACGCAACCGATGGTTTTAGCCCGTCGACCAATACCCAGTGTTTAAAATCGTCAAAGGATTCTTTAGGGATTTTCGTGATAGGTGTCGTGGTAAAAAGGAACAAATGGGGTTTTTTTGACATGTCACCATCCTTGTAAGTCGCGCTGATACTTACACCAATGTACAGCAACACCGTTCCAATTACCTTTTGGGCCGTCAGTATCATTTGCTTCTACAAAGCGATACCCGAGGCTTTCCATTAATCCTCTTGACCAGACCTTCTCGATTTCTTGCGGGGCCTTTCCAGCCTTAATACCCATTTGGAAACGCACTAAATTATCATTAATGTATGTATTCAGAATATTGGTAGTACCATACACACTTTCCATTGCCAGGATTAATTTTTGGATTTCATTGTGTGCAAAAAAATCTTGAACGTACACTCGTGTTGCAGTGGCTGTTGAGCTATTGGCATACGAGCGAATGCTCCAGTAAATATATGGCCAACCAAACCGTATATGATGAGGCTCATAAAAGCCTCTCAAATAGGCAGCACGAGTACCCTAAAAATTAACAACATATTGTTTTTCAGTTGGATTGTGCGGATTAGGCATCATCCCATCCTGTATACGTTTTGCTGAAATAACTAGTCGATCTTCCTTTACCTGAACCGCATCAAAAGAGACGCTAAACCATTGACCATCGGCAGGGATATTGATTTTTTTAGTTAGCTCTCCCTGTTTCGCCATCTCCTGTAATGGCCCAACGAACCCATCAAAAACCGGTTGCTTATCCTGTTTCATGAGCAGCAGCTTGTTGTTTATAAAATCTTTGTCTGACATTTTGGTATCCCTCCCGAGTTAAGAGATTAGCAGTATTAATAGTGTGGCAATATCAATGAGTTAGCTGATGCAACGTGAAATGTTTCACATTATGAGTTTGTTTGTCAAGCATCATGCTTGTTATATTATTACGGTGAGCGCCTATCCGATCGAAATTTGAACTGCTATAAAGCAGGCGTAAATTTATGTGCGGAATCTGCGGCGAGTTACGTTTTGATCAAGCGCAGCCTGATGGGCAGGTGTTGGCGCGGATGTTGCCGTTGTTGGCGCGACGCGGGCCGGACGCCGAGGGCCGTTGGCAACAAGGGCCGGTGCAATTGGGCCAACGTCGGCTGGCGGTGATCGACCTCACCGCGCGTTCTAATCAACCGTTAGTGGATACAACCCTTGGGCTCACCATTGTTTTCAACGGCGCGATTTATAATTACCCGCAATTGCGCGCGCAATTCATCGCGCAGGGATATCAGTTCCAAAGTGACGGTGATACCGAAGTGATTATCAAGGCCTATCACACATGGGGCGAACGTTGTCCGGAATATTTAGATGGTATGTTTGCCTTCGTGATCTGGGACAGTCATCAACAAACCCTCTTTGTGGCTCGCGATCGCCTGGGGATTAAACCCTTGTATTATACTCAATCGTCTCGGCAATTTCGTTTTGCCTCCAACCCGCAAGCATTGCTGGCCGCGGGAGAGGTGGATACGCAGATCGATCCGATTGCGCTGCATCATCAATTAAGTCTACACGCGGTGATCCCCGCGCCGCGCACGATTTTGCAAGGGATCCGCAAATTATCCCCTGGCACGTCAATGACCTTAAGCGCCACCGGTTCGATCAGCACGCGCCGCTATTGGGAGCTATCGGCACTTCGTCCGGCAACCCCGCGTAGCGAAGCGGAATGGATCGAGCTTGTTTTAACGCAATTACGCGCGGCGGTGCATAAACGCCTGGTAGTGGCCGATGTCCCGGTGGGGGTATTGCTCTCCGGCGGGTTGGATTCAAGTTTGCTGGTGGCCTTGCTGGTTGAATCAGGGGTGGAGGATCTGCTGACGTTTTCGATTGGGTTTGAAGATCAACCCGAAGAAAAAGGCAGCGAGTTTGAATACTCAGACCAAGTCGTGGCGCGGTATCCCACCCGCCACCACAAGTTTTTAATTCCCAACGATCAGGTATTGCAACGCTTACCCGAAGCGGTGCGCTGCATGTCCGAGCCGATGGTGGCCCAGGACGCCGTGGCGTTTTATTTATTATCCGAACAAGTATCGCGAGTGGTTAAAGTGGTACAGAGCGGTCAGGGGGCCGATGAAGTCTTCGGGGGTTATTTCTGGTATCCACGTATGCAACAGGACCAGGTTGGCAGCGACGTGGATCGTTTCGCGCGGCATTATTTTGATCGTGACCATCCTGAATATTTAGATGCCGTGACAGCGGCCTACCGTGGCGAGGATCATAGCCGCCATAGTGTAGCGCAATTGCTCGCCAGCCCGCGCGCGGATACGTTTATTGATCGTGTCTTGCACATGGATGTGACCACACTCATTGTTGATGATCCGGTTAAACGGGTGGATAACATGACCATGGCGTTTGGTTTGGAGGCGCGGGTACCGTTTTTAGATTACCGTTTGGTAGAATTGGCGGCGCAATTACCCCCGCAATTAAAATTGGCCTCCGGCGGTAAACACATCCTCAAACGTATTGCGCGCGGCCGGGTGCCCGACGGGGTGATCGATCGACCCAAGGGGTATTTCCCCGTGCCGGCGTTAAAATACGTGCGCGAGGATTTCTTGGGATTCGTGCGAGCCATTCTCGATTCGGCGGCGTGTAAGCAACGCGGACTATTTAATCGCCGCCACGTCGATATGTTATTGGCGACGCCGGACCAGCACTTCACGCGCTTGCAAGGTAGCAAGGTCTGGCATTTAGCCTTGTTGGAATATTGGTTACAGATGAATATCGATAGAACACCGTCGATGGTGTGAATTTGCAGCTTGAGAAGCGCGGCACGATACCCTATATCGCGGTAGATTGTTGGTTGGTTTTCCACGTCAAGCGCCCTCCATCCCTGCGTAGATATGGTTTAGAGACGGCCGGGCGGTGTACACTTGAAATTGTCCTGCATAGTGCAGGGGATTTATTAGCAACGAGGTTTCTAAATGGATGTCCTGCAACGCATTGATCAGATTGTTAAAACCAATCCCGTGGTGATTTTTATGAAAGGTACTCCCCAGTTGCCGCAGTGTGGATTCTCGATGCGCGCTGCACAGGCGTTGCAATCGTGTGGTAAACCGTTTGCGCATGTGAATGTTTTAATGGATCAGGAAATCTTCCAGAACTTACCGCAGTACGCCAATTGGCCGACCTTCCCGCAGGTCTATATCAATGGGGAATTGATCGGTGGTTGCGATATTACCTTGGAATTATTTCAGAAAGGTGAATTGCAGAAGTTAGTGAACACGGTGGCCGTTAACGCCTAAGGATCTAAACCTCGTCGGTGTCACTACTGGACTCGAAGCTCGCCAGCGGTATGCCCACTTTAGCGTCCCAGCGATTGACAATGTTACAAAATAAATGCGCGGTTTTTTCGGCATCGTAGATCGCACTATGCGCCTCTTTTTCCTCCCACCCCATTCCCGCCGCTTGCACCACGCGTGCTAATACGGTTTGGCCATAAGCCAGGCCACCTAAGGTGGCGGTATCAAACGAACTAAACGCATGGAAGGGATTTTTTTTCTCCAGTTTACAACGCGCGGTGGCGGCACGGACAAAGCCTAAATCGAAAAACGGGTTGTGGCCGACTAGGATCGCGCGTGAACATTTATGCGCCTTGATCAAAGCCCGGATCGGCATAAATAAGGTTTCTAAAGCCTCTTTTTCCGGTTTGGCGAGCCGAAACGGGTGGTAGGGATCAATGCCATTAAAATCCAATGAACGTTGATCCATTTCCGCGCCAGCAAAGGGTTGTACATGACAGGCGATGGTGGCTCCAGGATTGAGGGTGCCGACGTCGGACATTACGATGGGCACGGCGGCGATTTCCAGCAGCGCATGGCGTTCGGGATCAAAGCCCGCGGTTTCGACGTCGACGACCACGGGCAAAAAACCGCGAAATCGGCGGGCAATGGAAGTGATGCGCATGCTCTCATCGTTCATGGCTTAACAGCATAACGAATGCCCTATTAAATTGATACCATCATGAAGGATTAACGAGAGGATCAGCATCATGTCCAATCCCATCCAATTGCGATTATTGTGGGTACTGTTATTTGTTGCCACACCGGGGCTGGCCCAAGACGGAATTTTATGGAAAATTGAGTCAAAAACAGCGACCAGTTATCTATTGGGGACCATTCATTCGGAAGACCCCCGCGTTTTACAACTGGCCGATACGATTAAACCGCAATTGGATAAAAGCCGGAGTTTTACCGCCGAACTGGACTTGAATCTAGAAAATTCCTTGACCGCCGCCATGGCCATGCTGATCCAAGACGGCAAGGAGCTGCCCGGTTTGATCGGCCGGACGCGTTATCAACGTTGTCTCACCTATATGGCGAGTTACGGCGTTCCAGAAATGATGTTGCGGCAGCTAAAACCCTGGGCGGTGATGGCGCAGTTAAGCATGCCTAAACCACAAACCGGCTTGTTTCTGGATCGTCTATTGTATGATTACGCGGTTGAACAACAAAAACCGGTGTACGGGCTGGAGACTTACGAAGAACAAATCGGCGTGTTTGAAAAACTGTCACTGCAGCAACAAATAATTCTTTTGGATGAAACCTTGGAAAATTTTCCGAAACTTGATCAACAGTTGCAGCAATTGATTGCACTCTATCTCAAACACGATTTGTCCGGCTTGCAACGTTACAGTGATAGTTTAATGAAAAGCGGTTCAGAAGAATTAATGCACGGGTTTAATCAATCCTTAATAACAGATCGAAACCATCGTATGGTCGAGAGAATGCAGGCGCGCTTACAAGAAGGTAACGCCTTCATCGCGGTGGGGGCGTTGCATTTACCTGGTGAACAAGGGATTCTGCATTTGCTCACCCAGCGTGGTTACCGTATCACGCCTGTGTATTAGCGTTTGGCGCGGTAAATGAAATTCACCGGAGCTAGGGTGGGCAATGCCCGCCGGTTGTTATAACTGTTGGGGGTTATGGCAAACATCGATGTGGATACAGGGGCGAATTCGCCTTCAGGCGGTGACCTGCCCTGCCGTGACACGCTGTAAATACGTCCTTGTAAGCTCGACGGCGACATCCCTATCGCCGACGGTCACGGCAGGGGAGGTCACCGCCTGAAGGTGAACGGTAACATCGTATTACTGCGTGTCTCTTATTTTACTATCTGCCACTGAACCTGTTCACCCGCCCGCAATGGAATAATCGTTTCTTTTCCAAAACGTTGACTAGCAGGAACCCGCCAGGGTTGTTGTTGCAAGGTAAGCGTGCTGGTGTTGCGCGGTAAGGCGTAAAAATCCGCGCCAAAATAACTGGCGAAACCTTCGAGACGGTCGAGTTTACCGATACCGTCAAACACTTCCGCATAGAGTTCGATGGCCACCGGGGCGTTGTAAATACCGGCACAGCCACACGCTGCTTCTTTGGTGTGGCGCGCGTGCGGGGCGCTGTCGGTGCCTAAAAAGAATTTCGGGTTACCGGAGGTGGCGGCTTGGAGCAAGGCTTGGCGGTGGGTCTCGCGTTTTAATACCGGCAGGCAGTAGTAGTGGGGCTGAATACCACCACGAAACATCGCATTACGATTATAGAGCAGGTGATGCGGGGTGATGGTCGCGGCGATTGTGGCGGGTGCCTGTTCTACGAATTGCACCGCGTCGGCGGTGGTGACATGTTCAAACACAATTTTTAATGTAGGTAGGCGTTCGCGCAGGGGTTGTAACACGCGGTCGATAAAGGCGCGCTCACGATCGAACACATCGACCGCGGGATCGGTGACCTCTCCATGGACCAACAAGGGCATGCCGATCTCGGCCATTTTTTCCAACGTGGGATAGGTATGTTCGATATTCGTGACCCCGGCGTCAGAATGGGTGGTGGCACCGGCGGGATATAATTTGACGGCGTGAATCTGTCCGGAGTTTTTTGCGCGGACGACTTCCTGGGGTGGTGTGTTATCCGTGAGGTATAACGTCATCAGTGGATTGAAATGATTACCCTCAGGCAGGGCCGCGATGATGCGCTGACGATAGGCGAGCGCCTGGGCTGTATTTAGCGCGGGCGGGTTGAGGTTGGGCATAATAATCGCGCGCGCGAAACAGCGTGCTGTATCTGGCACGGTGTCGGCGAGAAATTCTCCGTCACGTACGTGCAGATGCCAATCATCCGGTTGTAGGAGACTGAGTGTTTTTACCATGGCCATAAGAGGTGGGAGTGCGCCACGGCGAGAATATAAACAAATACGATCAGCGCGGCGAAAAAACTCGTCCAGCGGAGCGTGGCTGTTTTCGCCAATTTCAAGGTTACAACACCCAGAAAGATGTAAACCGTCAAACCGGCGATCTTTGCCAGCAACCAGGGTTGCTGCAGGACATTTAGTTGCAACATGATAACCAGCGCGATGGCGCTTACTATTAATAACGTATCGACAATATGCGGCACGATGCGGATCCAGCGCTGCTGCAAGAGGGGACTGTTTTTCATTTTTAATAAACCGCGCAGTATAAATCCTACCAGGGAAATACCTGCGCAGGCCATATGGATCATTTTAATCACTGTGATGCTCATGGTTATGACACCTTAAGGTTATGGAATCGGTTTAACTGGGACGAATTATTATTGTACTTCAGGTGAAAGTGAAACAGGGAATTAGGCGGCGGTAGTTTACCCTTAGCCGCCCGCGCCACTCCCGCCCTCTGAAATTCCGCCTTGGGTTAATTTTGCCGGGTCGAGCAGTTGTTTTAGTTCGGCCTCGCTCATGCCTGTTTCTTGTTTGGCAACCTCGATGATGGAGCGACCCTGTGCATAGGCCTGTTTGGCGATCGCCGCGCCTTTTTCATAACCAATAACACGATTGAGTGCTGTCACCAAGATGGGATTTTTATCCAGAGCTTCTTGGATCTTCGCTTGATTGACGGTGAATTCGGCAATGGCTTTATCGGCAAGCACCCGTGCAGCATTGGCGAGCAGCTCAATGCTTTGCAATAAGTTATAGGCGATCACCGGTAACATGACATTTAATTGAAAATTACCGGATAGCCCGCCCAGGGTGATGGTGGCATCGTTGCCGATCACCTGCGCGCACACCATAGTGACGGCTTCGGGGATCACGGGATTTACTTTTCCGGGCATGATCGAGCTGCCGGGTTGCAATGCGGGTAACGCGATTTCACCCAATCCTGCGAGCGGGCCCGAGTTCATCCAGCGTAAATCATTGGCGATTTTGGTTAAGCTCACGGCAAGGGTTTTTAGTTGGCCGCTCATTTCCACCGCCGCGTCTTGGCTGGCCAAGCCGACAAATAAATTATCCATCACGATAAACGCAAAACCGGTGCGCGCTTTAAGCGCCATAGCGACTTTGTTGCCGAATTCAGGGTGGGCATTGATACCGGTTCCAACCGCTGTGCCGCCTTGGGGTAAGGCACGCAACCGGGTTAAGCCGGCTTGCAGGCGGTACATGTTTTGGCGGATCTGCGTGGCCCAGGCCGACAATTCTTGGCCAAAGGTCACCGGCACCGCGTCCATTAAATGGGTGCGCCCGGTTTTGACCACCGCTTGCAGCTCTTGAGCACGTTTATCGATGCTTGTTTGTAAATGTGCCAAGGCGGGTAATAAATTTTCTTCAATGAGTAAACACGCGCTGACGTGGATCGCCGTGGGGATAACATCATTAGAGCTTTGGCTCATGTTGACGTGGTCATTTGGGTGGACTTTACTTCCCAATTTTTGCGTGGCCAAGTTCGCAATCACTTCATTGGCATTCATGTTGGTGCTGGTTCCTGACCCGGTTTGGAAGACATCGATAGGGAAGTGTGCATCGTGTAATCCGCTGGCGACGTCTTCAGCGCAATGTTGGATCACCGCAGCGATATTCTCGCTAAGCAAGCCGAGCTGGTGGTTGGCGCTGGCGCAGGCGGACTTTATCAAGCCCAGTGCGCGAATAAATGCGCGCGGCATGCGTAACCCGCTGATGGGAAAATTATCCACGGCACGCTGGGTTTGCGCGCCATAGAGGGCGTCCGCGGGCACGTGCAATTCACCCATGCTGTCGCGTTCGATCCGAAAGGGTTTATCACTCATTGGTGTATTCCTTGGTTATACCACAGCGTATTGTTTAATCTTCCAGTCTTTAATGGATTCTTCCACGACACGCCAGATATTATCGGCTTCTTTTTCGAGGATAATGCTTTTATCCAGCATAATGAGTTTGCCGGTGGTATTCAGCAAGTTTTCGCGCGCCGCAAAACAAAGCCGGCGTGGCATCATGGTGATTATTCGCTGTATATCGTAACGAATGGATAGCAATTCCCCGCCGGAGAAGTCGCCCTGACGGCGTTCGCGCCATTCATTGTAATTGATTACTGCCTTGCTGGGCATGCCGTAGACCTGCACCTTGGGTGACACCAGACGCATATGAACATCCAGGTCGCGTTCGTTGATCGAGCGGGTCATGGCTTCAATCCAGTGCTGAATAATGTGCTGGGGTGTGGCGTCTGCACTGTTTAGGATCATGGTGAATAATCTGTCCGTTACGTTAAGCTGATTGCAGCATAGCCCATGTCTTTGGCAAACGTTTGTTTTAATGGGTATTTTATCTGACTCGAGAAGTTACCCAACGGGGAATTCCTTGATTTTCCATAAAAAAAAGTCGATCATACGCGCCTTTATCCAGGCCGTGGCCGTTATTTGGCCAGACCGATTTTTGCCCCACAACATTAAGGGTTCAACATGACTGATGCAGATAAGAAACGCCTGTTGCGTGAAATGCTGTTCTATCGCCGCTTTGAAGATCGTTGTTTTGAGGCGTATATGGAGCGCAAGATTGGCGGATTCTTACATCTTTATTCAGGGCAAGAAGCGGTGGCTACCGGGGTGTTGGAAATGGCTAAAACCGGGGGTGGGGACAAGGCCGATTACGTCATTACCGGTTATCGTGACCATATTCATGCGATCAAATCCGGTACCCCGCCGCGTGAAGTGATGGCGGAATTGTATGGCAAGGAAACCGGGTCATCGCGCGGCCGTGGCGGCTCGATGCATATTTTCGATCCAACCGCGAATTTTATGGGGGGCTATGCCCTGGTGGGGCAGCCCTTCCCGTTGGCAGCGGGTTTAGCCTTGGGCGCCAAGCATAAAAAATCCGGACAAATCGCCATTTGTTTTTTAGGTGACGGCGCGAATAATCAAGGTACCTTTCATGAGACCATGAACATGGCCTCGGTGTGGAATTTACCGGTGTTGTTCGTGTGCGAAAACAACATGTATGCGATCGGTACCCATATCGATCGCTCCACGGCGGTACGCGATCAGTACAAACGCGTTTGTGGCTATAACATCAAGGCCAGTCAACATGACGGTATGGATATCGAGGTGGTGATGAAAGCCGCCAAGGACGCCGTCGATTATGTGCGTAATGAACAGAAACCGTATTTTATCGAATTTATCACCTACCGATTCCGCGGTCACTCGATGTCGGATGCTAAAGGGTATCGTACTAAGGAAGAAGAGGCTGAATGGGAGAAACGCGATCCCATCAATATTTTTAAAGCGCGCTTGATCAAGGCTGGTATTGTCACCGAGGCCGATATCAAAAAGATGCAGGACGAGATCCAACACGAGATCGAAACTGACATCATCAAGTTTGCCGAGCAGAGCCCCGAACCCAGTGTTGCGGAGCTCACCAAGTATGTACTCGACGATAATCCGAACCCGCGTTGGATCGGCCCCCTGCAGAATAAATACTAAGAGGTAAGTTATGGCCGTGCTCGCTTATTGGGAAGCTATTCGACGTGCTCACGATGAAGAAATGGCAAATGATCCGCTGGTCATCGCGATGGGTGAAGACATCGGTGTGGCGGGGGGGACCTACAAGGCCACCTCCGGTTTATACGATAAATACGGCGCCGAACGGGTGATCGACACACCGATCTCGGAAAATTCCTATACCGGCATAGGCATAGGAGCTTCGATGGTGGGGATGCGGCCGATTATCGAAATCATGTCGATCAATTTTGCCTTGTTGGCCTTGGACACGATTGTTAACGCGGCGGCCAAGATCCGTTATATGTCGGGTGGACGGGTGCATTGTCCATTAGTCATTCGCACCCCCGGGGGCACCGCCCATCAATTGGCCGCGCAACACTCGGCACGCCTGGCGCGGATGTTCATGAGCACATCGGGATTACGGGTGGTGACGCCGCGTGGACCGATTGATGCCTACGGCATGCTGAAGTCGGC
This sequence comes from Gammaproteobacteria bacterium, assembly GCA_016194635.1. Classification (GTDB taxonomy): domain Bacteria; phylum Pseudomonadota; class Gammaproteobacteria; order UBA6429; family Thiohalophilaceae; genus JACQBC01. Next base: position 130,767 of record JACQBC010000030.1, on the reverse strand, counting down.
GGTGCGTTGCAATGATCCGGTGGTGATCATTGAACACGAACGGATGTACAACCTCAAAGAAGACGTGCCCGAGGGTGAATTCTTCCGGCCGCTGGAAGGTGCCGAGATCGTGCGTAAGGGCGAAGACATTACCTTGATCGGTTACAACTTCAGTGTGCATTTGTGTTTGGAAGCCGCCCAACGCCTCGAAAAAGACGGAGTCAGTGCTGAAGTGTTGGACCTGCGTGCCCTAAAACCCATTGATCGCGAAACCATCCGCCGTTCGATCGAAAAAACCCATCGGGTGGTGGTGGCCGAGGAAGACGAAGCGCCGGTGGGCGTGGGCGCGGAAATTATTACCGGCATCATCGAAGATTGTTTCTTTGCGTTGGATTCTCAGCCGGTGCGGATTCATGCCGCCGATGTACCGGTGCCGTATAACGCCCATCTGGAAAAAGCCGCCATTCCCAGCGCAGATGACGTCTATCAAGGCGCTTTGAAAGTACTGGGTAAAATTTAATTCAGTTCGCCCTCTCCCAGAGGGAGAGGTATAAAGCCGACCTACCACTGCTCGAATAGGAAGTTTTATGGCCGATCCGTATAGTATCAAAATGCCGCAGTTGTCTGACACCATGACCGAAGGGACCCTGGTGAGCTGGGAAAAAAATATCGGTGATTTCATCGAGCGTGGCATGATCGTGGCAACGGTTGAAACCGACAAGGCGATCATGGACGTGGAGGTGTTTCGCGAAGGTTATTTGTCCGGTCCACTAAGCGCGGTCAATTCAGTGGTGCTGGTGGGCGATGCGATCGGATATTTAGTAGCAACCACGCATGAGGTTGTACACAACAGTGATGCAACCCCAGTAACCTCGACGACGACCGCTGTAACCCCCACGGCTGAAGCCGCGCAAAGTGTGGCCCTTCCCAAAGACACACACCCGATCAAAATGCCGCAATTATCCGATACCATGACCGAAGGGTTATTGGTGAGTTGGAATAAAAATATTGGTGAAGAACTCAAACGCGGTGATATCGTCGCGCAGGTTGAAACCGATAAGGCCATCATGGATGTGGAGATCTTTCGGGATGGATTCCTTTCCGGGCCGATCGCCGCCGTGAACAGCGTTGTGGCGGTGGGGGAGGCTATTGCGTATATCGTTCCGACCGCAAGCGCGGTGGTTACCTCCGAGAAAATCTCGGCATTACCCACCAAGGCTGTCGAAACCGTTGTACCACTCAAGGCCGAGCCGTCGGGTACGGCTAAACCAAAAACCCGCATCCCCGCGCAACCGCACGGAGCCACACCCGCGCCGCGTCCTATCCGCATCAAGGCCACGCCGTATGCGCGGCAACTGGCCGGCGCGCACGGTATTGATCTGAATAGCCTTACCCAAGGCAGCGGTCCGGGCGGGGTGATTATCGCCGCGGATGTACTCAACAGTCATGTACAAGCCGCCTCGACCCGTCGCATCTATCAAGTCCCCGGTGAAGGCCGACCCATGGACAACATGGAAAAAGCCGTGGCGCACAATATGGAATTTTCCTTGTCGATGCCCTTGTTCCGGGTGACGGTGAATATCGATCCAACGGCCCTACAGGCCGCCTCCAAGGCCAAGGGGTTTTCCCTTACCGTCACCCTCGCCAAGGCCGCGGCGAGGGCGATCCAGAAATATCCCAAGGTCAACGCGGTCTATCAACACGAGGATCGTATTATCGAACGCCCGCAAATCGACGTGGGTTTGGCCGTTGAGACCGAGGGTATGGGACTGGTAGTGCCGGTGTTGCGCGATGTAATGAACCGTTCGCTGACTGAATTGAATGACAATTGGCGAGACTTGGTGAATCGCGCGCGCTTGCGCCGCCTAAAGCCCAATGAATATTCCAATCCAACCTTCACCATCTCGAATATGGGGATGTTGGGGGTGGCGTATTTTGATGCGATTCCATCGCCGGGGACTTCAGCGATTTTTGCGATATCGACCTCGGGGGCGTACGGGATGCCCGTGACCATGACCGCGGATCACCGTATCGTTAACGGGGCGGACGCGGCCAAATTTTTGAATGTGTTTAAATCGTTTGTAGAAAATCCCACCTGGCTCGACGGCTCGGCCTCGGCTGTAAACCTTGCCCTCAAAGCATCCCCTGAGGTCGAATTAAAAAAAGGCCAATACGATTACGACGTGGTGGTTATTGGTGGTGGTCCTGGGGGTGAAGATTGCGCGCGTGATTTGATGGAGCATGGTTTCAAGGTGGCCATGATCAACGATGCGCCGTTTCCTGGCGGCGAATGCCTATGGCGTGGGTGTATCCCATCGAAGGCATGGCGTGCAGCGGCGGATCGGATCCGTGATCGCGCCCACGATGAACATTTGGGGATCGAAGGTACCACCAAGCCGAAGTTGAATTGGGCTAAATTGGATAAGACTCGGCGCAAGGTGTTAACAACGCGCGGCGAGATGGCGTTAAAAACCGATAAAGGCGTGCGTATCGAGGTGTTGCAAGGATTTGCGCAGTTTGTGGATGCCCACAGCGTTGCAATACTCGATATAGGCAAGATCGACCCGTACACGCGTTTTATTCCCGCCGCGACTACCGGCAGCCCCGCGAAGCAATCCACAACGGCCGCCAAAGTAAAAAACATCCGCTTTGGCGCGGCGGTAATCGCCACCGGCGCGCCGCCGTTTATTCCCCCGATTAAAGGCGCCGATGCGGGATTGAAATCCGGCGGCGTGTTGACCTCGGATACGGTCTGGTCGCTGCAGAATGTGCCGGCCAAGATTGGCGTCATCGGTGGCGGCGCCATTGGGGTGGAAATGGCGCAGATCTTCCAGGACTTCGGCAGCAAGGTCTTGCTGCTGGAAGTGAAGGACCGCATCTTGGCGGAAGTAGAAACCGAAGTGGCCACCCAGCTTGCGGCGATCTTGGATGCAGATCCACACCTATCGGTCGAAACCTCGGTAAAAATTACCGAGATCAGGGGCAAACCGGGGTTGATGAAACTGGTGTACACCGATGCACAAGGCAAGGCCAAGACCTTCGCCTGTGACTATGTCATCATGGCCACGGGCAAACGCCCGCAACTGGAACCTCTCCACCTGGACAAGGCGGGGGTGGTGACGGAAAAAGGTGTCATCAAAGCGGACAATCATTGCCGGACGTCGGTACCCCATATCTATGCCGTGGGCGATGTGATCGGCGGCTACATGCTCGCGCATACCGCCGGTCAACAAGGCCGGGTTGCCGCGGCTAATCTCGGCGGTATAGCCCATACCTATAACCAGGACAAGGACAGCGGGGTGATCTTTACCCGTCCCCAAGCGGCGTTTGTCGGATTATCGGTGGAACAGGCCAAGGCCAAGGGCATTGACGCCGTCGAGATCAAGGTTCCACTGGCGATCGATGCCAAGGCGATGATGACTAATGAAACCCAGGGGCTCATCAAATTGGTCGCTGACAAAGCCACGCAACGGGTTCTAGGGGTGCATTTCCTCGCCGACCATGCCGACACCCTGATCGGTGAAGCCGTGATGATGGTGACCGGCAATATGACCTTGGAGCAGGTGGGCAGGGCGATCCACCCCCATCCTACCCAGACTGAATTGTTTGGTGATCTCGCCCGCCGCTTGGCCGCGCGGATCCGCCGTACCGCCAAAAAGAAGTAATCCCGTCGTTGCCTTGGCATCGATATTGCTTTTAGCCAGGCATGATGTGCCTGTCCGCCAATCGATTGGGGTTCTTGCTGCTGGGTGTCCTGGCAGTTCCGGTTTTGGCCTCCGCCCCGCGTTTTGGTGAAGTCGCAGGGCCTGCGGCCAATACGCCTAAGCCTGTTACTGCGCCGGCCGGTGCTGAAGCGGCCAACCCAACGCCTATTTCTGTCCCAGCTCCCTCCCCCCGCCCCGCCCTCACGCCGGACGCAAAATACGATTCCTCATCCCTGACTAAGGCCAGCACTAATTTATCAGCGCCGATCGGCGCCGAGGTCCTGTTACCTTTACAGCAGGGTCCCGTGTCGATTACCAACATGCTCAAACAAGGCGCTGTACAGTACATCGACAACCGTTACGGGGGCGGTTGGCAGGTGCAGACCAGCAAGGTCTTGTGTAGCTTGCGGCAACCGCTGCCCAATCTGGGTTATGCCGAATTTCATCAGGGCACGGGGCAACCTTTAGAATTTCTATTGCACGTGAATAATCCGCCGCTGGGCAGTGGCACGGCCTTGCTGAGCATTGAGTCGCCGTTATGGTCGCATTACACCCATGCCACCCAGTTGGGTGAAATTGAATTAGAAGCCGAAGAAAATACCCTAACGGCCTCGGCGTCATGGGCACAACGCATGCTAGAGGAATTAAAAACCGGAATGTTACCCAGCTTGCAATTTTACGATGCTGGCGCGGGTCAGGACGATGTGAAGATCACTTTATCGGCGTTAAATTTTAACCCTGGGTTGCAGGGATTTGATACCTGCCGTGCCCAGTTATTGCGTTACGACATTGAGCAAGTACATGTAAGTGTGTTGCAGTTTAATACCGACAGTTCTAAATTGGGAAAACAAGCCAACCAGCAACTTGAAGCGGTGCTCGAAGTGCTCAAATCCGACGCCAGTATTTCATCGATCGACATTGAATTGTATTCTCAGACCAAGGAATTGGTGCAATACAATTACCGCTTAGCGACACGCCGTGCCCGCAGTGTGCGTGATTACCTGTTGCATAAGGGCATCGACGAGGATCGGATTAAAATAACAATCCACACCAAACAAAAATCCAAGTTAGAACAGCTGGGGATAAAATCCGATCAGGTACAGGTTGTTTTGCACCGTGACAAAAAACCAAAGGGTTAGTTTTTCCGTTATAATACGCGCCTGATATTTTCGAGTTAACTTCGGAGGTGTGGCTTATGGCGGTGAACAAAGTCGTATTGGCTTATTCTGGTGGTTTGGATACTTCAATCATCTTAAAATGGCTAGAACAAACCTACCATTGTGAAGTGGTGACCTTTACCGCCGATATCGGACAAGGCGAAGAGCTTGAACCGGCCCGCCTCAAGGCCCAGAAGATGGGCGTCAAAGAAATATATATAGAAGACCTCAAAGAAGAGTTCGTGGGTGATTTCGTGTTTCCGATGTTGCGCGCCAACACGATTTACGAAGGTGAATACTTGTTGGGGACCTCGATTGCGCGGCCGTTGATTGCCAAGCGTTTGGTGGAAATCGCCAAGCTGACTGGGGCCGATGCTATTTCCCACGGTGCAACCGGCAAAGGTAATGACCAAGTACGGTTTGAGCTGGGGGCCTATGCGTTAATGCCGGATGTGAAAATCATCGCTCCTTGGCGTTTATGGGATCTGACCTCGCGTGAAAAACTCATGCAGTATGCGCAAACCCATGGCATTGCCATCGACTTTAAAAAAGGCAATAAGTCTCCTTACTCGATGGATGCGAATTTACTGCATATCTCTTATGAAGGCGGGGTGTTAGAAGATCCTTGGCTCGAACCCGAAGCGGATATGTGGCGGTGGAGTGTCGCGGTTGAAGAGGCGCCGGACATGCCCACGATTATCGAACTGACCTATGAAAAAGGTGATGCGGTAGCCATCGACGGCAAACGTTTAAGCCCGGCGCAAGTGCTGGCCCACTTGAATCAAGTGGCCGGCGCGAATGCCATTGGCCGTGCTGATATCGTTGAAAACCGATATGTCGGGATGAAATCGCGTGGTGCGTATGAAACCCCGGGGGGTACGGTATTGCTTAAGGCGCATCGGGCGATAGAATCCCTTACCTTGGACCGTGAAGTCGCGCATCTCAAAGATGATCTCATGCCGCGTTACGCCAGTCTAATCTACAACGGTTATTGGTGGTCGCCGGAGCGTAAGATGCTGCAAGCCATGATCGATGCTTCCCAGGTCACGGTTAATGGTCTGGTGCGATTGAAATTATACAAAGGCAATGTGATCGTGACTGGCCGTAAGTCCACAACCGACAGTTTATTCGATGCCAGTATCGCGACCTTTGAAGACGATGCCGGCGCTTATAACCAAAAAGACGCGGAAGGGTTTATTAAACTCAATGCCTTGCGGATGCGCATCGCTGCTAAACACAAACACCGTTAGCGCGGTTAAATCCGAAGCCATTATTCAGTGTTTCTCCCGGTTATATTTGCGGCTGATAAGGTGATCCAGACTCAACTTGCCCGGCCCACAAAACAGCAAGGGCAAGAGCATGACTACATAGATGAGGGGTAATTTGTAACCACCGTTTGAAATCGAATAACCACCGGGATGGCTGGTAATCCAGGCGATAACGGTAACAAAAATCAAGGTGATGCTAGAAAAACGCGTGGCCAGACCAAGTACTAGAGCGGTCGCGCCGAGTAGTTCTGACCAGGTGGCCAAGAACCAATTCAGGTCTGTTGATAGCAGATTCAATGGAAACGGAAACTTGTCATAGATATCACCAAACCAGTTAGTTCCGTGAAGTTTTTCTATCCCGGATTCCCAAAATTCATAAGCAAGCAGCAGGCGTAGTCCCGCGGCTGGAAGATAATGGCCGAGGGAGTTTAATGGGCTAAATACTAGGTTATAGGTGCGGGCGAATAAAGTCTTCATCGTTTATCCACATATTCAAACGATTTTTAAAGCTAGGTGAAAAACAACGGCGGATATGATCCGCCGTTGTGGTGGAACAGGAGCTGCGGTAATGTTTCACCGCTGAACCTAACCGGTTTATTTCTTGGTGTCGCCTTCTTTCTTGTCGCCACCGCACTTGCCTTCACCGCATTTACCGTCTTTCTTCTTGTCAGCGCCGTCCTTGCCATCTTTCTTATCGCCACCGCATTTGCCGTCTTTTTTCTTCTTATCGCCGCCGCACTTACCGTCTTTTTTCTTCTTATCGGCACCGCATTTACCTTCTTTCTTCATATCTCCGCCGCATTTACCCTCTTTGTGTTCAGCAGGGGTAGCCTCAGCAGCCGGTGCTGCAGCGTCAGCGGCGACAGCGAGTTGAGTCAGCGCCAGACTGGCTGCGAAAAATGAACCGATAATCATTGCTAAAATTTTCTTTGACATTGACATTCTCTCCATACTATTTCAATTTACCCCAGTTATTATTCCTCCCACATATATTAGGGGTAAAACTATATGTGACAGGTGGTTAAAGATACGATACCTAAGACCAGGAATAAAGACCTTAAGTAAACGAAAATACTGACAGTGTGAAACTACTATGAATGATGCCCTACGATCAACCGTTAGGAGTCAGCTGACAATTAAAATGGTTCAGGCAGGTAAGAGGGACTGCAATGAGCACAAAAAACGGCGGAACCGGGGTTCCGCCGCTCGACTTCACTAAAGGTAGCACTAGATTACTTAGCTGCGCCTTCGTCTTTGGCTTTGGCTTTCTTAGCTTTCTTTTTGCCTTTTTTCTTAGCGGCATGTTTCTTTTCTTCCTTCGCCTGGGTAGCTGCAGGAGCAGCGGCTGGGGCAGCAGCAGGAGCGGCCGGAGCGGCTGGGGCAGCTGCATCAGCCGCGACCGAGGTACCTACAGCCAGGGCGAAGATAGAGGCAAGGGCGATTGCTTGGATTTTCATGAGCGTTCTCTCCATTAATTTACTGGAATCACTTACCCCTTTTTGTTTGACCTAGTGTGTATACAGGGGTAATCAACTTTACACACCAGGTTTAAATCACTTATGCATTTCAAATACACAGGCTTAGAGAGAGGGGTATGTATGAAGTTCACGCTACCCAGAAATTTTCCTGTTGTCTAATCATAGACTTAGTCTAAATTGATTTTCCTCAGCTTCGCACACAACCCTGGTAAAATACTACGGCACTGATATAGGATCGCTGGGGTTTCTCGTGTGTTGGGCGGCGATATTACACACACTTTTGTCGGAACGATAGTGGGCCAATTAAAAAATTAACGCACATTGTCAGGCCGAACTATTTTAGTTTTTAGCCAATTTGCAAATTGATACCTTAATAAACACATTTAATTCAGAACGATTAAGTTTTAACCATGCAGTGTGCGTCAGTATCGTGATGGGTTTGCGAATCAGAACTTGTTCACGATAATTGCCGTTGGCATCCACGACTCGGTATCCATGACTCCAAGGCAACGTAAACTACTCTTTCAGCGGCTGCAACGCATTAACCCCGCGCCGACCACCGAGTTACGCTATAGCACACCTTTTGAGTTACTCGTGGCAGTGATTTTATCCGCCCAAGCCACGGATAAAAGTGTCAACAAAGCCACCGCCGTTTTGTTTGCGGTGGCCAATACGCCAGCGGCCATCCTTGCTTTAAAAGAAACCGGTCTCAAAAAGTACATCAAGACGATTGGGTTGTTTAACACCAAGGCCAAAAATATTATTCAAACCTGTCGGTTGTTATTGGAGCGGCATGCTGGGGTGGTGCCTGAAGACCGCGCGGCGTTGGAAGCATTACCAGGGGTGGGACGGAAAACCGCGAATGTGATCCTTAACACGGCATTCGGACATCCCACTATCGCGGTGGATACGCATATTTTTCGGGTATCTAACCGTACCGGCATTGCCGCGGGGAAAAATGTGCGTGCCGTTGAGGATAAATTGCTCCAGGTAGTCCCAGTAGAATTTAAGCAAGACGCGCACCATTGGTTGATTTTGCACGGACGTTATGTGTGTACTGCGCGTAAACCCAAATGTGGGGAATGCGTGATCGCCGATTTGTGTGAATTCCCGGATAAAACCCCACCAGGGTAATCAGTTAACAAGACCGACTGTGCGCAACAATTAATTTTTAGTGTCTTACTGCGCGCTGCATCGGCGTTTCAAAAAAACTAACGATGAGTTAGATCTAGATCGAGGGCTTACTCGGCAGGAGATTTTTTCTGAGCGTTTTGAGCCGCTAGCGCGGCACGCGCAATTTTTTTAGCCTGGACACGCTGTACCGCCGCCGCGATGGCGGCTTTTCGCGAGTTTGCCGTGGCCGTGGTTTTCTGTGGCGATGCTTGCTGTTTGCGCTCTGTTTCGTGTTTTTTCCGGATTTCCAACCGGGTTAGATGCCAACGGTGACGCTCGCGGGCAATAGCGGATTTTTGTTTGGCGAGTGTGGTATCCAGAGGTTGTGGCGCGGGAATACTGTGTATGCAATCCACCGGACAGGGGGCAAGACATAAATTACACCCCGTGCATTCTTCGGTGATGACGGTGTGCATCAGTTTGGCCGCACCAAGAATGGCATCCACCGGGCAGGCTTGGATACAAAGGGTGCAGCCGATACACAACAGTTCATCAATCACCACCACGGTTTTTGGGCCGTGTCGTCCATAGGCTTCATTTAAGGGTTTGGGTTCTTGGCCTAGTAACCTGGCGAGTTCCAGAATTACTTGTTCGCCCCCGGGCGGGCATTGATTAATATCGGCCTCACCCTTGGCCATTGCTTGGGCATAGGGGCGGCAACCTTGAAAGCTACATTGACGGCATTGGGTTTGCGGCAAAATCGCGTCGATGCGATCGATGAGTGTTGCGTTATATACGAAATTCGTGTCCATCGAATAGGTTATTTAATTTCCGACATAAGGGGTTGGTGTTTAATCGTTTTAGCCGTAGCAGCAGCGAGCTTGTTTGCCTGGATGATGGGAATGTCGATTTGTGATACGCATAAATACGTTCCTGTAGCTCGACGGCCGCAGTTGCTCACGGCATCCTGCCCTACCGCGACACTTGTACTTCCCTGTACATCGTCCCTGCGGCCGACGGTCACAAATCGACATCCCCTTCATCCAGACACACGATAGCACGGTATTCTCCGTAGTTATTTTACGCGCATTCCCGGTTGTGCACCGCTATCCGGGGAAAGGATCCACAGGTCTTTGCCACCGGGCCCGGCGGCCAAGACCATGCCCTCGGACAGACCGAATTTCATCTTGCGCGGCGCTAAATTGGCAACCACCACGGTGAATCGTCCTTCCAAGGTTTTGGGGTCATAGGCGCTGCGGATGCCGGCAAAGATGTTGCGCAGTGTGCCTTCGCCCAGGTCGACGCTGAGCTGTAATAGTTTGTCCGCGCCCTCGACATGGCTGGCGCTGATGATTTTGGCAATGCGTAAATCAATTTTGCCGAAATCATCGATGCTGATTTCTGCTTTAAGAGGTTCACTTTCCGGTCGTGGTGTCTGGCCTGGGGTTGAGCTTGGAGCGAGATCTTCTTTTGAGGCGTCGACCATGGCGGTTACCTTGGCAGGTTCGATACGGGAGAGCAGTGAGGTGAATTCGTTTATTCGGTGTGGACCGAGCGGACGCGACAAATCGTTCCAAGTCAACGGTGTTATGTTGAGAAAACTTTCCGCTTGGCTGCAAAGAGCGGGTAGCACGGGCTTGAGTGCGCCTATCAAGATCCGAAATAGGTTTAATCCCACACTGCAGATCTGTTGCACCTTGGCGGTTTGATCGGATTGTTTAATCAGCGCCCAGGGTTTTTGTGCGTCGATATATTGATTGGCACTGTCGGCCAACGCCATGATCCGTCGGATGGCGGAACTGAATGCCCGTTGTGCATAGTCGTCGGCGATTAGCGGTAGGGCATGGCTAAACTGCGATAGTAATAGCGTTTCTCCCGTCACGGGGCAGAGTTGGTTATCAAAATATTTATTAATAAACATCGCACAGCGACTGGCGATATTAACCACTTTACCAACCAAATCCGCATTTACCCGTTGGGTAAAGTCTTCTAGATTCAGATCCAGATCATCTATTTCATTGCCTAGCTTCGCTGCAAAGTAATAGCGTAAATATTCGGGATTGAGATGGTCCAGGTAGGTCCGTGCCTTAATGAAGGTGCCACGGCTTTTCGACATCTTCAGGCCATTCACCGTGAGAAAACCATGACAATATACCGCGCTGGGCATCCGAAAACCGGCCGCGTGTAACATGGCTGGCCAAAACAAGGTATGAAAATAGGCGATATCCTTGCCAATGAAATGATACACCTCGTGGCGACTGTCGGCATTCCAATAGTCAGCAAACTTTAAATCCTGGCGTTTCGCACAAAGATTTTTAAAACTGGCCATGTAGCCAATCGGTGCATCCAACCACACGTAAAAATATTTGCCCGGCGCAGCGGGGATTTCAAAACCCCAATAGGGGGCATCACGCGAGATTTCCCAATCTTGCAAGCCTACCATGAACCACTCCTCAAGCTTGTGGGCGATGGCGGGTTGTAGTGTTCCAGCCTTGGTCCATTGCCGCAGTTGGGTTTCAAGTTTGCCCAATTCAAAAAAGAACTGGGTAGTATCTTTGTTGCTGGGGGTGGTGCCCGAGAGGGTCGAGCGGGGATTTTTAAGCTCGCTGGGGGAATAGGTTGCATGGCAGACTTCGCAACTATCGCCGTATTGGTCCGCGGCGCCGCAACGTGGACACTCCCCTTTGATAAACCGATCCGGCAGGAACATCTGTTTGCTATCGTCATACGGGCGCTGGATGGTTCTGGAAACAATATAACCCTTGGTTTGTAACTGTTGGTAAATGTATTCGGCTAATTCACGATTCTCGTTGGAATGAGTCGAGTGATAATTATCAAACTCAATCAGAAACCCCGCGAAGTCGGCCCGATGTTCTTTATCGGTTTGGGCGATCAGTTGTTCGGGCGTAATCCCGAGCTTTTGCGCATTGAGCATGATCGGCGTGCCGTGGGCATCATCGGCGCAGACATAGGTACAGTGATGTCCCTGCAGCTTCTGGAAACGTACCCAAATATCGGTTTGGATATATTCCACCAAATGTCCCAAATGGATCGGGCCATTGGCGTAGGGCAGGGCGCTGGTAACCAAGATATGACGGGGTGTGGAATCGGTTGGCATGTGTGTATACAGTTGTGGGTAGCGAAAGCCACGTACCCTAGCAGTTTCATTCGCGAATCGCCAGTTGGGTGCATCGATTAGCTAAACGGCGGTTCTGAAATAGTGAATAGCCTGTCATTGTTTTCTCCCAAAAGAGGTGTCTCCGAAGGGTGTCGTCCAAAATATTTCTGGGTGAGTTCATACACGGCGATGGCGCATGCCATGGCCACGTTTAATGATGAATTTTGACCCAACATCGGAATATGCACGGTGTGGTCCGACGCGTCGAGCAGGGCTTGGCTTACTCCGGCACGCTCGGCCCCCAAGATTAGGCAGAGTTTGCCTAGGCCATTAAATTGGAACTCCCGCAGGGCCGTGCTGGTTGAGGTTATTTCCAAGCTAATGATGCGATAACCCTGTTGTCTTAATGGGTTGATGACATCCAGTGGATCGCGGTGGTAGCTATAAGAGACGGATTTTTCCGTTGCACGGGAGGCTTTGCGCAGCTTGTTATTGGGTGGCAACGGGGAAGTGCCGGTTAAATAGATCTTTTCAATCCCCAAGGCATCCGCGATCCTGAAGATGCTTCCAACATTCGTGGGCAGATCAAAATTATCGGCAAGAATACGCAGCGGATACTTACACGGTTCTCGTTGGAACTGCGTGTGTTCGAGTTGCTTGTTTTCCATAAGAGGCTCGGGGTGGAGGTCCGATGCGATGCTAATCGAGCATTTCGGTGCGGGTCAACACCGCTTCCCGCCAGGTTGTCCAAGGACTTCGGAATCTAGCTTAGGGACTATCACGCTTGCCGATGTCTGCTAACGACTGTCCATTTGGGGTATATTAGGAAATCCTAAAAAATTTGTTGTAGAATATGTCCGATTAAATTACTCGGTTATTTAACCCTCGAAATTCAGGAGAATTATATGGCGAGCGTCTCCCCCCAACAGGTTGAAGACAAACTCAAAGAATACATCGACCCGTACCTGGAGAAGGATTTAGTCACCAGCAAGGCCGTTAAAGATATAAAAATCAACGGTGATAAAATCAAAGTGGATATCGCACTGGGATTTCCTGCCAAAGGTTATATCCCGGTGCTTACCGCTACCCTCAAAGAAAAAATCAAAACCCTTCCTGGGGTAAGCGACGTTGAAGTCAATGTCAGCTGTAAAATCACCGCGCACACCGTGCAAAAAGGTGTGAAGATGATCAACGGTGTGAAGAACATCATCGCCATCGCCTCCGGTAAGGGCGGCGTGGGTAAATCCACCACCGCCGTGAATCTGGCCCTGGCGCTGTCGGCCGAAGGCGCTACGGTGGGTATTTTGGATGCCGATATTTACGGTCCTAGCCAACCGCGGATGCTGGGTGTACACCAGCAACCTGAATCCAAGGACGGCAAGTCCCTGGAGCCGGTAATGAGTTATCACCTGCAATCCATGTCGATTGGCTTTCTCATCGACGAAGAAACCCCGATGATCTGGCGCGGCCCGATGGTGACCCAAGCGTTAGAACAATTGCTCAACGACACCCAGTGGAGAGACGTGGACTATTTAATCGTTGACCTTCCTCCCGGAACCGGTGATACCCAATTGACCCTGGCCCAGAAAGTGCCGGTCACGGGCGCGGTGATCGTCACCACGCCGCAAGACATTGCCCTGCTCGATGCCCGCAAGGGTTTAAAGATGTTTGAAAAGGTTGAAGTGCCCGTCCTGGGTATTGTTGAAAACATGAGTATTCACATCTGCTCCAAGTGCGGCCATGCCGAGCATATTTTTGGGGCCGGCGGCGGTCAGCGCATGGCGGATCAATACCATATTGATTTACTCGGCTCGCTGCCCTTGGATATGTCGATCTGTGAATCCACGGACGCCGGTAAGCCCTCGGTGGTGGCCGATCCGGAAGGCAAAATCGCGCAGATTTACCGCGATATCGCCCGCCGTATCGCCGCCAAGCTGTCGCAGAAGGCCAAGGACTTCAGCGCGGCGTTTCCGAAGATTGTTATTCAGAATAACTAACACATCGACCCTACCCATAGCTTGTACACCACCCGCCCACACGTTAGCATGCGCGCGTTGCTAATTTCAGGGCGGGCGCGATGAGTATCAAAGCAGACAAATGGATACGCCGCATGGCGGCGCAGCACAATATGATCGAGCCGTTTGAGCCGGGGCAGATGCGCCAGGTCAATGGCCAGAAAATTATTTCCTACGGTACCTCCAGCTACGGTTACGATGTACGCTGCGCCAACGAATTTAAAATTTTCACCAATATCAATTCCGCGATTGTTGACCCCAAGGATTTCTCCGCGCACAGTTTCGTGGATTTTAAAGGTGAGGTGTGCATTATCCCACCCAATTCGTTCGCCTTGGCCCGCACCGTGGAGTACTTTCGTATTCCGCGTAACGTGTTGACCATATGTCTGGGTAAATCCACTTACGCGCGTTGCGGGATCATTGTCAATGTCACGCCGTTAGAACCCGAATGGGAAGGTCATGTGACCTTGGAGTTTTCCAATACCTCGCCCTTGCCCGCCAAGATCTATGCCAACGAAGGGGTGGCGCAGATGTTGTTTTTTGAATCCGACGAGGTTTGCGAGACGTCTTACAAAGACCGCGGGGGAAAATACCAAGGTCAGAAAGGGGTTACCCTGCCCAAAACCTAAAGGCCGATTCCGGTGGATTGCAGCCACGGTTCAGAACGGCGCAGGCTTAGGGGTAGCCTGGGTTTCAAGCCGGTCGCTACGTTGCCCGCCTAAAAGGCCGACCTGCTGCACAGCCGCTAGCTGGGGAGGGGTATTGTTGTAGGTTAATGCTCTGTCGCCGTGGTTTTGGTGAGCGATTGCAATTCCAATTCGATGACCGTCCCATCCGCTTCGGTCTTTTGAATTTTTACCGGAAAGAAATCTAATTCCTGGGCTAACCACAGCTGGTAGTGTTCTTTGTCATCCTTGGCTGATTCAAATTTGTGGGTGGTAAATTTTCCGGCCGGGGTTGCAAGTTTTCCTGGGCCGGTATAATTCAGCTGGTAGAAGGTAATATCACGGCGCGTGGCGATGGGGATCGATAATGAAGCCAAGTGTTGTTGCGCTTGCTGCATTAAATATAATTGAAAACTCAGTACATCCTGGGTATTTTCCGGCAATACCAAGGGCTGTGCAAAATCGGTGCATTTAACCTGTTTTTTATCCCAGTCAAAACGCAGCTCGTATTTTTTGTCGTTTTTGCGTTTTTGGTGGAGGTGTGAATAAAACAAGGGATGCAGTCCATTGGGGTTGGTTGCGATGGTGCTTATTTCAGTGATGTGATCCGAGACAAATAAGCTCACCAAACCACGCGGCTCAATTTCGGCGCGGTATTCCCATTGGTTGTTGTCCAATTTTTTCCAGCTATTCTGGCTTACGCCGAGGTAAGCCCCGTTGCGGGTCACGCTATAGTGCGCGTTGAAGCCGTGATCGAGCCAGTTTGCGGCCATGGCTGGAGCACAACCCAATAACAAACATACCAATGACGTAGCGCGTCGTGGGTTCACTTTGCGGTGCTCAGGTGCTGACAGGTGGTCGCAGTAGGGGTTGTCCATCGAGATACACTGTAGCACCCAAAAGCTGAACCCGGCCTGTCGCCAGGAGGCGTAGCGCCTCAGGATAGAGCCGATGTTCGACCTGCTGCACCCGTTGGCGCAGTTTTTCCGCGTCGTCTCCGGGCAAGATAGGTACCTTGGCTTGCAGAATAACAGGGCCGCTGTCGAGCTCCGGCGTGACAAAATGCACACTGGCGCCGTGTTCACTGTCTGCCGCCTGCAGGGCGCGTTGATGGGTATGTAATCCCTTGTATTTCGGTAACAAAGAAGGATGAATATTGATCAGCCGGCCGGAGTAATGCCGGACAAAATCGTCGGTCAGAATCCGCATAAATCCCGCTAGCACCACCAGCGCAGGCCGGTATTGATCGATTATCGCCAGCAGTGCACGGTCATACGCGTTAGGGTCGGGATAGAGGTTTTTTTCAAGCACCTGGGTTGTGATTCCGGCCTGCTGCGCGCGCAATAATCCCGGGGCTTGGGAACGGTTGCTAATCACGGCGGCAATCTGCGCGGGTAACTCACCCGCAGCGATATGGTCGCGAATGGCCTGTAGGTTGCTGCCTTCACCTGAAATCAGAACGACCAGGGAAAAACTACTTGCAGGGGGGAGACTCATTTCCCTGGGGTTAATTTATTTGCACGATCGGTTCCCCTTTACCGGGGATGATGGTGCCGATCTGCCAGGCGGGAAGCTGGTGGGTAATAAAGTGCTGTAATACACGTGCCGTGTGCTGCTGATCAACCACCACCACCATACCAATACCACAATTAAAGGTGCGGTACATTTCCTGTGATGCGACATTCCCCTGCTGTTGTAGCCATTGGAATATCGCCGGCGTGTGCCAGGCATTGGCCTGGAGGCTCGCGATGGTGTGCATAGGTAATACGCGGGGTATATTTTCCAATAGCCCGCCCCCGGTGATATGTGCCAGCGCCTTCACCGTTACGTTGGCAAATAGCGATAACAAGGGCTTGACATAGATCCGGGTGGGCGTCAACAGTTTGTCCCCTAAGGTGGTATCCTCAAAGGATTGGCCGAGATCGGCGTTGACCGTTGCAATGATCTTGCGAATTAACGAATAGCCATTGGAATGCGGACCGCTGGAACCCAGTCCGATGATGGCATCGCCCACGGCCACGCTCGAACCATTAATGATTTTTTCTTCATCCACGATACCGACACAGAACCCGGCGAGATCGTAATCGTCCTGGGCATACAGGCCGGGCATTTCGGCGGTTTCACCGCCGATCAAGGCGCAACCAGCCTGTTCACAACCGGCGGCAACCCCTTTAATCACCTCGGCGGCGGTATCCACCTGCAGTTGGCCTGTCGAGTAATAGTCTAAAAAGAACAGCGGCTCAGCCCCTTGTACAACCACGTCATTCACCGACATGGCGACCAGATCAATCCCAATGGTGTTGTGTTGGCGCAGTTGTATGGCGAGTTTGAGTTTAGTCCCCACCCCATCGGTACCCGAGACCAAGACCGGTTTACGGAAACGGCTCAGGTCCAAGCGAAACAATGCGCCAAACCCACCGAGATCGGCCAGCACTTCCGGGCGCAGGGTGCGTTTAGCGAAGGGTTTAATCCGTTCGACGAGGGCATCGCCGGCATCGATATCCACCCCGGCGTCCCGATAACTCAGTGAATTCAGGCGGGGTCCGCTAGGGTTTTTAGGTTGTGACACGGCGATTTCCTTTTAAATTAACTATATATGCGAGGCGCGGGCTTTGTGCGCCGCCACGGGGTAGGTGATAATACGATCTTAACAAGTTCGCTTGAGGCAGGGAATGCACCATCGTTTGTCCCACAACAAGAAGGCCGCAATAATGCTGTACCGTTGTTTTTATCCGCTGCTAGCCCTGGTAGTACTGCTATCGCTCCCGCTTAGCCGGGCCGACGTGGTCGCCGACATGTATGAAGCCACGATCCCGGTGAAGTCACAAGATCGGCAAGCGCGGGATGACGCGATTCGTGCGGCGCTGGTTGAGGTATTAACCCGGGTCTCGGGGCGTAGCCAAATCGGTGAATCCGAGGAGTATCCGCGCATCAAGGCCTCATTGGTGAATGCCACCAATTATGCGCAACAATTCCGGTATCGTGAAGCCACCCCGGCGGGGGCCGCAGGCGCAGACGGGAATAATCTAGAGTTATGGGTTAAATTTGATCCGGTCGTTGTCAATAAACTATTACGTGAAAATAACATTCCGGTGTGGGATAAAACCCGGCCGTCCACGTTGGTGTGGCTGGTGAGCGACGAACATGCGCGGCGTGATGTGATTGGTCAGGCCAGCGATAATCCGTTGCGGCTTGCTCTTGAACAGCGTGCGCAGCGGCGTGGTCTGCCGATACGCTTGCCACAAATGGATTTGAATGATCGCAATACCATTCAAATTAATGATGTATGGGTCAATAATGATGTCGCCATTCGCCAGGCGTCGCAACATTACCCGAGCGATGCTATTTTGGTCGGACGGCTATTGTTGTTGCCGAACGGTCAATGGAATGCGAATTGGACGCTATATCATGAAGGCCGCAAACTGGATTGGGCGGTGAATAATGTCGACCTGGAGGCGGCGGTGGGGCTGGGGGTGGATAAAACCGCCGAAGCTCTCGCACAACGCTATGCGCAGTTGGTACAGGGGGAAGATTCCGTGGTACTGGTCCAGGTAAAGGGGATCCATACACTCACCGATTTTAATCGCAGCGTAAAATACTTGCGCTCGCTTAGTCAGGTGAAATCGGTGAGCCCACAGTGGGTTCAGGCCGATATGGCCATATTTCGCGTCACTACACAGGGTGGCAGGTTAGGGTTGGCGCGGGCTGTTTCATTGAGTGAAATATTCAGTGCCGAGGTACAAGATACGACCGCGGCGGCGAGCCCAAGCCCAACTCCGATTGGTGCGAGTCAGATCGCTACACCGACACCTGAATTGACCTATCGACTGGTACCGTGAAATATTTGCCGAATATTATCAGTATTGCACGCATCGTCGTGGTTGCACCGACCCTGTATTTGCTCTGGCACCACGACTATAACAAGGCATTACTATTATTTTTGATCGCAGGCGTTAGCGATGCGGTTGATGGTTTTCTGGCTCGACGGTTCAATTGGCGGACCCGCTTGGGCAGTTACTTGGATCCCATCGGAGATAAATTATTGCTGGTGGGATGTTACCTGGTATTAGGTATAGAGGAACGGTTACCGGCGTGGTTGGTGGTCTTAGTCTTGGGCCGGGACAGTATTATCGTGGTGGGCGCGGCGCTATACCGTTACGCGGTCAAGGACGCCACCATGCAACCGTTATGGATCAGTAAAGTTAACACCGTGCTGCAAATTATTTTAATTCTGGAGTTGTTGTTTAGTCTATCGGCATTGCCCGGGGCGGGGGGGTTCCCGCCGTTAATGCTGCAATTCTCCATCAGTATAACGGCGTTATCGACCTTGCTCAGCGGGTTTGCCTATATACAGTGCTGGTCACGACGCATCTTGCTCAGTCTTAAAACCCGGTCTAGCGCATGATAGATTCCGATAAGTGGTTTTGGCTGGGTGGCGGGGTCGTAGCGGCGGTGCTGGTATACCTGTTGGCGCCGATACTCACACCGTTCATGAGCGCGGCGATCTTGGCGTATATCGCCGATCCCGTGGTAGAGCGTCTGGTGCGTTGGCGTGTTTCCCGGACCGTTGTGGTGATCCTGGTTTTTATCGCTTTTGGTGCGGTGTTTGTGGCTGCGATTATGCTCTTGTTGCCAATGTTACAACGGCAACTGTTATTGGTGTTTAAGGTGTTACCGCACTATATCGACGTCGTACAACAACAATTTGTCCCATGGGCGCAGCAAAAACTCGGAATCGATATGTCGTTTGATACCGAACAACTCAAATCCACCCTGACAGCGCATTGGCAAGAGGCGGGCGGCGCGGCCGGTTCGATCGTAAAGTATATTACCCGCTCAACCGTGACATTGTTCTCGTGGCTTGCGACTTTGTTATTGATCCCCGTGGTGACTTTTTACCTGTTGCGCGATTGGAATGTATTCATTACTCGCATCCATACCTTATTACCGCGCCGTATCGAACCGGTGGTGGTGCGATTGACCAAGGCATCCGATCAGGTGTTGGGGGCGTTTTTGCGTGGACAATTGCTGGTTATGCTTGCGCTGGTGTTATTTTATAGCGTTGGTTTGAGTATTGTCGGTTTGGATCTGGCTTTGTTCGTCGCGGTGGTCGCCGGTATGTTGAGTTTTGTCCCGTATCTTGGGCTTATTATCGGTTTGTTATTGGCGTGTTTGGCGGCGGCCATGCAATTTCATGATGCAACGCATATTATTTATGTTGCGATTGTATTTGGCATTGCCCAATTGTTTGAAGGCATGGTGTTGACTCCTCTATTGATAGGTGATCGGATTGGCTTGCATCCGCTGGCGGTGATCTTCGCGGTGCTGGCCGGCGGGCAATTGTTTGGATTTTTAGGAGTGTTACTGGCGCTGCCCACGGCTGCCGTGATTGCCGTAGTCATACGTTATATGCACGAGCATTACCTAACCAGCCGGCTGTATTCACACCCATAAAACTATGACGGCGCCGGAGCAACTGCCCTTAGGCATTCGCCTTGACGCGGCGACTACCTTCGAGAATTTTTACCCCGCGGATAATCGTGACCTGGTACGCGTCTTACAAGAGGGCACGGAACCCTTGTTATACCTATGGGGTGCTGCGGGCACAGGTAAAAGCCATCTGCTGCAAGCCGCGTGTCACGCCGCCGTACAGCGTGGCGACTCGGTCATGTATTTGCCGCTGCGTGGCGATGAAAGTTTAACCCCGGCGGTGCTTGAAGGCTTGGATAATGCTGATGTTGTTTGTATCGACGATGTCGATAGCATCGCGCGGCAAACCCAATGGGAAGAAGAACTGTTTCATTTATTCAACCGGGTGCGGGATCAACGTGGGCGCTTGTATGTTACGGCCAAGGTATCGCCTACCGCCCTGGAAATACAGCTGAGTGACCTTGCCTCGCGTTTGGCGTGGGGACTTACGTTTCAACTCCAAACCTTAACCGATGCTCAAAAGATCGCGGCCTTGCAATTGCGCGCCCAGCGGCGTGGTCTTGAGCTTTCCGGCGAGGTGGCGGGGTATCTGCTTAAACAACTACCACGCGATATGCACCACCTGTTTGCCATGCTGGATCGTTTAGATCAGGCGTCGTTACAACAGCAACGACGCTTAACGATTCCATTTGTTAAAAATTGGATCAAAACAGTATAACCCCTTCTGCCGCGCGGGAAAGGCGGGGATCAGGTATACCACAATATTTTTTTGCCCCACGTGTCGATCGGCGGGTCGCTGGTTCGACGTACCGTAGCGAGGCGTGCTATCCATCCCTAATCCGGCCGCTTCGCACTAAACTCAAACCCAATAAGGAGATGTTATGTACGTTCAGCCCTATCTGTTTTTTGACGGTCGTGCCGAAGAGGCGCTCAATTTCTACCGCCAGGCGCTCGGCGCCGAGGTAACCATGCTGATGCGCTTCAAGGATAACCCCGAACCCTGCGATTCCGCGATGACTCCGCCCATGGATAGTAACAAAATCATGCACGCGAGTTTTCGTATCGGTACAACCACGCTCATGGCCTCGGACGGCCGCTGCACCGGCCAAGCGAATTTTCAGGGGTTTTCGCTGTCCTTGTCGGCACCCAACGAGGCCGCGGCCAATCGCTTATTCGCCACGCTGGCCGAGGGTGGGCAAGTGCAGATGCCCTTGGCCCGGACGTTTTTTTCACCCCGTTTTGGTATGGTCGCTGACCGTTTCGGCGTCAGTTGGATGATCATTGTCGAAGCAAAACAGTGACAACCGCCGTGTAATTCTGCAGCTAACAGTTCAATTGAACCCAAAGGAGCAATCCCATGCGATTCATGATCATTGTAAAAGCCACTAAAGACTCCGAAGCCGGGGTGATGCCCAGCGAGAAACTGATGAGTTCGATGGCAACCTACCACGAGGAACTGGCCAAGGCCGGGGTATTGCTTGATGCCTCCGGTCTGCAAGCCAGTGCCAAGGGTTGGCGTATTCATTATGCCGGTGACAAACGCACTGTCATCGACGGCCCCTTCACAGAAGCCAAGGAACTGATCGCCGGTTATACCTTGATTCAAGTGAAGACACGCGAGGAGGCCCTGGAGTGGACACGGCGTTTTCCCAATCCCGCCATCGATGGCAAACAGGGCGTGATCGAAGTACGGCAGATGTTTGAAATGGAAGACTTCGAGCCGAGCGCGGCGGTGGATCGGTTTCGCGAGATGGGGGTAGGTTCAAAGGCCTAAGCCCGGTGCAGCAACACACGACAGTAACAAGCAACAACAGGGACACTCATGGCGTATTTACTCTTGATCATTGAACCCCGTGGGCAACGCGCTGAACGCACTTTGCAAGAAGGGCAGCATGCCTATGCACAAATGGTGGAATTCAGTCAGTCTTTGCAAGCCCGCGGGGTACTCAAGGCGGTGGAATCCTTGCAGTCCGACGCCCAGGGCGTGCGGGTATCCTTGCGCGAGGGCAAGCGCACCCTGCGCGATGGTCCGTTCGCTGAGGCCAAAGAAATGGTCGGTGGTTTTTTTCTGCTGGATTGCGCAACCCGGGAACAGGCGATTGCCTTTGCCAGCGAGTGCCCCGCCGCCAGCTGGGCCACCGTCGAGGTACGCGAGGTGGGTCCTTGTTTCATCGATGAAGTCCAAACCAAACGCCTATGACGATTGTAACAGTGATCCCCCCTATCGGCGCCTGAGCTTGCTTGGCACGTGACAGTGGATCTTCATCGCACCATTGAGGCGGTCTGGCGCATCGAGTCCGCCAAGATCATTGCCGGACTCACGCGGCGGGTGCGGGACATCGGCTTGGCCGAGGAATTGGCGCAAGACGCGCTGGTCGCCGCCCTTGAGCGTTGGCCCCACACCGGCATCCCGGATAATCCTGCTGCCTGGCTGATGGCCACAGCCAAGCACCGCGCCATCGATTATTTTCGCCGTAATAAGCTGCTTGAACGCAAACACCAGCAGCTTGGCTACGAGTTGGATCTGCAACAGGAGGCCAGCGTGATGAATAGTGAGGCGATCGATGCTGATATTGATGACGATGTGCTGCGGCTCATTTTTACCGCCTGCCATCCGGTGCTTTCATCCGATGCGCGCGTCGCCTTGACGTTACGGTTACTAGGTGGTCTTAGCACCGAAGAGATCGCTCGCGCCTATCTGGTACCCGAACCCACGGTGGCGCAACGTATCGTGCGCGCCAAACGCACGCTTAGTGAAGCACGCATTCCCTTTGAGATACCGCGCGGCAACGAACTTGCCGCGCGTTTGGCCTCGGTGCTCGAAGTGATTTATGTGATCTTTAATGAAGGGTATTCGGCTACCGCCGGTGATAACTGGATGCGGCCGGCGTTGTGCCAAGAAGCGTTACGTTTGGGGCGCATCCTGGCCACACTCGCTACGCAGGAACCCGAGGTTCACGGACTGGTGGCGCTGATGGAGATCCAAACATCCCGGTTACGCGCGCGTACAGGGCCAGCGGGTGAACCGGTATTGTTATTGGATCAAAACCGCGCGCGCTGGGATCATTTGTTGATCCGCCGCGGCCTGCAGTCACTCGAACGTGCCGAGTCCCTGGGCAGCGCGCACGGTCCCTATTGTCTGCAAGCCGCGATCGCCGCGGGTCATGCGCGCGCTCACAGCGCCGATGACACCGACTGGCCACGCATTGCCGCCCTCTACGATGCCCTCGCGCAATTGGCACCCTCGCCGGTGGTGGAATTAAATCGCGCCGTCGCGGTCGCCATGGCTTTCGGCCCGGCCGCTGGTCTGGAACTGGTTGACGCATTGTTATCCGAACCGGCGCTAAAGAATTATCATCTCTTGCCCAGTGTGCGCGGTGATCTATTGAACAAACTTGGCCGTCATGACGAGGCCCAGGTGGAATTCACACGTGCGGCCGCACTGACGCACAATATCCGCGAGCGTACCTTGCTGCTCGAACGGGCGGCGGCATGTATGCCTGATCTTCACCTTCCCACCCCCTAGCCCTCACCTAGGGGGGACCGAGGGATTAATGTGGCGCAACCCACCCCGCGCGGTATGCAGTGCGGGTTTAGAGTTTAGCACCGGGCTGGGGAGAATTAATCTGTAATAACGCTTTGGCGATGGTCGCTAGGCGCTTGCCCTGGGCTTGGCAAAGTTGAATTTCATCCGCAGTTAATTCGCGATCGCTGTTGACGCCGGCGAGGTGACTACTGCCGTATGGGGTGCCACCGCTGCTGGTATTCAGCAACGCGGTTTCCGTATAGGGAATGCCGACAATCACCATGCCATGGTGTAACAACGGCAGCATCATTGAGGTTAGGGTGGTTTCTTGGCCGCCGTGGAGGCTCGAGGTGGAGGTAAAAACCGTGGCCGGTTTTCCCACTAATGCGCCGGATAACCACAAGGCCGAGGTTGTATCCAAAAAATATTTAAGTGGCGCGGCCATATTGCCAAAACGGGTAGGGCTGCCCAGGGCTAGGCCGGCGCATTGCTGTAAATCTTCCAAGCTAGCATACGGTGGGCCACTGCTGGGTACCGGAGGATCGGTGGCTTCCCACGTGGTGGATAGTGCCGCCACCGTGCGTAGCCGCGCCTGCATCGCGGGTACCTGTTCGATACCGCGCGCCAGCTGGCGTGCCATGTGCGCGACATTACCGTAGCGGCTGTAATACAACACTAGAATTTCATTCATCCGGAGGATCTTAATGCAAAATTGCAGGCTAAAGACACAGCGGGGCTGGCTTGACAGGAGATTCCACCCGGTGCTAGTGTCCAAGGTCTTAATAACCTCGGGGTGTTATGGGGATACGTGTCTCTTTAAGCCATTGCCATCTGTCCCTTTGCCTACTGTTCCTAGGCGTAGCTACAGGTTGTAGCGTGGTTCCTCCGGTGCAGGAAATGAGCAATGCCCGTCAAACCTTGCAGGCCGCCAGTGAAGCTAAAGCCGATACACTTTCCCCCTCGCAAATGACCCAAGCCCGGCAGATGCTGGAACAGGCCACCGGCGCCTTAGAAATGGGTGATTATAACCGGGCGCGCGAGTTTGCCGTCTCGGCGCAAAAATTGGCGATGAAGGCTCGCAACGAAGCCCTGAATCAACAACAGCGCTAAACTATCCTAAATCATTGAAATACATCCCACTGCTATTGTCTTCGCTCATTAACCGCATTCATATTCTTGGGATTTGCTATGATCCATTGTCATAACCGGCGGCAATCCTAGGTCTAGTAGTTCAGTTCCCACAGTGTAGGTAGTAACAATGACAAAGCGGCTTCTCTTGGTATTATGTTTATTCAGTTCTGGATTATTCGCGGCAGTGCCCCAAGCGGTGGATTTCTCGCTGCAGGATTTGCAAGGTAAAACCCATCATTTATCCGATTACCGTGGTAAATGGGTGGTTGTGAATTTTTGGGCCACCTGGTGTCCCCCCTGTTTGGACGAGATCCCCGAACTGGTCGACTTTCATGAAAAACACAAGGCCAAAGACGCGGTGGTGCTCGGCATCAATTTTGAGGATGTGGAAGCCAGTTACCTTAAAAACTTTGTGAGTGAATATTTAATTTCCTATCCGATCCTGCGTGGTGATCAGGATCACACAGAGCCTTTCGGCAGTATCGATGGTTTGCCTACTACCTATATCATTTCTCCCAAGGGCGAAATTGTCAGTCAGCGGGTGGGGGGAGTAACCCGGGCGTATCTGGAAGACTTTATCGCGCAACAAAAAACTAAGATGGCGCAAAAGAACAAGGTATGAGGCGAAACCGTTGTTTTGCGTGGTTACTGCTGATCAGCTGCTCGCTGGGGGTGGCCCATGCCGAAGATCCGCGTGACCCGTATAAATTCTTCTTTAATGAAACCTGGGGTGATTTTCACGAAGAATTGAACAATGCCAAGGCGCAGGGCAAGCAGGGCATTATGATTTTTTTTGAAATGAATGACTGTCCGTTTTGCCATTACATGAAAACCAATGTGCTGAATCGACCCGCCGTGCAGGCGTATTACCGGCAACATTTTTTGTTGTTTAGCGTGGATATTGAGGGTGATTTGGATATAAAAGATATGCAGGGTAAAAGCATGAAACAGAAGGATTTCGCGTTTCGCGAACACCGCGTGCGTGCCACCCCGGTGATTGCATTTTTTGATTTAAACGGCAAAAAAACCTATCATCATGTCGGCAAGACCACCGGTGTGGAGGAATTCATGCAACTGGGCGAGTACGTGGTTTCTGGGGCTTACCAAACAATGCCGTTTATTCGCTATAAACAATCGCTACAACAGACGCAAGCCAAGGACAAATAAGATTGTAATGCCACATTATATTGGCGCGTCGTTGATTCTGGGGATGGTGACGACGCTGTCATTTGCCGCGCAGCAGTCCGCTCCACAAACCCTCCCTTCGCCGTTAACATTGGACTACGCGCTGTCGCTCGCCGACGAGTTAACCCCTGATCTGCAAGCCCAACAAGCCGAATTAGCCCAAGCCCAAGCGCAACAGCTGCAGGTTGACGCGGCCACGGATGTCGAGGCTTATTTAGAAGCGCGCGCCCGTTATGTCGATCCGCCGAGAATTTCAGCCGACCAGTCACACAATGATAATCGCTATGGTCTGGTTATCAATAAAGACATTTATGATTTTGGGAAGCATAGCGCGCAAGTCAGTACGGTTTATTATGAGCTCGAATCGCGGCGTTTAAACTTTCTCGATGCGCGTAGCCGCCGCCGTTTACTCATTGCGCAGCGGTATTACGACGTTTTGCTGGCGGATTTGCAATTCAATCGCGACGACGAGCGGATGTCGTCGGATTACGTACGGTTTGATCGTTTGCGTAAACGCAAAGCCGTGGGTCAATCCTCCGACGTGGTAGTGTTCGAGGCCGAGGCGCGTTATCAGAAAAGCCGTGTGGCGCGTTACCAGAGTCAGACGGAACAACGCCGTACCCGCGCGAGCCTTGCCGAAGCGCTGAACCGTCCTAAGTCCCTGCCAGAAACGTTAGATCCACCTACCACCCAGGCCTTGACGCGGGTCTTACCCGAGTACGAGGTGGCGGTGGATTTGGCGCTGAAAAGTAATTATTACATATTAGCCTTACGTTCCAAGGTGAGTGCCGCCGAACAAGCGGTAGCGGCGGCACGGGCACAGGATAATCCGGTGTTGCGCGGTAGCGCCGAGGCGTTTAAGTATTCACGCGAATTGTCCTCGAACGATGAACACCGAATTGGCGTCACCTTAACCGTGCCACTGTATACCGGAAGCCGCACCGATGCGGCTATTGCCCTGGCGCAAGCGCACTTACAACGTAGCCGTGCCCAAGTACAACAGGCTGAAAGTGATTTACGCCAGACGATTTTGCAATTATGGTTGGAACTGGGCAACTTACGCGCGCAGCGCGAGGAAATGGCGGTGCTGACGAAATTCCGTGAATTAAACTTAGACCGCAGCCGCGCCTTATACGAAATGGAAGTGAATGCCGATCTGGGGGATGCAATGGTCTTGATAACCGATGCGCAATACCAATCCGCGCAAACCGATTATAAAATGCTGCTTGACTGGCTGCGGCTGGACATCTTGACCGGCCAATACCCTTTATCCAACACGGTGACCACCCATGACAAACCGTAGCGTGTTATCTAATTATCGGATATACATAGCCAGTAGCTGTATTATTTTCCTGTGCCCGCAGGCCATGGCGCAGACCTATGCAGCGACCCTGCAATGGTCGAAGCGGGTTGAACTCAGTACACCGGTCAGCGGTGTGGTAAAAGAGGTGAGCGCGCAAGTGGGGGAAAAAGTTGCTAAAGGCACGGTATTGCTGCGCTTGGACGACGAGGTATTTTCGGCGCGTCTACAAGCGGCGCAGGCCGCGCTTTCAAATCAAGAAGAGCAAGCTAAAGAGGCGCAACGTGAATTGGAACGTACCACCGAGTTATATAATCGCACCTTGTTATCCGAACATGACTTGCAAGTGGCTAAAAACAATCAAGTGCAAGCCAGCGCTGAGCTGCAACGCGCCCGTGCCGCGGTAACCTTGGCAAAAAACAACCTCTTTTATAGCAAGCTGCGCGCTCCGTTTAATGCCTGGGTATTGTCACGTCAAGCCGAGCCCGGCAAGGTGGTCTCCGCCGAGCTCAACCCGGAAGCCTTATTCGTCGTAGCGGAAGCGGATCATATGACGGCGCTTATTTACGTTGATGAAAACAACTTGGCCGGATTAAAAAACGGCGCGGCGGCCAAGGTCAAGATCGATAAACAAGAATTTGTCGGTAGCATTAAATCGATTGGCTTGGAACCTGGAAAAAATCCAGCCGAGGGCGTGCGTTATCCGGTTAGCGTCGAATTTGCCACGAATAATCAATTATTGCGTGCCGGGCAACAGGCCAGCGTGGTATTGCCGTGACGCTGTGTTACCGCTGCATCGTGTCGGGTCGAGTGCAAGGGGTGTTCTTCCGTGCCTCCACCCAAGCGCAGGCGCGGCAGTGGGGTGTCACCGGGCATGCTAAAAATTTGCCGGATGGACATGTCGAAGTGCTTGCCTGTGGGGAGGCAGAGTTTGTTGATGCGCTCAAGGCATGGTTGTGGCACGGGCCTGCGGCGGCGAAGGTTGATACGGTGCAGTGTCAGACCGTCGAGATACCCGCGCCGGCCCAATTTAGTATCGGTTAACGAACTTGCAACCGGGGTGCGTCCCTTCCTTCTAAGCGGGCAGGGCGGGAGCCTTAAATTTATTTCCCCGCACTTATTACGGAGTCACATGGATAAGGATATCCCCCCACCAAGACACGCCGTCAATACCTCCCGTAGGCTCGACAGCAGCATCCTTGCGGCAGACGGTCTTGGTGGGGGGTGTTTTTCCATACACCTCATTAGTATCCTCTTGTACGGGGGCGCAGAGAGTCACGCGTGGAAGCGGTACGCAAACGCATAAAGATCCGGAATAGTTTCTTAGCAAAAGATTAACGTCGCCGCCAACGCTTGTCCAAGGCGCGGTAAACCAGGTTGGTGTATTGATAACTGTTGATGCTACCGTTATACCGCGCCAAGGCGTGGGTGATATTGTCTTTTTCGAGATCCAGGTAATAGCGCAAGATGGTACAACCCATGCGTAAATTGGTGCGGGTATCGAATAAATTCTCGTTGGGCCGGCCAATTTCTTTTAACCAAAACGGCATGATCTGCATCAAACCCATAGCCCCGGCCTTAGAGATGGCATGCCGATCGAAACGGCTTTCGACTTCGATGACGGCCAAGACCAACTCCGGCGGGAGGTTGGCGCGGCTGGCTTCGTAGTGAATGTGGCGCAGTAATTCCACGCGTTTTTGATCGTCCGCGACAAAACGCGCCAAGCGGGTCGACATGTCCACCAACCACACCTCGGCGTCATAACGATCCACGAAACTGTCGGTGGTAGCGATGGCGGTTTTGACCAATTCACGCAGCGTCGCATCCACCGGTTGACGCTGTGGGTTGGCATGGGCCGTGCTAACCAGCAACAGTACTATGACAAGGCTGGCTAGCGGTGCACCGCTCATAGGTCGTAAGTAATTCATTACCGTTGGACATGGTGTTGCAAATATTCAATTAGATCGGCGGTTGGAATATCCTGGGGTTTTTCCGCACGCCGCTGTTTGTATTCATACACCCCTTGTTGTAAACCGCGTTCGCCGATCACCACGCGGTGAGGAATACCGATCAATTCACAATCCGCGAACATCACCCCGGCGCGTTCGCCGCGATCATCCAGCAATACTTCGTAACCCAGTTGGCTGAGTTGTTGATAAAGCCCATCGGTGGCGTGACGCACGCTGTCGCTGCGTTGGTAATTCATGGGGATAAGCGCGATTTGATACGGCGCAATCGTATCGGGCCAGAGGATCCCCTTGTCATCGTGGTTTTGTTCGATGGCCGCCGCCACCACCCGCGATACACCAATACCGTAACAACCCATGGTCATCACTACCGGCTGGCCGGTATCATCCAACACGGTGGCCCGCATGGCGGTACTGTATTTCTGCCCAAGTTGGAAGATGTGGCCTACCTCAATACCGCGTTTGATCTGTAACTGGCCTTTACCGTCGGGACTGGGATCTCCCTCGACCACATTGCGCAAATCGGCTGCGGTGGGTTCGGGCAGATCGCGGCCCCAGTTAACCCCGCTGAGGTGATACCCGTCTTGGTTCGCGCCGCAGACAAAATCGGTTAAGGCCACGGCGGCGTGGTCCACCAGCAGCGGGATCGATACACCCAGCGGGCCGATCGAGCCGGGTGAACATTGGCAGTAGCTATGCACTTCGTCTTCACTGGCGAAGCGCAACGGTTGACTGATCTCGGCTAATTTCTCCGCCTTGATGGTATTGAGGTTGTGATCGCCGCGTAATACCAAGCCCACCACGGGGCTGGCGCTACCCTTGACTAGTAACATTTTGACGCATTGGGCCGCTGGGATACTAAGAAACGCGCTGACTTCCGCAATGCTGTGTTTACCCGCAGTGGCGATTTTTTGCAGGCCTGCCTTAGCCGCCGGACGAGGTGTCTTGGCGGGTAGGGTAGGCACCAGCTCAACGTTGGCGGCGTAATCGCTCTGGGTACTAAAGGCGATAGCGTCTTCCCCCGAGGCGGCTAACACATGGAACTCGTGCGATACGCTGCCGCCGATAGCGCCTGTATCCGCACTGACCGGCCGGTAGTCCAAACCGAGACGATCAAATATCCGGCAATAGGTCTGGTGCATGGTGTGATAGGTGGTGTCCAGTGACGCCTGATCGAGATGGAACGAATAGGCGTCTTTCATCAGAAATTCGCGCGCCCGCATTACGCCGAAGCGTGGGCGGATTTCATCACGGAACTTGGTTTGGATCTGATAAAAATTCACCGGTAGCTGCCGATAGCTGCGGATCTCATGGCGGATCAGATCGGTAATCACTTCTTCATGGGTCGGGCCGAAGCAGAATTCGCGTTTATGCCGGTCTTTCAGGCGTAACAATTCCGGACCGTATTTGTCCCAGCGGTTGGATTCCTGCCACAACTCCGCCGGTTGCACCGCTGGCATAAGGACCTCTTGAGCACCGGCACGGTTCATTTCCTCGCGCACGATGGTTTCCACCTTGCGCAGTACCTTCAGGCCCATGGGCAGCCAGCTGTACAAGCCGGCGGCGAGTTTGCGGATCATCCCGGCGCGCAACATCAGCTTATGGCTGATCACTTCAGCGTCGGCAGGGGTTTCTTTCAGGGTGGCGAGCAATACTTGAGAGGTGCGCATGGCAAATCTTTTAGGTTGTGATGGTTTAAGCGGGAATTGTAAAACAGACGCAGGGGCTGCGTCATGGCGCGCCGGGTTAATTACAGTAGTCTTCGACCTGTTTCTGGGATTCTTCGATTTTTTTGGCGCGCTCGTTATCATCGAGGATGATAGTATTGCCGTCTTTATCACGGATCCGGCGGTAGACGGTATAGGCTTCTAAGTTTTTCTTAGCGGCTTCACAGTTTTGTTCGCGCAACGCCTGGTTTTTTTGCATTTCCTTCTTTAGTGTCTCTTTACCGCCACCCGTCTCAGCACTGCCAGTGCCACTAGTCCCGGGGCTACTGGCGGAACTATCGGTGGTGCCCGGATCACCGTATTCACTGTGTGTGGAGTCCGACGGGACCTTTTCATAGCGGCGGCCGCCGCTTGGGGGGGTATTGGAATAGGTGACATTGCCGTCACTGTCGGTGAATTTATAGGTAGCAGCGGATAGGCCGGTGCTGAATAGGCCAAACAGGCAGATCACTACGAGCGGACGTAAGGGGGTTGGCATGCATGAAGGATAAATCAAATATTCAGATTTGCCTACTGAATCGGGGTAATCACCCTTCTAAAACGTGATTCAGTCAACCCAACGGCCAAACCCCCTCCTCCGAGGTATCGTCCGTGGATAAAATATATGTGATGTTCCTTGACCTTCACACCCAAAATCAGTAGTTTTACTGGTTTTTCGGTGGGATAACAGGCCCGGTTTACGGGCATTTTTTTATGAGTCGTGAGGAGTTTATGTCGTGCAGTTAAGTGGGGCCGAAATCATTGTCCAGTTCCTCAAAGATGAGGGTGTTGAGTATGTGTTTGGTTACCCCGGCGGGGCGGTGCTGCACATTTACGATGCCCTGTTCCAACAAGAAGCGGTCCGGCACATCCTAGTACGCCACGAGCAAGGGGCAACCCACGCGGCCGACGGTTATGCGCGTTCCACCGGCAAACCGGGGGTGGTGCTGGTCACCTCGGGGCCGGGAGCCACCAATGCGGTGACCGGGATTGCCACGGCCTATATGGATTCGATTCCCATGGTGGTGCTCACCGGTCAGGTATCGACAACCTCGATCGGTTCGGATGCGTTTCAAGAAGTGGATGCGGTGGGCATCACCCGTCCCTGTGTGAAGCATAATTTTCTAGTGAAAAATGCCCATGACTTGGCGGCTACGCTGAAAAAAGCCTTTTACATTGCCACCACTGGCCGTCCCGGTCCCGTGGTTGTGGACATTCCCAAGAACATCACCGATCCCAAGATTAAAATCCCGTATCTCTACCCCGCGTCGGTGAGTCTACGGTCTTACCAGCCGTCCCCGCAGGGGGATCCGGGCCAGATAAAACGCGCCTTGGAGTTAGTGCTCGCCGCCAAGCAACCCATGATTTATACCGGCGGGGGGGTCGTATGGAGCCATGCCTCCAAAGAATTGACCGATTTCACCCGTCGTTTGGGTTATCCCATCACCAATACCCTTATGGGACTGGGTAGCTATCCCGCCACCGACAAGCAGTTTATCGGGATGTTGGGCATGCACGGTACCTACGAAGCCAATATGGCCATGCATGAGTGTGATGTGTTACTGGCGGTGGGTGCGCGCTTTGATGACCGGGTTACCGGCGATACCAAGCTGTTTTGCCCGCATGCAAAGATTATTCACATTGACATTGATCCGGCTTCGATTTCCAAAACCGTGCGGGTGGATGTTCCGATCGTCGGCGATGTCAAACACGTCTTGATTGACATGATCACCTTATTGCAGGACAACAAGCGTAAACCCGATGCCACGGCGTTAGCCGCCTGGTGGAAGCAAATCGATGCGTGGCGCGGTAAAGACTGCCTACGCTACGACCGCGCCAGCAAGTTGATCAAACCGCAAGCGGTTATTGAAAAATTGTACGAGATAACCCAGGGCGAAGCCTACATCACCTCGGACGTGGGTCAACACCAGATGTGGGCCGCGCAATTTTATAAATTTAATCAACCGCTGCGTTGGATCAACTCCGGCGGCCTAGGCACGATGGGGTTTGGCCTGCCCGCCGCCCTGGGGGTGCAATTAGCCCATCCCAAGGCTACGGTGGCCTGCGTCACCGGGGAGGCGAGTATTCAGATGTGTATCCAGGAATTATCCACGGCGATGCAATACAGCCTGCCGGTGAAGGTTATCAATTTGAATAATCGCTACATGGGCATGGTGCGGCAGTGGCAGGAATTTTTCTACGAAAGCCGTTACTCACACTCCTACATGGAAGCCCTGCCGGATTTTGTCAAACTGGCCGAAAGTTATGGCCATGTCGGTATGCGTATCGATAAGCCGGGTGAGGTCGAAGCCGCGCTCAAAGAAGCGTTTGCGCTGAAGAACCGCTTGGTATTCCTGGATTTCATCACTGATCAGAAAGAAAATGTCTATCCGATGATTGCCGCTGGTAAGGCGCATAATGAAATGCACTTGTCCTCGGAACGGGAGTTGGCCTAATGCGGCATATTATTTCGATCTTGATGGAAAATGAATCCGGGGCCTTGTCGCGGGTGTCGGGTTTATTCTCGGCGCGTGGCTATAATATTGAATCGTTGACCGTCGCCCCGACCGAAGACGCGTCGTTATCGCGGATGACGATCGTGACCCGCGGCTCGGACGTGGTGATCGATCAGATCACCAAGCAGCTCAACAAATTGGTGGATATCGTCAAACTCGCGGATATTACCGAAGGTCGGCATATCGAACGCGAGCTGATGTTGATCAAACTACGCGCGGCGGATAAGGACCAACGCGCCGAAGTTAAGCGGCTGACCGATATTTTCCGCGGCCGCATTATCGATGTGTCCGAGTCCAGTTATATTATTGAGTTAACCGGCAGCGGTGATAAACTCGACGCCTTTATCGCCGCGATTGATCCCACGGCGATTGTTGAAACCGTGCGTTCGGGCAGTACCGGTATCGCGCGGGGCGAGAATAGCCTACAAATTACCTAGCAAGTCTCTTAAATTTATTAAAATATCACGCACAGAGGAAGTTACCATGCACGTTTATTACGATAAAGATTGCGATCTTTCCTTAATTAAAAAAATGCACGTCACCATCGTAGGTTACGGTTCACAAGGTCATGCCCATGCCAATAACTTGCGTGACTCCGGGGTGAAGGTAACCGTGGCGTTGCGCCCCGGCTCGACCTCGGCGCAAAAGGCCGAAAAGGCCGGGTTAACCGTCAAGAATGTCGATGAAGCGATCCGCAGCGCGGACCTGGTGATGGTGCTGGCGCCGGATGAACGTCAATCGGATCTGTACCGTGAGCAAATCGAACCCAATATTAAAAAGGGTGCTGTGTTGGCGTTTGCGCACGGCTTTTGTATCCACTACAACCAGATCGTGCCACGTGCCGATCTGGATGTGATCATGATCGCCCCCAAGGCCCCGGGCCATACCGTGCGCAATGAATACGTCAAAGGTGGCGGCATCCCCGATTTGATTGCGATCTTCCAGGATGCCTCGGGTAAGGCCAAACATATCGCCTTGTCCTATGCCGCGGCGATTGGCGGTGGGCGCACCGGCATCATCGAGACCAGCTTCAAAGACGAAACCGAGACTGATTTGTTTGGCGAACAAACCGTGTTGTGCGGCGGTGCGGTGGAGTTGGTGAAAGCGGGGTTTGAAACCCTGGTGGAAGCGGGTTATCCCCCGGAAATGGCCTATTTTGAATGCCTGCACGAGTTGAAGCTCATCGTCGACCTGATGTACGAAGGCGGTATCGCCACCATGAACTATTCGATCTCCAATAACGCCGAGTTCGGCGAGTATGTCACCGGCCCCAAGGTGATCAACGAGCAGAGCCGGGCGGCCATGAAACAGGCCCTCAAGAATATCCAGAACGGCGAATACGCCAAGAACTTCATCATGGAAGGCCGCAGCAACTATCCGTTAATGACTGCCATGCGCCGGCTCAATGCCGCCCATCCAATTGAAGTGGTCGGTGAGCAGCTGCGTGAGATGATGCCCTGGATCAAGGCCAATAAATTGGTAGACAAGAACCGGAACTGACATACACTGTGGACATGCACCCTGAATCCAACAAACCGCGCCGCCGTGGCATTTATTTTTTACCCAATCTTTTTACCACGGCCGCGTTATTCTCCGGGTTTTACGCCATTGTGGGCGCGACCCAAGGAAAGTTTGAGTCTGCCGCCATCGCCATCTTTGTGGCTATGGTG
This sequence comes from Gammaproteobacteria bacterium, assembly GCA_016194635.1. GTDB lineage: Bacteria > Pseudomonadota > Gammaproteobacteria > UBA6429 > Thiohalophilaceae > JACQBC01. Next base: position 95,839 of record JACQBC010000030.1, on the reverse strand, counting down.
CTCGATGGCCTGGACGGGCGTGTGGCCCGCTGGACCAACACCCAAAGCGATTTTGGCGCGGAATACGACAGCCTGGCCGACATGGTCTCGTTTGGTCTGGCGCCGGCCTTGGTGATGTATGAATGGTCGCTCCGCACCTTGGGAAAAATGGGTTGGGTGGCGGCATTCATTTACACCGCAGCGGCCGCGTTGCGATTGGCGCGATTTAATACCCAGGTTGGCGTGGCTGATAAGCGGTTTTTTCAAGGCTTACCCAGCCCCTCGGCCGCGGCGATAGTGACCGGGTTTGTCTGGCTGGGTTACACCTATGAGCTGAATATCCGTCACATGAATGTGCTGGCGATGGTCTTTACCGTCACTGCCGGAGTCCTGATGGTGAGTAATATCCGTTACCACAGCTTTAAGGGGTTTGATTTTCGCAGCAAGGTACCGTTTGTGGTCATCGTGGCGTTGATGATGGCGCTGGCTGTGATCAACAGCGATCCCCCCTTGGTATTGTTCGTCTTGTTTTTACTCTATGCCTTATCCGGTCCGGTGATTACTTTATGGCAATTGCAGCATAAACGTATGCAACGCAAGGTTGCGGCGCAACTGAGCACTAAAAACTTGGAAAAAAAACCATAACCTCCTATATTTAAAGACGTTAAGCCAATATCATACTGACGCTCATGACGACTAAACAACCCATGCAACACGCTGCTCACCGTCACGCGGTGGGGGTTGTCTGGGCGCTATCCCACCGCGTATCGCTGCGACTGCTGCCCGGCAGGGCAACTCACCTACGTTTGCGCTAACCAGCGCACCCCAAATTCCAGTATAGTTTCCACCCAATATCGCCCGCTTGGCCGTGCCCGGTGGGTTGAAACGGAGCATTATGATGAGCGACAAATTATTTATCTTTGATACCACCTTGCGTGACGGGGAACAAAGTCCCGGCGCATCCATGACCAAGGACGAGAAGGTCCGTATCGCCAAGGCCTTGGAACGCATGCGCGTGGATATCATCGAGGCGGGATTCCCCATTGCCAGCCCCGGCGATTTCGAGGCGGTCCAAGCCGTGGCCCGTGCGATTAAGGACAGCACCGTGTGCGGCTTGGCCCGCGCCCTAGATAAGGATGTCGAACGGGCCGGTGAGGCTCTTAAAGAGGCTAATTCGGCGCGGATCCACACCTTCATCGCGACTTCACCGATCCATATGAAAATGAAATTGCGTATGGAACCCGATCAGGTCTTAGCCCAGGCGGTGAAGGCGGTGAAAAAGGCCCGCCACTATACCGATAACGTTGAATTTTCGCCCGAGGATGCGGGCCGGTCGGAATTGGAATTTTTATGCCGGGTGGTGGAGGCGGCGATTACCGCCGGCGCGCGGACCATCAATATTCCCGATACCGTGGGCTATAACATCCCCGAATATTTTGGTCGGTTGATCCAACAATTGCGCGAGCGCATTCCCAATGCGGATAAGGCCGTCTTCTCAGTACATTGTCATAACGATTTAGGATTGGCGGTTTCTAATTCGTTGGCGGCGGTTTTGAACGGCGCGCGTCAAGTGGAATGTACGATCAACGGGCTGGGTGAACGCGCCGGTAATGCCGCGCTGGAAGAGATCGTGATGGCGGTGAAAACCCGCAAAGACGTTTTCCCCTGTAGCGTCGATCATTTAGATACCACCCAAATCTTGCATTGCTCGCGATTGGTGTCGGGCATCACCGGTTTTCCCGTGCAACCCAATAAAGCGATTGTGGGCGCCAATGCCTTTGCGCACGAATCGGGTATTCACCAAGACGGCGTGCTCAAAAATCGCGAGACATATGAAATCATGCGCGCCGAGGACGTGGGCTGGTCGGCGAATCGCATGGTGATGGGCAAACATTCCGGCCGTAACGCGTTTCGCACCCGGTTGAAAGAACTGGGCATTGAGTTTAATTCCGAGGCGCAACTCAACGAGGCGTTTGGCCGTTTTAAGGACCTTGCGGATAAAAAACACGAAATCTACGACGACGATTTACAAGCCTTGGTGACCGAGGCTAACCTGGAAGCCGAAAATGAACATATCCAGTTAGTGGCCCTGCGGGTTTGCTCGGAGACCGGTGAGACCCCACGCGCTAGAATTAACATGGTCATCGACAACCAGGAAAAAACCGCCACCGCCGATGGCGGGGGGCCGGTGGATGCGTCGTTTAAGGCGATTGAATCGATTGTGGCCAGTGGCTGCCAATTGTTATTGTATTCGGTGAATAATATTACCACCGGTACGGATGCACAGGGCGAGGTGACGGTGCGGTTGGAGAAGGCCGGGCGGATTGTGAATGGTCAGGGTGCGGATACCGATATCGTGATTGCCTCGGCCAAGGCGTATATTAATGCGCTGAATAAAATTGGTTCGAGGCCGCCGAGCGCCAATCCGCAAACCGGAGATGTGTGAAGGGCCGTGTTGTTCAAATATAGTTGTATTAAAACGGAAACATATTACTGAGTCACATGGAAAGGATACCCCTCCACCAAGACACGCCGTCAATACCTCCCTGTAGGCTCGACAGCAGCATCCCTGCGGCGGACGGTCTTGGTGGGTGGGTAGCCTTTCCATACGCCTCATTAGTACGATAGAACATGGTTACTAACAACTTGTTATTTCTAACGGAGTAAATTGACGCGTTAGGGGTTGCATCGGTGGTGCAGGCGTTCCCACCGGGTGTGACCCGCCGTAAATACGTCCCTCGGCACAACACTACCGAGGGTGACCTACATAAAATGGTGTGTATGACAATGCTGCTGTCCGACAAACAACGAAGTTATTTACATGCGATGGGTATTGATGTTTATCAGAGGCAGGATGCGCCGTGTGTGCAATTATTGACGACAGCCGCCGGCGCGATAACACCCGATCCGGAAGATAAATCGCTTAGTCAAGTTCAAGAACCAATACCTCTCACCCCTCCAAGCAATTCTCCGACTCAACTAACCTTGTTAGATTGGGCGGCATTACAAACGGCGGTGCGTGGTTGTACCGCCTGTGGGCTGCACCAGACACGTACTCAAACCGTATTTGGGGTGGGCGATCCCAAGGCGCAATTGATGTTCATTGGCGAGGCTCCCGGCGCGGAGGAAGATCGACAGGGGGAACCGTTTGTGGGGCGTGCCGGGCAGCTTTTGAATCAGATGTTGCTGGCGATAGAGCTGCAACGCAGCCAGGTGTATATCGCCAATATATTGAAATGCCGTCCGCCGAATAACCGTGACCCTAAACCCGAGGAAGCGGCGCAGTGTTGGCCTTACCTGCAACGTCAAATTGAAATCGTTCAGCCTCGTTTACTGGTGGCCCTGGGACGTATTGCGGCCCAGCGGCTGCTCAAAACGGACACACCTTTAGTGAGGTTACGCCAGAAGCAGCATCACCCCGAGGGCTTGGGGGTTCCGTTGATTGTGACCTACCACCCGGCGTATTTATTACGTTCACCCCAAGACAAACGCAAAGCCTGGGAAGATTTATTGTATATACGTAATACCTTGCGCGAGACGACCAAATAACACTTGCATTTTGTGCGCTATTTGGCCTAAGTTATTAACACCGTTACTGGCAACCTAGACACCATGAGCGCCGTACTCCAGCCCCAATTTGTATTACGCCCGATGTTGAGCACGGATCTTGAAGCGATCGTGCTGATTGAGGAAAGCAGTTACGATTTTCCCTGGAGCTACGGTATTTTCCGCGATTGCTTGCAGGTGGGTTATTCCTGCTGGGTCTATGAGGTAAACCACCGCGTTATTGCCTATGGGGTGATGTCCCAGGGAGCGGGAGAAGCCCATATTCTAACCTTGGTGGTGCGGGAAGATTACCGCGGCCAAGGTATCGGTAGATTACTCTTATCGCATTTGTTAACCCTCGCCGGACAATGCGAGGTCGATACGGTGTTATTGGAAGTCCGCCCTTCCAATCATGTCGCCATTAGCTTGTATCAAAGTATGGGTTTTAATGAAGTCGGGGTTCGCTTAAATTATTACCCGGCCTTACGTGGGCGTGAGAATGCGATGATAATGGCCCTAGCCTTGATCAAATAGTGATTAATAATTTGTCTTCGGTCGTTGCGTGTTAAATTCTAATGATCTTCCCCGCTTGGTGCAACTGATTCGGACCGTGGCGCGCCAAGAATTGCTGCCCCGGTTCAGGCAGGTTCAGGCCCACCTGAAACTCGATGGCAGCGTCGTAACCGCAGCGGATCTCGCCATGCAGCAACAGTTAACAATACGCTTAGCCACCGCCTGGCCGCAGATAGCATTATTGGGCGAAGAAATGCCCGTACAGCAACAACAGGCCTTATTCGCGCAGCAACGCGCAGGTTTATGGATTGTCGATCCCCTCGACGGAACAAGCAATTTTAGTTGCGGCGTACCTTGTTTCGCGGTGTCGGTGGCGTTGCTCGTAGAAAATAAGATCGAAATGGCGGTGGTATACGATCCGCTGCTCGATGAAGTGTTTAGCGCGGTGCGCGGTCGGGGGGCGTGGTTAAACGATCAACCGTTGCACTTGGCCAAACAAACCCACCCTGAAGCCATTCAACTCGCTATCGTGGATTTCAAACGTCTACCTGCTCCGTTGGCGGCGCAGCTTGTGAGCGCGCCACCCTATCGATCGCAGCGCAGTTTTGGTTCGGTGGCGTTGGATTGGTGCTGGATTGCCGCGGGCCGCGCCCAGGTATATGTTCATGGTAAGCAGCAGTTATGGGATTTTGCCGCTGGCTCCTTGATCCTGGAAGAAGCCGGTGGCTACGCGTGTAGCTTGCAAGGTGAACCGGTATTCCAGGGCGGGTTAGAATCGCGCTCAGCAGTATTGGCCGTTACTCAGGCGCATTTTATACTGTGGCGCCGTGTGCTGGGTGTCGCAAGCCGATGATTTGTTGTACGCCAAAGGCGCTGGGTTGTATTATAATCACACAATAAATATTAATAGGGGCCGGGGAGATGACGCTGTTATCCGCACTCATGATCATAGCAAGGTTGAAAATAAACCGGGGGAATAACTAACATGGCCGACACTTTAAGCGCAGACATCTCCACAGTGTTGCGCAGTACCCGCGCGTGGGTGCGTTTTGCGGGGACATTATTTTTCGCCAGTGCCGTGTTATCGTTATTTTCCACTATCGATGCGGTGATGGACCAGCATTTATTAACCCTGCCGCAAACCAGCGAGCAGGAGTTACATATGACGGCGGCGTTGGGGGTGGTGAACGTGATCTTTGAAAGCCTGTTGGGGTATTGTTTATTTGTGTATGCGTCCCGGGTTGGTTTGTACCTCCACTCCGGTCAGCCGTCTGAATTGGAAAGCGCACTCAATGTCAACCGCCAATACTGGAAAACCGCGGGTATCTACGCCGTGGTGTTTATCGCCGTTATGCTGCTCATGATGGTGTACGTGGTTATGGCTATGCTCGCCAGCAGCCAAGGGACCACCTAAATGGAGAATAACTATTTACCCCCCAAGGCGGTGGTGGCGGATATAACCCAGGTTAGCGGGGGTGAGGTAAGCCATGGTATTGTCGACCAACTACGTCGTACCAAACCTTGGTCTTTGTTTATAGTGATTCTCATTTTCATCATGACCGTGTTGCTGGTATTGGCCAGCGGAATGATTTTTCTAGGTGCCCTGGCCATGACCCAGTTGGAGCAGGCCGGCAAAATGCCCTCGCTATTTTTAGTCATAGGATTGGTGGTGAGTGTTGCCGCGGTGGTGTATTTCTTACTCGGATTATTTTTGACAAAATTCAATTCCGCTATCGACCGTTTGGTAATGAGCGGTAAACAAGACCAATTGGTTGAGGTATTATTTCGGCAGAAGAAATTCTGGATGTTGGCCAGTATAGTGATGGCGGTAACCTTGGTGCTTACCATCGTTTATTATGCCGCCTTGATTACCATACCCGAAGTTAGAGAGATGTTAAGCAGTGCCGCCAGTGGGTAACGGGTCGGGTCTACAACCGGCCGCTGAGTTTGATATCCAGATAACGGTTTACCAGCGAGATGGCTAATTGTTCAGGCGCCACATCGAGCACCATGACACCGTAATGTTTTAATGCCTCGTGCGCCTGGCGGCGTTCTTCTAAAAACAAATCGGTTGCCGCCAAGCGGATGGCCCCGTGAAAATCTTGGATCGGTTGTTCTTGCACTTCGGTTAAAATACGTTCTTGTAAACTGGCCAGCACCACCAAATGTTGGCGCCGTAGAATACTCACCGCCGGGCGCAATTCGTCGGCGTCTTCATCGCGCAGGTTAGTGATCAATACGACCAAGGAACGTTTGCGCAAACGTTTGAGCAATTCGGTGGAGGCGCGGGCATAGTCGGGCACGTGACTGGAGGCTTGTAAATCATAAACGCTGTTTAACATTACATTGATAGACGGGTTGCCCTTGATCGGGGCAAGAAACCGTTCCATTCCGGCAAAGGCCAAAAACCCCACCGCGTCCCCTTGGCGTAACGCGACATACGAAAGTAATAATATGGCGTTGAGGGCGTGGTCAAAATGGGCTAAATCGCCATCCTTGGCGAGCATACGCCGGCCACAATCGATCAGAAATACCACCTGTTGATCGCGTTCGTCCTGATATTCGCGTGAAATAAGCCGTTTCAGGCGCGAGGTGGCCTTCCAATCGATCTGGCGCAGGGCGTCACCCTCACGGTATTCACGCAGTTGATGAAAATCCAAGCCTTCACCGCGGCGGCGGCGTTTGCGTATGCCTAACAGACTCAGGCGGTTTTCGGTCGCGAACAAGGCGTAATTCACCATGCTGGCGAAATTAGGATAAACCCGAATCGTGAACGTACTGCCTAGGTAACGGTTGCGTCGCCAGATCCGCAGCGGGGAATGGATCAATACTTGGGTTTGAGCGAATTGCTGTTCACCGCGTTCATTGGGACGGATCCGATACGACATATCGGTCCAGGCTTGAGGCGCAATCTGGATGCGTTGCGGTAAGGCCTCAATATCACAGATGGCCGGGTAATGATCAAACACATCGAGCCGTACGCGACTGCGACCCGGATTATCTATCCGTATGCGCACCGGGCTCCATACGCCCACCGGCAGTGAGCCTGCGACATGCCGTTGTACCTTGGGAATGGGTGCAAAGATCAGTAACCACAGATCGATCAGTAGCGCGAGCAGGATTACTACACCGCTGCCATACCATAACCACTGCCAGCCCGGTACGATGGCGACGGCAACGCCAATCGCACACCACAGTAAGGCGAGGGTTAAAGCGACACCGGAGGGCCTCACTTGCGTGGGGCCTCAATCTTCTCTAATAGCGCCGTTAAGATATCGTCGGGGTGGTGTCCTTCAATTTCCAATTCAGGCGCGAGGCTAACGCGATGACGTAAGGCGGGTAGGGCCACATTTTTAATATCATCCGGGGTTACAAAATCGCGCCCTGCCAGGAGCGCCTTGGCGCGGGCGGTGCGGACCAGGGCCAGGCCGCCGCGTGGGCCTGCGCCCATGGCGATACCCGGCCATTCGCGGGTTTTGCGGGTAATGCGCACCGCGTATTCACTGACGCGTTCATCCACTATGAGGGTGGACACTATTTGCTGCAGCGTCGTAATAGTAGCGGGTTTTATCAGGGTATTAACCGCCGAGACATTTAACGTATCGCCGACTTGGCCGGAGGTCACCGCGGTGAGCATGGCTTTTTCTTCTGCTTCGTTGGGGTAACTTATCAAAACCTTAAGTAGAAAACGATCCAATTGCGCCTCGGGCAGTGGGTAGGTGCCTTCTTGTTCGATCGGGTTTTGGGTCGCCAAGGTCATGAACGGTGTTGGTAGGGTGAGGGCCTGTCCTTCAATGGTGACTTGCGCTTCTTGCATACACTCCAGTAACGCGGCTTGGGTCTTGGCCGGGGCGCGATTGATTTCATCGGCGAGTAATAAATTGGTAAACACCGGGCCTTTGCGGATCCGGAATTGATCGCTCTTCAGATCATACATCGCGTGGCCGGTGACATCGGAGGGCATCAGGTCCGGAGTAAATTGGATCCGTGTAAAGCTGCCGTCAAAGGTTTTGGCCAGCGCGCGCACCAACAGGGTTTTACCCAAACCCGGAACACCTTCGATCAACACGTGGCCGCCTGCGAACAGCGCCAGCAGGATCTGCTCCACGACTTGTGACTGGCCGATAAAGGCTTTATTGATTTCGGCCTTAATTCGATTACCAATAGCGGCGGCTTGGGCAAGTTTATCGGTTGCCGTGCTGGGTTGGGTAGGTTCGTTCATAGTGACTTCCTTATGTGTTCTAAGATTTGAATGGATTTAGCAAATTCATGTTCGTTTTTACTGTGGGAATAACTCATCGCTTGAGTCACTTGTGCCAGGGGTAAACGAGAAATATCTGCCAGACGTTGTTTTAGATCGGCGGACGACAAACTTAGCCAAGCGGGATGGCGCATTTCAAGTGTACGTACTAAGACGTGATAAACACCTTTATATAACAGCTGACCATCACCGCGCTGCCAGAGGAAACGCCCGGTTGCCGCCACGTGTTCTAATAATCGGCGGCGGGTTGGCGTGGATGAGGGTAATAGCGGGCCAAAACGTCGGCTGGCATACCACAGCCATAACCCCAAAAATACCGCAACACTGACCAGGGCCGTCCAAGCAAAGTGTGCTAACCAGGCGGCGAGCGATGGCATTTGATCACGATAAACAAGCCACAGCGGCCGGGGCGTGTCTACCGTCGCCACGCGCCACAAAAACGCGGCGTGATCGTATTGACCAATTTCATAATTCTCCATGAAAGCGCTGTTATATACCACGCTCAGATAACCGCGTCCGATACGCAAACGTAGAAAATAACTACCGGCGTCGTCCGATAGGTTTATTAACACTGGAAATTTTTGCTGGGTGATCTTGAGCCGGTAGAAGTTATTCATGTGCACCGTCAAATAATCAGGACTCCCAGGCCAATCCACATAGACAAAATATTCTCTGTTAGGGGATATTTTTTTTTCCGTCACGGAATCGTCGTCCTCTAGCGTATCGCTTTCCGCATCGTCATGGTATTCAATCTTGTGGAGACCTATCCCGGCCAAGTCCAACAAAAAATCTTGTCGCGGGGCTTTAAAAAAGATCTCGTGGCCGGCGGCCACAACCAAGTGGCCGCCGTTTTGTACCCATTGCAGGTAACGCTCGGCGTCCTTTAATCCCATCTCGATCCGATCCGATGGAATGATCATGGTTGCCGTGGTCGGCGCCAGTTCGGTTAATCCCTCATGGCTACTGACGCTCAAGCCGTTGGCCTCAAAAAACCGTTGCGCCGCGAGTAATGGATTGTTGCGCGCTTCTTCTTGACAGCCGGTATTGATTTCTTCGCTGACCTTTTCAAAATTACTGTAAAAGAAATAACCGATGCTCACAGCTACCGCCACTACGCCTACCGCGATCAAGGCGGCGCGAACCGGCCTCACGCTGTCGCCTCAAAGTGCGTAGAGTATTGCTTACATAGTGCTTCGCCATTATCGGGAACACGATTGGCGTAAGCGATGAACTGCCAAGCCCGGGTCAACTGGGTAAAATAGTGGCTTTTGGCGGAGCCTACAACCCGTGTGACCGCACCCAGGCAATCGCCTTCGGTGAAACTTTCTTTGAGGGCGACAGCGTCACGCGTGGCCAAGCGTGATAAGGCGCCTCGGTATAAGAGACTCAAGGCCAAACGTGGCTTACCCGCGCGCCAGAGGGCGAGGGCTTGGTTAGCGATATCCTCCGGTAAGGACTCGGGGCGAATATCCAAGCCGAACAGTTGTTGTGGCACGCTAATCTTGGGGGCGGGCCTGACGCCGCGTATCCATCCCAACCAACGTTCATGATTTACCACTAACCAGATGATCAACATGAGGCATAAAATTAACAATACCGCTTTGAACATCACAGCGAAAAATTCCGCGAAACTTTCAAATAGCCAGGAAAAATTTTTACCAGGGGGTTTCTTCGCTGTTTTAACACTGGGACGTTGTTTAAAACGGTAGTAGCTACGTACTTCTTTGTGGTTAAACTCGGCTGATTGGAGGATGGTCTCGATTTGATTCTTGGCCTGAATCGTGTCTGGAGCGCGGTTGCTGGCGTGAACCGGTGACGGGACAAGCCCCGCAGCAAAAAATACACTGCTGAGCAGTAACGCAAGCATGGCCACCTTGGTGAATCCACCTGCGGGATGGAAGCGATCCACCATGCGGTGGAAAGCAATTTCAATATCCCATGCCTCCAGCAGGGTGCGCCGGTTCAGGTAGAGGGCAAACCCAGCGCCGATATAAAACGGTTCTAACGCGACAATCGCGCAGGTATAGCTGATGAGCCCGGTGAGTTTCCATACCAAGGACACCTCGGAGGCAAAGGGAAACAGGACGTGGTACCACTGCACATGGGCATCGGGAGGGATGATCATGGCGATGACCGCCAGCAGGGTAAAGTAGACTATTATCTGAAATAAAAAGAAACTGATCGTTAACCACACGATGGTTCCGGCCGAGTTACGCCGTAATACCCGCATGCGTTCGCGGCGTTCCTTGCCCTTTAAACCCTCTAGGATCACCACCGGCAGATCAAAACTGCGCAATAGACTAAGCCGCATGAATAACAGCCGCCACAGGGGGGAAATCATGAATATCCTTGGCAGGGCGCGCAAGGTTTGCCGCGTGGTCATCTGCTGACCGAACACCGTGCGCGACAACACAAATAACGGGATGCGGCTGAATATCGGTTTGAACCACCACACCAACAACACGTATAACCATAGCTGATGAAGTTCCCAACTGACATAAAAGATGATCCCTGCGACGCTGAGCGTGATGATCAACCACGGGCCATAGATCGCCTTCCACCAGTGTTGCACCATGCGATAACCTAAATCCGCGGCTTCCCAATTTTCACGTGGACGGATCGCCACGGTAACCTTGTCAATCTGCACGGCCACGTCCAAGCAATAAAAAATACACGATGACGAACAACCACAAACCGGCACCCACGGCGTATTTGATCTGCGGGCTAATGAGTTTGATCGACGACCAAAAGGCTTCTAAAAACGCGGCGATCACCAACATGGCGATGACCCCGTAAATAATCTTAATGCTGATACGTCCGGCGTCGATCAAGGCGGCTAAACGTGTTTTGCGTCCTGGCGCGAGCATTGCGAAACCGATTTTTAATCCCGCCATGCCGGCGAATACAATCGCGGTAAGTTCAAAGGCGCCGTGCCCAATCACAAACGGCCAGAAGGTGTTAACGTAGCCGCGCTGCGTAAGGTACCCGGCCACCGCACCGATATGTAATCCGTTAAAGAAGAGGAAAAAGATACTGCCTAATCCGTATAACATCCCGCCCGCGAATGTACGAAAGCCGATTCCGATGTTGTTGTAAATATAAAATCCGAACATGGCGACGTCGTCGTCAGCGCCGCGCCGACCGATATGGGTTGCGTCGGGACTGTACATCGAATCAAATTGCGACACTTGCGCGGAGTCCATTAAGGTGTAGATCATTTCTGGCCAGAAATACACGCTTAGCCCTAGGATGACGGCCGGTAACAAGAACAATCCCAAGGCCAGCCAAAACAAGCCTGCCTCACGGCGTATTAGCGCCGAGAATCCCCCGCCGATAAAACCCAACAAGTGGGAAAAATTCCCGGCGCGGGCGCTATATAGGTATTGATGGCCTTGCAGCATGAGTTGGTTCAAACGATCAATCAGGTGGGTGGTGTATTGCCGTTCTCGCGCGATCGCCAGGTGATGACACACTTGGCGGTATAAGTGTGGAAATTCACTGCGCGCCCCGGCGTTTTGAGGAGGAATTTTTTTACTCATATTCACCAACATGGCATCAAGCCGCGACCATGCCGGGGAGTTACGCTGTTCAAAATCTTGTTGATTCATCGTTTACCTAAAAACCAGTTGGCCATGGCGTAGAGGCGTTGGATCCCCGCAAAACCTCGCGCGCCGGTAATCGGTTCGACGATATCGGCCAATTCGGCCGCGCGCACATCGGTCAGACGCTGGGCGCGTTCGGCGAAATTAATGATGGCACGTTGTTCTTCCAAGCGTAAGGCGACGGGAGGGGTATAGGCGGGGAGGTTAGGAACCAAACTGGTGTGTTGTAGACTATCTTTATAGACCACGATGCTTCCCGCGGCGAGATCGCCCAGCCGCTTAAAATCTCGATTGAGCAACATGCAGATGAGTCCAAAACCGTTAAACAACGGTAAAAAATCCACACTGCGGAGCAAATTACGAATCAGCGAGGCTCCCCAGCCAATCGGCGTGCCATTATCATTTAATACCCGCAAGCCCAACCAGCGCTTGCCCGGGGTTTCGCCGTGCCAGTAAATTTCGAATAACACGGGATAAAACCATTCCAATAGAAACATGAAAATCAGCAATACCCCCATGCCAAATTTCCCCAAGAATTGTAATACCAAGGCGGCCAGCATATTGATCCCTATGCGCAAACAGCCGTCGATAAACCATGCAATCGCCCGCGCGATCGGGCCCGCCGGGCGCAGCTGCAATTCCACGCCTTCTGGGGTTTCAATGTCACGGTGAGTGTCCAGCATCGTATGCAGTGTTAACGACGTAATCAACCGCGGGCAAGCCTTTAGTTTGCCCGCGGGCGAAGAGTTTGTTGATTATTTTTGTTGGCCTTGAACGGGTTGTTCTTGTCCATGCTGTTCTTGTTGCATTTGTTGTTGTAAGGCATCCATTTGGCGTTGCAGATCCTCGGCGGCGGGTTCACTTTGAGGGCTATCAGTGTTTCTAGATTGCTGCATCTTTGCTCGTTGCAGATAACCGTTATAAGCCGGGATCGCAATCGCGGCTAAAATCCCCACGACAAAAAATATCGGGAGAATCACCGCCAGGGCGATCACCCCGCCGCTATTGGGAGGAGGTGGTGGCCCGAAATTATTCGTGCCTTTGGTGCCGGGAATAAATAAAAAAATCAGATTGGCCAACGGTACTAACAGCAGTAATGATAGCCAGCCGCTCGAATTAAAATCATGCGCACGTTGGATACCCAGCATAAAGGAAATTACAATCATTAAAATATATAACGGTATAATCAACAGTAACGATAACCAACCGGCGGATTGCCCCATACCCGCACCCAGGACAGCCGCAATACCGCCAATCGCCGCAATGGCAATGACGAGCAGAACGCTGGCGGCGGTTCCATATGCTAAATAGCGCAGTCTCCCCAGACGACCCGAGAATGACCAGAATTTGACTTCGCCGATTGCGTCTTGATCCGCGACCCGGGCGCGAGGGGCATTATAGGGATTAGTGGCCATGGTTTGCTCCTTTATATATGTATATATGGTTGTTGGTTGTCGTAAGTTGTAGTTAAGCAAAGATAGCCATTTATTGACAGACTCACAATGAATTTTCGCATCCAAACCAAATCACTATGGCTCTTTTAGGGTACGACTGACACGGGCATTATCCGGGCCGTGAGTTTGTTGCTACAATAACCCGTTTAGAACTGGGCAAGCATTAACCATTTCCAATTAAAATCTTTTATTATCAATAGGTTGAATATAATGGCGGCATTTCTCACCGAACTGGCGCGGCGCCGGACGTTTGCGATTATTTCGCACCCGGATGCCGGCAAGACCACCTTAACGGAAAAGCTTTTATTATTTGGCGGCGCCATCCAACTGGCCGGTACCGTCAAAGGCCGCAAGGCGGCCCGCCATGCCACCTCAGACTGGATGGAGCTGGAAAAACAACGCGGTATCTCGGTGACCTCGGCGGTGATGCAGTTTCCCTACCGGGAACATACCGTGAATCTATTGGATACCCCAGGGCACGAGGATTTTTCCGAGGACACCTACCGTACCCTGAGCGCGGTGGATTCGGCGCTGATGGTGATCGACAGCGCCAAGGGGGTGGAAGAACGCACAATTAAATTGATGGAGGTGTGTCGGATGCGAGCCACCCCGATCATTACGTTCATCAATAAACTCGACCGCGAGGGTCGTAACCCGGTGGACCTGCTCGACGACGTCGAGGCCGTGTTGAAAATCCGCTGCGCGCCGATGACCTGGCCGATAGGCATGGGCAAACGGTTCAAAGGGGTTTTTCATTTATACCAAGACCAGGTGCATTTATTCAGTCCCACCCACGGCGGACGGATTCAGACCGGTGAAGTGATTGCCGGACTGCATAATCCCCGCTTGGATGAAATCTTGGAAGACATGGCGCGTGAAATGCGCGAAGAGATTGAATTGGTCAAAGGCGCAAGCCATAGTTTTGACAAGGCGGCTTATTTGCGCGGCGAGCTGACCCCGGTGTTTTTTGGTTCCGCGATCAATAATTTCGGGGTACAGGAGTTGCTCGATTATTTTGTGGAAGTGGCTCCAGGCCCGTTACCGCGCCAAACCCAATCGCGGCTAGTGCTTGCCTCGGAAGAGAAGTTCAGCGGTTTCGTATTTAAAATCCAGGCCAACATGGACCCCATGCACCGGGATCGGATCGCCTTCCTGCGGGTTTGTTCCGGGCGCTATGCAAAAGGTATGAAACTGCAACATGTGCGCTTGGGTAAAGAAGTTAAAATCAACAACGCGATCACCTTCATGGCCAATGAACGCGAACAGGTCGAGGATGCCTATCCGGGTGACATTATCGGCTTACACAATCACGGTACCATTCAGATCGGTGATACGTTTAGCGAAGGGGAGGACCTGAAATACACCGGTATCCCCAATTTCGCGCCGGAATTGTTTCGCCGGGTGCGGATACGCGATCCCCTGCGCGTGAAGGCGTTACAAAAAGGATTGGACCAATTGAGTGAAGAGGGCGCCTCACAGGTATTTCGTCCCTTGAATTCCAATGATATTATCGTTGGCGCCGTGGGGGTGCTGCAATTTGATGTGGTGGCGTTTCGTTTAAAGAGCGAATACGGGGTGGAGTGTGCGTTTGAAGCGGTGAACGTGGTGACCGCGCGCTGGATCGACGCGGAGGATCCGCGTAAATTGGATGAGTTTCGCCACAAGGTCAACGATAATCTAGCCTTGGATGCCGGAGAGAACCTCGCCTATCTCGCGCCGACCCGCGTCAATCTCGAACTAACCCAAGAACGCTGGCCGGATCTACGCTTTCATAAAACCCGCGAGCACTGAAAACTGCCTGACGGACACCAAATCTATTAATTTCCAATCAGAAATTTCCACGCACGGGCATACCGCGTGCCGCGGTCATGAGCACGCTGCAGGATATGGATAACGACATCTGGGCCGTAGATTTATAGTTCACCCATCGTGTCTTACCCGTAGCGGTATCGCGTGCTTGTGTTCCCATTGATAATACGATGGGCTAATGACCATGCAGCTCCAGCGCATCGAATTTTACAGGTTGTTGTGGGCGTTGCACCCCCGTCGTCGCGAGTATGTCCAACACCGCCTGGGTTTGAGCTAGGGATTCTTGCTTATTGCGCATGGGGTGGCTGGCATGTCCCGGCATGTGCATATGCATGTGCGCATGGGCTTCCGCATCGAGATCGTCGTGCATCGCTAAGGCCGCGGCGTGCATTCGCTGCGCGATACTCCAGGGTGTCGTGCCCAGTGCCGCAACGACATCTACGTCGGCGCCGCGCTTGATCAAGAGCTTCAAGATGGCGGCGTCGCTGCGCAACACGGCGTGGCTGAGGGCGGTATGGCCGCGCTGGTCCTGGGTGTTAACGCGTGCGCCGGCATCCAATAGCAGGGCGACCATCGACAGATCGCGCAGGTCAACCGCTTTCATCAAAGGGGTCATACCTTCGCGGTCGGAGACGTTTACTTCAGCGCTATGGCCTAAAAGTAATTTTACCATCGCGGAATTCATTTCACTGGCGACCAGCAGCGGGGTGAGTTGCCAAGGCGGATGCCGGGTATTGACGTTCGCACCCATTTGTAACAAGGTTTCGACACGCGCCATTTGACCTTGACCGACCGCCATAAGCAATTCGTGATCGGCGGGACTAACCACAACGTTGGCCATGTTGGCCGCGGCGGGCAGTGGTAACGCTACGCACAGTAACAATGCGAGATAAGAATGAAGGCGCATAATTTTCGTATACTCCTGGGTTAATACGGCAGCACGCCGGCGGGAATCCCACCCGGCGTGCTGCTTTGCTGCGACTTAGGTCACCGTAATGATGGAACGAATGGTACCGATCTGGCTCAATGTGCCGCTGATCGCACGGTAGTTGAAATAGCTGATATCAACGGGGAAGGTGCCGGCGGTGGTTGGCTTAATAATAAATTCATAACGCTCCGCGGAGGTCATACTGACCGAACTACCCGCCGCGAGCGTTTGCGCCGCTTTTAATGGCCGACCATCCTGGGCAACGATCGTGATGGCGCCGATGCCGGTGGGAAATTTTACCCGCTGTGGGACATAACCCGCCATGATATATCGCAACAACAAGGTCCTACCGCGCGGTACCGTGATGGCGACCGTGGGGTCGGTTTGGGTGAGGTCCGCGCCCAGTCCGTTGATGCAAAACAAGGTCGGATTGAAATTATTCAGGCGCGCATCGCCCCCGCACAGTGCGGCATTCCAGGGCAGGCAGTGCCACGTCGGATCGATATCGTCGACCGCCCAGATGGCCTCGACGTCGTACGCGGGTCCGCCGACAAAGGGGGTTCCAGGGCCGGTGGGAGGGTCAACAATCAACGCGCCATACATGCCCATCTCGGCGTGTAAGACGGTGTTGACGTGGCAATGATAAAAGTACGTACCTGCCTGTGAGGCGCGCCATTGGTAGGTATAGTCCCCCAGGACGTCAAATGAGTAATGTCCAACCCCATCGTTAAACGTAGAGGGTTCGATACCGTGGTGGTGGATAGTGTGCGGCACCATCATCGCCATGGCGTTCAGATGCGTATGCACGATTTGGCCTTGGCGTACGCGGATGAGGGGGGCCGGAAAACGTCCGCCCATGCCGCCCATGCCGCCACCGCCGGCAGCGTCGTTAAAACCCCATACCGGTACGGTGACGCCGTTGATCACTTGACTGCCTTGCATGAAGGTGACCCGGAAAAATTCTATATCCGGCGTGATGGGTGGTCCGGGTGTCGCTGGTGCATCGGGGTTCAGACCACAGTTGCCCGTGATACCGGCGGGGCCACAACCGCCGCCCCCCATACCACCGCCACCGCCCATACCACCGCCCATGGCTTGCTGTTTTACATAAGTGTTATTTCCAAATTGACTTAGCATACTATTTAAATCCTCATGTGTGTTTACGCTGCTGCTGTAAAGTGGTGGCAGCTCTCGTTTCCGTGACGTATAGTATATAGCTTCAGGGAAGCGCTGCTACGCCCAGGGTCAAATCCGATTCAACGAGCGGAAGCTTGCCAAGCCCCATGGCGCAATGCAGGCCATGCGGATACATGCCACCGCCCGCGGTTTGCGACATTTCCGAATGGCAATGCATGGGGTAGTTTTGTGGCTCAACGGTAATCGGTGGCCATGCGTCCGGCGGTTGTATGAACGGAAAGATCACATCGCGACAATCCAGTGGGTACATCGATACAACATCCTTGAGCAGGCGATTGCTACTGAAGTTGGTGCGATTGATACTGCAGATTTCAACGTGGTTACCGTGGAAATGCGGCGAGTGCACCATCCCCCCGGCATTCATCAGGCGTACCAGCGCCGGCTCACCGTATAAACCGTACAGATCGGTATTGGGTTCGTGGGTTTTATCGAAGCTGTTACCGTTGATGGTAAAATAACGGGGTAGGAAACTGGAGGCAACGATAGATTTAACGTAATTATCACCGTTGGCCTTTACCGCGTTACCCCACACGGGATCGACATTGCCCAACAGCCATTTGAATTGACGTTTGAATTTCGGCCCGGCTGTGAACGCTTGGTTTTTAATTCCTAACGGCATGACAACCAAGGATCCATGCAAGCCCATGACGCGATTCACACCGCTGTTTTGATCGTCGCAATAGAGATAGCTGCCAGGAGCGGGCGCCGCAAAGGCAAATTGCAGCGAACCATTGGCGGGGGTGGTGAGTTTGATACTGGTGCCAGGGACTGCGAAGACCACGGGTGTGTTCAGCGTGTTACTCAAGGTCAGCAGAATAGAATCGCCTGCTTGACAAATGATCGTCGGCCCGGGCACGGTCAGTACACCGGTATTACTGAAACCAAACATGAAGGCGGTGGTACCATCAATTTGCGTGACATCACCGCTCATCGCCGTCAAGTTAACCGCGTACGTTTGTGCTGCTGCGGCACTGGGGGCCCATGATAACAATCCAGCGGACCCAGCCACGGTTGCGCCGATAACACTGGCACGCTGTAAAAACTCTCGTCTGTTCATTTTCATTTATTCATTCTCCATCATTGACACCAAAAGAAAATAAGCCATAGGGTGCGGCACTATAAATTTATAATTCTTAACTTTTCTGTCATAAATCGGACAGGTGAAAATTAAAGTACTGCGATAGCGTGGCATTTCTAAAATTATTTTCAGTAACATGGGTTTCGTCACAATGTTGTGAAAGGAGTCGAGTTCAAAGTAAGCTACTATAACGTTATGGTTATTTTGGTCCGTTATGGTTTGTATATTTATCGGTTAAGACCACTATTTTTGTGAGTAATAACGCGTACTCGATACGCGTTTACTGTGTAGAAAAGTGCTTGTTACCGTTAGGAAATTCGCTAACACGCCATGCTCTAACAAAATTTAGTCCTACGATACATAATACGTAATATTAAGGAGAGCTTAATGACTGATTCGCACCAAACAACCGGTGCCCATACAAATTTTTTGTCCCAACTACAAGATAGTGACAGAAATGAACTCTATCGTGTCGGTAGGAACCGAATATACGCCAAGAATGATTTCATATTTACGGCAGGGGAAACGGACTTTACAGTATTCGTTTTAAAACATGGGCGTGTCAAACTTTTTGTGAGCTCGGCCGAAGGGCGTGATGTGTTGCTCTGGTTCTCCCTCGCGGGAGAAATTTTCGGTTTGGCCGAGTGCGTGCAAAGTATACCCAGGCTGGTTTCCGCCTACGCGGTAGAACCCTGTGAAGTGTTATGTGTTGCGCATGCTCAGTTTACTGCATGGCTTGCCACGAAGCCAGAAATTACATTTTCCCTGATGAAGATCATGGCGGAGCGGATGCGTGAACTTGGCCAACGGTTTTTAAGTCTTGCCAGCGGCAATATCCAGATGGAGGTCGCGCAACTTCTCCTACGTCTAGGCGCAACTCGGGGTATGGTAATCGGGGAATACATTCGAATCGGTATCCCACTGACCGAACAAGACATCGCCGACATGGTGGGTTCGCGCCGCCAGGGGGTGAGTACCTGTTTGGCGGAAATGAAACGCCGCGAGGTTGTCGATATCGATCGGCGTTATATCATCATCAAAAAACCTGAAGACCTACACCAGATCGCCAACGGCACCAGCAGTATCGTGATGTTCAATCGCAGGATGACAAACGATCGCAGGGCAACAAAACTGCGCAAGAATGCAGTGCGAGTGTGTAGCGAACCGTAGCGGGTGTATATTAAAAGCAAATTTTTTTGGAAGCCTTAGCATTCCAAAACCGTGTGTTTAGACGGCATCATGTGCTGGTGGTTACCCATGTACAGGTGATGGAGTATTTGGGTGGTCAATACAGTGAATAATATCCACTCGATCCGCATGAGTCTGTAACCTGTCTGCAGGTCGAGCGGTTTTGAGATCCCTTGTAATTCCCGCTGTAAGGCCATGACGCGCTCAGGATCGAACAGATCTGTTTTAATCAGGGCCTCGCGTGAAAGATACGGCGCGAGCTCTTCTCTGCGGTTGGAAGTAAAAAACCAAGCACTGATCGGTGTATAGAAGCCGCGTTTGCGGTAGCCGTGCGCGGTCTCGGGTAGCCGGGGCAGCATGGATTTCTTTAAAATATATTTTTCATTCAACCCGTTGAGTTTCATCTGCGGTGGCATGCGCGCAATCAATTCAACCAAGGGGTGATCGAGAAAAGGTACCCGCGCCTCCACCCCATGCGCCATACTGAGGCGGTCGCTTTTCCATAAAATCCATCCTGGCAAGCGGGTTTTCAGCTCGAAATAGAGCGATTGATTGAGGGCATCACGCCCGACGAGATGCGATTGCATGCCCGCGACCAGCGCGTCCATCTGCGCTTCGCCGTTTATCGAGGCGTCTTCGCGCATGATACCTGTCCGCTGTTGTCGTGTGATTTGCCAGAAATCATGCCATGCGGGATAAAATCCAAATCTGTTTATAGTGTGCTGTTGTGTACGGCGCGTGTGCAGAGCAAGCAGCAGGCGCATATGCTCACGCGGAAAATAACGTGTATGACGACGCAGGTAATACCAGCGCCGTAAGCGGCTTTTTAGCGGACCGTTCGACCAAACCCGCATCTGGTCCTGGCGAAAACAATCGTAACCCGCCAATAGCTCATCCGCACCGTCGCCGGTGTAGACAACTTTATAAGTTTTCTGCCGCACCAAGCCGGATAAAAGATAATGTGGGATGTCGACCGCCATTCTTTGCGGTTGTTCGAGATGATAAATACACTGCACCAGGTCATCGAGATAACCCTGCGGCCGTTCATCCTGCAAGCGCAACTCTGCGTTTGCCACGCCCATGGAGGCGGCTATTGCACGATACTGGGATGACTCGTCATAGTCGGCATTATCGAATCCGATGGAAAAGGTCTGCAGCCGCGGCTGACTATCGGCCAATAGACGCGTGATACTGCACGAGTCGATGCCACCGGACAGATAACTACCGATCGGTGCCTCGCCGATGCCGTGGCTGGTCACCGCGTTTTGAAATGTATCGGTAAACTGTTGAGTCCAATACGTCTCGTCCATGCTCTCGTAATCCCCCGCGGCTGGGAAGTTTAGATCCCAGTAGCGGCTGATACGTGGCGCGTTACCAGCGTTGATACACAAGCTATGCGCTGGGGGTAATTCATAAATATGCGTGAAAGCTGTGTGCGGGGCGATGGCAAATTGATAACTGAAATAGTTTTGTATTGAGGCGCGGTTCAACTCCGGTTTAACCAGACCAGAGGCATAGATGGCCTTGATCTCCGAAGCGGCGACAAACACACGCTCATCATTATAATAATACAGCGGTTTAATACCCAAGCGGTCGCGTGCCATGAACAGTTCGCCGCGGTAGCGATCATGGATCGCAAACGCGAACATGCCGCGCAACTTGACCAACGCCCGCGCGCCGAATTCCCGGTAGGCGTTCAGTACCACCTCGGTATCCGACTGGCTGCGAAACGGTAGGCCGCGCTCGATCAGCGATTGGCGTAATTGACGGTAATTGTAAATCTCACCGTTGTAGGTAATCGCATACTGTCCATCCGGGGTCTGCATGGGCTGCGCGCCGCCTTGGATATCGACAATACTCAAACGCGCGTGCGCCAGGGCCACACCGGCACGTAATACCACATTGGCCGCATCGGGACCACGATGCGCGAGTGCGCGATGCATGGCACGCGCACGCCAGGCCTCAGGTGTGCTGCCATTATGGTAGAAAATAATTGCGATACCGCACATAACGACAACGGCACCCGAAGGTGCCGTTGATTTTCGCAGTAAGAGGGCCGTGGTTCAGCCCTCGTACGGTTACATGCCGCCGCCCATACCGCCGCCGCCCATGCCGCCGCCCATACCACCACCCATTCCACCACCCATTCCACCACCCATTCCACCACCCATACATACCTCCTAGTTGAGTTTAACTAAAGTTTCAGTTTGACAGAATTCAGTAATCCACCTGGACTGCTGAACGAGGCGATAAATTACTGGAACCCTTCCGGTTGCATCTGTCCGTTTTCGGACAGTTCTGGAATTTTCGTTGTGTATGATCGCGCTACAGTTCGCAGAAACAGTAAATAACATTATAATTATGGAAATAATCATACACTGTATTTATAAACAGCCTCTTTTACCTGCTATTGATATATTACGTTTTACCTTGAGGAGGCCGCATGCACGTCGTAGTTGCCGCTAGTTTTCTAGTGCTCTCGGGCATCGCCAGTTTAACCTACCAAGTAACCTGGGTGCGGCTGCTGGGCTTGAGCATGGGTTCCACCAGCGCCTCAATCAGCACCGTGCTGGCCGCATTTTTTCTGGGTATGGCGATGGGCAGTTATTTAGCCGAGCGCATCACCCGCCACCGGATTCATAGTTTTACTCCCTATCTTGTGTTGGAACTTTTGATCGGCATCAGCGGCTTGATGTTATTACCGATCTTGCTGCACCTGGATGGAGTGCTGGCCTTGGTTCCGGCGATGGGCACAACACTCAGTCTCAAGTTTGCCGTGGCCTTGCTGTTATTGTCCCTTCCTACCTTGTGCATGGGCGCCACATTTCCCGTCATGGCCTCGATCCTGATCCGCCAGCACAATGAAATCGGCCTGCGTATGAGTCAGCTCTACAGCCTGAATACCGCCGGCGCTGTCTTAGGCGCGGCGTTAACGGGGTTTGTTTTTATTCCTCATTGGGGCTTGGACGGTTCGATCTATATCGCCTTTACGATAAACATGGCTATTGTAATCGCGGCGTTCTACGCCAGCCGCACCTGGGTCTTGCCGCCTATCGAGGTCTTGCCGGCGGCGACATCCACCGATCCGACGGCAAACACCGATGACAGCATCGATCGTCGGCGCGCCTTGATTATTTTGGCTTGTACCGGCTTTGTTTCCATTGCTACCCAGGTGGGGTGGACAAAATATCTGGCCATTTTTACCGGCACCACCCTGTATGGATTCGCCGCGATCTTAACGGTGTTCCTCAGTGGTATTGCCGTGGGTTCCTGGGTCATTAAATCGCGGCTTGAGAAGATCCGCGCGCCGCACGTGTGGATGGCCCTGGGGTTGGTGTTGTTGGGCCTCGCCTTGGTTGCGACGCGGGCCGGTTTTAGTCTGCTCCCGCAAATTTACGACGCCGTCAATCATTATAAGACGGCGGCTTTACTCCAGCACTTGACGAAATATAGCATCGTGTTTGCACTGTTGTTTATCCCCACCTTCTTGCTCGGCGCCTTGTTCCCACTCAATCTTAAATTATATTGTGGGAGCCTACACGCGGTGCGTGCGCGTATCGGCAAGGCCTATGCGATCAATACCGTCGCCAGTATTTTCGGTGCGATCTTTGCCGGGTTTTGGTTTATCCCGCGCTACGGGACCGATCATTTACTGACGCTGATGGCGGCGCTGATCCTACTACTGGCGCTTATTTTTTTAGGCAGGTTGCAGCGCATGGCGCGACGTATGGCCCTACTGGCGTCTGTTAGCCTGGCGTTAGTAGCGGCTTGGCAGGCCCCGCACTTAAGTTATGCCGCATTGATTGCCTCCGTGAATTATCAATGGGACCCCGATGCTATGAATAGCAAGAAACCCAAGTTCTTATACTTGGCCGAGGGCAAGGCCGGTGTCATCAGTCTAGTGACTTACGACGATACCATTGCGAAATTGCAGAACAATGGGTTGAATGAATCCTTGATCCACATGCACGACCCCAACCAGGCGTTGCTGACTGAAACTTTGCTTGGCCTCGTCCCGTATATGTTACACCCTGCGCCGAAATCGGCGTTCGTGGTGGGTTTTGGCGGCGGGATCACGACACGGGCCTTGACGCTCACCGATCTCGAGTCGATCCACGTGGTGGAACTCGAACCGGCCGTGGTTGAGGCGGATCGGCATGTTTCCAACGGAGAAATTCCCGCGCTACAGGACCCACGCGTGCGGCTGGATTTTAATGACGCCCGCAATACCCTGCTGGTCGAACCTACCTACTACGATCTGATTGTCGCGCAACCTTCCCATCCGTGGCTGGCGGGTGCCGCCAATGTGTTCACACGTCAGTTCTGGGCACTGACTAAATCCCGTTTAAATCCCGACGGTGTATTTGGACAATGGGTTAACCTGTTTCGAATGGACGCCACCACGCTACAATCACTGTTTCAGGCGTTTTATCAAGTGTACCCACAGGGCCTGAGTTTCGCGAACATCAACACCGGAGACCTGATCTTAATCGGATCAAAACAGCCGCTCAGTTTTGATTACGCGCGTATCGCCCGTATTCTCGAACAACCTAAGATCAAGGCAACCCTTAGCACCCACGATATATATACACCGGCGGATCTGCTCTGGTACTTTGCACTGTCGCGTAATGAAATGCTGGCAGCCGCGGGTACTGCCAGGCCCAATACCGATACCAACCTGCTTTCCGAAGTACGCTTGTCGGCGCTGACCACTCAACCCAGCGGCGCTGAAGATCCTTATACATTTTTGCGCAAGCATTTTCATTTGGATCTAATTCCCTATCTTGGCGAACAGGCGGCGGATCGGTTGTACGCGCAAGCCGATCATTATTTCTTCTGGAATGACACCGAGCTTGCCGAAAAGGCCGCGCAGCAACTTGCCAAGATCGATCCGATACGCGGCCGGGGTGTGGAGTATGAACGTGCTTGGCGGGCCTATGATTACGCGACTGCAGCGCGACTCTATGCGCAATACCGGCAATGGCCCGACCGCACCTATAAACAACATGCCCTGTTATTGGCGCAACAAGGCCAGATCAATGCCGCGCGGCAGACCTTGCAACGGATTAAAGACCCCGCCGTGCGGCATGCCGTGTACGCGCAGTTGCTGTATAAAACCAAGGACTGGTCTCATCTCGCCGCGCTTCGTACACATGACGCGGAGGAACGCAAATGGCAGTTATTGGCCGTTGCCCGCACCAACTTACCCGTAGCAGGCGCCGCCTTGGATAGGCTTGATCTACATGGCGCCGATGACATCCCGCAGATGCTGGTATTGTTGCGTTATTACACCAACAGCGGCAATCCCGGTATGTTCGCAGCCAAGACCCAGCAATGGACGACAACCATTAGTAATGAAATAGAGCGTTTAAAAAAGCTAGCCGGTCAAGTTACGCAACAGGATGAAGCCGCGCGAACCCGTATCCTGCGGCAAGTTATCGATGAACTCACTCAGCAACAAACCTTTGCATTACATAAAGAAACATTGTGGGCGTTTCATTTTCGTTGATGCGCCAGCGCCGCACGGTAGCCTGCATGGTATTGCACTAATTCCGCATGGGTACCAACATCGGCGCTACCGTCGCCGTTTAAATAAACAATCCGATCAACTCCCTGCAGGGTAGAGTATCGATGTGCGATAACAATCGTAGTCCGCCCGCCGCGCACAAACGTCAAGGCCTGTAACAAGGCCATCTCCGCCTGTGCATCGAGCGCGGAGGTCGCTTCATCAAATATCAGCAAGGACGATTTTTTGAGTAATGCCTGGGCGATCGCCAGGCGCTGCCGTTGCCCGCTGGACAGCCGCGCTCCCTGGGCGCCGAGCCGTGTCGCGTAACCCTGTGGCAGTTGAGTAATAAATTCATGTGCCTGTGCTTGTTGTGCGGCGCTGATCAGATCCGTTTCACTCGCGCCCGCATTGGCCAGTAGTAGATTGGCCCGCACGCTGTCGTCAAGTAAAAACGGCTCTTGCCACACCACGGCGATCTGGGCGCGTAACGACGCCAGGCTTAGTTCACGCAGATCATGGCCATCCAGCGATAGGCTGCCGTGGGTGGGATCGTAGAAGCGTAATAACAACCGTGCCAACGTGGATTTTCCAGAACCGCTCGTTCCCACCAATCCGATAAATTCGCCCGCGCGGATATCGAGGTTGAAGTTGCGTAGCAGCGGCGATCCGCCCGGATACGCAAAACTGACAGCGGCGAAGCGCACATGACCGGCAACCTCCGTCAACACCCGCGCCGGTACGCGCTCTTGCACCATGGGCACGGTATCCAGGATTTCCGCCACCCGTGCAGCGGCGGCGGCGCGGATCTGCGACTCCACGGGAATATTGGCCAGGCCCTGCAGCGGTTTGGCGAGGTAGCCTATATATAGGAGAAAGTTGATCAAACCGCCCAGGGTCAACGCGCCGCGTCCGATCGCCTGCACGCCGAAGATCACCAGTACAATGGCGCACAACGCCGCTAGCAATTCAAAACTCACCACAAAGGCATTCTGGGTCAGCAAATTACGCATCGCGGCACGGCGAAAATCGGTGAACAGCCGCGCGAAGCGGGTTAACATCACCGTCTCGGCGCTGAACGAATTGATCCCTTGCAGATTGGCGAGGGATTGTTCTTCAAAGGCACCCAGCTCTCCCTGGTGGGCGAGAAACGTTCCGGAGGAGCGGCGCGTCCGCAGCGAGAAGTAGCGTTGCTGCCACCAGAACAAAGGCAACAAGACCAATGCCACCAGGGTTAGCCGCGGTTCGATCCACAGTACTACCGACACATAGACCAGAAAAGTCAAACCGTAGGCAAACAACTGACCGGGCACCAGCACCAACAACTGCGATACCCGGCTTACGTCCTGCCCTAGTCGTGTCAGCAGATCGCCCGCCGCATAGTGGGTTTTAACCGGGGTTGACAACAACAACAGCTGTGCATAGAGCGCGCGTCGAATCGAGAAGATCACGCGCTGCTCCATCGATTCGTACAAGTAATAATTCGCGTAACGCAAGCCTTGCAATAGTATTACTAAGATTGTTAGCCCAAGAAAATACCGCGGCAACTCCTTAAAACGGCTGGCATGCAACAGATCGAAGCCGTGTCCGATCATCCAGATCAACAGCGCAGAACTAAACGTGGCACCCAGAACCACTAATACATTTAGCAACATGCGTAGTGCGTGCGGTTTTAGGTAAGGTGCGAAACGGCGCAGCGCCTGTGCGAGTTTGGCGGGGTACACGGGTACAGCATCTACGGTCATCGACAAGATCCTATGCATGGGATAACAAGCTGTGGAGATTTCGTGCCGCGTTTTAAGGGCCCTGACACTTTGTTAAGCATATAAACTACCAAAACACGCGGAACAATGAAAGCAGGGGATCGAAATGGAACGCGGTGTAGGTCACGTCGTGTGGATTTGATGCGTTAGGTGCTAGGTATAAATACTTTCCCCGGAAAATGTTCCCTGCCTTGTGTGATTCATGGCGAGACGGTTGAGAACGCATTGCGTCGGAATAATGATGGAAGTTTAGCGCAGGCGGCACTACGGGCGGGGATAGCCTATTCAACCCTGATCCGCTGGATGAACCAACGCCACGGTCCGCATCACGTTGTGACCGGCATGCAACGGTAATAGGGCATTGGCGTGATGCCGGTGTCACCCTTATGATGTTTTTGGGTAATTCGTTGCAACCGTCGTCTGACGGCGCGGAATTTTATCGTGGTGGAGCGGTGCGCGGGCATGAGGTTCTTCCCGTTACCGTAGTAGACGATCAATCTCCCAAGGTAAAAACGCCGGACGAATATCTTGTGGCCACGTTGGCGGCGTAATACGTGTACTCATATTAAGGGAAAAGCTTGTCTGCAAGGCATACCGTCACCCACCCAGGGGGGTGCATGCGTGGTACGTGAACGTGATCAAAAACCACCGGATTTTGTTAAAAACATTTGTTATCATCCGGTCAGGATTTGCATGGAAGAGAGGGGACACATGGCAAGCTCGGATTCAAAACCGGACGTGGTGTTGGTGGAAGAAGAAGAACTGTTGGACGGGTTGTTGCAGTTGACCAACAATAACATGGGGATCGCGAAGGTGCTCTTCGCACGGATCATCCAAAAACACGACTGGGAACTGAAAAAGACCCTGCAGGAGATGAAGGACAACATAGGTCCTGAAATCCGCAAGGCCCGCCGCGAGGTGCAGTACCAGGCCAGCGAGAACTTGCTGGCGTTCCTTGAGAGCTTGCGGCCCGACGATGTGGCGGTACACCACCTTGTGGCGTGGAGTGATCCGCGGGCAGCGCGTGCGCTCGAAATTTTATTGAAGTGGGGGATCGACCCGCACGATGTACCCAACCTTATCTATCTGCCGCGTTTTGTCCGGCATACACCGCACTCCGCCATGCCCCAGGCCTATGCCCATAGCAAGGTCCATACGAAGATTGGTCATGAAAACGTGGCGTATCTGCTCAGAAGAGCGGATGCGGCACCGGGGGCGACACGGGCGGATATTGTCAAAGCGCTTCAGGATATTGGGCAGGATTTACAAGAAGGTATTTTTCCCCTCTATGAACGCCTAAATCAGGAGGCTTGATTATGGTGGTATACGAGTTAGTACCCCCCGCTAATTTGAATGACATTAAAACCTTGGTTCTTCAAGAAAGTAATGCCGTCTTGTTGGCGGGAAAAAGCACGATTCCACCGAGTGTTTTCGATTGCACAGGACAAAAGAAAGCCCATGATTGGCGCCCCCCTGCGATACGCTGGTATGACGACGACGGCCCCAACAGGAATAAATACCGCGACCCCGACATCGCCAGGATTGTCAGCATGGCTTGGGTATTGAGCCCCACCACCGCCACACTACTACGTCCGGTGATCAGCGACGTGGCCGAGTTGTTGCCGCTGCCCTTCAACGACGAGACCTGGTATTTTATGAATGTGTTTAATCAGATCAATGATGCCCTGGATAGGGAGCATTCCAAGTACAAAATATATCGAAGCGGCGAGGTGGGCTATTTATTAAAACCGGGTTTCTTTGCCGACAAAGTGCCGCATGCTAAATTGTTCACGATGCAGGAAGCTGCCCCCAGCATTTACTACGCCGAACACCACCCCGACGACAACCCCCATACGTTCAAAAACGTGGTGGAGAAGAATGAACTGTTTGGCCTTGCGCTTATGAAAATCTGGGAAAATTAATTGACTTAACACGGGGAGAACAAACCATGCTTATTTACATGCAGTATGAAGGCGTTAAAGGCGATGCCACGGCTACAGGTTATCAAGGGATGATTCAATTGGATTTTTTCGTGTTTGGTATGCAGCGTAACATTGTCACGCACGCGGGCCGCGCGATGAACCGCGAAAGCGGGCTGCCCACTGTGAATGCCATTCAAACCGGTAAGAAGCTGGACGGCTCGACCACCGGTATTTTGCAAGAAACCTTTTCATCCCGCGCCAAGAAAGTCATCTTTCATTTTGTTCGCACCGGCCAAGGCCAGTCGCAACAATACATGACCTTCACGCTACACAACAGCATCCCGGTGTTTTACCAATTCCTGGCCATGAATCGCCCCAACGGTGTCCCGGTGGAGCGGTTATATTTGAACGGCACAGCCTTCGCGGTCAGTTACTCCGGCAGCGGGGTTGACGATAAACTCACCGGCCCGAAGCGCTACGGGTATGATATTGCGATGGCAAAAAGTGTATAGTCGATAGTTTCAAGTTTGCTCAGGTGAAGCGATTCGGGTTTTATGATCGGACTGAACCGTTAGGAGTGTTATTTCCGGACGGAGCGGACGGGGCCAACGGGGCGGTGCTTACACCCAATGACGTAGCCTATCCCGTGTATGTCCCAAAAAATATCCTGGGGCCTAGACTCAGGACGATCTAAGCTATTGATATTAAAAGCCTAAATATTTATCAGGCAATTCCTACAGAAGAATCGATTGACTTTATGAACGCTGTTCAATAAATTTACCTATAATTAAACAGTGCTCAGAATAGACACCGATGGCAAGACGTAATGACCATAGTCGCGAAGAGATCAAATCCATGGCCCTGGCCGCGGCCAGCGCGATCCTCGCGCAGCAAGGTCTAGAGGCCCTTTCCACTCGCAAGGTCGCCAAGGCCATCGGTTATACCGTGGGTACGCTATATTTGGTGTTTAAAAATTTGGATGAGCTTATCCTACACCTCAATGCGGCGACCTTAAAGGAACTTGAAAGCATGCTCAAGGCGGAGAGTACTAAACATCCACGGCCGCACGAGGTTTTACACGGTATTGCGCGTGTTTATTGCGACTATGCTAAACATCAGCGCGCGCGGTGGTCGTTATTATTTACCCATCAGTTAGCTCCAGGGAGTCAGGTGCCGGCCTGGTTTGACCTCATGGTGCGTGAGCTGTTTGCGATCATTGAAGCTCCGTTACAAGCAATTAAGGCCAATACGAGTCACAGTGAACGTGCCCGTGTGGCGCGCGCGTTGTGGGGTGGGGTACATGGCGTATGTGAGCTGGCCTTGAGTGACAAACTCAAGTGGGGAGAACAAGTCACCACCGAATCCGTGGTGGAGGTGTTAGTGGAGAATTTTCTGGCGGGTTTGGGGCAACATTAGGAGCATAAGATGCTTAAGTATTTTTTTAAGGTGTTATTGCGGCTGTTCTATCGCGTCGAAATTAAGGGGATGGAGAATATCGCCCAGGCGGGGCAACGCGTACTGATCGTCTCCAACCACACCTCGTTTCTCGATGGCTTGTTATTGGCGACGGCCTTTCCCTACCGTCTGAGCTTCGCGATTAATACCCAAATCTCGCAACGTTGGTTCTCGCGGATCATTAAACCGTTTGTGAATTTATTCGTGATGGATCCCACCAATCCCTTGTCGTTGAAATCCTTGATCCGTTATGTGCAGGGCGACAAAAAAGTGGTGATCTTTCCCGAGGGGCGCATCACGGTGACCGGGTCGTTGATGAAAATCTATAACGGTCCTGGATTGGTGGCGGACCGCTCGGGGGCGACGTTATTACCGGTACGTATCGACGGCGCGCAATTCACGCCTTTCTCGCGCTTGCGCGGGCGGGTACGCCTACGCTGGTTTCCCAAAATCAGCATTACTATCTTGCCGCCGCGTACCATCCGTGCGCCGGATGAAGTGCGCGGACGTGCGCGGCGTAAATACGCGGGCAAGGAATTGTCCACGATTATGACCGAGATGATGTTTGCCACCAGCAATTACCGGCGTACGATGTTGGAAGGTATCCTCGACGCGATGCGTACCCATGGGGGTAACCAGCGGGTGGTGGAGGATATCGAACGGCATCCGCTGACCTACCGGCAATTATTAACCCGCGCCTTTATTCTAGGTAACACCATTGCACCCCAATCGGTACGCAATGAATACGTCGGCATCATGTTGCCCAATACCGTGAGTACTGTGATCCTGATGCTGGGCTTGCAAATCTACGGACGGGTTCCGGCGTTGATGAATTTTTCCACCGGTGCCAATGGCATGCTCAATGCCTGCGAGGTTGCCGCGATCCGCACGGTTTATACCTCGCGCCGCTTCGTCACGCTGGGCCGTTTTGAAAAGATACTGGAGCAACTGGCGCAAAAGGTACAAATTATTTATTTGGAGGATGTGGTCAAGAAAATTGGTTGGCTGGATCGGATCCGCGGATTAACCGAAGCGCACTTTGCACGTGCCGCCTACCGGCACAAATCCCAACAGGCCCACTGTGATGAGGCCGCGATTGTATTGTTTACTTCGGGGTCGGAAGGCAAACCAAAAGGGGTGGTACTGTCGCACGCGAATATTTTGGCCAACGGCGCGCAACTCGCAACCCGTATCGATTTTAGCGCGCAAGACGTGATCTTTAATGCCCTGCCAATGTTTCACTCGTTTGGGTTAACCGCCGGGACCTTATTACCGCTGCTCTCGGGGATGAAGGTATTTTTTTATCCAACGCCGTTGCATTATCGTATCGTGCCGGAGATGGTGTATGAAACCAATGCCACCATCATGTTCGGCACCAACACTTTTTTAGTGGGGTACGCGCGGTTCGCCCACCCGTACGATTTTTACAGTATACGCTACGTGTTTGCCGGTGCTGAAAAACTCCAGGACGAAACCCGCCGTAGCTGGAGTGAGCGTTTTGGCGTGCGTGTGTTAGAAGGTTATGGCGCCACCGAGACCAGTCCCGCCTTGGCGACCAATACCGCCATGGAAAATAAACCCGGCAGCGTGGGTCAATTTTTACCGGGGGTGGAATATAAATTAGAGCCGGTTCCAGGTGTAAATGAAGGGGGACGTTTATACGTAAAAGGTCCGAATGTAATGCGCGGGTATTTATTACACGATAAACCCGGGGTGATACAACCCCCGGCGACGCAGCACGGCGTCGGTTGGTATGACAGCGGTGATATTGTCAGTATCGACACGGAAGGTTTTGTTTTTGTCCGCGGCCGCGCCAAACGTTTTGCCAAAATCGGCGGCGAGATGATCTCGCTCACCGCGGTGGAAGAACTGGTAGCACACGCTTGGCCGGAGGATAAACACGCGGTCGTGACCATTCCCGATCAACAAAAAGGCGAGCAACTGGTTTTGGTTACCACCCGCGGCAGCGCCGAGCGCAACGAGTTATCGGCCTATGCGCGTAAACAAGCCATGGCGGAAAACAGCGTGCCACGGCGTATTATTACCGTGAAACAACTACCGCTGCTGGGTTCGGGTAAAACCGATTACCCCGCGGTGCAACAATTGGTGAATGAATCAACTACAAATTGAGGGGTGGTGAATCCATGTCAACGGGAAATGGCGTTGCTGGTATATATATTAAGCTACATTGGGTTTGCCGGAGGTAATATTTTTTATGACTCCATGATCGTCGATGTGTCCCCCAAGGATAAACTCGATATGCTTTCCGCCTTGGGTTTTTCTTTAGGCTATCTGGGCGGCGGCTTGGCTTTATTGGCGTGTGTTATATATGCTGATCCGGGCAAGTTCGGAATTCAGCATATCACGGCGGCGGATGAGATACCAAACGTGTTTTTATTCATTGGAGTCTAGTGGGCGGTGTTTTCGTTGCCGATTCTTTTACTGGTCAAAGAACGCAAACCGGTCGAACCGGTTGCCTTGGGTGTGGCGATACGTCAGGGCCTGCGACAACTGCTACACACCTTTCATACCATTCGTAACCTCAAGGTGGTGTTTACGTTTTTATTAGCGTACTGGTTATATATCGACGGTGTCGATACTATTAGCGTGATGGCGGGCGACTACGGCAGTCGAGTGGGTTTTGATCAGGGTGATTTGATCATGGCGTTTTTAATGACGCAATTCGTGGCTTTCCCCGCCGCGATTGCCTACGGTAAGCTGGGGGAAAAGATCGGCGCCAAGGCCGCGATACTGATTGCAATCGCCATCTATATCGGCGTGACGGTGTATGGGTACTTCATGAATGACGTAAAGGATTTTTATATTCTCGCAATTGTGATTGGCCTGGTGCAGGGCGGTATTCAATCCCTGAGTCGATCGCTTTACGCGCGGTTGATCCCGGCGGATAAATCCGCCGAATTCTTTGGTTTTTATAATATGCTGGGTAAACTCGCCACGGCCATCGGACCACTATTAATGGCGGTGGTGAGTCACTTTTCGGCTAATCCACGGCTATCGATTTTGTCGTTGATCATTTTGTTTATTCTCGGTGCGGTATTACTGACACGCGTTAATGAAGCCGAAGGAATTAAAATGGCCCATGCACTGGAAAATCAAGCATGAAACGCCGCCGCGTGTTAACCTGGCTGGGTGCCGGTGCGGTGGGATTGACCGCCGGGGGCGCCTGGTTATGGCCCGATGAAGGTTTATTCAATGACTGCCCGGCAGGGAATACACCGCGGCACTTGCTCACACACGACATCGTACAAGCGGCGTGGGAAGGTATCGATCCCACCAAGGTGTGGGATTGTCATGCGCATTTGGTCGGGATGGGAGATTCAAGCCAAGGGGTATGGCTCAATCCAGACATGCGTAGCCTGGCGCATCCAACACAATACCTGCGTTATCGTATGTTGCTGAACGCCGCTTGTGTCAACCCGGCGCAGGGAGTGGATGCCAGTTATGTCACACGCTTACAACGCTTATTGGCCGATTTTCCGCCGCAGGCAAAGTGCATGTTATTGGCGTTTGATTATTGTTATACCCCGCAGGGGCAGCGCGATCTGCAGCATTCGGGGTTTGCAGTGAGCGATGCTTATGCCGCCCAGGTCGCCCAACGGGATCCCAGTCGTTTTGAATGGATTGCATCGATTCATCCGTACCGCGACGACTGTGTCGAGGCGCTGGAGAAAGCCGTTAGTCAGGGCGCGCGCGCCGTAAAGTGGTTACCGCCGGCGATGAATATTAATCCCGCCTCACCGCGCTGCGACGCGTTTTACCAGGCCATGGTCCGGCATCAATTGCCCTTGTTAACCCACGGTGGTGACGAACACACGGTGGATGGTATCGATGCGCAGTCCTTGGGTAACCCGTTATTATTGCGCCGCGCCTTAGATCAGGGTGTGCGCGTGATCGTGGCGCATTGCGCCGGGGTTGGGACCAACATCGATCTGGACAAAGGCGCGTCGGGGCCGGTGGTGAAGAATTTCGCGCTGTTCACCCGTCTGATGGAGGACCACTATTATGCAAAACAATTATACGGTGACATTTCGGCCACCATCCAATTGAACCGCATCGGTCCCACCTTGGAAACCCTCGTAATGCGCGATGATTGGCAACATCGATTATTGAATGGATCGGATTATCCCCTGCCTGCCGTGATGCCGATTTATTCGAATAGATTAATGTACAAGGCGGGGTATCTGACCGCGTCACAAGCCAAGCTACTTGCCGAGTTGCGCCGTTATAATGGACTATTAGCCGACTTTGTCATGAAACGCAGCTTGCGGGTGCAGGGCAAGGCATTTGCGCCGGCGGTGTTTGAAACCCGGCGCTTTTTTGCAAGCGCATAAGCAAAAATACTAACACAGAGGAGGGAAGGGTATGGGATTTGGAATTATTCTCGCGGCAGTATTCGCTTTGTTGGGTGCAATGGCAGGTGGGTTTGGCGGTATCTTCTGGGGAGGAATAGTCGGTTTTTTTATCGGCCTGGTGATCGATGTGTCACGCCGGGTAAAATTGCTGGAACATAAGCTGGCCCGTCTGTCTGCGCCTAGTATAAAACCATCCGCTACGTCTACTGTGTCGCCACCAACACCGATACCACCTGTGCACGTTGAAACACCAAGGCCGCCTAACAATGCGGTTACGCCACAGCAAAAAGCAATCACACCACCCGCCGCGCCGGTTTTAACGCCACCAGCCAGGTATAGTCCATCCCCAGCTGTAAGACAACAACCCGACGGTCCGGATATTTTTGATCGCTTGCTACAGCCGATCAAACATTTCTTTACCGATGGTAACGTGTTTGCCAAGGTGGGAATAATTGTTTTGTTTTTCGGCGTGGGCTTTTTGGTTAAATACGCCGCGGAACGGCATTATTTCCCAGTGGAGGTACGTTATCTGTTTGCCGCGGGCCTGGGTATTGCATTATTAGTGCTGGGTTGGCGTATGCGCCAACGCAATACGGTGTTTGGTTTGTTGCTGCAAGGCGGGGGGGTGGGTGTGTTATATCTCGCGGTGTTCGCCGCCGCGAAAGTTTCGCAATTATTGCCGCCCGGTCTGGCCCTGGGCGTCATGATCGCCATGGTGGTGTTTTCCGGTATGTCGGCCGTGTTGCAAGACGCGAAGTACCTGGCTTTTTTTGCCGCCGCCGGCGGGTTTCTAGCACCGATCCTCACCTCCACCGGCGGGGGCAGCCATGTGATGTTATTCAGTTATTACGCGTTGCTGAATGTCGGCGTCGTCGGAATTGCCTGGTACCGCGCCTGGCGCGAATTGAATTTATTGGGATTTGTATTTACGTTTGGAATCGGTTTACTGTGGGGCAGTAAATATTATCAACCGGAGTTATTGGTTTCGGTTGAACCCTTTTTGATCTTGTTCTTCTTATTTTTTGTCAGCATCGCAGTATTGTTTGCCCTCCGTCAACCGCCACGACTCAAAGGTTATGTGGATGGAACCTTGGTGTTCGGTGTGCCGGTGATCAGTTTCGCCTTGCAAAGCGCAGTGATTAAAAATGTAGAGTTTGGTATAGCGCTAAGTGCATTGAGCATGGGTGGTTTTTACATCACGCTGGCGCTGCTGTTGTGGCGGCGCAGCGCCCAGGGTCTAAGTTTACTCACCGAGGCATTTCTGGCCCTGGGCGTGGTATTCGCTACCCTGGCCATACCCCTCGCTTTGGACGGGCATTGGACTTCGGCGGCATGGGCCTTAGAAGGCGCGGGAATTGTTTGGATCGGAGTAAAGCAACAACGTTTAATGGCGCGGCTCTTTGGGCTACTACTGCAGGTTGGTTCGGGTGTAGCGTATTTTTCCGCAGTGTTGCGCTTCGACAGCATGGTGCTTTTTGTCCAATCTCCCGCGACCGAGCTCGTTATTTTCAATAGTACATTCCTGGGAGCTGTATTGATCAGCTTGGCGGGCATGTTCGCGAGTTTTTATTTATACAAACATCGCTCGCAATTATACGAGGCCGAAGCGGCGGCGGATATTTTTTTATTGGTATGGGGGCTGAGCTGGTGGCTGGGCGCCGGCTATCGTGAATTATTTAATGCGCTGGAGCATTACGCCGTATTCATGTATTTCACGGCGGGCTGGTTGCTGTTTATCAGCGGCAGTGTGTTGATCCTGCAGCAGCTTGAACGCGCAGTATCTTGGAGGCTGTTGCGGTTTCCCGTCTTGGGTTTTATCGCCTGCATGTATTTGAGCTTATTGCTGAGCGTGGTTACCCAGCAACAACATCCATTTCAACACCTTGGCGTGGTGGCCTGGCCGGTTGCTTTTATAGTTCAGTATTTTGTATTGCGCCAATACCGTCACAGCGTTATTGAGTGGGTATTAAAGTGGCAACATATTCTGAGCCTATGGTTGCTGGTTATTATAGTGAGCTGGCAAGCCACATGGATAATGCAAACGCTGGTGAGCGGCGCCACCTGGCCGTTGGTCATGTGGCTGGTGATACCGTCGTTCCTATTGTCATTGTTGTTTATATTACGCCCAAGGCTGGTGTGGCCGTTACAACAACATTACCCCTGGTATGTGGTGCAGGCGGGGTTACCTATGGTGTCGCTCCTGTGGTTGTTTGCCACTGCGATTAGTGTATTTCAACCGGGTGATCCTTGGCCGTTGGAGGTCTTTATTCCCATTTTAAATCCGTTGGAGTTAGCGGTTATCTTTTTTATGCTGGTGTTGATTCGATGGCACCGCGAGTTACACTCGGTTGATAGCGGAGAACAGTACAAGACCATCACCGCTTGGATCGGGCCGGCGCTGGCGGTAACCGGATTTGCGTTAATCAATGGCATGGTGGCGCGTAGCGTGCACCATTGGCTCGGTGTCGGATTTTATCCCCACGCCTTGGCGAGCTCCGTTGAGTTTCAAACCAGCCTCACCGTGGTGTGGACCCTGAGCGGGTTGTTCATTACGTTTGCCGCGACCCGTTTGCCGCGACGGGTGTTATGGTTTATCGGCGCGGGATTGCTGGTGTTGGTGGTGGCGAAATTATTTTTTGTGGATTTAGCCAATTCGGGTACCCTGGCGCGGATTATATCGTTTATCAGCGTGGGGGTTTTATTCTTGTTAATAAATTATTTATCTCCTTTACCACCCAGGCAAGCGGAGGTCCGCTCATGATGCAACGGTTTGTGTTGGTGTTTATGCTATTCTTCGCCGCGAATGCCCGGGCGATTGATAAAAATGAGTTTGCCTACGGTTATAACCTGGAGGTGGATGGTGACGGTGCAATTTATTCGCTCACCCTGCCCGAGGATGTATACCGTGGCATGACACGGCCGGACCACGGTGATTTGCGGGTGTTTAACAGCCGAGGCGAGGCTGTTCCGCAGTTACTACGCCGCGAACAAAAAAAAATTACCACCGCGCATAGTGATATTGTACTACCGATTTTTCCCTTGTATGCCAGTGAACAAACCCAATCACCGGGGCGGAATTTAAATAAGCTGCATATCACCACCGATGAACAGGGGGCGGTTATTGACATTAATTACGGTAAGACCACCGCAAACGCGCGCAAGCTGAGCGGTTATCTGCTCGATGTTAGCGGTTTAGAAACCGTTCCAAATGCTTTGTTGTTGCAATGGCCGGATCAGCAACCGGATTTTGTGGTCGGGGTACAGGTCGAAGCCAGCGAGGATCTGGACCATTGGCAGACCTTGATAAGCAGCGCCAGCCTAAGTAATTTACACTACGCCAATAATCAATTGATCCAGCAGCGCATCGAGCTGCCGTTACACAAGCACAAATACCTGCGTCTGACCTGGGATAAACCCGATGCCCTAACGCTGTCGCAGGTGATGGCGCAATTCCCCGAAAGTGTTCAGGCCCAACCGCGTCAATGGATACAGATTACCTCAACCCCCGTTATAGTTAGCGACAGCAAAGAACAGGTTTTTGGATTCGATACGCAAGGATATTTTCCGGTGGACCGCGTCAACTTGGTGTTGGCGCAGCACAATACGGTGTTACGCGCCAAACTCGAGTCCAGTGCCAACGCCAATGGACCGTGGCAGGAACAATACACCGGGATATTTTATGATTTACAGTATGAAGGTAAATTACTCCAAACACCGGAGTTATCAATTGCATCGAGCGTGCATCGGTATTGGCGTTTGCGTGTTGCGCCGGGCGAAACCAAGTTCAATGGCATGCCGATGTTAAAACTAGGCTGGATACCCGAACAACTTTTATTTACCGCCCAAGGTGAGGCGCCGTTTTTATTGGCGTTTGGCGGGATCAAGATCGCACCCACGAACTCGGTGCTGGGGCAATTAATTAATGTCGATTCGATCGCGAATACCGGCCAAATGATCAAACCCGCCCGCCTGGCGGCGCGGATTACCTTGGGAGATAGCTCCGTTCTCGAACCTCCCCAACCACCCTTGCCGTGGAAAAAATGGATCCTGTGGGCGGTACTGGTCATCGGTGTGTTAGTATTGGCCTTGATGGCGTACCGTTTAACGGCACAAATGAACCAGAATAAACCCAGTGCATGAGTTTATACCCTGGCGAGTACATCCCATCCTGTTGTACCGCGCAGCATATAGGTAGGAGATTAAATCCATGACAAGTAACGAAACCAATCCGAAATCCGACCCCAGTTTGTGGCAGGTCACTAAAAGTGTGTTTGCCGCGTTCTTAGGCGTGCAGAGTAGCAGCAACTATCAGCGTGATTTCAACTACGGCAAACCTTCACAGTACATTATCATTGGTTTGATCGGCGTGGCCCTGTTTGTGCTGACGATCGTTGCTGTGGTGAAATTGGTACTGGCGTTGGCGACAGGGAAGTGACCGCTTTGGGTGGTACTGTTGGTGGTTGCCGGATCCATTGCGATGGTTGACTCGCTGTAAAGACGTCCCTGTACGCTCGACGGCGGCATCCCTGCCGCCGACGGTCAACCATCGCAATGGATCCGGCAACCACCGACGGTCAATGATAGTGACTTTTTAAATCAGAAGACCTTGTTGAGATTCCAAACATCCCCGTGTCGGTTCACAGCCGCGAGATTTTTTCCAATTGCTGGGTTAATTGCTGCATAGCGGCCTCCATCGCGGCTAAGCGTGTTCGCTCGGTGGCCACCACGGCGGCCGGGGCTTTGTCCACAAAATTGGGATTGGCCAGTTTAGTGGCCAGACGTTCTTTTTCTTGGTGTTTCTTATCGATTTCTTTTTGCAAACGCTGCGACTCCGCGTGTTTGTCGATTAACCCAGCCATCGGGATCAGCAATTTCAAATTTCCCAGCAAGGCGGTGGCGGCTTCCGGTGCCGTGTCATTGCCGCCTAACCAGCGAATCGATTCGGTACGCGCCAAGAACTCGATGTAGTGTTGATTGTTGGTCAAACGCCGCCGATCCGCGTCGCTGCCATTTTGCAGTAACACCGGCAAGGGTTTGCTGGGTTTAATATCCATACCGCTGCGGATCTGCCGCACCCCGAGAATAAATTGTTTTACCCATTCCATGTCGGCATCGGCGTCGGTGGCGATCAGTTCGCGATCGGCACTGGGGAAGGGCTGCAACATGATCGTTGCCCCCTGGATAGCGGCCAAGGGCGCGACCCGTTGCCAGATGTCCTCGGTAATGTAGGGCATAATGGGATGGAGCAAACGCAACAGAGTTTCCAACACTTGGATCAAGGTGTAACGGGTGCCGCGTTTGGCCGCCGCACTGCTGGTTTCACTCACCAATACCGGTTTGGATAATTCCAGATACCAGTCGCAATATTCATTCCAAGTGAATTCATAAAGCGCATTGGCCATCAGATCAAAACGATACTGTTGAATGGCGTCGTCCACTTGTTGGATGGTTTGCTGTAAGCGTGAAACGATCCAGCGATCGGCGATGGAGAGTTCAATGCTGGAGTAACCGGTTCCGGTGGCTTTGCCTTCGGTATTGAGCAACACATAACGCGCGGCGTTCCATAACTTATTGCAGAAATTGCGGTAGCCCTCGATCCGATTCAGATCAAAATTAATATCGCGCCCGGTGGATGCCAGCGCCGCGAAAGTAAACCGCAACGCGTCCGTACCGTAGGCGGGAATGCCGTTGGGATATTCGATGCGGGTGATCTTTTCAATATCCGCGGCGTCCTTGGGCCGCAGCAGGCCGGTGATGCGTTTGTTTACCAGGGTTTCCAGATCCACGCCGTCGATCAAATCGATCGGATCCAATACATTTCCTTTGGACTTCGACATTTTTTGCCCGTGCGAATCGCGCACCAGGCCGTGGATATACACTTCGCGAAACGGTACCTCGCCGGTGAATTTCATCCCAAACATGATCATCCGCGCCACCCAAAAAAAGATGATGTCAAAACCGGTGACCAACACCGAGGTGGGGTAAAAGGTTTTTAATTCCGGTGTTTGTTGCGGCCAGCCCAAGGTGGAAAACGGCCATAACGCGGACGAGAACCAAGTATCGAGCACGTCATCGTCTTGTGTGAGTTGCAGCGTGTCGCTGAGCCGGTACTTCTTGCGGACCTCGGTTTCGCTGCGCGCGACATAGATAGTACCGCGGTCGTCGTACCAGGCCGGGATGCGGTGGCCCCACCAGATCTGGCGGCTGACGCACCAATCCTGGATGTTGCGCATCCATTCAAAATAAGTGTTTTTCCAATTGTCCGGGACGAATTTAATCGCACCGGTTTCAACCGCCTTGATCGCGGGTTCGGCCAGAGGAGCAATCTTTACATACCATTGATCGGTGAGATAGGGCTCGATCACCGCCTGGCTGCGATCACCGCGCGGCACCATTAATTTATGCGGTTGGATTTTCTCTAGGAGACCCTCTTTCTCAAAATAGGCAACGATTTTCTTGCGTGCGTCGAAACGATCTAGACCCCAATAGTCTCTTGGTATGCCAATCTCGGATGCCACGTCGATAATATCGCGCCGCTTTGATATACGCGCATATCTAAGGTTTTGATTAACCATCGGCCAATCTTCATCGTTAACGATCTTCGCATCCTTAGTAAAGATACAAAACAAAGGAAGCTTATGGCGCTTTCCAAGTTTGTAGTCGTTGAAGTCATGTGCCGGGGTGATCTTGACGCAGCCGGTACCGAACTCTTTGTCCACGTAGTCGTCCGCGATGATAGGAATCTCGCGATTTGTAATAGGCAGTCGAATCTGTTTGCCAATAAATTTTTTGTACCGCTCATCATTAGGATGAACTGCGACTGCGCTGTCACCGAGCAGGGTTTCCGGTCGGGTGGTGGCGACGATCAAATGTCCGCTCCCATCGGTTAGCGGATAACGCAAGTGCCATAAATGCCCGCTTTCTTCCTGGGAGATGACTTCAAGATCCGAAACCGCGGTCTGTAACACGGGATCCCAATTCACCAGTTGTTTGTCGCGATAGATAAGGTCTTCTTCGTGGAGGCGGACAAACACTTCTTGTACGGCAGCGGACAAACCCTCGTCCATGGTAAAACGTTCGCGGCTCCAATCCAGCGAGGCGCCGATGCGACGTAATTGGCGGGTAATCGTCCCGCCGGAGTGCGCCTTCCATTCCCACACCTTGGCGATGAAGCCGTCACGGCCCAGATCATGCCGAGTCTGACCCTGGGCATTCAACTGCCGTTCGACCACCATTTGGGTGGCGATACCGGCGTGATCGGTGCCGGCCTGCCATAGGGTGTTATCGCCTTTCATCCGGTGATAGCGCGTCAAGGCGTCCATGATCGTGTCTTGGAACGCGTGACCCATGTGTAGCGAACCGGTGACGTTGGGCGGCGGGATCATGATGCAATAGGCAGCGCCCTGGGGTTGCGGGGCAAAGTAACCGCATTGTTCCCAGCGTGCATACCAATGCGTTTCGATAGCGTGCGGCTGATAGGTTTTATCCACGGGCGAGTGTCTTTGTCAACAATGTAGGAGTGGCGTATTATAACCTTAAATTTTCCCAAACCGCCGCACCCAGTGGGGTAGAGATCAGCGAGTTCTGCTACCATTAGGGCCGATGCCCACCCACACCCTATCCGCATGCTGTTAGCTCGATTGAACGAACGCCAGGCTTTTTGGGGACTGATCCTCATCAGCTTGGTGATTAAACTGGTTATCGCATTTTGGGTGCCGGTTACCGGCGACGAGGCCTACTTCGTGTTATGGGGCCGTTATCCCGATTTTGGTTATTACGACCATCCGCCGATGGTGGGCTGGTGGCTCACCGGTTTGTTGCACGTTAGCGATGCGATCGGCTGGTTACGCCTGCCGACGATCATTACCACGACCTTAATCGGTCTGGCGATTTATTATTACGTGCGCAAGCGCGGCGAAATGTTAGCGGTATTGGCGGCGGGTTTATATTGGATGGCGCCGGTCAACCTGTTCGTGCCCTTGATCACCACCGACACCCCTTTGATCTTCTGGTCGTTTGTATCAGCGTGGTGTTTCTACCGTGCCCAGCGCCGTGACCAAGGGGGTTGGTATTGGTTAACCGGTATTTGCCTGGGCTTGGCGTTTATCTCCAAGTTTTTCGCCGGCTTGCTCGGGATCGCATACCTGTTATATATCGTGTTGTTCGTGCGCCGTGGTTGGCGGCCCTATCGCGGACTATTATGGCTAATCCTGGGCGTGGTGCCGTTTATTGGTCTAAATCTGTTATGGAATTATCAACATTGTTGGGATAATTATTTATTTAATTTACAAAATCGTACCGCCGATTTTGCCTTTTCATTGATCACCTTCGGCAAATATTTATTGCTGTTGCTGGTCATCATGACCCCGCCGGTGTTGTATTACCTGTGGCGCAGCCCAAGTCAGCTGATTAAAACCATTAAACAAGACGGCCTCGGGTTGTTTCTGGTGCTGTTCTTGGTGCCGATTTTATTATTCATGGTGATTGCCATGGGTAAATCGGTGGGTGGACATTGGATCTTGAGTTTCTATCCGTTTTTATTTGTCGCCCTGGCTGTGTTCTTGAGTTACGGTCAGTTGCGTGTCTGTTTCCATTTTATGTGGGGCTTCAGTTTGGTCTTCTTAGTGGTGTTTATTATTATCTTGTCAACCATACCCGCTAGTTTTCGCGGCCATCCCGGTATTTATCAAGACTTGGTATCGTCGATGCACACCAAGGCCTTGCTAAACGTGGTCGAGCCTTACCGGCATAACTTTCCACTGGCGAATCCGAGTTATTCCGCCGCGGCGGTACTGGCGTTTGCGG
The DNA here is from genome assembly GCA_016194635.1 of Gammaproteobacteria bacterium. Taxonomy (GTDB): domain Bacteria; phylum Pseudomonadota; class Gammaproteobacteria; order UBA6429; family Thiohalophilaceae; genus JACQBC01. The sequence continues at coordinate 52,460 of JACQBC010000030.1, read as the reverse complement.
ATAAAAAACCGGTGTTGGTGATCGGTCCGGGGTCGTATCACGGCCGGCAAGACGACATGCTCACCGATTTTCGTCAATTCGATGGTAAGCCCATGGCCATCTTAGACAAAGACGCCGATATTGAGAATTATGCCAAATATTTTCGCAGTTTTGAGCACATTATTATCCCCTTCGAGGGCACTCAGTTCCATTTGGGATTGGGGACGGGATTTAATTATCCCTTGTACCGTGACACGGTATTGGCCGAAGTGCGGCGCAACTATTATCGTATTCCTAGCTGGTTGCCGGATAAGGAGTGTTACATGGACCAGCGTTATGGGCCCTTGCCAGCGGTTGTTGATACGTTGGCCAAGTAATCCCTTGGCCGGTTTAAAAAATTACCAACATTGTGCAAACAATGTGGACTTGATTTACGAGGTCGGTTGATTGGCGATCCACACGCCGACGCGATAGGTGCCGGTGTCGTAAAATACCTGCCAGTGATAACCGTTGCTGATCTGTTGTTGTACGCGCACAAAGGCTTGCGGATCTTTGTTATCGTCGGGGCTCCAGACGATATAGCGCACGTGGTTGGCTTGCAGCCATGCCAGACTGTCGGCGAGGTTGCCCGCGTAAAAGGTTTGGATACGTTCCTTCATCGGATAGACATCGATGACATTGCGACGCCAAGTAATCAAATGCGCGGGCCAACCCATCAGCGCGGGTTTGCCGCTGAACAGGGCATACAGCGTTGTATTGTCATAGGAATCCCCGTATTGATTTTCCAATACGATACCGTTAGGTTCCGTCTGTAAAAAATTCACCAGCGCGGCTTGGGTGGGGTCTTGGGTGAGCCAATGATGACCGGCCAGGTAACCCATGTCGTTTTTGTCCATTAAAACGAAATAGCGGCTCAGATCGAGTACCGCCGTGCTGATCAATAATACTATCGCGATAGTGCCCCAGCGGATCCAGCGCACGCGACTGCTCGAACCCAACGTGCCTAGACTGATTAGACCCCCGGTCCAGATCCAACCCCACCATTTCATCGTAGTATTGGTGCGTTCGTATTTACCACCGCTGGGGTCATCGACATACACGAACTCGGAGATCAGCAGCAGCGCCGCAAAGACGATGGCCAGGCTTATGCTGAAACGGCGCTGCTGCGGGTTTAATAAACCGAACAAGACCAAGAGTAACAACGGCCAGTGCATGCCGATAAAACGGCTCAGCGGGGTATGATTGATCATTGTGACGAAACGTATGGAGGTGGTTTGAACGTTAGTGACAAAGCCGCTTAAGAACGGATATACCAATACCAAGGCCACGCTACCCCCGGCCACCAGTCCAATCCAATCCGGTGGATTTTTCTGCCAGTAACGGTACGCCAACCACGCACCGATCAAGATACCCTGCAAAGGTAATACCCAGGTATTGGTGACCATTAATACCGGCAGGGTGGCGGCCAGCAGCGGTTGACCGATGCGGCCAATGCGCTGGTTTTCAATCGCGGCGATCAGGGCCAGGGCCAGCAGTAACAAAAAGAATCCTCCGGAGGGGGGATGATAATCGCCGAGAAAAATTTGGTAGCCGTAGGTTTCTTCGGGTAGCTCGAGGGGTTCAAAGCTGGGGTTGGGTTTATCGGCGGGGTTAAAGCGCGGAAATAATGCCAAGCCGATAGGGGCGGTGGTGCGTTGATCCATCAAGCCGATAAAACGTTGGCCGGTGACGATACGTTCGCTCAAGGCCCCCGCCAGTTGATGGGTATTAAGATTGGGGGCGAGCGGCTGCACGAAAAACAATAACGGTGTCATGCCGGTACCACCACTCACCAGTGCGACCAGTAAGACCGCGCGGATCCAAATTGCTTTGAGGTAATGCCCGGTGAATTCCCAGGCGAGCGCGGCGGGTAGGGCTAAGATCAGCGCAAACGCGATGTTATACGTTGTGCCTGGGTCAAGCGCAAAGATCCGGCCCATCAAGGCCGCGGCATAATGTTGGAAGGCATAATAGATGTTAAACCGATGCGGCGGATACCAATGATCCAGGGGCGGTAAGGTTGTGCCGTCGAAATAATTAGCAATGAAATATAAATCGGTGACGTGTTCGGAGGACGGATAAATACTTGGAAAACAAAATCTCCAGGCAAATATGTAAATGAATAAGCCGTAAAATATTAATTCGGTTTTCCAGAATCCACCGACGCGCAGTTCCGCACGTTGCTGCAGCAGTAGGTAAGCGCTCAGCAGCGTGGTGATCGGCCATACCCAGTTAAGACGTCCCAAGCCGATAAAGTGTTCTATAAAAAACATCAGCAAACAAAAACCGATGATCCCCACCGCGCGCGCCAAGGCCAAGCTGGGGACGAAACGGCGGGTTAATAACGTCAGGCCCGCCAAATTTAGCATCAGTAATGCGAGCGTGAGTGTTAAGTAAATAAAATACATAATGGTAATATCCTGGGTTATTTTCTAAACCAAATGCCAAGTTCGACATCGCCTTGCTGCCAAAACGGCTTCCAATAATACTCAGATTGGATTTGTGCGTGGATCCGACGCCACGCGGTGGGATGGCTGTCTTGATCACGTTTATTCCAAATGATGTAGCGAACCTGTTGGCCGCTTAACCATGTAACCGCCGAGGTCAACTCACCGCGGTAGAAGGCCTGCGCGGTATTTGCATTCTGCAGGATCTCGGAGGGGTTGCCGCGCCATTGCGCTTCGTGGTCCGGCCATCCGGTTAGCGAAGGTTTAGCGGCGAATAACGCCAGCGCCGAGCGGGGTGTATAGGCGCCCCCGTCCAGTCCTTCCAGTACAATGCCCTTGGGCATGACGCGCAGCCACTGCAACATTGCGCCGCTGACCGGGTCGGCGCTTAACCAGGCGTGACCGTCAAGTTTCCCCAGCGCGGATTTATTCGCATAAAGCCAATAACGGGCCATATCGAAACTAAAACTGGCGATCAATACGAGAACTAGCAGCGTTAGATTGCGTTGCCAACGTTGCGCGGCGAGCAGTTGCGCGCCGAATAGTACCACGATGGCGGGATACAACCACGACCACCATTTGAGCGTGGAATTAAACCGGTTGTATTTTCCGCCCAAGGGGTCATCGACATAAATGAGCTCTGTCAGTATTAATAATCCGCCGAACACGATCACCCACCCACGGTAACGACGTTGTCGGTAGGCGGTGATTGCCGCCAGCAGCAACAGCACCAATTCCGGCCAGTGGATCGCGATGAAACGATCCAACGGTGTGTGATCAACGCTGGTTACCCAGCGCAAGGGGGTGTGCAAGGCGTGGGTTGCGAACGGCGTTAAAAATGGATAGATCAACACGCTGCTGACGACCGCGCCGGACAATAACGCGCGCCACTCCAGCGGCGCTTTCGCTAAATAGCGTTGTACCACCCATGCGCACACTAATACCGCTTGCAGGGGGAATACCCAGGTATTGGTAATCAGCGTTACCGGTACGGTGGCGGTCAGGATCATTTGTAATACGCGCGATGAACTCCCTGCCGCTGCGGTGTCGAGCACCACGATGCAACTTAAGGCAATCAACAATAATAAGAAACCGCCCAAGGGAGGATGGAAATCCCCCAACAGGACGAGATAACCGATGGTTTCCAGCGGCAGGTCCCGGGCTTCGGTTGGCGCGCTGCTCGGGGGGGAAAATAAAATCCGTCCCAGGGGCGTGTCCTGCGTGTGTTCATCGTACATGCCGGCAAAACGGGTATTAGCCCAGAGGTTGCTCATGGCGTTAAAGGCTTTATCTTGATCGGATTGGGGCAGGATAAAATGTGTCAGCGGTGCGATACCGGTGCCACCGGCCATCACCGCGATCAGCAACAACACTCTTGAGCTGCGCCTATGACAATACTGGCTGGCGACAAACCAGACCAAGCTGGCTAATAGCGCTAGCATCAATGCAATTGCCAGGTTCATGGTATAGCCCGGAGATAAACCCAAACCCCGACCCAGCAGTGCCGCCGCGTAATGCTGAAAGGCGTAATACATATTTAAGCGTTGGCTGGGCAACCAATAATCGGTGGGCGGCAAGGTCTCACCGGAGAGGTAACTGCTGATAAAGGCCAGGTCGGTGAGTTGTTCGGAATGGCTATCGATATCCGGAAAGGAAAATTTCCAGGCCAGGGCCGCCAATAGCGCCAGTACAAACACTAATTCTTGCCGCCATAGGCGGGTGATAAAAACCTCACGTTGTTGATAAAGCACGGTGAGAGAAATCAGCGTACTGATCGGCCACAGCCAGGTGATGTTACCCAGGCCGATAAAATGCTCGATAAAAAACCCCAGCAGGCACAGACCCACCAGGCCCACCGCCTTGGCGAGCAGGTAATGGGGTAACCAGCAACGCAACCCAAGGGATAATGCCGCCAGGTTAACCACTAGCAACATCAGCGTGGCGCCCAAATAGAGGAAACTCATGGATGTATCTTATTTGTAAAATGTAGTCAATGCGACTGGCATGGTACGGTTTAACCTCGTATTGTTAGCAGCATGTTATAACTTTTATTCATAAAATATCTGAGGGAATACCTATGTTAATCAAAAATCACAGCGCCGCCACCCTAGTCGTTGCCGGTTTATTCGCCGCTGGAATAACCCGTTACGTAGTGGCTGATGAACAACGCAGTACCCTGGCCGATCAAAGCTCCGTGGCCATCACAATTTACAACGAAGACCTGGCCCTGGTGAAGGATATACGTCGCATAACGCTCGACACGGGCCTGCGCACACTGGCGTTACGCGATGTCAGCGGCAAATTGCGCCCCGAGACCGCGCAATTACGTTCCATCAGTCATCCCGCCGCCTTACACCTGTTAGAGCAAAACTTCGATTTTGACCTGTTAACCCCGCAGAAACTGCTCGAAAAGTCCGTGGGGCAGATGATCCGGGTGATCCGCACCAACCCCGCGACCGGGGTTGAAACGTTGGAATCGGCCGAGGTATTGAGCGTGGCCAATGGCACTGTGCTTAAGATCGGTGATCGGATCGAAACCGGTGTCCCCGGCCGACCAGTATTCGATCACGTCCCGGCGAATTTACGCGACCATCCTACCCTGGTCGTGACCCTGGAGAATGATGTCGCCAGTGCGCAACAACTCGAACTGTCCTATTTAACCGGCGGCCTGGCGTGGAAGGCGGATTATGTCGCCGAGTTGAGTCCCGATGATAAAACCTTGGATTTGAACGGTTGGGTGACCTTGACCAATACCAGCGGCAGTGCTTATCCCAATGCGACATTGCAACTGGTGGCGGGGGACGTGAACCGGGTCCGGGAAGATATGGTTTTGGCTAAAGCCGCGTCAATGGGGGTGGTGCAGGAAGCGTCCAAACGCACAAGGGAAATGTCGGAAGAGTCGTTATTCGAATATCATTTGTATACCCTCAACCGTCCCACCAGCCTCGCGGATAATCAAACCAAACAAGTGGCCTTGCTCTCGGCCACGCAAGTACCGGTCAGCAAGGAATTGGTATTGCACGGCAATGACTATTACTACAGCGCCAGTTACGGCGAGCTGGGACAAAAACTGAAGTTCGAGGTGTTTGTCACTCTGGAGAATACACAGCCGTCGCATTTAGGTTTGCCCTTACCCAAGGGCGTGGTGCGGGTGTATAAGCGTGATAAAAGCGGCAACGCGCAATTCATCGGTGAGGATCAGATCGATCATACCCCCAAGAATGAAACCCTAAAATTAAAACTGGGCAATGCCTTCGACGTCACCGCTGATAAAAAACAAACCGACTTTAAGCGTACCGACAGCGGTACCAGCCGTGTGTACATCTATGAAAGCGCCTATGAGATCAAGATTAAAAATGCCAAGGCCGAGGCCGTGACGGTAAACCTACAAGAACCTATTCCGGGTGACTGGCGGATCATGAATGAAACCTATAAACATGAAAAAGCCGCGGCGCACACGGCGCTGTGGAAGATCGCGGTGCCCGCCAATGGTAATGCCATCTTAAAATACCGGGTGCAGTGCCGTTATTAAATTGTAGAGCAGCTTTACTAGAGATAGCCTCTTCTCTTGGTGAGGGGCTATTGTTTAGGGTGTAATCCCGGTATATAGTGCTGGCGTTATGTTTATCAAAGTTTAGGGACGTCATATCCTATGACAGCAGGCTGGCGAGGCAGGGGTATCACTAATCAGGCCATAGGATGGTTGCTGGTGGTGAGCTTTTTAGCGTTGACCTGGTTCCCTTCGCACATACATATCCATCACCCGCTACACAATACCGCGTATTCAGTGGTCGACCAATACAGCCCCCAACATTTTACGGACGAATCGCACCGGCAGGATGTCACGGTGCAGCAACCGGCGCCGGAAGGCTTGTTGAATTTTTACACCACTATCGTGTTGCCCGCCATCGTACTACTTGTAGCAATATGCCTGCTTGTACCTACCGTGCTCCGAGTCCGGCGGGTTGCTATACGTTATGTCTTTCCCTCGCAACTACATTTTAATTCCACACCTCCCCTGCGCGCTCCACCGCGCTAATTTCATATAGGTATCTGTTGCCGCACAGGCTGATCCCTTAGGGATACCGGTTTGCGCGGTAGGAATCCGTATCAAATTGCCCGTTACCGCGGGGGAGTGCAGTCCATGCAGCGAATAAGCGTAGTGAAGCAACAGCGCGCCAAGCGTGTCGTTGTTGGTATTGTGATGGGTTTTTTTTATAGCCTACCGGTATTATCCACGCCACCGGTGGAAACATGGTCGTTGTCGAGCGCAACGGCACAGCGACTTGTAAATGCGGCGGAGTTACGCGCCGGTGATGCCGACGTGGCGATACGTCAAGCCGAGCTTAACCGTGAAGGCGCGTGGCCCAACCCGACTCTGGAATTACGCGCTGATCAACGTTTAGGTTTGGAAGACGGCAGTGGCGGCGTGGACCTGACCCAAATCGCCATTACGCAAACGCTACCATGGTCACGTCTTGAACGGCAACGTACCCAAGCCCGGGCGAATTTATCGGCCGCACACTGCGCGAGAATTTATCTGAGCCTGCAGTTGGAAAATCAGGTCGCGAGAATATTTCACCAATTACAACTCACGCAAGCCAAATACCAGCTTGCGCTGCGGCGTCTTGAAACCGCGCAACACTACGATCAAAACGGATCGCGTAAAGATAAAATCTTGCGTTACCTTGCCCCGATTGATCGCGCGCGGCTGGATATCCTGCGCGAGAGTGCGCAGCAGTCCATGCTTATGACCGAGGGTGAATGGCGTGAGGCGGGCGAAGGTTTTCGTCGATTTTTGTTGCTGAGCGAAAAAGTTGACCCTGTCACCGTCCCGATCGCCCCGGCGGAATGGCAACCGGTACTAAGTGAACTCATCGCCGGGCTCGATCAACACCCGGCGCTGCGTGAGAAACAACTGGCGCTGGATTCCGCGCGGGCGGGGATAGCCGTGGCCGCTGCCAGCCGTTGGAATGATCCGGCGCTGACGGTATTTCGGGAGCGCGATTATTTCGGGGCGCGGCCGCGCGACAATTACGGCATTAGCGTGGCGTTTCAGATTCCGCTGTGGAATCAGAATCGCGCCGAGGTGGATCGCGCTTCCGCCAAGGTGTTACTTTCTGAAATCGAACTGACGGTGAAACGCCGTGAATTAGAACAACAGCTGCGCGAGAGCTATCTCCGCTATAAACGTTTGCAGAATCAGAGCACGCATTACGCCAGCAAAATACTAGAACCCAGCCAACGTTTTCTTGGCTTGACACAGCGTGGTTTCAGCAGTGGTGAATTGGGCGTGCTTGCCTTGCTTGACGCCAATAATAATTACTTCGATTCCGCGCAGCGGCATTTGGAATTGCTCAGTGAAACGGCTATTGCCGCGGCTAACCTGCGGCTGGCGGCGGGTATTTCCGTGGTAACGGAGGTGCGGCCGTGATTCATGCCTTAATTCGTTTTTCGCTCACTCAACGGCTGATGTTGTTGCTCGCGGCCGCGGCATTGATGCTCGGCGGGGTATGGGCTTTCACTATATTGCCGATCGACGCGTTTCCTGAACTGTCACCGCCGCAAGTGCAAGTGATTGTCAATGCACCGGGCTTGGCCCCGGCCGAGGTGGAATCGCGGGTTGCTTTTCCGCTCGAAATGGAAATGCAGGGGATACCTCATCAACAGATATTGCGTTCCACCACTAAATATTCGCTGAGCAATATCATTATCGATTTTGAAGAGGGCACCGATATTTATTGGGCGCGGCAGCAGGTCGCCGAACGTCTTAATCAAGTCAAAGATGAACTGCCCGGTAATGTCGAGGTTCTGTTGGCCCCGATCGCCACGCCGATGGGGGATGTGTTCATGTACCAGATTAAGGGCGAGGGTTACAGCAATACCCAACTGCGTACATTGCAGGATTGGGTGCTGCGGCCACGTTTGCGCGCGCTTGAGGGCGTGGCCGATGTGAATTCACTCGGGGGCTTGGTGCAGGCGTTTGAGATTATCCCCGATCCAAAAAAAATGCTGCGCCAGGGATTGAGCATACACGAGCTGGAGAATATCGTCGCCAGCAATAATCGTAACGCCGGGGGTGATCGTATCAATCACGGCGACCAGATTTGGCTGGTGCGTACCGAGGGACAACTCAAGACCATGGATGATATTCGTCGGATTAACATCGTCACCCGCAACGGTGTTCCGCTCCGTGTCGGTGATGTTGCGCTGGTACGTGAGGGCGCCCTGATCCGCTACGGCGGGGTGACGGCCAATGCTAGCGGAGAAATCGTCACAGGGTTGGTGCTGGCGCGGATCGGCGCCAATACCCGTAGGGTGGTCGAAGCGGTCAAACGTGAATTGGCGCAATTGGCGCCGACCCTTCCCAAAGGGGTTAGTATCGAGACGTTTTATGATCGAACCGATCTTATCAACGCAGCGGTATGGACGGTCGAAAAGGCCCTGGGTGAAGCGGTAATCCTGGTCATACTGGTGTTGATTATACTGCTTGGTAACCTGCGGGCCGCTGTCACGGTGGCCTTGATACTACCTCTGTCGGTGTTGTCGACGTTTATTTTAATGAAACTCACCGGCCTTACTGCCAATTTGATGTCGCTGGGGGGGCTGGCAATTGCGATTGGCATTTTGGTTGATGCCGCGGTAGTAGTAGTGGAAAATATTCATAGCCATCTGAACGGAAACAACACCACTGTCGGCCGATTGCACCTTATCTATCGCGCGACCTGTGAAGTTGCGACACCGGTGGTAGCGGGGGTGATGATTATTATCGTGGTGTTTTTGCCGCTATTTTCCCTCAGTGGGCTGGAAGGTCGTATGTTCACACCATTGGCCATGACGATTGCTTTCGCTTTGGCGTCTTCACTGCTACTGTCGCTTACCGTGATTCCGGTGCTCGCCAGTATCCTGATGCGCGACGTTCAACACGGCAAAGACTTGCTCACCCGGACGATCAAGTCCGTCTATATACCAGTGATACATTGGGCATTGCGGTATCGCCGGGCCGCGATTGCTGGCGCTCTGCTGGCGTTGCTCGGTGCGATAGCGTTATTTCCCTTTATCGGTAAAGAGTTTCTTCCCTCACTGGATGAAGGCAGCACGATCATCAACCTGGAAAAGAGTTCGGATATATCCTTGGAAGCGTCACTTGAGCTAGATGCACCGATACAACAGGCCATGTTGACGCTGCCACAAGTCACCGGTGTGATCTGCCGCAACGGTGCCGATGAACTGCGGCTTGACCCGATGGGCTTCTACCAAACGGATTGTTTTTTACAGGCCACACCGCGTGATAGTTGGGGTTTCAGCTATAAGGAATTCGAGAACCGGTTACGCACCCGACTCAAGGTATTTGAAGCAAAAGGTGTGGAATCGGGGTTTAGTCAACCGATCAATATGCGGGTGTCGGAGATGTTATCCGGTGTGCGTGCCGACGTGGCGGTCAAGTTGTTTGGGGATGACTTTACGGTGCTTGAACGTATCGCCGGCCAATTGGAGGCCATCGTTAAGCGTATTCCAGGCGCGACCGATGTTTTCCGCGCGCGGCTTTCAGGTCAGGGTTACCTCAATATCGTTCCGCGTAGCGCTGCGCTGGCGCGTTACGGGCTTAACAACGAAGCTATTAACGATATAGTTGAGACTGCGGTGGCGGGTAAATTGGTTACACAAATCATCGCCGATAATCGCCGTATCGGTGTATTGTTGCGATATCCCGAGCAGGCGCGTCATTCACCGGCCGATCTGCGTAATCTGTTGCTCAAGACCGGTAGCGGTGCGATGCTGCCCTTGGGTGAGGTTGCGCAGATCCAACAGCTTGATGGCCCAGTGTTGATCCAACGTGAGGCGACGCGGCGGCAGTTGACGCTACGCAGCAATGTCAGCGGCCGCGACGTGGTTGGGTTCGTCGCTGAGCTCAAACAGCTGATTGCGCGTGAAATAAATTTACCGGAGGGTTATCACATTAAATATGGCGGACAATTCGAGAATCAACAACGCGCGGCGCAACGTTTGGCGCTGGTAGTGCCGGTATCGGTCGCCCTGATCTTTTTCATGTTGTTTTCAACTTTCGGTTCGCTGCGGCAGGCGTTATTGGTCATCCTTAACATACCGTTCGCCTTGATCGGTGGTGTAGTCTGTTTGTACCTCTCCGGCCTTTATTTATCGGTTCCGGCCTCGGTCGGTTTCATCACATTATTCGGCGTGGCCGTGCTCAACGGGGTGGTAATGGTGACTTATTTTAACCAATTACGTCAATCAGGGTTAACGCTACAACAGGCCGTGGTGGAAGGTGCAACACGCCGATTACGACCGGTATTGATGACAGCGTTGATAGCCAGCCTTGGGTTAGTACCAATGTTATTAGCAACCGGACCGGGTTCGGAATTACAACGTCCGCTGGCGGTTGTAGTGATCGGTGGGTTATTTACTTCCACTTTGCTGACGCTGGTATTACTGCCCACGCTTTATGCCTGGTTGGAAAGCCGGGCGGAAGATCGTTTAAAGGAGATAGGAGCATGAAACTCTTAACGTTGATCGTACACGCCGGGATTGAGCAATCCTTGGGCGATATGCTGCGTGGGTTAGCCGCGATATCCGGTTTTACCTTTACGCCGGTGCAAGGTCACGGCTCGCGGCAAGAATGCGATCCGGTGTTATCCGCGCGCGATAGTGTGGTCGGTTACACCCCGCATATTCGGGTTGATATCGTGCTGCAGGATAACGCCGTACCCGCTGTGCTCAGCGCATTACGACAAGACCAGAGCCTGGCGGGCCGGGGCGTTTATTGGCTAACCCTGTTAGAGGAAAGTGGACGCTTATAAGAGGTTTAGCTCCTCTGAATCGTCGTGATGCGCATTCTTGCGCAACTTTAGTTTAGAGTATTTGACATTTGCAATGGTTGGACGCGTGTTCGATGACAGCGAAGATTTGTTCCAACGGGCAGGGCTGGTGCACGAAATAACCCTGCGCGAAATCGACACCAATGGTTTGTAAGTGCTGGCAGATGGCTTGGGTTTCGACAAACTCCGCGATGGTTTTAAGATTCATGACGTGGCCAATCTGGTTGATAGCGTTGACCATCGCTTGGTTGATCGGGTTCTTGTCAATATCGCGCACAAAGCTGCCATCGATTTTCAGGTAGTCAACCGGCAGGTTTTTTAAATACGAAAATGACGAGACACCGATACCAAAATCGTCGAGCGCGAACTCGCAACCCAACAGTTTCATGGCGCGCATAAAATGCGCGGTGGCGGCGAGATTCGCCACCGCGGCGGTCTCGGTGATTTCAAAACAAATCGATTTAGGCGGTAACTTGGCTTGTTGCACCCTTGCCGCGACAAAATCCGCCAGCCCGGCATCACTCAGGGTCAAACCCGAGAGGTTGATGTTGACACGTAGATTTTGCCGCAGCTTTAAAAAATTCACTAAACGGATATTGGACAGCAAGGAGTGAATAACCCAGCGATCGATGATCGGCGATAAATTATAACGCTCGGCGGCGGGAAGAAAGGCGCTGGGTAAGACGACATTGCCATTTTTGTCTTGGTAGCGGACCAGTACTTCAATATGCTCATTGGGATTGTCCGAATCAATCGGCAATACCTGTTGCGCGAATAATACGAATTGATTCTTGGCAATCGCTGTGTGAATACGTTCGACCCAGCGCATTTCACCGTGGCGTTGAATCAGGTCTTGGTCTTCCTGGTGGTAGAGGTGGACACGGTTGCGGCCATTGTCTTTAGCGGCGTAGCAGGACAGGTCGGCGGCGCTCATCAGGTCAGAATAACTAAGCTTGTTGGTATCGATGGCCACAACGCCGATGCTGACACCGATCCGAAACTGGTGGGTGTTCCAAATAAAGATAAATTCACCGATGTTAGAACGGATTTTCTCCGCCACCTCGGCAGCTTGCGCTAAGCTGCAACTGGGCAGGAATACCGCGAATTCATCGCCTCCCAGGCGTGCCACGATATCATTGCCGCGTACCGTAGATTTTATCAGGCTGGCGATTTGTTTTAGCAAGGCATCGCCGGCGGTGTGGCCGCAGGTGTCGTTAACAATTTTAAATTGATCCAAGTCTAAATAAAGTAGGCCGTGATGATCACGCCGGGTCATCGCTTGCAACGTCGTATTCAAGGTCTGCTCGAAATGCGCCCGGTTGATCAATTCCGTTAAGGTATCATGGGTGGCTTGGTGACGTAGTTGATGGGCAAGCTCGCGCGCCTCGCTCACATTTTGGAAAATAATGACGACCCCGTTAATTTGTCCAGCGGGCTCGCGGATCGGCGCGATCGAACTATGAACGGGTATTTTTGCCGCTTGTTTAGTCCATAACGCCGTGGATTCCAAACTGATATGGACCGAGCCGGTGAGCAAGGTCTCGTCGATTTGGCCGGTCAGCGGGCGTTCGCTGCTTTCATCGACCAGGCGATAGACGTGTTCGGCGGGGCGCTGCAAAGCGGAATTTTCATTCCAACCGGTGATTTGTTCAGCCGCGGGATTAAGATAGGTAATACAGCCATTTTTGTCGGTGGCAATCACCCCGTCCGCGATCGACTCCAAGGTGATGCGCAGTTGTTCTTTTTGTTCAGCCAGCAGGTGTTGGGACTCCTTGACGCGTTGTGTCATGGCGTTAAAACCGTGGAATAATTGCGCGACCTCTTTGGAAGTGATGTTTGAGGTGCTGAGCGCCTGCTGCCCCAGGTGGTCGAATGCCGCGGCTAATTCACGGATCGGACGGGTAAAGAATTGTTGGAAAAATAACGCCACGCCGATGGAAAATACTAACAACACAGGCGAGACCAGCAACAAGCGGGTGAGATACACGGTGTATTCTTGATTGAAACTATCCCGCTTGAAGTCAAAATAGGCGGTGCCATAGTGTTTGGCTTGATACTCGATGGGCAAATACACACCGATAGAGTTACTGTTCAAGTGGAGCGGTTCGGTCTGGTTAGGAACTTTTTCCAGGGGTTGCTCACCCTCACGGGTATACATGAGTATCGGTGTCCCGTCACGATTAAAGAATACAGCGTGATCGACCAGACTAAACGACTCAAGCTTGTTGGTCATGTCCACGACCGTGTCGGGCGAGTCCATCAGCACGCTGCGGACAAAATCCTGCGCCAAAATAGCCACTATGGTGTGGGCGCGGCGTTGGGCCTGCTCGGCGGTTTCGTTGGCCTTCCAATAAATCGAAAATATCGCGGCCGCCAGCAGCACAATCACAGTGGCGCTAAAAATGGCCAGGGTAAGCTGGGTGCGAATCGTGGTATTGCGTAGCGGGTTTTTCATCGGGGCCGAGGCACGGGTGTTGTTGGCAGTGGCGGGGTTTCGATCGGCAGGGAGTCGTCATTACCCCATTCCAACCAAGCACCGTCATAGATCGAGACACGGTAACCCAGGCTGCGCATGACAAGATACGTCAAGGCTGATTCCTGGCCGCGATTGCAATACGCGATCACGGTTTGTGATTTGTCGATGAAATGATACAGGGATTGTAATTCGTTGCCGGGTTTGAGCAGGGGGCCGCGGCTGTCGACATTTAAGTTATTACGCCACGGAATACTCGTGGCCCCGGGAATATGTCCCTTGCGTTTCGCCTTGGAGGTCCGACCTTGGTATTCCTCCGCGGTACGCGAATCCACAATCACAACATGTTCATTGCCGATGGCCAGACGGGTTGTCAATTTAGTCGACAGGCTGCGGGGTGAAACCGCGGGGAGGTAGCGGCTCTTAGGCAGCGCGCTGATCACCGCGGTAACTTCACCCCGCTGGTCGATCCAGGCGGCGATTCCGCCGTCCAGGACGCTAAGCCTGGCGTGCCCATAGGTTTCCAGCACCCAAAACACGTGCGCGGCGGATTTTAATAACCCGTCATCGTACAACAGCAGATGATCGCTATTGGTGATTCCAAGATTACTCAACAGGGCGCGGATCTGTTGCAGTGAGGCAATCCGGGTATTGTCGCCGTATTGATTAAAGGTTTGTCCTACGGGAAGATTGACGGCATTGGGTATGTGGTCAATCGCATAGAGTTGCGCATCACGCACGTCGACGATGCGCAGCGTGCTGGGCTTGGGGGTTAATTGCCGTATTAACCAAGGGACGTCTACGATGGCTTGGGTATTGGTGGGGACGGCGGCGGCGACAATACTGCTGTCAAACAGCAATAAGGAAAACAGCCAGCGGGATAACCCGCGCTTACACGCTGGTCTAGCGGTACACCGGCGCTTATCAGCTGGTGTGGTTGGGGTGATCACGGGTTTAAGTGTAGTTCACCTCGCGTGGCGATTCGCTGTGTGAATGGAGTTTATTGTGTGATCCAAGGCGGGGGGCCAGCAGGTATAAATCCGGACAGCAAATCAATTGCAGATTTCTCCTCTGCTGCGGTGGGTGGTTGTCGGGTTGATCGGTAGGGGTGACCGTCGGCCGCAGGGACGATGCACAAGGAAGTGCAAGTGTCGCGGAAGGCAGGATGGCGTGAGCGACTGCGGCCGTCGAGCGTACAAGGATGTATTTACAGCGAGTCACCCCTACCGATCAACCCGACAACCACCCACATCACCGGAATAGCAATTTAGTTTATTTTTCGTCGTTAATTAATTTACGCAGTTGGTTCAGGTAGGCGCTGAGTTGTTTTTTTATGTCACTTTCGGCGCGCACGATGGATTGCATCAAGGTCTCGCGGACACGTTTTTCCAGTTTTATCTGCATTTCATCGATAAAGGCGTTTAATACTAAAGGATCAATACCCTGTTCGCCCGGTTTATGAATTTGCGGGGGAATGACGATATCATTTAATACCGGCACCTCTTCTTCGGCCGGATCGGTAAATAACATATCGATATCGGGGGTGGCTTTTTTAATGCTTTGGCGTGCCGCGCTGAGTTTGGATTCACTTTGTTCGAGTAAACCCTTGATCGATTCCAGCGCGTTGAGCAGGTTATCGTTATTAGCGCCTGGGGGGGTGGGGTTCTTGGCCATGGTTCAAGCTTAGTCGGCCAGCGTATGGGATTCGAGCGGGTAACCACGTTCGCGATAAAATTTATAACGTTCGCGGCCTTTTTGACGGCTGGGTTCATCACCGCAAATGATCTCGGCCACGCGTGCAAAGCGGCTGAAAAACCCGGGGACCTGGTCGCTGAGATTAATTAATACATCACCCGCCTGGGGTGGTGGTAGTTCATTACCGATCAACACCGGGGTGGCGGCGGCGTGCGGGGCATCGCCTAGGCAGTGGGGAACAAAACTGCCGGGACGAAACACCCACAGCAGCGTGTCGAGTTCGTTTGCTTGTTCGGGCGAAGCCACGTGCAAATAGACCCGATGCTGGGTTTGATAGGCTTTTTCCGCTATCCGGCAGGCCAACTGGACACGCATCTTTAGCGCGAGGTTGGGGCTGATGTAAAAGTCTACGCGCGTCATAACCTGCGGTTAATAATCGCACTCCTCGATGAGGTAGTGGGTGAGCAAGGACACTGGCCGACCGCTGGCCCCCTTGCTGGCGCCACCGTACCAGGCGACGCCGGCGATATCCAAGTGGGCCCATTTGAATTTTTTGGTAAAGCGTGACAAGAAGCAGGCGGCGGTGATGGTGCCGGCTTCGCGCCCGCCGATATTCGCCATATCGGCGAAATTGCTTTTCAGTTGTTCCTGGTATTCCTCCCACAGCGGCAGTTGCCAGGCGCGATCCGCGCTGTGTTTACCCGCCCGCAAGAGTTTATCGATTAACGCTTGATCGTTACCCAGCAGTCCGCTGGCCTGGTTGCCCAAGGCAATGACACAGGCGCCGGTCAAGGTGGCGATGTCGATCACCGCCTTGGGTTTAAAACGTTCGGTGTAGGTCAGCGCGTCGCACAGGATCAGCCGACCCTCGGCATCGGTATTGAGCACCTCGATGGTTTGTCCTGACATGCTGGTGACGATATCACCGGGTTTATTGGCGTCGCCATCGGGCAGGTTTTCGCAGCTGGGAATAACCCCTATGATATTAATCGGTAACTTCAGTTCGGCGGCGGCTTGCAAGGTGCCTAAGACGCTGGCGGCGCCACACATGTCGAACTTCATTTCGTCCATGGCGGCGGCAGGTTTAATCGAAATGCCGCCGGCGTCAAAGGTAATCCCTTTGCCCACCAGGGCGACCGGATTGCCGGGTTTTTTGGCGCCACGATAGTCCAAGGTGATCAACTTGGGAGGTTGGCGGCTACCGCGCGATACCGATAACAACGATCCCATTCCCAGGGCTTGCATGTGTTTTTGTTCTAAAACCCTTACTTGCATACCGTGGGTTCTACCCAATTTCTTCGCGGTTTGCGCCAGGTAGGCCGGGGTGCAGATATTGCCGGGCAGATTTCCTAAATCGCGGGTTAGCGCCATGCCCTGGCCGATCGCCTTACCAATTCGAGCCGCTTTCGACGCCGCGGTTAGTTGTTTGGTCTGCGCCACATGCCAGGTGAATTTTTTAAGTGCGGGTTGGCTGGGGTTTTTATCGGATTTAAGCTGGCTGAAGCGATACGTCTGATGTACCACGACTTCACTGCCCAAGCGAATAGCCGCGCTGCTGTCACGCGTTTCGACCTCGAGCTCGGCGAGAAAACACACCGCTTCTTTAATGGCGGCATCGTTGAGGTATTGAATCACACCGCCAATGAGAGTGCGGTACTGGGTATCGCTGAGCGGCTTAAGTTTTCCGCAACCGACCAATAACACACGGCTGGCCGCAATACCCGGAAGGTCATACAAAAATTGTTTTTGTCCGCTGCGGCCGGCCATGTCGCCCCGCTTGAGCAGTTTCGACAGTGTTCCCGCGCTGTATTTGTCGATCGCCGTGCCCGAGGGGCTGAGGGAACCCTCGTCGTAGACGGCAACGATATAACATTCACTGCGTTGGCGGGTGGGGTCGACTGTTCTAACCGATATGTCCATGCGAAACCTCGTGCTGCTGAAATGAAATGCTAATGGAAAAAACGCGCATTGGCTACATGGGTAGGTTCAAAAGACCCATCGCGCTGTAGAAAGATTGCTAGGGGTTTCGTACACTCCTGGGTTATGGTATTACAAAGTCTATGAAACTACTACTGCTGGAGCCGCCGTGTTGGTTTTAAACCGCTATCTCGCCAAAGAAGTGCTGTTCGCCCTGTTGGCTGTGGTGACGGTGTTGATGTTGATCTTCACCAGCGGAGAATTGATTGGTTTGTACGGCGAGGTAGCGGGCGGCTCGTTACAGGTGAAATCCGTATTAACCTTATTAGGTTATCACAGCATCACCAATCTGGTATTCGTATTACCCCTGTCGTTTTACATCGCGGTGTTGTTGGCCTTTTATCGCCTATATAAAGACAACGAGATGATCGTGTTGGCCGCCTGTGGGATTGGTCAGCTCAATGTCCTGCGGGCATTGTGGCGGCCGGCGCTGGTGTTCGCCGCGTTGGTGGGGGTTCTGGCGTTTATGATTGCACCCTGGGCGGAGGCCGAAGGCGAGATCCTGATTAAACAAGCCAAGGAACGTTCAGATTTGGATGGTGTCAACGCCGGACGTTTTAATGAACTCACCCGTGGGGAAGGGGTGGTATACACCCAGGAATTTAATCAGGCGCAGGGGACCATGGGTAATGTGTTTCTGCAACATGAATGGAAGGATAAAAGCTCCATCATTACTTCGGCGAGCGGCAAACGTGAAATCAATCCCGAGACCGGGGATCGGTTTTTTATTTTGTATAACGGTTACCGCTACGATACCGAATACAAAACCGGCCGGTCGGCGATTGTGAAATTCGGCGAACACGGCATTCGCTTGCCCGACGAACCCGAACTGCAGCGCCCGCAGTTGCGTCAACGCGCTATGTCGACCATCGATATCTGGCGGCGTGGTCAAATCGGCGATATCGCGGAGATCCAATGGCGCTTTTCCGCGGTATTAACCTGTTTGGGATTGGCGGTGTTAGCCTTGCCCTTGAGCCGTACCTCGGCGCGGCAGGGGCGTTATTCAAAACTTGCCATGGCCCTGCTGATCTATATCATTTACACCAATATGGTCAGTGTATCGCTGGCGTGGTTGCGCAAAGGTCAAATATCCATGTGGTTGGGCCTATGGTGGGTGCATGTGGCAGCGATATTGTTGGCCGTATTGCTCTATATAGAATGGAAACCTATCAGGTACTATGTCATTAAGCTGCTAACGCGGCTGAAATATTAATCATGGAACTGCTTGATCGCTATATCGGCAAGGCGGTAGGGTTGGGCATTTTTGTCGCCCTTCTCGTCATTGTGACACTGGATAGTTTGATCAGTTTTGCCGGTGAAGTCGGCGTTATCGGCTGGGCCCATTATACAACATGGCAGGCGGTTGAATTTATCCTGCTCTCCGCGCCGCAAAAATTATACAGCTTATTTCCCATGATAGCCGTGTTAGGCACGATGCTCGGTCTAGGCACCTTGGCGAGTCACAACGAAATAACCGCGATGCGGGCGGCGGGCATGTCGCTACTACAACTTATTTTTGCGGTATTAAAATCCGCCTTGTTGATTACCGCCGTCATCATCTTCATTGGTGAAGTGATCGCACCCCCGGCCATACAATACGCCAAGCTGAACCGGGTGCGCGCGATGGAGGCGCAGATCAGTTTGAATACCGATTACGGTTTGTGGGCGCGCGACGGTAATACCTATATCCATGTGCGGCGCGTGGAAAACGACGGCCGGCTCACCGGGATTAACCTCTATGTATTTGATGAGTATCATTCACTGCGTGATATTTATAGCGCCGCCTCGGGTGAATTCGTCAATAATGCCTGGCAACTCAACCGTGTGGTGCATAAAAAGATCACCGCCGAGGGTATTATACAAACCAATGAAGCCAGTATGACCTGGCAAACCTTGCTTAAACCCGATATGGTGAATATCGTCTCGGTGACCCCGGATAACTTAGCGCTCTGGAAGTTGCACAATTACATCGAATACATGCAGGACAATGGACTCGATGCCAGCAACTATCAATTGACTTTCTGGAGCAAGATCATCGCGCCGCTCACCATCACCGCCATGATGTTATTGGCGGTACCGTTTATTTTTGGCACGATGCGCGATGTCGGAGTGGGGCAGCGGGTGTTTGTTGGTTTTATCATCGGCCTGGGTTATTACATCCTCAGTCAACTGATCGGGCGTGCCGGGCTGGTGTACAACATACCGCCGGTACTCGCCGCGATTGTTCCCACTCTCATCGTATTGGGATTGGGCAGTGTGTTGATCACGCGGCTGCGTTGAGGAATTTAATTTACCAGGATCACCTGGGTTCGACTAACTCGGTCGCGCCAATTATTCGGCCAGTGATCAAGGAGTAACCAGATTAGCGCGATCCCAAGCCGCAGCGGCAGGGGTAGTTGCGCCAGCCGGTATAATCCCAGGTAATGATTTACCAGCGGGGTATAACTGGCGAGTAACAGACAAGCGACGTAAATCCATAGCGGTAAACCCAATATTAAGCGCAGACCGGCGAGTCGCCACGAAACCGTGTAGGGGCTCACCACGCGTTGCAGGCGCAATCGCCAGGCACGCATTCCTAGGGTTTGTCCGCCGTGGATCCAGAACCAACCGAAAAATAAATAACTGACGCTGAGAAAATACAGGCTATGCCACAGTGAGTAGTGCGGGCCAGGGGTATGATGCGTGGTCACGAGTAATAGCAGGGCACTGGCGAATACCAATACCGCCAGCAATAAAAGGCCGTCATAGAGCAGTGCCGCGAGGCGGCGTGCCAAGGGGGCGATGTTGACAGGGTCGGGCTGGGCCATGGTTAGGGTTGCAAGTGACTCCGATATCATGTTTACTTGCGCTCTCGCGATTTTATTGTAAAAGATAGTACGCTCAAAGACACAATTTATCCAACGCAGCATGATCAGTTTTCTTTTGAGTTTGAGCCAAATGCCGGGCGTGATTGCCGCAGGGGAATATTCCTACCGTGGTGATCGGTTTAGTTATGAGGGTAAGTTAACCTCGGAATTAGCGCGTATGGCGTCGATCATGTGCCGCGCTACTACCCTGGCCACGCACATGCAAGTGGACATGCTCAAATCGCTGGGCATGGATTACGGTTGCGCACCGGCACGCGGTTGGATGGTGCGCGGCGAACATATGAGTGTGTGTGTAGTGGGCAATGTGTTTTGTTTCGCCGAAAATGCTAGTGCGGATCTCAGCCGCATAATGCAACACCTGCAAGCACAGGTGTCGCAGCAGGAAGGGCAACTCGTTTAACTTTAATAACCAAGGTGTTGTTATGGCCGATTTGAGCGCATTAATGCAACTCGATGCCGTCCAGGGGGCGTTTCGATTCACTCCCCAGGGCGAGCTGTTAGAACACCGTATCAGTGCGGGCAGCAAACTCAACGCGACCGTGCTGGATCTGCTCTGCCATGTGGGGGTGGCCAATATGGCGATTGCCACCATGCAGGCCCGGGGCTGGGAACAGCTGACCGGGATGCAGGGGTTTTATCCGGTACGGGGCTTTGCGCTGGTGGGGTTTGAATGGACCGCGTTGCTCACTCATGAATACGGTGTGGTTGTGCCCAATGCCCATGTTGATTATGAGCGGATCTATTCCGCGCTCAACGGGTAAGGTTATGATCAAACAGTTGCTGGCCCTTGATGGCGTGTTGGCAGTGGCTAAATTCCGCGATGACGGCGCGTTAGTGGAGGGTTACGGCTTGGGCGAGCCTGCGCGGCTGCAGCAGTTGGCTAAATTTGCCCACGATTATAAACGCATGGTGCAGGGCAATGCCGATCAACTTTCCATGTTTACCCAAATGAGCGGTTGGACCCCGCCGGGGGGTTGGATCGTATTGGGACCGACCTTGTCGATTTGTAGCGTGGCCAATGTGGTGTGCATGGTTGATTCACCCGCGACAACGCTCACCACCGTGATGCAACAACTCCACGCTGCCGCCAATTGGTGATCGGGCCGGGGATAGTATACCGGTAAATTTCTCTACTACTGGCCGTGACTCTGCGCTTCCAGTATCATATCGCCCTCTGCATTTTCCCAACTAGAAGAACCCCATGTTACGTTTGCGCGGTGGTGTAGCCCTTTCGCTATTTCGACTGGCCAAGTTGCAACAACGCTTAGTCACTAGGGTAGCGGAGATTCAGGCGTTGCACGCCGAATTCTGGCACTTTGTCAGCCTCGAACGTAGTTTGCAGCCGCAGGAACAAACTACCCTGGCCGAAGTATTGAATTATGCCGAGGTTGCCGCCACCACGCCCCAGGGGACGTATTTGTTAGTAGTGCCTCGGCTGGGGACGATCTCGCCCTGGTCGAGCAAGGCGACCGATATCGCGCATAATTGCGGTTTAAGCGCGGTAAAACGTATTGAGCGCGGTGTTGCCTATTTTATCTCCGCCCGCAGCGAATTGAACGATAGCCAACTGCGGCAGATCAAACCGTTACTCCATGATCGCATGACCGAGACGGTCTTGACTAACGATGATGACGCGACCTTGTTATTTTCCCAGGCCACCCCCAAGCCGTTACAACGCGTCGATATTTTGCAAGGCGGGCGCGAAGCCTTGCTACAGGCTAACCGTGAATGGGGCCTGGCCTTGGCGGACGATGAAATCGATTATTTGCTGGAAAACTTTGTCAGTTTGCGCCGCAACCCCACCGATGTGGAATTGATGATGTTCGCCCAGGCTAACTCGGAACATTGCCGGCATAAAATTTTTAACGCGGATTGGGTGATCGATGGTAAACCACAACCCCAGTCATTATTCCAGATGATCCGCAATACCCAGCAGCACAGCCCCGAGGGGATCTTGTCGGCCTACCAAGACAATGCCGCGGTGATCGAGGGTTTTAACGCGGGACGGTTCGCGCCTGGATCTGAGGATCGGGTTTACCGTCGCAGCTCCGGGCCGATGCATATTTTGATGAAAGTGGAAACCCACAATCATCCCACTGCAATCGCGCCTTATCCGGGGGCCGCCACCGGCGCGGGCGGAGAAATCCGCGATGAAGGCGCGACCGGCATGGGTTCCAAACCCAAGGCGGGTTTGTGCGGTTTTTCGGTCTCGAATCTACGCTTAGCGGAATTACCCCAGCCCTGGGAGATCGACTATGGCAAACCCAGTCGTATCGTGTCGGCCTTGGACATCATGATCGAGGCGCCCCTGGGTGCGGCGGCGTTTAATAATGAATTCGGCCGGCCCAATCTCTGCGGTTATTTTCGCAGTTTTGAACTGCAAGTGCCGGGGCCGGATGGACCCGAAGTGCGCGGTTATCATAAGCCCATCATGTTGGCGGGCGGGGTTGGCAATGTTCACCCTTTGCATGTGCATAAACATCATCTGCCGGTGGCCACACCGATCGTAGTATTAGGTGGTCCGGCGATGTTGATCGGCTTGGGCGGTGGCGCGGCGTCTTCGATGGCCACCGGTGTCAGCGACGAGGACTTGGATTTTGCTTCGGTACAACGCGGCAACGCCGAAATCCAACGCCGCGTGCAAGAAGTTATCGATCGGTGTTGGCAGCAGGGCGGCGATAATCCGATCTTAAGTATTCATGATGTAGGAGCGGGTGGACTCTCCAACGCCTTGCCGGAATTAGTGCATGGCAGTGGGCGTGGCGGGCGGTTTGAATTACGCACCATTCCCAATGATGAACCGGGCATGTCACCGTTGGAAATTTGGTGCAATGAAGCCCAAGAACGTTACGTGCTGGCGGTACGGCGCGAGGCGTTGACGCAATTTATTACGTTGTGTGAACGCGAGCGTTGTCCCTATGCGGTGGTGGGCGAAACCACCGAGGAACATCAATTAGTGGTGGGTGACGGCTATTTTGCCAATGCACCGATTGATATTCCCTTGGATGTGTTACTCGGCAAGCCGCCAAAGATGATCCGCCACGCCAAGCATCGGACTTTTCATAAAACTGAATTTAGCACCGCCGGGATTGGCCTGGCCGACGCTATAAACAGGGTATTGCAATTACCCACGGTCGCGGCCAAGCATTTTTTGATCACCATTGGGGATCGTACCGTCGGCGGCTGTGTGGCACGCGATCAAATGGTTGGACCGTGGCAGGTGCCGGTCGCCGATGTGGCGGTGACCACTAGCAGCTACGACACGTACAGCGGTGAGGCCATGGCGCTGGGTGAACGTACACCGATTGCCTTGGTGCATCACGCGGCCTCGGCGCGGATGGCGATTGCCGAGGCGATCACCAATATTGCCGCGGCATCGATCCGTAAACTCGGCGATGTCGTGTTATCGGCCAACTGGATGGCGGCGGCGGGACATCCGGGGGAAGACGCCGGTCTTTATGCAGCCGTCAAAGCAGTGGGCATGGAATTATGCCCAGCCCTCGGCATTGCCATACCGGTGGGTAAGGATTCGATGTCGATGCGCACCGTGTGGCAACAGCAGGGAGTGCAGCACAGTGTGACGGCACCGTTATCCTTGATCGTGTCCGCTTTCGCACGGGTGATCGATGTGCGCAATACGCTCACAGCGCAATTACAGCGTGATCGGGGGGATACCGATTTAATCCTGATCGATTTGGGCAAAGGCCAAACCCGCTTGGCGGGCTCGTGTTTAGCCCAGGTCTATCAGCAGATCGGCCATGTCACGCCAGATTTAGATGATACTACCGCCCTAAAAGCCTTCTTCAATGCGATTCAAACTTTAAATCAGGATAATTTACTGCTGGCCTATCATGATCGCAGTGACGGCGGTTTATTTGTTACTTTGTGCGAAATGGCCTTCGCCGCGCATTGCGGGGTGGATTTACATTTGGATGTGCTGGGTGACGATGCTGTTGCGGTTTTATTCAACGAAGAACTCGGCGCCGTGATCCAGGTGCTGCACCGGGATACGGACGAAGTCTTGTCGGTATTGCGTGAACTTGGACTGGGACGGTGTGCCCATGTGATTGGTGGTCTAAACGATCGCGACACCGTGCAAATTTTCCGTGGTAAACATTGTCTCTACCAGGCCACTCGCGTCGAGTTACAACGCCTCTGGTGTTCGACCAGCTATCAGCTGCAGAAGCTACGCGATAATCCTCACTGTGCACAACAGGAATACGACACCTTGCTGGACAAACAGGATCCCGGCTTACACGTCAAATTGAGTTTTGATCCACAAGAAGATATCGCCCGCCCCTATATTCACCGGGGTGTGCGTCCCCGGATGGTGATCCTGCGCGAACAGGGGGTCAACGGCCAACTTGAAATGGCGGCGGCGTTTGACCGCGCCGGTTTTGACTGTGTTGATGTGCACATGAGTGATATTTTGCGCGGCGAGGTGAGCTTAGCAGACTTTAAGGGCCTGGCGGCCTGCGGTGGATTTTCCTATGGCGATGTATTGGGCGCGGGGGGTGGCTGGGCCAAGTCGATCCTGTTTAACGCCCGCGCGCGCGATCAATTCGCGGCGTTTTTTGCCCGCGGCGATACCTTTACGCTGGGCGTTTGCAACGGTTGTCAAATGTTGGCGCAGCTAAAAGAATTTATTCCCGGCGCGCAACACTGGCCGCGTTTCATGCGCAATTTATCCGAACAATTTGAGGCGCGCTTGTCACTGGTCGAAGTACAACCCTCGCCTTCGATTTTATTCCATGGCATGGCCGGTTCACGCTTGCCGGTTGCCGTCGCACACGGCGAAGGGCGGGCGGTGTTCGACAATGCCAAGACACAACATCAAGCACAAACCGCCGGTTTAGTCGCATTACGTTTTGTGGATCATTATGGAAAAGTGACCGAGCAATACCCGTTCAATCCCAACGGCTCGCCACAGGGGATCAGCGCTTTAACCAGCATGGACGGCCGTGTCACCATCCTGATGCCGCATCCCGAACGGGTGTTCCGCAGCGTGTTGTACAGCTGGCACCCGCGTGATTGGGGAGAAGACGGCCCTTGGTTGCGACTGTTCCGTAATGCACGTATCTGGTTGCGATAATAGTATTTCCATCTTATCCTTGGAGCGGCAATAATTACTCACTTCTTTAAAGGAGAATTAAATGAATGTATTAAGCGCGATCGCACCCTTGTTGGGTCGGATTTTATTAGCGTCGTTATTTTTATGGTCGGGTTACGGCAAGATTGGCGGCTTTGAACATACCTTAGGATATATGACTTCTAAAGGGGTACCATTGGCCAATATTGCTTTGATAGTCACCATTGTTGTTGAATTGGGCGCAAGCGTCTTGTTAGTGATCGGCTGGCGGGCGCGTTTAGCCGCCTTGGTTTTATTCGTGTGGATGATCCCCGTCACGATTATATTCCATAATTTTTGGACGCTGGCGGCCGACGCCAAAGTTATGCAAATGGTCATGTTTTATAAAAATCTCGCCATCATGGGGGGATTGTTGATGGTGGTTGGGATGGGGCCCGGTGCCATGAGTATAAAAAAGGACTAGTTACCCGCACTCATGACCCTTGCGCTCGCGATACAGGGATTGCGTAAAACTTATCCTAGCGGGGTTGAGGCCCTCAAAGGCGTGGATTTGTCGGTCGAGGAGGGTGATTTTTTTGCCCTCCTTGGTCCCAATGGCGCCGGTAAGTCAACGGTCATCGGTATTGTTTGTTCCTTGCTGCGTAAAACCACCGGCGCGGTGTCGGTCTTTGGTTATAACATCGATCGGGATATTGCCCGCGCTAAAAGCTGTATTGGCTTAGTGCCGCAGGAATTTAATTTCAACCAATTCGAGCCGATAGTAGAGATTGTCACCAATCAGGCCGGCTATTACGGTATCGATCGTCACACCGCCGATCAACGCGCCGAAAAATATTTAACCCAACTACAACTCTGGGAGCGGCGGTTTGACATGGCGCGCGAATTATCCGGTGGGATGAAACGCCGCTTAATGATCGCCCGTGCGCTGGTGCATGAGCCGCGGTTATTGATCCTGGATGAACCCACCGCCGGTGTCGACATCGAGATCCGGCGCAGCATGTGGGAGTTTCTACGGACAATCAACGCGCAAGGCACCACGGTTATTCTTACCACCCATTATTTGGAAGAAGCGGAGAATCTGTGTAAACACATCGCCATCATCAATAACGGCCTCACCATCGCCAGCAGCGAGTTAAAAACCCTGTTGATGAAACTCCACGTTGAAACCTTTCTGTTGAATATCAAACAACCCTTGACAACCGTGCCGCAGATCTCGGGGTTCACATTAAGCCTGGTGGATGATTCCACCTTAGCGGTGAATATCACTAAGGATCAAAACATGAATGACTTGTTCCAAGAATTGGCGGCGCGGCGCATCGACGTGCTGAGCATGCGTAATAAAACCAACCGCCTGGAAGAAATGTTCATGCGCTTGGTGGACCGAGGTGAGTTATGACCCTGTTGCAGCAATGGGTGGCGCTAAAAACCATCGTCGTCAAGGAATTCATGCGGTTTATTCGCATTTGGATCCAAACGGTGATACCCGCCGCGATCATGACCATGTTGTATTTCGTGATCATCGGCAAGTTAATTGGTTCCCGGTTGGGGACCATGCACGGCATTCCCTACGTCGATTACATTGCACCGGGTCTGGTGTTGATGGCGATCATCAATAATTCTTACGGTAATGTGGTGGCATCGTTTTTCAGCGCTAAATTCCAGCGCCATATCGAGGAAATGTTGATTTCCCCTATGCCCAATTATTTAATCGTGCTAGGGTTTGTGATTGGCGGTTTATTGCGCGGCAGTGTGGTGGGCTTGGTTACCGGGGTGGTGGCGGCGTTTTTTGTAAACGTGCATATTTATCATTTTCTGATCGTGGTGCTGGTGGCGACATTGACTTCGGTGTTGTTTTCCCTGGGAGGATTGCTCAACGCGGTGTTCGCCAAGACCTTCGACGATATTTCGATTGTGCCGACGTTTGTATTAACCCCGTTGACTTATTTGGGCGGGATTTTTTATTCGGTGGATATCTTAAGCGATTTCTGGCGCACGCTGTCGTTGGCCAATCCGGTGTTATATATGATCAACGCGATGCGTTACGGGATGCTGGGTGTGAGTGATATCAATATCTCGATCGCATTCACGATTATTATTGTGTTTGTGATTGGGCTGTACGGCTATGCGGTGTATTTGCTGCGTTATGGCGTTGGTATGCGCCAGTAAATAATGTCATTTTTTATATAATCATCTATTTGGATTTATTTGCGAAACCTTACTAACCTGACGAGGCGAGTGGGTTTGGATGAGACAGGCTGTGCTGTGACTCGCGTAAATACGTCCCTGTAGCTCGACGGCGGCATCCATGCCGCCGACGGTCACAGCACAGCCTGTCTCATCCAAACCCACTAACAAACCAATGAATGGCAAGCGATGTGATCTTGTGGTTGCTTCTATAACTAAACTAATCAATTTGCACCTTTAGTCTACTGGCTGCTATTGACACGAATAGTAAATCAGATTTTCATTATCCACGGTTACCGATTTCCCCAAGCTGATGAATCCAGCGCCGGTAATGGGGGTTTCTTCGGCGCGCACGTAGACTTCTTTACCGCTTTGCCCTTTTATAAAACTACCGTTAGTGCTTTGATCGATCAGTACGAATTTTCCGTTGCGGTACACAATAGCGGCGTGGTGGCGTGAGGCCAAATCCGAGTTGATGATCAAATCGCAATCCGGTGCGCGGCCAATCACGAATTTTGTTTGCTGGGTGCCGAGGTCTTTAATCTTATTGTGGTAAGTGAGGTACAAGTGTTGCTCACGGGTGAATAAGGATTTTAACCGTGATGCTTCCATCTCTTGGGTTTGGGGGTAGAGGGTAAGCTGTGGATTGGATTGAGAACTGCCGTTGGCAGCCTGAGTATCAACCACTAGAATCTCCAAGAATTTAGTTGAACGCCGCAAGATGTAATTGCCGAGCTGATTGAGTGTGTCTTCAGAGATACGGTCGGTGTTTAACAGGTAATGTTTCTCGACTACGCTATCACAGTTTTGGATAATCACACGAATCTTGGATTCGGCGAAATCCGAATAAAATTCGATGGCGCCGGGTACGTAACCATTAATATTGATCCGCGGCGGGGTGCGCGAGACATACGATACGATAAGACCTTGTTTGCGGCACAGGTCTAAGTGTTTTTGGATTTCCGGGCTTTCATCATTGGTGATTTCGATACTGGTATCGCTTTGCATAGTGAATACCAAACGCACGATTTCTTTGTTATGTGAACTTTCAGCGTACAGGCGGTATTCATTCTGGCGCAGATTCGGTAGCTGGCCTAAAGCCCCAACCTCAATCGTAACGCGAATCTCAGGCTTAAGTTCATTGACCAATTCGATGAGTTGGTGCAGGTATTCATGGATCTGTTGCAGCGCGGCGATGGTTTTCATGCAGCGTAAATGCTGCAAGCTGCTTTCTTCCTGGTTGGCTTGTTCCTGATCATTGTGATATTTTTCCGACTGGCGTTTCAGTTCATCAAGAATCAGCATAATGATCTCTGGGATAATATTGAGGTTACGAATAGCCTAGCAGGTTGTACAACAAGTTGAAATGTATGCCAACCGGGTACGCCGTTTCGGCCCTGGGTATAGCGCGCTGATGAAACCGGATTAAAGCCGTGACAGGATCCTATCCAGGGCGCGCGCGCGGAGGATGCGGCGTAAGAAGGCGAACAAATGTGTCGGAAAGGTGACGTAATAACGCGCCTTGGGCCGTCTGCTTTCCAAGGCATGGATTAATTTATTTACCACGGCGTCGGGTGGCAGGGTGAAGGGTATGGCCGGGCCGGGTTTGGCCAGGCGCGCCAGCATTTTTTCATAACGTTGACGGTGGGGGCTGTGTTGCTGATCGATCGCCGCGTGCTGGAAAACCCGCGCGGAGTTCTCCCGGAATTTCGTCAGGATGGGGCCGGGTTCGATCAAGGCCACGTCGATGCCACTGCCGTTGAGTTCTTGGCGTAAGGTGTCGGTCAGACCCTCGATGGCGAATTTACTGGCGTTATAGGCCCCGCGGAACGGCATGGCGGTGAGGCCCAAGATCGAACTGTTTTGAATAATGCGGCCATAACCCTGGCGGCGCATCACGGGGATTACCAGCGTAATCAGTTCCACCCATCCAAATACATTGGTTTCAAACTGGGCGCGGATCAGATCCCGCCGCAGATCTTCCACGGCGGCGGGTAGTCCATAACCACCGTTGTTGAACAGTGCGTATAAGGTCCCGCCGGTGCGTTGCAGGACGGTATCCAGCGCCGAACTGATCGTGGCGCTGTCGTTGAGGTCGAGCAACAGGCTTTCAAAACCGTCGTGGTGTAAACGCGCCACGTCGGCGGGATGACGCGCCGTGGCAAAGACGCGGTAACCCCGTGCGCGCAGGGTATAGGCCGCGCACTGCCCAATGCCGCTGGAACAACCGGTGATCAAAATGCTACGGGGAAAAACCATTTAGGTTAATAACACGGCGATTAAACCGGTGATAAAGATACCATCAAAGGTCCCGGCGCCGCCAATGGCGGCTTGGGGCACTGCCAGTTGGCGGATATCAGCCAGTCGCAATAAATCCGCTCCAAGCAGTACCCCCAGGCTTCCGCTGATATAGGCCAGCGCCGCGCGCTGTTCAGTGGAGAGTAGAATAGCGACCAAGGCCGCGCTGATCGGCGCAATGAACAGCGGCATGCCGATACCCATGCCGGCGATCGGACGGCTGTAGAAATAACAAATCGCCGTCGTACTCGCAATCGCCAGCGTGAGGGTGGGTAGTGGCAACGGGTGCTGTAGTTGGAGAAAAATACAAAAACTCACCGGGACGACACCACCGCCGACATTGATCATGAGCCGGGTCTGGCCGTGACTAAAATTCTGGGTGGCAGGTCCAAAACGCCACAGATCCGGAAATTGCTGGGGATCAAAACTGGATTTTAGTTTGCAGAGCGGCAGATGAATGCCGCTGCTGCATAAGGAAAGAAATAATAAACTGATCATCCCGGTCGCGGAGAGCCCTACTTTATCCGCCGTCAGATTCACAACCTGCAGCTGCATCGCCAGCAGCACTATGCCCAGGGCAATCAGCAGCAGTAACCATTGCAAGCCGTGGAAGGGATGGCGCATGTCGCTCTCGGTGAAAAATCAATAAATGCTTGGTCGGCATGGCTTGAAACCCGTCAGGCTTTACCTTATGTTGCAACGGTGGTTAATCCAACCCTGCAACGGACCCATCCATGCCGATTTACGAATACGATTGTAGCGCCTGCGGTCACCGCGTGGAGAAATTACAAAAACTCGGTGATGATCCTTTAAAGGATTGTCCCGCCTGCGGCCAACCCCGCTTGCAAAAACGTATTTCCGCGCCGGGGTTTCGCTTGAGTGGCGGGGGCTGGTATGAAACCGATTTCAAAACCAACAATAAAAAGAACCTCTCCGAGGCTGGCGGGGAGTCAAAGGACAGTAGCAAAAGCCCCGAGGTGAGTAAACCCACGACCGGTACGGACAAGCCCAGCAGTTAAATGCCTCAACGGCTTGCGCCTGCGGGCCCAAGGCCGTAACATGCCCGCCTTTGTTTTCCTAGATGACCTGTTATGCGTAGCCACTATTGCGGCCAGATCAACGAGCGCCATATCGACCAGACCGTCACCCTCTGTGGCTGGGCCCATCGCCGTCGTGACCATGGGGGGGTGATTTTTCTCGATCTGCGCGATCGGGAGGGGCTGGTCCAGGTGGTGTACGATCCGGCACAGCACGAGGTGTTCACCACCGCAGAGCGGGTACGCAGTGAATATGTCTTACGAGTGACCGGTAAAGTCCGCCGTCGCCCGGCAGGGACGGTGAATCCGCATATGGCCACCGGTCAGATCGAAATTCTGGGGACCACCCTGGAAATCCTCAACCGCGCGGAAACCCCCCCCTTCATGCTGGACGATGATACCGTCACCGAGGAAAACCGCCTCCGGTTCCGCTACTTGGATTTACGTCGTCCCAGCATGCAACAAAACCTAAAATTGCGTAGCGCTGTTGCGCGTTATTTCCGCCACTATTTGGATGAACACGGTTTCCTGGAAATCGAAACCCCGATGTTGACCCGCGCCACCCCGGAAGGAGCACGCGATTACCTGGTGCCCAGCCGGACCCATGCGGGTGAGTTTTTTGCCCTACCCCAGTCACCGCAGTTATTTAAGCAATTGCTGATGATGGCCGGGATGGATCGCTATTATCAAATCGTGCGTTGCTTCCGTGATGAAGATCTCCGTGCCGATCGCCAGCCGGAATTCACCCAGTTGGATATCGAAACCTCGTTTCTGGAAGAAGAGCAGATCATGACCCTGATGGAGGGGATGATCCGCGAGGTTTTTGCCAAGGTCTTGGAAGTGCCCTTGCACAAGCCGTTTCCCCGTATGACCTACGCGCATGCCATGCAACGTTACGGCTCGGATAAACCGGACCTGCGTATTCCCCTGGAGTTGGTCGACCTCGCCGACGTCATGCGAGAGGTGGAGTTTAAAGTCTTTAGCGGTCCAGCTCAGGACCCCCAGGGACGGGTCGCCGCGCTGCGGCTGCCCCACGGCAGCGAACTCACGCGCAAGGAGATCGATGCGTATACGGCCTACGTGGCTGTCTTCGGCGCCAAGGGTCTGGCCTATATCAAGGTGAATGACGTCACCCAGGGCCGTGACGGCCTGCAATCCCCCATCGTCAAAAACCTTTCCGATACGGCGCTCACGGCCATCGTAGCGCGCACCGCGGCGCAATCGGGCGATCTGATCTTCTTTGGCGCCGACAAGGCCAAGGTGGTCAACGAAGCGTTAGGCGCGTTACGCATCAAGCTCGGTCACGATCGCAAGCTAGTGCAACAGGGCTGGCAACCCCTATGGGTCGTGGATTTTCCAATGTTCGATTACGACCCCATCGAAAAACGCCATGTGGCCTTGCACCACCCCTTTACCGCGCCCAAGCCCGAACATGTCGACCTGTTGGAATCCAACCCCGGCGCCTGTTTGTCCCGTGCCTATGACATGGTGCTCAACGGAACTGAAATCGGGGGGGGATCTATGCGTATCTTCCGTCCGGAGCAACAAGCCAAGGTATTCCAGCAATTGGGAATTTCACCCGCCGAAGCGCAGGATAAATTCGGTTTTCTGCTTGAAGCCCTCAAGTACGGTTGCCCGCCCCACGGAGGTATCGCCTTTGGCTTGGATCGCCTGGTGATGTTAATGGTCGGCGCGGCTTCGATACGCGAGGTCATGGCTTTTCCCAAAACCCAGACGGCCAGTTGTTTGTTAACCCACGCCCCTTCGCCGGTGGCTGAAAAGCAATTGCGTGAATTGCATATACGCCTGCGTCAACCCACCCCGGGAGCGGAGGGAAAGAGCTAGTTTTTAACGATAAAATGCTAAGGTATTGATATTATTACTTTTGCTTGTGGAGTGACGCCCCTCCAACTACTATTAGTCTCACTGCATATAAGAAAGGCGTTGCAGCGCCACCAATAGAAATTAACCCGCAGCATTGGGTGAGGCCGTTTTGAACATACCGCAGTATTGGAAAAAAGACTGGTTTGTCGGCTTGGTCGTAACCCTGGTGTTTTTTGTGTTCGGGGTGGCGGATAAATTCCGCGATCTGGAATGGTGGGCCTATGACTTGGGTGTGCGTTTTACCACGGATCGCGCCACCAATGACCATGTGGTGGTGATCGCCATCGATGATGCGGCGATTCAAGAATTGGGCAGTTGGCCCTGGCCACGCGATATCCTCGCCCGGTTAAACGATATTATCGCGGCGTCCGGTCCCGCGGTGGTGGGTTATGCGATGCCTTTTGATACACGCCAGAGCAGTTACGGGTTGGCCTATATCGAAGAACTGCGCACCTCCATTGAAGCCATGCCGAATGTCAATCCCGATATCAAACGCATGGTGAAACGCGCCGAAGAAGGCTTGGATACGGATCGTACCTTCGCGCAAAGCCTGCAAAAATCCGGTCCCATCGTGTTGGGCATGCCCTATGATCTTGCCGGTAAGCATTATGTCCCCACCGATGCCAAGGTCTCGGACGAACTGCGGCGTTTTGCGATCGATATCGTCGGCGGTAAACCCGGAGAATCCAATTGGCTGGAGCGTACCTTTATGTCCGCGCCGGTACCGGTCGCCGAAAATGCCTACCCACCGATTCCGGAGTTATCCCGCTATGTGCACGCGGTAGGACATCTCAACACCGGGTTGAACAGTGAAGAGCAGGCGCGGCGAGAACCCCTGGTGATCCGTTATCGCGATGAATATTTCCCATCCCTGTCGTTGATGATTGTCGCGCATTATTTGCAATTGCCCCCGCGCCATCTACAGGCGGATTTAAACGGGTCGATCTTGCTTAAACAAACCCTCAACAGTACCGACAAACAGCTCATCATCAATACCGATAAACAACTACGGGTGTACCCGTATTTTTACCCGGGCAAAAACGGCCAAAGTCCGTTTAAAGTGTATTCGGTTAAAGATGTGTTGAACTATGGAGTGAATCCGAAGTTATTGCGCGACAAGGCCGTGATTGTGGGATTTACCGCACGGCAGCACACCGTGGCCTTGGAATCGCCGATTGGGGTTAACATGCCGCCGGTGATTTTTACCGCGCACGTGGTATCGAGCTTATTAAACGGTGACTTGTACAACGTCCCGGCCTGGGGTAACGCGGTGCAATGGTTGATCTTGTGGTTGATCGGTATCTACTTGATGTTTGTATTACCACGGCTGCGTATAACCACCGGGGTGGCGGTGAGTGTGGTGTTATTTTTGTTGTTACTCAACGCGCACTTTGTGTTGATGATCGGTAAGTCCACTTGGATACCGTTGGTGATCCCCATGTTGTCCTTACTGATAGGGCACGGGGTATTGAGTTTGGAGCATTTTCTGGCGGCGCAAGTAGAGCGCATCCAAGGCGAACTATCCACCGCCAATTTATTGCTCGGTCAACAATTCCAGACCCAGGGGCAGCTGGACCAAGCATTCGATCGCTACCGTAAGTGTGTTATGAATGTAGCCCTGATGGACAATGTCTACAACCTCGCTTTGGATTATGAGCGTAAACGTCAATACAACAAGGCGCTTTCCGCGTTTGAATTCATCGCTGATGCCGATCCGTTTTATCGTGACGTGGCTGAAAAAGTTGATCGCGCCAAACAAACCAATCGTTCTCTAGGTTCCAGCGTGAGCAACAATTTTGGCGCGACGTTAATCTTAAATGACACCAATCTACAAAAGCCGGTCTTAGGACGTTACTCCATAGAGCGCGAACTCGGACGCGGTGCTATGGGCATGGTCTACCTGGGCCGTGACCCCAAGATCGGACGCACCGTGGCGATTAAAACCATGTTGTTGTCGCAGGAGTTTGAAGGCGACAAGCTTGAAGAGGTAAAAACCCGTTTCTTTCGTGAAGCCGAAACCGCAGGACGGCTCAACCATCCCAACATTGTCACGATTTACGACGTGGGTGAAGAAGAAGACCTGTATTACATCGCCATGGATTACTTAAAAGGCGAGAATCTACTGGCCTATTGCAAATCCGACAGTCTGTTACCGGCCAAAGAAATTTTTGAAATGCTGGCCAAGGTGGGTGACGCCTTGGAGTATGCGCATCGCAACAATGTGGTGCATCGCGATATCAAACCCGCCAACATAATTTATGACCGCGATACCCGCACGCTCAAGGTAACGGACTTTGGCGTGGCCTTTGTTACCGATTCGAGCAAAACCAAGACCGGTACCATTTTGGGCAGTCCGTCGTATATGTCGCCCGAGCAATTGGCGGGGTTAAAGGTCGATGGACGAACCGATTTATTTTCCTTGGGGGTTACCTTATACCAAATGTTAACCGGTGAATTACCTTTTATAGGTGAGTCCTTGGCCAGCCTGATGTATAAAATCACTAATGAAAAACATCCCGATGTGCGCTTGTTCCGTCCTGATCTACCGGCCTGTGCAAGTCGAATCATTAACAAGGCCTTGGCGAAAATGGCGGCGGAGCGTTTCCAGAGCGGGGAACGGTTCGCACAGGCCCTGCTACGCTGTAGTGAGCGTATGTAAATGCGCAAAGATCAGGTGGGCAAATGCAACGTTTGAAACTGGTGATTCATGGTGTTACGGATGTTGGCATGAGCCGTGAACACAATGAAGATAGCATCGGTTGGGATGCCGACATCGGACTGGTTTTGCTTGCGGATGGCATGGGCGGGCACAATGCCGGTGAGATTGCCAGTGAATTGGCGGTCACCACCATCCGCGAGGCGCTGCACGATGTCTTGATTCCAGAGCTGGTTGAGGCCAATGTGATTAATTTTGCCGATGCAGTCCGTGAGGCTGTGGTCTATGCTAACGAAGAGATACACTTACAGGCCAATTCTCGCCTGGAATGTGCCGGGATGGGAACCACCTTGGTATTGACCTTGTTTCACGATAGTAAAATTACCTTTGCTCACGTGGGAGATTCGCGGATTTACCGCTTTCGCAACGCCGAGGTAGAACAAATCACTTCCGACCATTCGCTGGTGCAGGAAATGGTTGATAATGGCTATCTCAGCGAAGAAGAGGCCTTATTGTCCACCAACCGTAATTTAATTACCCGTGCCCTGGGCATTTCCCCCGAGGTGGAGGTGGATGTTGAAACCCACGAATTGGAAAAAGAGGATATTTATCTATTGTGTTCGGATGGGCTTTCGGATCTGCTCAACGAAGAGGATATGCAGGCGAGCCTGATCCAGCATCGGCAAGATATTGCACAGGCCGCGCACAGCATGGTGGAATTGGCCAATAGCCGCGGCGGCACGGATAATATCTCGGTGATACTCGTGGGGTTCACCGAGGCTTTTTCAGACGAACACGGTATCAATCCAGGGGATAGTCAGGAACTGCGCGCCAATGACGACCCCGGAATAGAGGAAACAACGTAACATGCCACGTTTGATTTTAACCCATGAAGGCGCGGTGCTCCGCGAGTATCGCTTGGAACACGAGCGTACCACTCTAGGCCGTAAAGGCCATAATAATATCGTGTTGGATGATCCCACGGTCAGCGGCGAACACGCGGCGTTTTTAAAATTACAACATATCTACGTCGAGGACCTGGGCAGTACCAATGGGGTGATCCTCAACGGCAAACGGGTCACCAAGCGCCAACTTAATCATGGCGACGTGATCCGCATCGGCCGCCACGAACTTAAATTTATCGATGAGAGCGCCCAACAATTTGAGCGCACGGTGGTGATCGCCCCCGAATCCTCACCCACTAAAACTCCCACCCCGCGGCTGGACCCGGCCGCCGCCAGTGCCAACCTGACCCCACCCCCCGTGGTTGCCGCCAATGCCAACAAACGTGCTTTTATCAAAGTGCTCAACGGCGCCAAACAGGGCGAACAAATTTTATTATCCAAGGCCTACACCACGGTCGGCACCCCGGGGGTGCAGGTGGCCGTGATCGCCAAGCGTGGGGCCCATTACCATCTCATGCAGATGAGTGGCGTGGGGGGAACCAATGCCACGCCGCGTTTAAACAATCAGCCGATCGGTGCGGAAAGCAAGCCCTTGAAGAATGGCGACGTTATTGAAGTGGCGAGCACCAAATTACAGTTTGTTGAAACCAATTGACGTACCATGGCTAAACTCATTCAGACCCATGAAGGCATCAACCTGCGGGAATTCCCACTGGCCAAACCCATCACCACCTTAGGCCGCCGCTCGGATAACGATATTCAAATTGAAGACGCGGCAGTGAGTGGTCGGCATGCGCAGTTTCTGCGTCAACCCAGCGAGTATTTACAAGGGCATTTTGATATCTATATTGAAGATCTTAAAAGTACCAACGGCACCAAGGTTAACGACAGTTTGGTGCGTAAGCAGTTGCTTAAACATGGGGATACGATTCTCGTCGGCAAACATAGTTTTATTTTCGATAGCGGCGATGCGGTGACGCACGAGCGCACCGCGATTTATATTCCAGAGTCATAAAGGTGTTGGCCGCTGTCGCGGGTTTTAAGATACAAACCTAACCATTGACATGCGGCCGCCAGGTCTATTTTTACTTAGACAATGCATACCTTCATATCAACTCACAAGAAGTGTTGTGTCAAATCACGTTTGTTCTAACCGAGATAAAAAAGCTAACTCAAGTGGTTCTGTCTCGCTACCCCAGCTGTCGCCGTCGGGTCTACAAGGATGTATTCACGGCGTGTCACAGCTGGGGTAGTGAGACAGAACCACGGAGCCGCACAGGAGCGGCGTCATAACCGCTGTATTTATGGCAGGTTAGCAAAGTATCCGCGCACGGAAAAGTGATAAACTCCTCTCAAATGTGTACACAACTTCTTGCAATGCTAAATCGAGCCGTTACAACTACCTGCGGGTTACCATGATCCGCATTCTTGGTGTTGACCCCGGTTCACAGCTCACGGGCTATGGCATTATTGAAACACAGGCCAATCGGCTGGTATGTGTGCACAGCGGTTGTATCCGCATCAAACTAAGTGATCTCGCGGGGCGTTTATTGCAGATTTATACCGCCCTGGGCGAGATCACCGATGAATTTAAACCCCACGAAGTGGCGGTGGAGAGTGTCTTTGTGCATCGCAACGTTGAATCCGCGTTAAAACTGGGTCAGGCGCGTGGCGCGGCAATCACCAGCGTGGCCATGCGGGGCTTGCCGGTGATTGAATATACCCCCAGCACCATCAAAAAAACCGTGGCGGGGCGTGGTAATGCCACCAAGCGACAGGTACAGCACATGGTCAAGGCATTATTGAATTTACCGGGTAAACAACAAGCCGATGCGGCCGACGCGCTGGCGGTGGCGATCTGCCATGCGAATTCGCGCGGGGCGTTACGCAATAGTGGGCAGTTGGCGGTAAGGCGCGGTGGCCGCTGGCGTTTAAAGGGGCTGCCATGATCAGCCGCTTAGCGGGTATGTTATTAGTCATTGATCCGCCCTTGATCTTGGTTGATGTGCACGGCGTAGGGTATGAAATCGAAGCCCCCAACTCGACGTTTCAACAGTTGCCGCGGGTAGGTGAAGCCGTGGTGCTGCATACTCATTTGATTGTGCGTGAAGACGCCCAGGTGTTGTGCGGTTTTGCCACCGTGCGTGAACGAGAGTTGTTTCGTCATTTAATAAAAGTAAACGGGGTGGGGCCGAAACTGGCCTTGGCGATCCTCTCGGGGATGGACGGTGATGAATTTGTACGCTGTATTCGCGACAATAATGCCCTGGCGCTGACCCGTATTTCCGGTGTAGGCAAAAAGACCGCCGAGCGATTGCTGGTGGAAATGCGCGACCGGCTTGATCACTGGGAAATCGCGCCAGCGGCCACGGCAACACAGACGGCTACTCCGCTTGGCGCGGTTAATGAGGCCATGAGCGCGCTCTTGGCCTTGGGGTATAAATCGCAAGAAATCACCCGGCTGTTGCAACAATTAGACACCCAAGGTAAAAACAGCGAAACTATTATCCGTGCGGCCCTAAAGTTGGCCGCGGCGCGCTAAGCGCGAGAAAATAGGCTAACCATGATCAATGAACGTCTTATCGAAGCCCAAGCCCAACACGAAGATGCGCCCTTGGATCGTGCCATGCGGCCCACCCGGTTGGCCGATTATGTCGGGCAGCAACCGGTGCGCGAGCAGATGGCGATCTTTATCGAGGCGGCGCGTGGCCGTAAAGAGGCGCTCGACCATGTGTTGATCTTCGGTCCGCCGGGATTGGGCAAAACGACGCTGTCGCATATTATCGCCAATGAACTGGGGGTGAGCATGAAGCACACCTCTGGACCGGTATTGGAACGCGCCGGTGACCTGGCCGCGATCCTCACCAATCTTGAAACCAATGATGTGTTATTCGTGGATGAGATTCACCGTTTGAGTCCAGTGGTCGAAGAGATCCTCTACCCGGCGATGGAGGACTATCAGATCGATATCATGATCGGCGATGGCCCGGCGGCACGTTCGATTAAACTGGATCTACCTCCCTTCACCTTGGTGGGGGCCACCACCCGCGCGGGGCTATTGACCTCACCGCTGCGGGATCGGTTTGGTATCGTACAGCGGCTGGAATTCTATAGCCCCGCCGAATTGGTGATCATCGTCGAGCGGTCGGCGAAATTATTGGGGATTGCGATTGACGCGACGGGCTCGAGCGAGATCGCAAAGCGTTCGCGGGGTACGCCGCGGATTACGAATCGGTTGTTGCGCCGGGTACGCGATTTTGCCCAGGTCAAGGGCAGCGGCCGTATCACCGCTGAGATCGCCGAACGGGCCTTGACGATGTTGGATATCGATACGAGTGGTTTTGACGTATCGGATCGAAAATTACTCTTGGCGATCATCGAGAAATTCGACGGTGGGCCGGTGGGGGTCGATAACTTGGCGGCGGCCATCGGTGAGGAACGTGATACGATTGAAGATGTGCTGGAACCGTTTTTAATCCAACAGGGATTTTTACAACGCACACCGCGTGGGCGTATGGCTACCAGCCATGCCTATAAACACTTTGGCTTGGCGGCGCCACGGCGCGAATCGGCGACCACGCCGGATCTGTTTTCCCCACCGTAACCTATGGCGTTAGGGTATGACCAATAGGTAAATTGTGTCTTGGCCGTCATCTTTTGACTCTCATCCCTATATAATAGCCGGGCGATGCTGACTAGAACTGCATGAAAGAATTTAACTGGCCGGTACGGGTATATTACGAAGATACCGACGCAGGGGGTGTGGTGTATTATGCCAACTACCTGAAATTTATGGAACGGGCGCGCAGTGAATGGTTGCGCGATTTGGGTTTTGAGCAAGACCAACTGATGAAGCAACAATCGCTGCTGTTTGCGGTTCGTTCGGTGCAGGTGGACTATTTGCGACCCGCGCGCTTAAATGACGCGTTAACAGTGACAGTGAGTGTTGCGGATTATGGCCGGGTGAGTATCCGCTTGAATCAAACGATCCATAAGGCTGCTGATCCACAGCTATTGTGTAGCGGGCAGATTAAGATTGTCAGTTTGGGTGCTGGAACTTTTAAACCTACCGCTATTCCAACTGAATTGATGCAAAAACTACAAGACGGGAGTTCACGTGATAGTAAGCACTGATCAACAAGTCATTAATTTAATTCTGAGTGCAAGTCTGATCGTCAAGATCGTCATTGGTATGTTAATCGCTGTTTCCTTGTATTCCTGGACGATTATTTTTTTAAAACGTTCTATTTTTAGCAATGCGCGTAAACAAGCCGAACAATTTGAACGGCGTTTCTGGTCGGGCATCGAATTGGGCGAATTGTATCGCAAGGTCTCGGAGCGGCGTGATCGCTTACGCGGCTTAGAAGCTATTTTTGAATCAGGATTTCGCGAGTTTATACATTTGCGTAAACAAGCCGGTAACGATCCCGCCTTTGTGATGGAAGGCGCGCAGCGTGCTATGCGGGTGGCATTGAACCGTGAATATGAGTTCTTAGAAACCCATTTGTCGTTTTTAGCCACGGTGGGCTCAACCAGTCCCTATGTAGGATTGTTCGGTACGGTGTGGGGGATCATGAACGCCTTCTTGGGGCTGAGCAAAATGCAGGCCGCTTCGATCGAAACTGTAGCTCCGGGGATTGCCGAGGCGTTGATCGCAACCGCGTTTGGATTGTTGGCGGCCATCCCGGCGGTGATTGCCTATAACCGTTTTGCTAATCATCTTGAACGGGTGATTGGACGGTTTGATAACTTTGTGGAGGAATTTTCCACGGTGTTACAGCGCCAGGCACGTAACTAAAATTATTTCCATGTATAAACCAATACCGCCTTTTCGCAAAAAACGCATGTCTGAAATCAACGTGGTACCGTACATCGATGTCATGTTAGTACTGTTGGTGATTTTTATGGTGACCGCTCCGTTCCTGATGGAGGGCTACCATGTACAGCTGCCCGAGGCCAAGGCCCGTGCCATAGAGAAATCTACCCAACAACCCATTGTGGTTTCGGTGGACACGAAAGGACGCTTATTTTTAAATCTGGGCGGGGAGGCTAATACACCCTTGGATGCGGATTCCTTGGTGAGTCGAGTGCGCGCTAAACTTAAAAAGGAACCTACCACCCCGATCTTGATCAAAGGCGATACCCAT
Organism: Gammaproteobacteria bacterium; assembly: GCA_016194635.1. Taxonomy (GTDB): domain Bacteria; phylum Pseudomonadota; class Gammaproteobacteria; order UBA6429; family Thiohalophilaceae; genus JACQBC01. Next base: position 10,946 of record JACQBC010000030.1, on the reverse strand, counting down.
GCGGATTATGGTATGGTGATCAATGCCATGTCGGTATTGATGCGTGCTGGAATTACGGATTTTAGTTTGATCACTAAACCCAGTCCAACCCACTAACGACTTACACGCATGTTGTCATTGTTGCGGCATCATCCTGGTTATCTGATTGCAGCCATTATTGTGCATTTGGTATTTTTGGTGTTATTTGCGGTGAGCTTTCATTGGACGGAACGTGCTATCAACCCGCTGCCGACGCTGATCAAAATTCATGCGGTGGCGGAATCTCCCCCCGCAGACTTGCCTAAACCCAATCCACCACCGGTCGAAGCCTCGCCACCGCCCAAACCCACCCCTGAACCCACTCCCGAACCTGTACCCGAAGCTGTGACCAAGCCGCCCGTAGATACGGTTCGTGCCCAGCAAGAGGCTCAGCGCCGGTTGGAAGATGAACGCAAAAAAGTCCTGCTAGAACAGGAACGAGAAAAACAACGTCGTAAAGAATTGGAAAAAAAGCAGTTGCAAGTACAACGCGATGAGCAACTTCGCAACGAAAAATCTTTTCGCGATCAGATTCTGGCAGAACAAAAATATTTAGCGCAAGAACAGAAGCGTCGTGAAGCAGAGCAATTTCTTCTGCAACAAGAACAAAAACGTCGGGAGGCCGAGGTTATCGCGCGTAAAGCCGATGAACAGCAGAAGCAGACAATTATTGACAAATATATCGCGCTAATCGACCAGAAGGTCCGGCAAAACTGGTATCAGCAACCCAGTTTTAATAAAAAAATCTGTATCTTGAAAATTAAAATGTTACCAACCGGTGAGGTGGTGAACGTGGCCGTGGTTTCCAGCAGTGGCGATCCTATTTTTGATCGCTCCGTTGAGCATGCCATCACAAAATCATCACCGTTACCCTTGCCGCCGATCGAAGCGCAATTATTTGATGTATTTCGTGAATTAAATTTTAAGTTTGGATCGGACTCGTAACCGCGGAATAATTATCGGTACCCCGATTAAGGGCTTATACTAAGCAATCAAACGTGGAGATGGTTTAACCCAATGAACTGTAAAAAACACCTCGGTTATTTCCTGGTGAGTTGGCTGGCCGGGATAACCTTTGTTACGCCCCCCGCCCAGGCGGCACTCACGATACATATCACTCAAGGCGTGGAGGGTGCGCAGCCTATTGCCTTGGTGCCTTTTTCCTTTCAGGGGGGAGTTAAACCAGCGGTTAATATCAGCGACGTGATTGCCCAAGACCTCACCATCAGTGGCCGGTTTTCCCCGTTGCCAGTGAGTGAGTTGATTGAACGCCCGGATGACTCCAGCAAGATCGATTATTCGCTATGGCGTAATAAGCGCATTGATTATTTGGTCGTGGGAAAAATCCAAACTATCGATCCCCAGACCGTCGGGGTGCAGTTTGAGCTGGTCGATATTCTCAAAGGTAATCGCCTGGTGGGCCGCCAGTTTCAAACCCGTCCCACGGAACTGCGCCGTGTCGCCCACATGATAAGCGATCAAGTCTACGAGGCGATTACCGGCCAGCGCGGTGCCTTTGATACCTATTTGGCCTATGTGACCATCACCCGGGATCAACACAATAAACGGATTCATCGTTTGGCGATTGCCGATATGGACGGCGCCAATGAACAGGTGATTTACGAGAGCCTCTGGCCGATTATCTCTCCCGCCTGGTCGCCGGACGCCACCCGGGTTGCGTTTGTGGTTATTAACAATGGCCAGGCCGAGTTATATGTACAAAATATTTATACTAAATACACACAAAAAATTGCTGCTTTTCCCGGACTTAACAACGCCCCGGCTTGGTCACCCGACGGACGACGTATGGCCTTAACCCTTTCTAAAGACGGTAATGCAGAGATTTATATTATGGATATCGATACGAAAAAGTTGACGCGTATTACCAATAACTATTCTGTCGATACCGAGGCCGCCTGGCTACCGGATGGCTCCGGGCTGTTATTTACCTCGGATCGCGGCGGGCACCCGCAGATTTACCGGGTCAATATAAATGACCGTGGGGCGACCGGCCCAGCCCAACGGTTGACCTTCGACGGGGACTATAATGCGCGCGCCAGTGTCTCACCCGACGGCAAGCGTATTGCCATGGTCCACCTGGTTGGGGGACAATTCCACATCAGTGTGTTAGATCTTGAGCATGACCAGCTCACGGTGCTAACCGACACGGATCTGGACGAATCCCCCAGTTTTGCGCCCAATGGTGGTATGATTGTCTACGAAACGAAGGACCAGGGGCATAATGTGCTTGTGATAACCCCCACTGATGGCCGGGTGAAGTATCCGTTAAATCTGCAGTCTGGTGATGTACGCCAGCCTGCCTGGTCGCCTTTTAAACGCTCTGAATAGTTTAATTAACCTTTTGAAGGAGAGGAAAAAATGAAGTCGTGGAAACAACTTTTAATTGTGTGTTGCGCCGTTGGTGCTTTATCAGCGTGTAGTACAACCACTACCAAGGAAGAGGCTAAAACACCCGAAAAGGGTGCCGTGCCCGAGGGCAACGTAAAAACTGAAAATATTCCCTCGCCCACAGCCCAACCAGAAACCACGGGCTTGAATAACACGGTGTACTTTGATTTTGACAGCGACGTGGTGCATCCTGAAGATCGCAATACGATTATTGGTCACGCCAAACTGTTGTCACAAAATCGCGGTAAACACGTTACCTTGGAAGGTTATTGTGACGAACGCGGCACGGTGGAATACAATATGGCCCTGGGCGAGCGGCGTGCAAAATCGGTACGCGATGCATTGATGGCGCAAGGCGTCAGTGGTAGCCAGATCAAGACCGTCAGCTACGGTGAAAGCCGTCCTGCCAAAGAAGGTCATGACGAAGCCGCTTGGAAAATGAATCGACGCGTTGAGTTTGTCGAGTAAGTATTGTTATAACCGGACATGCAACGATATTGGATAGTAGTTGTAATGAGTGTATGTCTGGGAGGGGTGGTGGTACCGGGCGCGTCAAGCGCGCGTGATGTGCAGCTGCGTTCTCAAAGTGATGCGGATGCAACCGGTACCAGTTTCCCCGCCACCTCGACCAGTATCGCTCCAGGATCCTCGGCAGGAGGAGCGCAACGTTTATCCACCGAAGAGCGTCTTACGCGTTTGGAAGGCACCGTTGATGGCCAGATGCTCGATGTTATTCTGCGTTTACAAGCCATCGAACGTGAAATCCAAATGTTACGCGGCAACGGCGAAATGTATGCCCATCAGATCCAAGAACAAACCAAGAACCAACGCGACCTGTATCTGGATTTAGACCAGCGGCTGACCGCCCTCGAAAAACAGCTGCGTGTCCTGACCGCCTCGCCCACGGTAACGGCGGCTACCACTTCCCCCGCCGTGGTTGCCAGCACAGCGGTTAAACCGGCTACCGAAAACCCAGCCGCAGTGATTGCCGCCCCAGATGACCAACAAGCTTATCAAGAGGCGCTTGATCGGCTGTACCAGCAACAGTACGACAAAGCCATCGCCGCTTTTCGAGCTTATATTCAAAAATACCCCAAGGGGCGTTATGCCCACGTCTCGCAGTACTGGATTGCCGAGGCGTTTTTTACCGTCGCACAATATAAACCTGCTGTGATCGAGTACCAGAAATTGATCGACGAATACCCCTCGAGTCCGAAACTGGCCGAAGCCATGTTAAAAATGGGCGAGGGGTATCTGCGTTTGAACGAGACCCCGCAAGCCAAAAAATCCCTCGAGCAGGTGGTACACACCTATCCTGGTACCGACGAGGCCAAACAGGCGCAAGTATTACTGCAAAAACTCGTATCCAAACCCGCGGCGCCCACGGCTAACAAAAAGAAACCTAACTAGGCCATCGTGGTGTGGTGGAGTCAACGCCCGTGATACCCGAAATGAATGCTCCGATCGCAGCACCCCAAACCGCCTCGCGGCTTCGTATTACGGAGATATTTTTTTCAATTCAAGGTGAAACCCGTTCGATGGGATGGCCGACGGTATTCGTTCGACTTACCGGTTGCCCGCTACGCTGCGGTTATTGTGATACTAGTTATGCTTTTAGCGGCGGCCAATGGTGGGACTTGGATCAGATTATGGCCGAGGTGGCGCGTTTCGCCACGCCCTATATCACGGTGACCGGCGGTGAGCCGCTGGCCCAAAAACCCTGTCTGCTACTGTTGCGGCAATTGTGTGAGGCGGGGTTGAAGGTATCATTAGAAACCAGCGGCGCAATAGACATCAGCGCCGTGGATACCCGCGTCAGTCGCGTCGTTGATCTTAAAACCCCCGGCTCAGGCGAGGTTGAACGTAATTTATATACCAACCTTGCGCTGTTGACCCCGCATGATCAGGTCAAATGTGTGATCTGCGATCGGCACGATTATGATTGGGCCAAGGCCCGCCTGGTTGAATATAAGCTTACGGAATGCTGTGAGGTATTGTTTTCTCCCAGCCATGATCAATTAACCCCCCAGTGCCTGGCTGAGTGGATATTGGCCGATAAACTCGCCGTACGACTACAGCTCCAGTTGCATAAATACATTTGGGGCGATGTTCCTGGGCATTAGCGATCACCATGGCAAGCCAACAACGTGCGGTGGTATTAGTTTCGGGAGGACTGGATTCGGCAACCACCTTGGCGATTGCGCGTCAAGCCGGTTACAACTGTTATGCCCTGAGTTTCGATTACGGGCAGCGCCATCGGTATGAATTGCAAGCGGCACGCGCTGTGGTTTCCCAGTTGGGCGCCGTTGCCCACCAGTTTATTCGAGTCGATATGTCTGCGATCGGAGGCTCCGCGCTTACCGACCAGCGCATCGAAGTGCCCACTGCACCCAGCACCGGTATTCCAGTTACCTACGTGCCCGCCCGTAACACGGTGTTTCTGTCCCTGGCCCTGGGTTGGGCCGAGGTGTTAGCGGCACCGACCATCTTTATCGGGGTGAATGCGCTGGATTATTCGGGTTATCCCGATTGTCGGCCAGAATACATCCATGCCTTTGAACGCATGGCCAACCTCGCCACCAAGGCGGGCACCGAAGGTCTACGGATGCGCGTGTTAGCCCCTTTAATCCACTTGCGTAAGGCCGAAATCATCCAGCGGGGGCGGGATTTGGGTGTGGATTATGGATTAACGGTGTCCTGCTATAACCTGGACGTCACGGGTCGTGCCTGCGGTTTATGCGATGCCTGTGGCCTTCGCCGCGAGGGCTTTCGTGTTGCCCGGATAGACGATCCCACTCGCTACGTCCCTAAAGCGTAAAGCAACTCTCTACTGGGCGGGTAGTTAGAATATCTCCTGTGCGGGACAGCCGAAGGAGGGTTACTTCCGGGTTTGTCTGGATAGCCGGGAACTCCTGCAGCGAGGTATACTTAGCCGGCTCAGGGGTAAGGGGGCGTCTTCCGCCGGTCTACGTATTTTAATTTCGAGGGTTTTATGCTGCAATTTTCTGATTTCTTCACGGCCCATTGGACCATTCTATGGGCATCGTTCGGGCTGGCCTTAGTTATGGGTATGGTGGTGAATAAAACCAATTTTTGCACCATGGGGGCCGTGTCCGACTGGGTCAACATGGGTGACCAGGGGCGGTTACGGGCTTGGTTATTGGCGGCGACCACTGCGTTACTGGGGGTGATTGTGCTCGAAGCCCTTGGCGTGTTTGAACTGCAAACCACCTTGCCGCCGTATCGCGCGAATGCGTTTGATGCGGTCGCAAATTCCTATCAATTTCCCTGGGGACGCTTTGTCCTAGGGGGGCTATTATTCGGGGTAGGCATGACCCTGGCCAGTGGCTGCGGCAATAAAACCCTGATCCGCATCGGTGGGGGTAATCTCAAATCCATTTTCGTTTTTGTGGTGGTCGGGGTTATCGCCTACTACATGGTGGATCCCTATAAACAATTGGAATCCGGTACCTGGTATCAAAACTACTTTGACCCCTGGTTAAAACACTTGTCCTTCACCGTGTCAGCAGCGCAACAGGATCTGGGCTCGTTGGTACGGGGTAATGAAGGACTGCCGGTGACAACGTTGCGGTTAATCATTGGCTTGATGATTGGCGTGGTGATGTTATTCCTGATTTTCCGTTCCGCCGATTTTCGTGGCAGCTTTGATAACATCCTCAGCGGTTTAGTCATAGGGTTGGCGGTTATCGCGGCTTGGTATATTACCTCTAAAACCGTGGTCAACGTGGGTGACTCCAATGTCAGTTTAAGCTCGTTTTACCTGGATCAATGGGACCTGGTAATGGGTTCGGATGTCGGAAAACCTCAGAATGGCTCTACCAACCTGCAACCCACCTCGTTTACCTTTATCAGCCCGATCGGCCAGGTGTACGGGTACGTGATGTCTGGGCTGAATAAAACCTTTCTAACCTTCGGGGTCATGTCGGTCTTTGGCGTCATCGCCGGATCGCTCTTGTGGGCGGTATTCAGTCGGGGGTTCCGGCTTGAATGGTTCGCGTCGTTCAAGGATTTCATTACCCACCTCATAGGTGCGGTGTTGATGGGGTTTGGTGGCGTTCTCGGACTGGGTTGTACAATCGGTCAGGCGATCTCCGGCGTTTCATCGCTGGCGCTTGGTTCTTTCCTGGCGTTTATTTTCATCGTGATTGGCAGCGCGGCCACAATGAAAATCCAGTTGTGGATTATGATGCGCGAATAAAGCTCACCACACGGCGGACCGGGCTTGCCATTCCTGGCAGGTCCGGTAAAATGCGCGCTTTCGTGTCGCTGCTAGTCTTCATCCCTTCGAATTTCTAAGCGTCCGCGTACTAGGGTCGTTAGCTCAGTCGGTAGAGCAGCTGGCTTTTAACCAGTTGGTCGATGGTTCAAATCCATCACGACCCACCATTTATTAACCTCACCGCTCGAACCCATCGCAAGTGCTTACGGCAGCTGTGGTGTGCGGATAAAAACAACCTGGGCGCGATCGTGGGACAAGCTCGGTTGGCGACCGTTGTCGCCGCCACAGCGACTCAGGTTCAGCGCGGCAGTGCCAGGACGCTCTAGGTAAATATCACTCCATTCGCGCGTAGCGGCGAGAGTTCCCGTCGCGAGTTCGCCGCCACTTGTGGCGGTATCGACCCGCTACAATGGACGTCGTTGTCATTTTAGAAACAGTTATTTAGTCAGTAACCGCTACACCTATTATTCGATGCTTGGCGCTGGTAAAACGAGTTATAAATAGTACTGGGTCTATCTGATTGATGGCGGCGAGGGTTGCATTGCTTATTACATCCTCGGTTGGAGTGGTACCCAATACACTATGGATCAAAAACATAGTGACCTCACCCCCAGGGCCACACAGGTATCCAAGAAGCGATAGGCCACGAGTTGCGATGGGATATCGTCACCACACACGTTATCCCAGTAATCGCTTTTATAGATCTCACGGACCTGCGGTTCCGTACTCGCAGGGCTACACTATTTGAACTAAATGAAAATTAGTGCGGTTTTAATTAAAGCCAGCATAAAAATGTTTGAACACGATGACTCGTGGTGACCGGGGCGCGCCAGACGATAGCAAACAACGGGCTACGGGTGTTGCGATGCCGCCGCAAGCGATTCAGGCCGGTTACAGGTTTCAATCACATCTACCCGATTGCCAAGAGAGCGTACCTGCCCAATTATTCCCTCTCGGATCAAGGCATGATCGTCGGCAAGTAAAATTTTGGTCGTCTTTTGACTCGGGTTTTACCTATCAGCCTAATCCATTAGGTTTAGTCCTATCAGCATAATAACAGCTATCAGGCGTATGGTCACCGGCGTGTGCTTCAAGTAGAGTACCTCAAACAAGCTATCAACAGTGGTTGTAAAAATGATGATGGTTATCAATAATCCTTAATTATTTGGTTTGGATAATTCTCAATGGATTGCATGGCCTGTGTTGTGTGCGGTGATGAACTCAAACTTCATTGGTTGGTATATTGGTAGGGTATGATTCTCCAAATCGGTACCAAATCAGACTAATCAATGGGTAGGTAAACATTTTTAATATGTGGAAAGATGAAGGTAGCTCACAAAAAAATTGATCAGTCTATGTCGAACCCGAACTTCTAGGCATCAACGCTGCCCTAGACGTGGTTAGGTTGGTTTTGTCATTTGTTCTACGGTAGAAATGGAAATGAGTCTTTCAATGAAAGTCCTGTCTGCACCCTGGCCGTGGTATGTGGCCGGTCCCTTGATCGGGTTGATGGTGCCGATGCTGTTGTGGCTAGGCAACCGTTCATTCGGAATTTCACAAAACCTGGAGCACCTTTGTGCGATTACGCAGCCGCGCACTTTCGGGATTGATTATTTTCGCTATGGCTGGCGTCGATCCACATGGAGTGTGGTGTTCATGGTCGGGGTTGTGTTGGGCGGGTTCCTGGCCGGTGTGGTGTTTGCCAATCCCGATCCGGTTGCGCTCAGTGCAGCGGCGCGGGAGATGTTTGCCGCCTGGGGCTTGAGTTCAACCGGTAATGAGCTGCTTCCACCTCAACTGTTTTCTTTTACACCGCGTAATGCGCTGATACAAGTGTTGAGCGGTGTACTGGTTGGTTTTGGTACTCGGTATGCTGCTGGTTGTACCTCTGGCCATGCCATCACAGGGTTGGCCACGGGGCAACCACAATCCCTGTTAGCGGTCGCCGGCATTTTTGCCGGTGGTATGACGGCCGCGCATTTTATTGTTCCTTACCTCGGGCACTGAACGATGCGATATTGGCCTTATCTCTTCATGGGTACTGTCTTCGGCTTTGTTCTGATCAGGAGCGAAGCCGCGTCCTGGTATCGCATTCAGGAAATGTTTTATTTACAGTCGTTTCATATGTACGGCATTTTATCATCGGCGGTTGTCACCGCGTTTGTGGGTGTGCAGTTAATGCGATTAATGAGCGGTCGTGCCGCGTTAGACGGCGCACCAATCACCATCCCCAAAAAAGCACCTGGCCGGTTTAACTATCCATTGGGTGGGCTGCTGTTTGGTTTGGGATGGGGAGTGATCGGCCTGTGTCCCGGACCGATGTTCGCGCTGGCGAGTAGTGGATCAGTGGGGGTGCTTTTAGCACTGGGTGGCGCGTTGCACGGTGCCTGGCTTTATGGGTTCATGCGTGCATGGCTGCCACGTTGATTCAAGCAGCACGGGTATAGTTATGGAAAAAAGAAATATTACCGCGGATGAGTGGATACTTTGAACTGAAAATGTTAATTCCCGATATGAAGTGATACAAACGAGTTTATTCATAAATGCTACGCCTCACTGGAGTAGATAATAATTGTAGATTAATTTGGCTTGCGAAATTGTAAGCCTTTCCAGACTATGCGATATAGCTTAGTCTCATCAGCATGATATAAGCCATTTGGCCGATGGCGATCAATTGGCGCCAAGTTTATCCTGGCCTGAAACAGGAATTTTGCGGAGGGTTCTCTTAAAAATGAAAACTCTACAAGGCTCGTTCTTCAGTAAGAGTGCTTGTGTTGCTATATTTAGCCGTTGTCTCGCGCTCCGCTCTGGCTGTTAATACATTCTGATGAACACGCACACTAGAATATACACTAAACGCACTGGCACTATGTAGTGGTCAAGCCAATCCAGTGTGGTGCAGGGGTTTTATGCAGAACTTCTTTGAAGATAATAACCGCTGATTGCGGACATTTGTCACAATTTATTAGTTTGGGGTAAACACTGCGTAGGCGTTGGTTATTGAATGCGTTACGATAACAGCCATATTTACATTGGGTTTTCGCGCTACCGTCCCCCCATGGTAGCGCTTTTTAACCCGCCCACCTTGGGCGGGTTATTTTCTGCGAGAGTCAATAAGATAGCTATCGAAGGCTATAACCAAAGGGGCGAGAAATGTTTAAGTTCTCAGAAATAACTTTTCCCATAAAACAAAAAGCCCGGGTTAACCCGGGCTTTTTGTTACTAAGTTTAAATAACTATTCGCGAATCGACGGGCCGCTGATCGGTACCCCGGTGCTCATGTAACTTTCATACAGTTCTAAAGCCATGTATTCATCCGATTGAGCTTTGAATTTTTTAGCGCGTACTTGTTCGTTACAGCCTTCATAACGACGATGCAAGGTACCAAAACCCGCCAGGGCGGAGTTACTGCTGGTATCTTCAGCTTCCCAAGTTTTGCGGTACACTGGGAAACCGGTACCGTGCCCGAGCGCCGCGCTCAATAAATTCGAGCGGATCAGTTGGCCTGAGGCACGCAGATGGCAATCGGCGCAAGCAAAATTTAATTGCCCGCGTTTGGACCAAAAGTGGTGCTTGCCGCGCTCATAAGCCGCCAGTGCCCTGGGGTCGTCGGGGATCGTGATGTTAAATTTTTTGCCGCGCGAGGTATAGGCCATATAGGCGGAAATTGCCGCGGTTTTACCCTTGACGGCATCAAACTTCTCTTTTTCCAAATCCACCCCTTTTTTCTGCAAACACTCGAGGATTTCGCCTTCGAGGTTTTTGATCTTGCCGGAGACTACATCGAAGTAGGGGTAGTGTTGACGAATACCGATACCTCCTTGTTTGAAACATTCTCCAATTTTGTATTTCTCAAACAATTGTTTGCCAATAGCCAGTCCCGGTTCATAGGGAGGAAATTCTTCCATGGCGAGCCATTCTTCACGCCGTTCCTTGCTAAGGGCGTACATGCCATCCGCAAAACCATCGAGTTTAACGTCAGGAAAACGTTTTAAAAAATATTCTTGAAATTCTTTTAAATCGCTTTGCGGCGAGGCATTCACTAGACAAGGCGCCGCCAAGCTAACCATTGAGATGATGCTTAGTAGTTTCGCAATTGATTTCATCGTTGGACTCCGTAAATGGGGGGACAGGTTGCCCCCTGTCCCCATAACGTTACTTTAAAATTATTCCACCTTGGCCGTAGCCGAGTCTTTTTCACCTTTGTTGTCCAGCCAGGACATTTCGATGCTGTCACCGACTTTGGCACCGGTGATGACAAACGAAACGTAGGGGTTTT
>JACQBC010000001.1 GCA_016194635.1 Gammaproteobacteria bacterium | reverse complement strand
TGGAGATGGTGATGCCTGGGGACAACATCAAGATGGTGGTGACCTTGATCAACCCCATTGCGATGGAAGAGGGCTTACGTTTTGCCATCCGCGAAGGCGGCAAAACCGTCGGCGCCGGCGTGGTCGCGAAAATTGTCGAATAACCGAGGTTTAATATGGCAGCAAAGAACCAAAATATTCGCATCCGCTTAAAGGCGTTTGATCATCGTTTGATCGATCGTTCGGCGCGTGAAATCGTCGATACGGCAAAACGCACCGGTGCGGTGGTGAAAGGCCCGATACCGCTGCCCACTAAACGGGAAAGTTATACCATCCTGGTTTCACCCCACGTGGATAAAGACGCGCGCGACCAATATGAAATCCGCACCCACAAACGGTTGTTGGACATTATCGATCCCACCGACAAAACGGTTGATGCCTTGATGAAGTTGGATCTGGCTGCCGGTGTGGATGTACAGATCAAATTACAGTAACGAGGAACAAGTAGCTAGTTATACGCGATAAGAGTGTGGTTTAGAGTACTTATCACTAGCAATTTGGCACTGGAGTTAAGACTATGGCAATTGGTTTAGTAGGTCGCAAAGTCGGTATGTCGCGCATCTTTACGGAGGCGGGCGTCAATGTGCCTGTGACCGTCATTGAAGCCACACCGAATCGTGTGACACAGGTTAAAACGGCGGAAACCGACGGTTACCGGGCGGTGCAGATCACCACCGGTACACGCAAGGCGTCACGCGTAAGCAAACCGATGGCCGGGCATTTTGCCAAGGCCGGTGTCGAGGCAGGCCGCGGCTGTTGGGAATTTCGTCTGGATGACGGTGAAGGCCAGGGGTTACAAGCCAATACTGAAATTAAAGTGGATATTTTCGCGGCGGGCCAGAAAGTGGATGTCACCGGTGTCAGTATCGGTAAGGGCTACGCGGGGGTGGTGAAACGCCATCATTTCAGAACCCAGGACGCAACCCACGGTAACTCGCTGTCACACCGCGCGCCGGGTTCGATCGGTCAACGCCAAACCCCAGGCCGTGTGTTTAAAGGTAAGCGTATGTCAGGCCACTTGGGCAATGTCACCCGCACCATGCAGAATTTAGAAATCATTAAAGTGGACGCCGAACGAAATTTACTGATGGTAAAAGGCGCGGTACCAGGATCAAAAGGTGGCGATGTGATTGTCTACCCCTGTGTTAAGGCCAAGCAACAGGAGACCGGCTGATGGAACTCACCTACACCGTAACGGATAAAACAGCGGCGAAAATGAATGTTTCCGATGCTATCTTCGGGCGTGAATTTAATGAAGGTTTGGTACACCAAGCCGTCACGGCGTATTTGGCCGGTGGCCGCGCGGGTACGGCGGCGCAAAAAAGCCGTTCCTATGTGCGTGGCGGTGGTGCTAAGCCATGGAAGCAAAAAGGTACCGGCCGCGCCCGCGCTGGCACGATCCGCAGCCCCTTATGGCGCGGTGGCGCTAAGATTTTCCCCGCCTGCACCCAAAACTGGTCGCAGAAATTAAATAAGAAAATGTATCGCGCCGCGATGCAAACCATCTTGTCGGAACTGCTACGCCAGGATCGTCTGGTGGTGGTTGAAAAGTTTGAAGTCGCAGCCGCCAAGACCAAGGGCTTGTTGGCACAGCTCAACACCCTGGGCTTGCACTCCGTGATGCTGGTGACGGAGCAGATCGATACCAATATGGCTTTATCGGCACGAAATCTGCCCAACGTGGGGGTGTGTGATGCTGCCGCGATTGATCCCGTAAGTCTGGTGGGCTTTGAAAAAGTATTGATCACCGTGCCTGCGCTGAAGAAACTTGAGGAGATGTTTGCATGAACCAGGAACGAATATTAAGGGTGTTGCTGGGCCCGCATATCTCTGAAAAGAGCACCCGTGCGGCCGAAGCCGGTAATCAAATCGTGTTCAAGGTATTGCCCGACGCGAGCAAACTGGAAATCAAGCAAGCGGTTGAAAAACTCTTTGAAGTTAATGTCCAGTCGGTGAGCGTGGTAAACTGCAAAGGGAAAGAGCGGCGCACCAAGTTTGGCACCGGTCGGCGTAATCACACCAAGAAAGCCTATGTCCGCCTGCAAGCAGGCCAAGACATTAACCTGATGGGTAAAGAGTAAGACTTTTAGGAAAACGACTATGGCACTGTTTAAATCCAATCCCACTTCGCCAGGCCGCCGGTTTGTCCTGCGGCCGGTGCACGACTATCTGCACAAGGGTGATCCGCATTTTCCGTTAGTGGAAAGCAAAAACAAGCGCGGCGGGCGAAATAACAATGGCCGGATCACTACCCGGCATCAAGGCGGCGGGCATAAACAGGCTTACCGGATTATCGATTTTAAACGCGATAAGGATGGCATTCCAGCCAAGGTAGAACGGATCGAATACGATCCCAACCGCAGCGCCCATATCGCCCTGGTGTTATATGCGGACGGTGAGCGCCGCTATATGATCGCCACCAAAGAATTACGTGCCGGTGATTCAGTGGTGTCCGGCAAAGATGTCGCGATTAAAGAAGGCAACTGTATTCCATTGCGTTTTATCCCGGTGGGCACCACGGTACATTGTGTGGAACTGCGGCCGGGTAAGGGTGCGCAAATAGGCCGGAGTGCCGGCGCTTCCATTCAATTGATTGCGCGAGAAGGCGAACATGCTACGTTGCGTCTGCGTTCGGGTGAAATGCGCCGAGTGCATATTGATTGTCGCGCCACCATCGGTGAAGTAAGCAATCTGGAAAATAATCTGCGTAAATTTGGTAAGGCCGGCGCCAAGCGTTGGCGCGGGATCCGTCCCACGGTCCGCGGTACCGCGATGAACCCCGTGGATCATCCCCACGGGGGTGGCGAAGGGCGTAACTTCGGTAAACACCCGACCACACCCTGGGGCCAGCCCACCAAGGGTTATAAAACCCGTAACAGTAAACGCACCGATAATATGATCGTGCGTCGGCGTAAAGCGAAATAGAGGTAGACCATGCCACGTTCAGTTTTGAAAGGCCCCTTTGTTGATTTACATCTGATGCAAAAGGTGTTGGCCGCACGCAAATCGGCGAGCAAAAAACCGATCAAGACTTGGTCGCGTCGCTCGATGATTACCCCCGATATGATTGGTTTGACGATCGCGGTGCATAACGGTCGGCAACATGTGCCGGTGTTGGTAACGGAAAATATGGTCGGCCATAAACTCGGTGAATTCGCGGCTACCCGTACCTTTAAAGGCCACACCGGTGACAAGAAGGCTGCCGCACCGGCGGCCTGATAAGAGGAATAGAGAATGGAAGTTGCTGCTAAATTGCGTTTTGTCCGGATATCGCCCCAGAAGTGCCGCTTAGTGGCGGATTTGGTGCGTGGTAAACCGGTTGAAAAGGCGCTGCAAATATTGACCTTTACCCCCAAAAAGGGCGCGGCGCTGGTGAAAAAAGTATTAGAGTCCGCGGTGGCCAATGCCGAGCACAATGAAGGCGCGGATATCGATGAATTAAAGGTTAAAACCATTTTCGTGGATGAAGGGCCCAGTTTCTACCGTTGGAGCCCGCGCGCTAAGGGTCGTGTTAACACGATCACCAAGCGTACTAGCCACATCACCATTAAGTTGTCGGACAATTAAAGAGAGTTTGCGATGGGTCAGAAAGTAAATCCAACCGGAATACGCCTGGGTATTGTCACTGAGCATACCTCCAAGTGGTATGCCGATTCAAAACATTATCCGGAGTATCTCAACGCCGATATTACCGTGCGGCAGTATTTGCGTGACAAGTTGGCGCAGGCCTCGGTGAGCAAAATCTTGATCGAACGCACCGCCGGCAATGCCAATTTAACTATTCATACGGCACGTCCGGGCTTGGTTATCGGCAAGAAAGGTGAGGATATCGAACGCTTGCGTCAAGAAGTCACCAAGTTAATGGGTTTACCCAAGGTGCATATCAATATTGAAGAAATTCGTAAACCGGAATTGGATTCCTATTTGGTCGCCGAAGGTATCGCACAACAGTTGGAACGCCGCATTATGTACCGCCGCGCGATGAAACGCGCCGTGACCAACGCCATGCGTTTGGGCGCTTTGGGCATCAAGGTGAATGTCGCCGGACGTTTGAACGGTGCCGAAATCGCCCGTACCGAATGGTACCGTGAGGGCCGTGTGCCCTTGCATACCTTGCGTGCCGATATCGATTATGGGTTTGCCGAAGCCAAAACCACCTATGGTGTGATCGGGGTGAAGGTGTGGATATTCAAAGGCGAAGTGCTCGGTAAGAAAGAAGAAGCCGATGCCGCTGCCAAACAAGCAGCTACCAATTAAGCTCAAGGAGCACAGCGTGTTATGATGCAGCCTAAACGTACCAAGTTCCGCAAGATGCACAAGATGCGTAATCGCGGTCTTGCGCAAGTGGGTAACAAAGTGAGTTTTGGCGAGTTCGGTTTGAAGGCCACGACCCGCGGACGGATTACCCAACGCCAGATAGAAGCCGCGCGCCGTGCCATGACCCGTTTTATCAAACGTGGCGGCAAGGTGTGGATCCGTATTTTTCCGGACAAGCCGATTACCCAAAAACCCCTCGAAGTGCGTATGGGCAGTGGTAAGGGTAATGTGGAATATTGGGTTGCCGAGATTCAACCCGGTAAAATGTTGTATGAGATGGAAGGCGTGACCGAAGACGTCGCGCGTGAAGCCTTCCGCCTCGCAGCGGCAAAGTTACCGATTCTAACCACGTTTGTACGACGGACGGTGATGTAATGGAAAGCAAAGAATTAAGAAGTAAAAGTGCGGACGAGTTAGCTAACGAACTGTCTGAACTGCAACGGGAGCAATTTAATCTGCGTATGCAGAAGGCCTCGGGTCAGTTGCCGCGCCCACACCAGATCAAAGTAGTGCGCCGCAATATCGCGCGCGTTAAGACCATTATACGTGAGAAAGCAGGTAAAACCGGATGAGTGAGACCAAGGTAAAATTGCAGCGCACCCTACAAGGGCGCGTGGTAAGCAATAAAATGAATAAAACCATTACGGTGCTGGTGGAGCGCCGCGTACAACATCCGGTGTATGGAAAGTTTGTGCGCAAGACCAGTAAGATTCACGCGCACGATGCCAATAACGAGTGCAAGGCGGGTGATCTGGTGATCATCTCAGAGGGTCGTCCCATCTCCAAGACCAAGGCATGGCGCTTAGTTCAAATTGTTGAACGCGCTACCGAGGTTTAATTAGGACAGCAGATAGCGGAGTAAGTCATGATTCAGATGCGGACAATATTAGATGTGGCGGACAACAGCGGTGCGCGTCGCGTCCAATGTATCAAGGTGCTGGGTGGTTCCAAGCGTCGTTATGCCAATATCGGCGATGTGATCAAGGTCAGCATCAAGGAAGCAATTCCGCGTGGCCGCGTTAAGAAGGGCGAAGTCATGAATGCGGTTGTTGTGCGTACCCGTAAAGGAGTACGTCGCCAAGACGGTTCCTTGATTCGTTTTGACGGCAATGCCGCGGTATTGTTGAACAATAAACTGGAGCCCATCGGTACCCGTATCTTTGGACCCGTTACCCGTGAACTGCGTAATGAAGCATTCATGAAGATTATTTCATTGGCACCTGAAGTGTTGTAAGGCATCGAGCTATGGCAAACAAAATTCGCAAAGGTGATGAAGTCGTGGTCCTAACCGGTAAGGACAAGGGCAAGCGCGGCTTGATCACCAAGATCATTACCCAAACCGATCGAGTTGTCGTGGAGAACGTCAACATCGTCAAGAAACATCAACGCCCTAATCCCAATCTTGGAGTCTCGGGGGGGATTGTGGATCGGGAAATGTCGATTCATGTCTCCAATGTGGCGTTATACAACCCGGTCACAGGTAAAGGTGATCGCGTCGGTTTTAAAACGCTGCAGGATGGCCGCAAGGTACGGTATTTCAAATCCAACGGTGAAGTGTTGGACGCGTAACATATAGGTAAAATGCAATGACCCGTTTACAGGAACATTACAAAAGCACTGTCGTCAAGCAATTGATGGACAAGTTCAATTATAAGTCGGTGATGGAAGTGCCGCGTATCACCAAGATCACGCTCAACATGGGGGTGGGTGAATCCGTGGCAGACCGCAAGATGATCGACAATGCGGTAGGTGATATGAGCAAGATCTCTGGTCAAAAACCGGTGGTGACTAAGGCACGTAAATCGGTGGCAACGTTTAAAGTGCGTGATGGTTATCCCATCGGTTGCAAGGTTACGTTGCGGCGCGATCGGATGTATGAATTTCTCGACCGCCTGGTTAGCATCGCGATTCCACGGATCCGAGATTTCCGCGGCTTGAATTCACGTTCGTTCGACGGCCGCGGTAATTACAGCATGGGTGTGCGTGAACAGATTATTTTTCCGGAAATTGAATACGATAAGATCGACGCGATTCGCGGTATGGATATCACTATTACCACCACCGCTAAAACCGATGCTGAAGCACGTGCATTATTAGAAGCATTTAATTTCCCGTTAAAGGGTAGGGTATAACATGGCAAAACTGTGCATGATCGAGCGTGAAAAGAAGCGCATGGCAACCTCTAAGCGTTGTGCAAGCAAGCGCAAGGCGCTCAAAGAGAAGATCCGTGATCCGAACGCCTCGATGGAAGAACGCGAAGCCGCCGTGATCAGCCTGCAAAAAATGCCGCGTAATGCCTCGCCCAGCAGAATACAAAAGCGTTGTCGTTTGACCGGCCGTCCGCACGCGGTATATCGCAAGTTTGGATTATGCCGTCTCAAGATACGCGAAGTGGCGATGCGCGGTGAAGCCCCTGGTCTGGTTAAATCCAGCTGGTAAGCGCGCGAATAGGAGCGAAAACAAATGGTAAATGATCCAATTGCAGACATGTTGACCCGCATCCGTAATGGGCTGTCGGCGCGTAAAAAGAACGTGCAGATGCCGCATTCCGTCCAGATCGAGGCGATTGCACAAGTCTTAAAAGACGAAGGGTATATCGCAGGGTTTTCCCTGGATAATAATGCCGGCAAACCCTTATTACTGGTCGACCTAAAATATTATCAAGGTAAACCGGTGATCGATCATCTGCGCCGTATCAGTACTCCCGGGCTGCGGGTGTATAAGGCGAAGGATGAATTACCCAAGGTGATGGGTGGCCTAGGGGTTGCTATTGTGTCCACTTCCAAGGGTGTTATGTCCGATCGTGCCGCCCGTAAGCTCGGTGAAGGTGGCGAAGTATTGTGTTACGTGCAGTAAAACCAGGTTGAATAACAATGGCTAGATTAACTCCGATTGCAATTCCAACAGGCGTCACCGTCACGGTGAGCGGCCAGGATGTCAACGTTAAGGGTGCCAAGGGCGCGATGAAATATACCGTGCACCCTGCGGTAGCCTTGGAAGTAAAAGATAATCAGGTGGCGTTCACACCCAGTAAACACCCCGATGCGATTATGCACGCGGGTACTACCCGTGCCTTAATGCGCAATATGTTGCAAGGCGTAAATAAAGGTTACGAGAAGAAATTAGAGTTGGTCGGCGTGGGTTATCGCGCCCAGGCCCAAGGTAAGAAACTTAACCTAACCCTTGGATTCTCCCATCCCATTAATTACGCCGTACCAGAGGGGATTAGCATTGAAACCCCAAGTCAAACAGAGATCGTGATCAAAGGCATGAGCAAACATATTGTCGGCCAAGTGGCTGCGGACATCCGCAGTTTTCGTCCACCTGAACCCTACAAAGGCAAAGGTGTGAAATACGTGGGTGAGAAGATCATCCTCAAAGAAGCCAAGAAGAAGTAATCATAGGTAAGCAACGTTATGGAAAAGAAAGCAACCCGTATTCGCCGTGCCACCCGCACTCGCGCCAAGATCCGTCAACTCGGTGTGACCCGTCTCACCGTACACCGTACTCCGCGGCATATTTATGCGCAGATCATCGCGCCCACCGGGGGACAGGTATTGGCGGCCGCCTCGACTCTACAAGACGAGATCCGCAACGGGATTAAACATACCGGTAACGCCACTGCCGCCGCTGCGGTAGGCAAGGCGATTGCCGAAAAAGCCAAAGCCGCGGGTATTACCAAGGTGGCGTTTGATCGTTCAGGGTTTAAATATCACGGCCGTGTAAAGGCATTGGCCGATGCCGCACGCCAAGCAGGACTGGAGTTCTAATATGAGCAACGCGCCCCAGGCAGCAGGTTTTGAAGGTACCACCACCACCAGCGAGCAAGACGGTTTACAAGAGCGTCTGATCTCGGTTCGGCGCGTCACCAAAGTGGTGAAAGGCGGCCGTATTATGAGTTTCTCCGCGCTTACTGTCGTGGGTGATGGTAATGGTAAAATCGGTTTTGGCATGGGCAAGGCGCGTGAAGTGCCTAATGCGATTGCCAAGGCCATGGAACAAGCCCGTAAAAACATGGTACGGGTACCCCTGATCAATGGCACGTTGCAGCACCCAATTAATTCCGCGCACGGTTCGGCGAAGATATACATGCAGCCCGCCTCGGAAGGAACCGGTGTTATCGCCGGTGGTCCAATGCGTGCGGTGTTTGATGTGGTCGGGGTGCACGATGTATTAGCCAAATGTATCGGCTCGAGTAACCCCATCAACGTCGTGCGCGCCACCATTAAGGGTTTGAGCAAGATGGCATCCCCCGAATTTGTCGCCGCCAAACGCGGTAAAACCGTTGAAGAAATTTTAGAGTAAGCCCATGGCTGCAAACAAAATCTTAAAACTTACCTTGGTGCGTAGCACCAATAAATGTTTACGCTCCCACAAAGCCACTGTATCGGGGTTGGGGTTGCGTCGCATCAACCAAACGGTTGAGATTGAAGACACACCTGCCGTGCGTGGCATGATCAACAAAGTGTCCTACATGGTGAAGGTTCAGGAGTAATTAAATGAGACTTAACACGATAAAACCCACCACTGGGGCAAAAACGGCGAAAAAACGCGTCGGTCGCGGCGGTGGTTCAGGGCTGGGTAAGACCTGCGGCCGCGGCCACAAAGGTCAGACGGCGCGCGCCGGTGGTTTCCACAAGCTTGGTTTTGAAGGCGGCCAGATGCCGCTGCAACGGCGTATTCCAAAATCCGGTTTTATATCACACCTGGCCTTAGAATCCGCCGAACTCCCCCTGTCGGCTTTAAATAAGATAGACGCGCCTATTATCGATATAGCCGCTTTGCGCAATGCTAATTTAATTAGCCGCAGTATCAAGCGCGTTAAGATCATGTTGTCCGGCTCGATCGGAAAATCCATCACTCTGAAAGGTATTAAAGCCACTGCGGGCGCACGCAAGTCGATCGAAGCCGCCGGCGGTAAGGTCGAGGCGTAACGGAGCGACTGTGGCCACAACACGTGCAGCAATTACGGATGCCTTAGCAGCGGGTCGTTTTACCGAGCTGCGGCAGCGCCTGTTTTTCCTGATCGGTGCAATCCTGGTGTTTCGCATCGGCTCGTTTATTGCCGTGCCGGGTATCGATGCGCATAAATTCGCGCAGGTCTTCGAGCAGCAAAAGAATACCATCCTGGGGCTGTTTAATATGTTTGGCGGCGGTGCCCTGGAGCGGTTTTCACTGTTCGCCCTGGGCGTGATGCCGTATATTTCCGCCTCGATCATCATTCAATTGCTCACCAAGGTACACCCGAAGCTTGAACAGCTCAGCAAGGAAGGTGCCTCGGGGCGGCGCAAGATTACCCAATACACACGCTTTTTTACCTTGCTGTTGGCCGCGATCCAGGCCTTTTTTGTCGCCAAATCGATGCTCTCTACCCCGGCCTTGGTGATTGTGAATCCCTTTACCTTTTACTTTTCCACCGTGGTGACCTTGGTTGCAGGCACCATGTTCCTGATGTGGCTGGGCGAACAGATTACTGAACGCGGTATCGGTAACGGCATGTCGATGTTGATCTTTTCTGGGATTGTGTCGGATATTCCCCCGGCAATCGCGCGGACCTTTAATGATGTCAGCACGGGCAGCAAAGGTTATGGCTTTATCTTTTTCTTGCTGGGCTTGATGGCCGTGGTGATCATGTTCGTGATTTTTATGGAACGCGGCCAGCGGCGGATCACGGTCAACTATGCCAAGCGCCAGCAAGGCCGCAAGCTGTATGCCGCACAATCATCGTATTTTCCATTGAAGATCAATATGGCCGGGGTTATTCCGCCCATTTTTGCCTCAAGTTTGATTTTATTTCCAGCGACGATCATCGGATTTTCCGGTCAGGCGGGCGCAGAAGGGGTCTGGGGCGCGGTACAACGCGTTACCATGTACCTGCATCGTGGTGAGCCGTTGTATTTCGTAATGTACGGTGGACTGATCATATTCTTTGCTTTTTTCTACACGGCGCTGATGTTTGATCCCAAGGATACGGCCGATAATCTAAAACGGTCGGGCGCTTTTGTTCCGGGTGTGCGGCCGGGTGAACAAACGGCTAATTATATCGACAGTATCTTGGGGCGGATTACCTTGGTAGGCGCGCTTTATCTCACCTCTGTGTGTTTATTGCCGGATTTTCTGACCAGCTATTTTTCCATCCAATTTACCTTTGGGGGCACCTCGCTGTTGATTGTGGTGGTGGTGGTTATGGATTTTATGGCGCAGGTGCAAGCCCATTTGATGTCGCATCAGTACGAAAGCCTGATGAAAAAAGCCAATTTGAAGAATCCCGGCGCGGGTTTTCGCTAAACGCCAGGAAATGTTGAGGAGAAGACAATGAAGGTACGAGCCTCGGTGAAGAAACTTTGCCGTGATTGTAAGATTATTCGCCGTAGCGGCGTAGTGCGGGTTATCTGTAAAGATCCCCGCCATAAGCAGCGTCAAGGTTAAGTCGAATTATGGTGTTATATCAACAAAATGGCTTGCTAGAACACAAGACAAACTGTAAAATGCGCCGTTTTCACGCAGGGCGTGGCGCTGCGCTTTTGGTATTGAGGTAGGAAAACAATGGCACGTATTGCCGGTATTAATATCCCAGTGAATAAACATGCGTGGATCGCGCTGACCTCTATCTACGGTATTGGGCGCAGCACCGCCAACGAAATTTGCAGCCAAGCCGGTGTTCCTCCGAGTAAAAAAATCAAGGACCTGGACGAGGCCGCGATTGAGGCTCTGCGTGGCCAGGTGGCTAAACACATGGTGGAAGGCGACCTGCGGCGTGAAGTTTCCATGAATATCAAACGGCTCATGGACTTAGGCTGTTACCGCGGTGTACGTCATCGCCGTGGTTTGCCGGTTCGTGGTCAACGTACCAAAACCAATGCGCGCACCCGCAAGGGTCCACGCAAAATGGTCAAAAAATAAGGTGAGTTTCTAACTATGGCCCAAGCTCCAAATAATCCCAATGCCGCTAAAGGACAACAGCGTCAACGCAAGAAAGTAAAGCGTGACGTGTCCGATGGTGTGGCGCATATCTATGCCTCGTTTAATAATACCATCGTGACCATCACTGACCGTCAAGGCAATACGCTGTGTTGGGCGACCTCGGGGGGCTCAGGTTTTCGCGGTTCACGTAAGAGCACGCCTTTTGCGGCCCAGGTCGCTGCTGAGCGCGCCGCTGAAAAAGCTCAGGAGTATGGCTTGAAAAATTTGGAAGTGTGTGTGAAGGGTCCGGGACCCGGCCGTGAATCGGCCGTGCGTGCCCTGCACTCACGCGGATTTCGTATCACGAATATTTCGGATGTGACCCCGATTCCGCATAACGGATGTCGGCCACCGAAAAGACGGCGCGTCTAAGCGGAGGATGTTACGTGGCTAGATATATTGGACCAAAGTGTCGTCAGTGCCGCCGTGAAGGCGAGAAGTTGTTTTTGAAAGGTGAAAAGTGTTTTAGCAGCAAGTGTGCTGTGGAAAAGCGTCCTACTCCGCCAGGCCAACACGGGGCTAAACGCGGGCGTTTATCCGATTACGGTACCCAGCTGCGCGAAAAGCAACAGCTGCGTCGTACCTATGGCGTGCTGGAACGGCAGTTCCGCGGTTATTATAGTGAGGCCGCACGGCGTAAAGGTTCCACCGGTGAGCGTTTATTGCAATTGTTGGAATCCCGTTTAGATAACGTGATCTACCGTATGGGTTTTGGTGCCTCACGTTCCGAAGCACGGCAACTGGTGCGGCACAACGCCATCCTGGTAAATAACAAGCGGGTTAATATCCCCTCGCTGCAATTACAAGCGGGTGATATTGTAAAGCTAACCGAAAAGGCGGCTAACCAGCTACGCGTTAAGGCCGCCGGCCAAATGGCGGAACAACGTGGTATCGCGGATTGGCTTGACGTGGATTTCAAAAAAATGGAAGGCATCTTTAAGCAACAGCCACAACGTGCTGATCTGCCGCCCGATATCAATGAACACTTGGTTGTTGAGTTGTATTCCAAGTAATAGCTATTGCCCCGATGGGCAACTTACACATTTCTAGGACACGAGAGGGTGTTTCATGACAGGCTCAGTCGCCGATTTTTTGAAACCACGGATTGTTGACGTCCAAAGAATCAGCACCACACGCGCACGCGTGGTGCTCGAACCGCTTGAACGCGGTTTTGGTCATACCTTGGGTAATGCTTTGCGTCGTATTTTGCTTTCATCAATGCACGGCGCCGCGATTGTCGAGGCCGAGATCGAAGGGGTATTACACGAATACACCGCGATTCAAGGCGTACAGGAAGACGTCGTCGAGATTTTGCTGAACCTCAAGGGTGTGTCCATTCTGATGGAAGGCACCAACGAAGCCACGATGACCTTGAATAAGAAAGGTCCCGGCGCAGTTACCGCGGGCGACATTTCTACCGGTCACAACATTACGATTGTTAATCCAGAACACGTGATTGCGCATTTAACCGAAGCCGGCGCATTAAACATGACCTTGAAAGTCATGCGCGGCCGCGGTTATCAGCCTGCCAGTATCCGTAATGCCGCCGAAGAAGGAGATCGCCCGATTGGCCGCCTGCAGATCGACGCGAGTTTTAGTCCCATCCGCCGTATTGCCTATGTCGTGGATAGCGCCCGTGTTGAGCAACGTACCGATCTGGACAAGTTGATTATCGATTTGGATACCAATGGCACCATCGATCCTGAAGCGGCGATCCGCAGTGCGGCCACGGTATTACAAGATCAACTCTCGGCGTTCGTGGACCTGTCGGGTGCGCGTGAAGAAAAAACCAAGACCATGGAGCCAGAAATCGATCCGATCTTGTTGCGCCCAGTGGATGACTTGGAATTAACAGTACGTTCGGCCAATTGTCTTAAAGCTGAACAGATATTCTACATTGGAGATTTAATCCAACGTACTGAAGTTGAGTTACTTAAAACCCCGAACCTGGGCAAGAAGTCACTCACCGAGATTAAGGACGTGCTTGCTTCGCGCGGCCTGTCATTGGGTATGCGTCTGGAAAATTGGCCGCCTGCCGGCTTGAAAGAACGCAGTAACGAAATTACTGCTGCTTGATATAGACCGAGGATTATAGTTATGCGCCATCGCCAAAGTGGACGTAAGTTAAACCGCAATAGCAGTCATCGTATCGCCATGTTTCGCAACATGACCGCTTCGCTGATTGATAACGAGATGATCAAAACCACCGTGCCCAAGGCCAAAGAATTGCGGCGCGTGGCGGAACCGCTGATCACACTGGCCAAGAACGATAGCGTGGCCAATCGGCGTTTGGCCTTTTCGCGTTTGCGGGACCGCGCGGCGGTGACCAAGTTATTCAATGAAATTGCTCCACGTTACAAAGCGCGTCCCGGTGGTTATATGCGGATTCTGAAGTGTGGTTTCCGTGCCGGTGATGCTGCCCCGATGGCGATGGTCGAGTTGGTTGATCGCCCCGTGCCGAGCGAAACTAACCAGGGTAGGCAGGAAGCCACCAAGAGCTAAGCCTTGGTATGAGGTTCTAATCACCACACAAGCCGGGTTTATCCCGGCTTTTGGTTTTTAACGGGTGACTTCGATGATCGTGTTATTCACCGATTTTGGTTGGCAAGGCCCTTACGTGGGCCAACTAAAAATCGTGTTGCAGCAGCTCGCGCCGCACATCCCCGTGATGGATTTAATGCACGACGCCCCGGCGTTTAATCCTAAGGCAAGTGCCTATTTACTCCATGCCATAAGTAAACAATTGCCGTCTGGAACTATTGTCCTAGGAGTAGTCGACCCCGGGGTAGGGGATCCAAAGCGACGTCCCATTATTGTGCAAGCCGATGATCGCTGGTATGTCGGGCCGGATAATGGCCTGTTTGAAATAGTCGTATTGAACGCAACCACAGTCACGTATTGGCACATCACCTGGCGACCCGAAGTACTTTCAAACACCTTCCATGGGCGCGATCTGTTTGCGCCGGTGGCGGCAATGTTAGCCAAGGGGGAACCAGCCGTTCATCTCGCCAGCCCTATTTCGGCACTAAACCTGCAGCACTGGCCGGCTGATTTGGCGGAAATTGTTTATATCGATCGCTATGGGAACGCGATTACAGGGTTACGTTCAGGGAGGTTAACCGAGTCCTGCACTATAAATATTAATGGCTTGGTAATTCCCTACGCGCGCACCTTTACGGAGGTTGCTGTTGGGAATGTTTTTTGGCATGTCAATTCGATAAATCTAATCGAACTTGCAGGTAACCGGTCTAATCTGGTGTTATTGAAGAATATATTTGTCGGGCAGGGTTTAACTGCTAGCTTAAAATAGGACTTTTATATTTATTCAGTCAGCGTTAATATTTATTCGGTCAAAATTAAAACACTTAACATAAACGGGAGAGTAAAGTATGAAAGCAATGAATTCATTCGTGGGTGGAATATGTTTACTTGTTATGCCGAGCATTGTGCCTGCAGCAGTCGTACTTGAGGGAGGCTTGCATACAGGGGGTGATGAATTGGCAAGTGCAGTATATACCGATGGTAGCACCTCATCTATAAAAGCAGGGGCGTTGCTTTCTTTCGCGGTAGGGCCTTCTTTCGATCTAAGCCCAAATTTGGAAGGTCGTGTCACATTGGGAGTGAAAGTTGATGAGATAAATGCGAGCAATGGTAATGTGACTTTTATTCGTTACCCAATTGATGTGCTACTTATGAGTAAGCTCGGTGAATGGCGTATCGGTGGAGGGATTACCTATCATCTAAGCCCTAAATTAGACGGTGGTGGTGTCGCTAGCAATATATCCGCAGATTTTGAAAATGCACTTGGCTTACTGGCTTCAATTGAACGTGATTTCGGTGTATTTTATTTTGGGGGACGCATAACGCTAATCGATTATAAAACAATACCTTCAATGACTGTATCAAACGCGACAATTAATGGTAACAGTGTTGGTATTGTTGCCGGCATCCGTTTCTAACCGGGACTGATTTTCCCATTTAAATTTCCCTCAATACTCACACTCTCACTGTTGCACGGTGTTCCCTTCCACCCCATGGCTGTACTCATGGGGTGGAAGCTCGTTGTGTCAGCCTGGTTAGCGCTGTATTAAGAAGGTGAGGGGGTCGGATACTATTGTGCTGTACCGCAAAGATCTTGCTATGCGATATGAAATATTCTAGAGTGCGGGCGCAAGTGTTTGAGATCGCATGTTTATATTCTATCCAAATACCGTGATGAGTATATAATGCTATTTAATGGATTCAACTGACAGGAGAATTTCAAATGCAAATAGTATCTAAACTCGCGTTAATCACAGTGGTTAATCTTATGATTAATTTTTCCGTGCTAGCAGGTACACCTGCTCCCGCCAATGCGGAGGTTTATTTTATTGCACCCGCAGATGGCGCTACAGTATCAAGTCCAGTTACGGTCGTTTTTGGTCTAAAAAATATGGGCGTTGCGCCCGCGGGTATCGATGTTGCCAACACGGGCCATCACCATCTATTAATTGATGTCGCGACACCGCCGGATTTAGACAAGCCCATACCGGCCGATGATCATCATAAACATTTTGGGGCGGGGCAAACCGAGACCATAATTTCACTACCCCCTGGAAAACATACATTGCAATTATTGCTAGGCGATAAGGCTCATGTACCGCATACCCCGGCGGTGATGTCAAAGAAAATTACTATTACCGTCAAATAAATTTTGTATTCGCTAACGCTGGAAATTTCGTTTCCCTTTAGCGGCCCCGCCCGGTAACTGCCCCCTGCGTTGTTCTGACGGCTGCATCGTTGCAGCCGTCTTTCTCGAGGGGGGTGGCGAGGGAGTCCGCAACTTCGCGCAATAATAAATTATCAAGTGATGTCACTAGCCTGTAACGCGGGTGGGGAGGAGGCACGCTGCAGTACGGGTTTTAGATAGCGTCCGGTGTGGGAGCTTTTATGTTTGATGATAGTTTCCGGCGTACCTGTTGTCACAATCATACCGCCTTTGTCACCTCCTTCGGGACCAAGGTCGATGATCCAATCGCAGGTTTTGATCACATCCAGGTTGTGTTCGATAATGATGATGGTATTCCCATGGGCACGCAAACGCAGCAATACTTGTATTAATTGATTGATGTCGTGGAAGTGTAGCCCAGTGGTGGGTTCATCCAGGATATATAAGGTACGGCCAGTGTCGCGTTTGGATAGTTCACGCGATAACTTAACACGTTGTGCTTCACCCCCTGACAATGTCGTGGCATTTTGACCCAGTTTGATATAACTCAGTCCCACGTCCAGCAGCGTCTGTAATTTGCGACTGATGGCGGGTACGGCATTAAAAAACCCATGGGCGTCTTCGACGGTCATGTCGAGGATTTCGTAAATATTTTTACCCTTGTAACGAATTTCCAGGGTTTCGCGGTTATAACGTTTACCCTTGCACATATCACACGGTACGTAAATATCCGGCAGAAAATGCATCTCAACTTTAATCACACCGTCCCCTTCACAAGCTTCACAGCGTCCGCCTTTTACATTAAAGCTAAAGCGGCCGGGGCCATAACCGCGCACTCGGGCTTCCTGGGTAGCGGCGAATAAATCCCGGATGGGAGTAAACAATCCGGTATAGGTCGCCGGATTGGAGCGTGGGGTACGGCCAATGGGACTTTGATCGATGTCCACCACCTGATCGAATTGTTCTAAACCGGCGACCGCGTCACACTCGGCAGGCTCCGCACTGCTGCCATTGATATATTTTGCGGCGTAATGATACAGGGTGTCATTGATTAAGGTTGATTTACCGGAGCCTGAAACACCGGTGATCGCGGTCATCAAACCCGCTGGAATATCCACGGCAATATTTTTTAAATTATTACCACGCGCTCCGGTAATCGAAATGACGCGCTTTTTATCCATGGTCACGCGTTGCGTCGGCGTGTCGATGGTTTTAGTACCGGATAAATAAGCGCCGGTGAGGGAGTGTTTGTTTTTAAGGATCGCCTGCGGTGTTCCCTGGGCGACAATTTCCCCGCCATGCACGCCCGCCCCGGGCCCTATATCCACGACATAATCGGCCGCAAGGATGGCTTCTTCGTCGTGTTCGACAACAATCACCGTGTTTCCCAAATCCCGTAGTTGGGTCAAGGTGGTTAATAGCCGGCTGTTATCGCGTTGATGTAAACCGATCGAGGGTTCATCCAGAATATACATCACGCCGACCAATCCCGCGCCGATTTGGCTGGCGAGGCGTATACGTTGGGCCTCGCCTCCGGAAAGGGTGTCGGCGCTGCGTCCCAGGGTTAAGTAGTCCAGTCCGACGTTGACCAAGAACTTTAGGCGTGCGCCGATCTCTTTTACGATTTTAGTGGCGATTTCACCCCGTTGGCCAGGCAACTTTAGTTGCGTGAAAAACACCTGGCATTGTTCAATCGACAGGGCGGTGATTTCAGGCAAGGTGGCGTTTTGTATATATACAAAACGCGCCGCCTGAGTGAGTCGTGTACCGTTACATTCTGGGCAGGGTTGCTGGCTGAGGAATTTGGACAATTCCTCACGGATGAGCGCCGATCCAGATTCATGGTAACGGCGTTGCATGTTGGGGATAATGCCTTCGAACGGTTGGTGTTTTATGGTTTTATTGCCGCGGTCGTTTTGGTAGACGAATTTAATGGGTTCTTCGCCGCTACCGTGTAAAATAACGTTGCGGATTTTCTTCGGTAATTTATTAAACGGTTTGTCGAGGTCAAATTCATAATGCTTGGCCAGTGAGCTGAGCATTTGAAAGTAATAGGTGCTGTTGTGATCCCAACCGCGGATCGCACCTCCCGCCAGGCTTAATTCCGGGTGACTGATGATCCGATCCG
Organism: Gammaproteobacteria bacterium; assembly: GCA_016194635.1. GTDB lineage: Bacteria > Pseudomonadota > Gammaproteobacteria > UBA6429 > Thiohalophilaceae > JACQBC01. The sequence goes on along the minus strand of JACQBC010000001.1, from coordinate 297,175 downwards.
GATCAAAAAATTGTTTAATCCCCAATCCATCACAGTTTGGGCAGGCGCCACTGGGATTGTTGAAGGAAAATAATCGCGGTTCCAACTCGCTAATCGAGTATCCGCATTGTGGGCAGGCATAACGCGCCGAGAAAACTAATTCGGCGCGGTCCTCGTCCATAAACGCTACACGGATGATCCCTTCTGAAAGCCGCAAACCGGTTTCGATCGAGTCGGCCAGTCGCGGCGCGATATCGCCACGTACCTTGAAACGATCGATTACGGCCTCGATGGTATGTTTGCGGTGTAGTTCCATTTTCTTGATAGGCTGGTCTAACTCAACCACCGCGCCGTCGATGCGTGCACGGATATAACCGCTGGTGCGTAATTGCTCCACGACCTGATAGTGTTCGCCTTTACGGCCGTCGATCACGGGGGCCAGTAGCATGAGTTTGGTGCCTTCGGGCAAGGCGAGTATTTGATCCACCATTTGACTGACGGTTTGGGCATTGAGGGGTAATGAATGATCTGGGCAACGCGGTTCGCCTGCGCGCGCGAATAATAAGCGCAAATAATCGTAGATCTCGGTGATGGTACCGACGGTGGAACGCGGGTTGTGCGATGTCGATTTCTGCTCGATAGCGATGGCGGGTGACAGCCCCTCGATGTGATCCACCTCGGGTTTTTCCATCATCGATAGGAATTGCCGCGCATAGGCCGACAATGATTCCACATAGCGGCGTTGACCCTCGGCATAAATGGTATCAAAGGCCAGTGACGACTTGCCCGATCCGGATAATCCGGTGATAACAATCAATTTATCACGCGGCAATACCAGGTCGATATTCTTGAGATTATGGGTACGGGCACCGCGAATTTGTATTTTGTCCATGGGATATTTTTTCCAGTTTAATCAAACCTGCTAATATACGCGTCCTACGGGGACTGACGCAAAACGGCGTGATCGCCCTATCTGAAGAAGGATGCTGTACTGTTATGGCCGCTATTACTGAACGTATGACCGCCACTGAACGTCGTACCGCGTTGGTGCTGTCAGGGGTCTTTTCCACCCGCATGTTGGGACTTTTCATGGTCCTCCCCGTATTTTCGCTCTACGCCCGCGACTTGGTAGGTTATACCCCGATCTTAGCCGGCTGGGCCTTTGGGTTGTATGGGTTAACCCAAAGCCTATTACAAATCCCCATGGGGCGGTTATCCGACCGTATTGGACGGCGTCCAGTGATCCTCGGGGGATTGGTGATGTTCGCCATCGGCAGCGTGATTGCGGCGTTATCCCACCATATTTACGGCGTGATGCTGGGCCGGGCTCTCCAAGGCACGGGGGCGATTGCGGGGGCTGTCATGGCCCTGGCGGCGGATCTGAGCCGGGAAGAACACCGTCTCAAGGTCATGGCCTTGATCGGGGGCAGTATCGGCGCCTCCTTTGCGCTGGCGATTGTGTTGGGTCCTGTGCTTAACGGCTGGATCGGGGTGCCGGGTATTTTTTGGGTTACCGCAGGACTGGCGATCGGGGCCTTGGGCTTGGTGCAATGGTATATCCCGCAGAATACGGTGCAAAGTTTCCACCGCGATACCGAAGTGGAATGGGCTTGGTTAGGGCGGGTATTAGGCGATGGGCAACTGATGCGCCTGAACCTGGGGGTGTTGTTACTGCACTGTATTGTCACCGCTACTTTTTTCAGTCTGCCCTTGGTCATGGTCGACCAGTATCATTTTGCGTCTAAGGCGCATTGGCAGGTCTATCTCCCAGCACTGCTGGTATCTATTGTGGTGGTATTGCCGTTTATTTTTCTGGGTGAGCGCCGGCGCATGCTCAAGCAGGTATTTTTATTCGCGGTGCTTACCCTGTTGATAGCGGCCCTCGGGCTGTGGAAATTCGCTGGGCTCCACTGGGCGGCCTTGGTAGCGGGGGTATTTGCCTTTTTTACCGGATTTAACCTCTTGGAGGCCAGCCTACCTTCCTTGGTAGCCAAGTATGCCCCGGCAGCCCATCGCGGCACCGCGATGGGGGTATTCACCACGTTTCAGTTTTTTGGTGCGTTTTTGGGGACCGTAAGCGCCGGGTGGGTTAGCGGTCACTATGGGCCCTTGGCGGTGTTTGGATTTAATGGGGTGTTAACCCTGCTATGGTTTGGCCTGGCGCTGGGGATGCGCCAACCCCCCTACCTGAGTAGCCAGTTGCTGCAGGTAGGGGTGCATTCCCAGGAGGAAGCTCACCAATTGGCGCAACAGCTGCTGAGCGTCCCTGGGGTAGCCGAGGCCCTGGTTATCCCGGAGGACGGCGTGGCCTACCTTAAAGTTGATAATAAAGCCTTGGACAAAAAGGCGCTGTATGCGTACTCTTTGGCCCCGACGCAATCGTAGCCGCCTGACTCGCTGAGAGGGGAACATATGGCAAAAGGTACCTTGAATAAAGTGATATTAATCGGCAACTTGGGTAAAGATCCCGAGATTCGCTATATGCCCAATGGCCAACCTGTCGCCAACTTTAACATTGCGACTTCTGAAAGCTGGAAAGATAAAGCCACCGGCGCTGCCCAGGAAAAAACCGAGTGGCATCGTATCGTGATGTACCGAAAACTAGCTGAGATTGCGGGCGAATATCTGAAAAAGGGCTCAAAAATTTACGTTGAGGGCAAATTACAGACCCGTAAATGGCAAGACAATACCGGGCAGGATCGTTATACCACCGAGATCATCGCCAATGAAATGCAAATGCTAGATTCACGAGGTGGCGCGGCGACAATGCCGCCTGCGGCATTATCCGAGGGTAGCAGCCACGCGAACGAGGCGCCCGCCATGACCAGTGAGGGGGGATTTGACGATGATATCCCATTTTAGACAGGAGGAGGTTGGGTTGACTTGTGGGCGGCTTGCACCCCGATAGCGGTTAACTATAAGTAGAATGTGGCCTGTGGTTGAGTTTACGCGGGACATCCCTATATCTAGGGTCTTAATTTGGCGGCAGGCCATGCCGATATACGAGGTTATGATCACGCGGTTGTTGGAGAGTGGGACGTATGGCTAAGAAGAAAAAGGCTGTGCAGTCTACAAACGCCACTGAGCAAGGCGCTGGCGGTAGTGACGAGTTGGTTGAAGAAGAGGTAACCGAGCCCGAGGCCGAGGTTACCGAGGCTGGCCAGTTCAGCAAACAAGAAGACGATGTCGCTAAACGCATGATTATGCGCCGCAAGTTAGAGAAATACCTGGAAGAACGTCGCCTTAAGAAAGAATTGGGCGACGATTACGATCTATAACTATCCCTTTAAGTGTACCCCGTTCCCTACGCGCCGTTATCAAGGCATTTTTTGCGCGTAGAATAAACATTTGTGCATAAACAGTTGCCTGAGATTTCCTGTACGTTATGATACGAACCGCCACCTTGGCCGATTTGGACCGGCTTGTTGCTATCGAAGAACAAGCGTTTACGACCGACCGTTTTTCGCGGCGCACGTTTCGTTATTTGATCACCAAGGCCAACGCCTCGTTGCAAGTCTATGAGCTGGAAGGGGAGGTACATGGATATGTCATATTATTGTTTAATACTGGGATCTCATTATCACGGATTTATTCAATCGCAGTGGACTCCGCACGTATAGGCCAGGGTATAGGGCTGCAGCTCATGCAAGCGGCGGAGCAGATCACGCTACAACATAATTGTATTGCGCTGCGGTTGGAGGTGCGGGCGGATAATGCCAAGGCCATCACCTTGTACAAGAAACTAGGCTATAAACAATTCGCGATTAGCCACGATTATTACGAAGACCATGTGGCTGCCTTACGCTTCGAGAAATCCTTAACACCGCATTTTAAACCCGATATCGCGCGTGTACCCTATTACCAACAAACCCTTGATTTTACCTGCGGTCCGGCGGCGCTGATGATGGCGATGCACGCCCTTGATCCCAGTCTTGAACAAACCCGCGAATTAGAGTTGCGCCTCTGGCGAGAGTCGACCACGATCTTCATGACCTCGGGGCATGGCGGCTGCGGTCCCTATGGCATGGCCTTGGCGGCGGCGCGACGTGGATTTGAGGTGGAGCTGTACATTAGTGTGGCCGGAACTTTATTTATTGACAGTGTGCGCAGTGAAGAAAAGAAAGAGGTGATGCGCCTGGTACAGGATGACATGCTCAATGAGTTGACCCATTACCCGGTAAAAATCCAGTATACCCCCTTGAGTGTGGACGCACTGCAGAGTAAGTTTGATGAAGGCGGGATTTTGATTGTATTGATCAGCTTATACCGCATTTATAAAGCCAAGATTCCCCACTGGGTGGTGGTAACCGGATTTGACGAAAATTATGTTTATGCCCATGACCCCTATACCGAGCCGGATGGAGAACGCAGCGCTGTCGACTGTGTCAACATGCCTATTCCTAAGAAAGATTTTGCGCGGATGTCGCGTTATGGGCGTTCCGGGCAGAAGGCCGTATTAATCATTAAACCCAGCAAAACGCGAAACTGACGAGGTAACATGGCAACCCATCTGGTGTTGATTGAAGAACCGCGTGATTGGAAAAAGAATTACCCCGATGTGATGCGCATGACCGCGCAGGAATATCTCAATAGTGACAGCTTCTCCAAGAAAAAGAACTTACGGATTATTAATCTGTGCCGCGATTATAGTTATCTGAGTACCGGGTATTATTGTTCGCTGCTGGCCGAAGCTCGTAAACATAAGATTCTGCCTTCAGTTCGGACCCTCACGGATTTATCCAGCAAAAAAATCTACAGCCTTAACGCCGCGGATTTAGACCGGGATTTACAAAAAGCCCTGGCCAAGGTAACCCCCGATCCGGTAGAGCAAACCATCGAAATTGATATTTTTTTCGGGCAGACGGCCAACGAGGCATTGCAAGATATCGCTCGACAGTTGTACGAATTATTCCGCACCCCCTTAATGCGGGTGGAATTTGAACGTGACCGCCTGTGGGAGATCGCCGCGATTCGGCGTTTACACATGCACCGCCTCACCCAGGTACAAGAAGAATTTTTTATTGCCGCGTTAAATCAGTACATGCGTAAACCCTGGCGTTCACCCAAGACCAAGACCACGACGCGGTATGATATGGCGATTTTGTTTAACCCCGCCGAACAAATGCCGCCCTCGGATCGAGGCGCGTTGAACCGCTTCATCAAGGCCGGTAAACGCCTGGACATTGACGTGGAGCTGATTGAAAAAAAGGATTTTAACCGCCTGGCGGAATATGACGCGTTATTCATTCGTGAAACCACCAATATCGATCACCATACCTATCGTTTTGCCAAGAAGGCCGAGAACGAAGGTATGATCGTCATCGACGACCCGGATTCGATCGTTAAGTGCAGCAATAAAATCTTTTTAACGGATCTCATGCGTACCAATTGCATCCCCATGCCGCAAACGGAAATCCTGCATAAATCCAATTGGACCGCACATTTGGATAAAATGGTCTTCCCGGCGGTGTTGAAAATTCCGGACGGCTCGTTTTCCCGCGGGGTGTTTAAGGCCGCCGATGCCACTGAATTTCGTATGTTAGCCGAGCCGATGTTCAAGCAATCCGATCTGATCCTGACGCAAGAATATTTATACACCGATTACGATTGGCGTATCGGGATTTTAAACGGACAGGCGATCTTCGCTTGTCAGTATTTTATGTCGGGGGCACATTGGCAGATTGTCAAACACGATCTGCGCGGCCGCGCCCATGAGGGTACCTTTAAGGCTTTTCCGATTGAACAGGTTCCCGAAGAAGTCCTCAAGGTGGCGCTGCGTTTAGCGCATTTGATCGGCGATGGCTTGTACGGCGCGGATATAAAACACAATGAACGGGGCGTGTTTGTGATAGAAATAAATGACAATCCCAATATCGACGCCGGCGTCGAAGACAGTATCTTCGGTGATCGCCTCTACGAAATCATCATGGCGGAATTTATCCGACGCTTAGACCAGCGCCGCGGCTATAACATGCCCAGTAACCAAAACGGCAGATTATCCGAACTGGACGCGATCATCTCCCGCTCCGTATAACGGTTTATTTTTTGCCTGAGCCGCTGAGGGTGTGCATCACCGCATCCAGCGCCCGATCCAAGAGCGGTACATCATTGACAATCGTCGCACTGCCACGGCGCAAATCGGCGGCGAGCCCGTAGAGGGTTTTGTCGGCGACCACTTTGTACTTCCAGTCGAGAAAGGTATATTCGCCCAGCAGTTCCGATTTAAAGGCCAGTTTAGCCCGCACCTTGCGGTTATTTTTGCCGGTGAATTCCACCCATCTGCCTTGCTCAAGGTGGCGTGCTAATTCTAAATATTCATCTTGCGGTTGTTCCTCTGGTTTGTGATCATCCACGTTCCAGCCGGACAAGACAATATCTTCCATCAGGGATTTATCATACACTCCAGATTGATCAATCGGTGCGGGTTCAATGTCCTGCAGGGCGGCGATCTCGGTTTCGATTTGTTTGATCGCGCCGGTAATTTCTTCTACCGATAGATTGTAACCGGATTCTTGCTGTGGATTTGTGGGAGGGGTTGCCATTACATTAGCGGCCATGCGGTTGTTCTCAAGCTGTACTCCTTTGATACTGGCGACGTGATAGGGTTCGAGTTGGGTAAGCACCTGCACGATCTCGTCGGGAGCAAGGCCAATGGTTTTTAAACCATTGCGCAGGGTATTAACCAACAAATAAATAATACTCGCCAGTTTAGCACGGTCCACGGTGATCCGTTTGGGTTTGATCGACCAATCCAGGATCTCGATGAAACGTACTTGTGATTTCCAGGTGTCGCTTTCCAAACCGGAGCTTAAATAGGTTTTTAACATGACCTGTTTCCACGCGCCGGTGATAATGGCCTCAACCGGGGTGGGTAATTGCCGGGTCTGCAGGATCTCCTTGAGCGATTCATCCACCCATTTGTTGGCCAAGGCGGAGTCTTCTTTTTGTTTGATGATCTTGGCGACTTGTTGGTGAACCTCGCTTTCCTGGAAGGTTAACAGCTCCATAAAATTCTGGAACTCACGCAACAAACGCTCAAAAAGAGTCTGGTCATCTGTGAATTCTTGAGTAATGGTATCCACAATGCGTTTTATCTCGGCCAGTAGGCTGGTGGCATGTTCGGCATCGCTGTTAGATAACGCCACGGTGGCCTTGGCCATTTCGTTCAGTAGGGTGCGTGCGGGATGACCTTTGCTGGCAAAAAAATGTTTGTCGAGAATTGCGGCCTTTAACATCGGGATTTGCAGTTTACCCAACAAGGCCTTGGCGGCGTCGGGAATGATCGCGTCATCGAGGATATATTCAAATAACATCGAGACGATATCAATGATGTCATTGTCCAAGGGGTTCAAGGCGTGGGCTTCCTGACCGTGGCGTTGCATCTGGGAGATGACGTATTCACGTAAGCCGCTGGCCGCGGATAATGTTGAACCCGGGTTATTGTTTGACACGAGGCCGGGATTCAATTGTAGTGTAGACAATACCGAGGTAAGGGCTTGGCTTGAACGGGCGATCATTTCCTCGGTCCAGGGTATTTCCGTTGTGCCGGTAGGGCGAGGACCGAATCCATGCTCGGGGCCGACATTGATTTGTCGATAGTGTGTCATGAGACGGTGCAGGTATGACATCGACATATCGTCAGTAGCGGCCGTAATCGCCGTGGTTGCCGTTCCTGGGTGGCTTGTGGCCGTTGCCGTGCCATGCTCATGGGTTTTGTTAATGCTCGGGCGGATCACCGGCAATACATTGGCGTCAATCAACATTTGATTGACGGTGTCGTATAGCGGTTTTAAACCCGTGATGATGTGATTCTCAAATAATTTCAGTACAATCAAACTGGCTTTAATATCCACCTCGAGTTTTTTGGTGGCTTGCATAAAAGCTTCACAGATTGCCTTTGGTCCCAGCGGATTGGTTTCATCATTGATCTTGGCCTCGGGTAGGAGGTAGGCAAGGCGTTGTTGTAAGGCTGTGATCTCTTCTGAATACTGATACAGAATTTTGGTGATCATGTTTTTGACAGCAATGGTTTCTTCCAAGTCGCTTTCTTCGACCAAGGACATTTGATCCATGGAGAGATCCGCGAAACTCACTTGCGTGGTTTTTTTTGCGCTGAGCAGGTTGCGGAAATTTTTGTTGATCAAATCAATAAAATTCGATGCAATGGCCTGGCGTTTTAGGCGTACCAGGCGCATCGAATCGAAATAACTGCTTTGCTCATTGGTTTTATCCGCCTTCTCCGTCATCTTAAATAATGTATCGTCGGCATTATCGAACATGCGTTGCATAACCGCGCTGAGCAAATTCACCGCCAATTCTTCACTGCGCTCAATGAGTTTGTGGGTTTGCAGCCGATGGTTAAGGGGATCGGCTGCCGATTTCTTGGCAAAGCTGACGACATTCGTATCGGGTTGCGCCATGGCGGGGCCTCGGTTGGTAGTTACCCCAAACGCTTATCGCGGGGATTGGTCAGAGTGGGATTCTTAAGTCTACTCACTGTAGGCAAAGTATAGGGTTAGCCCGGGAGTTTTTCTATAAAACTGCGAACCCAATCACACTTCTTTACACTGCGTTGTCATTTTACTGTGCCGAATTGAAGTGTCGAAAACCGTAGTAAAGATTTTCAGCGGCTAGAAAAGCAGGACTGGACATGTCCCCAAGGCAGTTCGTAAAAGGCTTATTTCGGTACCGCGCCGTAACGGATCTCGGTGATGATATAGTACGCGGGTCCCTTCGGCGTGGGCACGGTGATCTTATTATCCGATGCCTGCCCGAGCAACGCACGGGCCAGGGGAGAATCAACACTAATGTATTCTGGGCTGCCTTTGAGTTCATCCAGCCCCACGATACGGTAACAGAACTCCTGTCCAGATTGATTTTCGACGCTGACCCACGCCCCAAAATATACCCGCGAGGTGTTGGCGGGTTGTTGTGTGACGATGGTTAATTCCGGCAGGCGTTTTTGCAAATAGCGGATCCGCCGGTCAATCTCGCGTAATTCCTTCTTACGATAAATATATTCGGCGTTTTCGGATCGATCTCCTTCGGCGGCGGCGGCGGTCAGTGCCTTGATTACCTCGCTTCGTTGTTGCCAACGTTGTTTGAGTTCCTGATCTAACGCAGCATAACCTTCGGCAGTAATATACGGTGAGCGTTTGGCGGCAGGGGGACGGTAACGACGCATGAAGTCCTCATTTTACTTAATACAGCGAATTAATCCTCGGCTAAGCTGGGCGATAATTTCGCGGCTTGATTGGATTTGGCGATCCTGGTTTAAGCTATTATATAGCTAGATCTGGCTTAGCCGTTATTATCCCATGTCGATCCGCTGTTACGCACAACGTCTACTCAATCCGTTTCGTGGGGTGATGAACGTCATTGAATTTGAGGCGGCTGAAGCCGTGACGACCGACGGTATCCATTGGGATATCTACGTTCGCAACGCGGAATTGGTACGCGACCTGGCCGAGGCCGCGTGGGTGCAAACCTCGGATATCCGTTATGGCCGGTGGTCGGTGGCGGAGGGGTTAAAACGTGGTCCCATCCAGCCCTCGGCGGATTTTGTCCGTATGGAAGAACTGGGAACCGTGGTTTATGAACATTTACTCACAGTACACGAGCAGGTGCCGTTCGCGTTTGCCGATTGTTATGAACTATGGTTGCTCGACACCCAACAACGTCCCCTGGCGCTGTTGAACAGTGTTACCCAACCGCGCGAGATGGTGCATGATCAGATGTTGCGCTGGCGTGCGGGGTACCTATGTGAACGGATCTTTCGACCGGCGGTACTGCAAAAATTGCCTTTGGCTAGGCCAAACAGCACTGCGGCGGAATATTTAACGAACTATATAAATACCTTAACCCGTCAACCCGCGCAGGCGCAGTGGTTTGTACGTACCGCAGAAGGCGGCCATGGCTTACAGGGGATAAATATTGTACCTGAGATTATCGAAAGGTTTTTACCTAGGGAAGTATTTCCTGACTTATTAATCCATACTCAACATCATGATGCCCTCCACAGCCAACTTATTGATGCGTTTCTGATCTGGCAGGCGCCGTGGTTACTCTTATTACAACATCTGGACGAAGCCACCCGCCGCTATTATGAACCCCTGGCGCGACGTCAGGCGCTACTGGTCGAGAAACAATACCGTTTGTATCCCCAAATCCTTGACAAAGCACAAATTAATGCAGCGCGGGTGGAAGCGCAATTACGCCGGGTGCAGCGCGATGCGAATCAGGACCTGGATGCAATGTCAGTGTTTTATATCGAGTTGGGTAAACAAGAATACGGATTGTAATTTTGCTTCCCCCAGGCGAATGTGAATAAGTCACACAAGATTTGCTGGAATAGGTAATTTTTCTGGGGCATAGTAACCCTGGTTAATTAATAGCGTCTAGCATCCACTATTAATAAGGAAGGTACTATGAACAAGGCTATCGCCATCGCTAACAATGACACGGTATTCCTGTCGTGGGTTTACGCAGCTCCCATTGAACAGTGTTTAGGTTTTGCCATTTACCGTAAAAATACCCACGGTGTGCGCACGCCACTACCCGCCTGGGTGGGATTTAAGGGCGATAGTAATAAAACCTGGCAACCACGGGATACCACCCAATGGCCGGTACAAAAATTCTCGTGGCGCGATTTTGCCGCGAAACGCGGCGAAACCTACAGCTATGACATCGTCCCCATGATAGGCAGCAAAAACTCGTTACAGGGGTTAAACGACCAGATGTTGACGACCAACAGCATTACCCTGAGCCCCCAATTGGGCGTGTTCGCGGCCTATTTTAATCGCGGTATCCTCTCGACCCAGGCGCTGGCGCACGCCCTGCCCAAAGCAAACAGCGGCCCTAATCCGCAAGTGCTCAGGGATCGGATCGACCAACCCGCCGATCCACTGCGTAAACGTTTGGCCGGACAGCTTATCGAAGGGCTGACATTATTGATAGATCGCGCGGAGCAACGCGGCGGAGTGATGTATGCCGCGTTGTATGAATTAAACGATCCTGAATTGTTGCAACGTTTATTACTGGCCAAGGACAAACTGCATATCATTGTGTCGAACACCGGGCCCGACGATGCCGAGAATACCCCCGCGCGCCAGGCCCTGCATGAGGCCGGTGTGAATATTATTGATCGTATGCTGGGCAGTGGCCACATCGGCCATAACAAATTTATGGTGTATGTGGATGCCGACAAAACCCCCCGTGCGGTACTCACCGGCAGCACTAACTGGAGTTACACCGGGGTGTGTACCCAATCCAATAACGCCTTGATTATTGAAGATACGACCGTGGCCACGGCCTATCTGGAGTATTGGCAGCGGCTTAAAACCGACGCTGCGCAACAAGCCCCGCAGTTGCGCCAGTCGAACCTCACCCCGGTAACCGTATCGGTTGATAACGCCAAGCTCAGCCTGTGGTTTTCCCCCAATACCAAACTCAAAACTAAACCGTCCAAAAATCCCAAGCCTCCGGTGGATATGCAAGCCGTGTTCGAGCTCATGTCCCAGGCCCAACAGGCGATTTTATTCTTGGTGTTTCAACCCGGCACGCCCAGTATTATCGAGCACGCGGCGGCCTGCGAAAATGCCAAACCTGGATTACTCATTTATGGCGCGGCGACCGACCCCAAGGCAGCGGAAAAATTCGATACATTATTATTTCATCGCACCGCCAAAACCTCTTCCAGGGTGGTGGTGACCAGCGCCATCAATAACCAATTTGCATATTGGCAAAAAGAATTGCTCAAATTACCCGGGGCCCATGCAATCATTCATGACAAGATCGTGGTTATTGATCCACTGTCGGATGATTGCGTGGTGATCACCGGCAGCCATAACTTGGGTTATCGTGCTTCTTATAATAATGATGAGAACCTGGTGATTGTTCAGGGCCATAAGCCCCTGGCTGCGGCTTATGCCACCCATGTGATGGATATCTATGATCACTATCGTTGGCGGTATGTCCTGCAGCAGTTAAAAACCAAGGCCTTCACCGGCTTAGAGGGTAGCCCCGCGTGGCAGAAAAAATATTTCGCGACCGACAGCCCCGCGCGCCAGGAAACCCTGTTTTGGACCGGGCAAGCTGTTTCCGGATGAGCCGAGCTAGTCTCCCCGGTTTTAAAATCCTCTAAATAGAGCCTACTGAGCTGAAAAAAGGCCGTAAAATCCCATTATCTATTATTAAAGCCCTAAAAAGGGCTGTTATCCCAATACTGCTTGATAAATCACCCACAACCTCTATAATGGTTTAATAATAGGCTATAAATAACATTATCCCGCTGTTATAGACTGATTGAGGGCTATTATGGATTTATATTCGTTATCCGATACCCGGCTTGAACAGGAGTTGGGACATCGACTCAAGGCCTTGCGTCTGCGCAAGAACATTACCCAATCCACCCTCGCCCAAGCCACGGGGTTATCGCTCAATGCGATCAAAGCGTTGGAGTCCGGGCGCAGCAAGCTTTCCACCTTGGTTGCTGTATTACGGGAGTTGCGGGCCTTAGAGCAACTCGATAATTTTATCCCGCAAGTATCGATAAGTCCCCTGCAACTGGCCAAGGCACAAGGCCGGGCGCGGCAACGCGCCTCAGGTGAACATAGCAAAGAAAAATCCCCCGGTAGCAGGTTGGAATGGTGAGCAAGGTCGATACGGCCGTCGTAAAGTTATGGGGAGAGGTGGTGGGGGCTGTGTCGTGGTTAGAGGATCAGGCCTATGGGGTGTTTGAATATGACCGCGGCTTTCTCCAGCGAGGACTCGACATTGCCCCGATTCACATGAGTTTGCAAGCGGCTCGTCAAGGCGAGGCGATTTTTTCCTTTCCCGCCTTAAATAAAAACACTTTTTTGGGTTTACCCGGGATGTTGGCCGATGCCCTGCCGGATAAATTTGGGAACCGGATTATCGACGCCTGGTTGGCGCGCAATGGACGGGATGCAGCCCGCTTCAATCCCGTTGAGCGATTGTGTTACACCGGTAAACGCGCCATGGGGGCCTTGGAATTTTTTCCGGCGGTGATTGACCGTTACGATACCTCGACGCATGTGGAAGTCGCCGCGCTGGTGGACTTGGCGCAGCAGATCATGAGTCAACACCAAGCACTGGAGTTAACCCTCGGGGCCGCGGAAAAACCCACGGCCGACGCCCTGCTGGATATGTTGCGGGTGGGTACCTCCGCCGGCGGTGCGCGTCCCAAGGCGGTGATTGCCATGGACGAGCAGGGCCATGTGGTATCAGGTCAAACCACCGCGCCCCAGGGTTATACGTATTGGATTTTAAAGTTTGACGGGGTAAGTGATTTGGAACTGGGTGAGCCCCAGGGATATGGGCGTATCGAATACGCCTATTATTTAATGGCGACCGCGGCCGGGGTACGAATGACCCCCAGCCGCTTGTTAGAGGAGAAAGGCCGCGCGCATTTCATGACCCAGCGGTTTGATCGCGTCGACGGTAAAAAACTTCACATGCAGTCGTTGTGTGGTATCGCCCATTACGATTTTAACGATGCCGGTACCTACAGTTATGAACAGGTGTTTGCGGTCATGCGTAGCCTGCGTTTAAGCAAGGCGGATGCGATTGAACAGTACCGGCGCATGGTATTCAACATCATTGCGCGTAACCAGGACGATCATACCAAGAATATCGCATTTTTAATGGGCCCGGACGGGCAATGGAAACTGGCGCCGGCGTATGACGTGATGTATTCGCATAATCCCGCGGGCCAATGGACCAACCAGCATCAACTGAGTCTGAACGGTAAACGCGACGGATTTACCCGCGCGGATCTGTTGAGTATCGCCGAGTCCGTGCGTATCCCCAAGGCCGGGGCCGTTATCGACGAAGTCGCCGCCGCCGTCGAACGCTGGCCGGAATTTGGCAAACAAGCCGGAGTGAGCGCGAAAAAGATCAACACACTAGGGACGGCGCATCGGCTTAAATTACCTCGGGCTTGAACCCACCTAAATGGGGATTCGGCATCTGTTTTACGGTATTCCACAGTGTCCTAACACGCACGCAAGCTTCAAATGTCACTCGTCAGGATAAAATCCCAATTTATATTATTCATCCGGTGCGAAAGTAGCGTAGCCTGTGCCGAAATCGGAAATTTAGAAACCAACAACTGATTAAGTGGCGAGTTCTCCTGCGCGCAGATCATATGGATGAAGTTCTTTTGCGGCTCCAGCAACTGGGGTTCCGCCAGCGGGCCGTATTGAACATGTAACAGATTCAAGGTTTGGTTCGAGCTTTTCATGATCAGGTCTTTTTTATTGGCAAGCGACAGGTAGGAGAGTGGTCCGGTGATCCGCGTTAGACTGGCGGAAACGTCGACCATCTGCGCCCAACTAAGATTGAAAAAATTTAATTGCCCCGCCGTCATAAAGGCTAGCCAGGGTAGTTTTTGAATAATGTTGATTACTCCGTTATTGCCTGTAGACGGGTTCATAGAAATTGCATAGCCACGCGAGCATTTTAAGTAGTTTAAAAACAGGCCGGTCCGGAACAAACGTGACGGCAGTCCTCGGCCACGAAATTGCGGGTGCACCTTGAGATCGCATAAATACCAGCTTTTAATCTCACCGTCCGCCAAAGGCAATTTACGTAATATACCGGCGGCACATGCCACGATCTTTTCATTCTCAATCGCCACGTTAAAAATCGGTTGTCCAAGCCGTTCAAAAAATTGAAAATAGGTCGACCCGTGATCGATACGAAAGAAATCCGACCCAAATGGGTATTCGCTTAAGTTTTCGAGCTCTTGCAGTTGTGAACCGTAAGTTGCCCAGTTCTTATGGGTAAGCGTCTTAATAACAATCATGAGACATAATCAGAGGTTTGCGATGGGGAGATGTGCGTGGTTAATAGCCAGCGGCGTTTACGCGAACGCCATAGACCAAAATACATATCATTAAAAAGCGTAGCACCCAAGCGAAGTCCTTGTTCAATGCGATATCGGTTTTCATCCGACTCCGCATAGGGTTCTTTTAAGATGTTAAAGAAATCTTCCGAGTGTTTAATATCGAGGTTCTGATGCACGGTGTAATGAATCATATTGGCCTTAGTAAGCCATCCACGTTTAACGACTCCTTGGCCAATCCACGTCGATATTTCTGAAAACATCCGCTCAATGACGCCAAGCACGGCAACACCGACAAGAAAATCATCAAGCACGGTTACACCGGCGAGCGTGGTATTAAAAATACGGATCTCCGGCCAGAGTCCACGAAGATTTACTTGCTCAACGGTTATTGACGCAAGCCGTTGCAGAAACGCCTTAAAGGTGTTGCCATGGCCGTGGCTGAGGTGACCTTCACCGTGTTCTTCCCAAACATTTCTCAATACTTCAATACGTAGTTCAGGGGTAGGAATTTTTGCCGCAAGCGCCGCCATCGGGCGGCTGAAAAATATCACGGCGTAATAGAATTGTATTTGAGTTTCGATAAAATCGTCTTTTTCAAATTGCCCATTCAACAGATGCGTAAAATAAGGATTTTCGTTGAATCTGGTTTCGTCCATGGCTTCTTTAATCAGTTGCTGCAGGGTCATTTGAGTTTCATCCCGATATGGATAGACGAATAAAAAAGGCTACGGTCGTGTTGGTGCAGTTGTTTTGCGTCAGCGTTCAGCCATTTAAACCTATCGCCGAAAAGCGATCGATAGTTAATTTTATTATTAAGTTGCCTATATAGTATCAAAGCTTCCGGTTTTAACTCCTTGCGCAGCCGGCTGGCGAGAGAACGAACCTCTTGCCGTGAGCTCCAGTCGAAGATATTGGATAGACCAACAAAATTAAAATCGGAGTAATCCACAAAATCCTGAGCGCGGCCCTGAAAAAACGCAATTTTCAGGCGTGGAGGTGGTGTTTGCAAGTAGAGCGGCAGCGCCGATTTTTCGGACAGGTAGTGGCCCAGAAAAATATGGTGTAAAAAATAATTCTTACTTCGATCCTCGCGCAACAGCCCCTTTTGGAGTACCGCACGGAAATATCCTGGATACGATGCGGGTGGGGCATGTTGAATCGCGGTTGGGCCAAACATAGCGCTCAAAAGCGAGTCAGAAAAATATAAATCGAAGGCGACAGACCAATACGCGTGTTGAAAAATCATACGCCACGCCCGGGCGGAGCCGGTTCGCATTAGTCTTGTTATTTCATTCTTTGAGGCAATATGTTCGTAGATAAACCGACGGAAACCACGGAATAAAGCTTCAAAATTACCCTGCTCAATCAAGCTCGATGGATCAGCATTCATAGCGCCAACGCCGAAACTTTTATACTGGTTATTAATGTCGCCGTTTTTAAGAACCCTGATTTTTGCTTTTATGAGGAGGATTTGCCAAGGATTTGGTTCGATCAAGTTAAGGTCTAATTCAGGGAATCTTGTCAAAAGTGATAAGGCGGTGCATCCACCCGAACCGATCATTACAGCCTTATTCACTGCAAATTTCTGGATGAGATTGATTTCAATCTCAGGATCTTCTCGTACCACGGAAAATTGGATGGGGTTTTTCTTTAGCATTTATGGTTTATCCTGCTTTCTAAAATAGATCATGTTTCTCAAAAGCGATGGATCGTCGGGTAAGTTCATAAATTCTCTTTCTCGATAAACCAGGAAAATACCGAAAGCCCAGAATATAAAAAGGATTGTACCGTATATTCTATACATCAACGCAAGATCATAAAAAAATGGCGTGAATAGCAGGATTGGATACATGATACGGATCAGCCAAGCATCATGAAAGGTCCGGCGGGCTCGATCCGCATCGAGCGACGCAAAACTCTTTTCAATTTGGTCGCTCGCAATCCAGGCACTAAGGGCAAAAACAAGCTTTGGCATGTCCCAAGCTAGGGCAACGCCGATATAGACCAAATAATAAATCTTGCATAACCATGAAATATATAGTCCGGAATTACCCCATTGGATTTTATGTTCAGTAAGTTTGCTCCATAAGACCATTACAACAACCGTTAAAAATCCAAGTCCCCACCAAACCGTGAGTAATACGCCGGTAAAATCCAACGCTACGAGTGCCTTGAAAAATATTACAGGCTGAAGAAAGGTCAACGGTAAACCAATAGCCTCGGTAAAAACCATGCTGTCGCGGTTCTTACGGACTTTTTTGTAGCGCAAGTAGGCTATTTTAAAGAGTATGAGGGGTAAAAATGCCATCAGCCAATATAAGATGGAGTCCATTTGGGATTCCATCCATACAAAATTAGAAGAGTATATCCCACCATAAGTCATCACCGCATTGTAATCAAAAATAGGTGATGTACTCAAGAAGCC
This sequence comes from Gammaproteobacteria bacterium, assembly GCA_016194635.1. GTDB lineage: Bacteria > Pseudomonadota > Gammaproteobacteria > UBA6429 > Thiohalophilaceae > JACQBC01. Next base: position 279,902 of record JACQBC010000001.1, on the reverse strand, counting down.
AAGGTGTTAACGTATTGATAGTGCGGGACGATAACTACTATTGAGCCGAGCATCAAAGGTTGCGGGTTTTAATGTGTAGAAAACCGCTGATTTTTCTGCAATACCTTGCAACTTCGGTATTATTGTTTAGTGTTTGAAAGAAGATAAATAACAGGCCCTAGCTCAATTTAATCGGATATCCCAGTTATAAATTGGTTGGGTGCGGTATATAATCTGGGGAAGTATTAGAACCCATGATAATTTGTTGCAAGACATGATTGTATTTTAATGTATTTACGACTGTAACTTAAGACTAACCCAATGCCTGTGTACAGCTATGAAGCCCTGTCGATAAACGGTACTCGCGCTAAGGGAGAGGAGATTGCGTTATCCGAGGCTGTGTTGCGAGAAGAACTCGCACGACGTGGGTTACTAGTACAGGTCGTTCGGCCCAAACGACGTGGTATTGGTTTTCCTCAGCGTAAGCGAATTACGCCAGAAACATTTATGCTCTTCAATCAAGAGTTTACTGCCTTATTGCGATCAGGATTGACCATTCCTGAAGCCCTTAAACTGGCGGCGGATCGTCCCGATAATCCTGTCTTCTCTCAGGTTTTACACCACATTGAAACTGCTGTGCGTGGTGGTACGGCCTTGTCTGAGGCCTGTGCCCAGCATAGTGATGTGTTTGATAGTTTGTATCTAGCGGCTTTGAAGACGGGTGAGAAGACTGGAGCATTGGCGGGGGTACTTGCTAAGTACCAAGTCAATTTACGTCAACGTGTCGAACTCCAACGCAAGATTGGTCATGCTATGGCCTACCCGATCTTTCTGTTAATTACGCTTGTTGTAATATTAACGGTACTTTTTATTTTTGTGTTACCACGATTTGTAACGCTTTACGCAGATTTTGGCGCGCAATTGCCGTTTCCGACACGGGTATTGATTTCACTGGTGCGCATATTACCCTATCTAGTGCCGCTGCTGCTCGTTGCAGGCGTGCTAGGGGGGACAGTATGGAGACGTTGGCTGCGAAACGCGGCGATGCGCGTCCGTGTGGATAGACTTAAAGAAAAATTGCCCTTGCTTGGAAATATTCAACGTCATACCTCCAGCGCACAACTGGCGCGCACGCTGTCAACATTGTTATCCGGCGGTATGCCGTTGGTAGAAGCCATGCAGATTACAGCGGAGTCTCTTACCAGTCGTTACCGTGGAAATATGCTCAACGAAGTCAGAAAATACATCATTGGTGGCGCGACGTTCACCTCCGCTGTGTTAAATACAGGAATACTTCCTGCTACTGCAGTTAAAATGATCGAGGTGGGAGAAGCGAGTGGCGGATTAGAATCCATGTTAGTGGAGGTTGCTATTTTTCATGAGGAGGCACTTGCGAATAGTCTTACGCGTATGATGGCCTTGATCGAGCCTGTCCTTATGCTACTGATTGGTGTGTTCGTAGGGGGTATTATTATTGTTATGTATTTACCTATTTTCTATATTGTGGATGTCATTAAATGACACACCCTTTTCACCATCGTAGCTTGATTGAAATTCTCAAGATGCATGGTAATCCCGCGGTTGACACCCTAAGTGGACATGACGGGTCAGACGCTGGTATTGCCAGAGAATTACTCCGCCATAATCTTGCTACACCGGAGCAGATTGCAGAAGCATTGGCTGAGCAGGCGCACGTACCTTATGTCGCTCTGGATAACTTTACCGTTCCACCTGATTTGTTTGGCTACCTGCCGGCCGAACGGGCCTATGAACATGGTGTGCTTCCATATCGTCGTGAAGGTAATGTTTTGAGTGTGGTGGTGGCGGATCCAACCGACCTGACGCTTAGCGCCAAGCTCGAACGTCTATGTGGGCTGCGAGTAGATCTTTTGGTGGGCAGTGCGCGTGCGATTGCCGCGGCCTTAAAACGCAGCGAAGGTACGGAACAGGTGCTTAAAGGGTTGTCGCAAGATTTTCGACTGGTGATTATCAAGGAAAGCGAAGAAGGTAAAGAACACGTTGTTGCTTTAGATGAACTGGATGATGATACTGACAGTCCCGTTGTAAAACTTATCAACACCGTGTTACTGGCCGCCATTCAAAAACGTGCTAGCGACGTGCATATTGAGGCTTATGAAAAAGGATTAATACTTAAATATCGTATCGACGGCGTGTTGTATCCAGCGACCGATATATTAGATCGCCGCCATCACAGCGCCCTGGTCTCGCGTCTGAAGGTAATGGCTGAACTGGATATCGCCGAAAAACGTACACCACAGGATGGTCGTTTTCGTTTGCGCTTTGGTGGGCGTGACATTGATTTTAGAATTTCCGTGTTACCCGGGGCGTTTGGTGAGGATGTGGTAATCCGTATTCTCGACAAAACTTCGGTCGCCGATGATATGCGTAATCTACGGCTTGAAAATCTAGGTATCAGTGGTGAGATACTAAAACGGTTTCGCAAATGCGTGCATGAGCCATATGGCATGGTGTTAATCACTGGTCCAACAGGGAGCGGTAAAACCACAACTTTGTACGCCGCACTAACCGAACTCAACATGGGCGAAGAGAAAATCATTACTATAGAAGATCCCGTGGAGTATCAATTTGATGGGATCGTGCAGATCGCGGTAAATGAAAAGAAAGGACTGACCTTCGCGCGCGGGTTGCGTTCAATCTTACGCCATGATCCCGACAAAATTATGGTCGGTGAAATCCGTGATACCGAGACCGCACAGATTGCGGTTCAATCCGCTCTCACTGGGCACTTAGTTTTTACTACTGTTCACGCCAACAATTCGATCGATGTTATCGGTCGTTTTACCCACATGGGCATTGATCTTTACAGTTTTGTCTCAGCGTTAAACTGTGTCATGGCGCAGCGGCTAGTGCGTATGATCTGCCAGGATTGCCGACACAGAGTAGACTGTAATGAAGAGTTGTTAGAAAACTCAGGAATAGATCCCCATGCCTATGCTCATCACGCGTGGTACGAAGGTGCGGGGTGTGCGCAATGTCATGGTACCGGTTACCGCGGTCGTAAGGCCATCACGGAGTTACTGGTATTAACCCCGAGTATTCGACAAATGATCATAGATCACCGTCCTGCCGAGGAATTACTACATACCGCTATTAATGAAGGAATGTTAACATTGCGCCAAGCGGCCATCGCCGAAGTGTTGGCGGGGGTTACCACCCTAAAAGAGATTAACCGTGTTACATTCGTGGAATAAATTTGCTAGTCGGTTTTGGCCAGCACCTGCCGGCGGACTGGCGCTTAGTTTCGTTGGTGATCATGTCATGGTCGTACGTTGTGAACGTACTGCGCATGATCAGCAGATAACCCATCAGATTACTGAGCCGCTTGGGTTCCTACCATTTCGATCGACACCCCGTGCAGAAGACGCAAAAACAATGACGGAAGTGTTTCAAGAAATCGCTGTGGCTATACCTCAAGGCCATTGGCCGTTGCAGATAGCACTGCCCGATCCAGCTGGAGTGTTTGAAGTATTAGTTTTTGATTCCCTGCCAGCCTCAGCCCGTGATCGCGCGGCATTGGCACGTTTTCGGCTTGAGAAAGACTGGCCGATGATAACGCAGATGGAGTGTGTAACCCAAGCGTTGGGCAAGGCGAGTGAAAAGGAGTTGCTATTAGTAGTGGCTGCCGATAGACAATGGCTTGAATTAATACGTAATGCATGCCGACGCGTTAACTGGGTGCCGCGGGTGATGGATATGACTGTGAATCATGTGTTTAATCGATTTTATGCTCATTTTGCACAGAGTTCCCACGATGGTGTATTGATCATTATTGAGCCCGATTATTGGGCAGTACTGTTGTTTGATACTACACCAAACCCACGTTTCTTTCGCACGCGTTGGCGTGATACCGTTGGTCTCCAGAATAGCGATCTTGCGATTATTGCAACCGAAGTGGAACGTTTGGTGCGTGCCTATGTATTGGCAGAACCAGGACGGAAAATCGAGCAACTTTACATATATGCTAATGAATCAGATCGTATACTCTTTGCCGCATCGCTGGACACGCGTATGCGTGTGCCGTCCCAACACTTGGACGCAAGCCGCGGTTTTGTTTTTGCACCAGGAATTAGTCCGTGTTCATTGACTCCATCTGTGCTAGCCGCAGCGGTACCGCGCTAATGCGGCTAGCCACCACATTTTCCCATCCTGCGGGTTGGTTGGCCCCTTACCTTGTCATTGCATCGCTACTGCTGAGCTTCGTTGCGGTATCTGTTTCAGTCGGCCTATTCTTAGCAGTTAACCAATATCAAGCTGAACGGCCGGCGCTTGAGGAACAACTCGTGCGACTTCGCAGCCGTGATGCCACGCACCCGGTAGAAATACCACCACAAAGTCAATTGATACAGCTACGTGATCATGTGCAGCGACTCAATGGATTGGTGGGCTCTGCCGGAGTTGCATTGTCACAATTATTGCCGCGGTTGGAAAGGTTGTTACCGGACACGGTTTGGCTATTAAGCCTACAACACCGATCGCAGGAAGATGAAACACGGCTGTTAGTCGAATCGGATCGAGCGGAACAACTGACCGATTTTATGCAACGCCTGGAGCAATCACGCTACTTCTCCCAGGTGCTTCTAACCCGCAAGCTGCAACGCACCGATGGACCCCGACACACAGTACAATTTGAAATTCAACTGCGGGGGCAGCGCTGATGATACTGGTAGTATTAGAAGAGTTGCGTTTCTCACTACGTCATCCACGGGTTCGGATGAGTTTATGGGTGCTGGTTGCGGGGTTGGGGTTACTGGTGACAACATACGGCGTTTATTGGTGGCCGGCATGGCGGACAACAGAAGCGTTGCGCGCATCGATCGCCATTCGCCGGCACACGCTAGTGGATGCCGATTTTAACAATAAACTCGCCATAGCCGCACAGCGCGCAAGTCTTCAGATTGAACAAATTGAAAAACGGTTGGATGCTTCTGTCGCCCAAGTCACGCTCGTGCAACAGCTTGGCGCACTAGCACAACGTAACAGGGTGAAAATTCTTTCTGAAACCTATGAAGAAGGTAAACCTAAAGACGGATATACCTCGCTGGTGCATGAATTGACGCTGCAAGCCGACTATTCAACCTTGCGCGGATTCCTATTAGGGTTGCAACAACTCCCCACGGTGACAATTGTGCAGGAGGCGACATTAGAACGGCTACCGAATTCCACCTTCATCAAAGCCCATGTGCGGATGGTGACCTATAGCCGATTGTCGGGGAAGTCTTAACCGTGCGCAAGTTGAACCGCCGTAGCATTCTGTTATTACTCGCCATCATGGCGCTTATCGCACTTAACCTGTGGCGCTGGTGGCCGACAGCCCCAGCCACACAAGGTCCGAAGCATGGTCCTGGTGCGAACAACCTCACATCTAACCCCTTTCGTCTTGAAGAATTTGAGGTACATGTATTACCCTTGGATACGCCGCCCCCCTTGCAACGGGATTTGTTTCGTCCGAAACTAGTTGCCCGGCCGGTGAGTAAACCTCTACCTAAACCGGAGGAGCCGCCTCCCAAGTCGTCACAGGAGTTGGCCCGTGAAGCGGCGCAAGCCGAATTCGCACAACTGCGTTGTGTAGGGGTAGCGTTTCGTAATGGCAAGGCCCAGGCCTATATACAAAAAGGCAGCGAGAATTACCTGGTATCGCCCGGGGATAAAGTGCTGAATCGGTTTAGCGTTGATAGCATCACACCCGATGCGGTGACCTTGCAGGATCCTGATACTGGGGTAGGTGGAACACTAGCGGTGTCGGGCAAATAGTCACTTAAAGATTGGGGGAAACATGTTATATCAGTATGTAGTTGCCATGCGGAGTCGGCTACCGTTGGTTGTCTTAATACTCATTGCCGTATTCCTGCAGGCGAGTTGTGCCGTCGGTCCTGTTGAACGGGCGGACGATTATATTACCCAGGACGAATGGATGAAAGCAGTACTCGAGTACCGGACGGCATTGGCCAAGAATCCGACCGATGTCGAATTTAAATCGCGGCTGAAACAAACCGAACTCAAGGCCGCCGATCATTATTACCAACGTGGTATGGGGTTGCTCGAACAAGCCAACCTGGATGGGGCGATCTTGCAATTTCAACAGGGACTGGCCGCGATGCCCGATCACCCCAAATTGTTACAGGCCATGAACCAGGCCTTATTACGCAAAGAGGCCGAGGATCTAGTGACCGAGGCGCAACACGCGTTGGAAGCGGGAAAACAGGATGAAGCCCGTCGTAAACTACAACATTCCTTGGATTTGTACCCCAATCTAAAAAGCGCTGTCGAGTTAATGGCGCACGTTGATAAACAAGTAACCGAGGAGGAGACAGAGTCGGAACGTTTAAATATTTCCTCGCATGCGCCTATTACCCTGACTTTTCGCCAAACCGATCTGCGTACGGCGTTTGAATTTGTCGCCAAGTCCTTTGGTATTGATGTGATTTTCGATGACGCCATTAAAAGCACGCCGGTCACCTTATTTGCAAAGGATGTCACCTTTGAACAGGCGCTTAACCTTATTCTCGTCACCACCAAGACTTTTTATAAAAGGGTTGGTCCGAGCACGATCCTGATTGCACCCGACAGCAAGGAAAAACGCGGCCAATACGAAGATCAAATGGTGCGTACCTTTCAATTAAGCAGTATCCGCGCTAAGGAAATGGCCGATGTATTAAAAGGGTTGGTCAATGTTAAAAAACTCATTGTGAACGAATCACTCAATACACTTATTGTCCGTGATACCGAGGAGACCATTAAGGTTGTCGCTAAGATCATCGATACCAATGATCGGCGTGCGGCGGAATTGATCCTGGAAGTGGAAATATTGGAGGTCAACCGGAATAAGGCCGAACGACTGGGCTTGGATTTTGGTTCCTATCAAATTGGCGCGTTAGTGCCCTCCGGTGCTGCGGTTCACTATAGGAGCGATCCTGCCGGGGCTTTTCGTGAGAACGCGATGTTGACCTTGCCTTCTGTGATCTTCAATTTTTATAAACAAGACGTGGATGCCAAGATCTTGGCGAATCCACGGATACGTGTGCTGAGTGGTAAAGCCGCCAAGATCCATATCGGCGATCGGGTGCCATTACGTGCCTCGACCATTCAAGACGCTACCGGGCAGGTACGAACCACCTATGACTACAAGGACATTGGGATTCGACTCAATGCAGAACCTGTCATTCATTTGGACAATTCCGTTACCGTGAAAGTGGGACTTGAGGTGAGTTCGTTGGGTGCAAATCTCGGCACGGCAACCGAGCCGGCGTTCAGCATTGGGACACGTAATGCCGAAACCTTCATGACGCTACGCGACGGCGAGACGGCGATCCTGGGTGGATTGATCCGTGACGAGGATCGCAAGGCGCGGGTCCGAGTCCCGTTGCTGGGAGATATACCGATTGTCGGCGAGATATTCTCAGCGCATGACGACTCCAATCAGCGCACCGATGTATTATTGACTATTACACCTCGGGTTGTACGCGGCTGGGATATGCAAGGCAAGGACCGGATGTTTACCTCTGGCTCCGAAGAACGTTATACCAGCCAACCATTGTTTGCGGATTTTTCTGCATCTCAACCGCATGCCGCGACAACATTGCCAACCAAAAACCCCGCCGGCCTAGAAAAGCGCGTTGCTGTACCGAACGTTTCCACCCCTCGAAAGAATGATCAAGCTGCAACCACCACTAAGGAAACGGTAGCCGCGCCGCCGCCATCCAGCCCAGGGCAACCACCCTTGCTGGCATTTTCAGACGCGCTCTACGAGAGTCCCACCGAAAAAGAATTCGAGATTAAATTAACCTCCGAAAACCTGGAAGGCGTGACCCAGATCCCCATTGAGATCCTCTATAACCCGCAGCTATTGAAATACATACGCAATGAGCCGGGCAGTTTCCCCGCCAAGGAATTTAAAGTCGAGGCCGACGAAGGGCGTGGAGTGATCCATGTCAGTCTGAGTTATCCGCCAGAGGGCGCGCCAAAAGGCAGCGGAGTATTAGCACGTTTGGTGTTACGCGGTGTACGTCCCGGTGTTTCCTATTTGGTGTATCGAACCCCGGCCTTAACCAATGCCTCAGGCGAGGCGGTGACAGTACAGGTGCGGGCTTCCCGTGTGGTTATCAAGTAAAGTACTGCTGTTGCCGAGTAACGCGATGTCGCTTACGGCATCGCGAGGACTGACGCTAATTGAGCTACTGGTGACATTGACGATCCTGTCGATCTTAGCCGCTGCCGCCATGCCCTATGTGGAGATGACCGTGACGCGTAGTAAAGAACTTGAACTGCGCCGTGCGTTGCGCGAAGTGCGCACCGCTATTGATCGATATCACGAGGATTGGCTCAGTGGCAAGATTTCAAAAACTTCTTCCAGCGCGAGTGACGACGGTTACCCGCGCAGTCTGTTAATGCTCGTCGATGGTGTTGAAAGCGCAGAGGCCAAAGGCGGTAAGCGTCGTTACTTGCGACGCATTCCACGGGATCCCTTTGCCAGCGCTGACAAACCTGTCGAGGAGCAATGGCTAATCCGAGGGTATCAGGATGAAATCGATGCTGTTGTCAGCAGCGGTAACGATGTCTACGACATCCATACGTATAGCGAACGCACGGCCCTGGATGGTACTTTATACAGGGAATGGTGAGGTTGTGCATACGGATCGGTACTGTGGGTTTACGCTGGTTGAATTGTTATTGGTATTGTTTGTGGTGGCCTTGCTGGCGAGTCTTGTGGCCCCGATGGCCACGCGCTCGGTCGAGCAGACGCGGGAAGCCACCCTCAAGGAAGACCTACAGGTCGTACGTAAAGCGATCGATGACTATTATACTGATACAGGAGCTTATCCAGAAAGCTTGGGATTACTAGTGGAAAAACATTATCTGCGCAAGTTACCGCGGGATCCGCTGACCGAAAGTACCACCACCTGGGTTGAGGTACGTAGCGAAGACTTAAACGGGGGTATCATAGATATTCGCAGCGGTGCGGACGGTAAGGCCAGTGACGGAGTTGCATACCGTGACTGGTGATAGATTGTTTTCAAAATGAGGCAGAGATGATGTTGCATAATGTTTGTCGAATATCCAAAGGGTTTACCCTGACAGAGCTGCTGATTGTACTGGTGATTATTGGTCTGTTGGCCGCCTTAGTCGGTCCGGTGCTCTATCAACACATTAACCCAGCAAAACAGTCGGTGGCGCGCGCACAAATGGAAAACTTTATGTCCGGGCTGGATTCATATTTTTTGGATACCGGTAAGTTTCCCTCCACCCAGCAAGGGCTAGCTGTATTACGCGCGCATCCCGAAGGCGAACCCAAGTGGAATGGCCCGTATTTAAAAAAAGAGGTACCGTTAGATCCGTGGGGTAATCCCTATCTCTACCGTGCGCCGGGCCGCAACGGTGGCTATGAGATCATCTCCTACGGGGCGGATGGTAAAGAAGGTGGAGACGGTGATAATGCCGATATTAACAGTTGGGAAGCCAAGAAATAATCAACGCGGGTTTACCTATGTGATGGTGCTGGTTGCGGTAGTGGCGTTGGGCATCGTCGTAGAAACGGCGACGATCCAGACATCGCATATTCATCAACGTGAGCGTGAAGAAGAATTATTATTTCGTGGTCAAGCTTATCAGCATGCGATTCGCGCGTATTACGCGTCTGGAAAGATTACCAAGACCTATCCCAAATCGTTAGAAGACTTACTCACCGATCCACGCGCGCCGAACCGGCATTACCTGCGCGCGTTGTATTCTGATCCGTTTGCACGCGGCAAGGGGGAGTGGGTGTTGATGCGTGCAACCGACGGCGGCATCATGGGCGTTGTCAGTCAATGCACCGATATCCCGTTGAAAAAAAACAATTTCCCTATCGGTTTAGAGAAATTTGAAACTGCTAAAACCTACGCGGAGTGGATGTTTGATGTTCAGGCTGTTGGTCAGCCAAGCGTGGCTGTGCCTGCAACGACCACTGTTCCGAATGTTAATTCCAGATAAGGGTTAGCACCACGCTGGATTGGTGCCTATCATTAACATAGTCAAATTGTCAAGACTATAAGAACCATTTTGCTGGGACAAACGCATTTTTAGTTCATTAGAGGATAGAGAGGGTGGCGATTAATAAAATCCGGGAATAGAATCGTTGCCAGAGTTGAGATTACAAATTGCGAGAACAGTTCAATACTTTGGTGATAGTGATTGCATGCCCGCGAATTGGCTGCGCACGATAAAATGATTCGTACCACGGGCAACGTTTTAATAAATAAATAGTTTTAATCATAAGTCATAAGGCAGTCTAAGATCTGGGGCGAGGGGAGGGGTGTTTTCCGATCCTCATGGGCGTGGCAGTAAAGGGTGGGGAAGGGAAATGTCCGGTAATACGCACGGCATAAATTGCGGGGAGTCTGGGTTACGCACGTTCGTACCCAAGTGCTACCACAAGCGAGGTCTCGCGCTAGTTCATAGTGTGGTAATAGTGATCACGGTGGTTATTCCGCACGCCGTCGCTGCACCGCCCGTTACTGATACGGCACGTCATCAAAACAGCCCTCATCCCCTGTTGCCCCGGACAATCGGCATCGATTGTCCCCTGTCGGGCCAGGACGATACTACCAAACCCGGAACCATTGTCCTTCCCACCCCACCCCAAGCGCATGATCGTAGCTGTTTAATCTCGGTCAGTGACGCCTTGAACGAAGAGAACAGAACAAATGAAACCAATGATGTTAGTGCGCACGGCAGCCGGGTTAGCGGCCTTATTCTTCAGCGGGATTGTCTTTGCTGCTGCTCCGGTGCGCTACGACGAGCCCGGCCCGGATTTAGTCGTGAAGGTGTTGGGCGGCAAGCTTATCGTGCAACGCAGTTTTTACGAAGGCCGCTGGTACCTCAACCAAAACTGGGCCCCACTGTCGATTACTTTTGATTCGTTTGATGGGTCGGTAAAATCCATTGAGCGCGGACGCGCCACGTACACGCGGCTCGCCCCCGGGGTGTTTCGCGACAACGCCTATTACACGATCCGCCAGACCCCCACGGGGTTTACCTGGACCGACCGGGCGGGCAACACCTTAAATTACGACGCCAGCGGTAATGTTTTATCGTATAGCGATCGCAACGGCGTCGGCGGGACGTTCCTGTCCGAAACCGTCAACAACATCCCCCGCCTCACTGGCATCAACGATCACCTCGGTAACCCGGCCCTGCGGTTTGAATACAGTGGCGATGACGTCACCCGCGTCTATGATCGCACCCACCGCGAGGTGCGTTATGGCTACAACGCCGATCACGCACTCAGCGACGTCACCGACGCCAACGGCCATATCTGGACATACGGTTACGGCAACGGCGTGCCCACCACCTTCACCGACCCTGAAAACCGCACCGTGACCCGCACCTGGGCCAGCAACGGCGAACTGGCCAGTATCCGCTATGCGGACAACACCGGGGTGGATTATATTCACGATTACGATTCTTCCAAGAATGTGTACTACACACAAGAAAAGACCACCGGTGGGCGTATCACCGAAACCTGGATGACGCTCGACCAGCAATTGCTTAGAAAAGACCTCAACGGTAAGACCGTCGAGACCCACGTGCCGGAGACCCCCCACGTGCGAAGCCGCACCGCCACCGATGCCAGAAACCTCACCACCACCCAAGCCTTGGACGAGTGGGGTAACATCACCAAGACCACCTATCCCGACGGCACGACCACCAGTACCACCTACGACCCGGTGTATTCCAACCCGTTGACCACGACCACTGAACTGGGTGTTATCACAAAATTCGAGTACGACCCCAAGGGCAACCTCCTACGTATGACCGAGGCCCTGGGCTTACCCGAACAGCGTATGACTGAATATACCTATGACCAATACGGGCAGCGCAAGACGGTGAAACGCTTGGGGGATGCGGTTACGCAGGAAGCACTAACACAATACGAATACGATACTTATGGCAATCTGACAAAGGTCACCGATGCGGAGAACAACGTCACCCAATATCCGAGCGCGGATTATGATGTGATGGGGAATTCCAAGAAAAAAATTGATGCACGAACTAAGATGTGGACGCAGACATACGATAATAAGGGTAACGTACTCACGCAGACTGATCCACTTTTACATATCAATACTCTGGTGTATGACAAGTCGGATTGGCTAAGTAGCGTTAAAGATGCCGTAAATAATGTTACGCAGTTTACTTTCGATGCGCGGCATAACCTGCTGACTATCACAGACCCGTATGGGGCAGTGATGAGTTTTGAGTTCAATCATGAGAATCAACAAATCAAAGTTACGGATGTCGAAAATAAAGTCACACAAAATATTACTTATGATTTACAAGGCCGGTTGAACCAGAAGATCGATGGCAATGGAAATGTTACCCAGTATGTGTATGGCGATGCAGCCTCGGGGATGAATAATCTATTAGTTAAAACAATTTATCCAACATATACGCAAGAATACAAATATGATCTGCGCAATCGTATTGTCGAGTCAATTAATTTACCTGATGCGAACACGCGACTCAGTAGCAAGAGTACCTATGATGCAGCGGGTAATATTATTACCACTACAGATGAGAATGCCAAGACAACAACCAATACCTATGATGCGTTCAGTCGATTCAAAGCTACTGCTGACACGCTACAAGGTGTGATCACCTATAACTATGACAACCGTAATAACTTGTTGAACGTCAAAGATCCTAAGGGACAAAATAACGGGTTCACATATGATCGATTGAATCGTAAACTCAGCGAATCCAAATCACTAAGGCAAACAATCACCTACACTTATCTCGCAACAGGACAACTTGAAAACAAAACGGATGCAAAAGGGCAGATTAAACATTATAGCTATGATGATGTAGGTAGAATGACAGGTGAGACCTATTTTCACAGTGCAACTGATTTGGCTAATAATGTCGTTTCAAAGTCAATAACTTATTCTCTGAGTGGCAATAATCGCCTTACTGGATATGGAGACGGCATGGTGATTGCCACAATCAGTTATGACGCCAAACAGCGTCGTAAAACAAATGAAAGCATTAATTATGGTATTTTTACATTAACTTATAGTTACGATTATTTAGCGTTTGGTAAGAAAAAATCCTTTACCCGCCCAGATGGGGTGACGGCAAGTTATACCTACGATGCCAACAATCAACTTGCCACGATACAATTGCCCAGCGGGAACATTACCGTAAACAGTTATAAGTGGTTCGCCCCTGCGCAAATCACCTATCCCGGCGGTAGTGTCGCACAACAAAAGTATGATCCGCTAATGCGTTTGCAACAGATACAGGTCAAAGACCCTGGACAAACCGAGTTGATGAATTACCAATATGGATATGACAACATTGGTAATATCACGAATAAAACTACGGAACACGGCAATTATACCTATACGTATGATGATCTGTATAGGCTGAAAACAGCAAGTAATCCCAGCCCATTATTTAGCGAAGACTATACCTATGATGCAGTCGGTAATCGGTTGTCAGACTCAAAGACCACAGGCACATGGGGGTACAATGAGAATAACCAGCTGATTGGTGTTGATAATATCACTTATGACTATGATGCAAATGGTAATATGGTTAAAAAAACCAACGCTACTGATCCCACCCAAACCCGCAACTATGTGTTTGACATCAATGATCGGTTAGTAGAAATTCGAGATCAAAATAATACCTTAATTGTCACTTATACTTATGATCCATTTGGTCGGCGCATTGCAAAGGACACGGGCGGGAACAAGACCTATTTCTTATATGCGGATGAAGGACTGATTGCTGAGGCCGATGCCAACGGTGTAGTGACCAAGCAATATGGGTATAAACCAAACTCTACATGGGTCACCGACCCAATTTATTTGAATGAAGGTGCCAACACCTATTATTACCAAAATGACCATTTAGGGACCTCGCAAAAATTGTTAGCAAGCAATGGCAGTGTCGTCTGGAATTCAAAATCAGATGCATTTGGGAATACCCAGATCGATCCAGCCTCAACGATAACAAACAATCTTCGTTTTTCAGGCCAATATTACGATGCAGAAAGTAGGCTAAACTATAATCTGAACAGATATTATGATCCGCAAATTGGGCGATATATTAGCAGTGACCCAATTGGGCTAAGTGGTGGAATTAATGGTTATGTGTATGTAGAGAATAATCCTTTTCAATGGGTGGATCCATCTGGATTAGCACCTATGTGCATGAAGCCAGATGACTGCGGTAAATTACTGGCAGATATAATTAGAAAATATGCGCTTCTCCATGCAGAATTGCTTAAGTATGATCCAGTGTTGGATGGCAGAGGTGGGTTCCCAATGAGAGGTGGTAAAATTACAAAACCAGGTGGCCATTATCAGGAAATTCAAGATTTACAACGCGGTATTAAGAATGACATTACACGGTATAAAGAAGAATGCTCAAATAACGGTGGGCCAGGCGTGCCCCCGTCTGTTCCGAGATACATAGACGATGCTGCAAATAGACCAGTTGCACCGCCAGTAATACCCGCGCCAGCTACTCCATCTGGGCAACCATCTTCTGGTAGTACGGCGCCATCATCTCCCGCAACAAACGAGTCGGCCCCTGGGTGGGGGGCGGTTGGTGTGACTGTACTCGTTGGTGGTAGCATCGTCTGTGCTATTCTTGAACCGTGTGGTGCAGCTGTTGCTACTGCATTGGCTGGTACAGGTGGATTGGTGGCAATTACTCAGTGACCCTAGTATGAAGTTTATATGCCACCATATCAATGGATTTTTGTAAAAACGGGATGGTTTGACTTATGTCGATAGGAAATAAAACACTGACAGATCTAGAGAATGATGACTGGGGATCGCCTAATGCTGACTCATATCCTCCGCTGGATTCTAATCTTGTAAAAACTATCTATCAATTACGTAAAAAGCGACTACGGGATTATACTGTTGAAGATTTACGGATAATGATCGGGCAGGATGTCGGTCTACCATTTTTGCTCCCTATGGCCATTCAAATACTAGAACAGGACCCTCTTGCAAAAGGAATGCACTATAAAGGCGATTTATTGTGTAATGTATTACGAATTAATCCAGATTTTTACAAGACAAATCCAGAGTACAAAAGTAAAGTGGAAAACTTAATTAAACTAACCAAAAATGCAATTACATTGCTTGATAGGTACGATGCGAAAACAACGTCTGAAGCACTGAATGAGGCTGTTACAAATTTTATGGTAAGCGCTAAATGAACGACACCCTATTCCTCTTGACTGTTTCCGGTTAGCGTCGCCCTTTTCAACCCAGGGAACGGCGATGGCTAAACGAAGTGAGCGTTGATAAAGTCACGGAGATTAAAGCCCTGGCCGGAGGCGCTACCGGTACGACGGCATGGACTGTCACCCCGGTCTTGAACGACACGACC
This sequence comes from Gammaproteobacteria bacterium, assembly GCA_016194635.1. Taxonomy (GTDB): domain Bacteria; phylum Pseudomonadota; class Gammaproteobacteria; order UBA6429; family Thiohalophilaceae; genus JACQBC01. The sequence goes on along the minus strand of JACQBC010000001.1, from coordinate 264,494 downwards.
TTGTATTATTGGCGCGCCAGCGCCACGGATGTGCACGGCGCCAAGAGCGTCTCGGCCGTCGGTAATTTCCTGGTCGACACCACCAAACCGGCGCCCGGTGCGCCGACCTTAGTCGGTCCTGCGGCCGGCAGCACCCTCACGTCGGCCAGTGTGGCTATCACGGTTGGCAACAGCCTTCGGCCCACGGGCATGAGCGTGAATTATTATTTTGAAATTGATCGCGCCATGGATTTCAGCAGTGCCGATATTGTTCGTTCCGGCCCGCAACCCGAAACCGCCACCAGCACCCGCTTCACGCTCACCGGTTTGGTGGAAAACGCGCACTACTATTGGCGCGTGAAAGTCTCCGACGGGTTAACCGACAGCCCCTGGACCTACGGCAGTTTCTTTGTCGATACCGTGAATGATCCACCGAGTGTGCCGGGTGCACTGAATCCCGGTGACAACGCCTGGATCACGACGCTGCAACCGTTGTTTGTCGTGGCACCCTCGATCGATCCCGAGGGCGACACCATCGCCTATCACATCCAAGTCTATAGCGATGTGGCGCTGACGACCTTGGTGGGCGAACGGCTCACCAACACCGTGGACTGGTTGATCGCCACCCCCTTGCTGGACAACACGCGGTATTACTGGCGCGTTCGCGCCGAAGATCTGCGCGGCGGCGCCAGCGCCTGGAGTCCAGTGTCCACCTTCACCGTGCGCACCGGCAGTTCCACGCCGTTGACACCGACACTGACAATCACTAACCCGACCGCCGTGATCACCGTAACCAGTCCCAGTGTGACGCTGAGTTGGGAACTCGATGATCCCGAACACAACAGTAAGATTGCGTTGTATTCCGACAACGACAACCTGGGTGCCGATGGCACGCGCATCATCGATGGCCTGCCGCAGGACCCCAGCCGCCGCACCGGCAGCTATACCTGGGATGTGTCCACCCTGGCACCGGGTTCCTACTATATATATGGGGTGGCCACCAACAGTGCCGGCAGCAACACCCGCTATGCCCCCGGTGTGTTCGTGATCCCCACGCCCAACCCGCGCGGGATGGTCAGCGTGACGCCGATCACCTCGCCACTGGAAACCACCGAAGCCGGTGGCAGCGCCCAGTTTAGCGTGGTGCTCGGCAACTCCCCCAAGAGCGATGTCAGCATCGGCGTGAGCGTCACCCACCCGCTGGAAGCCCGGCTCGACAAACCACAACTGCTGTTCACGACCGCCACCTGGAAAACCCCGCAAACCGTCACACTGACGGGTTTGCCGGATTGCCTTACCGACGGCGACATCACCTACCAGCTGATCACCGCCAAGAGTGTCAGCGCCGATCCCGATTACGATGGCATCAAAGGCGCGGATCTGACGTTAATCAATCGCAACAGCACCGTCGGTTGCCCCAGCAACAATCCGCCGCTCGCCAACGCCGGTCCGAATCAGTTAGTTGATGCCGGCAGCAGCGTGGTGTTAACCGGCAGCGGCACCGACAGCGATGGCGCGATCGCGAGCTTCGCCTGGCTGCAAACCGCCGGGCCTACCCTCGCGTTAACCTCCACCACCACGTCACTGAGCGGCTTTACCGCGCCGCTACCCACGGTGGATACCGTGTTTACTTTCCAGTTGACCGTCACCGATAACCTCGGCGCCACGGGCACCGCCAGTGTGTCGGTCACGGTCAAGGCGGCACCGAACCAGCCGCCGACCGCCAATGCCGGTGTCACTCAAACGCTGCAAAGTGGCAGCACCGTGACCCTCACCGGTATCGGCACCGATCCGGATGGCACGATCGCCGCGTTCGCGTGGACGCAGATCGCCGGTCCGACGGTAACCCTCACCGGCGCCAATGCTGCCACTGCCAGTTTCATTGCACCACCGGTCAGTGCAAATACGGTGTTAGGTTTCCAACTCACGGTTACCGATAACCAGGGCGCCACCGGCACCAGCACCGTATCGATCACCGTGATCCCGAATCTGCCACCGGTGGTAAGCGCCGGAGCAGCCCAAACTGTCAATGAGAAATTGCCGGTAACGCTCACTGGTACGGCCAGTGATCCCGATGGCAGCATTGCCCGTTATGCCTGGGCGCAAACTGCGGGTCCGACGGTAACCCTCACCGGTGCCAGCACCGCCACAGCGAGTTTCACTGCACCGTCGATCACCGTGGACACCATATTGACTTTTACACTCACGGTAACAGATAACCTGGGTGCTACGGCCAGTGCCAGTGTGAACATCACCGTGAAAAACGTCCCGAGCCTGCCACCGATCGCCGATGCCGGTGGACCGTACGCGGCGAAAGCGGGTGAGATCCTGACCCTCAACGGGGGTGCTTCGTACGATCCCGAAGGCGTCGCCCTTATCTATAAGTGGAACTTCGGCGATGGTAGCACCGGCTTGGGTGTGGCGCCCACGCATGCGTATGCCGCACCGGGGACTTACACCGTGAGCCTCATCGTCAACGACGGCGAACAGGATTCGATACCCTCGACGATTGGCGCGGTGATTCTGCCCACGGTGGCTGGCAACGTCGCCGCCGGTATCCTGCCCGGCAACCCGGTGATCCCGCCGAACAAGCCGCAAGCCATGGCGATCCTCGCCACCAACCAAACCGGCGTGACGCTGACGAGTGTGACGATTGAATACACCTATAGCAGTGGTTTGCTGGTGACGAATTTGATCGCGCCCACCGCCACCACCAAGACGGTGAATCCGCTTACCCGCAAAATCCAGCTGAGTTGGAGCAACGTCGCCAACGGCCAGAACGTCGGTGCCGTGTTCGCGGCGGCCGCGCTGGTGGCGGGTAGTTACACGGTAAGTCCCAGCAAGGTGCAATACGTGCTGCCCGATGGCACCACCCAGACCGTGACGGCCAACACCGCCACGCTGAGTGTCAGCTCCACCGGCAATCAGGTTCCGAGCGTCACTGGCGGACCGGCGCAAACGGTGAAGCAGGGCACGCTCAGCGCACTCAACGGCAGCGCCATCGACACCGACGGCGCGATCATTGGGTATTACTGGCAACAGGTGAGCGGCCCGGCGGTGGTGTTGAGCAACCCGCTCAGCCGCGCGCCGACCTTTACCGCGCCCGCGGTAACGGCCAATACGGCGCTGGGCTTTGTGTTATTCGCCATCGATAACAATGGGGGCTTAGGCACAGCGACCACCAGTGTCACGGTGACGCCGTAATGTCACGACATAACCAAATCATTCACCGTCATTCCGGTGGAAGCCGGAATCCAGGATTTAATAAATAAAGCATGAGAGCCAAATCAATGAGCACACCAAATAATATGAAACAATCGATGCCACGCAAACCGACAACGGGGCTACGCGCGTTGCTGTTTATTCTGGTGGGTTTGCTCAGCGGCGAAGTGTTTGCCGCTACGCCGGTGATTTATCAAGAGGAGACTCCCGATCTGTCGATCAAGGTCTTGGGCGGGTATATCAATGTCGTGCGTGCGTTCGTGGATGGCCATTGGGTGGTCAACCAGAACTGGCAGCCGCTGAAGATGGCCTACGATGCCTTTGATGGGTCGGTCATGCGCTTAGGCCGGGGCCGGCACGACTATTCTCGGGCTGCGGGCGGTGTATTTTTCGACAGTTTGCATTACTGTATTCGGCAATCGACCACGGGGTTCACCTGGTCCGATCGGGCTGGCAATTCCATTACCTACGACGGCAATGGCATCCCGTTGTCCTACGCGGATCGCAACGGGGTGGGTGGGACGTTTATCGTTGCCACCGCCGCCAGCGGCGCCAAGCAACTCACCGGCGTCAAAGACCACCTGGGTAACCAGGTGTTGTGGGTCGAATATAACGGTGATGATCTGGCGCGCGCCTACGACTACACCCACCGCGAGGTGCGTTACACCTACAATGCCCACCATGAACTCACCGATGTCACCGACGCCAACGGCCAAGTGTGGAAGTACGGCTACACCAACGGCGTACCGACCAGCGTCACCGATCCGGAAAAACGCACCACCACGCGCACCTGGATCAGCAACGGCGAGATCGGCTCCATCCGCTTTGGCGACAACACGGGTGCGGACTATGTGCAGGATTACGACTCCAGCAAGAGTTTGTACTTCACCCGGGAGACGACCACGGGTGGGCGGGTTACCGAAACCTGGTCGACGTTAGGTCAAAAGCTGATCCGCAAAGATATCGGAGGCGTGACCTTCATCAAAGGTACGCCGGCGACGAGCGCCACGCGCACGCGCACCACGACGGACGCACGTGGACTGACCGTTACCGAAACCCTTGATGAATGGGACAATGTCCTCAAGACCACCTATCAGGATGGCACCTCGGTCAGTACCACCTACGATCCGGTGTATTCCAATCCGCTGACCTACACCAATGAACTGGGCGTGGTCACCAAACTGGAGTACGACGCCAAAGGCAATGTGCTGCGCGTGACCGAAGCCGTAGGCTTACCCGAGCAGCGCATTACCGAGATGAGTTACGACCAATACGGCCAGCGTAAAACCGTGAAACGTCTGGCCGACGCCAACACCGCCGAGGCATGGATCCAATTTGATTACGACACGCACGGCAACGTCATCCAGATCACCGACGCGGAAAACCACGTGACCCAATTCCCCAGCGCCGAGTACGACGTGACGGGCAATCCCAAGAAAAAGATCGACGCGCGCGGCAAGCTCTGGACCCGTACCTACGACAACCGCGGCCTGCTGCTGACCAGCACCGATCCGCTCAATCACATTAACAAATACGGCTATGATAAGACCGGCTCGCTGACGAGCACCACCGATGCGGTCAACAACCTCACGCAATATACCTATAACGCCCGCGGCAAGGTGACCGTCATTACCGATCCGTATGGCGGCATCACCCGCTATGACTACAACGATGCCAACCTGATCACCAAGGTCACCGATCCGGATGGTCATGTGCAGAGCGCCAAATATTATCCGGATGGCCGTGCGTATCAGCAAATCGACGGCAATAACAACACCACAGAATTTGTCTATGGCGACATGGCGAGCGGCTTGAACGGCCTGGTGACCAAAATCCTCTATCCCACCTTCAGTCAGGAATACAAATACGATCTGCGCAGCCGCGTCACGGAAACCATCGATGTCGCCGATGCCACGACCCGGCTGAGCATCAAATCCATCTTGAACAACATCGGCAACCCGACCAGCGTCACCGACAAGGAAAACAAAACCACCGGCTATAAATATGACAACCTGCAGCGCGTTAAAACCGTGACCGATGCCCTGCAAGGGGTGAGCGAATACACCTATGACAATCGCGACAACCTCATCGCCATCAAGGACGCCAACGGCAAGATTCGCCGCTTTAGCTACGATCGCACTAACCGTGCTGTAACGGAAACCCGGCCGTTAGGTCAGCTGATAAGCTATGCCTACGACGAAACCGGTCACCTGGTACAACTCACCGACGCCAAAGGCCAGGTGCAGACATTCCATTACGATGACGCCGGCCGGCAGGACACCGCCACCTATTACGCCAATGCCACCGACGCGGCCGGTAACACCCATGCGTTGCAAACCGTCACTTACACCTACAATAATCTGGATGCGCTTACGGGTTACAGCGACGGCGCCAGCACCGGCACCTATACCTACGATCTCAAGCAACTGCGCAATATCGGCGTGAGCGTCAATTACGGCACGTTCGCATTAGCGTATCAATACGATTACTACGCCAACGGCAGCAAGAAATCCTACACCGGTCCCGACGGTGTCACGGTGACTTACACCTACGACGCCAACGACCAGTTAGCGACGCTGCAACTGCCCGGCATCGGCGACCTCACCGTCAACGCGTATCAATGGTACAAGCCCAGCCAGATCACCTACCCGGGCGGTTCCATCACCAAACAAATTTATGATCCATTGATGCGGCTCACCGACATCACGGTGACCAACCCCGCGCAGGTGGCGGTGCTGAATCACCACTATACCCATGACAACGCCGATAACCTCAAAACCAAAACCACCGAACGCGGTAATTACAGTTATACCTACGATGATCTGTACCGGCTGACCAGCGCCACCAATCCCACGCCGCTGCCAAATGAGACCTATACCTACGACGCGGTGGACAACCGCCTCACCGACAGCAAGACCGCCGGCCTCTGGAGCTACAATGACAACCAGCAATTGACCGGCGTGGAGGCCTATACCTACGCGTACGACGCCAGCGGCAACACCACGAAGCGCCTCAACACCACCTTGCCAAGCCTGAACAGGCGCTATGTCTACGACCACCTGGATCAACTCACCGAAGTACACGATCAAAACGACGCACTGATCGCGACCTATACCTACGATCCGTTTGGGCATCGGCTGAGTAAAACCGTCGGCAGTGTCACGACCTATTTCGTTTATTCGGATGAAGGGCTGATTGCCGAGGCCACGGGCAGCGGCAGTGTCACCAAGACCTACGGTTATCAGCCCGATGGGATCTGGGGTACCGATCCGGTGTACCTGCGCGAGGGGGGCAAGACCTATTACTACCTCAGCGACCGCCAGGGCACCCCGCAACAACTGATTGCCCAGGACGGCCGCGTGGTGTGGTCGGCCTTAGCCGACAGTTTTGGTAATACCAGCGTCGACGGGTCATCCACCCTCACCAACAACCTGCGCTTTGCCGGCCAGTACTATGATGCCGAGACCGGGCTGCATTATAACGGTTCCCGTTATTACGACCCGCTGACGGGACGTTACCTCAGCGAAGACCCCCTTGGGGTCAACGGCGGGATGAACCTGTATGCCTATGTGAACGGCAACCCGGTGAACGGAATTGACCCCTACGGGTTGTTTTCGATCAGTGATCCGTCGACCTGGCCGGTGTTTCCGCAGCCGGTGGTGGATTTCGCAGCGTGTTTTGGGGATACCCTCTCTCTGGGGATCACCCACTGGATCCGCTCCAAGAACGATACCAATACATACGTGGATTTCTGCTCGGATCCGTGCAGTTATGGCAAGTACAGTGGGTTTGCGCTGGATTTGTTGATGGGGGAAGCTGTTGTAGTAAAGGCAATTAAATGGGTTCGAGTACCGCGAGTAAATACAAAGAGAGTGGGTCGTTGGATGCATCCGGATGAGTTAGCTAAAATGAGAAAGACAGGGCACGTTCAAGAAGGCGGAAAAGGGCAAACGAGATTTGCTGATCCAGCAAACCCTAACACATACAAAAATCCACCTAATGGAGATGTCTACGTCGAATTTGATGTACCTGCAAATCGTATTTTACCGCATTCAAAAGGTACAGGCCGCATCGAAGGTCCAAATTCACCAGCCGCAAGAATTCCTGGCAGAAATCCAACAGACTATGAGATGCCACCAGCTACCAATATTCGCGTTCATTAAGTGAGGTATTTTATGGATAATGCACTACGTGACTGGTTGGATGCAGAGCGAAACAGGCTAGGTAAATATGGGGTTACTATAAAAATAGTAGAAAATTTCCAGCCCCGAAGTTATGGGGCTGACATTGATTGCGCCAATTTTGTTGGTAGCATATGTTACTGGCCTGAGAATATTTTTGAGGCTATTTTCAATGACTGTGGCACGGGTAATGTGTTAATTCTTGAAACAAATACTTTTAATAAATTCAGTGATTTTGACGCCTATATGCGCGATCTCCTTTTTCGGCGGCTCAGATTAAATAAGGAAGGCGATTAAATGAAGATAATAGTGGATATATTAAATGCTGAGCATAAAAAGTACCCAGATCTGTCGCCAAGTCGCATCTACGAGGTAATTGGTGTGGTCGGCCTTAGCCGACAGTTTTGGCAATACCAGCGTCGATGGCGCCGCGACGATCACCAACAATCTGCGTTTTGCCGGCCAATACTTTGATGCCGAGACCGGGCTGCATTATAACGGTTCCCGTTATTACGACCCGCTGATCGGGCGTTACCTCAGCGAAGACCCGATTGGGGTCAACGGCGGCATGAACTTGTATGCCTATGTGAATGGCAATCCGGTGAATTGGATTGATCCGTATGGGTTGTTCTCCGTTACTGATTTACCGACCTTCCCGCAACCGGTGGTGGATTTTGCGGCGTGCTTTGGGGATTTTATTTCATCAGGATTTGGGTTATTTGATACATCACTATCCCAAAAGGCAAGACAAGCAATTAATGCAGATAGTGTTGTCAATAAATGCTCGGATGCATGTGGTTACGGCAAGAATAGTGGTGTAGGACTGAGTTTTTTAATGGGCGGTGCTGCGATCGCGAGGGGATTTGGTTGGGTTGTTCGATTTGATCGATATGCTAATGCTGGTGGTGGAGGAATGAATATTTTGCGCTATGGGGAAAGAAAATTTGCTATTGATTGGCATAAGTTTAAATTGGGTGGCAAGAATGGAAAAATGGTAAATAGACCTCATTATCATAGAGGTACTACAAAGAGCCAGATGAAGAAGCATCGACCATGGGAAGGAGGATTTTAAGTGGAAAATAAACCGCAATTTCCATTAAAAGTAGTTTTTCATGAAACAGACGAAGAGTGGGTGCTGGAGAATGAAAATGAAGCCGCTTTCAATCTTGAGTATTTTGATAGTGACGATAAGGAGGAGCGCGCTACGGTGACCGATAATCTTGGCAGGGCAGTACGGTTGAAGATTCGGAAATTGGAGATCGTAACCTGCGAACTTAAACCTGACGGATAAGGCACCGATCCAACCACCTAGCCGCAGCCACCGCAATGGATGACGGACTTTGCCGCGTGCTTTGGGGATACCCTCTCTCTGGGGATTACCAAGTGGATCCGCTCCAAGAACGATACCAATAAATACGTGGATTTCTGCTCGGATCCGTGCAGTTATGGCAAGTACAGTGGCTTTGCGCTGGATTTGTTGATGGGCGGGAAGGCGCTGTGGGGGAAGGGGGGGAAGTTACTTAGCAGGACACATGGTGTAGTACCAGGTAAACAATTAATTGTACGTCCACTTCGTCAAACACCTGGGGGTAGAACATTGAGGCCTCATGCTGAGTTACAGGCAACTAAAGGCGCTTCAGGACGCAGACCGATGTCAATGAAGGAGATTGATCAAGTTCTAGATCACGGAAATGTCATCAAAAAGATAGACATGAATCATCCAGGTGGTCCGACAGTTACAATTCAAAATACAAGAATGCCTGGACAGCCCCAAGTGGTAGTAGATGCGGAAACTGGGAAACGAGTTGTGACTGTACTTCAACCTAATAGTACGAGAACGAGACCATAAAGGTTAACATAATTATTATGACATACCAGAATTCCACTAACCAATTGATTCAAGCTCTTGAAATATTTGTGAGTGGCCAGGATCGCTCATATGAACATGCAAATCGTATTGTTGGTATTATTGTAGAAAATTTCTATGAAGATGAGAGGTTCGGTGATCTTATGGAATTATTAGCAACGTACAGGCCTGAAGGCGGTGAATATCTTTTTAATGAAGAACAAGCACTGAAAAAGTGCGAATCAGTGCTACTAAAGTTAAAGACAAAGAAAAAAGGGTCAGATGCTGACTGATCCCCACAAAATCATACATAAAATTCCAGCCTCACTTGGCGCCGTAGCGAAACAAGTGCTTGGTAAGCGATCATTTGGGGACACCCTGTCGTTTGGGATCACCAAGTGGATCCGCTCCAAGAACGATACCAATAAATACGTGGACTTTTGCTCGGACCCGTGCAGTTACGGCAAGTACAGTGGCTTTGCGCTGGATTTGTTCATGGGGGGAAGGCGCTGTGGGGGAAAGCTAGAAGTGTTAGAGGAGTGAGAGCCCCCATACTTCGTTCAGCAGGAGCTTCAGTAAATCGTACGGTGCTAATTACAGAAAGACAATTGCAAAGAAAATTCAAGCATGCAGATGATTTCGGTGTACATGGGAACTACAATAGTGCAAATGCTTCTAAATACAGGGCAGCCATTGAAAGTCATACTGCGGATAGTAATACCCTTGTTATACAGGGTACTTATCGAGGCCAAGATGTGACACATTTTGTTAACCCCAATACAGGATTGAATGTAATTAGAGATGCTAATGGCAATTTCTTGTCGGGGTGGAAACTTAACTCTTCTCAGTTAAATCATATTCTAACAAGTGGAAAACTCTGATGAATAAAATAGAACAGGACAGCATTACGGTAACCTTGAGCAAGGATGAAGCGCTTATTTTATTTGACTGGATTTCACGCTTAAATGAAACTGATCATCCCGAAGTATTTGCTGATAATGCCGAAAAGCTAGTGCTATTTAATCTCGAAGCATTACTTGAAAAAATGCTTGTAGAGCCATTTGATGCAAATTATGCGCAAATTGTAGCTGATGCAAGAGAGCGAATACGAAATAGTTAATGTGTAGTGGCAAGCACTGGTGGTTTTGGATGCATAAACTAAATCCTAACTCCATGGTGGGTTGCGTCCTACATTAAGTGACACTTAGATGAGTAGACAATATGACTTTTATGATGTTGTAAACATAGCAACATCATGCCCAAAGTTGGACGGAATCAATGGACTTCAAGGTGCTATTGTGGGGGCGGCGGAGAATGATGCTGGAGAATGGGTCTACTCAGTATACATTTTCGAGAGTGAAGAATGTTGGGAAGTCATGGAAGCCGAGTTGTCATCGACTGGGAAAAAGATGGCGAGGGAAGATTTCTATGATGGCGAATCAATTAAGGTCATTGTCGATCCGGTAACTGGTGAAGGTAAACGCAAAAAATAACACGGAGAGCACGAGTAGGTCGGGCTGCATTACAACTACCATCGCTACTATGATCCGCTGACGGGACGCTACCTGAGCGAAGATCCGATTGGCGTCAACGGCGGGATGAACCTGTATGCCTATGTGAACGGCAATCCGGTGAATTGGATTGATCCGTATGGGCTGTGGAGTATCTCCGACCCCAGCACCTGGTCTCCGATTCCCCAACCCGTGGTGGATTTTGCCGCGTGCTTTGGGGATGCGATATCGGGTGGCCTGACGAAAATGTTCCGCGACTGGCGGGATACCAATAAATACGTGGATTTTTGCTCGGACCCGTGCAGTTATGGAAAATATAGTGGCTTTGCACTAGATTTGTTGATGGGGGGGAAGGCGCTGTGGGGGAAGGGGGGAAATTACTTAAGGGGAAAAGTAGATTTAAAAATTTAAGACCAAAGGATCCTGTGAGGATACCTTCAACACAGTCAATTGCAAACATAGTAAAGACTAGACAATCTGGTACATTTAACTATGTTGTTACAGAAGATGGTAAATTGATAATTGGACGTGCAAGCAGAAATAGACCTAATGGTCATATTGATTTGGCGCAAGGTCGTGATGTCCGTGCTGCAGGTGAAGCTAAATTTGTTAACGGCGAGTTGAGATCGTTAAATAATAATAGTGGTCACTATCAGCCAAGTGGTAATTCCGCGAGAGACACGGCATTAAATGCGTTTGAAAATCATGGATTAAGGCCACGCGATGGATATGTCGAAAGATGATACAAATATCTAATAAGCTATCAAACTTACTTGATGAGGTGTTTCAGTGCCTCTATGTGGAAAACCTTGGCTTAAATCATGCGGAGCCAATTTTCTTGAAAATTTTAGAACAGTTTAAACACTCTGAGGAAGATAAAAAATGGTTTCTTGAGCATGCCAAGCAATCAATAATAAATTGCTGTGACATTATTACTACTGAAGCCACTAGGCCAGAAAATTTTATCGATTCTGATTTGATTTGCTTTATTGCCCACGCAACAAAATGGGGTGAATTTGCTGGTGCCGCTGGAATTCGGAAAAAGTCGAAAGCCTATTCGGAGGTTTTGCCAGGAGATCGAGATATCGCGGATGATGTTGAGTCGGCATTAAGAGATGACTGGGAAGACAGAGACTTTTATAAAGTTTTCACTAATGGAAAGTAGTGTATGAGTTGGTATTCAAAATTTAGTAATTCCACCAAAGCCCGGATAGGTTGGGGATGCTTGAAATAAACCCTAACCCAATGACAGGATTTGTCCAACATTAAGTAGTGTGTTGATGTTGTGAAAAAGCGCTCTTTAACAATACGGTTCACTGAAAAAAATCCAACAACCAATTGGCGACGCTGCAACTGCTCGGCGGCGACATCACCGTCAACGCGTATAAATGGTTCAAGCCCAGCCAGATTACTTATCCGGGCGGCAACCTCACCAAACAAATTTATGATCCATTGATGCGGCTCACCGACATCACGGTGACCAATCCGTTTGAGGCGATGGAAATCTATTTAATTTAATGGTCGGGGTGACAGGATTTGAACCTGCGACTCCTGCCTCCCGAAAGCAGTGCTCTACCAGTCTGAGCTACACCCCGTTGTTGGTTCCGCTGTGGCGATGGGCCGTTAGTACGTTCGAGTGATGGAGAATTCGGCCAGGGTGTGAAGGGCTTGGGTATATATAGAATCCGGGAGTCCCCTCAAGCACGCCTGGGCCTTGTCGGCCTCGCTTTGGGCAAGGCGGGCAGTGTAGTCGATGGCCCCGGTGGATTCAATTGCCAGGCGCACGGCGTCGATATTGTCGAGTCCACCGGCCTCGATGGCCTGGCGGATACAGGCCGTTTGGGCCGGGGTACCCACGCGCATGGCATGGATCAGCGGTAGGGTAGGTTTACCCTCGGCCAGGTCATCACCGATGTTTTTGCCAATTTCAGAGCTATTAGCGCGGTAGTCGAGCACATCGTCGACCAACTGAAAGGCGGTGCCCAGGTGCATCCCGTAACGGGCAATGGCGGTTTCGACGGCAGGGGGTTGTTCACACAACACCGCCGCCAATTGGGTGGCCGACTCGAACAGTTTAGCGGTTTTGTCATGGATCACTTGCAGATAGCGGGTCTCGGTGGTCTCGGGGTCGTGAATGTTCAGTAGCTGCTGGACCTCGCCTTCGGCGATGGTGTTGGTGGCATCGGCGAGGATGGCCATGACCTGCATGTTGCCGATCCCGACCATCATCTGGAAGGCGCGTGAGTAGAGGAAATCCCCCACCAAGACGCTGGCCTCGTTGCCCCATAGGGCATTGGCCGTGCCCTGGCCACGGCGCAGCTCTGAGGAGTCAACCACGTCATCGTGCAGCAGGGTGGCGGTATGGATAAATTCAATGAGGGCGGCGCAGTCGATATGGGCGTCCCCCTTATACCCCAAGGCGCGGGCGGTCAGTAAATGCAACACCGGTCGTAGACGTTTGCCCCCACTGTCTATTATATGCCGACCGATTTGGTTGATGAGGGCGATTTCAGAGTGTAAACGCCGCGCAATACACTGGTTAACGCGCTGCATGTCGTCAGTTATCAGGGTATAAATATCTTCTAGTTTCATTGGCTTAGCAGCGGCTTGGGGAGTGCGCATGCTAGGGGGGTGCCCTTGGACTGTCAAGCCATGATAGAAAAAACCCTTTACCGCTAACGATTTGACCAGGCTTAGGGAAAACAGCTAGAATTGCGACCCTTTTTAGGCTGTTTCCGACGTTTCGGGGACGCCAGTGTGGAGAATCAAGACGATGTACGCAATTATAGAAACCGGCGGTAAACAATACCGCGTCAGCCAAGGCCAACGTATTAAGGTCGAGACGCTTGATGTTGCCGCGGGTGATACGGTGAATTTGGACAAAATACTGATGGTCGCCAATGGCGAAACCATCAAGGTCGGGGCCCCCTACGTCGCGGGCGGTCAGGTTACCGCCAAAGTTACCAGCCACGGCCGGGGTGAAAAAATCCGGGTAGTGAAGTTTCGCCGCCGTAAGCACTACCGCAAGACCTCGGGCCACCGACAGAATTACACCGAGCTTGAAATCACCACCATCAGCGGCTAAACACAGGAGCACAAGCCATGGCGCACAAAAAAGCAGGCGGTAGTACCCGCAACGGTCGCGATTCCGAAAGTAAACGTTTAGGCGTGAAGCGCTTTGGGGGTGAAACGGTACGTGCCGGTAATATCCTGGTACGTCAGCGTGGCACCAAATTCCATCCCGGGATTAATGTCGGGATGGGTAAGGATGACACCCTGTTCGCCAAGGCCGATGGCAAGGTGGTGTTTCAAACCAAGGGCGCGAACCATCGTAAACTCGTAAACGTACTGCCCGCGTAAGCGGCGGAACGCCGAACTATATAAGGGAGCCCCGTTACCACGGGGCTTTTTTCTTTTAGGTAGTATGAAATGAAATTTGTTGATGAAACCACAATCCATGTGCAAGCCGGCAAGGGAGGCGATGGGATTACCAGTTTTCGGCGTGAGTTGGCGGTACCCTTTGGCGGTCCGAACGGCGGTGACGGGGGGGATGGTGGCAGTGTCTATTTAGTAGGGAACGTCAACCTCAACACGCTTGCAGATTTTCGTTATACCCGCCAGTTCAAAGCAGAAAACGGTCAAACCGGTATGGGTAGCGACTGCACCGGACGCGGCGGCGCGGATTTGTTTTTGCAGGTACCGCTGGGCACCGCGGTCTACGATAACGATACTCAGGAATTGATCGCTGATATCACCACCCATGAACAACAATTACTGGTGGCCAAAGGCGGCTACCACGGTTTGGGCAACACCCACTTCAAAACCAGTACTAACCGCGCACCGCGAAAATTTACCCTTGGCAAACCCGGCGAGGCACGCCACTTGCGTTTGGAAATGAAAGTATTAGCCGACGTGGGTTTGTTGGGTTTGCCTAACGCCGGCAAGTCGACCTTGATCCGGTCGATTTCCTCGGCCAAACCCAAGGTCGCGGATTATCCTTTTACCACACTGTATCCGAATTTAGGTGTGGTGCGCATCGACAGTACTCACAGCTTTGTAGTAGCGGACATTCCTGGGATCATCGCCGGGGCCGCCGAAGGCGCCGGTTTGGGCTTGCAGTTTCTGCGCCACGTGTCGCGTACCCGCTTGTTGTTGCATTTGGTTGATATGGCGCCGTTTGATGATTCCGATCCGGTGGATGCTGTGCGTATTATTGAAAATGAATTGGCAAAATACGACGCAGTGTTAACCGGTTACGCGCGTTGGTTGGTTTTGAATAAATTGGATCTTATCCCGGCGGCGGAAAGCGAGGCGCGTTGCGCTGATGTGATTGCACGTCTACAGTGGAATGGGCCGGTGTATCGCATCGCGGCGCTTAAAAAACAAGGTACGGCGCAATTGTGTTTTGATATCATGCATTTTGTCGAACAACAAAAACAGACCACCCATGACCCGGCAGACACTCCAGACAGCCACCCGTTGGATCATTAAAATCGGCAGCGCCTTGTTGACCTCTGATGGTCAGGGTCTCAACCGTGCCGGTATCGCGGCTTGGGTGCAGCAGATTGCACAGTTGCGTCAACAAGGCATGGAGATCGTATTAGTATCCTCCGGTGCGGTCGCCGAGGGCATGGCGCGTTTGGGCTGGAAACAACGCCCGCACGCGTTGCACGAATTACAGGCCGCCGCCGCCATCGGACAAATGGGCTTGGTGCAGGCATATGAGACCGAATTTCAAAAATACGGTTTGAAGACCGCGCAGGTATTATTAACCCACGACGATTTAGCCAATCGCAAACGTTATCTCAACGCACGCAGTACGCTGCGCACCCTGTTGGACTTGGGTGTGGTGCCGATCATCAATGAAAATGATACGGTGGTATTCGAGGAAATTAAATTCGGCGATAACGACACGCTCGGTGCCCTGGTGACCAACCTGCTGGAAGCGGATCATTTGATTATCCTGACTGATCAACAAGGTTTGTATGATAAGAATCCGCGTGAACATCGCGATGCTAAGTTGGTGAGTGAGATGCAGGCCGAGGATACCTCGCTGGATAGCATGGTCTCCAGTAAAGCCGGGACCTTGGGGCGTGGCGGTATGTATACCAAGTTACGCGCCGCACGTTTGGCGGCGCGTTCCGGCGCTTCTACCGCGATTGCCCACGGACGGATGGAGAATGTGTTATTAAAGCTGCGCGCCGTGGAAATGATCGGTAGTTATCTGGTGGCCACCCAGGTGCCGGTAGTGGCCCGCAAACAATGGCTGGCGGGCCATTTGCAATTACGCGGTCAATTAACCATCGACGCGGGCGCGGCCAAAGTACTAAAACAACAGGGCAAGAGTTTGTTGGCGGTGGGTGTTAAAACGGTGTCGGGAGATTTTATGCGCGGTGAAGTGGTGGCCTGCGTTGATGAGGCCGGTGGCGAGATCGCCCGTGGCTTGGTGAACTACTCCGCCGCGGAAATTAATAAAATTAAAGGCCAACCCAGTGATCGTATTGAATCCATCCTAGGTTATTTGGATGAGCCCGAATTGATCCATCGCGATAACTTGGTGTTAATTTAAAAAGACATTCCAAAAAGATGTGGTTGTAGATATTATGAAACGCAGCGCCAGCGTGAATTTTAATTGGTTTTTCAATCCGTCCTAAAAAAGCCGGTTCAAACCGGCTTTTTTAGGACGGATACAGGTGGGAATCGTTACGCTAGGGCGCGCAGGCGGGTGTTTAAACGCGATTTTTGCCGCGCTGCCTTGTTCTTGTGGATCAATCCTTTGGCCACGGTTTTATCGATCATCGACACGGTTTTCTGATAGGTGGTTTGCGCCGTGGTTTTATCACCCTTGGTTAACGCAACTCTGGCGTCTTTGACGGCAGATTTAAAACGGGTACGCAGGGTATTGTTGTGGTCGCGGTGCGCATCGGCTTGACGAGCGCGTTTGCGGGCCTGAGCGGTGTTTGCCAAAGTAGTCTCCTGGTTGGCGGTGAGTAGTGAAACAGCCGCGTACTATGCGGATTTCACGGATTTTTGTCAATGTACCGAGGTGGGGAGGCAGAGACCGTGCTTGTCTCCACCGGCTTTATAGCATAAATCAAAAAGTTCCTGTAAAATCAGTTGCTTATAATACATAGAGTCCCCCGGTGAGGAGCCGGTCATGAGCCGTAAATTACTTAAATTCACCGTTATCACCGGGGCCATGACGCTATTGTCACGCATCGCCGGGTTGGCACGCGACATCGTATTCGCCAGCCTGATCGGCGCGGGCAGCGGTATCGCCGCGGATGCTTTTTATGTTGCCTTCCGCATTCCCAATTTTCTGCGCCGCATCTTCGGCGAGGGCGCCTTCTCGCAGGCGTTTGTGCCGGTATTCGCCGAGTATAAAACCCGCGCGACCGAGTCCGAGGTACGAACCTTTGTCAGTCATATGCTGGGCAGCATGGGTAGTATCTTGCTATTGGTGACCGTGGTCGGGGTCGTGTCCGCACCGCTGATCGTTTGGGGCATGGCCCATGGGTTTAACACCGATCCGGTTAAATTCGATCTCACCGTGACGATGTTACGTATCGTGTTTCCCTATATCTTTTTTATCTCCCTGGTGGCGATGTCGGCGGGAATATTAAATACCTATCAACGCTTTGGGGTGGCGGAATTCACCACCGTGTTGCTTAACCTGTGTTTGATCAGCGCGGCGCTGTTCTTAGCCCCCCACCTGCAGCCGCCGGTGCTGGCGCTGGCCTGGGGGGTATTTTTCGCGGGCGCGGTGCAATTACTGTTTCAAATTCCGTTTTTGCGCAAACTCAAGGTATTGTCACGCCCGCAGCTTGGTATCCGCACCACCCATGAAGGTGTGCGGCGTGTGTACCGCCTGATGTTACCGGCGATCTTTGGTTCGTCGATTTCGCAAGTTAATTTACTGGTGAATACTTTATTGGCGTCGTATTTGATCACCGGCAGTGTTTCGTGGCTCTATTATGCCGATCGTCTCATGGAATTCCCCTTAGGCGTATTCGGCATAGCGTTGGCCACGGTGATTCTCCCCAGCCTGTCCAAGCGCCATGCAAACAACTCCAAGGAGGATTTTTCTCATCTCTTGGATTGGGGGCTACGTTGGGTAGGTATCATCGGTCTACCGGCGACGGTTGCCTTGATTATCCTCGCCGGGCCGTTATTGGCTACGTTGTTTTTGCACGGTCAGTTTAGCGAGCACGATGTGCGTATGACTACGTCGGCACTGGTGGCTTTTGCGGTGGGTCTGCCGGGCTTCATGGTCGTGAAAGTATTGGCGCCGGCGTTTTATGCCCGCCAAGATACCAACACCCCGATGCGCATTGGGGTAGTCGCCGTGGTCGCCAATATCCTGGCCAGCCTCGCCTTATTTTATCCCTTCGGACATGTGGGGCTGGCCATAGCGGTATCGTTATCCGCTTTCATCAACGCTGGATTGTTGTGGCATCGCTTGTATCGTGACGGTATTTACCGACCCGCTCCCGGAGGGAGGCTATTCCTGGTCCGAATTATCCTAGCCAGTGGCGTGATGGGTCTGGTGTTGTGGCTGGGTAGCGGGGAATTGCAGACATGGATAACCGCCCATACTCTCACCCGCGCCTGGAAAACCCTGTTGTGGGTGGGTATTGGGTTGGGTGTCTACCTGGTGGGCATCATGGCCGTGGGGATTCGACCCCGGCAACTACTATTAGCCCGTTCAGAGGGTGCCCGGCACGAGGACTAAACGTGTAGAATTCCGCTATGCAATTGATCCGTGGACTACACAATGTACACCCGCAGCAGCGCGGCTGCGTGGCGACCATTGGGAATTTCGATGGCGTGCATCGCGGACACCAGGCCGTGTTACGCCAGCTCTGGGAGCAAGCGGCGCGGCTGCAATTACCCGTAACGGTGATTACGTTTGAGCCACAACCGCTGGAATATTTTGCGCCGCAACAGGCCCCAGCCCGTTTGACCCGGTTGCGCGAAAAATTCGAGTGGCTGCGTCGATTTAATGTGGATCGGATAGTATGTTTGGCGTTTAATCGCCGCCTGGCGCAGATGTCGGCGCAGGATTTTATCCAACGGGTATTGATCGATGGCTTGGGGGTACGTTACTTGGTGATAGGGGATGATTTTCGTTTTGGCCGTGGACGCGAAGGTGATTTTAACCTGTTACAGCAGGCCGGGCGGCGCGCTGGTTTTGAGGTGGTGGATATACACTCCTTTATGCTGGAGGGTGCGCGTGTCAGTAGCACCCGGGTGCGTCAAGCCTTGCAACAAGGGGATTTAACCCTGGCGCAACGTTTGTTGGGCCGCCACTACAGCATGAGCGGGCGGGTGGTGCACGGCGCGAAGCTGGGCCGACAATTGGGTTTCCCCACCGCCAACATACAGGTACGACGCTACCAGACACCGCTGCAGGGAATTTTTGTCGTGGAGGTGTCGGGGTTGGGCGGTCAACCGTTACCCGGCGCGGCGAGTTTGGGTACCCGGCCTACGGTCAATGGCAAACAGATCTTGCTGGAGGTGTATTTGTTGGATTTCGATCGCGACATTTACGGTGCGCATTTGCAGGTGAGTTTCTTGCACAAGTTACGCGATGAAATTCATTTTAGTACGCTTGACGCCTTAACGGCACAAATCGCCGCGGATGTACGCTGTACTAAAGCCTATTTTTTACAACGCCAAAACGTTATTAGCCACCTTGAACAAAAGTTGAATTGATGTGACCGATTATAAATCGACCTTAAATCTTCCCGAGACTGCCTTTCCGATGAAGGCCAATCTTACCCAGCGTGAACCCGAACAGCTAAAGCGCTGGGAGGCGATGCAGGTATACGCCAAACTGCGCCAGGCCAAGCAGGGTAAACCGCTGTTTGTGTTACACGATGGCCCGCCCTATGCCAACGGTGAAATCCATCTCGGACACGCGGTTAATAAAATTCTCAAGGACATTATTGTGAAATCACAAGGACTCAGTGGATTTGACGCACCCTATGTCCCAGGTTGGGATTGCCATGGTTTGCCGATTGAATTGCAAGTTGAAAAGAAAGTCGGTAAGGCCGGGGGCAAAGTCACCGCCGCGCAATTTCGCAAGGCATGCCGTGACTACGCTGCTAAACAAGTCGAGGCCCAACGCAAGGATTTTAAGCGCCTAGGGATATTGGGTGATTGGAATAAACCGTATTTAACCATGGACTTCAAATTCGAGGCGGATACCCTTCGCGCTCTGGGCAAGGTGATCGCCAACGGGCATTTGCACAAAGGGTCCAAGCCGGTGCATTGGTGCGCGGATTGCGGATCCGCCTTGGCGGAAGCCGAGGTGGAATACGAAGAGCGTATCTCCCCGGCCATCGATGTGCGTTTTGAAGTATTAGATGACGCGGCCTTGTTGGCTGCGTGTCATGCTTCGGGAAAAACGCTCGGCAGTGGAAAAATCTCGGTGGTGATTTGGACCACCACCCCCTGGACCTTACCCGCCAATCAAGCCGTGGCCTTAAATCCCACGATCGATTATGCCTTGCTGCAATACCAACACGAACGTTGGTTGATGGCCGAGTCCCTGGTCAAGCCCGCGATGCAACGCTACGGCCTGGCGGAATATCAAGTGCTGGGGTCGTGTAAAGGCGCCGCACTGGGAGGTATTAAACTCGCTCATCCGTTTTTGGCGCGTGAAGTACCGATTATTCTGGGTGAACACGTCACTTTGGATGCCGGCACCGGTGCAGTGCACACGGCGCCTGGTCATGGTCAGGAAGATTATGTAGTGGGGCAGCGTTACCATCTAAAAGTCGAGAATCCGGTCGGACCCGATGGCAAGTTTTTATCCGGTACCGAACACTTCGCCGGGCAACACGTCTTTGCCGCGAATCCCGCGGTGATTGAAGTATTGAAGGCCAAGGGAGCGTTAGTGCATGAAACCTCGTTGCGCCACAGCTACCCGCATTGCTGGCGGCACAAGACGCCGATTATTTTCCGCGCCACGCCGCAGTGGTTTATCAGTATGGAGCAAAAACAACTGCGCGTGAACGCCTTGGCGCAGATCAAGAAAACCCAATGGATCCCCACCTGGGGCGAGGCGCGTATTCACGGCCTGATCGAAACCCGGCCCGATTGGTGTATCTCCCGGCAACGTACCTGGGGGGTGCCGATTGCTTTGTTTGTGCACAACGAAAAACATACCCTACACCCGCGCAGTGCCGAATTGATCGAGGCCGTGGCGCAACGTGTCGAGCAAAAGGGTATCGATGCTTGGTTCGATATTGAACCAAGCGAGTTGCTGGGAAATGACGCCACGCATTACAGCAAGGTCACCGATACCTTGGATGTGTGGTTTGATTCCGGAGTTAGCCACTTTGCCGTGTTGCAACAGCGCGAACAGTATACGCGTGCGCCGCTGGCGGATTTATACCTAGAAGGCTCGGATCAACACCGCGGCTGGTTTCACTCCTCATTACTGACCTCGGTGGCGATCCACGGCATTGCTCCTTACCGCCAGGTATTGACCCACGGCTTCACGGTGGACGCCAAGGGCGAGAAGATGTCCAAGTCTAAGGGTAATGGGATCGAACCGCAGGATGTGATGAAGACCTACGGCGCCGATGTGCTGCGTTTGTGGGTGGCCTCGACCGATTATCGGGGCGAAATGAGTATGTCGGAGGAAATATTAAAACGTATCGCCGACGCCTACCGGCGGATCCGCAACACCACGCGCTTTCTATTGGCCAATCTCACCGGATTTGATCCGCGCCAGCACCTGGTAGCACCTACCGCTATGTTGAGCTTGGATCGTTGGATTGTCGCGCGCGCGGCCGCGATTCAAACGGAGATTCAACGCGCCTATAATGACTATGAATTTCATCTAATCTATCAGCAGATTCATAATTTCTGCGCGGTCGACCTGGGCGCGGTGTATTTGGGGATCATCAAGGATCGCCAATACACCATGCAGCAAGACAGCCTCGGACGACACTCCGCACAAACCGCGCTCTACCATATCGCCGAGGCCATGGTGCGCTGGTTTGCGCCGATCTTAAGTTTTACCGCCGAGGAGATCTGGGCCTTCTTGCCGGGACAACACGATGCCTCGGTGTTTTTGCAAGAATGGTATCACTTTCCTGATCTGGCCAAGCCCAATGACCCCATGGATGCGGCCTATTGGCAAGCGGTAATGGAAGTCCGCGACGCCGTGAATAAAGTCACCGAAAGCTTGCGGGTGAACGGCGCCATCGGATCTAATCTGGATGCGGATGTGGTTATCCATGCGGGGCGTGAGATCTATGATATCTTGGCGCGGCTGGGAGAAGAATTGCGGTTTGTGCTGAATACTTCCGCGGTGGAGGTGCAACTCGTACAACAGCCGCCGACCGCCGTAGCGCATTTTACTTTGACGACCAAGGATGAAATTTGGGTGTCGGTATCTCCTTCCACCCACTTGAAGTGCGTGCGGTGTTGGCACCACCGCGCCGACGTGGGAAGCCATGCGGATCATCCTGAATTATGTGGCCGGTGCGTGGTGAATATCACCGGGCCGGGAGAACCCAGACGGTTCGCCTAACTAGCCATAGGATGGAGTAGTGCAACATTCGCGGCTGTTGCATTTTTCCTGTGACACGCATAAATACATCCCTGTAGCTCGGTGGCGGCATTCCTGCCGCCGACGGTCACAGGAGAAATGCAACAGCCGCGAATGTCGCGCTGGTATATAGGTGATACAAAACACATGCTATATTGTCTACGTAATAGGAATTCCGACAATGAATTTATTGGATGAACGATGAAGAATTGGTATTTGCTAACAAGTGTTGTAATTGTGCTGGATCAACTGACCAAATACCTGGCCTCAATATTATTGAGCATGCACCGGCCGGTGGAAGTGCTGCCGTTTTTTAATTTTATTTTAATGCACAATCCCGGTGCGGCGTTTAGTTTCTTAGAGGATGCCGGTGGTTGGCAGCGTTGGTTTTTTAGTGTTATCGCCGCGGCGGTGAGTGTGGTGTTGGTCATGATGCTACGGCGGTTGTCGCGGCCAGAGCGTATCACAGCCTGGGGGGTAGCGTTAATTTTGGGCGGCGCGGTGGGTAATCTGATTGATCGGCTCTGGCACGGCTACGTCATTGATTTTATACAATGGTATTACCGGGGTACAACCTGTATTCTTGGATTTAGTCCGGGTGTGGACGCACGCGGTCCGATGTGTATTTTCCCCTCGTTTAATATCGCGGATTCAGCGATTACCGTGGGCGCTATACTGTATTTGTACGATAGCCTGATTGTGCAACCGAAATTAAACAAAGCCGCAAGTTAATGTCAAACATTGAAGCCATCACGATTGGACCCGCGAGCGTGGTTACCATGAATTTTTCACTCACGCTCAAAGACGGCACCGTCGCCGATGCGAGCGAGCCCGGCGCGCCGATGACGTTTACCATGGGCGACGGTAGTTTGATCCAAGGTTTGGAACTGGCGTTGTATGGACTTAAAACCGGTGACAAGCAAACCCTGGAGATTTCACCGCACGATGCCTTTGGCTTTCCCGATGAAACCAATATCCATACACTCCCGCGCCAGGAATTTCCCGCGGATATCCCACTGGACTATGGGATTATTGTGAATTTTTCTACGCCCAATGGGGTAGAGGTGCCCGGCACCATCCTGGCGGTGGAAGGAGATGAGGTGAAAGTGGATTTTAATCATCCGTTAGCGGGCTTACCCGTGATTTTTTCGGTGGAGATTCTTGCTATCGAAATGGCGGATACACCTATTGGTGGGTAGTAGATCATTCGATGAAATATGACACTGCCGGTTGATAGTGGTGGTAGGTTGTCCGGGTGATGTGACCGTTGGCGGCAGGGATGCCGCCGTCGAGCTAGAGGGATGTATTTGTGCGAGTCACATCACCCGGACAACCTACCACCACTATCAACCGGCCTCCAATTAAAGGCGCGATTTATATGCAATTATTTTTAGCCAATCCACGTGGTTTTTGTGCCGGGGTCGATCGTGCCATCGCCATCGTCGAGCACGCGATTGAAAACTTTGGTGCGCCGATCTATGTGCGGCATGAAGTCGTGCACAATACATTCGTGGTTGATGGCTTGCGCGCCAAGGGCGCGGTCTTCGTAGAAGAATTATCTGAAGTACCAGACGGAGCGATTGTGATTTTCAGTGCCCACGGGGTGAGCAAGTCGGTGCAAGACGAAGCCAAACAACGGCGGTTGAAAGTGTTTGATGCCACCTGTCCTTTGGTGACTAAAGTCCATATGGAAGTCATGCGTTACAGCCGCGAGGGCCGCGAGTGCATTCTCATAGGCCATGCGGGACATCCCGAAGTAGAAGGCACCCTGGGGCAGTTCAACGCCGAGCAGGGCGGTGCGATGTATCTGATCGAGTCGGTGGCGGATGTGCAAAAACTCCAGATCCGCAACCCCGACACCCTGTGTTATGTCACCCAGACCACCTTGTCGATGGACGACACCGCCGCGGTGATCGACGCCTTGCGGCGGCGTTTCCCCGCGATCCACGGACCGAAGAAAGACGACATTTGTTACGCCACCCAAAACCGTCAAGACGCCGTCAAACACATCGCCCCGCAATGCGACGTCGTATTAGTAGTGGGTTCGCACAACAGTTCCAACTCCAATCGCCTAAAAGAACTCGCTGAGCGTCTGGGGGCGACGGCCTACTTGATCGATAATGCCGCGCAGATTAAGCGTGAGTGGCTAGAGGATAAATATAATATTGGTGTCACCGCCGGAGCCTCCGCGCCGGATATCTTGGTGCAAGAGGTGCTCGCCAAGTTAAAAATTTGGGGAGTACAACAGGTGAGTGAGCTTAGCGTGCGGCAAGAGAATGTAACGTTTTCGTTGCCGAAGGTGTTGCAGTGATTTTAGTTAGGCCAGCAATTTGTAGAGGTGGCACTACTTGCCTTGGTGTAACCTTTTACCCCAGCCTGATTAAGCGTGAAGGTTATACAACTATCGTCACTAGCTTGCTGCGCAGTATTACCGGTGGCAGTGATAATAAAGTTGTCGGGATTGGTTGCGGATGTAGCAACGGCAACAGTAAAGTGATCATTTGGTGGCACAGGGGTTGTGATGTTGGATGGAATACTACTATTGCAAGTATTATAATTTCGTTGTTGGCTATAGCAGCTTTCAAGATAGCCTTGTACTTTTGTTATTAACATTATTGCATCGGCTCGGTGACCTCTTGAGATATAACCGTTATACGGTGGCCAGGCAATACCGGCCAGTATCGTAATGATGGCAACGGTCACCATCAATTCGATCAAGGTTAAGCCGCGGATGGTTTTACCTATACTGAGCATATTAGAAACCTACCTGATGCCAGGAGTAACGGCCGGGTTTACCGGAACCGCCTTCCACACACATGCTTTGTGCCGTAGTGGTGGCATTCGTAGCAGTGCCTATAGCTTGAATATAGGATCCTTTCGCACATGGTTTTGGATTATTACCGCTCGCGGTATTACTCGGAGCGGCGTAGGCGTAGTCAGGTGTCATGTTGGGGTTTTGCAAACCCGCAATAATCTGGGGAGAGGAACCGCCAGGTGCTAAGTAGTCGTCGGGATTACCAATGCTATGATCGCCATTCACATCAAAGACGGATATTCCCGGGGTATTGCCGTTTAGGGGATTGACGGCCATCAACCAGCTTGTGCCGCCACCACCGCAACCCGCATCCGATGGCACTATGGTAGGGAAAATCAATGTATTGCCTAACAAGGTTGCTTTAGAGACTATACGTTCACGGGGGTCAAAGTCCATGGACCAGCCGTGTTTGGTAGTATAATCCACTGACCCATTATTTAATATACGGATTGTTTTAGTTGTGGTTGTGGTTGTAGTTACATTGAAAGAGGCATTGACAGTAGTTATCAATTGCGATTGAAGATCAGTGCGTGTTAGGTTGCGGGTTCCATTATCCCATACCCCATAGAAACTCTGGGTGGAGGTACTGGTTTGATCACCTTCGGCCATATATTGGCCTGTTCCGAATAAAACAAGTAAGTTCGGTGCCGTTCCTGATGCGGTTGCCGTATTGCGCATCACAACAGGTTTTACCGTGATAGGTTGAACCTCTCCACTTCCATTCTTAGCGGTAAATAACGTACTAGCGGCGGTATTTGTCCAACTGGAGGGTAACCCGGCAAGATTAAACACCCACATATTACCGTAGAGATCCCCAGCATATACCCTATCGTAGATACCATCTCCATCCACATCAATAACGGCGGGGGAAGAAAGTCCATTAGGGGTTACGCCGCTTGTACTTGCAGGGTTTCCTACACCGGTGTCGATGGTATAGACACTGCCTGTTCCAGAAGGGCCGGACAGTTTCACCAAGTACAAAATGGCGTTCCCGTTGGTACTATTATAACCATTGCCAAAAATTGCAAACCAGGCAATATCGTTAACGGTATTGCCTGAACCGATGCGTAAGGGAGCGATCACCGGTTGGCTATAGCTATAACCCATGTTGCCGGGGCTGGTGGCATCGTTAAATTCCCACATCACTTTTTCTGCGGTGTGGTCCTCACGAATAGAGCCGGTAGCGCTAATTAAATAATCTGGATCGGTGATATCTAACGCGTAAATACCCTTACCCCCATGGCGTAGACCACCCACTAAAATGCTACGCCATTTCTTGGTTGGGTCGCTGGGGGTTTCAGTATACGCATCAGCGATTGTCGGGGTCAGATCGACATAGGAGCGATGTTGGCCGGCCTCGGTGAGTTTATGTAATCCATCCGCGCCATTTACCGGGGTTGCCGCGGCGAACAAGGTATTTGGGATATAGGCGAAAACCTCTTGTCCCGACGTCGTGTTAAATCCATGCAACATCCCGTCGTTACCGCCCAGATAGAGCATGGGCGTACGGGTTTTTGCATTGTTACTAACACTACTAAAAGCTGCGTTCGAAACCCCGTCTTTGAAATTTTGGTAGGTATCTCCTCCTGTGGGGAAGGGGGCAGTGTTGGGATATCCGCCTACCGGGGTTCCAACATAGATTGGAGAGGAGTTAATAAAATCACCCAAGCGAGTGAAATTACTTGTGTTGTCCTTACGCGTACGGAAAATCTTCGCCGCATCAGGACAACGATCTCGAGTGAGGTCAGTAGTGTATCCCGTTTCACAACGATGATCACCGCGGATGTAGTTCAAACGCATTTGAGCGATGGCATCGGGGTCAAGGGTACCGCTACTATTGGTACGTAAATCATCTTTTTGAGCAGAGGCTAGTTTTGTCCAGTGAAATCCAATGCCATAGGGGGCGGCAATCGCTCCTGGATTAAAAGTGACAACAGCGCGTGTAATGGAAGTGCTGTTGGCGGATTGGTAACCGGTGGGCGCTGGAGCAGGCGCCACCAAGATACTATCATTGTCTGGATCACGAACTTGATCGTTCGATAACGTATTTAATAATCCCGCAGTGGTACCGTGGGCATCCCATGCATGTGCGATAAGTGCCCCTGTTAGCGGGTCGAGTGTATCCGCTGATAGCTCACCAAACCAATTACCGGAATAAAATCGTGCGAAATATACCTGTGTGCCTGTGGTATTGCTGGTACTGTTTAGACCTACAGCCGCCGCGGCACCACGGCGGCTATTAATATTACTGACGGTATCTTTTAGACCCGCTACCAAAAGTTCAGGAGATGTCGCGGGATAATACTTGCCACGTCCATTAAACGTGGCATGGACAAGATCGTTTATCCTGTAATGAGGGTCCGTCGTGGCGTCTTTCCATGGCCACCCGGAAGTTTTCCAGCCGCTAATACTTGCAGTCAACCCTGTTTTGGGGTTGATGTAGTTATAGGGATCGGGAATTGTGGTAACAGTGCAGTTATTTGGAGCGATATTAAGCTGGGGATGGAAGGGCGGTTGTATAATATCCGTTGAAATACCAAAGCTCAGGGCATAAAAGACTGCGTGCTGACCTGCGTTTTCATCAACACCGCAAACTGTGGGTACTTGGTTATTCATATTATTACCATCTAGGTCATGTTCATAATAATACATGGCCAAATCGGCTAGTGTATTCGAAGCGTTTGAAGCATAGGGATCACCGTCAAAGGCGGTATCGCCAGCGCGAGGAGATGTTGATATGAGATTATCCGCAATATCACGGCCGGGGGCTGCGGTATAACTACCATTATATTCTCCATCGGTGATCATAACGATAAAGTTTTGCTGACATGCTTTCACTGCCGGATCAAGTGCGCAATCAGAGGTGGTAAAAGGAGTTGCGTTGCCATCACAGGCGAAATAATTTCCTGCTTTTTGCAGAGAATCAAGTAAAGGGGTACCGTTAGCAGCGGAAAGTTTATACAAGGAATTTAAAACCGACCGTCTGTTTTTAACCCCTGGTGAACTGGGGTCAGTATTATTAGGCGTCGAAATAGAGGTCATTTTGGTATTATTACTACCATCATTAATTGCCATAAAACCAACACGCATTTGCACATTATTGCCAATATCGCTGATAACAGAACCGACAGAACCGCGTGCGGCAAGCGAACGCGTGCGGTAATAGGTAAACCAGTTGGCGAAGTTTTGTAATTCGGTTGGGGTTGATATTTGAACAAGTGTGCCTTCACCGCTGGTAGGAAGGCCATCGCCGTTTGTGTCTTTCCACGTATAGTAGTGAGCTGCTTGTATACCAGTCAATCCTGACCAATCCGTTCGTGTTAAATCCACAACGGTTGTTGAAAGGGGTGAAACAGGGGCTGCCGTAGGCGAACTGTTTGGATAGAAAGTGGTAGTCGTGGCATTGGATGAAGGCGGCCAGGGTTTATAGACGGTGTTGGGATTGTAGTATTGAGCGTTGTAGTCATGGGAGCGTAGGTACCATGCTGCCACGGGCGCGCCGTCGCCATTATTGATGGGAACGTCTTTGCCAGCGCTGTTTTTTCCCACAATACCTTGGCCTGCGGGGAAGGATTTTGTGTCTTTGGCATAAATGTACATTAAGCTTGTACCGCTTCCTCCCGCGCACTTGGTGTTGAATGCGACGGTCGCTGGATCTGGAGAAGTATTTTCGTGGCAATAAACACCGCCCAGATCCCCATTGTCTTGTGGTGTAAGCATTTCAGAAGCCATACTGCCAGAATCATCGTAAATAAAGAACATATTGGATTCGGCGTGGGTAGTGAGAAATAGTGGAGTGTCGGAGAGATTTGCCGTTGCGGCGCTGACTATTTGTATGTTGCTAACACCTAGGCATAACAACATACTGGCAGCAGCATAATGGTTGAGGAGTTTTTGCGTTTTCATCGTACTTCTCCGAGATCGTGTTAGCGTCTCAAATTAATCATAACGGTTATTTGGCGTAGTAACTCTGTAACATCACCCGCGACGTAGCGCTTAGACCGTAGCCACGTGCTGTGACTTGGTATACCTGTGCGCCGCCGCCAATAAGTGGTGGATTGTTCGTGTAACTGATTGGTTCTAACGATGCTTGTGTTGCTGCGCCTGCAGTGACAGTCGCATTGAGTTGTTGAATAATATAGCGAGGTTGTTGTGCCACCGACATGGCAAATGTACCTGTAGGTAATTGGTAGCACCTAGTACCCACGGCGGTGTCAGTCCAGTTACTTGAGGTCATCCATTCTGAGGTTGTTGTACTGGCTGAAAATTTGCCACCACCATTTGAACCCCCTGCAGGGGAAAATTCCGATGTGTTGGGCATGTTGGCAAGGTATGTTTCCGCTGCATTTAATCCCGTTTCCGCCGCCGCAAACGCCACTTCATAATCACGCGCGTTACCGGCCATGCGTTCTTGCAAGGCGGTGGTGGACATGGCGGAGATGCCCAGAATCGTTAATACCAGCAGAATAGACAGCGCCATGATTAAGGCGGCACCGCGTTGTTGTTGCAAGAAGAATCTTGTAGCTTGCATAACTAGGTTCCTAACCCTTTGTTGCGAAGTTTGATGGTAGTGGTAAAGATTTTACGTAGGCGTCGATCGGGCTTAGTGGAGCTAGTTTTTATCGTTGTGCCGGCTACTGAATCTAACAGGGTATAGGATTTTTGAACGGCAGGATAACCGGGGATATCGCGTTGGCTGCGCATTAATAGGCTAATGCGCACACTGACAACCGGTTGGGCCGGATTATCAAAATCCACGGAATTTGCCGCCATATACCGATTGGCGATACCGTCATTTGGCGTGTCGGTATCCACCCCATAGAGGATTTGCATATTCTCTACACCATCGACTAATTCTTCAGCGGAACTGTTAGGATTGCCGTCCAGGCGAAACAAGCCTGGTTCGTTGGTAGTACCACTGATAGCAATAAAGTAAGCGCGACTAACGAATCGCATTACGTCATCTCCAGGATTGAAGTCTGTGGCAATCCAAGGGGTATTAATATTTCCAGGGGTGCTCCCCCCCCCTGCGTGTACGATCGCAGGCGTATTTGTGGTGCTTGTCACTTGAAATACCCGAGATAAATTACAACTGCTGGCAATGGCGATATCGTTGGGGGTTATATTACCGATGTTAACAACCTGTAATTGAGCTGTGTTTGATCCTATATCGACGCGCACACTCTGCGTATCAGCATGCCGAACGATGACAATATCGGATCCAAGCACCGGCGGGTAGCTGGTGATAGGAAATGCGGCAGGTAGTCCGGTACCCGGTAGGGTGGCCCAATCGCCCCGGGTTGTACTGGTGGCTAACACATTGCCTACGGTTGTTAAAATAGTATAACTTCCACCTGGACTGGTATTAATATTAATGGCTGCGTTGGTCGCCTCGAATCCCTGAATCGGTATAATTCTGGCCGCGTTGTCGCAGGCAAAACTCTTATTTGGATTTAAGTAACATTGAAACTTGGTAACATCTCC
This sequence comes from Gammaproteobacteria bacterium, assembly GCA_016194635.1. Classification (GTDB taxonomy): domain Bacteria; phylum Pseudomonadota; class Gammaproteobacteria; order UBA6429; family Thiohalophilaceae; genus JACQBC01. Next base: position 233,890 of record JACQBC010000001.1, on the reverse strand, counting down.
GTCATTCAAGGCGCATCCCATGTATCCGGCCATGCGAATATCCTCGACCAAGAACTTCATTGCGATACGGGCGCTTTCTTGTAAATGGGCGAATTCTTCGTCGACGGTATAGGTATGTTTGGAGTTGCCGTAGATAATACCGACACCTACTAACAAGATAGCGCTCACGGCGACAGCCACCATGAGCTCAACCAAACTGACACCGAGCGTATATGTATATGATGGCGGTTGTTTCATGGCTAAGGTACCACGTCGAGGCGAACACAACTCACCCCGGCAGGGGGTGCTGCACAAATACCACTACTAGTAGCTGTTCCGTTGCGCGCTTCATCCCAGGCGATGTATATGGAGTATACGGATCCATTCCGAGTTATATATCCCAAAGCATTGAACAGTTCGTTTTGTGCTGCTGGATTGTTTTGCGTATGTCTCACGGTTTGATCCCATTGATATAAGTCATAGGTAGCAAGAACAGCGGGGGTGCAGCTGGAAGTGATACAGGAAGTTGCGCTCGCTGGCATCGTTGTTACTGCATAACTACCACTGGCGGCACCTATCCTATTGTTATGAATGCGATCCGCCATGTCATAGGCAAGTATAGTGGCCATGGTGCGCGCATAAGCGACTTGGTTATTCTGCAATGATAATGATTGCAACCCTGCTAATCCGATTAAACCAATGGAAAAAATCACTAAGGCAATCATGACTTCTAAGAGGGTAAAGCCCTGGGAGTGATTGTTGCAGTGAATAATCATCTAACGAGTCTCATTAGGTACAATCACTAGCAACCCACTTTGTTTAAATTCCGTGCGCCGATATTACCGGCTCGTCCTACATTGATAATATCGCCAGGATGTTCGGATGTACCAATTGTAATGTTCTTATCGCAAATGACGAATCCGATGTAGTTATTGTTGGTAGTGGTACCATTTCCACCGAACTGTACAGAAGTAACAACCACGGTAGCGTTGTTTATGAGGGTAGTCGCGGTAGCTTGGAAGCCGCTTTGCATCGGCGGGGTATCTTTGAGTAAGATGTAGTTATTATTGGTAGGATCCTGAGCAACAACTTTCATGCCTGATATCCATTGAGTTCCAAGAGTTAATGTTGTACTTGTTACAGTGCTATCGCCGGGAACAACTTGAACTGGAAAGTTACGCGTGATCGCTTCATTCCGGGCATAGTTCAAAACGCCGAGTAAATTGTTCACTTGGTCTGTCACCCGATTCGCCGAAATAGTCGTAGTCACATTCGGCGCTGCAATCGCCACTAAAATCGCAAACACCGCTAAGGTGACCATGAGTTCGACAAGGGTGAAACCGCTGGAGGTTGTTTTTCTCATAGCTAGTTTTATAGAAGAATTTATCATGGGGTTCACCTGCTATTCGATGAGCCGCGGATTCGGCCGGATAAGTGGTATTTTGATCACGGAACTTGAGGATGGCAATTTCTCAAGATGTGAATTGGTTCGCAATCGTAGGATAATCACGTCTCATTTTATTAACATAACTAGGGTTGGTCGGGCGCATGCGTTGTGTGATTGTAGGTGGTGGTTTGATCGGATTACTGCAGGCTCGGTTTTTGTGCAAGGCGGGGTGGCAGGTCACGGTGATCGATCAGGGAGATATTGGTCAGGAGGCGTCGTGGGCGGGCGGTGGAATTTTGTCACCGTTATACCCCTGGCGCTACCCACGGGCCGTCACGCAGTTAGCGCAGTGCAGCCAACGCTATTATCCGCACTTGGTACGCGAGTTAATCGACGAAGGGGGAGTGGACCCGGAGTTAACCACCCAGGGTATGGTGATGCTCGGTGTGACGGACGCGTCCCTGGCCTGTGATTGGGCCGCGCAGTGGGGGCAGGTTTGTGAGCCGCTCGATTCCCCGTCCTTACACCGATTACTTCCCGGGTTCGCCGGGAGTGATACGTCGGCCTTATGGTGGCCGCGGCTGGCGCAGATTCGTAATCCACGTTTGGTCAAGGCGCTGAAAATTACCTGTGCGCGGGCCGGGGTGGAATTTATCACCCATCAACCCGTAATAGGGTTGCTGTCCTCACACCAAACCGTATGGGGTGTGAGTACCGTCCGTGGTGATATTCCGGCGGAGCGGGTGATTGTGTGTAGTGGTGCATGGTCGGGGAGGTTTTTAGAGGGCATTGCCTCTTTACCAGTCAAACCCATGAAGGGGCAAATGTTGCTGCTGCGGGGTCAGCCGGGTGAGATTAAACCCATCGTACTGTCTCATGGGCGGTATGTGATTCCCCGCCGTGACGGTCGGTTGTTGGTGGGCAGTACCTTGGAAGACCAAGGTTTTGATAAACAGCCTACCCTCGAAGCCCGCGAAAGCCTATCGGCATTTGCCCAGAAGCTGTTTCCGGGTCTGCAGAAATTTACCCTGGAACAACACTGGGCAGGGTTGCGACCAGGTAACCCCCGAGGAGGGATACCGTATATAGGAAAGGTCCCCGCCTGGGAGCACCTGTATATTAACACCGGGCATTTTCGCAACGGCATTGTGCTTGCTCCGGCTTCGGCACAGCTACTGACTGATCTCCTATTAGAGCGTCCCCCGGGTCTAGATCCTACCCCTTATCAGTTGGACGGCGGGAATCCCGTAGCGATACTGTAAGTTATTTCTAGACTCCGTCTAAACCTATGATCTATACTGATATGATTATGCATACTATATCCCCGTCATCCCACGGCAATATTGATGTGATCGAGCTGCTTAAGGCCGTTGGCATCAATCCGACCTATCAGCGTTTGCAAATCGCCCAGATCCTCTTGGCGCGTCCGCAACACCTCTCCGCTGAACAGGTACTGACTATTGTTAATAGCCATGGCGGTGCGGTGTCCAAGGCCACGGTCTATAACACCCTGGGCTTGTTCGCGAGTCGGGGTTTATTACGGGAAGTGATCATCGATCCCAACAAAGTTTTTTACGACTCTAATGTCGCCCCCCATCATCACTTTTTTAATGTCGATACGGGGACACTGACCGATATCGATCCGGCTCAGGTAGTGGTGGAGAAGATCCCCGCGTTACCCGTTGGCACCACCGCCGATGGGGTGGATGTCATCATTCGAATCCGTCAGAGCAGCGATTAAACCATCCTTGTCGCTCGTGACCGGCCGGGTTTTTCAGTATACTAGCGCGCTCTTCTCTCCCACTTGCCGGTGTAGCTCAGTCGGTAGAGCAACTGATTCGTAATCAGTAGGTCATCGGTTCGATTCCGGTCACCGGCACCATGTTATTTCCCTTAGGGTTGACTTAAAGTTAAGGTGAATTTTTCACGCTAAATAGTGTAACACCCCATCTTTTTGTGGCGATTTGTGCGTTAGAATCACCTTAAGTCACTATGAGTCGATGTAGAGTAGATGCAGGATGTCATCCACCGCAGAGAGCAATCAACAACTCGCTACCGCTGATTTTATTCGAAAATCAGCCACGCAAGAGCTATTGGGACAATTTGCCAATCTACCCACGGCGTTTAAGTCACCTGGCAAAGAGTTAGCCAGCAAGGAAGACTACCTGGCTAAGCTTGAAACGCTGAAGCAATACCCGAGTAAACAGCTACAAGACGCGGGACAACTCTTGGCGCTGTTCAATCGCTACAATCTTAAAGCCGACAAACGCTTGCAACTGAGTATGGCGATTGTTGCGCAACTTTACCCGGTGATTGCGCGTTTTTATCAACAGTATCAAACCCAGCCCAGCAGCTTGCCCGAAGGCAAGGATCGTAAACAGATTGTAATGGCCAGTATCGAAATAGCCGAACAAGCTATTTTGAGCTGTAAACACCTGTTTGTAGAATTGTATTCGGCCAAACCTGCGTTGTACCGCAAACAACGGCCACGTTTGCTGGAACTGGCGGTACGTATCTTAGAGCTGGCACGTGTGGTGCAACGTTTGCGCGCCTTGCGTCATCAGAAATTGTCAGCGCATAACTGGCGGGATATCAATCGAGTCTTTTTCGCCTTATTGGCGCAAAACGATGTGGATGAAAAGATCACCCTGCTTGGCCAGGTGGGAACCTGGCTGAACCGTACCGATAAAGAAGGGTTTAAAGTATCACCACGTCACTTATATTTATCGCTACAGCTGTTTGGGATTGTGGATGCGTCCAGTTGGTCGACGCGTCTATTTCATGTGCCGGACGGTTATCTGGATCTGGTCGATAATGCGATACTGCTGCACGTGGATAATTCCTTGGAATTACAAGCCGGGATGTTGATTACCGGTATTGATCACGCCGCCCCGGCGCAGTTTCGCCGCGATGTTCGGATGGTGGCCCCGCGTATTCTCATCGAGTATTCGCAGCTTTATAACCGCTTGGTTCAAGACTACGAAGAGTTGGCCAAGATGAAATTTATCGGTAATGTCGATGTTAGCCGTTTGAACCGTGCCTTGGCTGGCATCGACGCGATGGAACGCTTGCCGTTGCTTGAAGCGATGTTGTTTGGTTTACGGCCGCGTGAGCGGCGTCAAAAGCGTCATGCCGCCTTTGGCAGTGAAAATTTACGCTTATATTTCAGCTTCAAAGACGCCTTCCGGTTATTCGCCAATCTAGGCTCGGCGGAGATGAAACAGCGGGTGAATTCACGGGAATTTATCCACACTCTGGCCAGCCCGGCCTTAGGGGCGAACGACGCGGTTTGTTCGGGACAAACCCCGTGGGAAATTGCCAATTTCAGCACCGGGGGGGTCTTGGTTATCACGCGTGAATCGGATTACAGCGCGCCGATCTGTGTTGGGCAGATTACCGCCTTTAGTTCCGGTAAGGATCAACAGCGGCCACTGCTGGGTTATGTATCCCGTATTCATCGGCCCAGCGATCAGCTTATCGAGGTGGCCATCGTGCGTTTGTCAGGTCAAGCCGAGGCGGCGTTAGTAACCCCCGAATCAGGCAAGTTGGTCGGCAAGACGCTGGGTGTGATGTTGTTTAAAAATGTGGATGACCGCTGGTGCGTTGTTACCCGATACGAATACGATTTTGTGTTGGGTACGCCGTTGCGGTTGTTACGCGATAAAGCTCCAACCCTTCCCGCGCGTTTAGGTAACGTGTTATTGACCAAACAAGAGTTTGTGATTTTTGAGTTAAGCGTGCCGGGGATGTAACTTCGGAATATATTACTGAGTCACATGGACAGGATACCCTCCCACCAAGACACGCCGTCAATACCTCCCTGTAGACTCGACGGCAGCATCCCTGCGGCTGACGGTCTTGGTGGGAGGGTATCCTTTCCATGTGACTCATTAGTAGGTATCGAATTATGATGAACGCGCGATCAAGCTGCGCGTGTCGGGGCGGTTGATGTAATAACCCAGGCTAACACTGTCCAAAAAGGTAAACAACCGATCGCTCAGTTCTTCCCATAACTCGTGGGTCAGGCAACGTTCACCGCCCTGGCAATTGGCCTTGCCCTCGCACCGCGTGCTATCGATTTTTTCATCCACCGCCACAATGATCTGCGCGATGCTGATGTCGTTCGCGCTGCGTGCCAACCGATAACCTCCGTTGGGTCCGCGTATCCCTTTTACCAACTGGTGTTTACTCAATAAACGGAATAGTTGTTCCAAGTACGCGCTGGAGATCCCCTGGGTGGAGGCGATATCGTCAAGGGTGACGGGTTTGTCGAGCGAGCGGAGGGCCAATTCCATCATTGCGGTGACGGCGTAACGGCCTTTGGTGGATAAGCGCATTTGTGGCGACCTCTGTTTGAATATAAGTGGTTACTTATATTATAAAAACTAGGTGCCCGGCTACGTTATGTGAAATAGAGGGAGTCCGTCAACTATTTCAGCCATGAATTTTTTGTATGCGCAACGACAAATCCAAGGCGTGGAGATGTTTGGTGAGGCTACCCACCGAAATAAAATCAACTCCGGTGAGGGCAATCTCACGGATCGTTTCTAAGCGCACATTTCCCGAGGCTTCCAACTGGGCTTGGCCGGCATTGATCTGCACACAACGGCGCAGCGTGGCGTGGTCCATATTGTCGAGCAAGATACGCCGCGCACCCGCGCGCAGTGCGGTGTGTAATTGTTCGACGCTTTCCACTTCAATTTCAACCGCCACCCCGGGCGAACGCTGTTGTGCTTGTTGCAGCGCGCTGGCAATGGAACCTGCGGCGGCGATGTGGTTTTCTTTTATCAGGATCATGTCATACAGACCGAGGCGATGATTATGTCCTCCCCCGCAGCACACGGCGTATTTCTGCGCTAAGCGCCACAGGGGAATGGTTTTGCGAGTGTCCAATAAACGTGCCGAGGTACCGGCCAAGGCGTCGACGTAGCGGCGCGTCATACTGGCCGTGCCGGACAGGGTTTGCAGGAAATTTAACGCCACCCGTTCACCGCTTAATAAGGTGCGGGCTGGACCTTGTAGCTCACAGAGGGGATGGTTGGCGGGGAGCAGTTCACCGTCATTGTTATGCCATCGAACGCTGATTTGGGGATCCAGTGCGGCAAATACCTCGTCAAACCAGTCCCGGCCGCACAAGATTCCGGACTCGCGGGTAATTACTTGAGCGCTGACGATTTGATCGGCGGGTAGTAACGCCGCGGTGAGATCACCTGGCCCCAAATCTTCACTCAGGGCTTGACTCACCATTTGGGCGATTATCGTAGGGTTGGGTGGTTGACACGCCATGCCTGTGTATCGTGACATCGAACCCGGTCGGCATCAAGTCAGGTACGGTGACATGTTCGTAGGCCCGGGTTTGTAGTAAGGTAGTCATCTCGTTTTACGGTGCAACAGCAGAGCGGCATGGCATTCACGGTTGATACTTCAAGTCATTTAGTCACCAACGTGGTATTCAAACCGTCACCGAATTGTGATCTGCGGCCGGTGCACAGTGTGGTCGATCTTATTGTGATTCACGGTATCAGCCTGCCACCGGGAGAATATGGTGGACCGTATATCACCCAACTCTTCACCAATCGACTCGCAGCCGCAACCCACCCGTATTTTGCGGAAATTGCGGCTTTGAGGGTGTCTTCGCATATTTTAATTCGCCGTGACGGCGAGTTGATTCAATATGTGCCGTTTGATAAACGCGCCTGGCATGCGGGTAAATCCAATTATCAAGGCAGGCAAGGGTGCAATGATTTTTCGATCGGCATCGAATTAGAAGGCACGGACACGACCCCGTATAGCGATGCGCAATACAGACACTTGGCCGAGCTGATCCAAGCCTTGTTGCACGCCTATCCCGGTTTAAGCTCGGATCGCATCACGGGGCATAGTAATATCTCCCCCGGACGAAAAACCGACCCCGGGCCAAGCTTCGATTGGCCGCGTTTGCTTGATATACTTAAGCGTCCGGCGGAATAACTGCCTTTTCTAAACCCACGGCTATGAGGGACGAGCGTCCATGAAATTTCTCGCTATATTGATCGGTGTTGCCATGGAGCTGTACGTCTTACGCTTGCAGCAATGGCGGCAGTTTAGCTGGTTTAGCCGTTATACCGATGCCATGTTACGGCTGATGCAGTCATTAACCTCGCGGGAAGGCCCGCTGGGCGTGCTGCTGGTGATTCTGCCACCGGTGATCGTGATCAGCGCGCTGCAATTCGGTCTGGATTATCAATACTACGTGAACAAACTGTGGGTTATCTTTGAGTTAGGTTTTAGCACCTTACTCTTGGTGTACTGCATGGGGCCACGCGATCCAATTCGCATGGTGGATGAATACATCAATGCCATGGAGCGCGGTGATGTACGCGCGGCACAGGCCCAGGTTGAACAACTCTTAGGGCGGATTGTGACCGAACCGGTGGAGGACTACGCCCCGCGCTTAAAGGAAATTTTACTGCTGCGGGTGAACGATAATATTATCGGACCGTTGTTTTGGTTTGTATTGATCGGGCCGGTGGGGGCGCTGTTATTTCGACTCAGTTGTGAGCTTGAAATGCGTTTCGGTCATATGACTGGAGGATTTACCGCGGCATCGAAGGATCTGTACCGGATCGTGTCATGGCTGCCAGCGCGGATCTGCGCCTTGGGGTATGCCTTCGCCGGAAGTTTTGTCGACACCATCGCCAACTGGCAGCGGGTCTCGGATCTATGGTCCATAGACAATGAAAAATTTCTGATCCGTAGCGGGCTAGGTGCAGTGGGTGACATCCACGACGAAGATGAAGATTTCTCCGCCTTACAAAGCCTGGCGAACGTTTTGGCCCTGGTAAAACGCACGGTATTAATCTTATTGGTATTACTAGCCGTTATGATCATCGTGGGGCTGATCACCGGTTAATCACTCGCGCGGGTCATTTGTGAATATCATCGCCCTGTCAATTGGTGTCGGATGGCGATTGGGGTTGGTTTTTCTCGTAACGCCCGTGCTTGCCGCGCCGATCACCGTAGTAGACGCGCATCAACAAACCATTCAGCTGTCGCACCCCGCGCAACGGATCGTGGTGTTAGGTCCCTCGGTGACGGAATTAATCTTCGCGCTGGGTGCGGGTGATCAGGTCGTGGCGGTGGATACGGCCAGCGATTACCCTCCCGCGGTGGCCACAAAACAGCGCGTGGGTAGCGTCAGCGGGCTTGATCTGGAAATCATCAGCGCCCTACGGCCCGATGTAATCATCGTGTGGGATAGCGGGTATGCCAGCATTGGCTTGGATCGACTCGCGCGTTACATACCCGTCGTTTATGTGGAACCACGACGCTTAATCGATATTGCCACCACCTTGCAATTGCTTGGGCGGCTTAGCGGACACAACGATACCGCGGCCGTGCTGCAAGCACAATTCACCCGGCGTGTACAGGCACTGAAATCGCGTTTTTCTGAGCAGCGCCCGTTACGTGGATTTTACGAGGTTTGGCATAATCCACTCATGAGCATCGGGCAACCGCATGTGATTAATGAAGTACTCCAGCTATGTGGGGTGGAAAATATTTTTTCCGATAGTTTGCTGATGGTTCCGCGTGTGAATATCGAAACCGTTATATCCCGTCAACCACAATTGGTGATAACCGCGTCAAAAACGATCGACCTCGCGGCGCAGCGTTACTGGCAACATTGGTTAGGTCTTAAAGATAATCAATTCATCAACATTGATCCTGATTTAATCACCCGCCCCAGTCTGCGTATCGTGGAAGGTGCGGAACAACTGTGTCAGGCGGTAGAGAAACTACGTAGTCAAGAAAATAGATAGCAGGTTGGTGGTTTATAATTAAAAATCAATACCGAGAAGCATTGGGGGTGATGTTGGTTGTTGCCTGGTTCACCGGTACAGGTGACTCGCTGTAAATACATCCCTGTACGCTCGACGGCGGCATCCCTGCCGCCGACGGTCACCTGTACCGGTGAACCAGGCAACAACCAACATCACTTTATTTTCTCAACACTGTAAAAAGGTGGGACCAGTCACCGTCGCGAGGTGCACAGGAGGAGGAGCGCGCGCGAGGTGGGTGGTGACCGGTCCCAAAATCCCCCAGGTTCAATCTTTGCTGGCCAAGGTTGATTCTTGGTAATGCAGTTCGACGCGCCGGTTATGGCGGGTGTCATTTTTACATTCTTGGGGTTGATGATCGGCCAAGGCATGCAGGGTTAAGCGTGATTGCGGTACTCCGGCCGCGATGAATATTTTGGCTACAGACTCGGCGCGTTTTTTACTCAGCTGCTCATTGTAGGTCTCAGGACCGTAAAAATCGGTATGGCCGTTAATAGCGATTTTTAAATCTGCGTGGGTTAATAAATAATTGGCATGGGCTTGAACGTGGGCGATGTCTTGTGGCGAGATATCCGCCTTGTCAAATTTAAAATAAAATGTTGTCTGTTTCGGTAAGTCAGGTTCGTTACTGGCGGATGATTTCTTATCGACGGGTGCTGGCGGAGCAGGGGCAACGGCTGCAATCACGGTTGCCGGCGGCGGTTCGGTGGCGACGCTCATAAATGTGGAGGGGATAGTGGTATCGGTTACCGTCAGAGAAACCCCCGATGGTTTTTTCGCGTCGACATTATCCTGGTTGGCGCAACCCAGTGCGAGTGAACCACAAAGAGTTAATGCAACGGCTTGCGGTATTAGTTTCAATTTCATGGCAATCTCCTTTCGTGTTAGTGGACAATATTGTCCAAGCCTTGGTGTTGAAGTAATTAAACCAAGTGAACATGACACACCCGCGCTGTAATGCGGCGGGGCCGAGAGCGGATTGTGATTAATTCTGGCTGGGGTGTGGGGGCAGGGTGATGGTAAAAACAACGCCGCTGTCATCGGTCAGGTCATCGGCTTGAACTTTGCCACGGTGAAACTCGACGATTAAACGCACGATATACAGTCCCAAACCCAGATGGGGATGTTCGTCACGCGGACCACGGACGGAGACCATCGAATCAAACACACTTGTTTTCATGGCGGCGGGCAATGTCGGTCCATTATTCATAATTCGCAATACAAGGTTGTTGTCTTGATGCGTAACTTGGGTCGTGATGGGGGTTCCCGGGCTATGAAAGTCTATCGCATTGTTGACCAATTTATCGAGCATTTGCGCGATGAGTTCGGGGGCGCCAACAACGCTAAAGTGCCGTGTATCTTGTCCGGTAACATCGAAGCTAAAGCTAATGTGCGGATGGGCCAGCCGATAGCCGTCGATACAGCTTTTTACGACTGCGACAAGATCAAACGAGTGCGGTTGTTCGCTTTGTAAGGTTTGTTCCAGACGCGTGGCTTCGCTCATACGGGTTAAGATATCGTTTAGACGATTAGCGCCTTCGCGAGCACGTTCTACGTAGGTGCGGGTCGAATCATCGAGAGTTTCGATTTCGAGATTGTCGAGTGATGAGCGTACCACGGTGATGGGGGTACGTAATTCGTGCGAGAGTTTGCTTGCCATGGTTTCCAGATAACGATTGTACTGCGCCAGCCGGGCGAGCATATCGGCGATGCTGCGCGAGAGGTCGCCGACTTCATCCTGGGCGTGTGTTGTGGCTATATCGCCTACCACGCGGCCGTCGCTGGTGATGGCTTGTTCGGCGGCGTCGCGTAAACGCCGTACGCGGAACGATAAGCGGGTGGCGAATAGCAGTAAAATGCTCACACCCACCAAAAAGGCCAACGCGCTGATATTAAATAGTATTTCCAACGCCCGGTTTTGTAATAGCAGAATGCTGTTGCTGGTTTGTTCGATGGCCACGGCGCCGATGACCTGGCCATTGTTATAGACCGGATGCGCGGCGGTCAAAATACTTATTTCTTGGTTGGGGGTTTTCCGCCAACGGGTGGTTGGCTTACCTTGTAAGGCCAAGCGAAATTCCTCGCTATCCAGACGCGAGGCATTGAGCAACTCATCGTGGAATTCATTGGTGGGTTGTTTTAAGACCAGCGTATAAAACCAAGAAACAATTCTCGAAACGATGGAACGCTCCGGTTTGGTCTGGTGGTTTGGAGTTTGATCGTATTCCTCCGAATCGTTATTGGTCAGCGCCCCGGTTTGAGCGATGACGCGGTTATGCCGGTCGATCACCCAGGTGCGCGTCAGTGGCCGTTGTAAATTGTTTAACAGCGCTTCAACCTCGGGCGAAGGGAAAATAATCGTCGCCAGCGCCGCGGCATCGGCGATACCCGCCGTGGCAACGATCGAATCGATACCGCGTTGTTGTGGATCGTTTACATCGGCCACGGCCAGGCTCATTTTCGCGCCGATCAGTTCTATCGGAATGCGAAATTCGACGACATAACCGCCGTTGAATTCCCGCCACTCCCCCTTGATACGAATTTCAGGTTCGTAGTGTATGGATTCATCTTCGTCAACCGAGGTTTTGATCTGCTGCTGAGCATTAATCCAGCCGGGTGAGATTGGCGTCATCAAGTAACTCATGAATTCACCGTCCGGGTTCTCCACCGAGATAATAATCCGGTCGGATTGATCCAGCCGTTCGCTTTCCGGGCGACGATACACTATGTGCCTGTCATAAACCTTCATGGCTACATACAGGTATTTCTGATAACTTCCGACGTGCAGATCAAACGCCACAGCGGATTTTTCGTTGCCGAACAGTGCATGGCGTTGGTCGTAATGTTGCATCCGTTGGGAATAACTTGACCAGTCATCTAAGTAACCATCAAGCTGTATTGGGTTATGTAACGGCCGCACAAACAAATGTTGCACATCGCGGGTGGGCAGGGGCGAAGAGGTTTGGATTTTAAATACATCCGGCCGGTCTTGTAATACTGAGGCCACGGTTTGAGTGCGTGTTAATAAGATTTCTTCTTGTTGCTGGCGTAGATAATCCTCCATCTCTTGGACGTAGTGGGTGCCAACCCAAGGAATAATCAATAAAGATGTGGACACCAATAATAATTTGGCGCGTATGCTCAACCGCGGTGAGGGTAAACTAAAACGTCGCATGGGGTAGTTTAATGATCGATCCAGCGATAACCCATTCCATACACCGTGTCGATACGATCAAAACCTGAGTCCAGGGCCAGAAATTTATTGCGCATGCGTTTAATGTGGGAGGTGACCGTGGCGTCATCGACAACGATTTTAGCATCGCCCATAAGCTGGTCGCGATTTTTTACATGACCGGGCCGCAACGCTAGCGAATGGATCATCCAGAATTCGGTTAAGGTCAGGTCCACGGGTTGGTTTTTCCAACGCACGCAGAAGCGGTTCATATCCAGGGTCAGATGGCCGCGCTCGATGATCTCCTCTTGTTGAGCGGGTTGGCGCAGGGCTTCCAAACGCCGAAACAAGGCGCTGATGCGGGCGCATAAATTGGGTAGGCTAATGTCTTTCGTCAGATAATCATCGGCACCCAAACGCAGGCCGGAAATAGTATCCAGATCACTGTCGCGCGCGGTGAGAAAAATAATCGGCAGCGTCGCAGATTTACCGCGTAGTGAACGGCACAGCTCAAACCCGCCGTCGATGTCTTCTTTTAAGCCAATGTCCAATAACGCCAGGTCCGGCAGGCGTTTGGTGAAGGCATCCCAAGCATCTTTGCGTGTGGCGTATTGATCGACTTGATAGCCGTGTTTCTTGAGTACATCGGCGTAATTCTGTCGAATCGTTGGTTCGTCTTCAACAATGGCAATGAGTTTACCCATAATTTCTCCCGCTGCGAGTTTGTATTGCCGTTTAGCATAGCAGGCCACCACTGTCGGCTAAACCCCTGGGCCAGAATTGATCAGAATCGGCGAGCGGCACGCCCGAATCTTCCCCGTCCATGCCCTCGCCACACCGTGTAATACGCCCCACGGCATGCAGTATTACCCGGCGCGCGCAAGGAAGCCGTCTTGCCAAGGACGGCACGCTGGACCAAATCAACTAGGCCTGCCGTAATTGAGGTAAACATGACTAAGCCGTGTTCAAAGATGAAATCGCGGAGTTATCCCGATGAAACCGTACAACAGCGCAGAAAGGATAAGATCGCAAATGTGGTGCAGGATATGATCGCGATAGTGATTTTTCTGTTATTCCTGGCCACTGTGCAAATGATCAGCCGGGGATAGGTGCGGGATCAGCCGGGTTTGTTCAATCCCGGTTGCCACATGACTTCCTGCCCTTGATCGTGGCGCGCGCAGATACGGGCAATCACAAATAATAGATCGGATAGGCGGTTGAGGTAGACCAGCACAAAACTGCTGAGGGTGATTTGCTGCTGCAGGGTGATCAGTCGACGCTCCGCGCGTCGACACACGGCGCGGGCAACGTGGCAATGGGCAGTGGCGAGGCTCCCCGCCGGGAGAATAAATTCTTTTAACGGCGGAAGTTCCGTGTTGAACCGATCGATATGCCGCTCTAAACGCTCGATATACGATTGATTAATAGGGTGATGATCGGGCAGGCATAGCTCGCCCCCCAGATCAAACAGATCATGTTGTATTTCTACTAAACACCGGCGCACGTCTTCACGCAGGGGCTGCGCCAGCACCACACCCAGGTGACTATTGAGTTCATCAACCGTTCCATAGGCTTCAACCTGTATTGCATCCTTGCGCACCCGCGTGCCATCGCCCAAACCGGTCGTGCCGTCATCACCGGTGCGGGTGTAAATTTTAGATAAACGGTGGCCCATGTTAACCTCCGTGAAGTCGATAAATTACTGGTAAATTGAGTTGCAGGCGTGTGCTATTAACCATTCCAGCGGAAGTGGGTAACTGTTGCACTTGCTGTAGTGCGGATAATGCAGATTCATCCAATATCGAGTATCCAGAGCCCTGCGCGACATGTGCGTCGGTAATTTTTCCATTTGATTCAACAGCAAAGCCTAATAGTACTTTGCCTTCCCAGCCATTACGACGAGCCGCATAAGGATAATAAAAGCGCGCCGCCAGTGCCTTAGATACGGCATAGCGGATCTGGGCATGGTTTTCTGGCAACATATCGGAACGAATTACCATTTCTGCGGACTCGGGTTGTTGCAAAGTCTTGGTAGAATTAATTATAGAGCTAGTTTTTGAATCGGTGAATGACTTAGATGGAACGCTCTTCACTAGAATGGCTGTTTTCGGATCGTTGCTCTTTTGTTTGGGTTGAGACGTCAAGGGTACAGTCATGATATATGCCTGTGAGGTAAGATTTATTTCAAATACGGTTGGCGAAACCGTCGGCTTTCCCATCCATGTCATTTTGTAGCAGGTCACTATCAATACATGCAACAATATCGAAACAAGCACCGCGTATACCAGTGGGTTCGCATATCGTGGTGATTGTTTTTCGCGGTTCATTATTGATTTAGCTAACAATTTATTTAAGGTAGTGAGTGGCTTAGGCTTATGTAGAGGGTTCTTCCATAAGTAACGTAATCACCACTAAACGATGTGGCCAAGACGTATTGCGCGTTAAAAACATTTTCTACTCTAGCATTTAATGATGACTGCTTACTGAGTTGATACATTGCCGTTGTGTTAAATAATGTATACGGCTCAAGGCGGCTAGCACCTTGATTGTCCAAACGTTGCGATGCATAGATTGCTTCATTGTGCCAACGCCATGTATCCTGTTGGTAGGTAGCCTGTAATTTCAGTTGTTCTTTAGGCCGACGATCGAGTTGTCGCCCTGTCGAATCGTCAGTCGCGTGAGTTGCAGTGAAATTCCCAGCTAATTCCCAGTTACTGATTGCTGAGGTCCAGGTCATTTCTAATCCACGAATCGATGCGTTGTTAATGTTTTGTGGTTGATACGTATACTGATTAGGGCCGGTAGGTGTTGATACCCATACGATTAGATCACTTAATCGTGTATAATATAAATTGGCTTCGAATCGAGTCTTATCGCTAAGTTTATGTCGCATTCCGAGTTCATAGCTGTGGCTCCGTTCTGGTGCCAGATTCGGGTTGCCTTGCTCTATATAAGTATTCCCGATGTAGACACTACTGCTATACGGCCAATACAAAGCATTTACCGTAGGGGCTTTAAACGCCGTTCCGGCTGAAATAAAATAGCGTGTCGCCCCGGTTTCCATACCGACAGCGGCATTCCAGGTATTATGTTTTCCATAGTTATTATTATCATCATGCCGTTGACCGACTAATATATCGTAAATATCCCAATGATGTTGATGTTGGATGTAAAACGCGTTGTTACGTAAAGTGCGATCGATTTCGCCACTGTTGTCTTTCGTGGCATGGTCCTTAACTTGTTCAATACCTGCTGTAGTTACTCCTTGTTGCCAATGTACATCGTTCTGCAGGTTGATGCTCCTACGTCGTGTAGTAATTGTCCCAGGGGTATACGGACTATAGGACACGCTACGATCAAGTACATCACTAGTTTGCAAAGTAGGATTCCAAAAATCATCAATCTGATCGCTAAATTTAAGATTGGCTACCTGATTGCGAAAATCTAGGTCGCCGGTGTCGACGTCAAGTCGATTTTTCCCGTAACTTTGGGTAAAACCTCCATCGAGTCGAGCGGTTTTAGTTATTGTTACACCACCACGTAGGGTTGCGTTAGTATTTGTGTACCCGTATTTTCCTTTTAACTTATTGCTGATGGATATTCCGTCCGTGGTTAATTTACCCGCCTGCAGGCTGTAATAGTTATCTTTGCCGCCACCGAGGCTGATTTTTTCTTCCGCAGTGTTATGCGTGCCTTTGGAAACAGAGAATTCGTTACCGGAATTTTTCCGCGTAAATATCTGGATAACTCCACCGATAGCATCCGAGCCATAGAGAGCGGCGCGTGGACCGCGTACCACTTCAATTTTTTCAATTTGATCGGGGCTGAAATTTTGCCAGGCAAAAGTGCCGAGTGTTGCAGAACCTGCGCGTACACCATCTACTAGGACTAGGACATGATCGGAGTTTGTACCGCGTATGAAAATACTTTCTGCTTTTCCAATGCCTCCCGAATTAGCAACATCTATTCCCGCAAGATTACGCAAAATGTCGCTTAGGGTTTTCGCCTGGGTACGTTCGATATCTTCTCGATTAATAACTGTTACAGAGGCCAGAGCCTGATCTGCTGTCTGGGCAGTCCGTGTCGCCGTCACCACCACCGGTTCAACGGTCTCGGCGGCAAATAGGTTTAAGGTGGAAATTGAAGGTAATAAAATAAACGCACCGACACCTAGCCGGACAACACGATACGACATGAACACTTCTCCGAAATTGCGCACACCCGCGCGCGTTGTTATTAGGGTGTCACTAGCGAGGGGTAACAGGAGGAAGCAGGGGAAAAAGCTTGCACCCGTATGTTCCGCCCGCCGCGACACATCGTTGTGTTCCGTCAGGCCGGTCTCCGGGCTTGCAAGTAGGATGTGGCATCCGTGTGATTCGCCTTCCCACCTAAGGTTTGGGTAGTGGCTGTGGAATCACTAACTTGCTCACCGTTGCGGGGGCAGCGCCGGAATGGTCTAGATCAAGTGATCAGTTTGCACCGGCTTCCCGTTTCATCCCCTGGGTTTGCACCCCGGGGACACCTAAGCGGTTAACGTCGGGACTGTAGGGGGTTGATGCACCCACTGTCAAGACGGAATTTTGGCGCGGCAATCCGCCAGCCAGTTCTCAAAATAGGGAGCACTGCTGAAAATGCTATTAGATCAGCCGATTATAGTCTATTGTTAACCTAGGTCGAAATCACGATCTTAGGGAGTGCATAGCGCAGGGATTCGTGGTTAAATAAGCTTAATATTTATACAGGTTCTATATGAGCATCGGCCTTACCCCATCAGACCTCCAGCGGATTTTAGTCCTCAATTCCAAAGGTGGCTGTGGCAAGACGACCATAGCGACCAATCTCGCGAGCTATTTCAGCAGCCAGGGGTTTACCACCGCCTTGATCGATTACGACCCGCAAGGCTCCAGCAGCAAGTGGCTCAGCCAGCGTCCGCAAGAAAAGAATTCCATCCACGGTGTGATCGCCTATGAACGCGCACGCACCGGTGTCACCCAAACCTGGCAACGCCGCGTCCCTCCTGGCACCAGCCGGATTGTGATTGATGCCCCCGCCGGTGTCATGGGACCACAATTACAAGAATTCGCCCGCCAGGTGGATGTGGTGATAATCCCGGTATTACCCAGTCCGATCGATATTCATGCGGTAACCCGCTTCATCGAAGAATTATTATTGATCGGTAAAGTACGCAGTTTCGGTGTGCAAGTCGGTGTGATCGCCAACCGGGTGAAAAAAAATACCTTGGTGTATCAATCCTTGGAAAAATTCCTAACCACTCTCAAACTACCGTTCTTAGGCAGTCTGCGCGATACCCAAATTTATGTACGCGCTGCGGATCGGGGGGTAGGGGTCTACGAGATGTGGGATGAACGGGTGCAACAAGACGTGAATGATTGGCAGCCTATCATTGCATGGTTGACCGACATGGCCGGGGTGAAATTAAAATCGCGTCAGGGACTGCAGCGCGGCACGATCACTCCCCCCGCGGTGGTATCCAACAGTTCCACCGGATAACCGTACAAGCGTGACAAGTTAGCCGCGTTTAACAAGGATTGGATTTCTCCCTGCAGGGTGGTCCCGTCCTGAAACATCAATACCGCATGATCGCAATAACGGTACGCCAGATTTACATCGTGTAAAGCCATCACCACTAATTTATTTTGCTGCCGTGCACTAGCGCGCAGGTGGTGCAGGATCTGGTGCTGGTGACGGATATCCAGGTGATTCACCGGCTCATCCAATAATAAAATCCGGGTTTGTTGCGCCAGGATCAGCGCAATCGCCAAGCGTTGCCGCTCACCGCCCGAGAGGCTGTTGACCACGCGTTCCGCGCTCTGCAACAAATCAACCCAGGCGAGGGCTTGTTGGGCGATGTGAATATCAGTTTCGGTTTCCCAGGTAAACGCGGCCAAATGGGGGTAGCGGCCGAGCAGCACGTAATCCATGACGCGGCCACCTAAGGGAAAATCCATGGTTTGCGGTAATAATGCCAAATCTTGGCTGAGTGTTTTGCGCGACCAGCGGTGCAGCGGTTGTTGTTTAAAGTCAATCTGGCCACTATCTGCCAGCCGTACACCGGCCAGACTATGTAATAAGGTGGTTTTCCCCGCGCCGTTACTCCCCAAAATCGCCCAACATTCTCCACCGTGAAGTTGCAAATCGAGGTTGCTACACAACACTTTCGTGGCAACCCGTAATTCAACGGCGTGCAGTGTTAACAGCGGCGCGCTCATGCGGTATGCGCCGAGTTTCGCTGTAACAAGACTAAGAAGATCGGCACACCGACCAAGGCGGTAATCACCCCCACCGGCAGGGATACGGTGGTGAACAAGCTGCGGGCGACGGCGTCCGCCAGCACTAAGAACCCCCCACCGCTGATCACGGCGGCGGGCAACAGGTAACGGTGGTCCTGTAAGCCCAGCAGTCGCAGACTATGTGGAATAATCAAGCCGATGAATCCGATGTTGCCGGCTTGCATCACGGCCAGGGCGGTGAGCAGGGAGGCCATGCCGATGAGTTGCCATTGCAAACGATCCACGGCCACGCCCAGGGTCGCGGCCTGGAGCGATCCGAGCGCGAGCAAATTTAAGCCGCGTGCGTGCCAACCACACCACAACAATACACCCGCCAGAATGAGCCCAACAGTCCAAGAGCCGGTGCTGTATTGCAGATCCCCCATGAGCCAGTACAACATACCGCGCAGATGGTGTTCGGGCGCAATGCTTAAAATTAAAGTAATGATGGCGCCCCACCCCGAGGCGAGGATGACGCCGGTAAGCAATAAGCGGGTCGGTGTCCAACTCCCGGCGCCGCGTGCCAGCAGTGTGACCAGTACTATTGAAACAACCGCCCCGCTCATCGCGCCCAGCGGTAAATACACGGCGCTTACACCCAGCAGCATTAACACTAACACCAGAACACTGGCGCCCCCGGAGATGCCTAGGACATAGGGTTCGGCCAGGGGATTGCGCAGTAATACCTGCATCAAGACCCCGGCCAGGGCGAGCAGACCGCCGGTTGTAAAACCACTTAGCACACGCGGTAGGCGTAATTCTTGGAGAATGCGCGACGCGGGGCGAATATTGTCGCCGTGCAGATATGCCATATAGTCGGACAGCCCGATAGGGTAAGTGCCGAGGCTAAGACCGGTGCCAAGGCACAGCAGGGCGATCACGATTAACACGAGCAGGGTACGAGCCGGACGCCGTCGTGGCGGTGTGAGGGCGTCAACCATGGTGCAAGGCCAGGATCGGCCAATGCTGTTGAATCGCGTGTTGACGCAGTGTCGGATCGGGGTCAACCGCGATCGGATGGGTCACTTGGTGTAACAACGGCAGATCATTGTGCGAGTCGCTGTAAAACCAGCTTTGCTCCAGGCTCTGGTGGTGTTGCGTTAACCATTGTTGCAAGCGGATAACCTTACCCTCTTTAAAACACGGTATCCCACTGATCCGGCCGGTATAACGGCCATCGATTATTTCAAGATCGGTGGCCAGCAACACGTCAATGCCGAAGGCCTGGGCGATGGGGGCCGTGATAAACCGGTTGGTGGCGGTGATGATCATTAACTGTTGTTCGAGGCGGCGGTGTTTCTCCACCAAGGCCAAGGCGGCGGGCCGGATCAAGGGCTGAATACATTCAACCATGTAGCGGGCGTGGAGGGTTACAAGCTGATCGGGGGCCAGTCTTGTTAGCGGTTTGAGGCTGAAGGCCAGAAACGCGTGGATATCTAAGCTACCGGCCTCGTAGGCCCGGTAATAGCGGCGGTTCTCCTCCTCATACCAAGCGGCATCGACAATGCCCTGGCGGGCCAGGAACTGCCCCCATAAATAGTCACTATCTCCCGCCAATAGGGTGTTATCTAAATCAAACATGGCTAAACTCAAGAAGCATTACTCCCGTGGCTAAACGGGCGCAATCTTAACAGGGATTTACACCCCGCTGGGGGTGTGGAAGAATGGGTTAGAAATATTATCAGCTCCGGTGCTCAAGTGATTGATCGTCAAGGTTATAGACCCAATGTCGGTATCATCCTGTGTAATCCCGCAGGGGAGGTGTTTTGGGCACGGCGTAGCGGTGAAGAAGCTTGGCAATTTCCACAGGGGGGAATCCGCCACAATGAAACCCCTGAACAAGCCTTGTACCGTGAGCTGTGGGAAGAAATTGGTTTAGGCCCCGAACATGTTGAGGTGGTCGGACGCACCACCCGCTGGCTACGTTACCGCATACCGCGCCGGTTTTTACAGCAACGGCGTACCAATCTGTTCATTGGCCAGAAACAGATCTGGTTTCTATTACGCCTGGTGGGGAGCGAACAACACGTCTGTCTTACCGCCAGTGATAAACCCGAGTTTGATTGCTGGCGGTGGATCCAATACACCGAAACCGTTAACCAAGTGGTTGCCTTTAAACGTACGGTGTATCATCGCGCCTTGCAGGAATTGATACCACTCATCCAGGGTTAGAATTATCCCAAGGCGTCATGCTCAATACCCTTCGTAGTATCATCCAGGATGTCAACTCGGCGCGCGATTTAGATCAAGCATTATCGATCATTGTGCAGCGTATTCGTGAAGCCATGGGGGTGGACGTCTGTTCTATTTATCTGACCGATGAAAAGCAACAACAACACGTTTTAATGGCCACCCAGGGCCTAAAGCCCGAGTCAGTCGGTAAAGTACGGCTGGCGTTTAATACCGGATTGATCAGTTTGGTGGCGGCACGCGCCGAACCCCTCAACCTCGCCGATGCACAAATACATCCCCACTACCATCACAGCGACAAAATTGGTATGGAGCAATTCCATGCCTTTTTAGGCGTACCGATTATTCATCATCGTAAGGTATTGGGTGTGTTGGTGGTAAGACAGACACGGGTAGAGCGTTTTGATGAAGAACACGAAAATTTTCTTATCACCATGGCGGCGCAATTGGCCGGGGCGATGGCACACGCTAAGACCAGTGGTGAAACCGATATTTTGTTGAAGCAGCATGATCCAAAACAACAAGACGCGCGTCCCTTAAAAGGATTACCCGGCGCGCCAGGCGTGGCGATTGGCACGGCGGTGCATATTTATCCCTCAACCGATCTGGACGCTATCCCGGATCGTAAGGTGGGTAATATTCAAGCCGAGATCGACGCGTTTCACCATGCGTTATCCTCGGTAAAACAAGACTTGACGATGTTATCCAATCGCTTGCGTGAGGTATTACCCAGCGAGGAGCGGCGCTTGTTCGACGCCTATTTACTGATGCTCGACAGCCACTCGCTGCGTGGCGCTACCGCCACACGGATCATGGAAGGCAATTGGGCGGCGGGAGCGTTACGTGCCACCATCGAAGAACAAGTCAAAGTATTCTTAGAGATGGATGACGCATATTTGCGTGAACGCGCCGAAGACCTGCGCGAATTGGCGCGGCGTATTTTGCATTATTTATTGCGCGATGAGACCTATAAACGCGAGTTTCCAGAGCATACCGTGTTGGTCGGAGAAGAAATTACTGCGCCCATGCTGGGCGATGTCCCCACCGAACGTTTACGCGGCATTGTGGCGGCGCGCGGTTCGCGTACCTCGCACGTGGCTATCCTAGCGCGCGCTCTGGGTGTGCCGGCGGTGATGGGCGCGGAAGATCTCCCGGTGCATCGTATCGACGGTTCGGTGATTATCGCCGATGGATATAACGGCAATGTCTATATTTCGCCACCGCTGCGGGTAATCACCGAGTTTGAACGGCTGGCAAAAGAAGAAGCGGCCCTGGCCGAGGATTTATTGCGCTTGGCCGACGTGCCCTCGCAAACCCAAGACGGTAATACCGTCCCGCTGTATGCGAATACAGGATTATTGGCGGATATCAACCCGTCGCTGAGCACGGGTGCTGATGGTATCGGGTTATACCGCACCGAGTTTCCGTTTATGATCCGGCAGCGTTTTCCGGGTGAAGAAGAACAGATGCGGGTGTATCGGCAAGTGTTGCATGCCTTTGCACCCAAACCGGTGGTATTACGCACCTTGGACATTGGCGGTGATAAAGCCCTGCCGTATTTTCCGATCAAGGAGGACAATCCCTTCTTGGGCTGGCGCGGGATCCGTATTACCTTGGATCATCCGGAAATCTTTATTGTCCAAGTGCGTGCTATGTTACGCGCCTCCGCCGGAGTGGATAATTTATATATCTTGCTACCGATGATCAGCCGTGTCTCCGAGCTCGATGACTCCTTGACCTTGATCCGTCGCGCCCATCAAGAGCTTAACGAAGAAGGCAACATGCTCAACCTGCCTAAAATCGGCGTGATGATCGAAGTGCCTTCGGCGGTGTATCTGGCGGAAAATCTGGCCCGACGGGTGGATTTTCTTTCGATCGGCACCAACGATCTGACCCAATATTTACTCGCGGTGGATCGCAACAACGCCCGCGTGGCGGAATTGTATGATAGTTTGCACCCAGCGGTGTTACTTGCGGTGAACCACACGATTCGCAGCGGCCATGCGGCCAACAAACCGGTGAGTGTCTGTGGTGAAATGGCGGCGGATCCGGTCGCGGCGGCCTTGCTGGTGGGGATGGGGATCGACAGTTTGAGCATGAGCACCGCCAGTTTAAACCGGGTCAAGTGGGTGATCCGGAATTTGACGATGGAGCGTGCGCGCGGCTACGTTGAGGCTGTATTACAAATGGAAGATGCACAAACGGTACGAGACTATATGAACGGCCAGATGGAATCCATGGGTCTGGGCGGATTGGTACGCGCGGGGCGATAATCGATGCAACAATTTAATAGCATCACAGTATTAGATCGCAAACTCACGGTGCGTGAATTAATTGATGGGTTGGTCGCGGACAAACGTATTAGCAAGGACAACGCCGATATGTTTTTAATCCCGGCGCGTACCGGTCGGTTGGATATACATCCGTTGGTGATTATTTCGCAACAAGAATGGAAGGATCAACAAGCCCCGCATAAGGTACTGGATCTGGAAGCCCTGACGCAATGGTTGGCCAAGCAAGTGAATTTATCCTATTTCCGGATTGATCCCCTTAAAGTGGATGTGACGGCCGTCACTGCCGTGACGTCAGCGGCCTATGCGAATCGTTTCAAGATACTGCCGGTGCTGGTCAAGGATGGCAAGGTCGTGATTGCCATGGCGGAACCGCACGTGCGTAGCTGGGAGAATGAAATCACCCACGTCAGCGGTTTACAAATCGAACGGGTCATCGCCAACCCGTTGGATATTTCGCGGTATTTGAATGAATTCTACAGTGTCAGTCATTCGATCCGCCGCGCCACCAGCGACAACGATAAAGATATTCCCGGGGTTACCAATTTTGAACAATTGGTTGAATTGGGTAAAACCGGTCGCCTGGATACCAATGACCAGTCCGTGGTGCATATTGTCGATTGGTTATTGCAATACGCCTTTGATCAACGCGCCAGCGACATTCATTTAGAGCCGCGCCGCGATATGAGCAACATTCGCTTTCGTATCGACGGGGTAATGCACATGGTGTATGAAATGCCTACACCGGTCATGAACGTGGTGATCTCGCGCGTGAAGGTACTGGGCCGCATGGACGTGGTAGAAAAACGCCGTCCGCAGGACGGCCGGATTAAAAGCAAAACCCCCGAAGGCGAAGAAATCGAATTGCGCCTATCAACCATGCCGACCGCATTTGGCGAAAAATTGGTGATGCGTATTTTTAATCCCGATGTATTGGTAAAGGATTTCACCGCACTGGGGTTTGGCGAGCGCGATATTGCCGACTGGAATAAGATGATCAACCAACCCCACGGCATCGTATTAGTCACCGGTCCAACCGGCTCGGGCAAGACCACCACCTTGTACTCCACCTTGAAGCAATTGGCGACGCCGGATGTAAATGTCTGCACGGTGGAAGACCCAATTGAAATGGTAGTGCCGGAATTTAATCAAATGCAGGTGCAACATAATATCGGCGTCAGCTTTGCCACCGGTATTCGCACCTTGCTGCGTCAAGACCCGGACATTATCATGGTGGGTGAAATCCGCGATAAAGAAACCGCCGAAATGGCGATTCAAGCCGCGCTGACAGGTCATTTAGTATTATCCACCCTGCACACCAACGATGCCGCGGCGGCGATTCCGCGCTTGCGCGAAATCGGCGTGCCGGCGTATTTGATCAATGCCACCCTGATTGGAGTGATGGCACAACGCCTGGCGCGCACCCTTTGCCCGCGTTGTAAGGTGCCCACCGAAATTGATCCCCGTTTATGGGAATCGCTCACCAAACCGTGGAAGATGTCCGGCAAGGGCAAGTTCTTTAAACCGGTGGGTTGCGACGAATGCCGTCACACTGGATTTTATGGCAGAGTGGGTTTATACGAAATTATGATCTTGGAACAAACCCTGCGCACAACAATTACGCCCGAAAGCGACGCCGATGCGATCCGCCGCGCGGCCGTGAAACTCGGCATGAGTAAATTACGTATCTCCGGGGCCCGCAAAGTGGCCATGGGAATGACCACCATCGAAGAGGTCCTCAAAGTGGTTCCGCCGGACAACGAGATCTAATGTAACTAATTCGTATACTGTTGGATGCGATCCAATAATACGCTAGGCTCAAACGGTTGTTGCAAATAGTCCGTCACCCCGGCGTGTAATTCGCGGTCGATTTGGTCAGGGCTAAAGTGTTGCATCAAACTCACCACCGGTACCGCCAGCCAACCCGGATAGTTGCGTAAAATCGGCAATAGCGGGTAATTCTTTTCTACCAGCCACTCTTCGCCCACCAGGATCAAATCCGTGGGTGGGGCGTTTTCAATGTATAGCAAGGCGTTCTCCATGTCTTTAATCAGCTGTACGGCATAACCTTCACGTTCGAGTAGATAACGCAGCAGTGCCCCCAAGTGTTCATCCCGTTGTAATACCAAGATGCTTTTGGTGATATCAAAATATTCTTCGTCATCCATGGGCGGTGTTGATTCAATCAGTGGCATGGTGGGGTTGTTCCTAGTGGGCTAGACAAATACATGTACTTTTTTTCGGTTTAATACCCAAAAACTTTACCGTCGCGGGGGAGAAATCGGCGAAAGCGTGATCGGCAGCGCATATTATTCATGTTATCTAAATGACCGTTTCAAAATGGAGAGGATCTTTTAGCGCTTATTTAGAAAATCACCATCATTATATGGCTGCGAGTGCTGCTGGTGGTTGGCGGGTTCTCGGGGTGGGCGACCGTCGGCCGCAGGGATGCGGCCGTCGAGCGTACAGGGACGTATTTACAGCGAGTCGCCCACCCCGAGAACCCGTCAACCACCAGCATTACCACCATTGCAGCGGGAGCATGATTTTTAATGGAGAAAGAGTCGTGCATTGGATAGTGGCTTAGAGGTATAACGCCAGTAATTCATCGGCGCGTTCGCGGTTATTGATATTACAACTGATCGAACGCCGGACGCTGAATTGTTCCACTTGGGTGGCGTATTGGTAGGCGTGGCGGGTAAATTCGGTGTCATGGTTGGAGACTAACACAGGGATGCCGCGTTGTTGCGAGTCGTGGGCTAAATCCGCCAAGCGTTGTTGTTCGGACACGCCAAATTTATCACTGCTATAGCTGGTAAAATTCGCGGTGCGCGACAGCGGCGCGTAGGGCGGGTCACAATACACAATATCACCGCGTTGGGTGTGGCGCATCACCCACTCAAAATCCGCGTGTACGAATTCGGCCCGCTGGGCCTTGGTATAAAAATGCTGCAACTCGGTGGCGGGGAAATAAGGTTGACGGTAACGCCCAAAGGGGACGTTAAATCCTCCCTGGGAGTTATAACGGCACAAACCGTTATATCCGTGCCGGTTTAAATATAAAAACAATAGTGCCTTGCGCGGGGGATCATTGCAGCGGTTAAATTCATCGCGTCGACGGTAATAATATTCCGCTGTATTGTTTTTAATCGTGAACAAGCGTTTGCAGCGGTTGATAAAAACCGTTCCCTGTTGCTGGATCTGCTGATAGAGGTTAATTAAATCGAGATTGTTATCGGCCAGCAAATAATGTGTATAGTCGGTGTTTAAAAACAACGCCCCGGAACCCACAAAGGGTTCAACCAAACGGTTGCCGGTGGGTAAATGCTGACGGATTCTATTCAACAGACGATATTTCCCACCGGCCCATTTAAGCGGTGGTCGCGTTGTTGCCGCCCCCATACGGATTACAATTCCTTCACGAATACTTTGGACTGGCGCGAGTAATTATATAAACTTTGTTTTTTCATCGGCAGGTCGGTGATCTCGGCGGGTTTGAAGCCACGTTCGCGAAACCAATCACTGGTGCGTGTCGTGAGCACAAACAATGTGTGCAGCTGCTGTGATTGGGCTTGGCGTGCAATATGATCAAATAGTTCATGGCCGCGGCCGGCATCGCGATACTCCGGGTGTACCGCCAGGCAGGCCAGTTCCGCGGCGTTATCCTGTGGATAGGGATATAACGCGGCACAGGCGACGATTAAGCCATCGCGTTCAACCACGGTGAAATGATGGATCTCGGTTTCCAATAACTCCCGCGAGCGATGCACCAGTATTCCTTCGCGCTCCAAGGGTTCGAGCAATTGCAAAATACCGCCGATGTCTTCGATCGTCGCTGGGCGTGTAGCTTCAAAACGTTGTGCCGCGATCAAGGTGCCAATCCCATCACGGGTGAACAGTTCCAGCAATAAGGCACCGTCGGTATGACGATTTAATAAATGCACGCGCGGTACCCCGAGGCTACAGGCCTTGATGGCGTGTTGCAAGGTGATTCGCAGCGCAGGCTTGAGCTTATTTGCTGCTTGGATCAATTCCTGCGCCTGGCTTTGGGTTAACTCGCGTAAGATTTTATTCTTATCTGTTGTAATGCCATCTTCGTCGATCAACATAATCAATTTGTCGGCCTTGATCTGTACCGCGGTGGTGCTGGCCAGGTCTTCGGCGGTTAGGTTATAAATTTCACCGCTGGGGGAATAACCTATGGGGGATAACAATACGATGCTGCCATCGTCCAAGTAACGCTGAATCGCGCTGCGATCGATTCGCCGTACCTCGCCGGTGTGTTGGTAGTCAACCCCATCACGTACCCCCACAGGTTGGGCGGTCACAAAGTTGCCGGAGATAACGCGGATCTCAGCCTTGCCGTCCGGGGTATTGCTCAGGCCCATCGACAACAGCGCCTCGATTTCAACCCGCACGCTGCCCGCGGCTTCGATCACAGCCTCCAGGGCATCACTCTGGGTAATACGTATGCCATTGACGTAGCGTAATTCCGTGCCTTTTTCTTGTAGGCGTTTTTCAATTTGTGGCCGCGCGCCATGGACTAATAGCAAGCGGATCCCCAAGGTATTTAACAAGGCAATATCCTGCACCAAGGCGGGAAACTGCGCATCCGCAAGCATTTCACCGCCGAACACGACCACAAAGGTTTTACCTCGGAAGGCGCGGATATAGGCCGAGGAGTGGCGAAACCAATGGACGAAATCGCTGCTTGGGGAGTTGGAGTTTTTCATCTCAGGCGGTTTGATTACCCTATACGCGTGGGGTTTGCCGCGAAGAATACTTGATAGGGAGTTTAAATCCAAGGTTTTTTCTCATCGGTCAATTTATAATGATAAGGCAGCCGTGAGGGGAGTTCACTTGTACCGTTTTGTTACCGTGTAGTACATATTGAAGTCTCTCCTGTTGATGTTTTTTGGGGATGCGGGTTTTGTTTTTTGAGTTGAGGTTAATGGATAACATTTTAGTGGAGAAGGACCATGTTTGTGGTGCGCATCATTAACACCTGTACGTCTGGGTTGCTATTAATAACGGCGGTAACGGGGTTGATGTTATCCCCCTTGCTTTATGCCGATCCTCCGCCTGCGACGATCTTCGGGAAATACAACGGGGCTGGCAAGTGTCCACCGCGTGATCCAAAAGCGGAGTATTGTTCGAATACTACTTCTACGGACTATGTCATCGTTAAGCCGAGCAAGAAAGCGGACGCGCATGTAAAAATACGAAGAGTACTTGCTCAGGGTCATACCTGTACACTGGACCAAGACATGAGCTGGTCGGACGGCCATCTGACGTATAATGCAGAAGGGATTAAACCAGACAAGCCCTGTAAACTTGAACTGTGGTTTAAAGATGAGACTTTAGTATTAAAAGATATAGGTTATATTTGCCGTGAGCTTTATTGCGGATCGCGAGGACTATTTGAGGGAGGGCATTTCGAAAAAAAACCTGTTCAATCCCATAGCACTCGCAAACCTAAGTGAGGAGATCACTATGCATGCTGCCATCAAGAACCAATTCCTCGACTTCAACAAACCGATCGAAGGTCGGGTTAAATATATGTAGCTTGATGTTAGGGGCTTGGTTACCATTGGAGTGGGTAATTTAATTGATCCGGTTGATGAGGCTTTGGATCTCCCCTTTGTGTACAAACCAAGGCCCGACAGAAGGCAGGCCAACGCGCGAGCCGGACTGATATTGAGGCAAACAGGTGAAGGGTTTTACGGGCGAATATTGACGCAGCAATGCTCAATAAACTGACGTAACAGTTGCAAGGTGGGTGTGATCTGATCCAACGCAAGGTATTCATCCGGTTGATGGGCCTGATCGATGTGCCCGGGCCCGAGAATAATAGTTTGCATGCCCAATTGATTGTAATAAGGGGCTTCGGTACAAAAGGCCACGGACTGTGCTGTATGACCGGTGAGTTTTTCCGCTACGCGGACTAACTCGGCGTTGGCGGGGGTATGCATCGGGGGGGTGCCTTGAATCAGGGGTTGATACTCTAAACCAAGGCCTAGTTGATCCATGCGCGGTTGCAGGCGTTGTTGTAATTCTGCGCGGATGGCTTGCGGGTCCATGGTCGGCATCAGGCGCAGATCGAAGTGTAATTCACATTGCGCGCAGATACGGTTGGGATTATCGCCGCCGTGGATGTGGCCCAGATTCAAGGTCGGGTAGGGAACCTTAAAACTGTTGTCGCGGAAGCGCTGTTGCAGCTCGTTACGAAAACGTAATACCTCGGCGATGACCTGGTGCATGCCCTCCAGGGCGTTATTTCCCAAGCTGGGGTCGCTGGAGTGACCAGAACGTCCCATCACCCGGATCGATTCCATCATGATGCCTTTGTGGGCGCGGATCGGCTGTAAATGGGTCGGTTCACCGACAATCGCATAACGCGCCCGGGGTCGACCCAGTTCCACCAAGGCGGTCGCGCCATCCATTGAACTTTCTTCATCGGCGGTGGCCACCAGGATCAAAGGCTCTTGAAGGTCGCAGGCGCGGTAATCGCGCGCGGCTTCGATAGCCAAGGCGAAGAAGCTCTTCATATCGGCACTGCCCAGGCCATACAAACGGTCATCGCGCTCGGTTAGCACAAAAGGATCACTGCGCCAACGTTCGGTATCGTAGGGGACGGTATCGGTGTGTCCTGCCAAGACCAAACCACCGTTACCGGTTCCCAAGCTGGCAATTAAATTGGCCTTGTGCGGCTGGCTAGGGAGCGGTATGACCTCCACCGCAAATCCCAGATCCCCTAGCCAGTTGGCCAGGGTGTCAATCACTGCCCGGTTAGTGTGATCAAACGCAGGATTGACACTGCTGACCGACGGCAGGCCGATCAAGGTCCGCAGGGCATCCATCAAAGGCGGGGTACGACGCATCATGGGTGAACGGGTAAGCCCGCTGTGACCGATTTAAAACTCCCAACGGTCTTTACGTTTGAAACGAAACTTGGGGATAATCAACCCGATCAACATGCCCAGGATAATCACCCCCGCTCCGGCCATGAACCAGTTTTGACGGGAGCGATCTTTTACTACTTGATGTTCATTACGGAGCATTTCCAATTCAGTACTCATACTGGTGAGTTTTTCATGCATATCTTTATTTTCTTTGTCAAGGATAAGTGGATTAGCCGCCACCTTCCCCAGGTGGGTTAATTCTTTTTGACTACTCGCCAATTCGGTTTGTAATTTTGCCAGGGTTTCTTCCGCCTTGGTTTTGTCCGTCTTGAGTTCCTTGTTTTCTTTTTTTAATGCCTGATTACTGTCGTCTAATTGGTTGAATTTTTCTTGCAGTTTCGCGAGTTTTTGCGCCGCCACGGGTTCATCGCTGATGAATTGGGTACGGATCCAGCCTTCGGTGCCGTCGCTGGTTTTGATCCGAGAATAGCCGGTCTCGGTTTCTTCGAGGATCTCAATCCGGTCACCGCTCTTGATGGTTTTAATGATGGGGGTATGGTTTCCTTGGCCGGTGCGGATCGTAACGATCAATTCGTCACTGATATACTTGGATTTAGCCAGAACCTGACCAGAAGCGGCAAGACAAGCAATAACAACGAGGTATTTATACATAGGGGGTACTCTGTCCTTTAATTTAGGGGTAAACAAGTGTATCCCGCACAGGGCTGGACCGGGTGACTATATAAAAGGATGACTAAAATGACAATCCACACTTGTAAGAGGGCTTAATGAGCCTATATTCAACGCTGTCATGCCACGGTAATATACGCCTGCTGTAATTTTCCCGTCATTTGCTGATGGAAACCCGCCGCCGTGCTACCAACTATGTCGAAAGATACCTCCCTTATCCTAGTCGTTGAAGATGAAGCGTCGATCCGCGAGATGCTACGCTATTCACTCAGCCGCGCTGGGTTTGCGGTGCAAGAAGCGGCGGATGCCCGTTCGGCCCAGGATATGATCAACCAAACCCCCCCGGATTTGATTTTACTGGATTGGATGCTACCGGGGATCAGCGGGGTGGATTTGGCGCAAAAGATCCGTCAAACCGCCCGTACCCGCGATTTACCCATTATTATGCTGACCGCACGCGGGGAAGAAGAACATAAACTGCGCGGCCTGGAAGTGGGGGCTGATGATTACATAACCAAACCTTTTTCGACCCAAGAATTGATTGCACGTATCAAGGCGGTTTTACGCCGCAGCGGTGGAAACGACACCCGGGCCACTTTACAGGCCGGTGAGCTCAACCTGGATACGGTGGGCCACCGTGTTACGATCAAGGATAAATTACTGGAATTAGGCCCCACCGAGTTTCGCCTGTTGCATTTTTTTATGTCGCATGCGGATCGGGTTTTTAGCCGTGGTCAATTGTTGGATCAGGTGTGGGGCAATACAATCTATATCGAAGAGCGCACCGTTGACGTGCATATCCGGCGCTTACGTAAGGTGTTGGAGGAATATGGATGTGACCGCTATGTACAAACGGTGCGCGGTTCAGGTTACCGTTTCTCGCAACAGGTGTAATCGGCATTGATTAATAATTGGATCGAGGAATTTTGGCGCATCCTGGGCCTGTTGGGGGTGGCGATTCTGATCGGCTCCTTCATCGATCACGTCGCGGCGGCCTTGGTTATTATGCTGGGGGGCTACCTCGCGTGGTATTTGTATAATTTAAACCGGCTGGAGTGGTGGTTACGCAAAAGCCGTTCTTATATACCGCCGGCGTCGATGGGGATCTGGGAAGGGATTTTTACCGAATTGTACCGGGTACAAAAAAGCCACCAAAAACGTCAGAAGCGTATCGTGCAGTTATTAGGGCGGTTCCGGGAAGTCACCACCGCCATGCCCGATGGGGTGATTGTGATGCGCGCCCACGGTGAAATCGAGTGGTGGAATGACATGGCGGGACAGATGTTTGAATTAAAATATCCCACCGATGTTGGTCAACGTCTAACGAATCTGGTACGCAACCCCGGCTTTCACGATTTTTTTCAACGCAGTGATCGCACCGAGACGTATAATTTTCCCTCGCCACAAAATCCCAACATCACTTTATCGGTACGCATCACCTCGTATGGACGCGATCAGTTTCTATTGATGGCGCGCGATGTGACCTTGTTGCAACGGGTAGAACAGATCCGGCGTGATTTTGTGGCGAATATTTCCCATGAACTGCGTACTCCTTTGACCGTGATGAGCGGTTATTTAGAGATACTGGCCGGCGAGGAACCGATCAAGGGGACGGCTTTACAGCGGCCGGTCGAATTGATGCAACAACAGGCACGCCGGATGTACCGTTTGGTGGAAGATCTCATGTTATTGTCGCGTTTAGAAAACGAACAGAAACCCATCAAGCGTGAGGTGGTGGCGGTACCGCAGATGTTGTCTACGTTACTGGAAGAAGCCCATGTTCTCAGCGGTGATCGTCACCATCAAATCAGCCTGGAGGTCGACGCTGAGTTATTTATTTACGGCGATGCCAAGGAAATCGACAGTGCCTTTAGTAACTTAGTAACCAATGCGGTTAACTATACCCCCGCGGGCGGACGCATCGAACTGCACTGGTATCAAGATGACCAAGGGGCGCATTTCGCGGTGATCGACAACGGTATCGGTATACCTCCCCACCATTTACCCCGGTTGACGGAACGGTTTTACCGTGTCGACGTGGCGCGCTCGCGTGAAACCGGTGGTTCCGGACTGGGCTTGGCGATTGTTAAACATGCCTTAAGCCGTCACGAAGCCAGTCTGCGGGTGGATTCCGAAGTAGGCAGGGGCAGTACCTTCATCTGTGATTTTCCCAGTTCCATTATTACCATTAGTAGCGCGGCGCGGCACGCACTACCCTCACACTAACGGCTTGTCATCAATTTGTCATATAACCTTCATCGAGATGTAATACATCGAACGCACACTGCGTTGTCATAAATTGTAAACATTTTAAAGAGAGGAATAACATGCGTTCCAACCTATTTCTAAAAACCATCGGTATCGCCACCGCCTTGACCGCATCGGTCCAGGTATTGGCCGATAGCATAGATCCTAAGTTACCCGTGTACAAAAAAGTCAGTGGAGTTTCAGGCAATCTTAACAGTGTCGGTTCCGATACCCTGGCCAACCTGATGACGCTTTGGGCCGAGGAATTCAAGCGCGCCTACCCTAACGTCAATATTGGGATTCAAGCGGCCGGTTCGTCTACCGCGCCGCCGGCCTTAACCGAGGGCACCTCGAACATCGGCCCGATGAGCCGCAAGATGAAGGACAATGAACTCCAAGCCTTTGAAAAGAAATATGGCTACAAACCTACCGAGATTCCGGTTGCGATTGACGCCCTCGCGGTCTATGTCAATAAAGACAACCCTATTACCGGTCTGAAAATGGAACAGGTCGATGCCATTTTCTCTTCAACCCGTAAATGCGGTGAAGCCAAGGAAATTACCAAATGGGGTGATCTTGGCCTAAAAAGTGAATGGGCTATGCGTGATATTCAATTGTACGGCCGTAACTCCGTCTCTGGCACCTACGGGTATTTCAAGGAACATGCCCTGTGCAAAGGGGATTACAAAAATAATGTCAACGAGCAGCCCGGATCCGCTTCGGTGGTTCAATCCGTCACCGCCTCGCTCAATGGCATCGGCTATTCAGGCATCGGTTATAAGACTTCGGGGGTAAAGGCCGTCCCCCTGGCCAATAAGGAAGGCAAGTTTATCGAAGCCACCTCGGAGAACGCGATCAGCGGACACTATCCCCTGTCGCGTTTCCTTTACATCTATGTGAACAAGTCACCGAATAAATCCCTGCCTCCGTTAGAGCGGGAATTCCTCAAGATGGTGTTATCGCAAACCGGCCAGGGGGTGGTGATCAAGGACGGTTATGTCCCCCTGCCCGCCAGTGTCGCGGCTAAGCACATGGTATTGCTCAAATAAAAACCGCCGCTTGACGATATCTCCAAACTAAATCTTAAGCCTCGCCCGCTGCGAGGCTTTTTAGTATGGGGATATTATGACAGGGGGTAGGGCTGGGGCTGTAACAAATCTGTCATATAGCCTGCGTATTATGCCCGCATGACGACTGTGCCTGCGGATACCTCCACACCGACATCGCGTCGCCGCGCTAGCATGCTTATCGACAATGTCACGTGGTATTTTCGCTTCCGCATGGCGCTGGACCGGTTAATTCGTTACGCCGTGGCGGTGGGAGGCGTAAGTATTATTATCGCCATCACCGGCATATTTTTATTCTTGTTGATAGAGGTGTTGCCGATCTTTACCCCCGCTAGCATTGAGGTGCGGGGGCATTACCGGGTTCCGGGCGCGGAACAGGCCCATACCTTACACTTGGCCGTTGAAGAACAAAATGAAGTGGCCCTGCGGGTCAGCGACAATGGGGAGCTGACGTTTTTTAACACCCGCAGCGGACAGGTCATTCAGCAGGTTTGGCTTAAACTGCCCAATCACGCACATATCGTCTCGTTTGCCAATGCCAATGCAAAACAGGCCACCTTCGCACTGGGCTTGGATAGCGGTGAAGTGTTACTGGTGCGCCATGAATATGAATCCACTTACGTCGACAATACCCGTACTATTACCCCGCGGGTGGAATATCCTTACGGTGCTAAACCCATTGTAATCGATCCGCAAGGCGAGACCTTGCGGCGGCTGGCCATGCAAGAAGGTGATGACGGCATCACCGTGGTTGCCGCGACCGAAGATGAACGTTTGCTGTTAGTGAGTATTACCAAACAAAAATCCTTTCTCAGCGAAGACGTCAGCTATGAACGTAATACCGTAACCCTGCCCTATCCCTCGGCGGAGGTTACCCATTTATTAATCAACAAGGATCAACAACAATTATATATAGCCAGCCGCGGCGGTAACTTGAGTTTTTATGACATTCGCAACAAGGCCCAGCCCAAGTTGTTGCAACACTTGGCCGTGACCCGCGCGGGCGCCAACCTCACGGCGCTGGCCTCGTTGACCGGCGGGATCTCGATTTTGGTCGGCGCCTCGGATGGCAACTTGAGCCAGTGGTCGATCCTGCGCGATGAAAACAATAATGAACAGTGGGTAAAATTTCGCGACTTTGAGCCGCTGCACAAAGCCATTGTGCAAATCGTACCGGAACTCAACCGCAAGGGGTTCGTGGCGATCGACGAAGGCGGCGGGTTAGGGATCTATCACACCACCGCACAACGCACCTTATTACAGCGCAATGTATCGGCCCTACCGCTACGGAGAATAGGTTTGTCGCCACGCGCAAACGCCCTGGCGGTGCTGGATGACCGCGGTACTCTGGATTTTTGGTTAATCCACAACCCCCACCCGGAGATTTCCTGGTCGGCCTTGTGGAATAAGGTCTGGTATGAAAGTTATCCTGAACCAAAATACCAATGGCAATCCTCTTCCGCCAGCGATGACTTCGAGCCAAAGTTCAGCCTGACGCCCTTATCGTTTGGCACGCTCAAGGCGGCGTTTTATGCGATCTTGATCGCCGTGCCGTTATCGATCATGGCGGCGATATTCACCGCGCAATTCATGTCGCCCCGGATGCGCCGTAGTGTCAAGCCCAGTATCGAGATCATGGCCGCTTTACCCACGGTGATCCTGGGTTTTCTAGCCGGTTTATGGCTCGCACCGATGATGGAAAAAAATCTGTTGGCCATTTTACTGTTGTTTATTGCCTTGCCCATTGGGATCGTCATGACATCTTATTTGTGGCACCGCTTGCCCGCAGGCCTGCGTTTTAGAGTGCCCGAGGGTTGGGAAGCCGCCATCCTGATCCCGACGGTGGTCATGATCGGATGGGCGGTTTTTATGCTGGGTCCTTATCTGGAACAGGGGTTATTCCACGGTAATTTGGTGGAATGGTTAGGCAATCCCAATAAAGGGGGTTGGTTGCAAGGCTGGACCATTGACTATGATCAACGCAATGCCTTGGTGGTGGGGATCGCCATGGGCGTGGCGGTGGTCCCGATTATTTTTTCGATTGCCGAGGATGCGCTGTTTGCCGTGCCTAAACATTTGATCCACGGTTCACTCGCCCTAGGCGCGACCCCGTGGCAGACCCTGGTGCGGGTGGTGTTGCTCACCGCCAGCCCGGGGATATTTTCCGCGGTGATGATAGGCTTGGGGCGCGCGGTGGGGGAGACCATGATCGTATTGATGGCCACCGGCAATACACCGGTGATGGATCTGAGCGCGTTCCACGGCATGCGGACCCTGTCGGCCAATATCGCGGTGGAGATGCCCGAGGCCGAAGTGGCCAGCTCGCATTATCGCGTGTTATTTCTCGCCGCGATGGTATTGTTTATGTTTACCTTTATTGTCAACACACTGGCAGAGATCATCCGCCAACACCTGCGTAAAAAATACAGTAGCTTATGACCAAAGACATAGATGAAAAACTGGTTTAAAAGCGGGGCTCCTTGGATCTGGATCAATGCCTCGGCGGTCAGCATTAATCTGCTGGCCGTGTTCGGACTGCTGGCCCTAATCGCGGTGCGGGGTCTGGGGTATTTCTGGCCGGGCGATGTAGCGGTGCTGGAATACAAAACTAAACAGGGACAGGTGCAGAAACTTATCGGTGAATTCTGGGAAACCGAACAGGTTAAGGCCGAGGTATTGCGTTCCAACGGGTTTGATATCCCTAATGACATGTTACAGGTTACCCGCCATGTACTTAAAGTCGGTAACCGTGATGCCTACGGCGCTGATTTTCAAGTGATCCTGCAGGCGAATATTCTCAAACAAGAATATCCCAAGGATGTGTTGGTCGTGGTACGACGGGAATGGGGTAATCTGTACGGTTATCTGCAGACCATCAGCCAGGCGGGACAAACGGTTACCACCCGTCCACAACAAGCCTGGCAGGAATTTGCACCACGCATGCGCCGGGCGATTGATTTATACGATGCAATCAAACAAATCGAGAAAAAACAGCTGGGGACAATCAACGCTAAGTTGGAAAAAATACGCCTCCAGTCGCGGCGTGATGAATTAGAACAGCGCATGACCGCCGATAAACAACACGCGTATGACGAACAGCGTGGACGTTTGGAGCAGGAGCGCGCCGGGTTTGAATCCCGCCTGAGTGAACTCCATGAGCAGATTAACCGCGACAGTTTCTCGGTGACGATCCAAGATGGGCGCAGCCTCACGATACCGTTTAGCAAAGTGGTTAAGGCCTATCGACCTAACGAATTGGGGGTCTTGGATAAATTGGGGATGTACCTCGCCAACGTGTGGGAGTTTATTTCCGACGACCCGCGCGAGGCCAACACCGAAGGGGGGGTGTTCCCGGCGATCTTCGGCACCGTCATGATGGTCTTGATCATGGCGATATTGGTGACCCCCTTGGGGGTGATTGCCGCAGTGTATTTGCGCGAATACGCCAAACAGGGGGCGCTGACGCGCACCATCCGCATCGCAGTGAATAACCTCGCCGGCGTGCCGTCGATTGTGTACGGGGTGTTCGGCCTGGGTTTTTTTGTATATATCGTGGGTGGTAACATCGATCGCTGGTTGTTTCCCGAGGCCGCGCCTGCACCGGTATTCGGTACACCTGGGATCTTATGGTCGTCGCTGACCTTGGCGATTCTAACCTTGCCCGTCGTAATTGTAGCTACTGAAGAAGGTTTGTCGCGCATCCCACGCAGCATTCGCGAGGGCAGCCTCGCTCTGGGCGCGACAAAATTTGAAACCTTGTGGCGCACCGTTATCCCCATGGCCAGCCCCGCGATAATGACCGGCTTGATCTTGGCCGTAGCGCGCGCGGCGGGCGAAGTGGCGCCGCTCATGTTGGTGGGGGTGGTGAAGCTTGCTCCCTCATTACCGCTCGACACCACCGCGCCGTTTCTGCATTTAGACCGTAAGTTCATGCACTTGGGTTTTCATATTTACGATGTGGGGTTTCAGAGCCCCAATGTAGAAGCCGCGCGACCCTTGGTGTATGCCACATCTTTATTACTGGTAGTAGTAATTTTATTCTTGAACCTGGCGGCGATACGCATCCGTAATCATTTGCGGGAAAAATACCGCGCCCTCGAAGGTTAATCAAAAAGGTGAATACAATGACGACAATTGCCACCGACACACCCCGTACTCATGGGATGGATATCAATTCATTACAACGTGATTTCGGCGCGACCCGGTTAGAGCAAGAAAAAATTGCTCTGCAAGTGGAAAATCTCAACTTGTTTTATGCTAAGACCCAGGCCCTGTATAACGTCAACATGGTGATCCCACGCCACCGGGTTACCGCGTTTATCGGCCCCAGCGGCTGCGGCAAATCCACCTTGTTACGCTGTTTTAACCGTATGAATGACCTGGTGGACGGTTGCCGTATTGATGGCATGATTAAACTCGGCGGCGAGGATATCTACCATAAGCGGGTCAACGTGGCCGCGCTGCGTAGCCGGGTGGGCATGGTGTTCCAAAAGCCTAACCCCTTCCCGAAATCGATTTATGAAAATGTCGCGTACGGACTTCGGACCCAAGGGGTCAATGATCGTCGTCGCTTGGACGAGGCGGTGGAAAAAGCCTTGCGCAGCGCCGCGTTATGGGACGAGGCCAAAGATCGTTTACATGAAAACGCCTTGGGTCTTTCCGGGGGCCAGCAGCAACGCCTGGTCATCGCGCGTGCGGTCGCGATCGAACCCGAAGTATTATTACTGGACGAACCGGCCTCTGCGCTGGATCCGATTTCAACCTTGAAAATCGAAGAATTAATCTATGAGCTGAAGGAAAACTATACCTTAATTATTGTCACCCATAATATGCAGCAGGCCGCACGGGTGTCGGATTACACGGCTTTTATGTACCTGGGTAAGCTTATCGAGTTCGCCGACACCAATACCCTGTTTACCAATCCGGCGATGAAACAAACCGAAGACTATATCACAGGACGCTACGGTTAAATTTGTGCAACGGCTGTGATGCGGTATAGTGTAATCATGAGCCGTGCAGGCGAGGAGTGTCTATGAAAAAAGCGGATATTGGTCACCATATTTCCCAGAAATATAACCAAGAGCTGGAAGACGTTCGTAATAAGGTGTTGCACATGGGCGGCTTGGTGGAGCAGCAATTGGCCGATGCAGTGCTGGCTTTAACCACCATGGACGGCGCGCTGGCCGAGGTGGTGATCACCAACGACTACAAAATCAATCGCTTGGAAGTCGAAATCGACGACGAGTGTATTCATATCTTGGCGCGGCGCCAGCCGGCGGCGGGTGACCTGCGTTTATTGATGGCGATTATCAAAACCATCACCGATCTGGAACGTATCGGCGACGAAGCCGAACGTGTTGGCCGCATGGCCTTGCGTTTCATCGAAGGTGAAACCACCAAGGATACCAAGCCGTTACTTGGTATTGGTTATTTCGGCGACCACGTCCGACGCTCCTTACACGCGGCCTTGGATGCGTTTGCGCGCATGGACGTGTATGCCGCCACCCAGACAGCGAAGGAAGATATCAAGATCGACCAGGAATACGAGGGAATCCTGCGTCAACTGATGACCTATATGATGGAAGACCCGCGCTCGATCCCGCGCGTGATTGGCGTGATGTGGTCGGCGCGCGCCTTGGAACGCATCGGCGATCGTGCCCGCAATATTTGCGAATACGTG
Organism: Gammaproteobacteria bacterium; assembly: GCA_016194635.1. Lineage (GTDB taxonomy): Bacteria > Pseudomonadota > Gammaproteobacteria > UBA6429 > Thiohalophilaceae > JACQBC01. The sequence continues at coordinate 194,178 of JACQBC010000001.1, read as the reverse complement.
ATCTACCTGGTGGGTGGAAAAGATGTACGTCATATCAGTCTTGAACAGGTAGAGGCGGAAGTCCGCGCCAGCCACCGTGACGAGAAAAAACCTAGTTAGTCATTGGCGGTTTGGATCGCCATTGGCTGGCGAGGGCCGGGTCGGCTTTTACACCGGGGATCTTGCCTTCGTAAGCGCGCACCAGCATTGCCCGGGCCTCGGCATGGCCCTGTTGCGCGGCCGCCTGCCATAGTTTGAGCGCTTTATTCAGATCTTTTTGAATACCCATACCGTAGGCATACATGACCCCGAGGTTGTATTCGCAATTGGGGTGATTATTATCCGCGCCAAGCTGCCACCATTCGATCGCGCTCTTGTCGCTGCGATACGCGCCCTTACCCTCGTAATACATGACTCCGATGTTATACATCGCGTCGGTCATACCTTGGTGCGCGGCCTGGTGAAACCATTCCAGGGCTTTGCGTTCATCTTTAGGAATTCCTAAACCATTTTTAAATAATAACGCCAGATTGTATTGGGCCTCGGCGTTGCCTTGTTGCGCTAGAGGCAACCATAGTTTATACGCCTGTTCATAGTGCTGCGCATCAAAGGCCTGATGGCCCTCTTCCAACGGCCCGGCCCAAGCTATACCAGCGCCGGTAGCAATAAGAATAATTAACCAGAGCGAGAGTTTTTGTTGACTTGTACGCATATGCACAGGTATAGCAGGAATTGAATAGTGGTTTTTTAATAAGGTGTTTCCCAATCGAACCGCTATTTAGCTTGGTTCTGGTTGTTTTGATCCAATACCCGCTGCGTATCCTTGGCCAGATCGGTCATTCCTAGGTGCTGGTAGGCATTGATCATGATACCCAAGGCTTGGGTGACGGCGGGGCTGTGTTGGTAGTTTTCCACCACGTATTTGCCCCGGTTGGCCGCAGCCAGGTAGGCGCCACGTTTTAAATAATAATTGGCGACGTGGATTTCATACATCGCCAGACGATTACGAATCGCCAGCATCCGATCCGCCGCGTCTTTGATATAACGGCTTTTGGGGTAGGCCTTAACCAGTTCAGAAAAGTATTGAAACGCGCGGCGCGCGGATTTCGGGTCACGTTCGGAAGGGTCTTGATCAAACAATTCATCTAAAAAAGATTTGCTGAGATCGTAGGCCGCTAGGCCGCGTAGATAGTACAGATAGTCCACATTGGGGTGATTGGGGTGAATTTTGATAAAACGATCCGCGGCCAGGATTGCGGATTCAGGTTCATTGTATTTGTAATAGGCGTAGGCAATTTCCATTTGGGCGCGTTCGGCGAAGTTGCCATAGGGAAAACGCGCTTCCAGCCGTTCGTAGAATTTAATCGCGGTTTCATAGTTGCCATCCTTGAGGGCATTTTTGGCCTCGATGTAGATGGCTGGGGCATCCATACCGCTGGTCGGATCATCGGGATTGGTGACGCCGCCGGAGCAGGCGACGAGCAGTAGCACGGTTAACGGGACGAAGCTGCGAAGTAATTTCATTGCAATTTCCAATTCATGCGGTACGGCGTGTAGTATACCTATTCAACCTAGGATTATACATGGTATGTCAGACAACATAACGGAAACCCTCAGCGCTGCGGTCCCGGCTGATCTGACGGGAAAACGCCTTGACCAGGTACTTGCCCGTCTGTTCAATGCCTATTCCCGCTCCCGCCTGCAACAATGGATACAAGCCGGTCAGGTCACGGTCGACGGGCAGGTTTTACGGTCCAAGGACAAAGTGACACAAGGACAAGAGATTCGGGTATTGGCCGAACTGTCCGTCGTCGAACAATGGCAGGCAGAGGCCCTGCCTTTGGATATTCTGTATGAAGATCAAACCTTATTGATCATCAATAAGCCCGCCGGGCTGGTGGTACATCCGGCGGTGGGGAATCGCTCGGGCACCTTGCTTAACGCTTTATTACACCATGCCCCGGAACTTGCCCACGTGCCGCGGGCGGGTATCGTCCATCGCTTGGATAAGGACACCAGCGGTTTATTGGTCATAGCACGCAACCTCAAGGCACAAAAATCCTTGGTTGAACAGTTACAAGCCCGAAGCGTACAACGTGAATACTTAGCAGTGGTGCATGGGGTCATGACCGCGGGTGGCAGTGTCGACGCGCCGATTGGGCGTCACCCGACGCACCGTACCCGCATGGCGGTGATCGGCGGTGGTAAACCCGCGCTTAGCCACTACCGGGTGGTGGAACGTTTTCGTACACACAGCTTACTCCGGGTTAAACTTGCTACCGGCCGTACCCACCAAATTCGCGTGCACATGGCCCATCTGTCCTACCCGCTGGTGGGTGATCCGGATTATTCCGGCCGCCAACGGGTTCCTGCCAATGCCAGCGAAGTGTTGCTCACCACGTTGCAACACTTTAAACGCCAAGCCTTACACGCGGAAACCCTGGCATTACACCATCCGCATAGCGGAAAACCGCTGCAGTGGCAACAGCCAATGCCCGGCGATATGCAACAGCTGATCGATGTTTTACGCGCCGATACACACCATGCCAAACACCAGCGCTAGTTGGATCGTAGCCGATTGGCCCGCGCCGGCAGTGGTGCAGGCGGGGTGTAGCACGCGTCTGGGGGGCGTCAGCATCGGGCCGTACGGTAGTTTTAATCTGGCGCAGCACGTCAACGACGATCCGCTGGCCGTGTCGCGCAATCGAGAACGGTTGATTAAACAACAGTCCCTACCTTCCGAGCCTCTTTGGCTAAACCAAGTACACGGTTGTGAAGTCTTCAACGCGACGCAACAACGGCAGCCGCCACCGCGGGCCGATGCCAGTATCTCCATCCAGGTCGGTGTGGTATGCGCCGTATTGAGCGCCGATTGTCTACCCGTGTTGATCACCGATCGCCGGGGCAGTTGTGTAGCGGCGGTGCATGCAGGCTGGCGTGGATTATTAGCCGGGGTTATCAGTGCCACGGTAAAACAATTACCCGCGTCGCCCGCCGATCTATTAGTATGGTTAGGTCCGGCCATCGGTCCTACGGCGTTTGAGGTCGGGGTTGAGGTCCAGCGTGGCTTTATCCAGCGGCATCCCGCTTATGCCAAGGTATTTGTGGCTCAAGCCCCGCAGCATTGGTGGATGGACCTGTACGCGGCGGCGCGCCTGGAACTACAACAACTGGGGGTGAACAGCGTTTATGGCGGTAAATATTGTACCTACCGCGATAGTCACTATTTTTATTCGTATCGGCGCGAGGCCATTACCGGGCGCATGGCAAGTTTGATTTGGTTGGCGGCATAGTGGTTCTAACAACGATCGAGTATCATCAGCGCCCATGAGTTTACTAGGGTGGGTAATTATCTTCAGTTTGTTCGGCGGGGTACTCAGTGTGCTCGCCGCGGCGATTTTTTTGTTGTTTCCCGAAGCACAACGCGAACGCGCTATGCCGCACGCCGTGAGTTTCGCCATCGGTGCGATGTTGGGCGCGGCCTTTTTGGGTTTATTGCCGCATGCGGTCGAGGGTGAGTTCCGTTTAGAATTCCATCAATTGGGCATGACGGTGTTATTGGGTATCCTGGGATTTTTCTTGATGGAGAAGATGGTGTTGTGGCGGCACTGCCATGCGCACGCGTGCGAGGCCCATGCTCCCAGCGCCGAACACCGGCGCAAGGCCACCGGCACCTTGATCCTCATTGGCGATGGGATCCATAACCTGGTGGACGGCGTTTTAATCGCCGGAGCGTTTTTAACCAATATACACTTGGGTGTGATTACCAGTTTGGCAGTGGCGGCGCACGAGATCCCGCAAGAAGTCGGCGATTTCGCGGTGTTGCTGCATAGTGGGTTATCCCGCCGGCGCGCGTTTTTGTTCAACATCCTGACCAGTATCACCACCTTGTTTGGCGCAGTGGCGGCGTATTTCTGGTTGCAACATTCGTTGCAAGCCGTGCCGTATGTTATAGCCATCGCCGCGTCCAGTTTTATTTACATCGCGGTGGCGGATCTGATCCCAGGGTTGCATCAACGCGTGGATCTCAAGGCCACCGCGCAGCAACTCATACTTATTATGTGCGGCATGGCGATGATCTATGTTACTCATTCTACGTTGCATTGAATCACAGAGGTCGCTATGCACTGGTACATGCTGACCCTGATCGGTAAGGATCGCCCCCGCATTGTTGCCCAGATCACCGCCGCGCTGTTTGAAGGCGGCTGCAATTTAGGTGAAGCCTCGATGCTACGGCTGGGCGGTAACTTCGCCGTCATGTTGATGGTGAAGTTCGCGGGCAGCAAAGCCACGTTAACTCACTTGATAACCGCTGTAGCAGAATCCATGGAATTACACCTGCATATCGATAGCATCGACGCCAAGTTACATCAACACATGTTACCGGATGTGAGTATCAGCGTGTACGGCGCGGATCGGGCCGGCATCGTTGCCAAGGTCACGGGGGTTTTAGCGGAAGCGGGGTTGCATATTTTGGATCTCGAATCCGATGTCGCCGGTACGGAAACCAGCCCTATTTATGTGATGCATATTGAGGGTAAGGCTCAGCAAGGTATTCCCAACCTGGAGTCGGCGTTGGATAGTATTCGTCAACAAGGGATTGAGGTACGGCTAACACCCATCGACACCTTGGTGGGGTAGCCATGGCATTGCTTCCGGTTTTAACCTTTCCGGATCCACGGCTTAAAGAACGTTCCAACCCGGTGGAAGTTTTTGATGCTGAGTTACAATCTTTTATCGCTGATTTAGAGCAGACGCTGCGTTCCTCCCCCGGTGGAGTGGGCATAGCGGCGCCGCAAGTGGGGCGTTTGCAGCGCATCGTAATCGTAGACGTATCTGGTAAACCCAATATTCAGCACCACGGCCGGTTGATTTTGATTAATCCCGAGATCGATTCCTGGGAAGGCATGGTAAAGGGGCGGGAGGGTTGTATGTCCGTACCGGATTTCACCGGCAATGTGATCCGCGCCGACTCGATTACACTGCGCGCGCATGATGTATTGGGTCAACCGCGTCAGTATGACATGCGTGGCTATGAGGCGCGCGCGGTGCAACACGAATGTGATCACTTGGACGGATTATTGTTTTTGGACCGCTTAGTGAGCCGTCGCCACGATTTATTCCCGCGCAAAAAATAGCTTTGAACCTATCGGTTTAGCCTAACCTAGCTACCGATCTTTGCCTGTATTGCACGCTGCGATCCCGCCACGGCGGTCATTTCGTTTAGCGGTTAGTTTTACCTCTTCGCCTGTCCTGCCCTGGGGGATCCCGTCTGACGTCAGCTTAAGCTTTTTTCTTTTACGGCCGATGATTCTTCGATAACGATCAGTCCCCTAAGGAGTATCGCATGTCGTCATTGGCCAATGGAATCATCATTATTCTAGGTGTGGTATTAGCCCTGGGCGGGATTTTTGTGGCGATCATGTATATTCAAGACGTCACCCAAACCCGACATGCGATCCGACGCAATTACCCAGTGATCGGCCGGATGCGTTACCGGTTTGAGCGGTTGGGGGAATATTTTCGCCAATACTTTTTTGCCCACGATCGGGAAGAGCAACCGTTTAATCGTGCCACCCGCGGCTGGGTGTATCGCACTGCGAAAGGTCTGGGGGGATTACTCGGCTTTGGTTCTACTCACGACCTCAACCAGCCCGGCGCGATGATTTTCGTGAACGCGCCCTTTTCAAGGTTAGAAGAAGAAAAGATCCCGATGCCGCCTCTGGTGATCGGTCCTACCTGCGACAAACCTTTCATCGCCCCGATGGTGTTTAATATTTCGGGGATGAGTTTTGGAGCCGTCTCCGCGCCGGCACTGCGCGCCTTGGTGCGTGGCGCGGAAAAATCGGGGGTGTGGCTGAACACCGGTGAAGGGGGTATGTCACCGCTTCATTTGGAGGCCAAGGCCGACATTATTTTTCAAATCGGTACCGCCAAATACGGGGTGCGGGATTTAGAGGGTAATTTATCCCAGCAACGCGTCAAAGACGTGGGCGACATCGTCAAGGCCTTTGAGATAAAACTCTCGCAGGGGGCCAAACCGGGCCGGGGCGGTGTCCTGCCGGCAATTAAGGTCACTGAAGAAATCGCCCGCATCCGGGGCATTCCCGCCGGTAAAACCTCGTCCAGCCCCAACCGTCACAAGGACATTGGCAACTGCGATCAATTGTTAGATGTGATGCAGCGGATCCGGGACTGGACCGGGCGTCCCGTGGGGTTTAAATCGGTGTTTGGATCGGATCGTTTTCCGCGCGAATTATGCGAAACCATTGTGCGCCGTGGTCTGGACGCAGCTCCGGATTTTATTACCGTTGATGGGGGTGAAGGCGGTACCGGAGCCGCACCGCAAATCCTCGCCGATTATGTCGGTTTGTCGATCAGCGAATCCTTGCCGTTGGTGGTGGATGTGTTGAGTGAATATGGACTACGGGATCGTATCCGGGTGATTGCCTCCGGTAAGTTGGTCACTTCGGCCAATGTCGCCTGGGCGCTGTGTATGGGCGCGGATTTCGCGGTCTCGGCGCGGGGATTTATGTTTGCGTTGGGTTGTATTCAATCCTTGCAGTGTCATATGGACACCTGCCCGACCGGTATTACCACCCATAACCCACGCTTACAAAAAGGTTTGGTGGTCACCGACAAGGCCGAGCGGGTGGCGAATTATGCTAAATGGGTGAACCACGAAATCAATGTCATTGCGCATTCCTGTGGTTTGAGCAACGCGCGCGAGTTTCGCCGCGAACACATCCGCATCGTGCAACGGCCCGGGGCCAGTCTTTCCTTGGATGAGTTGTATCCTGAAAAAAAACCGCCGGCGAATTCAGTGGCTACGTTCAAACGACCAGCGTAAGGTAATTGCGGTGGTGGATTGGATCGCGGCTACTATTAATTTTGTCGCCCCCCAGCCTACACGGACGTATTTACGGCGTGTCACACCCAACCGCAAGCCACCTCCCCATCCGCGGCCCATTGTTGAAGCTAAACATCACTAACTTGATACCGATCAAGTTATCCTTAGCCTATGCTTGAATCTACCCTTATAGCCCCTATAAATTCCAGCAACCTGTTTTAACGAATAAGTAACGAGGAAACGCACTCATGCGTATGGAAAAATTAACCAGTAAATTTCAGGCCGCCCTGCAAGAGGCGCAAAGCCTGGCGATTGGCCGTGACCACCAGTTTGTAGAGCCCCTGCATGTGATGCTGGCGATGCTGGATCAGCAGGGCGGGTCGGTGCGGCATCTGCTGGGCTTATCCAATGTGAATGTGAATTTGCTGCGTTCGCAGTTGGCCGAGGCCATGGAGCGTCTACCCAGTGTCAGTGGTAATCAAGGTGACCTGCATATTTCCAATGAGCTGGCGCGCTTGCTCAATGTGACGGATAAACTCGCGCAGCAACGTAAAGACCAGTTTATTTCCAGCGAATTATTCGTGCTGGCGGCGATTGACGATAAAAGCGAACTAGGCAATTTACTGCGTAAGGCCGGCGCCAAGACCACGACCTTGGAAAAGGCGATTGAACAGGTGCGTGGTGGGCAAAAGGTTGACGATCCCAATGCCGAGGAGCAACGCCAGGCGCTGGAAAAATACACCATCGATATCACCGAGCGTGCCGAGCAGGGCAAACTCGATCCGGTGATTGGTCGTGACGATGAAATCCGTCGGGTCATACAAATTTTACAACGCCGTACTAAAAACAACCCCGTATTGATTGGCGAACCCGGGGTGGGCAAAACCGCGATTGTTGAAGGCTTGGCGCAACGCGTGGTTAACGGTGAGGTACCCGAAGGTCTAAAAGGCCGACGGGTGTTATCGCTCGACATGGGGAGCTTACTCGCCGGGGCCAAGTTTCGCGGCGAGTTCGAAGAGCGCCTGAAGGCGGTGATCAACGATCTGGCCAAACAAGCAGGCCAGATCATTCTATTCATCGATGAAATTCATACCATGGTGGGCGCGGGCAAGGCTGAAGGTGCGATGGATGCCGGGAATATGTTGAAACCGGCCTTGGCACGCGGTGAGTTACATTGTGTAGGTGCGACCACCTTGGATGAATACCGCAAATATATCGAAAAAGACGCGGCCTTAGAGCGGCGTTTCCAAAAAGTATTGGTGAACGAACCTAATGTTGAAGATACCATCGCAATTCTGCGTGGTTTGAAGGAAAAATACGAGGTCCATCATGGCGTGGATATCACTGATCCAGCGATTGTCGCCGCCGCCGTGTTATCGCACCGTTACATTACCGATCGGCAGTTGCCGGATAAGGCGATCGATTTGATCGACGAGGCGGGCAGTCGGATACGGATGGAGATCGATTCCAAGCCCGAGGAAATGGATAAACTCGACCGCCGCCTGATTCAATTAAAGATCGAACGCGAGGCTTTAAAAAAGGAAACCGACGAAGCCTCGAAGAAACGCCTGGAAAAGCTCAGAGACGAAATCGACAAACTCGAACGCGAATACAAAGACCTGGAGGAAATCTGGAGCGCTGAAAAGGCCGCGCTGCAAGGTACCCAGCATATTAAAGAGGACTTGGAACGTGCCCGTATCGAATTGGAAACCGCACGCCGTGCCGGGGATTTAACCCGCATGTCGGAATTGCAATACGGCCGCATCCCCGCGTTGGAGAAAAAACTCGACATGGCGGCGCAGGCCGAGATGCAGGAAACCAAACTGCTGCGCAATAAAGTCACCGAGGAAGAGATCGCCGAAGTGGTGTCGAAATGGACCGGTATCCCGGTCTCCAAAATGCTCGAAGGTGAGCGTGACAAACTGCTGCGCATGGAAGAAGCCTTGAATAAACGCGTGGTCGGCCAAAGCGATGCCCTGCGTTCCGTGGCCGATGCCATCCGCCGCGCGCGGGCGGGCCTGGCAGATCCCAATCGCCCCAGTGGTTCATTCTTATTTTTAGGGCCGACCGGGGTGGGTAAAACCGAGCTAACCAAGGCCCTGGCGGAATTTTTATTTGATACCGAAGAGGCGATGGTGCGCATCGACATGTCGGAATTCATGGAAAAACATTCGGTGGCGCGATTAATTGGCGCGCCGCCGGGCTATGTCGGCTATGAAGAAGGCGGTTATTTAACCGAAGCGGTGCGGCGTAAACCCTATGCGGTGATTTTATTGGACGAAGTGGAGAAAGCCCACCCGGATGTGTTCAATGTGTTATTACAGGTCTTAGACGATGGCCGCCTCACCGACGGTCAGGGCCGTACCGTGGACTTTCGCAACACGGTAATCATCATGACCTCGAACCTGGGCTCGCAAGTGATCCAGGAGATGGCCACGGAAGAACAGTATGACAAAATGAAATCCGCCGTGATGGGTGTGGTGGCACAACACTTCCGTCCCGAATTTATCAACCGGATCGACGAGGTGGTGGTGTTCCATCCGCTGGGGCGTGAACAAATTCGGGCTATTACCACGATTCAATTCGATTATCTGCGTAAGCGTCTTAAAGACCGTCACCTGGGTATCGAGTTATCTGCACGTGCCTTGGATAAACTCGGTGAGGCCGGGTTTGATCCGGTCTACGGCGCGCGGCCGCTCAAACGCGCGGTCCAACAAAACGTCGAGAATCCCTTGGCGCAGGATATTCTCGCCGGGAAATTTATCCCCGGCGATATTATTGAGGTGGATTTTGAACGCGACCGCTTTATCTTTAAAAAGAGCGCGAAGAAACTCGCGGCGGCATAGCGTAATGTTAGCTGAGGGCGGGTTGATGGCTACAGGTGACTCGCTGTAAATACATCCCTGTACGCTCGACGGCCACCTGTACCCATCAACCCGCCCTCAACTAACATCATCACCGCAACATTAGATTCACACCGTGATAAAGCGGGTGGCAACCCGGTCGCCACCAACAGCACTCGCAGTTAGTGGGTATTGTCCGCCGGGATCAAAAATTACGAAAAATGATCATTTGCAGTGTATTCTGATCGGAGCTGGTCTGTACTAATTGTTGCCGCTAGTCTTGCTCTCTCATATCCCAGGAGGAGAAAAGACCATGGCAAAGTATGACGTCGTGATTGTGGGGGCGGGATTCGCGGGCTTGTCGTGTGCACAGGCCGCGGCGGCGCAAGGTGTTTCAACCTTGGTGATGGAACGTAAATCGCACCCCGGTGCAACCCCGCACACCACGGGTATTTTGGTAAAAGAAGCCGCGCAGCACTGGAATTTTCCTACTAACCTCACGCGTCGAATCGAGGGGGTGCGGTTGTATAGCCCCTCGCTGCAATCGATCGATTTACATTCCCCCGACTATTATTTTCTTGCCACTGATACTGGGGCGTGTTTGGATTGGCTCGCCAATACGGCGCGTAGCGCGGGAGCCAATATTCGTACCCGCATGGCCTATACGAGTGCTCAAGCCGACGGCGAGTTCATCCGCATAGCCCGACACAACATTCAGACGCGTTATTTGATCGGCTGTGACGGGGCGCGCTCACGCGTCGCACGCAATTTTCAATTAGGCAAGAACCAGGAGTTTATTTTCGGCGTGGAAGTTGAGCTACGCGGGGTCAAAGGGATCGATGCTAATCATTTGCACGTGTTTTTAGATGCGCAACTGGCCCCCGGTTATATCGGTTGGGTGGTCCCGGGGGTTGGGGTGCATCAAATTGGCCTGGCGGTGCGTTGGCCGGCAATGCCAGATTTGGAACGGTTTATCGCAAAACTAACACGGTTATTTGATTTCTCCAGCAGCGAAACCGTGTCGCGACGGGGCGGCTTGATCCCCTGCGGCGGACCCGTAACACCTATGACGCGTGGGGCGGTGTTATTACTCGGCGATGCCGCGGGGATGGTATCGCCGTTGACGGCGGGTGGTATCCATGCAGCGTTAGCGATCGGACAGGTCGCCGGTGAAGCCTTGGCGCAGAAATTTCAAGGCGGGACGGGTGATATCGAGGCAGAGATCCGTAACGCTCGGCCCAATTACTTCTTCAAGCAACAGCTGCGCCATGTACTGGATCGGATTGCACCGTCAAATGCCACGTATGATCGTCTTATTCAGCAACCCTTGTTCCGTCACTTGGCACAAACGATTTTTTTCCATCAGCGCGGATTATTTACCTGGCGCGCGTGGCAAGATATTTTAGGATGGGCACAACAGTAGTAAAGTCGGTGATTGCCGGATCAACCGGTGTGGGTAACTCGCTGTGAATACATCCCTCGGGCAAAGTGCTTAGGGTTTAGAGTGGTGATTTAACTTACAACGGAAAGTTATCAATGTTGGTTGTTGGCAGGGGTTGGGTCGGGTGACCGTGGGCGACAGGGATGTCGCTCCCCGAGCCTACAGGATGTATTGACGGCGAGTCACCTGACCCAACCCCTGCCAACAACCAACATCAGTACTACGCTAAGATGACCGCGCTGTTGCGGTTAGATCCGCATATTCGGTATGCGGCGTGACGCGGCGACGTATTCGCGTTCACTGATGACACCGTCATTGCGCAGCTTACGCAATTTGGTGATTTCATTGATCAACATCCGGTGTTTGTCGATGCGTACCGTCTGGCTGGCGGCGAGGATGCGTTGTTTGAGTTCTTCGACAAACTGGTCAAATAGTTCTTGCGACGGGTTGGCATAAATCAGGCTGATCAGTACACAACCGCAATAACGGCTGCGAAATTCCGTGACGTTCGGGGAACGATATAGAAACATCAGCAGTGAGCCCAGTAACAACAAGACAAAAATCACCAGAAAGGGTACCAGCCGCGAGAGGGCATCGTTGGACGAGTGGTCGATCATGTACATACCGTAGGCCAGGGTGGTGATGCTAAAATAGATCATCGCCAACAGCCAGCGCCAGGAAACATCGCGGTGCCGTACCGGCCAGGGCTCCAGCAAGCATAGATTGAGGTTATAGAGCTTCTGTCCGAAGATATTGTCTATCGTGACTTCGATGAACCGATCATCAAATATCTCGAAGGTGCGGGTTTCCCCCTTGGCCTTGCTGGTCTGTACCATGGTGCGATTCACCGCACGGGGCTGGGGTGCCCGATCTACACTAGGCGTGGTGGTGGTCACTTCTTATGAGTCCTGGGTGGTGGTGTCACCAAATCTTATGACGTGACCTGACTTAGTGCAAGGTTAAGTACCGGTTGTAAGGTAGTCACGGGATCCATGGTCCTTAACCCTAGGCCGGTTATCCGGTCAAGTGTCGAGTGAATTCAGCGGTTTTGTTAGGAGCAGGTATGTCACCCAAACGACAAACATCACGAGTGTTATCCGAAGTTACCCCGGAGGCTGTTTACCGCGCACGGCGGCGGTTCATGCAGGCGACAGCGGGGTTGGCGCTGGCACCGCTGGTGAGCCGTACGGTGGCGGCTTCTACCTTAAACTACAGCGCCGCGAATAAATATACCTTAAATGAAGCCAAAACATCCTTCGACGATGCGACCCATTACAATAATTTCTACGAATTCGGCACCGACAAATATTCTCCCGCCGAGCGCGCCCAGGCGCTAACGATCGCACCTTGGTCGGTGGTCATCGAGGGGGAAGTTAAAAACCCCGGTCGCTTTACCCTGGAAGATATTCTTAAACCCCATCCGTTGGAAGAACGGATCTACCGCCTGCGTTGTGTGGAAGGATGGTCAATGGTGATCCCGTGGATTGGATTCCCTTTGGCCGCGTTACTAAAACGCCATGAGCCCACTTCGCGGGCGAAATACGTGGAATTTACCAGCTTGCTGCGTCCAGAAGAAATGCCAGAACAAAAACGCGCGGTACTGGAGTGGCCCTACCTGGAAGGTTTAAGGATGGACGAGGCCATGCACCCGCTTACGTTGATAGCCGTGGGTTTGTACGGCCAGACACTGCCCAAGCAAAACGGCGCGCCGCTGCGCTTAGTGGTGCCCTGGAAATATGGATTTAAGAGCATCAAGTCGATTGTCAAAATTCGTCTGACCGAACAACAACCCGTATCCACCTGGGCGAGGGCTATTCCGAGCGAATACGGTTTTTATTCCAATGTTAATCCAGAGGTGGATCATCCACGCTGGAGTCAAAAACGCGAGCGGCGTATTGGTGAATTCGGCAAACGCGATACCTTGATGTTTAATGGTTATGCCGAGGCCGTGGCGCCGTTGTACGCTGGTATGGATCTACGTAAATATTTCTAGCCCGATTGCCGACCTGAAACTCGCTTACTCCAATGCCGTCACGTAACTGGGTGCTGTTTAAAACAGCGGTATTTAGTCTGTGCCTGTTACCTTTGGGTATCCAGGTATGGCGTTTTACACAACATCAACTCGGCGCCAATCCCATTGAAGTGGTTACCCGCCACTTGGGTGAATGGGCCTTGATGTTATTGTTAATCACCCTGTGCATGTCACCCCTAAAAACCGCATTGCAGTCTGGCTGGCCGATTCGGTTGCGGCGTATGCTGGGCTTATTCGGATTTTTTTATGCGTTATTACACCTATTGGCGTATGTGTGGATGGATCAATTTTTTGATTGGCCGGAGATCGGACACGATATCCTCAAGCGGCCGTTTATTACCGTCGGTATGCTGGCTTTTGGGTTGCTTATTCCCCTGGCGCTAACCTCGACCCAGGCGATGCAGCGCCGTTTAAAACGTAATTGGGTGCGGTTGCACCGGTTAATTTATGTGATCGTGATCATGGCTTTAATCCACTTCTTTTGGCTGGTCAAGGCCGATACCCTGCGCCCGATCGAGTTGTCCATCGGGGCGGCCGCGCTGCTGCTGTTTCGTGTTGTACGGCACTACTCCCCGTTAGTGTCGCGCCAAAGACAAGCACCCATCCCCACCAAAGTAATGCCATAAGTCCACTTTTTGTATTATTATTGGCAGATCGTTCCCCAGGTATATACCCCCCGCCCGAGCATGGCATAATGGGGCGATATAGATAAATGCTAACGCGATCCACACTAACCCGCAGGAGGAGATGAATGTCTCTTAGCCGTCGAGAATTTATTCAAATGATGGGCCTGGCCGCCGCCGCCGGTCTGGTTCCCGGATGTAATAAGTCCGGCAAGAGTGGTGCCGCACCGGCCTCGGCGGTGGCGCGTAAACCCGAAGAACTTTATAACATCGCCCCCTTTGGTAATGTGTCCTTAATTCACTTCACCGACTCCCATGCGCAGTTGCTGCCGATTTATTTTCGCGAGCCCAATGTTAATGTGGGGCTGGCCACGATGTCGGGGGTTTCGCCCCACTTGGTAGGGGATAAATTTCTCAAACACTTCGGTATCCATCCGGGGAGTATCGAGGCCCATGCCTTTACGTATTTGAATTTCGAGGAAGCGGCTAAGACCTTTGGCAAGGTCGGTGGTTTTGCCCATCTGCGTACCCTGATTAAAAAATTACGCAGCGAACACGGCGTCAATAAAACCCTGTTAATGGATGGCGGTGATACCTGGCAAGGATCGGGCACGGCCTATTGGACCCGTGGTAAGGACATGGTCGGGGCCTGTAATCTATTAGGCGTGGATGTAATGACCGGCCATTGGGAATTTACCTATCAAGATAAAGAAGTGATTGAAAACGTCAAAAACTTCAAAGGCGATTTTGTTTGTCAAAACGTGTTTGTGAATGACGAATCGATCCTCACCGGGTATCCCTTCGCGGATTTTGCCGGCTTTAATGAAAGCACCCAACGCGCCTTTAAGCCCTATAGCATTAAACAAGTCGGTGAGGTGCGGGTCGCCGTGATCGGACAAGCCTTCCCGTATACCCCTATCGCCAATCCACAACGCTTTATTCCCCATTGGACCTTCGGTATCCACGATCAAGACATGCAACGCACGGTCGACGAGGTGCGTAATAAGGAAAAAGCCGATATCGTGGTGGTGATCTCGCATAACGGCATGGATGTGGATTTAAAGATGGCGGAACTAGTCTCCGGTATCGATGTGATCTTCGGCGGTCATACCCACGATGGTGTCCCCGCGCCCACGGTTATCAAGAATAAAACCGGGCAAACCTTGGTAACCAACGCGGGTTCCAACGGTAAGTTCTTAGGGTTTATGCAGCTGGATGTGCGTAACGGCAAGTTACAGGATTTCCGTTATCGCTTGTTGCCGGTATTCTCCAATTTGTTAGAGCCGGACAAGGAAATGCAAGGGTATATCGCGGATATTCGCAAGCCCTATGAAGCCAAGTTAACCGAACAATTGGCGATTGCCGATCCCGAGGGTGTCTCGTTATACCGCCGTGGCAATTTCAACGGTACCTTTGACCAGGTGATTTGTGATGCCTTGCGCGCGGTAAACCAAGCGCAAATCTCCTTGTCGCCGGGCTTTCGCTGGGGAACCACCGTATTGCCAGGTCAGACGGTGACCATGGATCACGTCATGGATCAAACCGCTACGACCTATCCCGAAACCTATGTGCGTGACATGAGCGGTGACGATATTAAGATCGTGCTTGAAGACGTGGCGGACAATTTATTCAATACCGATCCTTATAAACAACAGGGTGGCGACATGGTCCGGCTCGGCGGCATGGATTACACCATCGACCTCAATGCCAGCATCGGTAATCGGATCAAGGATATGCGCTTGGATAACGGCACCCCGATTGACGCCAAGAAGAGCTATAAAGTCGCGGGCTGGGCCACGGTGGGTAGCCAATCCCCCGGTGAGCCGGTTTGGGACACGGTGGCTAAATATTTGCGCGACGTGAAAGTGGCGAAGATCAAGAAATTTAATACGCCGAAAATTATCGGTGCCCAAGGCAATGCCGGTATCGCCGATTACAAAGGGGAGTTGGGCTAATCATCCCTAATAAAGTGAAACGGCTAGCGAGCCGGGTAAACCGCTTATCCGTGCCAACCCGCGGTTTGTTCATCGATTAACTGGCGGATAAGCGCGACATGCGCCGCGCTGTCATTTAATGCCGGAATGTAGTGAAACGTTTGTCCGCCCGCGTGGGTAAAAAACTCTCTGTTTTGGATAGCCAACTCTTCCAGGGTTTCTAAACAATCCACGGCAAATCCCGGGGCAATAATTTGCACCCGGGTAATACCCTGTCCAGGGAACGCTTTAAGCGTGCGATCGGTAAAGGGCTCTAACCAAGGTTCGCGTCCAAAACGCGACTGAAAGGTTAATTGCCATTGCTCTTGGCCTAATTCTAAGCGGGCAGCCACTTGCGCGGCGGTGGCGTAACACTGCTGTTCATAGGGATCGCCCGCTTTGCAATAGCGCTGCGGGATCCCATGAAACGAAAACAGTAACTTTTGCGGCCGGCCCTGGGTTTGGAAACTGTGGCGAATTTGCCCGGCCAAGACATCAATATACTGGGGATGGTTATAGTAGTGAAGACAAAAACGCAGATCGGGGAGTTTGCGCCAACGGCGAAGTTCGCGCGTTACCGCATCAAATACCGCCGCCGAGGTGGTGGCGGAATACTGCGGGTAAAGCGGTAGCACCAACAAGCGTTGCAGATTGTGCTGGTTTAATTCCGCCAATACCGAGGCAATACTGGGATTGCCGTAATTCATCGCGCAACGTACCACCACATTCGCCGGCACCGAGGCCGCCACGGCCTTAGCCAGGGACAGGCTATGGGTCAAAAGGGGCGAGCCTTGCCGACCCCAGATACTTTGATAGACTTTAGCTACCCGCGGCGGCCGGTAGCGTAAGATGAAGCCGTGCAGTACCAACCACCAAAACCAGCGTGGGCTTTCCACCACCCGCGGATCCCATAAAAACTCCGCCAGGTAACGCCGTACCGCGGCAGGTGTCGGGGCATCGGGCGTCCCCAAGTTGACTAACAGGACGCCGGTTATGGGAGCAGTATCGGTGGCTGGAGTAGTGGCAGGGTAGCGCGTCATGAGGCGGTTGTATTAAATTCAGTTGTTATGCGGGCGGCCATTGTAGGATGGAAGTGTGGCAGTGTCGACCTTACGCGCCCTACCAGGATCACACGATGATTGTATTCTTACCGCTATGGCTGGATAAATTATTACCGCCGCGATTTTATTTTGATAAAACCGCCAGTCTGACCGTCCCAATACCCCAGCCAACCGAAACTGCCGAGGTCATTCGCTGCCTGCACTGCCGTAGCGTTATTACACGACCCAGTCAGGCCATCGACATGGCGGGGCAGCACCACCATGTCGTGACTAACCCGGCGGGGATGAGGTTCGCCATTGTGTTATTTCACGAGGCGCGGGGTCTGATCTCAGGAGAGCCTACGTTGCAGCACACGTGGTTTAGCGGTTATAGCTGGCAGCTCGCCACTTGCCTGCAATGCGGGATTCACTTGGGTTGGTATTTTAGTCAACCTCAAGCCCGCTCTTTTTATGGGCTTATCAAGGCGCGGCTGGTGCTATAAGCTTGCCGGGGTCCGGATTGGAGTGTGATGTTATTCACGGATAGATTGTTATACTTGGTAGACAGTGCACACACAATAAACTCGGCACTGTAATTAATTACACACCGAATTAGAATTCATCAGAGGAGCCCAGTTATGAAATTAAGCCATATTATTTTCGCCGCAACCCTAGGCCCGGTTATCGCCGTGGCTGAAACCACCGGCACTACGTCGGCACAAACCCCCGCCGCGCCGGCCGCGGCGCAACAGACCCATTCTCAAACCCAAACTGCTCCCGCCGAGGCAACCACGACTCCAAAGGCCACGAGTACTGCCACCACGGGGGCAAAACAGGATGTGGCCGAGCAGTCGGGTTTTTCAAAAGGGAGCGTGGTGCGCTCGATCTTCACCAGCGAGATTAAAGACCGTGAGCCCACCGATAAACTGCAAAATACCGATAACTCCAAGGTTTATTATTTCACTGAACTGCGCGACATGAACGGCCAAACCGCCACCCACCGTTGGGAACACGACGGCAAAGTCGTAGCCGAAATGAAATTTAACGTGGGCAGTAACCGTTGGCGCGTGTGGTCCAGCAAGAGTTTTATTCCGCAAACCGCCGGTGAATACAAAGTCTCGGTGGTGAATGGTGCGGGCGAGGTTATTTCCGAAGACAATATTAAAATCTCCGCCGCCGCGGCCGCTGCAATATCCAAAGCGCCTGCAAAAACTGAAAACGCCGCCCCCGCCGCCGGTGTTCAACCCGCCCCCGCTGCGATGGGCAAAGAGTAAACCCGAGTTCTCAGCTCCACGACCCTCTCCAAGGTCGTTAAACGCAGCGCCCCCGCAAGGGGGCGTTTTTTTAGTGAATGCAAAAAAACAACACAAGTAAAGCCTTATATTCCAGCTTGCCTTATAGAGCGGAGTTTTGAAAAACTTGGTAATGACCGCAGGCAATTTCTGAAGACATCGCAAGGCATTCGCAATCTGTGATTGTATTTCATCTTTCCTCAACCTTGCCTGCCCCCGCCAAATAGCGCAAAATGTCTGAACAGTTTTAAGGGGGTGATCGGTTGCAGTGCAGCGAAATACGCTGAGACGACTAAACAACGAGAACTCGCGCCGAATGTCCCAACTCGAACACATCGCACAGCCATTGCCAGACTATGCCGAGGCGCTGAAGGTCTTGCGCAACACACTAACACCGTTTCTGCACAGCCAGCCCAAAACCGGACCACAGGCCGACGTGCTGAAGGAATTAGAAAATGAGACCGAACTGTTTGATCAGGACATCGCACAGTTCCGCAAGCGTGCGCAGCAGGCAACCAAGCAATGGGAGGCCGCATCGGATACCAATGCGGCGCTGTGCAAACTCACCAAAGCGTTCGAGCCCATGAGTGATGCCAGCCGTGACCTGATTAAACAAACCGATCTTATCTATAAGCTTGCCACTCGCCTTATCGACACCTGCGAAAAAGAATGCAACGCCAAAGACAGCGACGCTTGGGTGAGCAAAGACATCACCCGCGCCCGCAAGGCCGCCGATGAAGCGCGTCACTTCGCCGTCGAGCAACTCAAGCAAGTGCGCTATTTCTGGAAACAGGCCCACTGGCTCACCGAACGTTTCCCCGAGGCCAAACTGCGCGACGTGGAAGGGCTGGTCAAACTGGTGACGATCAAAGAGATCGAAACCAACGACTGGAGCCTCACCCCCGGCCGCTATGTCGGCGTCGCCCCCGAAGAAGTCGATGAAGACTTCGACTTCGAGGAAACCCTGCGCGAAATTCACGTCGAACTGGAAGATCTCAACGCCGAGGTGGTCACGCTGGCGGCGACCATCAAACGGAATTTTGAGGAATTGGGGATATGAAAAAAACGCCCCCCGGCACCACCGTTGAGCGCGGTTCGCGTGGCCGCAAACGGGGCGACGCATCGTTTCCCGCGACGCCGTCGCACGCCGATTTGCCCGACGGTTATGCGGCGGTGCTCACGGAGATTAAGCAGCGCATCCAGGCCGAGCGATTGCGCGTGGTCATGGCCGCCAATGCGACAATGGTCATGCTGTATTGGGACATCGGGCGTTTGATCCTGGCGCGACAGGAGCAACAAGGCTGGGGGGCGAAAGTCATCGACAGATTATCCGCCGACCTTGGGGCTGCTTATCCAGACATGAGCGGTTTGTCGCCGCGCAATCTGAAATATATGCGTAAGTTTGCCGAATCCTGGCCGGACCGCGAATTTGTGCAACGCACCGTTGCACAAATTCCCTGGCGCAGCAATGTGGCGCTGCTCGATAAGCTGAAGATGCTGAGATACGCCTCTGGTATGCGCGCAAGACGATTGAGCATGGTTGGAGCCGTGACGTTTTGGCGACGCAGATTGCAAACCATCTGCACCAACGCCACGGCAAAGCCATCACCAACTTCGACGCCACCCTACCGCCTGCGGATTCCGACATGGCCGCGCAGATTTTCAAGGACCCTTACCTCTTCGACTTTCTCGGCACCGCCGATCCGCGCCGCGAGCGCGAAGTCGAACAGGCGCTGGTGGATCACATCCAGCATTTCCTGCTGGAGTTGGGCGCGGGCTTTGCCTTTGTCGGTCGACAGGTTCATCTTGAATTTGCCAGTGCCGACTACTACCTCGACCTGCTTTTTTATCACCTGAAACTGCGCTGCTATGTGGTCGTGGAACTCAAGGCGGTGCCGTTCGATCCAGGCTTTGTCGGCACCATGAACCTGTACCTCTCGGCCGTGGATGACCTACTGCGCCACCCGGACGACAAGCCGTGCATCGGCCTGCTGCTGTGCCGCACCAACAACAAGCTCGAAGCCGAATACGCGCTGCGCGGGTTCAACAAACCCATCGGTGTCGCCGAGTGGGAAACCGAAATCATCAAGGTTCTTCCCAAGGAATTGCAGGGTAGCCTGCCGAGCGTTGCGGAACTCGAAGCGGAACTGGCGCGGGACGAGGTGGCGAAATGAGGCGTTTACAGTCGCTGCGCGAAATCCACGTGGAGCTGCAAGACCTCAACGCCGAGGCAGTTATGCTGGCAACGACGATCAAAAGAAATTTTGAGGAGTTGGGGATATGAGTTTTCGATGGCGCACGGTTCCTATGGGGGACGAAGTGAAGTTCCGTTCAGGTGGAACGCCTAGCAAGAGCGAAGCTAAGTATTGGGACGGTGAGATTCCGTGGGTCAGCTCTGGTGAGATGACGCAACGTCGGATATACGATACCGAACTCCATGTGACGGAAGAGGGCGCAGAAAACGGGACAAGACTTGTGCCCGAGAACACCGTCCTCGTGGTGGTTCGAGGTATGTCGCTTGCGAAGGAATTTCGAATTTCCTTGACGGGAAGGCCGGTCACATTCAATCAAGATTTAAAAGCTCTGCAACCATCCCCGAAGATCGACTCTGGTTTTCTTTTTTATTATCTTCAGTCGCAAAGTCACGCCATACGGGATTCTGCCACTGATGCTTCCCACGGGACAAAAAAGCTTGAATCGCGGGTTCTTGAAACATGGCCATTGCTTGTTCCTGACCTGACAGAGCAATACGCTATTCGTAACATCCTCTCCGCCTACGACGACCTGATCGAAAACAACCGGCGGCGGATACAGTTACTGGAACAGGCCGCACGACTGCTCTACAAAGAATGGTTCGTCCACCTCCGCTTCCCCGGCCACGAACACGTCAAAATCAAAGACGGCGTACCGGAGGGGTGGGAGAAGAAGCCATTTCCGGATGTGGTGGACTTTAAAGAAGGACCGGGACTACGCAACCACCAATATCGTGATCAAGGCATTCCATTCCTCAACATACGAACTTTCAATGATGACGAAATAGACTTGTCAAAAACAAAATGCATCGACGAAACAGAGGTTGCGTCCAAGTACCAACATTTTTTGCTGGATGTGGATGACCACGTTGTTTCGAGTTCTGGCACACTAGGCCGAGTCGTTACAATTCGGAAATGCCATTTACCCGTGATGTTGAACACGAGTTTGATTAGGATGCGGCCGAAGGGAGTAATGAGAAAATGGTTTCTGAAGGCCTATCTCAAGTATGGAAATTTTATCGATCAGGCAACAGCTATGGCCACCGGTGCAGCCCAGTTGAATTACGGTCCGGCACATCTAAAGGTTATGACCGTATTGATGCCTAATACTCAACTTATTGAGTTATTCGAGGAGCACGTAAGTTCAAGTTACACCCAAATTAAGTTGTTACTAGATAGCAATCTACAACTTGCCAAAGCCCGCGACTTGCTCCTGCCGCGTCTGATGAACGGGGGAATTCCATTATGAAGATAAAATCCTTTGAATTTGCACACATCAAATCGTTCAAATCACTCAGATTCGATCTGGAAAAGACCTCCGTTCTCATCGGCCAGAATGATCACGGCAAATCCTCGATACTTAAGGTTATTGATATTGTCTTAAACCAACTGGATGAAAAGGCAATCGAGCTTGGGGCATTACACCCAGACTTGGCAGAGCGCTTGCTGCCGATCTTTCATGTGAATGCGAAGGCACGACGGATTACCATCACATACTCCGATATCGACAAAGACAAGCAGCTACACATTACGGTGCGCCAAGATTTGACATTCACAGTGCTGGAGACCATCGAAAAGGGTGCCAAGACTACTTCAGCATCAATAGACGTGTTAAAAAAACTACGCAATCACAACCGGTTCGTTCTCATCCCTGCTTTGCGTGATGCAACTTCCCCGCGCTTCCAAGAGCTGTTTTCAAAGATGCTTCGTGTGCATGGCCTCGCTAAGATTATTCCTGATTCTGCAGGTGGTACACCCAGAGAATACCGTACCCTGAAGGACATCAGAGACAGGATTTCGAGCACTATCAAACCGTTCATCAATGAAGCATTGCTGCCACAAATTGAAGAGCATTTTGGTTTCAAGACACAGCACAAACTTGCCCTGAAGTTCGACGTCGATGTCCAGGACGTCGGAGAGTGGATTCTGGACAACTTGAGGCTGGGATTTCAAATGACTGACGACGGGGATACGACACTAGCTCTATCTGAAGCGGGTTCCGGTGTCCAGAGTGGCGTGCTCCTCGCGCTACATCGTCTTGAGCAGCAAGCTGCACAGAATCCTGGTATACAGTTTATTCTTGCCGTTGAAGAACCTGAGGCTTTCCTTCATCCGCAAAAGCAGAAAGAATTGTATCAGGATATCCGATCCGCCCAATCGGACAATCTTAGGGTCATCGTGACAACGCACAGTCCCTACATCGTAGCAGAAACACCATTTACGCGTCTTGGCTTGGTAAAAAAGGTTGGCCAACACTCCGCATTGCACATAGCAGAAGTAAAAGACGCAAAAGAACAAAAAACTTTTGACGCATACAGCGACGATGTGAATTCTTTACTGTTTTTTGCAGACAAGGTGGTCTTTGTTGAGGGCGAGTCAGATGCGCGGGTGATTAAGCTTCTACTTGAGAAAAAGTTTGGGGCACAATCACATAGAATTTCAATCATTTCCGCCTCTGGAAATGCGAACTTCTCCCCATTCCTAAGGATGATTCGTGCTTGGAGTGCTGCATACATACCGCATCTCGTTGTGACCGACTTCGATTCATTGACGAAGTCCACGGAGCGAGCAGTTCTTGTCGGAGCGAAGGCTGCTGGATATGTACTCACTGGTGAAGCACTATTTCATACGAAAGTCGATGCGGCATTGGACAAGGAGGAAGCGGAGTTTTCTGAAGTTTCTATAGAGGCGACAACGCTGTTTAAGTCCGCTGGGTTAAACGTATTTGTGTTCACGTCGGACCTTGAGTACGCTCTGATCGCGACAACCAATAAAGCCGCAGCAGCGCGCGTATTAACAGAGGTTTCAAACAACGGTGTGGATTACAGTAGCGGCTATGATTTGAATATGCTTAAGCGACAGATTGGAAGCAAAGGGGTTCCGATGAATGCTATGGACAAACCCCCATTTAAGAAACCATTCATTCATCGGATGATTGCCGATACTATCGAACTACATAATTCGCACGCTGACATTCAGCGTTTGCTTAATGTCATTGAGACGCTGTAATTTGTGCAATCATACCTATCGTTTTCAGAAACAGAACATACAAACTAGCATCTGCGAAATGACTGACGAGTTTGCTGATATAAATTCAATTTCTAATTGGTAAATGGAAGAGAGGAACCGTGCACCACTATACCGAAGACACCCTCCTCCAGCAGACCACTCCCATCGTCGCTTCGTAAATGGACATCATTGGCTTAGAGGCACGACAATCAGCATCTTTTGATGTATGCTTTAATGCATACAATCCCTAAGTGAGGTGTTTCGATGCGCACGACGCTGAATATAGATGATCAGTTGCTGGAAGAAGCCCAACGCATTACCGGCCTGTCCGAGAAGGCCAGTTTGGTGCGGGAGGGGCTGCGTGCGTTGATCGAACGCGAGAGTGCCCGGCGGCTGGCGCGTCTTGGCGGCAGTGAGCCGCAATTGGAGCCGATAGCTCGGCGGCAGTCCAATCCAGCATGATCCTGGTTGATACTTCGGTCTGGCTCGATCACCTGCGTGTCGGTGACGCGGAACTGGCGGCGCTGCTGAATGGCAGCTTGGTGTTGATGCACCCCTTCGTACTCGGTGAGCTGGCCTGCGGCAACTTGCGCAACCGCGTTGAGGTACTGGCCTTACTCAAGGATTTACCGCGGGCCGCCGTCGCCACCGACGAGGAGATGCTTTTTTTCATCGAGCGGCACGCACTGATGGGCCGTGGTATTGGTTACATCGATGCCCACTTGTTGGCCGCAGCGACACTGGGCGATGTGGTGCGACTCTGGACACGGGACAAACGTCTACGCACCGTGGCCGATACACTGGCGCTGGCATATGAGAAGGATTGATCTTCTCACATGAGCTACACCGAAGACACCCTCGTCCAACAGACTACCGCCGATTATCTGCAGCAGTAGCTCGGTTGGACATCGGTGTATGCCTATAACAACGAGGACTACGCGTTAGGTAGCGTTATGGACGATGGCGCAGTAAGGAGACTGTATGAGTGACATCGTAATTTTTGAAACCGAAGATCAGCCGATAGAGGTCCGTCTCGAAGGTGATACGGTTTGGCTGACTCAGGGTCAGATGGTTGATTTGTTTGAAAAAACAAAGCAAAACATTAGTCTGCATATTCGTAATATCTTCAAGGAAGGCGAGTTGCTGGAGGATGCAGTAGTCAAGGATTCCTTGACTACTGCCAATGACGGCAAGCAATACAAAACGCGACACTACAATCTGGACGTCATTATCTCGGTTGGTTACCGGGTGAAATCCCAGCGGGGTGTTCACTTCCGCCAGTGGGCCACACGGATGCTGCGAGAGCATCTGACTCAAGGTTACAGTCTCAACGAACACCGGCTGACCCAACAGGGGCTGACTGAACTTGAGCAGGCGGTGGACCTGCTGGGCAAGACTCTGACTCGGCAGGAACTCGTGACCGACATCGGGCGCGAAGTGGTCGGCCTGATTCTGGGCTACGCCAAGACGTGGCGCTTGCTGCAGGATTACGACGAAGGCAAGCTCGGTGTGCCTGCTGGAGCGCAACCGGCGCGGGGTGTGCTGCGGTTGGAAGAAGCGCGCCGGGCGCTGGATGCTCTGGCAGGGGAACTGCGCCAGCGCGGCGAGGCCGGCGATCTGTTTGCCCGCGATCGGGGCGAGGGGCTGGCGGCTATCCTCGGTAATATCGAGCAGACCATGTTTGGCGATCCGCTGTACAAGACCCGCGAAGAGCGCGCTGCGCATCTGCTCTATTTTGTCATCAAGAACCATCCGTTCTCGGACGGCAACAAGCGCTCCGGCGCTTTTCTGTTTTTGCTGTATCTACGCCAAGAGGGCATGCGCCTTACCCTGGATGAAAACGGCCTCACGGCGCTGGCGCTGCTGATTGCCCAGAGCGATCCAAAAGCCAAGGATCTGATGGTGCGGTTGGTGATGAACCTGCTGGCCGTGGGCGCCGAGAAAAATAAAAAAGAAAACGCATGAATTACACCGAAGACACCCTCGTCCAACAGACTACCGCCGATTATCTGCAGCAGCAGCTCGGTTGGACATCGGTGTATGCCTATAACAACGAGGACTTTGGGCCGAATAGTCTGTTGGGCCGTGCTGCCGATCGTGAGGTGGTACTGACGCGTACGTTGC
Organism: Gammaproteobacteria bacterium; assembly: GCA_016194635.1. GTDB lineage: Bacteria > Pseudomonadota > Gammaproteobacteria > UBA6429 > Thiohalophilaceae > JACQBC01. Next base: position 168,720 of record JACQBC010000001.1, on the reverse strand, counting down.
GCGGGAAGTTGCTGGCGTTAAATCCAAATCTACCGGATACCGCTTATGACGACGCGGTGCGGCAGATCACGGCCATCGTTGCCTCGCAAACCCTGGCGGCCACTAATCGTGAAAAGTACACACAGATACGCGATGGGGTGCAGCTGACCTTTCGCAATGACAAGGGCGAGCGGGTACGGCAGCGGCTGCGGGTGTTCGATTTCGACACGCCAGACAATAACGATTTCCTCTGTGTGTGCGAGCTGTGGGTGAAGGGCGACCTCTACCGGCGGCGGGCGGACATCGTTGGTTTCGTCAATGGTCTGCCGCTGTTATTTATCGAATGCAAGAACCTGCACAAGAATCTCAAAACCGCCTTCGAGCAAAACTTCTCCGACTACCGCGACACCATTCCACATTTATTTCATCACAACGCCATTGTGATGTTTGGCAATGGCGAGCAAGCGAAGATCGGTTCGATCACCAGCCGCTGGGAACACTTTAACGAATGGAAACGTTTAGCGGAGGACGCCCCCGGCGCGGTGGACATGGAGACGCTGCTCAAGGGCGTGTGTGAGAAAGGCAACTTTCTCGATCTGGTGGAGAACTTCATTTTGTTTGATGAGTCCGCAGGCGAGCCGAAGAAGATCATCGCCCGCAATCACCAGTTTCTTGGTGTCAACCGCGCCATCGCGTCGGTGCGTGAGCGCAAGGCGCGCCAGGGTAAGTTGGGCGTGTTCTGGCACACGCAAGGCTCGGGCAAGAGTTACTCGATGGTGATGTTTACGCGCAAGGTGCATCGTAAACTCGGCGGTAACTTTATCTTTCTGGTGTTGACCGATCGCGACAACCTCGACACCCAGATCTACAAGACCTTCGCCAACTGTGGCGTGGTGAGCGATCAAGAGCCGTGCCGCGCCGCCAGCGGCCACCATCTAAATGCGTTGTTGACCCTGCACAAGGCCTACATCTTTTCGCTGATCCAGAAGTTCAATCACAAGGTGGAGCCGGAACAGCCCTATAGCGAGCGTGACGACATCATTCCTCCCCGTCTCGGGAGTATTAGCCGCGTTGTTGTGGAATCCAGAAATTCCTATTATTTTTTCTAAAAAAGATTTCGGAGTAATGTGAACACTGTGACTCGAAACATCCGTGATATGTTGGTTTACCGATTTTACGGGCGTGCCCATTTCAATAGCAATGGCGCTGGAAACACTTGTGATCAACCTCCCTTATTGTTGACCCATAAAAAGATAATTATTTAAATCACGGCGATTCGTTATAGCCGTAAAGTTGAATCCGCGGATGATTCGGAGTCGCGGGGCACCAGTGACCTGTACTAACCAGGTTAACGCGTGAGTTTTTTATATTTAATCCGGTGCGGTTGGTCGGCTTCGTCGCCTAGGCGGCGTTTGCGGTCGGCTTCGTAGTCGGCGTAGTTACCCTCGAACCACACCACTTGCGAATCCCCTTCAAACGCCAGGATGTGGGTGGCGGTGCGATCCAGGAACCAGCGATCGTGCGAGATGATCACCGCGCAACCGGGGAAGGCGAGCAGTGCGTCTTCCAAGGCACGCAGGGTTTCGACGTCGAGGTCGTTGGTGGGCTCGTCGAGCAGTAAGACGTTACCGCCGCTCTTGAGGACTTTGGCTAAGTGAACGCGATTGCGTTCGCCGCCGGAGAGTTCGCCGATGCGTTTTTGTTGATCGTTACCCTTGAAATTGAAGCGGCCGACGTAGGCGCGTGACGGTACTTCGTATTTGCCGACGGTGATCATGTCCAGTCCGTTGGAGACTTCTTCCCACACGGTTTTTTTTGCGTCCAGGCTGTCACGGCTTTGATCGACATAGGACAATACCACCGTATCTCCGATGCGAAGCGCGCCGCTCGTGGGTTTTTCCTGACCGATGATCATCCGAAACAAGGTGGTTTTACCCGCGCCATTGGGACCAATGATGCCTACGATGCCGCCGGGAGGCAGATTAAAGTTCATGTTTTCGTATAACAAGCGATCACCGTAACCTTTGCCAACCTGGGTCGCCTCGACCACCACATTACCCAAGCGGGGACCGGGGGGGATATAGAGTTCCTTGGTTTCATTGCGTTGTTGGTATTCCTGCGAAGACATCTCTTCAAAGCGCGCCAAGCGCGCCTTGCTCTTGGCGTGTCGACCCTTGGGATTGGTACGGACCCATTCCAACTCTTCTTTCATGGCCTTGATCCGGGCGTTTTCTTGTTTCTCCTCGGTCTGCAGGCGTTTTTCTTTCTGTTCCAGCCAGGAGGAATAATTGCCCTGCCACGGGATACCTTCGCCACGGTCCAGTTCGAGGATCCAGCCGGCGACATTGTCGAGGAAATAACGATCGTGAGTGACGGCCACCACTGTACCTGGGTATTCACCCAGGAAACGCTCCAGCCAGCCTACGGATTCGGCATCGAGGTGGTTGGTGGGCTCATCGAGTAACAACATGTCCGGCTTGGAGAGCAGCAGCCGACAGAGCGCGACCCGCCGCCGTTCACCGCCGGACAGCTTGTTCACATCGGCGTCCCACGGAGGCAGACGTAATGCCTCCGCGGCGATCTCCAGGGTGCGATCCAGGTTGTGACCGTCACTGGCTTGTAACAGGTTTTCGAGTTTGGCTTGCTCAGCGGCCAGGGCATCAAAGTCGGCGTCGGGTTCGGCGTAGGCCGCATAGACTTCTTCCAGGCGTTGCGACGCCTGCTTAATCTCGCCCAGGGCCTCCTCGACATTGCCGCGCACGGATTTAGTGGGGTCGAGTTGTGGCTCTTGTGGCAGATAACCGATGTTAATCCCGGCCAAGGGAGTGGCCTCGCCTTCGATTTCCTTGTCGATGCCCGCCATGATGCGTAACAGGGTGGATTTACCCGAGCCATTCAAACCGAGCACGCCGATTTTAGCCCCCGGAAAAAAACTCAGTGAAATATTCTTGAGGATATAACGTTTGGGGGGCACAACCTTGCCCACCCGGTGCATGGTATAGATGTACTGGGCCATGGAATAAGGGTACGTGTGAGAAAGAAGCGGCGATTCTACGTCAGCCCGTCGTGCCTCACAACGAGTTGGCATTAATATGCTATGAGTAAGAGGGCCTATCATCTGTTTTCAGGCTGTCGATCGAATATAAGAAAATGCTAATATACAGCTTATCTAGACCTGAAGGATAAAACCATGTTTTCTACCCTGCGATTCATGTTTCTCGGTGGGCTGCTGGGCGCGATTGCGCCGCTACTGGCCACGGAGCCCACCTCCAAACTTGCTACGGTAAAAATCCCAACCATCACGATCCCACAATTACGCACGGTAGAGGCCAGTTTTGAGGCCGTGCAGCAGGCCACGGTTTCGGCCCAGGTAAGCGGCCGTATCACCGAGATCGCGGTGGACGTCGATGATTTTGTGCAAAAGGGCAGTGTTATCATCAAGCTGCGGGATAAGGAGCAACAGGCGGCGTATAACGCCGCCAAGGCCAGGTTCGACGAGGCCCAGGCCGAGTACTCGCGCATTAGCGATGTGTTCAAGCGTGGATTGGTAGCCAAGGCAGTCTTGGACAGTGCAGACGCCAAGCTCAAATCCAGCCAGGCGGCGTTGGACCAAGCCAATGAGACCCTTGAGAACACCCGCATCCGCGCCCCGTACAGCGGTATCGTGGTGAAGCGTCTTGTCCAGGTCGGAGAGATGGCGCAAGTGGGTATGCCGTTGATCTCCGGGCTATCGTTGGAAAAATTACGCGCCGTGGTGGAGTTACCCCAGTCGCTCATTTATGACGTGCGTAAATATAAACGCGCCTGGGTGATGACCGGCAAAGATCAGCAAACAAAATTAGCGGCCACCTCGCTTACCATCAGTTCATCGGCTGATCCGCAAAGCCACACGTTTACCATCAAACTCAACTTGCCCGCCGGGGATCACGGGGTTTATCCGGGCATGTCCAGCCGTGCATTGTTCATGGTCGGCGAAGAATCACAACTGGTAGTGCCGCGCGGCGCGGTAGCACACCGTGGCGAGGTCACAGGGGTTTATATCACGAGCCCCACTGGACTGCAGTTTCAACAGGTGCGTTTAGGCCGGACGCTGGATGACGACACGATCGCGGTGCAGGCCGGGTTGTCGGTGGGTGACGAAGTAGTACTCGACCCCGTGATCGCCGCTGCCGTGGCGGTGTCCCAACCTAAAAAGTAAATGCTGTTGTCAACCTAAACCCTCATTCCCGGTTTTTCCCGGCGAGAGCAGGAGTCATAGGCGGCGCATTGTTTTAAAACAGTTATCTAGGATAGTGATCATATGAATAACGCATTGGGACCCGCCGGGCGCATTGCCAAGAGTTTTTTACAATCCGAACTCACACCGTTATTAACCTTAGTAGGATTTTTGCTGGGAGTGTTCGCGGTGCTGGTGACACCGCGCGAGGAAGAGCCGCAAATTAATGTTACCTTCGCCAATGTGTTTATCGCGTATCCTGGGGCGTCGGTCAAAGAAGTGGAGGAGCTGATCAGTACGCCGGCGGAACAAATCCTATCGGAAATCGAAGGCTTGGAACATGTGTATTCGGTGTCCTCGCCCGGCATGGCGGTGCTTACGGTGCAGTTCAAAGTGGGGCAAGATCGGACTCAAGCCTTGGTGCGCTTGTATAACGCGTTGTATTCCAAACAGGACTGGTTGCCCTCGAACCTCGGCGTGTCGGCCCCGATTATAAAACCCAAGGGTATCGACGACGTGCCGATCGTGACTTTGACCTTGTGGAGCGATGATCCGCACCGCGGCGCGGACGAATTACAAAATGTCGCCCATGCGATCGAAGTGGAACTCAAACGTGTCGCGGGGACGCGCGATATTTATACCGTGGGTGGACCAGGTGACGTGGTGCACGTGGAATTTGATCCGGCGTTGCTGGCCGGACACGATCTTGACCTGGACGATCTGCGCCGCGCCTTGCAAACCAGTAATAGCGCGCACCCACCTGGCAGCGTGGTTAAAGATAACCGTGAAATATTAATTCAACCCGGGCAATTTTTGAGTACGGCCGAAGAAGTCGCCAACTTGGTTGTCGGCGTGCATAACGGCAAGCCGGTGTATCTTTCCGAGGTGGCCCAGGTGCGGCGTGCGGCCGCCTATCCCAGCCATTATGTTTGGACCAGTAACTCCGCGACAGGGCAACCGCAACCGGCGGTGACGATCGCCATTGCCAAACAACCGGGCAGCAATGCCGTGCAGATCGCCAATACAATCATTGCGCGGGTTGGGGCACTCAAGGGCGTGTTTATTCCGGATAACGTGCACGTTACGGTTACCCGTAACTACGGTGAAACCGCCGATGCCAAAGCCAAGCAGCTGATCAAAAAACTGATCTTCGCCACCGCCGCGGTGGTCTTGTTGGTGATCATTGCCCTGGGCAAACGCGAGGCCTTGGTGGTCGGTGTCGCCGTGATCGTCACCCTGGCGATCACCTTGTTTGCGTCGTGGGCCTGGGGATTTACGATCAACCGAGTGTCGCTGTTCGCCTTGATCTTTTCCATCGGTATCTTGGTGGATGATGCCATTGTGGTGGTGGAAAACATCCACCGCCATTTGCAAATCGGCCAGCAGAGCTTACTCGAAAGCATTCCGCGCGCGGTTGATGAAGTAGGCGGGCCGACGATTCTGGCCACCTTGACGGTGATCGCGGCGTTGTTACCCATGGCCTTTGTCAGTGGCTTGATGGGTCCCTACATGAGCCCTATTCCCATCAACGCCAGTATCGGGATGATCATCTCCTTGGTGATCGCCTTTGTGGTCACCCCCTGGCTCGCCAACCGTATCTTGGCCCACGGCCCTACGACCGGCCACAACACGGGATTACAGGGCGTGTTTTCCGATGAAAAACTCTATGCGGTATTTGTTAAATACATTAAACCGTTTTTACAAGGGGCGAGCGGGGCCAAGCGACGCACGCGATTGTTGTATACCGTGCTGGGATTAATTGTGGCATCGGTAAGCCTGGTGGTGTTCAAACTGGTGATCCTCAAAATGTTGCCGTTTGACAATAAATCCGAATTCCAAGTGATCGTCGACATGCCCGCAGGGACCAGTTTGGAACAAACGGCACGGGTATTACGCGCCTTAGGCGCTGAAATTGCTAAAGTGCCGGAAGTCACCAATTACCAGGCCTATGCGGGTAGCGCCGCGCCGATCAATTTTAATGGCTTGGTACGGCAGTATTATTTGCGTACTGGGCCCAACGTCGGTGATCTGCAAGTGAATTTAGTGGATAAATCCCTACGTCAGCGTAAGAGCCACGAGATTGCAGCCTCGGTGCGCGCTGCATTACAGACCATCGGCCGTGCCTATAACGCCAATGTGAAGATCGTCGAAGTGCCTCCGGGTCCACCGGTGATGTCGCCACTGGTGGCCGAGGTATACGGTTTAGAATACGCCGGACAGAGGCAGTTGGCGGGCCAGATCCGCCGAGTCTTTGAAACTACGCCGGATATCGTCGACGTTGACGACAGCATGCAAGCCCCGCAAGCCCGCCTGTTGCTAACGGTAGATCAACACAAAGCGGCACTGTGGGGGATAGCCCCGCAACGGATTGTGCAGGCGTTGGGTACCGCGTTGAGCGGTGACGATGTGAGTTATTTGCACCCCGGTGATATGAAATACCCAGTGCCGATCCGTTTGGAATTGCCGCTGGCGCAACAAACCAGTGAAAGCAATTTACTGCAACTCCAGTTACGTGATACCCAGGGTCGGTTGCTACCCATCTCGGACTTGGTGCGGACACAGCAGTCCGTGAATGAACAACCGATTTATCACAAGGATTTACTGCCGGTGGTGTTTGTGACCGGGGAGATGGCGGGTAAGATCGATAGCCCGTTGTACGGGATGTTCGCCGTCAATTCTAAACTTGCATCCATCACCACCGCGCAACACTTACCGTTGCAACGCAATTTTATTCATGCCCCGGACAATCCCTATTTGTACAGCATTAAATGGGACGGAGAATGGCAGGTGACCTATGAAACCTTCCGGGACATGGGCATCGCCTATGCGGTTGGCCTATTACTGATTTATTTTTTGGTGGTGGCACAATTTCGTTCATACATGGTGCCGTTGATCATCATGGGACCCATCCCATTGACCATCATTGGGATTCTGCCGGGGCATGCCTTAACCGGCGCCACGTTCACCGCGACCTCGATGATCGGCATGATCGCGCTGGCGGGGATTATTGTGCGCAACTCCATTTTGTTGGTGGATTTCATTAATCAACAGCGCCGCGACGGCGTGGACTTGCAAGAGGCGGTGTTGCGCGCCGGCGCGGTACGCGCTAAACCCATTATACTCACCGGTCTGGCCGCGATGTTGGGGGCGTTTTTTATCTTGGATGATCCTATTTTCAACGGCTTAGCGGTGGCGTTGATTTTCGGCATTCTGGTATCGACCCTATTAACCCTGGTCATCATCCCGGTGTGGTATTACGCCTATCTAGCGCGGCGTGAGGCCGATTAAATTTGTGTTTAGCCCATTGCCTTTGTGCCGGGAGTTGGTAATATCCCATCCTTAGTTTTATAAATAGAGTGATAGAATTTAATTATTTTTAATATTACACGGGTGAACTGAGGAAAAGTATGGCAGATCGACGACTGCAAGTGTTTCATACGGTGGCGCGCCTGTTGAGCTTTACCAAGGCCGCTGAAGAGCTGCACATGACCCAGCCCGCGGTAACCTTCCAAGTACGCCAGCTCGAAGAACAATTTAATACCCGTTTATTCGATCGCACCCATAACCGCATCAGTTTAACCGACGCCGGTAAACGGGTGTTTGAATACGCCGAAAAAATCTTTGAACTCTATGGCAGCATGGATCGTACCGTGCGGGAACTGACGGGCGACATGAGTGGGATATTGATCTTAGGCGCCAGTACCACCATCGCGGAATATATGCTGCCGGTGCTGCTGGGTGATTTTAAAACCAAACACCCGGAAGTCACGATCCGGCTTAAAGTCGCCAATACCGACGGGATCGTCTCACAAATCGAGAATAACGAGATCGACCTGGGTGTGGTCGAAGCCCCGGTGAACAATAAGAATCTAGTGGTGGAGGAATGCCGCACGGATCAACTGGTGGTGATCGTACCGCCCGGACATGAATTGATTAAAGAAAAGAGTGTGCCGATCAAACGCTTGATCGATTATCCGTTTATCTGCCGTGAAGAGGGTTCGGGTACCCGCGAAGTGATGATCGAGAGCATGGTCACGGCCGGAGTGAATTTATCCGATCTCAATCTAGCGATGGAGTTGGGATCACTGGAAGCGATCAAAGGAGCGGTCGAGGCTGGCATGGGGGTATCCATCCTCTCCAAGGCCACTATCCTCAAGGAATTACGTTTGGGTACCTTGGTGGCCTTGGATACCGATCCGCTGATCACCCGGCCGTTTTCGTTCGTTCACCAGAAACAAAAATTCCGTGTTCGCGCCATGGATGAATTACTGACCTTTGCGCGCAGCTATTGCCAATCGCATAAAACTTAATAGGGTACGGCCGTGACACCGCAACAGCAACAGTTACTGGCCTATTTTGCCCAATTGCAGGACCAGGATGCCCATACGTTGTTGCGTTTTGCGGCGTTTCTAGCCCAGGGACAATCGGCCAGTGCAGTTCTGGTTAACACCGCTAGCGTCATACCCCAGCCGAATCTTCTGCCGCGGCCCGATCAAGAACGGGTGGTGGATGCGATTAAACGCTTAACCGGATCCTATCCGATGTTGGATAAGAAAAAATTACTCCATCAGACCGCCGGTCTGGTGGCCGAACATGTCATGAGTGGTAAACCCGCGAAGCTGGTCATCGATGAATTAGAAGCGGTGTTTCGTCGCGCGTACGATCAATTTACGGCGCAACAGCGGGGCAGCTGATGCTGCAAATTCTGCAAACCTGGTACCAGCGTAATTTTTCCGATCCGCAGGCGGTGCTTTTAGTAGTACTTCTGCTGGTGATCTTCGGGGTATTTTTCGTTTTTGGCAATATGCTGACCCCGGTGTTTGCCGCGATTGTGATCGCCTATTTATTGGAATGGCCCATCCGCCAGTGTGAAACCCGCCGCATGCCGCGGGTTTGGGCGGTGTTATTGATTTGGTTGTTATTTGTGATTTTATTATTGCTGCTGGTGTTTGGTTTATTGCCGCTATTATCGGTACAACTCGCGGCTTTTATTCCTGAGATTTCCACCTATTGGGCCAAGAGCGAAGCCTTTTTAGTCCAGTGGTCACAGCACTACCGTTTTGTGTCACCGGCTTTTATCCAACAGTTAATCAGCAATCTCAGCGAAGTGGTCGGTACGCTAGGCAAAAATTTATTATTAGGCGGGTCGCTCAAGGACATCACCTCCGGGGTGATTACCTTGATTGTGTATTTGGTGCTGTTGCCATTACTGGTATTCTTTTTTCTCAAGGACAAGGGATTGATCCTCGCCTGGTTCGGGCGTTTTCTACCGCGACAACGCGCCCTCATGTTGCAAGTATGGACCGAACTGGATCGGCAACTCGGCAATTATATTCGTGGCAAGGTATGGGAAATAGCCATTGTTGCCGCTGCGACATATTTGGTATTTACCGTGTTTGGATTGAAATACGCGTTCTTGCTCGCGGTAGTGGTGGGAATGGCTTGTTTGATCCCGTATATCGGGGTAATCATCGTCAGCATTCCCGTTTTGGTGGTGGCGTTTTTTCAATTTGGCCTTAGCGGAGAATTTATTTGGATGATGGTGTTATATCTAGTGATTCAAGGATTGGACGGTGCGGTGCTGGTGCCCTTAATGTTTTCCGGGGTAGTGAATTTACATCCGGTGGCGATCATCGTGAGTGTGTTGGTGTTCGGTGGTTTGTGGGGATTTTGGGGCGTGTTTTTCGCAATCCCCCTGGCGACCCTCATTAATGCGTTACTACACGTGTGGCCGCAACATACTAACCTACAGGATGCCGCCCGCTAATTCGGCAGTGACCAACATCTTCTTCCATGACGGTAAACACCTCGCTATAAAATCTCCGAGGCATGATCCGCCAGGCGCGAACGTTCACCGCGGCGCAAGGTAACATGACCGCTATGCGCCCAACCTTTAAACCGATCCACCACATAGGTCAGGCCCGAAGTGGTTTCAGTGAGATAGGGGGTGTCGATCTGTGCGATATTGCCCAGACAGATCAGTTTGGTGCCGGGTCCAGCCCGGGTGATCAGGGTCTTTAATTGTTTTGATGTCAGGTTTTGGGCTTCGTCGATGATCACAAAACGATTTAAGAACGTGCGGCCGCGCATAAAATTCACCGAACGAATTTTAATCCGCTGCGCCAGGATATCTTGGGTCGCGGCGCGCCCCCAGGAGCCGCCTTCACCGTTGCCGGTGAGTACTTCGAGATTGTCCATCAGCGCGCCCATCCAAGGGGTCATTTTTTCTTCTTCGGTACCGGGTAAAAAGCCGATGTCTTCACCGACCGGGATGGTCACGCGGGTCATGATGATTTCACGGTACAAATTTTTCTCCAGGGTTTGTTCTAACCCAGCGGCCAGAGCGAGCAGGGTTTTACCCGTACCGGCGCTGCCCACCATGGAAACAAAATCGATGTTCGTGTCCATGAGTAAATTAAGCGCGTAGTTTTGTTCGCGGTTGCGGGCGTGGATACCCCATACGGTTTTGTGATTGCTGCGGTAATCGCGCACGGTTTCGATGATCGCCGAATCTTGGTGTACCTCGCGCACCACCGCGTCAAACTCATCGTCGCTATGATAGACAAATTGATTAGGGTACCAGCCCGCCACGTTGGGGCCTTCCACACGATAAAAGGTATGGCCTGATTCGACCCAGGAATCCATGTTTTTGGCGTGTTTATCCCAAAAACTTTTGTCGAGTTCGCCCGCGCCGGTATACAGCAGATCGACATCTTCCAGTACCTGGTCGTTATTATAGTCCTCGGCGTGGATCCCCAAGACACTGGCCTTGATGCGCAGATTAATATCCTTGGATACAACCGTGATCAGAGTCTGCGCGAGGCGTTTTTGCAAACTCAATACCGTTCCCAATAGATCATTGTCGGCGGATTTGCCCGGCAAGGTTACCGGTAGTTCCGTTTGAAAATGCTGGGTCTGGAAAAATAAACGCCCGCTGGATTCTCCGCCATTGGTTGTGACCGCGGCTTGTTTGATCTCAATGCCCTGGGCGATCAACTCGGGAGTGACACCCGTCATCATGTCATCCAGAAAACGGCTGGTCTGGCGCGCGTTGCGGGCCACCTCGGTACTGCCTTTTTTATTGCCGTCCAATTCTTCCAATACGATCATCGGTAGGAAAATATCGTGCTCCTTAAAACGGAACAGCGCGGTGGGGTCGTGCATCAAGACATTGGTATCCAGGACGAACAGGCGTTTACCTTTAATCGGATTGGCATTCATGGGCGGGCGTGGTTCCAAGCTATGAGATAAAGACTAGCGGTAACCCCAGGTGGGGATAGTCGCTCATCCATCAGGGTAGGATATAGGCTGCGGTTATAACATTTTGACGGCTGCCAGTACTTCGTCGACATGACCGTCAACGGATACCTTACGCCATTCGCGCTGTAACAGACCGTGGCGATCAATCAAGAAGGTACTACGTTCAATTCCCATCACCTTGTTTCCGTACATGTTTTTCAGCTGCATGACGCCGTAGGCGTTACACGCGATCTCATTTTCATCCGCTAACAGGTGAAACGGAAAATTTTCATTTTGGCGGAAATTCGCGTGGCTCTTGAGAGTATCACGCGAGATGCCAAAGACGAGAGTGTTAAGCGCTTCAAATTCCGCGTGGTGATCGCGGAAATCGCGCCCTTCAATGGTACAACCCGGGGTGTTATCGCGCGGATAAAAGTACAGTACCACATGTTTACCCTGCAGCTTCGACAGTTGCACGGTATGTCCGTCGGTGGAAGGCAGGGCGATATCCGGCGCGGGTTGCCCTAGCATCGGAGTATTGCCTGTCACGGTGGCGGCTGTTGCCGGGCGGGTTGGCTTCTTTTTGGGTTTGGGCGCGGGTTTTTGCGCCGCGCGTTGTTGTGTGACGCGCTTTTTTGCCGGGCGTTTTTTACTGGATGTGCGCGGCCGGGTTTTTTTCTTGGTTAATTTCTTAACCGATTTTTTCCTCGCGGACTTCTTAGCCGCGGATTTTTTACTACGGGATTTCTTTTTGCTTGCCATGGTCATTACCCCTTTACTGGTTCAAGAATAGCATCGAGATTCAGGTGGTCGCAAAATTCCATGAATTGTTCCCGCAGGGTGGTGATGTGGGTACCGGCGGGTATTTCAATCGTCATGCTCAGGCTGAACATGGTGGAACCGGTATGTGCGGCCCGGTGCGACGTGGTATACATATCATGGATATTAATCTGGCGTTTGGAGAAAAAACTGGCCAGTTGTTGCACGATGCCGGGGTGGTCCAGGGACACCACCTCGACGTTGTACGGTAGTCGCTCTTGGGTGAGGGCGCGGGCCTGGGTGCGTTTTTGGGCGGTATTAATCCCCAGCTTGCTGGCGGAACTTGGCAGGGCATCTTCCAGTTTGGCGATGCTGTTCCAAGGACCCGAGACCATCATCAAAACCGCGAATTCACCGCCCAGTAGGCTCATGCGGCTTTCTTCGATATTGCAACCGCAGTTGACAATGATTTGGGTAAGGTCGGCGACCAGGCCGGGGCGGTCTTCACCCACAGCGGAAATGACTAAATAGTTACTCATTCGGTTTTGGGCGTGTTCTCGAATTGGGTTGGCATCTTATACCGCATTTACAGCACAACTGCACGCAATCGTTCGGCCGCTTGTTCGGGGCTGATGGTGTTCACGAACAACCCTGAGCCTAGCTCAAACCCCGACGGAATACTGGTGCGTGGGGCAATTTCCAAATGCCAATGGTAACTGGGCTGGCAGGGCTGGTATTCCTCCCCCTGGGGCAGGGTATGCAAGAAGAAATTAAACTGTGCCCCGCCAATCACCGCGTCCAGCCGCGCCATGGTGCGTTGTAATACCTGGGCGAGATCGGCTAAATCCGCGTGGCTCACCTCCAGGAAATTACTCTGGTGGCGTAAGGGTAAGACGTGGACCTCCCATTCATAACGGCTGGCGAAAGGTTTGATGGCCACAAAATGTTGGCCGCGTTCGACCACGTATTGGCCAACATTGATCTTACGCACGACATGGCCGGAGTCACGCGCATAAATGGTGGCCTCGTAGGTCAAGGCTTCGTCAATTAAAGTACAGAAGATGCACCGTTGCTGGCGCTTAAAGTACTGCTCGCTGTTCGTGACTTCATCATAGACATTTTGCGGTACGACCGGGGTGGCGATGATCTGGCTATGGGTATGCGCCATACTGGCGCCGGCCGCCGGTCCAAAATTTTTGAACACCAGCACATAGCGCAATCGTGCATCCATGCGATACAACTCGGCCATGCGCTGCTGGTAGAGACCAAACAATCCTTGCAGATGGGGCGGACTCATCTCATGAATAGCAATACCGTGCTGGAAATGATCGACGATCACTTCGTGCCGGCCGTAGCCATCGATGGCCTGTTGTAACCCAAATATAATCCCCGGCTGGCTGTGTTCATTGCCCAACACTGGGTAGAGGTTTTCCACAATACGCATCTCCCAGTCGTTTTGACCGGGAGGCTGGCGCAGAATCTCCGGTGGGGTTTGGGATTCATTCCCCCGGCAAAAGGCGCATTCGGGGACATGACGACGGGTATCGCGCGGCGCGGGTTCTTCTTTTTTACGCGGCCGCATGCTGCGCGCGGTTGCGACCAGTACCGATTCGCTGGGTACGATGGGGTTGATGCGAATTTCGCGTAATGGTTTTTCGTCGTGCTGTTGCTCCACCTGCCAGTCTCCTTAGCGATAATTGAAATAGTTGCGGCAAAGTGTACTGAGGCGGGCGGGTTTTGACGAGTTCTTGTGTTCCATCGGCCTCACCAGTACTATGGCGTTTTTTCACGGATACCGCCGCCTGGCAGAGGAAGGTATGTTTAAAGGTAGTATGGTTGCCCTGGTAACCCCGATGACAGAGGATGGGGCAATCGATGAGGCCGCGCTTGAGGTGTTGGTGGAATTTCATATCAGCAACGGCACCGATGCCATTGTGTCGGTGGGCACCACCGGCGAATCCGCCACCTTGGATGAAGAAGAGCATTGTTATGTCATGCGCCGTACCGTGGTATTGGCGCGCGGCCGGATACCGGTGATCGGCGGGACCGGTTCCAATTCCACCCGCGAGGCGATCGAGCTCACCCGCTGTGCGAAAGAGGCCGGCTGCGCGGCCTGTTTATTAGTAACCCCCTATTACAACAAACCCACCCAAGAAGGCATGTACTTGCATTTCAAGGCAGTGGCCGAGGCGGTGGCGATCCCCCAAATTCCCTATAATGTACCAGGCCGGACCGCGGTGGATTTATTACCGGCGACGGTAGGACGGCTGGCAAAAATCCAGCATATTATCGGGATTAAAGAGGCCAGCGGTGATTTGGCTCGGGTTACCGCCCTGCGCGAGTTATGCGGCGGCGCTTTTGAGTTGTACAGCGGTGATGATGCCACGGCGATGGAGTTTATGTTGCGTGGCGGGCAGGGGGTGATTTCGGTGACCAGCAACGTCGCCCCCAAGGCGATGCAGGCCATGTGCGCTGCCGCTATCGCCGGCGATCGTAAGCGTGCCAGTGCGATCGATGCGAGCTTGCTGGGCTTGCATACTAAATTGTTTGTCGAGGCCAATCCGATTCCGGTGAAATGGGCGTTGCATAAAATGGGGTTGATCGCCCCCGGGATCCGTTTACCCCTGACGCCGTTGTCGCCGCAGTATCACGCCGAAATTAGCGCAGCGCTCAAACAAGCGGGGGCATTGTGAGGTATAAATTAGTGGTGAGTAAATTAGCAGATATGTTGCGATTTGTGGTTGTTGGTGTATTGATCAGCGTGGTGGTGGGCTGTGCCTCCGATCCCAATAAATACAAAACCGAATATGGTCACCGGGTGGACGTCGGTTCCTTACAAGTCCCCCCTGATCTTGATAATCCGGTGGACAATCAACAAACCGAACTGCCGCCGGAAATTACCGCCTCGCTGCAAAGTTTCAATGCTTATAAACAGGAACAAAAAAATAATCCCAACTTGCAGGTCGCGCCGGATTATAAAAACATGCGTTTTGTGCGCGCCGGTGATGTGTTTTGGTTGGAGATAAAAAATTCCCCCGAGCACGTCTGGGCCGATGTGCGGGATTTTTTCCTCAAGGCGGGATTTCAAATTAAAATTGATCAGCCGTCCTTGGGTATTCTCGAAACCGATTACCAGGAGAATCGCGCCGAGGTGCCTAAGAACTGGTTCTCAAAAATATTGAATAAGGTGTTTTCCACTGGGTTGCTGGATAAATACCGGGTGCGCCTGGAGCGAGGCAGTGATCCGAATACCACCTTGATGTTCATTACCCATCATGGGCTAAAAGAACTGGCAGAGAATGAAGGCCCCAACACCACCTTGGAGACCAATAAAGGTGTCAATTGGGTGGTGCGCGAACCCGACCCGGAATTAGAAGCGGAGATGCTGATGCGCTTTATGGCCTTTCGCGGTGTCAGCGAAGTTGCGGCGCATGAGGCTATCGCCAGCAGTGCCAGCACTACACCGCCTCCTGCCTTATTGGATCAAAATAACATGGTGTTGCTGGAGATTAACGACAGTTTTGATCGTACCTGGCGGCATGTGGAACTGGCCTTGGACCGGATGGGTTTTATCATTGAGGACCGTAACCGTTCCGCCGGGGTCTATTACATAAAATTACCCGAGAACTTTCGCTTGAACACCGACAAGGGTTGGTTGGGTGGATTATTCGGTAAGGGCGCCAGCAAGCTACCGGCTGAGAAATATTTATTGGTGGTGGAAAACAAAGGTGAAAAAACCCAGGTGAGCTTGCGTCAGCAAGACGGTAAGAGTGACGATATTTCTGTCTTGGCGCGCAAGATCTTGGGCCAGATCCGGGACAATATCTCCTAGGCTCAGGAGGCGACAGCGTTGCGATTCGCATCCTTGGGCAGCGGCAGCCGCGGAAACGCTACCCTGCTATCCCAGCGTGCGACGCATTTGCTGGTGGATTGCGGATTTTCAGTCCGTGAGACCCAACGTCGACTGGCGCGGATCGGGTTGTCGGCCGACGTCCTCAGCGGCATTGTCGTCACCCACGAACACCACGACCATATTCATGGGGTTGTATCGCTCGCGCGCAAATTTCAAATACCGGTGTATATGACACGCGGCACTTGCAGTAAACTCAACGCCCTGGATAATCCCTATTGGCATCCGATTGAACCCGATCACGATTTCAGCGTTGCCGATATCCATTGTCATCCCTTTACCATCCCGCACGATGCCGCTGAACCGGTGCAATTTGTATTTAGCGATGGCGCAACCCGCCTGGGTTTGTTGACCGATACCGGGATGATCACCGCGCATATCGTGGCCAACCTGTATCGGCTCGACGCGCTGTTGGTGGAGTGTAACCATGATCTGGCAATGTTGGCGCGGAGCGATTATTCTGCCAGTCTCCGGGCGCGGGTGGGTGGCGACTATGGACATTTAAATAATACTCAAGCCGCCCAGTTATTAAGTCGGATTGATTATTCTGGATTACAGCACATCGTGGCGATGCATTTGAGTCAGCAAAATAATACTCCCGCCCTGGCGCAAGCAGCGCTGGCGGCGGTGTTGGGTTGCAGCGCCGACGAGATCCCGGTGGCGGATCAAGCGGATGGATTTGACTGGCGGACGGTATAAACCACGAGGACGCGATGCAAAAAGGTGAACTGCTATACAAGGGCAAGGCCAAAAGTGTCTATAAAACCACGGACGCGGACCGTTATATCATGTTGTATCGCAACGACACCTCGGCGTTTGACGGCCAAAAGTTGGCACAACTGGATCGCAAGGGTAAGGTGAATAATCATTTCAACGCTTTTATCATGCAACAACTCGCCACGGCCGGCATCGCGACGCATTTTGAGAAGCTTTTAAACGACACCGAATCCCTGGTCAAACGCCTGGAGATGATCCCGGTGGAATGTGTAGTAAGAAATGTTGCCGCCGGTAGCCTCGTGCGACGCCTGGGTGTCAGCGAAGGTATGGAACTCAATCCCCCCACGTTTGAATTTTTCTTAAAGAATGACGCGCTGCACGACCCGATGATCAACGATTATCACATCCTGGCGTTTAAATGGGCCAGCGCCGATGAAATCCAACAGATGAAAACCCTGACGTTTAAGGTGAACACTCTTCTCAAGGCTATGTTCGCCAAGGCGGGGATGGTATTGGTGGATTACAAATTGGAATTTGGCCGTTACCGGGGGCAGGTATTGTTGGGTGATGAATTCTCTCCGGACGGTTGCCGCGTGTGGGACGCCCAGAGCGGTGAAAAACTCGATAAAGACCGCTTTCGCCAAGACTTAGGCAATGTGATCGAAGCCTATGAAGAAGTGGCCCGCCGCCTCGGTGTCCCGTTACCTTAAGTAATCCCGCCAACCCGCCGATAGTAATGATAATCCCTGCTTGGGTTTGTTCGGCAGGGGAGAACTTCTATTATTTTCATATGGTTAGGACTAGCGTTATGAAACACTCACCGCTTCAACAGCTCCTCTTACAGTGGATGTCGATCTTATCCATCCGCCAGAAAGTGGTGCTCGGCATGGGCTCTATTCTGGGGATGTTGGTGGTTGTGGCCGTATTCGCCATTATCAGCCTGACAACCACTCAACGCGATGTAGTGAGGGTGGTCGACGAACGGCAGCCGCTGGCCATGAGTTCCTTGGCCTTATCCGAAAGCTTGGATCGCGCCAATGCGGCGTTGGGTTTTTACCTGTCCAGTACCGAACCGGTGGATAAAGCCGCGTATGAACAGGCTCTTAAAGATCTGGATACCTTATTAGTAAAAATTAAAGACATGCCGGCGGTACAGCGCGATCCTGATACCGTGGTGCTGGTTAATGCCATCGGTCAGGGCTTGGTGCGGTATAAAAATTACCAACATACCATGACAGAACTGGCCACCGATTTCCAAAAAAACTTCCCCGGCATGAGTTATTCCAGCCAACGTATGAACCCAGTCGCGATGAATATCCAAGCGGCGATGCAAGGTATGTTGGAAAATGAACGTGATCAAAAATCCTCTGCGGCGCGGCGTAAGTTGGTGTTTGAGCTGGCTGAATTACGCCAGCAATGGATGAATATCATCGTCGGTAATCGCGCTTATATGGCGTTTCGCGGCCAGGTCGCGTTGGACAATCTTAATATGTATCGTCAAGTGTTTGCCGAGGAAATGAAGAAGGTTGAAACCTACGCAAAATTATTCACTTTCGAGCAAGCGGATTTTTACGATCAAATCAAGACTCTGTGGCCGGAATTTAATAAATTAATGGATGAAATGATTGTGGTCCACAGCAGTGATAAGTGGCGTACTGATTCTTACATGATTCGCACCGAGGTCGGCCCCTTGGTACAAGAAATAAAATCCAAGTTGAACACCTTGGTGGAATCGCAAATCCAACGCAACGAGGCCGATAGCCGTATTCTGGTCACCGATGTCGTGCGCACCCGTCGGGTGGTCATGGCGATTCTGATGGTGGCCTTGGTGGTGGGAGGCCTCGGCGGCTGGTTAATCACCGTCTCGATCGTCAGTCCCCTACGGCATGCCGTGGCGGCTATGCAGGATATTGCCCATGGTGAAGGCGATCTCACCCGGCGGTTGGACGCAAAAGGACACGACGAAATTGCCCAACTGGGCTCCTCGTTTAATCAATTTATTTCCAAGGTGCAAGGCATCATGACCCAGGTATCGGGGTCCACCTCGCAGTTAGCCGCCGCCGCCGAGGAAATGTCCTTGGTGGTCGATAGCACCAAACAAGGTGTGCAGCGGCAGCGGCAGGAAACTGAGCTGGTGGCCACCGCGATGAATGAAATGGTCAGCACTGTGCAAGACGTGGCACAAAGCGCCGGTAATGCCGCCAGCATGACGCAACAGGCCGATAGCCAAGCCAATTCCGGTAAACACACCGTGCAACGTACCATTGATGCGATCGAAACCTTGGCCAATGAAGTTACCAAGGTGTTGGGCGTGATTCAGGAGTTGGAGAAAAATAGCGACGCCATCGGCACGGTATTGGATGTGATTCAAGGCATCGCGGAACAAACCAATTTACTGGCTCTGAATGCGGCTATCGAAGCGGCACGCGCGGGTGAACAAGGACGCGGTTTTGCGGTGGTCGCCGATGAGGTGCGCAATTTGGCCAGCCGTACCAGTGCATCAACCCGCGAAATTCAAACCATGATTGAACGGCTGCAATCCGGTGCGCGCGGCGCCGCCGAGGCGATGCGCGGCGGGAATGAACAGGCCCAGGCCAGCGTCAAAAAAGCCGCGGAAGCAGGCATGGCCTTAGAGCAAATTACCGCCGCCGTGACCAAGATTGCCAGTATGAATAAGCACATGGCGGAAGCATCCCGGCAACAAGGCGAGGTGGCAGAAACCATCAATCAGAATGTCACCAATATTAGCGCCGTGGCGGATGATACGGCGCGCAGTACTGATGGTTTGGCGCAGTCAAGTATCGCCCTGGCCCAGTTAGCGACCGAATTACAGGGGATGGTGGGGCAGTTTAAAATCTGAACTGTGAACCCGCCCACAGTCCTTTAACCTTGGTTATAGTTTAACCGCTGGTTTTACTAGACTCTCGCTTAAAGACTGGTTAGCATGTGCCCTTATGGACAACAGAAAACAGCGTGAACGGGATGACGCCACGGTAGTAAAACACAACGACGCAGTCACGTCGGCGAATCCTACAAACCTTACCAAAGTCACCAACTGGAGCTTGGACACCGGCCAGGCCCGTGCCCTTACCCAGTTTTATCACTCGCTTGAATCCAGCAATAACAGTGTTGGTTTTGAAGTCGCCCGTCAGGCCGCCAATCAGGCCCTGGCCCACAATAAAATCATTTTAAATAACCGTTTTGTCCTGGATTCCATCATCGGCAGCGGCGGAATGGGTACGGTCTATAAGGCACGTGACTTGCGTAAGGTCGAGGCCAATGCGCCCAACCCCCATATCGCCGTCAAGGTGCTGAACGAAGATTTTCAAAACCACCCCGATGCCTTGATCACGTTGCAGCGCGAAGCCAATAAATCGCAGATCCTGGCCCATCCTAATATTCTTTCGGTACATGATTTTGATCGCGACGGCGCGGTCATATACATGACTATGGAGATGTTGGACGGTATCGACCTTGAGCGCCAGCTTAAATCCCATGCCGGCGTGGGGATGGAACGCGAGGCGGCCTTCAAGATCATTAAAGATTACTGCGCTGCGCTGATTTATGCCCATCAGAACGATATCATCCATTCCGATTTTAAACCCAGCAATATTTTTCTCACCAAAGACGGTAGCGCAAAGATTTTAGATTTTGGTATCGCGCGCTTGGCAGCCAGCGCGCATCAACAAGATAACTTTGATGCCGGCTCGCTGGGGGCATTAACCCCGGCTTATGCCAGCTATGAAATGTTGAATCGTAATCCTCCCGAACAGCGCGACGACGTCTATGCCGCCGCAGTGATTGCCTATGAATTACTGGCGGGCCGGCACCCGTTCGATCAAAAAACCGCCGGTCAGGCCTTGGCCGAGGGTTTAAAACCGCAACGGATTAGCAAACTCACTAATCGGCAGTGGCAAGCCTTGGAAGCCGGGCTAAAAATAAAACGCCAAGATCGTTCCCCGACGGTGCAGAAATTCCTACAGGATCTCACTCAAGCGCGCAGTAATGGGTTGCTAAAGGTCGCGGCAGTGGCGGTCGTGGGGATAGCCGCGGCACTGAGTTATTATCTGTTTTTCGTCCCCAACCGATTGTCCGAGGGGGTGGATATTGTCATTAAAAAGGGTTTTCAGTGTTTAGAGAAAAAAGATTACAGTTGCGGCAAGGAAAGTGCCAGTGCAGTGCTCAAGGTTGATCCTAACAATAAAGACGCTAACTTGTTATTGCAACAAACCAATGCGGCCGTGCGTAAAAACCAAGAGCAAAAACTGGTTGACACGGCCACCGCCTGTATTGAATCCGATAACCTTGATTGCGCCCGGAGCAATTTGGCCGCCTTGAAAAAGGAACAGCCGGAATCCGTGATGGGTGATGTGATACAAAAAAATATCGATTTAAGGACCGCGCATAACACCGCCGCCAGTTGTTTGGCGGAACAACGCTACGATTGCGCGTTATCCAACAGTGCGTTAATCCTTGAAAAAGACCCCAACAATACCTTCGCGCGCGATATCACCCAACGCGTGCATGCGATCCAGGCGGACAATCAACTCAAGATTGAAGCCAACAATAAAAAGTTCGCCGAGCTGCTGGCCAGCGCTCAAACCTGTTATGGCAAGAAGGATTACGATTGTGGGATGCAGAACGCCCGTCAGGCGCTGAGTGTTAAACAAGGGGATGCGGACGCCGAGGCCCTGTATCAAAAATCCTTGCAAGCCAAAAAGCAAATCGAACTGGGTAAATATAACCAGATCATGGCCAACGCCAACAGCTGTTTTGGCAAACACGACTACGACTGTAGCATGCAGTACGCCAAACAAGCGCTTGCGGTAAAACCGGCGGATAGCAGCGCCGATGCCCTTTATCAAAAAGCCGCCCAGATCAAACAACAACAAGAAGAACAGAAGTACCGTGATAACTTGGCCAGTGCCGAGGCCTGTTTTGGTAAAAAAGACTACGACTGTGGCATGCAGTTCACCAAACTGGCGTTGACGGTGAAACCCGGGGATGCCAGCGCGGAAACCCTCTACCAAAAATCCTCCGAGGCTAAAAACCGTCTGATGGAAGCCATGAACAAGGCGAAGATCACCTTGGACGAAGGGCATGCCTGTTTTAACAAGAAAGACTATGGCTGCGCGGTCGCAAAGTCCGATTCGGCCCTGGAAATTATCCCCGACCTCAAAGACGCGCAACAACTCAAACAATCCGCTCAAAAAGAAATCGCTAAAAATAAACCGTCGTATAGCAGTGACTATTGACACGCACCAAACCCGCTAGCAATTGCCCCGGTAATTCCGATCACTACTCGCTATAACCCCGGGTTATAACTTGCGCTCATCGGTTTTTATCTGCATCATATGCGCGCATTTAACCTAACCTGCGACAGCTAAATTACTCAATACGATGACTTCCCGATCTTATAACGCCGACGCCATTGAGGTGCTTTCGGGGCTTGAACCGGTGCGCAAGCGTCCGGGGATGTATACCCAGACCGATCGCCCGAATCACCTTGCCCAGGAAGTGATCGATAACAGCGTCGATGAGGCGATTGCCGGTTACGCCAAGTCCATTGATCTGGTGCTGCACGCTGACGGTTCTTGTGAGGTCACCGATGACGGCCGTGGCATGCCGGTGGACATACATCCCAAGGAAAAAATTCCCGGGGTGGAAGTGATTCTGACCCGATTACACGCAGGTGGTAAGTTTTCCAATAAAAACTACCAGTTTTCCGGCGGTTTACATGGCGTGGGGGTGTCGGTGGTGAACGCGTTGTCCAAAAAATTAGAAGTGACTATCCGCCGGGACGGTAAGGAATACAAAATGACCTTTGCCGATGGCAAACGTACCTCGCCGTTAAAAACCCTTGCCGCGGTGGGTAAGCGCAATACCGGCACCACCGTGCGTTTCTGGCCCGATCCAAAATTTTTTGAATCGGCAAAATTTGTGGTGGCGCGCATAAAACACGTGTTACGCGCCAAGGCCGTGTTGTGTCCTGGCTTACAAGTAAGTTTTGAGGATAAAGCCAGCGGTGAAAAAGATCAGTGGTATTATGAAGACGGGTTACGCGATTATTTGATCGGCGCTTTACAGGGTACGGATTTCTTACCCGCCGAGACCTTTATGGGCCATATGACCGGCAACACCGAGGCGGTGGATTGGGCGGTGGCGTGGATCGGCGAAGGTGGGGAGAACATCGCCGAGAGTTATGTCAATTTAATCCCCACCGTGCAAGGTGGTACCCATGTAAATGGTTTACGTACCGGGATGACCGATGCGATGCGCGAGTTTTGCGAGATCCGCAATTTACTTCCGCGCGGGGTCAAAATCGCGCCGGAAGACGTGTGGGACAAAATGAGTTATATCCTGTCGGTGAAACTCGCCGAACCCCAATTCTCCGGACAAACCAAAGAACGCCTCACCTCGCGTGAATGCGCGACCTTTGTGACCGGCGTGGTGAAGGATGGCTTTGCGCTGTGGCTCAATCAACACGTCGAGTTAGGCGAACAGATTGCGGCTTTGGTGATCGCCAATGCCGAGCTGCGGTTGCGCGCCAATCGCGCCGTGGTGCGTAAGAAGATCACCCAAGGGCCCGCCTTGCCCGGCAAACTGGCGGATTGCACCTCGTCGGAAAGTGATCAAACCGAGCTATTTCTCGTGGAAGGCGATTCGGCTGGCGGCTCCGCGAAACAGGCGCGCGATCGTGTCTTCCAAGCCATCATGCCCTTGCGCGGAAAAATTTTAAATACCTGGGAAGTGGATTCGGCCGAGGTGCTGGCCTCGCAAGAAGTGCATGACATCTCCGTGGCCATTGGGGTTGATCCCGGGGCTGCCGATATCTCTAAACTGCGTTACGGTAAAGTGATTATTCTGGCCGACGCGGATTCCGACGGCGCACATATCGCGACGTTGTTATCGGCGTTGTTCTTGCGTCATTACGGGCCGTTGGTGGCGGCTGGAAACATTTATGTCGCTATGCCACCGTTGTTCCGCATCGACGTGGGTAAAGAGGTGTATTACGCCCACGATGAAGCGGAAAAGAAAGGTGTGCTGGATCGCATCAGTGCGGAAAAGAAAAACGCTAAACCGCAGGTGACGCGGTTTAAGGGTTTGGGTGAGATGAATCCGTTGCAATTACGTGAGACCACGATGGACCCTAATACGCGGCGTTTGGCGCGGTTGACGATTAAATCCGGCGACGGCACGTCGCAGTTGATGGATATGTTGTTAGCGAAGAAACGGGCTTCCGATCGACGTGAATGGTTGGAACAGCGCGGAGATCTGGCGGATATTTAACGGTTTTAGAACTATTTTTATAGCGTGTATAGACAGGGTTGGTAGGAAATATGGGTGAAAAACCCGACGACAATATCGAACGTTTGCCGCTGAAGGCGTTCACCGAAAAAGCGTACTTGGATTATTCCATGTACGTGGTGCTGGATCGCGCCTTACCGCATATAGAAGACGGCTTAAAGCCGGTGCAGCGGCGGATTGTGTATGCGATGTCCGAGCTGGGTTTACGCGCGGGGGCGAAGTATAAAAAATCCGCGCGTACGGTGGGTGACGTGCTTGGTAAATTCCATCCGCACGGCGACAGCGCCTGTTACGAAGCCATGGTGTTGATGGCGCAACCGTTTTCGTACCGTTATCCGTTATTGGAAGGCCAGGGCAATTGGGGCTCGCCGGATGATCCCAAATCGTTTGCGGCGATGCGTTATACCGAATCGCGTTTGTCGGTGTTTGCCGATTTGTTGCTGAGCGAATTGGGTCAGGGCACCGTGGAGTGGGTGCCGAATTTTGACGGTACCTTGGAAGAGCCCAAGTTACTACCCGCGCGCGTGCCGCATGTGTTATTGAACGGCACCACCGGGATTGCCGTGGGCATGGCCACCGATATTCCGCCGCATAATTTGCGCGAGATCGGCCAAGCGTGCATGTTTTTGTTAAAGAACCCTAAGGCCACGAATAAGGAGTTGTGCGACTTTGTCGAGGGGCCGGATTATCCCACCGAGGCCGAGATCATCACCCCGCGCAAAGAGATCGTGCAGATGTACGAGACCGGTAATGGCTCGATCCGGATGCGTGCCCGTTACGAGGTGGAAAACAGCGATATTGTCATTACGGCCTTGCCACATCAAACCTCGCCGGCCAAATTGCTGGAACAAATTGCTCAACAAATGCAAGCCAAGAAACTACCGATGGTGGAAGACTTGCGTGATGAATCCGATCATGAAAACCCCACCCGGCTGGTGATCGTACCGCGTTCCAACCGTGTTGATGTAGAAGAGTTAATGCAGCACTTGTTTGCGACCACCGACCTGGAACGCTCTTACCGTGTCAATATGAATGTGATCGGCCTAAACGGCCGTCCTGGGGTAAAAAGCTTGCGCGATATGCTCAGCGAATGGTTGAGTTATCGTACCGACACGGTACGTAAGCGCTTGGAGTTTCGTTTAAATAAAGTTATTAGCCGGTTACATATTCTCGATGGGTTGTTGATTGCGTATCTTAATATCGACGAGGTAATCGCGATTATTCGTAAACACGACGAACCCAAACCGGTGTTAATGAAACGTTTTAAATTAACCGAGATCCAGGCCGAGGCGATCCTAGAGTTAAAATTGCGTCATTTGGCCAAGCTCGAAGAAATAAAAATCAAAGCCGAGCAAAAGGAGCTTAAAGAAGAACGCGATTCAATCGAGGCGGTATTGGGTTCATCGGCCAGACTTAAATCCTTGATCCACGCCGAACTTAAGGCGGACATAGAGAAATACGGTGATAAGCGCCGTTCGCCGATTGTCAAACGCGCCGCTGCGCAAGCGATCAGCGAAACAGAATTAATTGGATCGGATCCCATGACCGTAGTGTTATCCCAACAAGGTTGGGTGCGTGCCGCCAAGGGTCACGATATCGACGCTACTACCCTTAGTTACAAGGCCGGTGATGGTTTCTTGGAGAAGATCTTGGCCAAGAGCAATCAACTCGCGGTCTTTTTAGATTCCACGGGACGCAGTTATGCCTTATCCATTCATACCTTACCCTCCGCGCGCGGTCAGGGCGAGCCGTTAACCGGGCGTTTGGAACCCGCGCCAGGGGCGCGTTTTATGGGAATGGTGGCGGGGGAAGTCAATCAATTTGCAATGGTCATCAATGACAGCGGTTATGGATTTGTCGCCAAGTTAGAGGACATGATTACGCGGAATAAGGCCGGTAAGGCATTTATGCGTGTGCCCGAAGGCGCGAACAGTTTGGCGCCCGTGTTAGTGCCCGACATGGAGAAATCCATGGTACTGGCGGTTACCAACGAAGGGCGGATGTTGGCGTTTAATATTAAGGATGTGCCGGTTATGCCCAAAGGTAAGGGCGTGAAGATTATTAATATACCTGTCAGTAAGGCGAAAACCCGCGAAGAATATGTAACTGCCATGACCGTGTTGACGGCGGGGCTGGGCTTGAAGTTATATTCGGGTAAACGCCACAAGCTGTTAGACGCCGCCGAGATCAAACATTACAAAGGTCAACGTGGCCAGCGCGGCTTGAAATTACCGCAGGGATTTCGCAGCGTGGAACGGTTGGAACCGATCAGCGGATCATAACTGACCGGTGTTTTTCTTGGTGGTAGGGGGTGCGATCACCGGTTCGTTTTTCTTCAGGCTTTTAAGTTTGTTGAGCACGTGTTGCGCGCGCTCGATATGCTGGGTAAGTTGTTCGTTATTCGGGTCAAATTCCCGCACACTGTTCCAAACCGCTAAGGCCCCCTCGATATCACCTTGGCTGTAGAGTTTTCTACCCATTTCGATGCCCTGACCAAAGCTGGTGGTGATGCGTAGATCCAATTCTTTCTTGAATTCTACAACACTTATATTTTGGTGATCAGGCGAGGGTATTTTCCGGAAGAGTTTAAACGCGGTTTTAATATCATTTTTTTGTAAGGCTTGGCGTGCGGCGGCCAAATATTCTTTGGCCTCGGGGCTTAAACTATTCACCCGGCGTTGTTTCAACTGCTGCAATAATTGTGGAATATCCACCGTTGTGGTATAGAATTTTCCATCGGGATTGAGTCGTGCGGCGTTGAGCAGGCACTGTTCGGTTAAATTAAGTTCCGTGCTCTCCAAGGTTTGTTGGCCACAACGCACCAAGGTTAAAAATATATCTTTTCTGTCGTGTTGATCCGGGATCAATTCTCGATCCAGGTTCTCACCCTCCGGCAGCGTTTGCAATATCTGTTGCCGTAAGGGATCGGTTTTGAGCAGCCATTCGGCTTTGTCGACGTACAACTGAAAGGTGAGTAATTGTAATTGATGGTCGCGTTGCAGTTTAAACTCGTGGTAGGCGTCCGCCAGGATTTTGTTTCGCGGTAATACGGTTAGTCCCTGCACGAACAATTGCTCGGCCTCGTTCCAGCGCCGTTCCTTACTAAGCTGCTCGCTGCGGTAAAGTATATCTTTCTCAAATTCCTTGGCCAGTACTAGAATTCGCTGTTTCTTTTTTTGCAGCAGGGCATAGTGCGGGTGACCGGGTTGAACTTGATCAAGGGCGTCCAACGCTTGGGTGTATTTTTTTTCTTTGATCCATTGATCAATCCGCGTGTCGAGATCGGATTCGAGGCTGGGAATAAACGTACAGCCACAGAGGTGGATGGTAATAATAACCAGGTAAAACACCAACGGCAGAGGTTTCATGCCACTTTTCGCTTACGGAGTATTTCTCCTAACTGTGATTGGACGGTGAGGTGATCCGCTCCAACGAGGCCGGAGAGGCGATAGGTAGTCACCGGTTCGGCGATGCCTCGCAAGCGGATCGATTGGTGTTGTTCGGCGATGATCCGATGTGCCACGTCGGGGTCACGGACAAGACATTCAGTGATAATAATTTGTCCGCGATCAGCGACGGTATGTAAGCGCGAAGCCAAATTAACCGCCTCACCCACCACGGTGTACTGCATACGATCGTGTGAACCCATATTGCCGGCCAACATCTCGCCGCTATTAATGCCGATGCGAAAGTAAACCGGATAACGGCCGTTTTGAATCCGTTCGATATTGAGCCGATCAATAAGACCTTGGATTAATACCGCGCAGGCGATGGCGTGGAATTTATGTTCCGAATCTTCCTCGGGGGCACCGAAGATCAACATGGCGCAGTCACCCATGAATTTGTCAATAATACCGCGGTATAAATGGCAAGCGGCGTCGATATAGGAAAAATATTCATTGAGCATCAACGCGATTTCTTCCGCGGGGAGTTTTTCGGATAGACTGGTAAAACCAACGATATCGGCGAATACCGCGGTGGCGTTGACGCGTTTACCACCCAGTTTGATATGGTCTAGATTGTCCATGATCTGTTTGGCGACCTTATTGGACACAAAGCGTGAAAACGCATTTTCCACTTGGTGTTTTTCCAATAGGCCACTGGCCATGGAATTAAATGCGTTCATCAGGTAACCAATCTCATCGTTGCGGCGTTCGGCGATGCGGTAAGTGAAATTACCGTTATGAATCGCGCGGCTGGCATCCATCAGATTATGCAGCGGTTGGGTCAGGCGTTTGCCGATGAAATAGGCCGAGATTATCCCCAGCAGGATCATAAACAAGGTGGCCGCGGTAATGGCTTGGATCGTGTCATGTAACGCATGGGTGAGGCTGGAGCGATCATACGATACCAGCACATGGCCAACGATGGTTTTTTGATAACGGATAGGGGTCAAGAAGGAGGTAATATCCAATACATTTCCCTGGGCATCATAATCGGTCCAATTGATCGAATAGGTGTCGTCATCAATGGGTGTGGCATGGTTATAAAGATTGAGGATGGTATGTACTGGCAGACGGCCTTTCTGCGCTAGAATCTCGCCTTTATGGGAATACACCACTGCGCCGAGAATATTTTCGGTGGTGTTGAGATTATTAACCACCACCATCAGGCTCAGGATATCGTCGGATAGGACCAATTCCTTGGATGCCTCGGCTAATTGATTGGTCATGGCGCGGCCAAAGTTATTGATCTGTTTGCTCAAGACATGGGCCTGGTTGGAGACAATGATTAAACCTAGAATTACCATGCCGCTGCTAATGAGCAAGGTTAATATCAGCGCCAGTTTATACGCGATGGGAATATGATTAGGCAGCCACGACGGCCAAAGCCACTTTGTGGACGTGGTATGGGTAGCGGTAGCGGGTTGTGGTGAAGGAGGTTGTTCCCCTGGCCGGTGATCAAAATCCATGCGCGTTACTCATTTAGGTTCTGGGGTAAACTTGGGTATTGGGTAACCGGGCGATAGTGTACGAACTCCTATATAATAGCACGGCGTGAATGACATCCCGGTTACGTTTTGCAACCGTGGTTAGCGGACAACGCCATAAAACCCTGACCCGGTCGCCGGTATTTATCGGTAGTGATCACATATTAGGGCATATTATTAGTAGGTTATTAGTAGGTTATTAGTAGGTTTTTTTGTATGAAGTTTTCACGACACCCCTGGTTAGCCCCGTTTGCTCTGCTGCTCTTAAGCGTATATTTCCAGGCGGGCTTGTGGTGCCTACTTTTGCCCCTAGGATGGGCTTTCCCGGTATGGGGGTTCGTGGTACTGCTTAGCGCACTCGGGCTCGTCTTAGGGTGGAAACAGGCGCCGCACCCTTACCTCCATGGTGTACCCACGGCGCTTCTAGCCGAGGCGACACCGACACTCTATCAAGCACAGTTAAAACGATTAGCGCTACAGGCCAAACTGCCCACGCCCCAGGTTCAGACGACCGTACCGCCCACTGCGGGCTTGGTGATGGCGATCGGGACCGTCCGTCAGGCGATTATTGTTGTCGATGCCCATTTTCTCGCGGCGTTTAGCGAGGCTGAAGTTAGTGCGATCCTGGCGCATGAAGTGGGGCATATTGCCTTGGGACACACAACCCAGTTGGCCCTGCTGCAAACGGCTTTACTGCCACTATTTTCCCCGCTTGTGCTGATAATCACGGCCCTTATTGATGTGCCGCGGCGGCGCAGGATGGGAGTGGGAACAACGGCAAGCCGCGTCTGGCAGGGATTATCCTACCTCGTGTTGCCCCTCACTAACCTGCTGGTATTGGTTCAAATGCGGCGTTGGGAATATGCCGCGGATCGTTATGCGGTGGGGTTGGTGGGTAAAACCGCGATGCTGGCAACCTTGCGTTGTTTACACGGGATATTTATGCCTGAAGTGAGCTGGGGCCAGATAAGCGCGTTTCACGCGCCCTGGCGGCAGCGTATATCCACCCATCCCTCACTGCCACAGCGCATTATGGCGCTGTGGCGCGGCTAAGCGGATGGTTTTTTGTCGGAGGTGACATGTCGTTGATTCGTCCATTGCAAGGTTTGCGCCCTAAACCCGAGTTTGCCGCTGCGGTGATAGCGCCGCCCTATGATGTGCTGAATTCGGAGGAGGCCCGTTTGCGTGCCCAAGGCCGGCCACTGAGCTTTTTGCATATCTCCAAACCCGAGATCGATTTACCGGCGCTAACCGATCCCTACGATCCGGCGGTGTACACCAAAGGGGCGGAGAATTTTCAGAAATTGATCGACCAGCGCGTATTAGTGCAGGATAGCCAGCCCTGTTATTACCTCTACCGATTGATCATGGGGGCGCATCAGCAGACAGGGGTAGTGGCGGTGGCATCGGTGGCGGATTACAACAGCAATCGGATCCGCAAACATGAGTACACCCGCCCGGATAAAGAAGATGATCGGGTACGCCAAATCGATGCCCTCAATGCGCAGACCGGACCGGTATTTCTCACCTACCGGCAACACCCGGAGGTCGATCGTATTGTTAACCAAGTCACCGCGACAACACCGCAGTATGATCTAAGTGCCGATGATGGGGTGCGGCATAGCTTCTGGGTGATCGATAACGCAGCACAGATCGAAACCATTACCCGCACCTTTGATAGCATGCGGTGTTTGTATATCGCCGATGGACACCACCGCAGCGCCGCGGCCGCACGGGTGGCTGCGCTGCGTCGAAGCGACGGTGGCGATCCGGTCACCACCGTTCACGAGTATTTTCTTGCGGTGATTTTTCCGGATAATCAAATGCAAATTCTGGATTACAACCGTCTGATCCGGGATCTCAACGGACTGAGTATCGAGCAATTCAAACAACAACTCAGCCCTGCTTTCGAGGTGGCCGCGCAGCCAAGGATCTACAAACCGCAGCAACCCGGCGAATTTAGCATGTACCTGGCGGGTCAGTGGTATCGACTCCGCATCAAGCCCGGCTTGATACCCCTGACGGATCCGGTCAGAAGGCTGGACGTTAGTTTGTTACAGGATAATTTAATTGCGCCAATTTTAGGGATCACAGATCCACGGCGTGACAAACGCATCGATTTTGTGGGGGGGATCCGGGGGTTGGCAGAACTGGTGCGGCGTGTGGATGGTGGCGAGATGCGCGTGGCGTTTGCCTTGTATCCAACCCAGCTAAGCGATTTGATGGCGGTCGCGGATGCGAATCAAGTCATGCCGCCTAAATCGACCTGGTTCGAACCAAAACTGGCCGATGGTCTGGTGTCGTACCTGTTAAAATAATTAAAAATCACTAACCTGGCAACCACCAATAGTATTACCACCCCTGAGCCTGGGTACTATTTTTTAATAGAATGTGGGTGACCTAGCAACAGCGATTCACTACGTGTTAAGCAGGCTTAGAAATTCTCGTTGAAGTCGTAACTCATTTCGGTTGCGGGTTGTTGCAAGAAATACCCCTCGATAAAATCCACCGCGCATTGCCATAAGACCGCGAGGCTGTTGGCGTCTTCGACAAACGCCGCGATGGTCTGGATGTTTTGGTTGCTGGCGGCCTCGGCGATTTGCTTGAGTTTTTCTTGATTTTCCACGTTCTGCGGTAAGGCGTGGATCAGGCTCATATGGATCTTTATATAATTGACCTTGAGCTGTTTAATCGAATGGAAGGTGTTTTGTTCAATCCCGAAGTTTTCCAGGGCCACGCGGCAGTGTAATTCATTTAAACCCGCGCAGACGATTTTGGCCTGTTTGATGTGGTTTAACGCGGCGTCTTCGCTAAGCATAAAAACCAAGCTGTCGGTATCAATTTTGGTGGTCTTGATGCGGTCGCTGATCCAGGCGAGTAATTCGTTGTCGCACAAACTAGCGGCGGAGAGTTTGATGAAGATCCGGGTTTTATTGCCTTCACGTTGGCGGCGTGTTAGTACCATGAAGGCGTTGGCAATTACCCAGCGATCCACATAATTCATTAAACCGGATTCCTGCGCCGCCGGCAAGAATTCAGTGGGAGGTAATACCTCGTTCTTGTCGTCGAGCATACGCAGCAATATTTCATAATGCGCTCCAGGCTCGCCGTGCAGGCTGACAATGGGTTGATACATCAATCGGAATTTGTTTTCCTTTAACGCGGTTTTGATCCGTGCCGCCACCGCATTGTTCTGCTCCTGCGCCGCCAGTTCTTGCATAGCGGGATTAAATATGCGCAACCGGTTACCGCCCTCTTGGTGGGCCATGTGCGCGCCTTTTTCGGCGCGGCCGACACATTCCTGGCTATTGCTGGTGGTCTCGTTGATCAACGTCAGGCCAAGGCTGGCGGTGGATTGTATGCTGGTTTGATTGCCGATATCGGCGCTGTGTTCGGCGATAAGTTTGGCGATGCCCAGGGCATATTTTTCCGCTTGTTTGGAATCAATCCCTTGTACCAGCAAGGTGTAGGAGCCGGCCTCAAAGCGTGCCAACACCCCCAGGTCGCGTAATTTGGTTTTCAATTGGCTGGCGATATGCGAGATAAAATGATCCGCGGCGGCAATGCCGTATTGGCTGCGTACCTCGGTGTATTTGTCCAGTAAAATAAAAAATAACGCGCCGCGTACCTGGCCTTCCACGGCGCGGGCAAGCACTAAGTCCAGGTGTTCAAGGAAATAAGTACGGTTAAATAACCCGGTGACCAAATCGGTCTGACTCATGGTATTGATTTTTTGTTCAAGCTCCTTGTTGACGCTATGATCGCGAATGATGATCTGGGTGCAGGCCTCACCGTCCATACTGGCGGGTGAAAACTCCATTTTGATTTTTAGTTTACGTCCTTGGGTGTGTTGGCCGTGGACGTCGAGCTGGCTGTTGTCGGTTTGCCCCTTGGCATAGGCGCGTAAGAATTCCTTGAGTTTGGCATGGTCCTCGCTGTTCACCAGGTCCATGATCGGCATTCCTTGTACTTCGTCGAGATTGTGGTAGCCGAACATTTTTAAATAGGCTTCATTGGAATAAATGTGCATGCCGTCATGTACGTAAGAAATCGCGTCGCGCGAACTGTCGATCAAGTGTTTGGCACGTTTTTCGGTTTCATGCAGTAACTGTTCGCAACGTCGCGCAGCGCGCCGTTCACGCAGATCGCCCAACTCGCGCTTGACGATAATCTTTAAACGTTCGGTTTGATCTTCAGCAACCGCATCACGCGCCCCATTTTTTAGAACCTCCAGCGCGCTGGTTTCCTTGCCCGGCGGCGTGACCACCACCAGGGGGATATCCCGCCCGGATTGCAGTAATGCTTCCAGGGCTTGGCGCGCCGTGAATGCGGCCAAGCGGAGTTTACATAAAATAATATCGATGGGGTTTTCTTCGATGGCGATTTGCAGATCCTCGCCGGTTTCAACCCGCATGTCGCGTACAATATGTCCGACATTGCGCAAGGCGTTGATTAACGACTCCGCCTCTTCCGAGGCATCAAACACTGTCAAGACACGCAACAGATTTTCATTACTCACAGCGACACCATCCTAGTGAATTTCATCAGTTATTGGCGGTTCTACTTGCCCGAGTGGGTGGGCGCACAAACTAGCCGATTCGGCCGGTGGAGGCAAGCTCAAATCGATGACCATACGCCATCAAATTCCGATCCCGGTATTTCATCAGCGGGGGATTTGCTGCCGGGGGGGTGCTGTTGTTCGAGAATTTCAAACTCGAATTGTGCAAATAAACCGGTGTTGTGCAATTGTTTAGAGAGTTTAATCATGATTTCTTTACCCAAGATATTGATTACTAATTGGTTACCCGGTCGAAAGGGCACGGCGGTGGTAATCAAGGTAGTAGGCTGATGGATGGCCTTGATCTCCGGCAACATCAAGGTGCGCTTGTAGTCGTTCTTGGTATGGGTCATGCCGCGTAGGCCGATCGCCGCGGCATCGGGGGTGAGCATCTCGATCCCCAACATCAGGCGGTCCTGATTGTCAGCCTTTAACCAACGGATCACCCCGATCCCCCATTTCCAGGTTTGGCCGCGAATACTGCGACGCACGCCCACCAATTCACCTACCTGGGCGCGGGCCTCCTTGGGTCGCTGCATGGATTGGAGGCAATAACCGCGCGCGCTTTCATTGAGGATAGCCCAGGTCTCGGGATGGTAGTAGTTACGTAGCGGTGAAGGTTGGGTGGTGGCGGGTTGCTCTTTTTGAAACTGTTCTTCCAATACCTCAATCCCGTCCACGCCGCTGGAATGGAAAATCATCTCCCAGACATCGGGCAAGGCCGCGGCGGGTTTTTCGGTTAAATTGATCCCGTCGGCGGTTTTGCCGGCTTCAAACTGGGCGGTTTGGGTAAAGTTATCATTGTCGCCGGAACGCCGACGCGAGCCACTGATAATGACCTGGTGGGTGGCCGATAGGCCGAGGGTGACCTCAACCTGTTCTTCAACCGCATTCCGCGGAAAACCGCGTTTGGGTATCACACACCAGGCAATGAGTAAGCGCCGCATCAAGTCTTGAGAGAGGTCGGGGCGATTCATTTCGATGCCAGTTAAGGTGGTATCACCGACTTTAAAACCTTGTTTTACATCTTTGCGGATTGCCGTGGCCAGCGGTTGCGTATCCAGGATTCGACAGTGCTCCGGGCTGCAATCTTGCCGTGCCATGCCAAGCGCGCGCGCGGGTTCATCCAAGTGAATGTTTACCCCAAATTGCATCCCGGTTTTGGCGGCGGTGTTTTCCTCACCAAAGGGGAGTAACCGGCATTTCTGATTCCAGCGTTCCAAAATATCGTAGACCTTGATCGATTCCCCATGCCGCAAACGGTAGGGCGAGGCGAGGCTCAATAATAACAGCCGGGTGTATTCCATGGTAAGGGTGGTTTTCTGCACAAAACGGTGCTGTGAATCACTGATAGCATTATTCAATAGATTGCGCTGCTCGGCGGTGGAATATAAACGGTGTAGACGCTTCCAGATCAATTCGGGCAACGGGGTATAGGTTAAATAACAGGTGAGCATGGTACGGCCCAGCGCCGTCATAGCGCGGTGTATCAAGATGCTGAGGGTGTGCGAATCCGCGAATAAAAACGAGTGACCGAGTAAATTCTCAATTGCAATCAAATAGCCGGTGGCTTGGGCAAAATAGATTTCGCGGGTTGCCTCGGCGATCTTCCAATTTTTTACCGGCAGCGGCGCGTTGTTGCCGACAAAATGCCGACGCATCGCGTCGGTGACGTAATCGACGGTTTCGCGCACCGCCTCCAAAAACTGGACACGATTCTGGTGGGGGTAATCCAGTCGGTTGGTGTCCACTAAGGCTAGGAATACCTGCCGTGCGGTTTCACCGATATTGCCGCGCGGCAGTTCGCTCAGCCAGGTATCCACCTGGCGTGGGCGCAGATCAAACGCCTCTTTTCCAGGTTTAACCCGTTCAGGTAGATCCAATTCCAACGATTTTCCCACACCCACTCCAAGTTCAAGGCCACCCTAAAATTAGGGTTAAGTATGCCTGATTGCCGCGTTCACTTGTGGTTTTTCAAGCGCTTACATCGGAAGTTTAGCGGCCATTCCTGGAATTTCTTGTACTAACCGGGGTAGAAGATAACCCGGTAACTGTGCCGTGAGTTGACGGTATAGCTCCCGCGCCCGGCTCGGAGTCACTAAAAAGTGCGCGGCACCCTGCACTTTATCGAGTTGATGCAGGTAATACGGCATGATCCCCGCGCTAAACAGCCGCTCACTGAGCAGTACCAGGGTATCCACCCGGTCGTTTACCCCACGCAGTAAAACCGCCTGGTTCAATAAGGTAATGTGGTGTTGCATAAACCCTGTCAAAGCGTCGGTTAAGTGCGTATCCAGTTCATTAGGGTGATTGATATGCAGTACCACGACCGGTCGCAGACGCGAATGGCTCAGCAGCGCCACAAGGGCGGGTGTGATCCGTTGTGGAATGACCACCGGCAGACGTGTGTGGATGCGCAAGCGGGTGAGGTGCGGGATCGCGGTCAAATCCTGTATACATTGGTGCAAGCGTTCATCGCTAAGACTTAAGGGATCCCCGCCGCTCAAGATCACTTCATGGATACTCGTGTCGCCTGCGATAGTAGCCAAGGCGTCATGCCAATGGCTGGCCAGGGGATTGGCTTGGCCATAGGGAAAGTGACGCCGGAAACAATAGCGGCAATGCACGGCACAGGCCCCGGTCATGATCAATAACACCCGGCCGTGGTATTTGTGTACTAATCCCGGCACCACCATGGCGTCCTGATCACCCACCGGGTCGGTCGTATACTCCTGACTTAAAAGCAGTTCGTCCCCCAGCGGTAGCACTTGCCGTAATAGAGGATCATGTATATCCCCCGGCACCATGCGAGCGATAAAGGCTTCGGGTACCCGCAAAGGGAAGTCTTGCGCCGCAGCTAACGCGGCAGGGAGTAAGTGCTTGGGGAGCTGTAGACGCTCTAGTAATAGCGCCGGGTCGCGCACCGCCGCGGCCACAGCTTGTTGCCAAGCAACAGGGCGCTGCCAAGCCCACACGGTTTCCGATATCATAGGCGTCTTTGGAGTCATTCCTTAAAAAGTAGGTAGGGGTAGCACGGGTTAGGTTTGCCCGTTAGCTTAGCGTAAATTACTTAATCGAACGAAGGAATTTCAGTTATGTCATCTATCAGCACTAGCGAGTTTCGCGCCGGCGTCAAGATCATGCTCGACGGCGACCCCTGCACCATCATTGAAAATGAATTTGTAAAACCCGGTAAAGGCCAAGCCTTTAGCCGGGTCAAGATTCGTAACCTTAAAACCGGACGGATGTTGGAAAAAACCTTTAAATCCGGGGATACGGTCGAGGCGGCGGACGTGGTTGATACCGACATGCAGTATCTCTACAACGATGGAGAAATGTGGCACTTCATGCACACTGAGAGCTTCGAGCAATACACCGCCGGCACCAATGCCGTGGGCGATAACGCCAAATGGCTGAAGGAGCAAGACGTATGCGTATTGACGTTATGGAACAACGTACCCATCGCGGTGACACCGCCCAACCACGTGGTGCTTAAAGTGACTCGCACCGATCCGGGTTTGCGGGGCGACACGGCGACCGGAGGCTCTAAACCCGCAACCTTGGAAACCGGCGCTATCGTGAAAGTCCCGCTGTTTGTCAATGAGGGCGATGTGTTAAAAGTCGACACTCGTACCGGTGAATACTTGGGCCGCGTCAAGGAATAAACAATTTCTAATTCTTCCTCCATCGACTGGCGACCCACCGCCACCCGCGCCACCCTCGAACGCCGTGCTCGCCTGTTACAGCAGTTGCGGGCGTTTTTTTTCTCGCAAGGGATACTCGAAGTCGAAACACCGTTGTTATCCCCGTCAGCAACGACCGAAGTGCATCTGCAAAGTTTTGAGGTGCGTGCGCCGGGCGCGCCGGGGCCTGTCGGGTATTTACATACCTCGCCCGAGTTGGCGATGAAACGCTTGTTGGCCGCAGATTACGGTTCCATGTATCAAATCGCCAAGGTATTTCGCGCCGGGGAACGCGGGCCGCGTCATAATCCTGAATTCACCCTATTGGAATGGTATCGGACCGAGGCCGATTATCCGGGGTTTATCGCCGAGAATCTGCGGCTGTTGGAGGAGCTGCTGCGTCCCTACCTGCGACTGGAAGCCGCGCTCCAGTATAGTTACCGTCAAGCCTTTGTTGACTATGCGGGAGTCGATCCGTTTGAGGCTGATACCGGCCAATTGCGCGCGGCGTATCTGGCGCAGTCGGCGACGGACGTCACAGCAATACCAAACCAGGATCGTCACGCATGGCTGGATCTATTACTCACCCAGCGTATCGAGCCGCGGTTACCGCGCGATCGGTTGATCGTGATCGCAGAGTATCCCGCGGACCAGGCTTGCTTAGCGCGAGTCAGTAGTACCACGCCTGCGGTTGCCGAACGGTTTGAAATCTATTGCAATGGGTTAGAGCTTGCCAATGGGTTCCACGAGCTGTCCGACGCGAACGAACAATGTCGGCGCATCGACCGTGAACTGAACGAACGGCGGCAACGGGGATTGCCCCAGGTACCTGTCGATCAACCGTTTATCCGCGCCCTGCAACAAGGGTTGCCCGATTGTTGCGGGATCGCGATTGGATTCGATCGATTGGTGATGCTGGCGGCGGGGGTGGACGCCATTGATAAGGTCATTGCGTTCGTATAGGTTTTTATCCCCCATTCCCTTCAGTGAGTGGTGGCGGTGTTACTCATCAAATCATTGGTTGTCCCAACGGTGGAACGGTAACCTTGACGGGTAACTTACAATAGTTGTTTCTCCAAACTCCTAACCACTGTGGTATCTCCACAGTGGTTATTTTCACTAGATGATTTTAGGATCACGACGTAGTGTGTATCATCTCCGTCACAATTCCAAGAGTCTGCATTTCTTGTTTATGCAGGATAATCGGTGCCATCTCAGGATTAGTAGGTTGTAAGCAAATTCCCTCACTTGGATGTTATCGTTGATTAGTATATCCAAGTACTTGTAGAACACATGTTTTATACATAAAAATGACAGATATTTAAAGAGGGTCTTGTTGTGGACAAAAATCTTCCGGTAACCTAGCCTTTGGTTTTCGAAGGTAACAACTCTTACCAAAAAAATACTAAACTTGCTTTGTCACGGAAAGATAAATTTAATATGGCTATCCATCTTGTACCTGGTTCAGTTTTTTTAGTCATAACGCAACAACCTATGTTTATCCACCGGCTATAAATGGTGTGTTTTCGGAAAATGTGATAGTAAAAATACAGCCTCGATTCTCATTGTGCCAACAGGCCATGTAGGTGAATTTTTAATTGTAAACCGTGGTGTGGATCAGGCACTCACTTCAGAGGTTAGCGTCGAAATAAAGATTAATGGTCAATGGATGAACGCTAATGTTAGCAATTGCTTGTTAAGAGAATCTTGTTTGCCTGAACCCGTTCCAACGTGTGTCACTCTCAAGGCGAATGCCAAATTACATGTAATGGCTTGGACCGGAAATTTTTGCGCGTCGCAATGCCCGGCCTCTTGTCGCCTGCATGGTCGCGCCGTGCCTGGCAGTTACCGGTTTGCAGTGCGTCGTTGTGACGGTAAAGATATTTACCATGCCCCCACGTTTGAATTACGGGGCAAATTAAAAAAATCTTAAACCATTGCATGCTCAAAGCGACGAGTCTTTCGGACGGGTTCGATTGATGGTAATTCTTATGAATACAAAGAACCGGCGAAATGTTAACGATACGGTGTTGGCATAAGGTTGGAAGCAGGACGACAATCACCCGCTGTTTTCCGTGTGAAGCAAGAGTAACGTGTTTCTAAACGGTTTTTATTATACCGTGCTGCGTATCACCCCGGTCACTATTCCCAAAATCTGCACCTCTTGATTCCGCAAGATGATCGGAGCCATCTTGGGGTTGGCGGGTTGTAGGCGAATGCCTTGGGCTTCGATGTAAAACTTTTTCAGGGTTACCTGCTCGCCATTGATCATCGCCACAACGGTTTGGCCGTTATGCGCGCTTTCGCGTTTTTCGATCACGATAATATCGCCGTCTTGAATGTTATCGTCGATCATTGAATGGCCACGGACCCGTAACGCATAGGTATTTTTACGTACCATGTTGGCGGGGACGCGGACGCTGTCCTGTTGCTGGCAGAGATCCACCGGTGAACCGGCTTGGACAAAGCCCAATAGAGGAATTTCCACCAAGGGCTCGGGGAACACCGCCATGGGCTCGAAACCAGGTAAAATCACAGGATATTTATTCTTTGGAATCAATAGGCTAGGGAGTTTCATTAAGGTTTCTCATGAAGATATATAGGCAACATAACCGGTTTTGTGTTGGAATGCAATCCTCTGGCTTTCATATTCCACCGGGCCCTAGGCTCTTTCTGGCATAATGCGCCCTATGTCGACTACTACTGAACCCAATCCCATCAAGCCCTGGGTCTTGCTGCTGGTTATTACAGTGGCCACGTTGATCGGCGTGGGATTGTACCTGGGGCTGACTAAAAAGTTCCTGTCCACCTCCGAGGATACTTTGCCGGCCGCACTTAAACAACATTACCTCATCGGCGACAAACCCATCGTCGGAATTAAAATGACGGATCAGTGGGGGCAACCTTTCACCGAAGCACGTTTTAAACAGCATTGGACCTTTATGTTTTTTGGCTATACTCAGTGCCCCGATGTCTGTCCCACCACCTTGCTGCTGATGAAACAAGTCTGGGAAAAATTACCTGTTGCCGCCAAGCAGAGCCCAACCCCGCAAATGGTATTCGTGAGCGTTGATCCGGATCGCGATACCCAAGAAAAACTCAAGGACTATGTGAGTTATTATCATCCCGATTTTATAGGCGTGCGTTCCAACCATGACAACTTGGATGTTTTAACCAACCAACTCGGGGTGTTATACGGCTACGAAGACGGTAGCAGCCCCAAGGACTATACCGTATTGCATAGTGCGCAACTGGTGCTGATTGATCCCAACGGCAGCATGCGCGCGGTATTTTCCCCTCCCCTCACCGTGCCGGATATCGTGAGTACGTTTAGCAAGATCCGCGACTATTTCAAAGGTTGATCGATGCGTTCATCGCTTAGTATATTTTTACTCTTGGTAAGTTTGTCAGCGTTGGCGAAAGATATCCTGGTGATCCATGACCCCGTGATTCCCGAAGCCCCGCCGAGCGTTAGTGTGCTGGGCGGTTTCATGGTCATCGACAATCCCACCGACAAAGACGTGCAAATAACCGCGATTAGCAGTTCAGTATTCAGTCGTGTCGAGATCCATAAAACAGTAATGCAAGACAACCTCGCTAAGA
This sequence comes from Gammaproteobacteria bacterium, assembly GCA_016194635.1. Classification (GTDB taxonomy): domain Bacteria; phylum Pseudomonadota; class Gammaproteobacteria; order UBA6429; family Thiohalophilaceae; genus JACQBC01. The sequence goes on along the minus strand of JACQBC010000001.1, from coordinate 127,818 downwards.
TGATCCGCCTAGACAGTTTGGTGATTCCCGCCAAGGGTAGTGTCGCGCTGCAACATGGGGCTTATCACCTGATGCTGTTTAATCCCAAACACCGGTTAAAGGCCGGTGATAACGTCACGCTGAAATTGAAATTCCAACACGGGCCCAGCCAGAAAATCACCCTGCTGGTGAGCCCGGCCCGTCTAGATGACAGCCATTCACACCACCACCCCTAATTCTAATGTCAAATCCTTCCTTACCCCTGTGGTCAGATTGGGCCAAGGTGCTTCCGCAATATCTGTTACCCCATCATTTGATCTCACGCTGTGTGCTGCGCGCCACCCGGGTAAGGGTGGTGTGGTTTAAGAATCTATTGATCCGATGGGTGATCAACGCCTATAACGTTGACATGAGCGAAGCGCTCAGCCCCGATATTAATGCGTATCAGCACTTCAACCATTTTTTTACCCGCTCGTTAAAACCTGAAGTCCGGCCGTTCGACAGCCGTGCTAACCGCGTGTTAAGTCCAGCGGACGGGCGTATCAGTGCGATGGGTTATTTAAACGATAGCCTCCTGTTGCAGGCCAAGGGCCATGAATACAGTTTGCAACAACTGTTGGGGGGGGATGTGGAGTTGGCGGATAAATTTCGCGGCGGGGCGTTTACCACGATTTATTTATCACCGCGTGACTACCACCGTTATCACATGCCGCTTGCCGGACGGTTGCGGCAGATGCTCTATGTCCCAGGGCGATTATTTAGCGTCAACCCCGCCAGTGTGCGCCGGGTACGGCATTTATTCGCGCGCAATGAACGCGTGATTGCGTTGTTTGATACTCAGGCTGGACCAATGGCGGTGATCCCCGTGGGCGCTTTGAACGTGGCTTGCATCGAAACCGTCTGGCATGGTGTGGTGACCCCGCCGCATCGCCAGCCGGTGCACCGTTGGGTGTATGATCGCCAGGACGATATTATCCAGCTCGACAAAGGTGCCGAACTGGGGCGCTTTAATATGGGCTCAACGGTAATCTTATTGTTTCCCAAAGATGCGTTACACTGGGATGACGCATTTAATATCGGAGATAGCGTGCGCATGGGGCAGGGGCTGGGGAGCTTAACAGGCGCAACGGGCTAACGTATACTAAAACCGCTGTTGCGAAATGGTGGCGGCCTATCCCTTATCTTCCCCAAGCGTGGGGATAGAAATTAAGTACAGGGCCGACATTTCAGGACACTTTAATTTAGCCCGCGTCAGGCCTAGTTTGTTTCATTCAACAGAAGGTGCATTATGGTGATTCAATCCTTTCATCCTCCCAAACGTGTGCTCATGGGCCCCGGCCCTTCCGATGTCAGCGAGCGTGTCCTGCAAGCCCTGGCGCGTCCCACCATCGGGCATCTGGATCCCTTGTTCGTCGCGATGATGGATGAGGTCAAGCAGCTGCTGCAGTATGCGTTTCAGACCAAAAATCCCATGACCTTGCCCATCTCGGCCCCCGGCTCAGCGGGTATGGAAGCCTGTTTTGTAAATCTGGTCGAACCCGGAGACAAGGTTATTATTTGTCAGAACGGCGTGTTCGGTGGGCGCATGAAGGAAAACGTCGAACGTGCCGGCGGCGTTGCCGTAATGGTAGAAGATACCTGGGGCACCGTCGTGGATCCAAATAAAGTCGCCGAGACCTTCAAGAAACATCCGGATACGAAGATTTTTGCGTTTGTGCACGCCGAAACCTCCACCGGTGCCCAGTCCGATGCCAAGACCCTGGCGCAACTGGCGAAACAACATAACGCACTTATTATCATGGACTGTGTGACCTCGGTCGGCGGTACCCCCGTATTATTGGATGAATGGCAGATCGATGCGGCCTATTCCGGTACGCAAAAATGCCTGTCGGCCCCGCCGGGCTTGTCACCGGTGAGTTTTAGCGAACGGGCGCTGGAGGTCATCAAGAAACGCAAACACAAAGTACAAAGCTGGTTCCTGGATATGAACCTGATCATGGGGTATTGGGGTACCGGTAAACGTGCATATCACCATACTGCGCCGATCAATAATTTGTATGGCTTGCACGAAGCGCTGGTGATGTTACAAAACGAAACCCTATCCAAGGCTTGGCAGCGTCATCGCGATCATCACTTGGCCTTGCGGGCCGGCATTGAAGCCATGGGCTTGCAATTCATTGTCAAGGAATCTGATCGCCTCCCGCAGCTCAATGCTGTAACCATTCCCGAGGGTGTCGACGAAGCGGCTATACGCGCGCAATTATTGAATGATCACAACATGGAGATCGGCGCGGGCTTAGGATCGCTCGCGGGTAAGATCTGGCGCATTGGTTTGATGGGCGGTAGTAGCAGTATGTGGCATGTCGAGTATTGCCTGAACGCCCTTGATAAAGTGTTAACCAAGGCCGGCGCTAAAATCAAAACCGGTGTGGCGGTCGACGCCGCCAAGGGCGCGTTTAACACACTCGCCAAGGCTAGTTAATTTCGGCGACGACGCTTGCACCCCCCTCACCCCAGCCCACTCCCACCACCGATGGGAGACAGGAGTATCCAATGTGATGAGGCAAGGTTTACCGCATGAGATGCTCCGCCAGGTACAACCAGGTACTCACCACGGAATCCGGGTTGAGGGAGATGGTTTCAATTTTTTGTTCCGCCAGCCACAGCGCCAGGTCCGGATGATCGGACGGTCCCTGGCCGCAGATACCGATATATTTACCTCTCGCGCGGCAGCTGCTGATGGCCATCGCCAGTAATTTTTTAACCGCCGCGTCTCGTTCGTCAAAGGATGCGGCGACCAGGGCCGAGTCGCGGTCCACGCCTAAGGTTAATTGGGTTAAATCGTTGGAGCCAATGGAGAAGCCATCGAAATAATCCAAAAATGCGTCGGCCAACAGGGCGTTGGAAGGGATTTCGCACATCATGACCACCTTGAGATCATTTTTGCCGCGGCGTAAACCGTGTTTGTCCAATTGGGTGATGACCTGCTGCGCTTCGCTCAGCGTACGTACAAACGGGACCATTACCACAACATTGCGCAGTCCCATGGTGTTACGGACATTTAGAATCGCCTGGCATTCCAAGGCAAAACAGTCGGTAAAATCCTCCGCGACATAACGGGATGCTCCCCGAAAACCTAGCATCGGGTTTTCTTCCAGGGGTTCAAAGGCCTTACCACCGATCAAATTGGCATATTCATTGGATTTAAAATCCGATAAACGCACAATCACGGGTTTGGGCGTGAAGGCACAGGCAATGGTGGCAATGCCTTCGGTGAGCTTGTCGATGTAATAGTTCACGGGATCAGCATAACCGGCGATGCGCGCGCGGATCTGCTTTTGAACCGTGGGAGGCTGTTTATCAAATTGCAATAACGCCTTGGGATGAATTCCGATCATGGTATTGATGATAAATTCCAGTCGTGCCAGCCCCACACCCGCATTGGGTAAAGCGCGGAAATCAAACGCACGTTCGGGATTGCCCACATTGAGCATCAGCTCAAAGGGTAGGGGTGGCATGCGATCCAGTTCGATGGTGCGGATCACAAACGGTTGTTCGCCGGCATAAATGTAACCGTCATCGCCTTCGGCGCAAGACACGGTGATCGGCTCGGCGTCTTGAATGCGTTGGGTGGCATTACCACAGCCAACGACCGCCGGGATACCCAGTTCACGCGCGACGATAGCGGCGTGACAGGTGCGTCCGCCACGGTTGGTGACGATCGCACTGGCGCGTTTCATGATCGGTTCCCAATCCGGATCGGTCATGTCGGTCACTAACACATCGCCGGGCTGTACCCGGTCGAGCTGTTTGGCCGAGGCGATCACGCTGGCCTTACCCGTACCAATGCGTTGCCCGATACTTCGGCCACGGCATAACACCCGGCCGCGTTGTTGTAATTCATAACGTTCTAAGCGATTACCCGGTTCACGGCTTTTCACGGTTTCAGGCCGGGCTTGCACGATGTACAGTTGCTGATCGTCCGCGTCTTTAGCCCATTCAATATCCATCGGCCGGGCGTAGTGGGCTTCAATGGTAATCGCCATGGAGGCCAGGGATTCGACTTCTGCGTCCGTAAGTGAAAATTGTTGTTGTTGAGCGGGCGGGATATCGATCACCTGGGTCGACCGGCCAGGTTCGCTGCTCTGGGTAAAGATCATCGCCGTGGCCTTGGTACCGAGTCGGCGCCGGACAACCGCGGGGCGGTGTTGCCGCAGATTGGGTTTGTAGACGTAAAATTCATCAGGATTCACCCCGCCTTGTACCACGGTTTCGCCCAGACCATAGGCGCTGGTCACCAACACCACGTCGGAAAATCCGGATTCGGTGTCCAAGGTGAAGATCACCCCGCTGCAGGCACGATCACTGCGCACCATTTTTTGCACTCCGGCGGAGACAGCCACCTGTGAATGCGCAAAACCGTGGTGGGCCCGGTAGGCGATGGCCCGATCATGAAATAACGAGGCATACACCGCCTTGATCGCGGCCAGCATATTTTCCTCACCTTTAATATTTAAAAAGGTTTCCTGTTGCCCCGCGAAGGAGGCTTGGGGCAAGTCTTCGGCGGTGGCCGAGGAGCGAACCGCAAAACTGACCGGTTCGGTATAACGCGCGCTGAGTTGCTGGTACGCCTGGCGTAATACGTTAATGAGATCATCGGGCAGGGGGGTGGCGAGTATCCACTGGCGGATCTGCGCGCCGGTGTGCGTTAAAGCAGAAACATCAGCGATATCAAGATCATCCAACGCGGCATAGATACGTTTATCTAACCCTGCTTGGGTGAGAAAATGCTGGTAGGCCTGCGCGGTGGTGGCGAATCCGCCCGGCACGCGAATACCCTCTTGGCTCAAACCACGGATCATTTCCCCCAGCGAAGCGTTTTTACCCCCCACCTGGCTTATCGCGTTAATGTCTACGTCCTCGAACCATTGGAAAAAATTTGTCTGCATAGGTGTATTTTAGCGGATTGATAGTGTGGATTTTTGATTTAGCGCAATTGGATTATCATTGCGGCCATGGACAATCAAAAACAACCGGTATTTTTCATCTCCGATAGTACGGCGATTACCGTAGAGACCCTCGGACGGGGAATTTTGAGCCAGTTCCCCAGCGCGGAATACGACGTGCGGGTGTTTCGTTTTGTCGAAGATGAGGAATCTTTATTACGGGTGTGCCATGCCATCACCGAAGCCCAACAAGCGGGTTTGGCCCCGGTGGTGTTTTGCTCGCTGATCGATCCCAACCAGCGCCGTACCTTGTTACAGACCCAGGCGCTGGTATTGGATGTGTTTGCCCCCTTCATCCCGACCCTGGAGCAACATTGGGACGTCCACTCCATGGCCCTGCGCGGCCGCAGTCACGGCCGGCGGGCAACGCCCAATTATGAACGCCGTATGCAGGCGGTGCAGTTTGCCTTGACCTGTGATGACGGGGTGCAGTCCTTACACTACGACAAAGCGGAATTAATCTTATTAGGCGTGTCGCGCAGCGGTAAAACCCCGACCTCCCTATATCTGGCCATGCAGTACAGTTTATTTGTGGCGAATTATCCCCTTACTGAGGACGACTTACAGTTGGCCGGGCTCCCCGCCGTGTTGCAACCGCACCGCCCGCGCCTATTCGGGCTCAGTATTTCAGCCGCGCGCTTGCATGAGATCCGCCAGGAGCGTCGCCCCAATAGTCCCTATGCCGAATTGGCGCAGTGTGAGTATGAGGTGCGCCGCATGGAGGGCCTGTACCGGCAAGAGGCGATCGGTTTTGTTGACGTGACCTCGCGTTCGGTGGAAGAGGTGGCTGGACAAATCCTGCTACAAACCGGCCGTTCCCAGGCCCGACCGGCTTGAAAGTTTCCACCACGGCACCCATATCCCGGCGAGATTTGTTACCCTAAATAAAAATTAGCAATGCGCCATAGTATATTTTAAAGGAGAACCGCATGAGCGTGGCCGCCCACAAAGAAACCCTGAGCTTTCAAACCGAAGTCAAACAACTGTTACAGTTGATGATCCACTCGCTGTATTCCAACAAAGAAATCTTTCTACGCGAATTGATCTCCAATGCCTCGGATGCTTGTGACAAGCTGCGTTTCGAGGCCCTGACCTCGGCGGCGTTATACGAAGACGATTTTGAATTAAAGATCCGCGTGGAATTCGATAAAGCTAACCGCAGCGTGATGATCAGCGACAACGGGGTGGGCATGAACCGTCAGGAGGTCATCGATAACATCGGTACCATCGCCAGTTCCGGTACCCGTAAATTCATCGAAAGCCTGGGTGCCGATAAGGCCAAAGACGCCAAAATGATCGGCCAGTTCGGGGTTGGATTTTATTCGTCATTTATTGTGGCGGATAAGGTCACGCTCGAAACCCGGCGCGCCGGAGTACCGGCCGATGCCGGCGTGCGTTGGGAGTCCAACGGTGAGGGTGAGTTTTCGATCGAGACTATCACCCGCCAAGCCCGTGGCACCACGGTGACCTTGCATTTGCGCGCCGACGAAGACGAATTACTCGCCGATTGGAAACTGCGGGGTATTATCCGCAAATATTCCGACCACATCTCCTTGCCTATCCAAATGCGTAAACAAAACGACAAGGGTGAGGCCACCGATGAATTTGAAAATGTGAACAAGGCGTCGGCGCTATGGTCGCGTCCAAAGTCGGAGATCACACCCGAAGAGTATAAAGAGTTTTATAAACACGTCGCCCATGATTTTGATGAACCCCTGGAGTGGATCCACAATCATGTGGAAGGTACCCAGTCCTATACCACCTTGTTTTATATCCCCAAGCGCGCGCCGTTTGATTTGTTTGATCGCGATCACCGTCACGGTATCAAACTGTATGTCAAACGGGTGTTTATCATGGACGACGCCGATCAATTAATGCCCAATTACCTGCGGTTTATGCGCGGTATTGTCGATTCCGACGATCTGCCTCTGAACGTATCGCGGGAGATTTTACAACACAACAAACATATCGATACGATCCGCGGCGGCTCGGTGAAAAAGATCCTGGCCACACTCGAAAATATTGCCGCGGAAAACAAAGAAAAATACGCGACGTTTTGGCAAGAGTTTGGCCGAGTGCTCAAAGAAGGACCGGGAGAAGACTTCGCTAACAAAGAAAAGATTGCCAAGTTATTCCGTTTTGCTTCCACCCATACCCAGAGTGAGGCCCAGGAGGTATCGTTGGACGACTACCTCAGCCGCATGAAACCCGAACAGGACAAGATTTATTACATCACCGGGGACAGCTTCAATGCCGTGAAGAACAGTCCACACTTAGAAGTCTTCAAAAAGAAGGGCGTGGAAGTGTTATTGATGGGTGACCGTGTCGATGAATGGATGATGTCGTACCTCACTGAATACGCAGGCAAGTCATTTGTTTCGGTGGCCAAGGGTGTGGTGGATTTAGGCAAACTTGAAGACCAGCAGGAACAGGAAAAGGCCAAGCAAGCCGAAAAGCACTACAAAGATCTGCTTGCCAAGATGAAGGCTACCCTGGGAAGCAAGGTTAAAGAGGTGCGGGTAACGAATCGTCTTACCGATTCTCCCGCCTGCCTGGTGGTGGAAAAACACGACATGGCGGTGAGCATGCAAAAATTACTCAAGCAAGCCGGGCATAAATTGCCGGAGTCCGAGCCTATCTTGGAGATCAATCCCGAGCATCCCTTGGTTAAACGCCTTGACAGCGAAACCAACCCCCAGCGGTTTGACGACTGGACCCAGGTATTGTTTGATCAAGCCATGTTGAGCGAAGGGGGACAACTGGACGATCCTGTGGCTTTTGTGGGACGTATCAATCAGTTACTGCTGTTACTGAGCTTAGAGTCAACCGCTTGACCGCCCCAGGAGACCGGCGGTAGGGAAGGGTTGATAGATGGTAACCTGGTGATTTAATTGAGGAAAATGCCAATCTAGGGCTGAAATTTTTTTAAAGCTGTATATACTATGTGCAACCCCTTATCGTAGGTATGGTTGAATCAAGCGGGGTGAGGTGAAATACGGACATGATGCACGAGAAACGCCAACGGCGACGGATCCGCTTTATGAAGCCCATTCGCGTGACCACAGAAGACGGTGAACGGCTGTCAATTATGGGATTGGATTTTTCCATGGAAGGGCTGGGGTTCAAAACCACCCAGCCGCGCGACATCGGCGAAATGCTACGGGTGTCGATGAACATTGGCGGCCACGGTCGCAGCCATGTGGTCAATGCCCTCGGGGAAGTGGTGCATCGCCGTTACAAAGACAAAACTTTCTATATCGGTATGCGGTTTTACAAAGATCCGAAATAAAATTTTTACCCCTACCCTAACTCCTTTCCTCACCTTGGGTTATTTCACCGCTTGAATCCTTGACTGGCTCAAGAACTCCGAAGATAAGGTGGCCTCTCAAATTAGGAAAGGTTTTGCCAACCGTTGAGGTCTATATTCAGCATATGGAAAACGCACAACTGACGTTTGAGGCCCTGGTAAATGCCTATTCAGCGGATTTGTATCGCTATGCCTACTGGTTGACGCGTGACAAACACTTGGCCGAAGACATGGTACAGGAGACCTTTATGCGTGCCTGGAAGGCGCTGCATAGCCTGCATGACCACAAGGCCGCTAAGTATTGGTTGATTACCATTTTACGGCGGGAAATTGCCCGCCATTTTGGGAAACACCGGCATGACACCGTGCACTACGAGAGTGATACCGAGTTGGACCAGTGGTTGGAGGTGGACCATGGCCCTAGCGCGGTTGAACAGTGGGCCTTGCACCGCGCCTTGGAGGAGATACCCAAGGACTACCTTGACCCGTTGCTGTTGCAAGTCCTCGGTGGGTATTCCTGTGATGAAATCGGTGAGTTATTGGGTATTTCCGGCGGGGCGGTGATGACACGGGTATGCCGTGCCCGGCAGAAGTTACGCCACGTTCTCGAAGGGGAAACAACCCAACGCACTAAAAAGGTACCGTCATGAATTGTTTGGAGTTTCGTCGTCAACTGCTGTCCACACCCCTGGCGAAATCACCCGTTATCGCGGAACATCGCTTGGTGTGCCCTGCCTGCGCCAGTTATGCCGCGCGCGCGCTTGCGCTGGAACATGCCTTGAAAAACAGCTTGCAGGTTGATATTCCAGAAGGCTTGGCCTCGCGGGTATTGTTGCGCCAACGCCTCGCCACCCGGCGGCGGTTTTGGCAGCGGGGTTTATGGGCGGTCGCGGCCACCGTGTTATTGAGCGTGGGCATTGCGATGAATTGGCCTGGTTCCTCCACCTCATTATCCTTGGAAGAATCAGTGCTGGCCCATGTCGAGCATGAGCAACGGCACCTCCATGCTCACGATAATGTCAGCCTGGAGAAGGTTAATCACCAGTTGCAAAAATACGGGGCACACCTGGTTGCGGCCGTGGCGACCATTAACTTTGCCAGCCCTTGTGCGATGCGGCGTGCGGCTGGATTCCACCTGGTTTTCCAAGGCGAACACGGTCCAGTGACGGTATTAATAATGCCTGGTGATCCTATCGATCGGCGTCAGATCATCGCGGATCAGCATTACCGCGGGGTTGTGGTGCCGATTCAGAACGGTAGTCTGGCCATTGTGGCCCAAAATAGCCAAGACCTGGCCATGATCGAGCAGCGTCTGCACAAAGCCTTCCAAGTCACAACATAATTTACCTCAAGTCACACTATCATTTGCTTATTGCCCCTTATTTACAGGGGTAGTGCCCTCTCTGGTGATAAAGTTTTACTGCCCCTCAGCCGACATAAAAGCTGATAAACAATGCGGCATCTGGGCCAGAGGGTGGAACGGTGGACGTTCGGTTAGTCAATCCTGTCTTAGAGTCCATATTGAAGATTCTGATCACAATGGCCAACCTTAGCCCCAAGGTGGGTAAGCCCAGCATTAAATCAGGAGAAGTCGCCCGTGGCGAGGTCACTGGGGTGATGAGCATGGTGAGTCCCAAGGCCCGTGCATCGTTGGCGATTTCATTTACCACCCCGGTTATTTGTGACATCGTCAAACGAATGTTGGGTGAAGATATCACCGAAATTACTGATTCGGCGCGTGATTTAACCGGTGAAATGGCCAATATGATGGTGGGCGGGGCTAAAAATGTTTTTTCTACCCAGGGTTACGATTTTGCCATGTCGACGCCCAGTGTGTTATCCGGCAAGGGGCACGTGATTTCACATCAGTTCAAAGGGCGTACCATCATCTTGCCGTTTCAAGCCCCTAGCGGGGAATTTTTTGTTGAAATTTGTTTTGAAGAATAATACCTCGGACATACGCGCTACTAGGGAAAGTGATAAGAATCGGCTATGATCCCGCGCCAGTAACCCATGTTCTTGCGGTATTAGCGTTGATTTCATACATGTATTTAGGAGTAGCCTCATGCGAATCACCACACGCCTCGCGTTAACCTCGTTGATTATTTCCACCCTGGTGTTGGCCGGTTGCGCCACGGATGAATACGGGCGTTCGCGTCCCCTGACCGAAACCGAAAAGGGCGCGTTAATTGGCTCGATTTCAGGTGCATTGATCGGTGCGGTGGCGAGTAAGAAGGACAAGCGTACCAAGGGCGTGTTGATCGGCGCCATCGGTGGCGGCTTGGCCGGCGCTGCGGTGGGTAATTATATGGACAGTCAAAAGAAGGATTTTGAAAAGGTGTTGGCCCCGGAGCGTGAATCCGGCGCGATTCTGGTGGAAAAATTGCCCAAGGATGTATTGCGTGTGACCATGACGGCGCAAACCGCGTTTGACGTCAATTCCGCGCAAATTAAACCCAACTTTAATTCGACGATGGATAAGATCGGTAAAATCGTCAACAAATACGGTAAGACCACGCTGGATATCGTCGGTCATACCGATAACACCGGTTCGCATAAATATAACCAGGAACTCTCCGAGCGGCGCGCGCAAGCCGTGGCGCAGTATTTTGTCGGCCAAAATGTGCATCCAGAACGATTGCGGGTGGAGGGTGCCGGTGAGACCCAACCCCGCGCGGATAATGCAACCGCGGAAGGCCGTGCTCAGAACCGTCGGGTTGAGATCATCATTGAACCGGTGGTAGCCGATTCTTGATGCAAGGCAGGAGATACGGCGATGACGCTACAACAGACGATTGAAACCAAGCTGGCTGATCAATTGCAGCCGCAACATTTGCAAGTAATCAACGAAAGCGCTAACCATAATGTGCCGCCAGGCTCGGAGTCGCATTTCAAAGTGGTGGTGGTTTCCGATGATTTTACTGATAAACCGTTATTAGCCCGGCATCGGTTGGTAAATCAAATTCTTGCACAGGAGTTACAGCACACTATCCATGCCTTGGCCCTGCATACCTATACCGCGCAAGAATGGCGGGAGAAACACGCTAACAGCCCCATCTCACCACCCTGTTTAGGCGGTAGTAAGGGCTAACCCGGCCGTCTTTATAGGGCGCTTTTGTTTCCAAAGTACAGCATATCGCTGTAACAGGTTACCCTGTCACAGACCGTATGTCATCGTTCTGTCATGCTAAATTTGTAATATGACTGTAAAGATGGCTGTTTATGGATACCCTCGATTTAAAACAACCCGAGTTATACATCAACCGTGAACTTAGCTTGTTGGAGTTCAACCAACGGGTCTTAGCCATGGCGGAGGACGAATACACTCCCCTGCTGGAACGACTGCAGTTCTTGTGTATTTCCTCGCGCAACCTCGATGAGTTTTTTGAGGTGCGGGTCTCCAGCCTCAAACAAATGGTCGAGCACGGTTCGGTGCAGGCCGGTCCGGACAATCTATTACCGGCGGAGATCCTCAAGGCCATCCATAAACGCGCCCGCCAGCAAGTCGACGATCAATACCGCGTGCTCAACCAAGTGATCTTGCCCCTGTTGCAAGACAAGGGTGTGCGCAGTCTCAAACGCGCCGAATGGACGCCGCAACAAGAGGTATGGTTGCGGGAATATTTTGAAAACGAACTGATGCCGATCTTAAGCCCATTAGGACTCGACCCGGCCCACCCATTTCCCCGGATCTTGAATAAAAGTTTAAATTTTATTGTCTCGCTCACCGGCAAAGATGCGTTTGGCCGTAACAGTGGTCTGGCGATTGTGCAGGCGCCGCGCGCCTTGCCGCGGCTGATCCAGTTGCCCTCTACCTATACGAATAAAAGCCAGTACGATTTTGTGTTTTTGTCGTCGGTGATCCATGAATATGTCGATAAATTGTTTTATGGCATGAAGGCCACCGGTTGTTATCAGTTTCGAGTAACCCGCAACAGCGATTTGTTTGTGGATGAGGAAGAAAACGACGACTTGTTGCGCGCCGTCGAGGGTGAATTGGCGGGACGGCATTACGGCGACGCGGTGCGCCTGGAAGTGGCGGATAACTGCCCGGCCGATGTGGTTAATTTTTTGCGCGATCAATTCCATCTCAGTGACGACGATATTTATCGGGTCAACGGCCCGGTGAATCTGAACCGGGTGTCGGCGATGGCCGATCTGATGGATCGGCCGGATTTAAAATTCCCAGCCTTTACCCCGAGTCTGCCCCGGCAATTGTCCACCAGCAAGAGCATCTTCGCGGCGATCCGTAAAAAAGATATTTTATTACACCACCCGTTTGAGTCGTTCGCGCCGGTGGTGGAATTTGTCCGTCAAGCCGCGGAAGACAACAAGGTGCTGGCGATCAAACAGACCCTCTACCGCACAGGTTCCGAATCGGCGATTGTCGAATCATTATTGGCGGCGGCACGCTCTGGCAAAGAGGTCACCGTGGTGATCGAGCTGCGCGCGCGTTTTGATGAAGAAGCCAATGTAGCCCTGGCCAGCCGATTGCAAGAAGCCGGTGTACACGTGGTCTATGGGGTGGTGGGGTATAAAACCCATGCCAAGATGACGTTAATCGTGCGGCGTGAGAGCAGTGGATTACACCATTACGTGCATTTGAGTACCGGCAATTATCATTCCCGTACCGCGCGTTTATACACGGATTATGGTTTGTTAACCTGTGATCCGCAGGTGGCCGAGGATATCCATAAATTATTCCTGCAACTCACCAGCCTCGGCAAGGTGGCCAAACACAATAAAATTCTACAATCACCTTTCACCCTGCAGGAGGCATTGATAGGCCTTATCAAGCGCGAGATCAAACACGCAGAGCAACGACAACCCGCCCGGATCATCATTAAGGTGAATTCGTTGATCGAATCGCAGCTGATCCAAACCTTGTATCAGGCGTCGGGGGCGGGCGTGGAGATCGACCTCATCGTGCGTGGTATCTGCGGATTGCGCCCCAGCGTACCGGGGGTGTCGGATCGGATCCGAGTGCGCTCGGTGATTGGACGTTTCTTGGAACACACCCGGATTTTTTATTTTGAGAATAACGGCAAACCCGAGGTATATGCCTCCAGCGCCGATTGGATGCCGCGTAATTTATTTCGCCGGGTGGAGATCGCGTTTCCGATCGAGACCAAGCCTTTGCAGGAGCGTATCGTGCAGGATCTGAAGTATTATTTGCAGGATAACACCCAGGCATGGCGGCTCAATGCCGATGGCAGCTACACGCGCTTAACCGCGGCAACAGAACGTCCTTTTTGCGCGCAGCAGCATTTACTGGAAACTTTAGCCGGTGCGCCGTCAACTTAAATTAGGTATTCCTCAATCGTCTCATGGTGATGAGGTTGGTGGTTGCCGGGTTAACCGGAGCAGGTGACTCGCCGTGAATACATCCCTGTAGCCTCGACGGCGGCATCCCTGCCGCCGACGGTCACCTGCTCCGGTTAACCCGGCAACCACCAACCTCATCATTTTGGAACGGCTATTTTGCTAAATCTCTTCCACACTCAAGGTAATATCCGCGTCTTGTAAGTAGTGCGCCTCTTGTTGTAAATCCGCTTCGGTCAGCGGGTGATTGGCCAACCACTGGGGCGGGAATCGCACCGTTAGGGTTTTACCCTTGGCGTGTAAACCAATTTTAGGTAGCGGTTCGGTATTACGGCTACGGTGTAACAGCACCGCCAGGCGTAACAGTACCGCCAGGCGGCGCGCGGTTTTTTCTTGTGGCTGGGGCAGCTCGCGAAAATTCTTATCGGGAAATTTACGTCGGTGCGCGAGGACCAAGAGCGCTAAATATTGTTGCTCTTGGCGCGAGAAACCCGCTAGATCGGTGTGTTCGATCACATAGGCACCGTGTTTCTGATAGTGGCTATGCGAGATATCCAGGCCAATTTCATGCAAGCTAACCGCCCAGTACAGCCATTGGGCATCATGGTCGCTCTCTAAATTCCAATCCGCGGCGACTTGTGTGAAACAATCCTGCGCGGTGTGGGTAACGCGTTGGATCTGTTCCCGATCGGCATGGTAGCGATCGGCCAGGGCATTAACGCTGGAGGCGCGCACGTCTTCGTGTTGGAAACGTCCTAACAAGTCGTGGATCAATCCCTCGCGCAGGGCGCCCTCGGAGACACGCAGGTGATCGATGTCCAAGGCCTTGAAGGCGGCCGCGAGGATCATCACCCCGCCGGGTAATACGGCCGCGCGTTCCGCATCCAGCTCGGGCAAATTCAACTCACTGATGTGATTACGTTCGCGCAGATGGTTAACCAACAGTTTAAGGCCTTCGCGGCTGATGCCTTGTTTTGACCAGCCGGTAGCGCTGAGGATGCGATCAATGACCCGAATCGTCCCCGAGGCCCCGATACAGGTTTGCCATTTTAGACGTTTGTAATGCGCAACCACCAATTCAAATTCCTGTAGCGCCGACAATTCCGCCGATTTGATGGCTTTATTGCTGATGCGCCCCTCGGCAAAAAATTGCGTTGACAGGCTGACACAACCTATGTGCAGGCTTTCCATATGCAGGGGATGATAATTTTCGCCGACGATCAGTTCGGTACTGCTGCCGCCAATGTCGATGACCAGGCGGCGGTGTTTGTCGGCGGCGCTGCTATGCGCCACGCCCTGGTAGATCAGCCGCGCTTCTTCCACACCGGAGATGATCTCAATGCGATGGCCCAACACAGCTTCGGCGGCTTTAATAAATTGGCTGGCGTTGCGCACGCTGCGCAGGGTGTTGGTACCCACAACCCGGATACAGTTGGGCGGGATCTGCGCCAGGCGTTGGCCAAAGCGCGTCAGACAGGCAAGCGCCCGTCCTTGAGCGGCGTGACTCAAATTATTGTCCGGGTCGATCCCGGCGGCTAGGCGCACCGGTTCACGTAGACGATCAACCACGACCCATTGGGTGTTTTGTACCCGGCACACCATCAGATGAAAACTATTGGAACCTAAATCGACGGCGGCCAAGGTTTGTGGCACCGCTATTGGCTGAGACTGTTGCATGGACTGGGGGCGTTGCATCGATGTAGAGTAGCCCGTAACGTTATTGGTATTTATTGAGTGTACCACATTCATACTGCCTGTCACGGTCATCGAAGTTTCATCGTGCTGACCGACCAGTGTAACATTGGCCGGCGATACTCATCCCAATCTATATCGGGTAGCCGCCGTGATGACACCCTTACATCAAATTCAGCCGTTAAAATATCGCGCGATCTGGATTTCCGATGTGCATCTGGGCTATCGGGGCTGCAAGGCGGACTATCTGCTGGATTTATTGCGCACGGTAGAGACGGACTACCTGTTTCTGGTGGGCGACATTATCGATCTGTGGTCGATGCGTAAAACCATGTATTGGCCGCAGTCACATAACAATGTGGTTCGCACTATTCTGGGTAAGGCCAAACACGGCACCAAGGTGATCTATATCCCCGGCAACCACGACGAGTCCTTACGCGAATTCGATGGTGCGGTGTTTGGTAATCTCTCCATCCACACGGAATACGTACACACGACCCGCGATGGCCGCCGGGTGTTGCTATTGCACGGCGATAAATTTGATGCACTGCTGTCGTGCGGCCGGGGCTGGGATTTTATCGGCAATATCGGTTATGACGGCCTGCTGTTTATTAATCGTATCTTATATAAACTGCGGCGTTATTGTGGGTATGGATATTGGTCCTTGGCCGGTTACATCAAGAACAATATCCGCAACGCACGCAACCATGTGCGTCGATTCGAGGCGAGCGTGGCGCGTGAAGCCAAACACCGTCACATGGATGTGGTGATCTGCGGCCATATCCATCATCCCGAGATACGCAACATCGACGGGGTGTTGTACTGCAATGACGGCGACTGGGTGGAGAATTGCACCGCCTTGGTTGAAAAATACGACGGCAGCCTGGAATTGATTCATTGGTCGGATCGGCAACTCGCCCTCAAGGCGGATTTATACGCACCGACAGCCGATGTTGCGCGGGTGGCGTAGCGATAAGGTTGGGGTGCGGGGTGGGGGGTTGTCCAAGTAACTGTTGGTAACAATCAACCAGCTTATGTGCCATGGCCAAGGCCGACCACTCTTTGACATATTCCATGGCTTCACGCGCTAAGCGCGCGCGTAATAAGGCGTTGTTGAATATACGGATCACCGCTTGAGAAAAGTGTTCGATGTCTTCTGCAGCGACCAGGGCGCCGCGCTGGGCAAGTAAAATGTCACGTGTGCCCATCTGCGCGGTGGACACGACCGGTACCCCCAAGGCCATGGCTTCGAGCAATACCAGGCCTTGGGTTTCGGTGCGCGAAGCAAACACAAAAATATCGGCGGCGACATAACAATCTAATAAACTGTCGTTACGCGACAAGTATCCCACGAACAACACATGGCTGTGCAATCGCATACGACGCACCGCGCGCTTTAAGGTTTCAAGCGCCGGGCCTTCGCCGGCAATGATCAATAATATCGTTGGTAGACGGATACGCACGGTGTCCACTACTTGCAACAGAAACTCGATGTTTTTTTCAAATGCTACCCGGCCTATGAATACCATCACGGGTCGTTGTGGATCGATGCCGTGTTGTTGGCGAAACCGTGCGCCATCACCCCCTTTAAAACGCGTTAGTTCTATGCCGGTGGGAATAATAGGTAAGGGTTTGCGTACCCCGTAGTTGGTCAACACCTGTTGCATCGCCGTGGAAGGAACAATAACGGCGTGCACCGCATTGCATTGCAGCCGGGTAAGATAACGCGCAGCAAACCTTAGCCATGACTTAGGCAAGAACGGTACATAATGGAATAGGTATTCCTCAAAATAGGTGTGATAGCTTTCCACGCAGGGGATGCCAAATTCTCGTGACAGCGCCACACCCAGGTAATGCGCCACGAACGGCGTCTGGATATGAATCAGGTCGAATTTTTGTTGCATTAAATGTTGCCGCATCCGCATTGCCACGGAATACTTCAGCATGCGATCTTCGGGGTCGAACCACACCCTACCTGCCGGGATACGCAGTATGTTCGCGTGGGGTTCTTGCCCTGGTCCGTAATCCGGGGCGATTAACCGGACCTCGTGACCGAGGCGCTCTAATTCGTGCATGAAGGTTTGAATCGATGTCGATACGCCGTTGACGCGCGGGAAATATACATCGGAGATCATCAATATTCGCATGCAACTATTTCCCAGGGAACAGAGGCTAGAGGCTTAGCCTGGGTGGAACATTATCTAAAAAAGAACCGTACTCAGATAAGCCAGGCCCGCGCCGATGCTAGCACCTGCTAAAACATCGGTCGGGTAGTGCAGTCCTAGCACGACACGCGACATTGCTACCAACGCGCTGAATGGTACCAATAACCATCCCAATTCGGGGTAACTTACCATGGCGGTGGCAGTGAAACCCACGGCATGCAGGGTGTGGCCGGAAGGGAAACTATAATGATCCAAGGGATGGGTACCGAGTTTTATCGCGCCGTGTTTACGATAGGGGCGTTCACGGCTAGTGAAGGATTTAATGAGTTTGTAGATTGCCAGGCCGGTCAATGACACGAATCCCATGCGCAGGCACACCGCCAGCGCGGAGATGCCATAGATAAATGGCAAGGCAATAATCAAGTTATACCAAAACACACCGTCACCAAGGCGGCTGATGAAGACGAACAGGCGTTGCGTTAGCTGCTGGCTAAAAGCATGGTTGATACGAAAACACAGTGACAACTCCCAGTCCACTGCGCGCGCGAGTCGGGTTCGATCAGTTGTGCTGGCCATGGCAAGTTACCTAGGTTGATGCGGATAACTATGCTGTAGCGCGATGGCCGGATTATTACACCGCGGTGAAGGTTTTATGACACGTGCTTATAGGCTGGGTTTATACCTGTTAGGGTATTTAATCTGCGGTCGACCAGTTCTTTGATTTAATAATAGGAATACATCCGGCCGGGATTAAATAGGCATAGCGGGTCAAAGGCAAGTTTGGTATTCACATGCAGTTCCTTGAGTTTACCGTGCAAGGGCTGAAAGACATCCCTGGGTTGCTCACCACCGCGAAATAAACTGGCATGTCCGCCGTGTTGCTGTGCGAGGGAGAATATAGCCTCCGACGACGTTTCGCTATACATCCAGCGTTGTGCGCCACCCCAGTCGATCCATTGCGCGTCACCCAATGTTATCATAGATGTAGCTGGCGGTACGGCGATGCGCCATAACGGTTGGGGATGTTGGAAGAAGGGGTGCGTTTGTTCGCGTACCTGCCGCCAGAAATGATCGGCTTTGGGCACGGATTCCCCGCCGAGCAGGCTGCGGGCATGTTGCACCCCCTGCGGGGTTCCAGACAAACGCAGGGATAATTCTGCACCATCATAACAGGCGGCGGAGAGGGGCAGGGGTTGTGGCGCGATTTGCTGCATCTTCGCTAGGGCTTGCTCGACATGCATTTCAAAACGTAGGGTGAGTTCGGTTTCCGGTAGTGGTAACACCTTGAGTGAAACATCGAGTATTACCCCCAGGGTTCCTAGACTCCCCGCGTACAAACGGGCGAGGTCATAACCCGCGACGTTTTTCATAACCTTGCCACCAAAATGTAATTGTTCGGCCCGGCCATTGATCACCGTTACTCCCAAAACATGATCGCGCAACGATCCACTATAGGGTCGGCGCGGGCCGGATAAACCCGCCGCGATACAGCCGCCTAAGGTGGCATGTTCACCAAAATGCGGTGGCTCGAAGCCGAGCATCTGTTGGTGTTGGGCAAGGGTGGTTTCAATTTCACGTAAGGGTGTTCCGGCGCGGGCCGTGATCACCAGTTCGGCGGGTTCGTACTCGATCACGCCGCAATGGGCCCGGGTTTGTAAAACCTGGGTCGCGTCAGCGCGGCGTCCATAAAACGCCTTGCTATTACCACCGATGATCATCAAGGGCGATTTTTTAGCGTGATGTTCCTGGATCTGTTGTTGCCAGTCGCGGCTATGATCGGTTTGATTCATGTGCTTACAATTAAAAACGCTCCAAGCCGGGGTGCGCTAATTTCCCGTGATGCACGTGCAGCGCTCCGTGTTCTGCGCAACGCCGCAAGCTGGGAATGGCCTTGCCGGGGTTAAGCAGGCCGTCCGGATCAAACGCGCGCTTGAGCGAATGGAATTGTTGTAACTCCGCGCTGGAAAATTGCGCGCACATTTGATTGATCTTTTCAATGCCCACCCCGTGCTCGCCGGTGATGGTACCGCCGACGGCGATGCACAATTGCAAAATCTCCGCGCCGAATTGTTCCGCCTTGACCAATTCGCCGGGTTTATTCGCATCGTATAATATCAACGGGTGTAAATTTCCATCCCCGGCATGAAATACATTGGCCACCGGTAACTGGTAACGTTGCGACAGGTCGGCGATGGATTGCAACACACCGGCTAGGGCGCGGCGCGGGATGGTGCCGTCCATGCAATAATAATCCGGCGATAACCGCCCCACCGCTGGAAAAGCGGACTTACGCCCTTTCCACAGTTGCAGCCGTTCGGCCTCGTTATTCGCGGTGCGTAAACGAGTAGCGCCGCATTCCTGCAAGAGGTGATGCACGCGCAACAATTGTTCAGAAACTTCGGCATTGCTACCGTCAAGCTCACACAATAAAATCGCGGCGGCGTCGGTGGGATAACCGGCATGGACAAAATCCTCCGCGGCGCGGATCGCCAAGTTATCCATCATTTCCAACCCAGCCGGGATGATACCCGCGGCAATGATTGCCGCCACCGCGGCGCCGGCCTCGGGGATACTATCAAACGCCGCCATCATTACCTGGGCACATTCAGGTATGGGCAAGAGCTTCACGGTAACTTGGGTAATGATCCCCAACAAACCTTCCGAGCCGTGGATTACGGCCAGCAGATCCAAACCCGGGCCGTCCAGTGCCTGGGATCCCAAGCTGACCGATTCACCGTCCATCGTCAGCAATTGTACTTCCAGGACATTGTGTACGGTTAAGCCGTATTTTAAACAATGCACCCCACCGGAGTTTTCCGCCACATTACCGCCGATACTGCAGGCGATCTGTGATGACGGATCAGGCGCGTAATACAAGCCATGGGCAGCAGCGGCCTCGCTGATAGCAAGATTGCGCACCCCGGGTTGCAGGCGAGCGAGTCGATTCACAGGATCAAGATTAAGAATGCGGTTGAATTTGGCCATGCTCAGTAACAAACACTGATCGCGCGGCAGGGCGCCACCCGATAATCCGGTACCGGCGCCACGCGCAATCACCGGAATTTTATGGCTGTGGCATAATTTTAAAATCGCTTGTACTTGCGCGAGGGTATCGGGAATCGCCACCACCCAGGGTAATTCGCGATAGGCCGACAAACCATCGCATTCATACGGCCGCAAGCTTTCAGGTTGGTGTAAGATAGCGTCCGCCGGCAGGATCCGCCGCAGGGCACGGACCATCTCAACACGCGAGAGTGAGATCGGCGGGAGTTGTTCTGCGTAGAGTGACATGGTGTGAGTTTAACGGTTGACGCTGGATAAAACCACTGTGGGGTGTTTTGTAGTGAATTTAAAATGTTAACTCGCTATTCCCAATCAAATCTGGCGTATTTTGAATTTGAACTGAAGTGTTTTGTGCAGAATCTTAAACAGCGTGGCAGAGTATTGAGGCCGGTGTTATTGTACCCAGCGCTGCGACCGTCGGCCGCAGGGATGCGGCCGTCGAGCCCACAAGGATGTGGGTTTGCGTGTCGCAGCGCTGGGTACAATAACACCGGCCTCAATACTCTCAAACAAGGGACATCTATGATTGCATTAATACTCGCCGTAGGCTTAGCAGCGATCACTTGTGCCGCCGGTGAAGGGTTATCGCATGCCAAGGCGCTACATATCTATGCATTATTATTGAGTACCGCCGCGGGTAGTTACATTGGCTTCGCCGTGGCGGACGGTCGGCGCGATAAAATCGTGTTGGAATCCATGGCCACCGTGGTCTTTGGCGCGATGGCCTATTACGGCATGGGCAAATGGCCGCTTCTATTAGTCATAGGTTTTGCGACCCATGCCCTCTGGCATCTCTTGCACCAGCCCGGTAGCCTAGGTGCGCGGGTGAAACCCAGCTTTGCGTTAGCGGGTATCGTCTTTGATAGTATCGTGGCCCTTTACATCTACCTGCGCATCTTGCATCACTGAAAATGAGCCAAAACGAGCCAGCCGATGTTCGTCTTGATAAATGGCTATGGGCGGCACGCTTTTATAAAACCCGCAGCCTGGCCAGTGCAGCCGTGAACGGGGGTCGAGTCCAGGTCAACGGTCAACGCAGCAAAACCTCGCGTTTGGTCAATGTCGGCGACATTATCGAGATCGCCAAGCCGCCGTACCGTTATACCCTGAGTGTAAAACAACTCAGTGATAAACGCGGCAGTGGTTTACTGGCGCAGTCTCTCTACGAAGAACATCCCGCAAGCCTCGCGGCGCGCACCGCGCAAGCCGAGCAATACAAATTGTTGGGGGGTGCGGCGAATCCTCACCCCGATAAACGTCCCGACAAACGCAGCCGTCGACAACTCAAACAATGGCAAGGAAAAACCTAAATGCCGCGTCCTGTTACCCCGTCACTGGCCGCCGATGTGATTATTGAGTTACTCGATTACCCAGACCGGCCAGTGGTGTTAATTGAACGTAAATATTCACCCTACGGTTGGGCGATCCCAGGAGGGTTTGTCGATCTCGGCGAGACCGTCGAGGCCGCTGCAATCCGGGAAGCCAAGGAAGAAACTTCCTTACAGGTGGAGCTTATCGTATTACTGGGTTTGTATTCGCAACCGCAACGCGATCCGCGGGGTCATACCGTGACGGCGGTGTATGTAGCACGGGCCTACGGTGAACCCCGCGCGGCGGATGATGCCAAGCACCTGGCGAGGTTCGACCTCGATCACTTACCGCCTGAATTGGCGTTTGATCACGCACAAGTATTGCAGGATTACCGCTGTTACCGTGAGTCTGGAACACTGACCCCGCTGCGTTAAGTCGAAGCCCCTGGTACACTATACGTACCGAAAACTTCTAGAGACCCCCATGGCCACCTTGGAACTGACCGATGCTAATTTTAAATCCACCATCGAAACCAACGATTTTGTGATCGTTGATTTTTGGGCCCCCTGGTGCGGTCCCTGCCGCGCGTTTGCGCCGATTTATGAAGCGACCTCTGAACAATTTCCGGAGATTGTATTCGCCAAGGTTAATACCGAGGACCAACAAGATCTGGCGGCCGCGTTTCAAATCCGTTCCATTCCCACCTTAATGATCTTTCGTGAACAGGTGATCTTGTACTCCGAACCGGGCTCGTTACCGGCGGGGGCCTTCACCCAATTGATCAACGATGCCAAGGCCCTCGACATGGCTGAGGTCCATCAATCCGTGGCGCAAGGGGATTCTGCGGACCCTGCAGCGACCTAATCACCCGACAGCGCCTTGGATAATCTTGGCCCGGCCCCGGCCTTTAGGAAATTACCGTTCAGTCGATATACCTCCCTGGTAGGAGTGGGCTCAATAACCACCCCTGTTGGGTTTTGTCCATTCGGTAAGATTCCAGGGTATAAGCATGCTAAAACTGTCGATCCGCTACAAAATTTGGCTGAGTTTTTTATTTTTAGTGGCATTGTTACTTGCTGTGGGTTATATCGCTAACGATAGCCTCAAGGCTAATAAAGAGAAACTCTCCACCTTAGTCAATGATGTTACCCCCGCGGTGGTGTTATCACTCAATATCGTCGACGAACTGGACCATGCCTCGTCATCGTTAGGGTTTTACTTGCTCAGCAAAGAAGAGCTGCATAAAAAAGATTACCTCAAGTACATGGGCAGGATCACCGAATCCATGGCGACCCTTCGGCAAATGAACGTGGTCAAGCGTGACGCCACCACCACGGCCTTGGTGGCCCAGGTCAATGCCGAGGTTGAAAAATTACAGGGCTATAAAGATCGCATGATGTTGTATGCCTCTAGCGACGTAGAAAACATGAGGGCAACCAAATTTGCCGCCAACGAGGTAAATCCACGGGTGCAGGTTTTATTACAAGCCCTGGGTGAAATGATCGCCTCTGAAAAGGATCAAAAGTCCGATCCGGTGCGTAAACAATTACTCTTCGACATCTATGGCTTACGTACCAATCTCTCCAGTGCCGTGAACGAATTACGCCTGTATTTGGCGTTTCGGGTACAGAGTAATATTTCAAACTTTCATAACTATGTCGAATTGGTGGAGCGTGATGTCAAGAAATTAAATTCGTATGGCGAGGACGTCTTGACTTTTGAACAAGCCGATGCACTGAATACATTCAATAAAGTCTATAAGGAGTATTTTCCAAAAGCGGAAATTTTAATGAAGATCCACGGTGCGGAGGATTACCGCTTGGATGCCTATACCATACGCAAGGAGATCTCACCTTTATTGCTGTCGATTCAAAAGCATTTGAGCACCTTGGTGAAGGAGCAGCAGGAGACGAGCGTTGCGGAGAGCACTGCACTTACCGAACAAGTTAAAAAGACTCAAGTAAAAGTGGCTGGTTTGATCGGCGTCGGACTGTTCTGCGCCTTGTTGATTGGCGTGTTATTATCGCGGGCGATAACGATTCCAATTCAAAAATTGCGCAGCAGCGCCAAGGAATTAGCCCACGGCAATCTGGACCAAGAGATCGATACGCAACGCCGCGATGAACTCGGTAGTTTAGCGCGCAGCTTTGCCGATATGCGGGATTCCATTAAGAAGAAGATGGAAAATCTGCGGGTGCTGAATGTCACCGGTGAGATCATGGCGAGCATGCATGAGCCGCTGCAGGTGTTGGAGCGCGCCTTGATGGTCATGCGTGGACACACCAATATCGAATGGGGATCGGTGTATCTGTACAATAAAGAAACCGAATTACTCGAAGTAAAAACCTTTCACCCCACCCGTTATGATCAAGATGCCGGTGCCGCGCGCGGCTTTAAGCTCGGCGAAGGTATCGCGGGTAAGGCCGCGGCGGATAAACACGTGATCTATATCCCCGATACCTCGAAAGATTCAAACTACGCCGCCAAACCCGGGGATAAACACCTGCCACGCTCGATTATTTGCGTGCCGATGGTGGATAACGATGAGGTGTTTGGGGTGATGAATTTCAGCGGTAAAGTGGGTGCGGTGAAATTCGAGGAGTCCGATATTGAGTTTTCCGAGACCATATCACGCATGGCGGTGGTGAGCTTTAAGAATATTCATATGTTAAATGTGATTGAAGAACAAAACCGTACCTTGGAACACAAGGTGGAAGAACGTACCGCGCAGTTAAAACAAAAAACCAATGACATCAACAATATGTTGCAGAACATGCACCAGGGGATCTTTACTATTGTAATGGGAGGTAAGGTGCATGCGGAATATTCGCGTTATCTTGAGACGATCCTGGAAAGTCATCAGATCGCGGATGCCGATGTCATGAATCTGTTGTTCACCAATACCAACCTTGGGTCTAACGCGGTTAATCAAGTGCAGGCCGCCCTGGCCGCGATACTGGGCGAAGATGCCATGATGTTCGATTTCAACCGGCATTGTTTGGTGAAGGAATTCATCAAGACCATGCCTAACGCCAAGGCTAAGATTCTGGAATTAGACTGGGACCCGATCACTTCGGAAAACGGTACTATCGATAAACTGATGGTAACCGTGCGTGACGTGACCGAATTGCGTGGCTTACAAGCCGAGGCCGAGAAGCAAAAATGGGAATTGGAGATTATCGGCCAGATCCTGGCGGTGTCGGCCAACAAGTTCCTGGCATTCACTAAAGATGCCAACCGTTTTATACAAGAGAACGAAGCGCTGATCAAACAAACCCAGCAATCCGACACCGAGGCAGTGGCGACCTTGTTCCGTAACATGCACACCATCAAGGGTAATGCCCGCACCTACGGCTTTGGTTCGATTACCGATGCGGCTCACGAAGCCGAAAGCACCTATGACACGATGCGTAAAGATTCGAGCCTCGCATGGGATACCGATACAATGTTACACGAGTTGTACCAGACCCGCGAATTGGTGCAGACCTATGAGATGATTTATAAAGAAAAACTCTCTGGCGGGAGCAGTGATGGTGTCTTTGTCGATAAGCTGCTGGTGGATAAGCTCCGGGTTTCGCTGGATAAGGTTGACGACCATAATATCGAGAAGTTGCGCGCGACGGTGGCCACGGTGCGTAATGTATTAACCGCCATCGGTACAGAATCTATTTCTTCAGTACTTGATGCGATTGTCAAATCGATGCCGGAAATCGCGCAGCGATTGGGTAAAACCGCGCCGAACATTATTATCAAGGACAACGACGTGCGTTTAACCGCCGAGGCCATTCCAGTTATCAAAAATGTCTTCACGCATGGGTTTCGTAATGCCATCGACCATGGCCTAGAACCTCCCGCTGAACGCAAGGCCAGTGGCAAACCCGAACAAGGTACGATTACCCTGGAAGTGAAGCAGAACGATCAGGGAGGTATTGTATTGCGGTTATCCGATGATGGCCGCGGCTTGGCGATGAAAAAATTAAAGCACAAGGCCGTTGAAAAAGGCTTGTTCAAGAATGTGGACGAGGTTAACGACGAACAATTGGCCGAGTTAATTTTCATGTCGGGGGTGTCGACGGCGGACAGTGTCAGTGACGTGTCCGGCCGTGGAGTCGGCATGGACGCGATTCGTAAATTCGTGGAAAAACTCGGCGGCAAGGTTGAGATTCACTTCAAGGCCAAGAGTGGTAATAGCGATTTTCTGCCGTTTGAGTCGTGGATTATCATACCGGCTGATCTCACTGTCAAAGTTGCGTAGTTACTAATGAGGCGTATGGAAAGGATACCCCCCGACCAAGACACGCCGTCAATACATCCCTGTAGGCTCGACAGCAGCATCCCTGCGGCTGACGGTCTTGGTTGGAGGGTATCCTTTCCATGTGACTCAGTAATAAATCTTAGAGCGGGGGCGGAGGTCATTCCGTCCCTGGTTTTATAAAAACTCGCTGAACGGTTGTACCTCTACTTCTGCTCCCGCTTCGATGTTGCCACAGTCGCGCGGTAATACGATAAAACAATTCGCGCGGCTCATGCCGCTGAGCACGTGCGAGGCTTGTATACCCGTGGTGTCGACGAAGAGTTTTCCATTGTCGCTGGTTAACACCCCGCGTTGAAAATCGGTACGCCCCGGGACTTTTTTTATACGCGCACGGGCGACGGCTTTGAGGACTAAGGGTTGTCGCGCTGTTTCACCGCTCATGGCACGCAAGGCCGGTAACACGAATTGGTAAAACGTCGCCATCACCGACACCGGATTACCCGGTAAGCCGAAAAACAGGGCAGGGCCAATTTTACCTAAGGCCAGGGGTTTGCCGGGTTTCATGGCGATACGCCAGAAATTCACCTGGCCGAGTTGCTGCAACACCTGTTTGACATAATCGGCATCACCTACCGATACACCACCGGTGGTGATGATCACCTCGGCGCATTTCGCAGCGCTGTGCATGGCGTTTTCAATCGCGGTTAGTTCATCGGCGATGACCCCCAGGTCAATTAACTCGACCCCGGCTTGCAACAACATACCGGTTAAGGTGTAGCGGTTGCTGTCGTAAATCTGCCCGTCCTGCAAGGGTTCACCCACCGGGCGCAGTTCATCTCCGGTGGAAAAGAATGCGACGCGCAGACGCTGGTATACCGGTAGCTGCGCGATGCCTTGCGAGGCCAGCAGCCCCCATTCCGCCGCGCCGATTTTTTTACCCTGAGGTAACAACACGCTGCCCTGGCGAATGTCTTCGCCGGGATGGCGGACATGTTGCCCGGTTTGATGGCCGGAGCTGATTGTAATCTGCTGTTCAAGCCGCTGAGCTTGTTCTTGCATCACGATGGTGTCGGTACCCTCCGGAATTTTAGCCCCGGTCATGATGCGCACACATTGTCCCGTATTGACCCGACCGGTAAACGGTTTACCCGCCCACGAGGTACCCACCAGGCTCAGGGGTATTGATCCGCTGGCGGGAATATCGCTACCGCACAGGGCGTATCCGTCCATCGCGGAATTGGCGTAGGGGGGAACATTGATCGGCGCGCTGAGATCCTGTGCGAGGATACGCCCAAACGCCTCGTGCAAGGCGATATCCTGAATCGCCGTGACCGGGGTCAATAACCCATGGATCTGTTGCTGCGCCTGTTCCACGCTGAGCAAACCAGGATCGCGTTCATCCCGCGGCGGGAGAGTAACGGGGATAGGGGTTTTCATAGCGGGGATTATGCCGAAGTCACCGGTGTTTGATCCAGTAACCATTGCTGGATAAACCCGGAGATTTGTTCGGTGTTATTGAGGTTGAGGAGCGGCACCGTCACTCCAGGCAATACGCCGACATCACTGGCCACGGCAATAATCGTGGGGTCGGTCGTGGTTAATAACGGTTGCTGCAGCGAAGGCCGGTGTAATTCGATTTTGGGATAGTGTGAATGTTTAAAGCCTTCCACCAGGATAATGTCCAGTAGGGCGTGATCCATATGTTGCAGCAGTGTGGTTAAATCGGGGTCAACTTGCTTGTCCGGACCGGTTTCAGTAATCATCGCCCAACGTTGGTCGGATGCCACTAACACCTGTTGTGCGCCCGCGTGACGTAACTCATAACTATCCTTGCCGGGAATGTCGATATCAAACCGATGGTGGGCGTGTTTAACGATGCCCACGCGTAATCGCCGTTCGCACAATCGCGTGACTACTTGTTTTAACAAGGTGGTTTTGCCTGTACCGCTCCAGGCCACCATGCACAATACAGGTGCAATCATCCCCGTGGAGAGTTGTTGTGGAGTATTAATATTGGTAAAGGCCTCGACTTGATCGGAAAAGTCCACCCCCACGGCCTGTTGCGCGTGTAAGAACTCCTGTACCGCGCGGTTACCTGCGGCTAGAAATTGATTTAACGCGGGGAGGCATTGACGCGGCCATAGGGCAAACACCGGCTGTAGTTCGTCCTGGGTGCGGGTGACATGGATGCGTGCAGCCGTGGCGGCGCGACACAGTCGCGCTACTAAATCGGTGGGTAGGTGTGGGGCGTCAGTAGGGACGGACACTACCCAGTGGGTATCGACCTGGGTTAACGCGGCGCGGACCCCCGCCAGCGGTCCGGCAAAGTTCTCATCCAGATCCGGGATCACCCTATAACCCAGTTGTGCGTACGCTGCGAGATGGCGGTTGGCATTAATGACAATCCGGGGCAGTTGCCCTTTTAAGCGGTCAATTACATGGCAAATCAGCGGCTTACCGTAATAGGGTAACAAGCCCTTGTCGTGCCCTGCCATCCGTGTGGCACGGCCCCCGGCCAAGATGACGGCGGTGACGGTGTTCAAGTCGATGCTCATAGCGGGTTGGGCAGGGGGTTGGGGCGGGTTAAACATTTTAACCACGGCGACGCTAATAGCTACAAATCAATCGTTTGTTCGTGAGGTGGGTCGCCATGTCGGATGTAAGCATCAACGGTACTATCAGCAATGTTCAACGCGGGGTCTATAAGGCCATGGATTCCGCTCCCACAGCGACCAAGGAAGCCGCCGAGGCGGCGCAAAAAAACCTCTCCACCGCGAGCTCCAGTGACAACCTGGGCAAACACCTCGATGTACTGGCATAAGTTTCGCATTACAACCCGGTAGCGATACTTGAATGCCAACTTTAGCCACAGATTCAGAGTAGAACAATGCATTTTATCGGTACAGCGATTTTTGTGTTCGGATTGTTCCCGTCGTTTACTAACTCCGGGCTGGTCGAACACGAAAAATCCTGGACGCAATTTCCCGAGGTATGGGGTTATGAACTGCCGATCTATAACAAGGAAATTCGCAACGTTCACCCACGTTTATTTAAAATGCCGGACGGGGATATCCTGATCACCTACGTGAGTGAACCTATCCAGACCTTGAAGCTGGACAACACTTGTTGTGAGGATGCCTTTTTGCAAAAAGGCATTGGTTTTTTTACTAAACGAACCGTGGATTTCACCTTAGATGAGTACGACGATTTTTTCCACGACAGTAATAACCCGCTGCTTAAACCCGATAAAAAAATCCAGCTGAGTAACGGCGATACCATCGAGGTGAGCGGTAACCCCTATAACTGTTACAAGCTTATTAATCATGCCCTGGTCAAGAAAAATCCACAGGGCAAGGTGTTGTTAAGCAAGCTGCTGCTGTATCGTAACCAAACCCCGCGCAGACTCCGCGTTGATGAAACCTGTGATGATACTAAGCCTCGTACCGAGATTGATGCGCGGATTGAGAATGTCGATCCTGGTTTAGTTAAGCTTGATGATAATAATTTTTTAGTCTACGAGGCCAGCGGTGGAAACTTGGTGATCCGTTTTGACGCCGAATTAAATACCAAATTCCATTCGGACAACTTATTCATCGTGGAACAGGGTTGGGTCGATGGGATCAAACAGCAATTGGTGAACGCTAGAGAATATAGTGAGCAGTCGCTCCACGATACCTTGGATCACACCCTAACCCGTGCGTATTTGTCGAGTAATTATCGCGCACGCTAAATTTAGTTGGGTTTATCCAGGTTTAACCTCCGCATGGCGTTGCAAGGCCCATTGCACGTGTTCACGGACTAAGGCGCTGGGGTCCTCGCGTCGTAAATGAAGCGCCTGCAAGACGGGCACGGTGCTCGGTGCATTGCCCAAGGCCACGGCGATATTGCGCGACCAGCATTCATAGCCGATGCGGCGAATCGCCATCCCTGCGGTGCGTTGTAAAAACTCCGCCTCATTCCAGCGAAATAACGCCACCAAGGCCGGCGCATCCAGGCCATGGCGAGGTTGAAAGTCATCGACCTGGGTGGGTTGGGCAAAACGATTCCATGGACACACCAATTGGCAGTCATCGCAACCATAGATACGATTACCCAGTAATGGACGTAATTCCACCGGTATCGCGTCGCGCAGTTCGATGGTTAGATAGGAAATGCAGCGCCGCGCATCCACCACATAGGGCGCGACGATCGCCTGGGTGGGGCAGACATCAATACAACGTTGGCAATCACCACAGTGGTTACTGGAGGGATTATCCACCGGCAGCGGCAAATCGGTGTAAATCTCGCCTAGAAAAAAGTACGAACCGTGTTCACGCTGCAGGAGATTGCTGTGTTTTCCGACCCAGCCCAGTCCTGCCTTTTCGGCCAGGGGTTTTTCCAGTACCGGGGCGCTGTCGCAAAATACCCGATGTCCGAACGGACCAATCGCCGCGGTGATGCGATCGGCTAATTGTTGCAGCCGCTGGCGTACCACTTTGTGATAATCGCGCCCGAGGGCATAACGTGAAATATACCCCTGCTGCGGATCGTGCAACACCGACCAGGGTTCCTGGGCAGAATCCGGCCAGTAATCCAACCGCGCGCTGATCACCCGTAGCGTACCGGCAACCAGTTGTGCGGGTTGTGAACGTTTGGCGCCGTGCGTGGCCATCCACTGCATCGTACCGTGGTAACCCTGGGCTAACCACTTCGCCAGAGCGGTCTCGGCCTGCGGTAGGTCGGTAGAACTGATGCCGATTTGCGCAAACCCTAGCGCCTTGCCCCAGGATTTTATTTGTTGGCGGAGTGTATTGAGATGGACGTCGGTCATATGAAATTTTATGCTTGATGGAGCTATAAGCCTACCAATGAATCCACTAAAAAGGGCAATCATGCCAACCTTACCTTACTCGCTCTATCGTGGCGAACAAATCCGTGCGCTTGATCACTATGCCATCCACACCGGTGGGGTCTCCGGGACGGTGTTGATGGAGCGTGCCGGCAGCGCGGCGTTTAACGAACTGCGGCGGCGCTGGATCAAGGCCACTCGTATCATTGTGGTGTGCGGGATTGGCAATAACGGCGGGGATGGATTCGTATTAGCGCGCTTGGCCAAGGAAGCGGATCTGGATGTGCGCGTGGTGCAAGTGGGTGATATTAATCGTTTGCACGGGGATAGCCTGGCGGCGTTGCAACGGCTGCAAAATTTAGACGTCAGGGTTGAACCGTTTGGCAGTATCCCCTTAATCCCCTGTGATGTGCTGGTCGATGCGCTCTTAGGGACAGGGCTTAAAGGAGAGGTCAGGGGGCAAGCGGCGCAGGCGATTGCGGTTATCAATCAATCGGGACAGGCGGTATTAGCCCTGGACATGCCCTCGGGTTTAGACGCGGATAGTGGAATGCCGCGTGGGCTGGCCGTGCATGCGCATTGTACCGTCAGTTTCTTAGGTTTAAAACGCGGTTTGTTCACGGGGGATGGTCCCAATTACAGTGGCAGCGTGGTGTTTCATGATCTCAACGTGCCTGACGCGACCTATCAACAACAAATCCCACAGGTTGAACGCATCGATTACGCCCGTTTCAAATCCCTGCTTAAACCCCGTGCGCGTCAAGCGCATAAGGGGTATTTTGGCCGGGTGTTGATCATTGGCGGTGAACAAGGATTTACCGGTGCCGCGCGTCTCGCCGGCGAGGCGGCATTGCGCTGTGGCGCGGGGCTGGTATCGCTCGCCACCCGACACGCGCACGCGGCGGTGTTAAACGCGACCCGACCGGAATTGATGGTGCATGGGGTTGAGGATGATAAGGCGTTCCAGACCTTGGCCGAACGTGCCAGTGTGATCGCCATCGGTCCAGGGTTAGGGCAAGGCCCGTGGGCTAAACAACTATTTGATCTGGCAATGGAATCGGGGTTGCCCTTAGTGGTGGATGCCGATGCGCTGAATTTATTGGCGCAACAACCCAGTCTACGTTCGCAATGGGTGTTGACACCGCACGAAGGTGAAGCCGCGCGTCTCTTGGGACGGGCAAGCCATGAAGTTCATGAAGACCGATTCGATGCGGTTATGGCTTTGCAAAAAAATTTCGGCGGCGTGGTGGTACTCAAAGGTGCGGGCAGTTTGATTGCTAGCGCGGATCTGCCGCTGTGGTTATGCAGTGAAGGCAACCCAGGCATGGCCAGCGGTGGTATGGGGGATGTGCTTACCGGTACCATCGCCGGCTTGATTGCGCAAAAGTTTGATCTACTTGCCGCGGCCCAACTGGGGGTGGTACTGCATGCCGCCGCCGCCGACGCGGCGGCCAAGGCGGCGGGAGAACGCGGTTTATTGGCCAGTGATTTGATGAGTTGGCTGCGCCGATTGATTAATCCGGCCTAACACATGACCCAGCACCAGGTGCAGCTTTCTACCGCGCTTCAGACCGAGGCGTTTGGGGCCTGCTGGGGCAAGGTGCGTCCTGTTCAGGGTGTGGTGAATCTAAGCGGTGATTTAGGGGCGGGTAAAACCACGTTGGCGCGTGGATTCTTACGCGCCTGTGGCTATTCCGGCGTGGTGAAAAGCCCTACCTTTACCTTGGTAGAGCCCTACCTATTAGCCAGCGGTCCGGTCTATCACTTTGATCTATATCGCCTCAACGATCCACTCGAACTTGAATGTATCGGTGCCCGCGAACTGTTGGGCAGTCCTGGGATATGCCTGCTGGAATGGCCTAGCCGCGGGGCTGGGATGTTGCCGTCACCCGACGTGATTATCCTTCTTCAGACGCAGAACGAGGCTCGGTTAATCCACTACCAGGCCGGTACCGAGGTGGGCGAGCGCTGGTTGACCCTGGCCCACCCGTGTATTTCTGCCATCAATTAATCTATTAGTTTAGATATATTGTGTATCCTTATAAAAAATATCATTTTTTTCTTGAAATTGTCCCCAATTTAGGCACAATTAATACAGGTGGGAAAATTCCCGGGGTAAATTTAAATGTGGTGTTTAAGGACAGGCCGTGGGGGATTGTTCACCTTAGGTTTGCTTCTGGGCATGAGTGCTCAGGCAGTCACGGTCGAGGGGCTGCGGTTATGGCCCGCGCCCGACCATACCCGTTTGGTTTTTGACCTCGATGGACCCGTGCAGCACAGCCTGTTTACCCTGGCTGATCCACAACGTGTGGTGATCGATCTTAACGCGGCAGACATTACCGCTGCGCTACCCACATTATCCAAATCATCCGAGGCCGTGGTTAAAGACATCCGCTATGCCAAACGCGGTCAGACGGATCTACGGGTGGTATTAGATCTCAGTCGTCCGGTCAAGGCCAAAAGTTTTAGTCTCAAGCCCCAAGGAGAGTACGGATACCGGTTGGTATTGGATCTTGAGTACGACACAGGTCCGGCGGCTCCGATTAAATCCCCGCCCAAAGAACTTCCGATGGCCCCGCATCCCCGTGACGTCGTGATCGCCATTGATGCCGGCCACGGCGGGGACGATTCCGGCGCACTGGGTCGCAAGGGCACACGTGAAAAAGACGTGGTGCTGAAAATTGCCAAATATCTGGAAACCCTCGTCAATCAACAACCGGGCATGAAGGCGGTGATGATCCGCCAGGGGGATTATTTTATTTCCTTGCACCAACGGGTCGAAAAAGCCCGCGAGGCGCAGGCGGATTTGTTCGTATCGATCCACGCCGATGCCTTTAACGATCGGCGCGCCAAGGGGTCCTCGGTGTTTGTGTTGTCCGAACACGGCGCCAGTTCGCAGGTGGCGCGCTTTCTTGCCGACAGCGAAAACAATTCGGACTTGGTCGGCGGAGTAAGCTTGGACGATAAAGACGATTTATTGAAAAGGGTGTTAGTCGATATGGTGCGCAATTCCACCATTGAAGATAGCCACAACATCGCTAAATATTTGCTCAAAGGATTACGTCAGGTAAACTCCTTGCACAAAGGCCGGGTTGAACAAGCGGGATTTCGTGTGCTGAAGGCCCCGGATATTCCGTCGGTGTTGATAGAAACGGCTTTTATTTCCAATCCCTCCGAAGAAGCCAAGTTGCGCAATGCAGCGCATCAAGAAGGTTTTGCCAAAGCTATTTTTAAGGGGATTGTCACCTATTTTAAACAAAATCCTCCCCCGGATACGCGCATGGCGGAACTGTGGCAAAAGAAACAGCGCTTGGCGATCCGCGATAACCCCAGCCGTAGTTAATTCTTAGCATTCCCTTGGACGTGGTGGCCGCCTACACTAGCGCCATGTCCGTTAGCCAAACCCTTGCCCCGATCCGCTTATTACCCTCGGACTTAGCCGATCAGATCGCCGCTGGTGAAGTGATCGAGCGACCGGCTTCGGTTGTCAAAGAATTAATCGAAAATAGTTTGGATGCGGGTGCCACGCGGGTTGAGGTGGAATTACAGCACGGCGGCATGACCTTGCTACGCGTCAGCGATAACGGTCAAGGTATTGCCGCCGCAGAACTGGCACTGGCGATCAGCCGTCATGCCACCAGTAAAATCGCGCAACTGGAGGATCTGCAAAATTTATACAGCCTGGGATTTCGCGGCGAGGCCCTTGCCAGTATTTGTTCGGTCAGTGAGTGGGAGGTGTTGACCCACCGTCACTCCGAGGCGCAGGGGGTGCGCCTGCATCACCAGGACCCGGGCCGCCCTGTCGCGGTAGCCCATACTCCGGGCACCACTGTGAGCATCCACAATTTATTTTTTAATACCCCGGCGCGGCGCAAATTCCTGCGCGGTGAACCGACCGAATACCGCTACTGTGATGATGTGGTTAAACGCTTGGCCTTGAGCCGATTCGAGGTTGGGTTTTATGTGCAACACAACCAACGGCAAGTACACCGCATGGCGGCAGTGAATGATGACATCGGCCGCAACCGCCGTGTGACCCAATTGTTGGGCGAAAATTTTATTCAACACGCATTAGCCATCGAATTTTCCTACCAGAGCTTGCGGTTATACGGTTGGTTGAGCAACCCTCATTACTCGCGGCAGCAAACCGATCAGCAATATTTTTATATCAATGGCCGGATCATCCGCGATCGCCTGATTAATCATGCGGTGCGTCAAGCCTATCAAGACAGGCTTCCGCCTGGGCGTCAGCCGGCCTATGTATTGTATTTGGAGATGAGCCCACGCGAATTGGATGTGAATGTCCACCCGACCAAACACGAGGTGCGATTCCACGATACCCGTCAAGTCCATGATTTTTTAGCGCGCAGTTTACGCGATAGCCTGCAGCGCGATGATAGGAGTTCATCCCCGCGTTTACCGTCCACACATAGGTCAGGTGACACCCCCCAGGTTCCCCATACATTACACGTGCGTGAACCGATGCCGGATTCTCCCGCGCATCACTTAACTGAACCGGGTGCAGGCCTCTTGTTGTGGGATCGTTATTACCTGCAAGCCCTGTCGCCGGGGTTACAAATCACCGATCTGGTCAGGGTCCGGGCGCAGCTGCTTCACCGACAATTCCTCGACCGGGAACATACTCCCATTGTCGCTCGCCCTTTATTAGTACCACAACTTATCGATATAGCCCCACTGCAAGTTCCGCGTCTTGAGTCGCTTACACCTCTGCTACA
Source organism: Gammaproteobacteria bacterium (assembly GCA_016194635.1). GTDB lineage: Bacteria > Pseudomonadota > Gammaproteobacteria > UBA6429 > Thiohalophilaceae > JACQBC01. Next base: position 92,154 of record JACQBC010000001.1, on the reverse strand, counting down.
GGTTTTGTCGTTTGATCTTAGCCTCGCCGGTCCACAGAGTATGTTGTTGCGCGCCTTGCCCGCGCGCGTACCCGTAAGCTGTGGTGCGGCCCTGTGTAAAGAACTATTATCCGCTCCCTTTGATATTAGCCAGCCGGATCAGGTGATCGCCATGATTATTGAAAAATTAGGACAGGTGTGCAGGCATATTGATACTACCCAGCTTGTGAGTTTATTGCAGGATGCAGACCGGATCGCAGTGGACAGTCTCGCGGCCTGTCGCTGGTTGATATTGGAATCGCAGCTGCTTGCATGGTTGACAGGCTATTCCCCGCCGCTTACCGAATGAACGGCGCACCGATCATCTGTTTAATGGGACCCACCGCTTGCGGTAAAACCGACCTGGCGGTGCAGCTGGTCCAGGCTTTGCCCTGCGAGATTGTCAGTGTCGATTCTGCCTTGGTGTATAAAGGCATGGATATTGGTACCGCGAAACCCGCTGCCGAAGTGCTCGCCGTGGCCCCGCACCGGTTAATTGATTTTTTAGATCCGGCGGAAGCGTACTCTGCGGCCCGGTTTGTGACCGATGCCCAACGTGAAATAGTGGAGATCCGCGCGCGGGGACGGGTGCCTTTGTTAGTGGGGGGCACCATGCTGTATTTTCGCGCCTTATTCCAGGGTATTGCCCGCTTGCCGCCAGCGTCGGCAACGATTCGCGCCGCACTGGTTGCTCAGGCCCAAGCGCAAGGCTGGGTTGCATTACATGCGGAGCTGATGCGGGTTGATCCCGTCGCAGCGCAACGCATCCACCCCAATGACCCGCAACGTATCCAACGTGCCTTGGAGGTCTTTCAACTCACCGGTCGGCCACTCAGTTATTGGCAGCAGCATACCACCCAGCCACTCACCGAAGCACGATTTTTGCTGGGGCTTGTCCCCTCGGATCGGCATGTATTGCGCTTACGTATCGCGGATCGATTTACCCAGATGCTTAAAGCGGGTTTAATCGAGGAGGTCATGCGCTTACGGCTGCGCACGGATTTGAGCCTGGATACCCCCGCGATTCGGGCAGTGGGTTATCGTCAAGTGTGGGAGTACCTCGCGGCGCAGTATTCTTATTCAGAAATGGTTAACAAGGCGGTTCACGCCACACAGCAGCTTGCCAAACGCCAATTGACCTGGTTACGATCCACACCCTCAGTCAGGTATTTTGATTGTTTAAACAGTAATTTAGCACCCGAGGTCTTGAAAACGTTGCAACAGGCCCGCATTTTTTGACAGCAATAGCTGTGCTAGACTGTCTTATTGCATGTTTGTCGTATTTGTCGGTTTGAGTAGATGGGTCCTACTTAAGCTGAACATAAAACTAAAATACATAATGGAGAATAAATAGATGAGTAAAGGTCAAGCGCTTCAGGATCCTTACCTAAATGCACTGCGTAAAGAACGGATTCCGGTATCAATATATTTGGTGAACGGTATCAAACTACAAGGTCAGGTAGAATCCTTTGATCAATTCGTTGTGTTGCTACGCAACAGTGTCAGCCAAATGGTGTATAAGCACGCCATTTCGACCGTGGTGCCGGCGCGCAACGTCAAGCTACCTATGTTTGATGAACAACATCAGCCGCTACCGGAAGAATAAGCTATTGACCGGTAGTAAACCCAACAGGGGTGACGCGGTTGTTTGATCGTCCTGTGGGTGGTGAACGAGCCATTCTCGTTCATGTTGATCAGCACAGCGGATCGGATCACGACGTATTGCAGGAGTTCATCGCATTGGCGCACTCCGCTGGGGTGCAGCCTTTGCAGGTGATAACCACTACCCGTCGTAGCCCCGATCCGGCGTATTTTATCGGCCGCGGTAAGTTGGCGGAAGTGCAGCAGGCCGTGCTGGAACAGCAAGCGGAAGTGGTGTTATTCAACAACACCTTGTCACCTGCTCAAGAGCGCAACCTCGAGCGCGAGTTAAAGTGCCGGGTGCTGGATCGTACCGGGTTGATCTTGGATATCTTCGCGCAACGGGCGCGTAGCCATGACGGTAAGCTGCAGGTGGAATTGGCCCAGCTGCGGCATTTATCGACGCGCTTGATACGCGGTTGGACCCACTTGGAACGGCAAAAAGGCGGGATCGGCTTGCGGGGTCCGGGCGAAACCCAGCTGGAAACGGATCGGCGTTTAGTCGCGGAACGCATTAAACAACTCAAACGTAGACTTGGTCGTGTTCAAGCGCAGCGCGAACAAGGCCGGCGTAAACGTAAACGGGCCGAATTGGCCATGGTTTCGGTTGTCGGTTATACCAATGCCGGTAAATCCACTTTATTTAATACACTTACTCAGGCGCAGGTCTACACAGCCGACCAGTTATTTGCAACCTTAGATCCCACCTTGCGACGCATCGATGTCGCCATCGGTCAACCGATCGTCCTCGCCGATACAGTGGGCTTTATTCGCGACTTGCCCCACTCCTTGGTCGCGGCGTTTCATTCCACGTTACAAGAGACCCGCGATGCGCAGTTGTTACTGCACGTCGTGGATGCTTCGAGTTTGGCGCGCGATGACAATATTGAACAGGTGAATGCCGTGTTACGCGAAATTGAGGCTGAGGGACTGCCGCAACTTGAGGTTTACAATAAAATTGATCAACTGGACGGTGTCGAACCCCATCTGGAACGCGATGCCCAAGGACGCCCCCGGCGGGTGTGGGTGAGTGCAAGTAATGCGCGGGGCATGGAGCTGGTGCGTCAAGCGGTTGCTGAATTGTTAGCGGAATCGATTATTCACCAAGTCCTGGTATTACCTGCTACGCAGGGGAAATTACACGCCAAGCTGCACGCCTTAGGGGTGGTGGAACAGGAACATATCGATCCCGAGGGTCAATGGGTAGCGTCAGTACGATTACCGGCCACTCTCTGGCAGATGCTTAACAAGCATTTTCAAATTGAGCAATTTTGTCCCACCTATGCCTCCTCCCGCCTTGCAGCCTTAAGCCAGTCTGCCTAGAATGCCTGCTTCTAATCATTCGTCTGGCAGCGGGGTTTTGAACATGGCATGGAATGAACCCGGTGGTTCTGGGGATAAAGACAAAAATCGTGATCCGTGGAGTAACCGCCCCAATTCCTCGGGCGGGCCGCCGGACTTAGATGAGATATTCAAAAACCTACGCAAAAAACTCACTGGACTGTTGAGCGGCCGAGGGCGCGGTGGTAGCGGCGGCGGCGGGCATCGCAGCAGTGGCGGCGGCAATGAGATGACCCGCACGTTCTTACCCTTGGCGGTGTTCCTGTTAGTGATATGGCTGGTCTACGATTGTACTTATTTTGTGAAAGAGGCGGAGCGAGGTATTGTTACCCGCTTCGGTCGCTATGTCGGGATGCAGACCTCGGGGATAAATTTTCAGTTTCCGCGCCCTATTGATTCAGTGGAAAAGGTTGATGTCAGTCAAGTACAACGTATTCCCATGCAGGCACAGTTGCTGACCAAGGATTTGAACCTGATCCGGATATCCTTAGTGGTGCAATACAAGATTAATGATAAAGAAATGTTCGATGAGGCTTACCTGGCCCAAACTAAACAACTTTCGTGCCCGATCAGTGCGGGGGAAGCAGGCTCGGCTATACCTGTGATTAGTACGCTTAACCGTAATTACATCACGGATAATGTGTTTGCGGTGAAGGATCCCCACAGTTCATTATCGGAAAGCACTGAAAGTGCCTTACGCGAGGTGGTGGGTGGCACGACCATGGATGACATCCTGAGCGAGGGCGAAGGGCGTGAAAAATTGGTCAATGCAATTAAGGAACAGATCCAAAAAACCATCGATAAATATCGCACCGGTTATTTGGTAACAAAGGTTAATTTAGAGAAGTTACAACCCCCAGATGAAGTGCAGAAGGCGTTCCAAGACGCGGTCAGCGCCAAGGAAAACCAGGAAACCTTGCATAAAAAGGCCGAGGCTTATACCCGCGATTTAATCCCCAAGGCCGAAGGCGACGCCGAACGTAGTATCCAGGAGGCCAGCGCCTACCGCGAACAGGTGATCCGCAAGGCCGAAGGCGAGACACAACGGTTTTTGCAGAATTTAACCGAATACCATAAAGCCCCCCAGATCACGCGTAAGCGTATGTATTTAGAAACCATGGAATATTTATTGAGTAAATCGAGCAAGGTGCTGGTGAAGGTATCCAAGGGAAACAACGTCATGTATCTACCGATCGATAAATTCATGAATAAGAATGCAACCGCTTCCACTAACAACGAGAACAAAACCTCGACGGATTCTACACCGCTGACACCATCGGGTACGGATTCAACCCGTGGTACGGAAGGGAGGATACGCTAGTGGGTCAGAAGAATCTTCTGTCGATCATCGCTGTGCTGGCGGTGTTAGTTATTATATTTTCATCGGTTTATACTGTTGGAGAAAAAGAGCAGGCCGTGGTGTTGGCGTTTCGCAAGATCAGCCGGGTGGTTACCGAGCCTGGTTTGCACAGTAAGCTGCCGTGGGAAAATGTTGAGAAATTCGACCGGCGGTTGTTGACCTTGGATTCGGCCCCGGAACGGGTATTGACCGGCGAGAAGAAAAACGTGACCGTGAATTATTTCGCGAAATGGAGAATCTGTGACTTAAAGGAATTCTACGTTACCTTCCGTGAAGGCAATGTATTCAACGCCAATCAACAACTCGCGGACGTTATTAATAGTCAACTACAGATCGAATTCAATAAAAGTACCATTGAAAAAGTGGTGTCGATTGAACGCGATACTATCATGCGCAACTTGACGGATGAGACCAATAAAAAGGTAAGAAAATATGGCATTCAAGTAGTCGATGTGCGGATTAAGCAAATCGAATTAGAAGGCGAGGTATTGACATCGGTGTACCAACGCATGAACGCCGAACGTGAAACCGTGGCACGCGGTTTACGCGCCGAAGGTGAAAAACGTGCGCGTATCATCCGCGCCGAAGCCGACCGCAAGGCGGTTGAGATCCAGGCCGAAGCGGGCAAGCGATCCGAACGGATCCGCGGTGAGGGTGAGGCCCAGGCCACGCGCATCTACGCGGCCGCCTATAACCAGGACCAGGAGTTTTACGCGTTTTTCCGTAGCTTACAGGGATACCGTAATGCGTTTGCGAGTAAAGACGATGTCATCATACTTGAACCGGATTCGGAGTTTTTCAAGTACTTTAATGCCAGTAAATAATGGCTCAAGGCCGTACTGTTGGCATTGAGGTACTCGAGCGAACCGTACGCAAGTTACACCGGGCCTTATCCGCCCGGTTTTTTATGGGATAGGCGATGTGGAATGATCTGTGGGTGGCGCTGGCCTTGGTATTAGTGGTGGAAGGACTATTACCCGCCTTAAACCCGCGTGGCTACCGCCGCATGTTGCAATTACTGGGTGAAAGAGATGACCGCTTAATTCGCAATTTTGGTTTGTTGCTAATGATAGTCGGTGCGATAGCACTCTATTTCTTAAAATCCTAATTCAATGAAAAACGATCGTTGGTTATTGCCAGAGGGTATCGAAGAAGTGTTGCCGCCACAGGCGCAGCATTTGGAAGCCCTGCGCCGCACCTTATTAGATCGTTACCGCTGCTGGGGTTATGAACTGGTTATTCCTCCACTGATCGAATACCTCGATTCGTTACTGATCGGTACCGCCGATGATCTGGATCTACAAACCTTTAAACTCACCGATCAGCTTAATGGACGCATGCTGGGTGTACGTGCCGATATGACACCGCAGGTAGCGCGCATCGATGCGCACCTGCTCAAACGCGCAGAGCCGACACGTTTATGTTATATCGGGAGTGTGTTGCATACCCGGCCGGATGGTTTTGCCGGCTCGCGTAGTCCAATGCAAGTGGGCGCGGAATTATACGGTCACAGCGGTATTCACAGTGACGTGGAAATCATTCATTTGATGATTGAAACCTTGGGTTGCTGCGGGATCGAAAATATCTACATGGACCTAGGTCATGTGGGTGTCTACCGAGGCTTGGTTGCGCAAGCCGGATTAACCCCGCAACAAGAGGCCGAGTTATTCGACGCCTTGCAGCGCAAGGCGAAACCTGAAATCAATACAATGTTGCGTACTTGGATGCTGGCACCGGCGCTTGCCGAGATGTTGTTGGCCTTGGTGGATTTAAATGGCGATGAGGTCATATTCACTACAGCCGGAAAAATTCTCAAGTCGGCGCAAGCCAGTGTGCACATGGCATTGGATGAGATGCGCCAGATTGCACTCGCACTGCAGGCGCGTGTACCGAATTTAGATTTACATTTTGATTTGGCCGAATTGCGCGGATATCACTACCACACGGGGGTGGTGTTCGCGGCCTATGTGCCCGGCCAAGGTCAGGCAGTCGCACAGGGCGGTCGTTACGATGGCATCGGCAAGGTGTTTGGCAATGCGCGTCCCGCCACCGGTTTTAGTGCGGATTTACGCACTTTATTGACTTACGCTACCCCCGCGGCGGTGACTCACACTGGGATCTGGGCGCCTGCCTCGGATGATGCGCAATTGCAAGCGGCTATCGCCGGATTACGCGCGCAGGGTGAGCGTGTCATCGTAGTCTTACCTGGTCAACAGGGAGACGCAGCGCGGATGGGATGTGATCGTCAATTGATCCAGAGTGGCGCGCAGTGGCGAATCGAATCGGTTTAATCGTTAAATATAGTCGGGGAGTTACATGGGTAAAAGCGTCATAGTAATAGGTACTCAGTGGGGTGATGAGGGTAAGGGCAAGATCGTTGACTTGCTTACCGACCGCGCCCACGCGGTGGTGCGGTTTCAGGGAGGGCATAACGCTGGCCACACTTTGGTGATCGATGGCAAAAAAACCGTGCTGCATTTAATCCCTTCGGGTATTTTACGCGACGGCGTGCAATGTTTGATCGGCAACGGCGTGGTGTTGTCGCCGCAGGCGCTATTGGAAGAACTCACCATGCTGGAGCAAAACGGTGTGCCCGCCCGGCAACGCCTGCGTATCAGTGAAGCCTGCCCGTTGATCTTGCCTTACCACGTGGCGCTTGATCACGCACGCGAAAAAGCCCGTGGCAGCAAGGCGATCGGCACCACCGGCCGCGGTATCGGTCCGGCTTACGAAGACAAGGTAGCGCGGCGTGGATTGCGTTTAGGCGATTTACTGCATCGCGAACGCTTCGCCGCCAAGTTGGGTGAAGTGCTGGATTACCACAATTTTGCGCTGCAACATTATTTTAAATGCGACACCGTCAGTTTTCAAAAGGTATTGGACGAAACCCTGGCGATGCGCGATCAGCTCGCGCCGATGATCGGCGATATCACTCAACTCTTGCATGAACATCGCAGCGCCGGTCACAACATGATGTTTGAAGGTGCGCAAGGCGCCTTGCTGGATATCGATCACGGAACCTATCCGTATGTGACCTCCTCGAATACCACCGCGGGCGGCGCGGCCACCGGCAGTGGTATGGGGCCGTTGCACTTTGATTATGTGTTGGGCATTACCAAGGCCTATACCACACGGGTAGGGGCCGGCCCGTTCCCCACCGAATTGCACGATGATGTCGGCGAGTACTTAGGCCAACGCGGCCACGAATTCGGTGCCACCACCGGGCGTAAACGCCGTTGTGGTTGGTTCGACGCGGTGGCGATGCGTCGCTCCGCGCAGATCAACAGTGTGAGCGGTTTGTGTATTACCAAACTCGACGTACTGGATGGGCTGGATACGATCCGCATTGGTGTGGGTTATCGATGTAACGGCGAGACCCGCCATACTCCTCCAGTGGGTGCCGAGGCGTTCGAGACCTGCAGTCCGATTTACGAAGAAATGCCCGGCTGGAAAGAGTCCACCGTCGGGGCGCAAGCGCTGGATAAATTACCGCTGCATGCGCGCAATTATCTTACCCGCCTCGAAGAGGTTACCGGCGTGCCGATTGATATTATTTCCACCGGCCCGGATCGCAACGAGACCATCATTAAACGCCACCCGTACGGCAAATAAACCTCCCACTGCTGCCGTTCATCTCTTGGAACTATTCGCGGATCAACACGCGTTTTACTAAATAAAAATCAATCGCAAATTTCTCTCCTAGTGAGGTTGCTGTTTGGCGGGTTAACCGGGGCGAGTGACCGTCGGCGGCAGGGATGCCGCCGTCGAGTCTACAAGAATGTATTTACGGCGAGTCACTCGCTCCGGTTAACCCGCCAAACAGCAACGATATCCTACAGATAAAGCTAGTGTTATTTGAGTAATGCGAAGGATTGTTTCGACTCAATATATATGCTTGACCATATATATGGACTGGCATATGATTACGCATATGGATTTTTCGACCGACAATTTGTTTAGGGCATTAAGCGATTCAACCCGTCTACGCTGTCTTGCCTTGTTAGCGGCAAAAGAACAGCTCTGTGTTTGTGAACTCACCTACGCACTGGGTATATCCCAACCTAAGATATCGCGGCACCTTGCCTATTTGCGCGAGGCGGGATTGGTAGCCGATCGTCGCGCCGGGATCTGGATATATTACCGCTTAGCGCCACGTTTACCCCGTTGGGTGCGTAAAGTGATTATTACCACGGTGAGCGGATTGGCGAAACAAGCGCCTTATTATTCGGATTTATCCACGTTAAAGGCCATGCCTAATCGCCCTGGCACGCTGGGGTGTGGGTGATGGCTTTGCAAAACGGAGCTTGTTATGCACTCACGTAAGCGGCGTGTGTTGTTTTTGTGCACCGGTAATTCCTGTCGTTCGCAGATGGCGGAAGGCTGGGCGAAACATCTGGGTGGCCTGCATATCGAGGCGCGTTCCGCCGGGATTGAGGCCCATGGTAAAAATCCACGTGCGATTGAAGTGATGCGCGAAGCGGGTGTGGATATTGCCGCACAGGAATCCAAGGTGTTACCGCCCGAATGGCTCAGCTGGGCGGATATTGTGATCACCGTATGTGGACATGCCGACGAACATTGTCCGGCGGTTCCACCGGGCAAACGCAAACAACATTGGCCATTGAGTGATCCGGCCAAGGCACGGGGCAGCGATGTGGAAGTACTGCAAACCTTTCGTACCACACGTGAAGAGATCCGGCAGCGCGTACAGACGCTGGTCAATGAAATAAAAACCGTAATAACATCAGAACAGTAACAACACCAGAACAGGAGTTCATTACATGACCGTGTCATGTGAGGTGGTGACACCGTCCACCCGCGAAACTCAGATGGGTCGCTTCGAGCGATATCTCAGTTGGTGGGTATTTGCCTGTATTGTTGTTGGCATCGGAGTGGGCCAAGTATTTCCCCGGGTATTTCAGTTTATCGCCACGCTTGAACTGGCGCGGGTAAATTTGCTCGTGGCCGGGCTCATCTGGCTGATGATTATTCCGATGTTACTCAAGATCGATCTCACCGCGCTCAAGGATGCGCGTGCGCAGTGGAAGGGCGCGGGAGTAACCTTGTTTATTAATTGGATGGTAAAACCCTTTTCAATGGCCTTGTTGGGTTGGGTTTTTATTCGGCAGGTGTTTGCGGGGTGGTTGCCTGCGGGACAGATTGACGGTTATATCGCCGGCTTGATCCTGCTGGCCGCCGCGCCCTGCACTGCGATGGTGTTTGTGTGGAGCAATTTGTGCCGCGGCGAGCCGCATTTTACCCTCGCCCAAGTAGCGTTGAATGATGTCATCATGCTGTTTGTCTTTGCGCCGCTGGTGGGTCTGCTACTCGGTCTCACGGCGGTGAGCGTTCCCTGGAATACCTTGCTGCTCTCAGTAGTTCTATATATCGTTGTACCCGTGGGTGTCGCGCAATTGGGTCGCCGCCGATTATTACAGCGAGGTGGCGAGAGCTTGCTTGGCGCGTGGTTGCGCCGGTTGCAGCCGATTTCTTTGTCAGCCTTGCTGCTAACCCTGGTGCTGTTGTTTGGATTTCAAGGCGTGCAAATTTTAGCGCAACCGTTGGTGATTTTGTTGTTGGCCGTGCCGATCCTGATTCAAGTGTATTTCAACGCCGGGTTAGCCTATGTGTTGAACCGGCGTTTGGGCGTGGCGCATTGTATCGCCGCTCCGTCCGCGTTGATTGGCGCGAGTAATTTCTTCGAACTGGCGGTCGCCACCGCAATCAGTTTGTTTGGCCTTAACTCCGCTGCCGCGTTGGCCACCGTGGTCGGCGTATTGATCGAAGTGCCGGTGATGTTATCGGTGGTATTGATCGTTAACCGCAGCCGCCGGTGGTATGAACACTCAGCAACGTCATCGCCTTAGCGATTGCTATATACCACCCTGCGTTCAAACAGACGCGGGGCACGATGCGAGGGGTGTACGCGAGTGGAGGTATTACCCACGGTGATGAGTGAACAAGGATCATTTAACCCGGATGCAAGCGGGATGATCGTATTCGTCGAACACGATCTCACTGATGGCATAGGGAGGACCCTTAAACCAGGACGGATCATTACTCTGTAGTCGCTCGACCGCTACCGCCGGGTCCTGCTGATAGCCGGGTCTATAACGGGAGATTTGCCCAGGTTCAAGGCAAATTGCCACCACCACACGCGTACCGACATCAGTACAACGCCAACGTTTGTCTGCACAAACGAATTCACAACCTATCGAGAAGTCACTTAGTTTCATAACCCGAAAAAACTCCCTTACTTTGAAATAAATCGATAATAATAAATAGACCAGCCCATTTTGCTATAACCCCACGTGGGGGGTGATGTTTGATGAACAAACATAGGGGAGCGTTTGTAAGGATAAACTCCACTATTTGGAATTTACGCGGCCAATGTTTTGTCGGATTACCGGTGCATAGAGGTATTTTGCCGGCAATATTTTTTTTCTAATTAAAACGCGCGAAATATCTGAGCACATCGGGGCGTCGGTTCATTTGCAATAAACAGGGACGCAGGCTACAGCGAAGATTTAACAACCCTAGCCACGGCTATTCTGCATTGGTATGAGGGATACAGGCCCCGATGTAGAACTACCAGTACCTTTAGAAATAGTATAGTAATGAAAAACGCCCTCCTTACTAATAGACTATTATAGACAACCCGTTATCGCAGTCATAGAATGGTTTTGACCCTACCAAACTAGGCAATGGATAAAGGAGAAACAGTATGGCTGCCAGCATGAACGTGAATGGACGGACCGTCGTACACAAAGACAGTGGCGGGGTAGCGACCACCTTCCCTGACGTGTGCAAAACCCAGTGTGGTCCACCCGTGGTACCGATTCCCTATCCCAATGTCGCGTTTTCCAAAGACACGGCCAACGGCAGTAAAACCGTCAAGGTGGATGGCAATCCCATCATGCTCAAGGGGTCGAACTTTTCCACCAGCACCGGGGATGAGCCCGGTGCCCTGGGGGGAGTGGCATCACAATGCACCAAGGGCAAGGCCGAATTTATTAATTACTCGTTTGATGTAAAGGTAGAAGGTAAAAACGTGCCGCGCCTGGGTGATTTGATGCTGCAAAATAAACGTTCTGCGTTTAACACCCCGCCGATGCCAGAGGTGCAACCGCCGATGGTGGTGGTGCCGAAGGTCGAACCGGAGACAAACGAGGATTTTGAACTGGTCAGTGTTGAAGAAGTGGCGCCAAGCAGTTAATTTATGGATGAATAAGAGGCTGTCATGGCGATTAAAAATTATGTGAATATGGAAACCGTCTCGGCCACACCGGCATTTGGCCGGAAAATTGAGTGTAAAACCAAGATCAATGTTCGCAAGCCTGTCATGGTGTATATTATTTTGGTGCCGGACCCTAAAAATAAAGACCCCAAAAAATTAAAACTGGAAAATAGAGCAGGCATTGATTCACCTGGCAGGGCAATGTTGGCGAAAATGACCGAGAGTGACGGTACGGTGAGGTTCGATTTATTTTTATCAACCTATGCCAATGATAAATTTTCAGTCAAGGTTGCGAAAGAAAAAAAGGGACACAAGGGAGTAAAAGAGACAGGGGTGACACACGAGGTGTGGAAAAAATTGTATTACCAAACCTCTAAAATGAAAGCCAGTTTTGACTTCCCTTTTGGCCGGGTGCTGGGGGAATATAAAAAACACAACATCGAATTAGAAGCCACCCGCACTGAAATTGTTCCTTATAAAGAAAACCTGGAAACAGACGATCTTGCGGCTTACCGCGCCTATTTTAAAAAAACAAAAACGCCTTTTGAGGCTCATATCGTGCTTATCGATAGGCAGTGTGATGCTAAACGATTCAGTTCTGTGGGTGAGGTCACTGCTCAAAAAACATTTATTACAATACCGCCAGATAAGGAACATTGGCCCTTCCAAGACTGGATCGTCAATACTCTGGCAACGGACACTAGTGGCAAAACGGCTACCCCCACATTAACCCGAACCACACGCAATGGAAAAAAGGGAATCGAAATTGACCTGAGCAGTAGTGGTTTGGATTTTACAACGGCACCGGTCACGGTGGGCATTGAATATAAAGTCTTGGCAGGGGAATACACCGGTGACGCGTCATTCCCCCCCAATGTCTTTATCGCCGTGGGAAAACCCCGCTCGGATGAGAGCAAAAGCAAAACGGTGGCGCACGAAATCGGCCATGCCGTGGGCATGGTGCCCACCCGTGGCCATATCCTGCAATACAGCAATGCCAATGGCGGTATGGGGAGCCACTGTCATTATGGCGCTGACCCAGATCAAAAATCCATTGCCCAAGGCGGTACGTTTGCAGGTCAATATACGAACGGTACTTGTGTCATGTATGCCTACAGCAGTGAGCACTATACCTTTTGTGACACCTGCAAAGAGTTTGTTAGAGAAGCGGATTTAACCAAAGATAAAATGAAGAACAGAGGTTGGGGATGAGGTGCGCGGACCACCGACATTGGCTCATCCTTGTTTTATGCGTTAGTTTACTTGTGCTCAGCAATAAAGGAAAGGCAATGGATGACAGTGATTATTTTGATGATAAATTACCAACCTCTGGGAAGAGTAAATGCAGCCCTCAACTGGACAAAAAATTCACGGGAGTACGCCTTGCCGGACCAAAACAAGTGAACTTAGGCCAGCATACCAAGATTCCCCTGTGTGGAGGGTACCGTCTCGCAAACACCGTGATCAGTATTTTGGGCGCGAGGATAGTTGATGAGACCGTTATCGTTTTTGTTAATATCAAAACTCACCAAGCCATTAGTTTTAATTTAATCCCAAATAAAGATCGGGTGGATGGACCTCGACCTGAACTTATTTCCGGTGATTATCCAGAACTGGCCGCTGATAAAATCCTGAATCACGAGAATTTTATGACCGAAACATATTTCAACATCGATGTCTTTTACTTTAAACCCGATTTCCCCAAGCTCCCAGCACGTTATACGGTGTATGCCTTAAATCGCGGCATCAAGTCGAATGTGATCGAGATTGAAATCACGAAATAAATGGGTAACAGCGGCGGGTGTGCGTACCACGAATATCAAGTACACAGAAGGTACCCCATTGAGTATGAGCACTATTAACAGCCTGACATTTTCCAAGATGATTGCAGCGCCGGAGCCTCAGGCCGATGGGTGCGGCGTGGACATTGTTATCCGTAAGATGCGATCCCAGACGGGAAGCCCACAGCGCTGGTTGCAGGGTACCTACCAGATACCGCATACAGATGCCTTGTTAATAGACACTCGGCCATTACAAAAAGCGCTTATCATTACCGCTATTGCAGGCGAACAGCACCTTACCCGAAATTTGGTAGGTGACATGGTTCTGTTTGAGGATGACGAGATCCGTATTGATGCGATGTATAAAGGTTACTTTAGTTTTGACTTGGCGGACTGGCCGAGGATGGCTACAAAAAGAGAATATTTTATTACGATCTCACTGGGTAGGTATGTGTCGAACACATTACACGTGCTGGCGATCTAATCCTTACGCGATTCCCGCCAGCGCTATTTCTACGTTGGCGGTCCAAATTACAAACCGACGGTTGAGGAAAGGTGTTATCCAAAGAGGGCCGAGATAGTGGAAACGACTAACGCGATTGCACAGGCCAAAGCCATCATCGAAGCCAGGGAGCAGTACCAGTTAACCCAGGAAAACTTTTATCAGCGCATGATGAGGAAGTTGTTACGTAAATAAACCGTGGCATATGAACCCTAGGCGGATAACCCTTAACAATGGGGTAAGCTATGCGACTGGATGGATTGTAGAATTTGGTGCCGAGGAGAGGACTCGAACCTCCACAGGTTGCCCCGCTAGTACCTGAAACTAGTGCGTCTACCAATTTCGCCACCTCGGCAAGATGGGCGAGGATCACCGACCCATAAGGCCGCGCACTCTAGCGGGATTTGCCCTGTTTTGTCAATCAAGCCGACCACCCAGGGTATCGTTACCCCCTCAAATAAGGCTACACTAGCGCTTATGTCAAAGCCTTTTCCGCAAGATCCCCACGCCGAGCGTGAGGCCCAGAAATATGCCCAACCCATCCCCAGCCGCGAGTTTATCCTGGCGTTATTGGAGCAGGCCGGCAAGCCCCTGCGCCGTCAGCAGATTGCCACGGCGTTACAGCTTGAGGGCGAGGAGCAATTGGATGCCTTGCAACGTCGCCTGCGCGCCATGGAGCGCGACGGGCAGCTGTTATTTAATCGCCGCAATGAATATTGCCTGGCCACCAAGGTGGAATTGATTACCGGTCGGGTGGTGGGGCATTCGCAGGGATTTGGTTTTGTTATCCCCGACCAGGGTGGGGATGACTTGATGTTACCCGCGCATGAAATGCGCGCGGTGATGCACGGCGATCGCGTGGCGGTGCGTGAAGTCGGAGTGGATCGCCGTGGCCGGCGTGAGGCGATGTTGGTTGAGGTGCTGGAACGCGCCCAAAACAAATTAGTCGGCCGGTTGTTTATTGAAAGCGGCGTGGGTTTTGTCATCGCCGACAACAAACGTATCCACCAAGATATTTTGATCCCGCACGAGGCTTTTAATGGGGCCAACCACGGCCAGATCGTAATGATAGAAATCACCGAATTCCCCACCAAACAATGCCAGGCGATCGGTAAAGTAACCGAGGTGCTCGGTGAGCATATGGCGCCGGGGATGGAAATCGATATTGCGATCCGCAGCTATGGCCTGCCCCAAGCCTGGCCTGGCGAGGTTACACAAGAAATCGCCTCGTTAAGTCCCGAGGTGCGTGAGGACGATAAATTCGGCCGTGAGGACTTGCGGCATTTAGCCTTGGTGACCATCGACGGCGAAGACGCCCGGGATTTTGACGATGCGGTGTATTGCAAAACCGACGGTAAGGGCTGGCGTTTGTATGTCGCCATCGCCGATGTCTCGCATTACGTCAAATCTAATACCGCGCTGGATGCGGAGGCCAAGCAACGCGGCACCTCGGTGTATTTTCCAGAGCGGGTGATCCCGATGTTACCGGAGATATTATCGAATGGGTTGTGTTCACTCAACCCACAGACGGACCGTTTGTGTATCGTGTGTGAGATGGATATTAATGCGCGCGGTATGGTGAAGGCGTATCGATTTAGCCAAGCCATTATGCATTCCAAGGCACGGCTGACTTATACCAAGGTGGCGGCTATTGTGGTGGAGCGCGATGCGCAATTGCGCCAGCAATACGCAGGCATACTCGCGCCGCTGGATTCACTCTATGCGCTCTTCAAGGTGTTGCATCAGGCGCGTAATCAGCGCGGAGCGATTGATTTTGATAGTACCGAGACGCGGATCGTGTTCGGCGCGGATCGTAAGATCGATCGTATCGTGCCCCTGCAGCGCAATGATGCCCACCGCTTGATCGAAGAATGTATGTTATTGGCGAACGTCGCCGCAGCGAACTATCTGGCCGAACATAAAATTCCCATTTTGTACCGCAATCATGAACCCCCCAGTGCCGAACGGCTGGCCGATCTACGCGAATTCCTTGGTAGTTTCGGCTTGAGTTTGGCGGGAGGGGAAGCGCCTGAACCCAAGCATTTTACCCAATTGATCGAACGCGTGCGGCAACGTCCGGATAGTCATTTACTCGAAACCGTGATGCTGCGCAGCCTAAAACAAGCCATGTACAGCCCCGATAACGCGGGTCATTTTGGTTTGGCCTATCCGGCGTATACCCATTTTACTTCGCCGATCCGGCGTTATCCCGATTTATTGGTGCACCGCGCCATACGGCATTTATTACAACACAAGAATGCCAAGAGTTTTACCTACAGCCACGCGGATATGCTGATGTTGGGCGATCATTGCTCCAAGACGGAACGGCGCGCCGACGAGGCCACCCGTGATGTGATGGATTGGTTGAAATGCGAGTATATGCAAGACAAGCTGGGTACCGAGTACGAAGGTATTATCAGTTCGGTGACCAATTTCGGTTTGTTCGTGTCCTTGTCCGAGGTGTATGTGGAGGGCCTGGTGCATATCACCGGGCTGCCCAGTGATTATTATCAATTCGATCCGGTCCAACACCGTTTAATTGGCGAACGCACAGCACGCAGTTTCCGGCTGGGCGATCCGATCCGGGTGCGGGTGAGCCGGGTTGATTTGGATGAACGCAAGCTGGATTTTGAACTCACCGATCATCAACCGACTAAGAGCACGGATCGATCTGCGGGTAAAGCACGCGTTGGCCCTGGCGATAAGCCGACTAAAGGCCATAAACAACGTACTAAGAAACCCGCGCGTGCTTCAAAATCGACAAAGGCTAACACCAAACCCGCTGCGATCAAGTCAACCACCGCTCAAGACACACCGTCCAAGAAGACCAAACGCCGCCGCTCACGTCGATGAATACCGCCCCGCTTGCGCTGCTGTACGGCGTGCATGCGGTACAGAGCTTGTTGACCCGTCAACCGGAAAAAATCCGCAGTTTATTGGTTGATCATTCCCGTCACGATGCCCGCATACAATCCTTATTGGCTATGGCGTTCGCGGCGGGTATCGCCGTGCAACGCGTGGCCAAGGAGGAAATACACCGGCAGGCGGGCGAGGTTGCGCACCAGGGGGTGCTGGCCTACATCGTTCCAGGTCAAGCAGGCGGTGAGAACCACTTGGAGGATCTGCTCGATGGACTGCACGTGCCTCCCTTTATATTGGTATTGGATGGGGTAACCGATCCGCATAATCTGGGGGCCTGTCTGCGCACGGCGGATGCGGCCGGGGTACACGCGGTGGTTGTTCCCAAGGATCGGGCCTGTGGACTGACTGCCGTGGTGCGAAAAGTGGCCTGCGGGGCGGCGGAACTGGTGCCGTTTATCCAAGTGACCAACCTGGCGCGTAGCCTGCGTGGACTTAAAGAGCGGGGTATATGGTGTGTAGGGTTGGACGCGGATGCCGCGGCCTCGTTGTATGAAATTGATTTAAAAGGGCCCTTAGCCATGGTGTTGGGGGCCGAGGGTGCGGGGTTACGGCAACTCACCCGCGAGCTGATGGACCATGTAGGCCAGCTGCCCATGACCGGTACGGTCGCCAGCCTGAACGTCAGTGTTTCAACCGGGATTGCGCTGTACGAGGCGGTACGGCAGCGGCGCATTCCATCTTCCTTCCCCCCACCCGCACCCTAGTCCGGAGGGGCTGGTTTCTTTCCTGCGGATTAACCATTGCCCAAACCTTGGCCCACCCGTAGAATACCCGCCCCTCGGTTCACCGAGATTTTTATCAACGCCTTGCCTCACTGCCCCGTCAGGAGGCATTAACCCAGAAGGAGACGCTCATGCGTCATTATGAAATCGTTTTTTTGGTTCACCCGGATCAGAGTGAACAAGTCCCCGGTATGATCGACCGGTATAAAGCCGCTATCGAAGGCAAGGGTGGCAAGATCCATCGTCTGGAAGATTGGGGCCGCCGCCAATTGGCCTTTATCATCGAAAAAGCCCACAAGGCCCATTATGTGTTGATGAATATCGAATGCGAACAAACCACCTTGGATGAATTGGTAAGCGCTTTTCGCTTCAATGACGCGGTATTGCGCCATATGATAATCAAACGTGAGAAGGCCGACACCGAACCTTCACCGCTCATGAAAAAAGAAGATGACCGCGTCGTGGAAGATTTCGGCCGGGATTTCGACGACGACAGCGCTGCTGCCTAATCTCTAAAGGAGACCTCTAATGTCACGTTTTTTCCGTCGTAAAAAGTTTTGTCGTTTCAAAGCCGAAGGCGTTATTGAGATCGATTACAAAGATATCAATTTACTGCGTAACTATATTATGGAAAACGGCAAGATCGTCCCCAGCCGGATCACGGGCACCAGCGCGCGTTATCAGCGCCAACTGTCCACCGCCATCAAGCGGGCCCGTTTCCTGGCGTTATTACCCTATAGCGACGCGCATAAATAACCCACGGCTTAATGAATCGATGAGGTAATCACAATGGAAGTCATTTTGTTAGAAAAAGTCGCCAACTTGGGAAACCTGGGTGACAAAGTCAAAGTCAAGGCCGGTTATGGCCGTAATTATTTAATTCCCCAAAAAAAAGCCGCGTCTGCCACGACGGAAAACTTGGCCAAGTTTGAGGCACGGCGTTCCGAGTTGGTGAAAGCCGCGGGCGATGCACTGTCACTCGCGCAATTACGTGCCGAGCAATTATTAACGCTGGCTAGCGTCACGATTGCCCACAATGCCGGTGAAGAAGGTAAGTTGTTTGGGTCCGTCGCCAACGTCGATATCGCCGAGGCGCTCACCGCCAAGGGTATCGAAGTGGCCAAACGCGAAGTGTTGATGCCGCAGGGACCGTTCCACGCCATTGGTGAATACGAAGTAACAATTCGCCTGCACACCGATGTTCTGCAAAAGATTAAAGTCAACGTCGTCGCGGCGTAACGTATTGCGGCTTAATCTATATCTGTAATAACAACCCGGCTGATCTACATTTAGCCGGGTTTTCATTTTGTACACTTGTCGACAAGTTATCAACAGGGTTGTGCCTGGTTCTCTCCACGCGGTATTGCTATATTCCCTCGTCCTACGGCCCGTGCTTGGGTTACGCGCGGTGTTATTTGCTACCATACCTATTAGATAAATTGTGGAGGATCCCATGGCCGATCGCGCCTATCCGAAATTGCCCAGTGTCGACACACTGACCGAATCGATAAAAGTCCCCCCCTTTTCCATCGAAGGCGAACAGGCGGTGTTAGGCGGCCTGATGCTGGACAATAACGCTTGGGACAATGTGGCGGATGTCTTGGTGGAGGAGGATTTCTACCGGCGCGACCACCGTTTGATCTACCGTGCGATTGCACATTTGGCCAATACCAGCCAGCCGTTTGATGCGGTCACCTTATCCGAATGGCTCGAACAGCGCAAAGAACTGGAAAACGTCGGCGGCTTGAGTTACTTAGGTGGTTTGGCGAAGAACACGCCTACCGCGGCCAACGTCAAGGCCTATGCCGACATCGTCCGCGAACGTTCGATCCTGCGGCAATTAATTTCCGCCGCCAATGACATCAGCACCCATGCCTATCAAAATGAAGGACGCAGCAGTAGCGATATCCTCGAACACGCCGAAAAATTAGTCTTCGACATTGCCGAGCGTGGCGCGCGCGGCCGGTTGGAGTACCAAGGGGTGAATCAACTGGTGACCCGCGCCATTGATACCATCGAGAAATTATTTCAATCGGAAAACCCGCTGACCGGGGTGCCTACCGGTTTTAAAGATTTCGACGAACAAACCGCCGGTTTACAAAAATCCGATTTGATCATCGTCGCGGGCCGGCCGTCGATGGGTAAAACCACCTTCGCCATGAATCTGGTGGAGAACGCCGCCATCACCCACAAGGTGCCGGTGGCGGTGTTCAGCATGGAAATGCCCGGTGAGTCCTTGGTGATGCGTATGTTGTCGTCCTTGGGGCATATCGATCAGCATAAGATCCGTACCGGTAAACTCGGTGACGACGATTGGCCGCGGTTAACCTCGGCGGTGGGAATATTATCGGAAGCCCCGATTTTTGTCGACGATACCCCGGCTTTGAGCCCCAGCGAAATTCGCGCCCGCGCCCGTCGCATCAAACGTGAACATGGCCTGGGGATGATCGTGATCGACTATCTACAGTTGATGCGTTCGCCGGTGGCGGCCAAAGAAAACCGGGCCACGGAAATTTCGGATATTTCCCGCAGTTTAAAGGCCCTGGCAAGGGAATTAAATGTACCGGTGATTGCCCTGTCACAGCTCAATCGCTCGCTCGAACAACGTCCCAATAAACGCCCCGTGATGTCCGACTTGCGTGAATCCGGCGCGATTGAACAAGACGCCGACTTGATCGTATTTATATACCGTGACGAGGTTTATAACGAAGATACCCCCGATAAGGGAGTCGCGGAAATTATCATCGGTAAACAACGTAACGGCCCAATCGGTACTACCCGTTTAACCTTCTTAGGGCAGTACACGCGTTTTGAGAATTATGCGGATCAATCGCGTTACGGCGCTGAGGGCTATTCATGACGCGCGCCACGCGCGCCGTGATTAATCTGGCCGCGTTGCAACATAATCTGGAGGTGGCGCGCCGCGCCGCGCCGTATTCCTTGGTGATGGCGATCATCAAGGCCAACGCGTATGGGCACGGTCTATCGCAGGTGGCTCGGGCGTTATCCAAGGCGGATGCCTTTGGAGTGGCTACCCTCGACGAGGCCTTGCAATTACGCGCGGCGGGGATTCACCAACCCATTACCTTGCTGGAAGGGTTTACCCGCGCGGAACAATTGGCAAAACTACGGCTCCACCAATTCGATGTCGTGTTACACCATGAACAACAGCTTGAGATCCTAGAGGCGCATCCCGGCGTGCCGGTCGGGGTATGGTTCAAAATCGACACCGGTATGCACCGTTTGGGGTTTGCGCCACAACGGGTCAATACAATCTATCAACGCTTGTTGGCCTGTGGCGCGGTTAAGAAACCGATTGCCTTCTTTACGCATTTAGCCAATGCCGATGTCCGCGAGGATACCCGCACGACGGTACAGTTACAGCTATTCCATCAAACCATCGATGCTTTGCAGCTCTCCCCCGCGCCGGTTACCTGTGCGGCAAATTCCGCTGGAATTTTAGGTTGCAAGGCATCCCATTCGGCGTGGGTGCGTCCCGGCATTATGTTGTTCGGCGTGTCACCGTTTGTGGATTCGCGGGCGGCGGAACACGAATTACAGCCGGTGATGACCTTGCATTCAGAACTCATCGCGGTGAATCAACACCCCAAGGGAGCCGCTATCGGTTATGGCGGCACCTATGTCTGTCCGGAAACCATGCCGGTGGGGGTCATCGCGATTGGTTACGGCGACGGTTATCCACGTCATGCTAAAAGCGGGACACCGGTATTAGTCAACGGACAACCTGTGCCGTTGATCGGACGCGTATCCATGGACATGATCAGCGTCGATTTGCGATCGTTGCCACAGGCCAGGATCGGTGATCCGGTTATCCTATGGGGCGAGGGCCTGTCGGTGGAAGAAATCGCCCAGCATGCTGATACCATTGGTTATCAATTGTTGTGCGGGGTTACCACACGGGTACCTTACGAATACCAAAACTAACGACTGTTCGAGGAGAATGTAATGCGACCCCAGGTCATTACCCTGTATTTGTGCTTATTAGCAGCCAGTCCCGCCTTGGTGCATAGCGCACAGTTCAGTACCACGCTACAAGCCACGATCCAATTTACCGATCAAGACCGGCAATTTGTTGCTAGGTTTTATCAAGGTCAAGTCCAAACACCAATCCAAACTCAAACCCGCTATCGATATGACGATGATGATGGAGATGAACACGTTAAACATAAGAAAAGACATAAACACAAACACCATGACCACGACGATGACGATGATGGTGATTATGATCATGACCACGACGAGCATGGCAAACACAACAATACCCCGCCGGGTTTAGCCAAGCGTGAAGCATTACCTCCGGGGTTGCAAATGCAATTACAACGCAATGGAACTCTACCGCCGGGTCTGCAAGGCCGGGGTCTACCGGTAGATTTGGAACGCAAATTGGGCCGGCTGCCGGATCATAACTATGTACGTGTGATCGTTGATCATGACATTGTGTTGATGGATAAACGTAACCGCCTGATCCTGGATGTTATCCATGACATTGTGCGTTAATTTATAGTCTAGATCCGTCGTACTACCGACTTAGGCCAACAAAAAATTACTAGCTTGGTGTTGTGGCGATGCAGGTGTTGGCGGTCACCGGGGTCGGTCGGTGGCAGGGGCTCGCTGTAAATACGTCCATGTAAGCTCGGGGGCGCAGTCGCTCACAGCCTCTGCCTGGCGTAATACTAAGCACGGCTTGTGCGTCATCCCTGCCACCGACCGGCCCCGGTGGCCGCCGACGCCTTCGTTATCCCTGGGCGGTACTGGCGATTTTTAGATTAGGAACTCGATAAATTCGGCTGGATCGCCAGTTGTTGGAATGGGGTGGCTGCATTATGATCCAAGGCCATGTCGTTGTTATTTTCAGCCCTGCGTGAGTCCCTGGCCGATGCCAGTTGGCGCAACGATTGGCGGCGTAATCTGCTCGCGGGAGTTACCGTGGGTATCGTAGCCTTACCTTTGTCAATGGGCTTGGCGATTGCCAGCGGTGTGCCGCCGCAACACGGTTTATATACAGCCATTTTAGGTGGCATCATCATCGCGATTACAGGAGGATCGCGGGTCAATGTCTCCGGTCCAACCGCCGCGTTCGTGGTGGTATTATTGCCGATTGTCCAGACTTACGGCCTGGGTGGTTTATTGGTGAGCGGATTTTTGGCCGGTCTGATCTTGATCGGTTTTGGGCTATTACGGCTTGGCCGGATCATTCAGGTGATTCCCTATCCGGTGATCGTGGGGTTTACCGCGGGGATCGGCGCGGTGATCGCCACACTGCAGCTTAAAGATTTATTAGGTCTGCACACGGCGAGTGACGGTATTCACTATCATGAAAAACTTATCGCGCTGATCAAAGCCTTACCCAGCCTGCGCTGGCAGGAGTTAGTGATTGCCTGTGCGACCTTTGCGACCATCGGCGTGGTAAAACGGATCACCACCCGTATCCCACCTTATCTGGTGGCGTTGGTGGTGGGGGCCTTATTGGGAGGACTGTTCAATACCTTCCTAGTGAATTTCCCCGTCGACACGATCGCTTCGCGTTTTAGTTACACGCTCAACGGTGTCAGCGGCACGGGCATACCCGAGATGCTGCCACAACTCATTTTACCCTGGAACCTGCCCGCGCCCAATGGACAACCCATCGGATTATCGCTGAATTTGATTCAAATGTTATTGGGAGCGGCGTTTGCAATTGCGGTATTGGGCGCGTTGGAGTCTTTGTTGTGCGCGGTGGTCTCCGACGGCATGAGCGGATTTAAGCACCATTCCGACGCGGAATTGATCGGCCAGGGAATCGGTAATCTATGCGTGGCTATGTTTGGGGGCATTCCCGCCACCGCGGCCATTGCGCGCACTGCGACCAATGTCCGTGCCGGGGCAACCGCGCCGCTGGCGGCGGTGGTGCATGGCCTCACCGTCTTATTGGCGATGCTGGTATTGGCGCATTGGTTGGGGTATATACCGATGGCCTCGATGGCGGCGATTTTAACCATTGTGGCGTGGAACATGAGTGAAGCGCGGCACGCCGTGCGGATCATCCGCAAGGCGCCACGTTCCGATGCTGCCGTGTTTGTGACCTGTTTTTTACTGACGGTGTTTCTGGACATGCAGATCGCAGTGGCGGCCGGACTGGCATTGGCCTCACTAGTGTTTATCCGTCGCATGATTGATCTTACCGGTAGTTCGTTAGTGGACCACAAAACCCACACCCATGCACTGGCCGATATTCCCGATGTCGTGGTGTATGACATCGATGGCCCTTTATTTTTTGGTGCGGCTTACAAGGCTTTAAAGACCCTGTTGTTGGTGGATAAGGCCACACGTTTCATTGTGTTAGACATGCGCGATGTCAGTATGCTGGATGTTACCGCAATGATGACCCTGGAATCGACGATCAATGAATTACGCAAACGGCATATTAAGTTATTCTTGTGCCATGTAAAAGCGAATGTTGCGGGAAAATTACAGCGTTACGGCATTGCGCCCGGCATGACCACCTACCATCTTACGAATGACATTGAATCGGCGGCGGCGCTGATCAAACAACAGCGCGACAGCAATCGAGAAGGTAAGACTTCCGAGTGAACATTTGCAGGCAGGGAAGCGAACAGCTGCGGTGGGGCCTTACGGCGAGTAAAATGGGGGGTAAATCGCGATATTTAAGCATCACCCATAAAAAAGCTTGTGATAACAGAAGGTTGTTTAGCAAAAATACTATTAACCGGATATTTCATGATTGCATTTAACAACTAAACTTCTAAGAGTTGGGTCACACAAACTTCCTCATGGAAAGCACAGTTGCAACTATCCCTTCGGCGTTTGTAATCCCCGCGTTTTGGGTGAGTGCGGGTATTATCCTGTATACCGGCGTGCAGTCGGCGGTAGTGGGTATTGTGGGGCAACGCGTGCCGCTCTATTTGGCGTTCGCGTTTACCTGCTTATGCGCCGCCGGTTACCAATACAGTATGGCGATTTATTACCATACCCCATCGGTGTGGGTGGCAGCGGATGCCTTACGTATGCAATCAATGTATGTCCTGTTGTTCCATCCGGCATTTTTTGTGTTCGTGGGGTTATACACGAAACAAGCGCGCTTACCCCCTTGGATTATCCTAGTGGTGATCGCCGTGGGTGTTCTATTACTAGAAAATTATTCTGCCCCCTATAGTGTTCGATATAACGGCTTGATTGCCGATGGAACAATACGGCTTCCCTGGGGGGAAGTATTGTCCCGTTTTCGGGGTGAAGTGGCGATCGGTAATATGGAAGTGCGGATACTTAACTGGGCGGTGTTTGGTTGGGCGATAGGGCGCGCGTTCGTGCAGTTTCGCAGCGGATCACGCCGCGCGGCGGTGTTATTAAGTATTTGTTTAGTGTTGATGCTGATCGCCGGGATTGAAGGGTTGTTAATTGATAACGGCATTATCAATTTCTTCTACACCTCGGGTTTTGCATTTCTAGGGTTTGCCGCGCTGATGAGCGTTGGCATGGGAATGGAATTACACCATAGTACGGTACGGCTTAATAAGGCCACCACTACCTTGCAAATTGAAGTGGCGCAGCGGCAGCGGATCGAAGCCGCGCTGCGGCATTTGGTTGAAGGGATGTCGCGGCAGACCGGTGAGTTATTTTTTCGTGAGGTAGTGACAGAATTAGCCAGGATGTTTAACGCTGATTATGCCTTTATTGGGACCGTGGATACAGCTTCGTCCCACTACGTCACCACCTTGGCGTTATACCGTCAAGGTGTGGTGACCAAGAATATACAATATTCACTTACACATAGTCCCTGCGCAGGGGTGGTGGGCCAAACCACATGTGTCTACTTACACTCGGTAAGTGATCGTTTTCCGCAGGATGAACTTTTAAAAGAATGGGCGATTGAAAGTTACATCGGCACACCGCTGTTTGACGCTAATAATCAACCCTTGGGTTTAATTGTTATTATGGCGATGCGACCCTTGCAAGACATCGAGTTGATGGTTGATATGATGGGGATCGTGGCGGCGCGCGCGGCAGCCGAAATTCAACGTTTGCAGGCCGAACAAAAAATTCAGCGGATGGCCTATGAAGATTATTTAACGCAATTGCCCAATCGCGCCGCCTTACACTTGCATCTGTCCGAGGTGTTGTCGCAGTCACAGGCGGGTGAGTGCCAAGGTGCGTTGTTATTGCTCGACTTAGATCATTTTAAAACCATCAATGACGCCCTGAGTCACGAAGTGGGTGACGCCGTGTTGCGCGAAGTGGGCAGGCGGTTGCGCGCGATTATCTCTGCCCAGGCGTTCGCCGCCAGAATGGGAGGCGATGAATTTGTGGTGGTCTTGCAAGTTGCGGCGGTAACACAGACTGCTGTCGGTGACAGCGCCCTAGCATTGGCCAAGACGATATTAAACGAATTATCCAATCCATTGCTGATGGGTGATCGATTATTAAATATTGGGGTGAGTATTGGTATCGTAGAATTTCCCGACGCTGACGCCACGGAATTGGATATCTTGCGGCGTGCCGACATGGCTTTGTACCGGGCAAAAAAGGCCGGGCGAGGCACGGTTGAGTTTTATAAACCGAGTATGCAGACAGCGATAAAAGAACGTTTACACCTGGAACGGGGTATTCATGAGGCGCAGCAAAACGGGAATTTTCGTCTGGCGTTTCAACCTCAGGTCACCTCCACTGGCAAGGTGATAGGGGTTGAAGCCTTATTACGTTGGCGTGACCCGGAATTAGGCGATATATCACCGGCGTTATTCATACCCGTGGCCGAAGAGACCGGCGCGATTCATGCGATTGGTGGCTGGGTGTTACAACAGGCCTGTGAGGCGTTGTCGCGCTGGAGAGCCCAGACAGACTCTTTTACGGGACATATCGCCATCAATGTAAGCCCATGGCAGTTTGCCCGTTCTGATTTTGTAGAACAAACGGCCAAGGCTATGCATCGCCATGGGATGGATACCCGCCGTCTGATCCTGGAAATCACTGAATCGGCCTTGCTGTATGATGTTAAGGAAACCATCGATAAATTACACCAGTTACGCGAAATGGGGCTGCGTATTGCGTTAGACGATTTTGGCACGGGTTATTCCGCGCTTTCCTATTTAAAGAGCCTGCCGTTGGATATTTTAAAGATCGACGAATCTTTCGTCGCCGAACTTTCCTCGCAGCGCGGCCATCCGTTGGTGGCGACGATTGTGGCCATTGGCAAGCATATGGATTTGCAAGTGATCGCGGAAGGCGTGGAAACCGTTACCCAACGCGACCAATTGCATGCGATAGGCTGCGAATATTATCAAGGGTTTTATTTTAGTCCGCCCCTGTTCGAGGCCGATTTGTTAAATTTATTGGCCACTGCTTCGATGAATATCTTGAATAATCGGACCCCCGCTGTTGCCGATCTTGAGGACGGCCCACCGACGGTACGTGTGTTATGAAGTTTACACATTATCTGAATATTATTTCGACTATGCTATTGTCAGGTTCGGATCACACGTTGTGTGGTAAATGCGCAAA
Organism: Gammaproteobacteria bacterium; assembly: GCA_016194635.1. Taxonomy (GTDB): domain Bacteria; phylum Pseudomonadota; class Gammaproteobacteria; order UBA6429; family Thiohalophilaceae; genus JACQBC01. Next base: position 65,114 of record JACQBC010000001.1, on the reverse strand, counting down.
CAGATACCTTATATAATCGATATTGAGGCCTCGGGGTTTGGGCAGGATAGCTATCCCATCGAAGTGGGTCTGGCGTTAGCACCGCTGCAACGTTATTGCGCATTGATCCAACCTATCGATGAATGGAAACACTGGGATGAGCGTGCCGCCCATATCCACGGTATTACCCGCGAGACGCTGCGCTGCCATGGTAAACCGGTTCAACAGGTTGCGACCGAACTCAATGCCTTGTTGCAAAATCATACCGTTTACAGCGACGGCTGGGTGGTTGATAAACCCTGGATTATTTGTCTGTTTGCAGCCGCCAGGGTGAAACAGAATTTTTTTATCAGCCCACTGGAAAATATCCTCAATGAGCAGCAAATAACGAGCTGGGATTCCACCAAACAAGGCGTGGTCCACGAACTCCAACTGCAACGCCATCGAGCCAGTTACGATGCCTTGATTATTCAAGAAACCTACCGGCGGACCCTAAATGGATCTTGAGACTTGGGAATTACCCAGTTATGGCGTGACGGTGATCATCCAGCCGTCGGTAATGACTGCTTGTATTGCTCTACCTACACCCTCCAAAAGCCGTTCTCTCCCGCGGCAGATTTATTTAGGGTTGATCGTGCTGGCGGCAGTATTGTTTGCGCCATTCGCTGCGTATTCCAGCGCGGACAACGAAATTACGGTTGCGGCGGCCATCAGTTTAAAAAAATCGTTCATAGAACTCGCCAAAATCTACGAGACAAACTATGCCACCCATGTCAATTTTAATTTTGGCGCATCAGGCGACCTGGCGTTACAGATCATCGGCGGCGCGCCAGTGGATGTGTTCGCCTCGGCAGCGCAACAAGACATGGATTTAATTGAGCGAAAAGGACTGTTGCGTGCGGGTTCGCGCAGCAATTTTGCATCTAACCGTATTGTCCTTATTGCTCCGCAGGGAGCAAAAACCGGCCTATCCTCGTTTGGTGGATTGTCGGCAAATACTATCAAGTTGCTAGCGATCGGTAATCCCAAGAGCGTGCCTGCCGGACGTTACGCCATGCAAGTGTTGGACTATTATCAATTATACACTGTCGTGGCGGACAAACTGATATACGCCGGAAATGTTCGTCAGGTGCTGGATTATGTTGCGCGCGGTGAAGTGGATGCGGGGTTGGTCTATGCCAGCGATGTAGCTACGTTGAATGCGCCGATCGACGTGTTAGCGACGGCGCCGGCGGCAAGCCATGCCCCCGTGATCTATCCCATCGCGATAATCAATGGTACGCAACAGCAGCGCGCCGCCGCGCGGTTTGTTTCGCTGGTATTGTCTACCGAGGCTAAGCAAATTTTGGCAAAATACGGCTTTGCCGCCCGCGACTGAGTTAGCGTATGGATGAATCCATCGTATTTTCGATCACCTTGTCACTGCGTGTGGCCATTGTGTCGACGCTACTGATTTTAGTCGTAGGCATACCGACGGCCTATTTTCTGGCGCGCCGTGATTTCAGAGGCCGGGAAATCCTCGATGTAGTACTCACCCTGCCCTTGGTGTTGCCGCCGACCGTGACGGGTTATTATTTAATAGTTATTTTTGGCCGCAATGGCTTGCTCGGACACTATCTGTATGACTGGATCGGCTTGAGTATCACCTTCACCTGGTATGCGGCGGTGCTGGCTTCATTCGTTGTTGCGCTACCCTTGATGATAAAAACCGCCCGCGCTGCGATCGAGTCCGTCGATAAAAATTTGATTAACGCCTCTTATACGTTGGGCCACTCCGAGTGGCATACCGCAACCCAGGTGGTATTGCCCTTGGCCCGTCGCGGTATTGTGGCGGGCACGATTTTGTCATTTGCGCGTGCCTTGGGGGAGTTTGGCGCGACCTTGATGATTGCCGGTAATCTTCCTGGTAAAACCGATACCATGCCGATTGCAATTTATAACCTCGCCAGTGATGGCGATTGGTCAAGGGTGCATTTAATGGTGTTGCTGCTAACGCTGATGTCGGGCGTATTTTTATACGCCGCCAATCGTTACAGCCGGAGACTGCTGTAGTGGGTCTGCAAGTACAGTTGGTAAAGAAGGTCAATGGTTTTACACTTGATGTCGAATGGGCAATCGAGAACCAATCCGCGGTATTATTTGGTTTTTCCGGTGCCGGTAAAACCATGACCTTGCAATTATTGGCCGGGTTGATAACCCCGGATGTAGGCCGGATTGTTTTGGACGGGGCCTGTTATTTCGATCATGTGAAGGGAATTAACCTTCCACCCCAACAACGCGCCTTCGGTTATGTGTTTCAGGATTTAGCCTTGTTTCCACACATGCGGGTATTAAAGAATATCTTGTATGGAACAACCGATCTATCCAAACAGGCGAACCTGGAAAAAGCGCGCGCGATGATCCATACCTTTAAATTGGACGGCTTGGAATCGCGTTATCCGCATGAAATTTCCGGCGGGCAAAAACAACGGGTGGCGCTGGCGCGGGCGTTAATGCGCCAACCCCACGCCTTATTGCTCGATGAACCGTTCTCCGCGTTAGACCGGCCCTTGCGCCATGAAATGCGCAATTATCTACTCACGATCAAGGATCTATTTAAGATACCAATTATCCTCGTCACCCACGACATCGATGAGGCCAGTAGTATCGCCGATACATTGATCATTTACGATCACGGCCGGATTGTTCAAACCGGTTCTCCGCAACAACTGCGAAGCCAACCGGTTAACACCGTGGTATCACGGTTATTATCCGTTTATTGAAAATGCTACAACAATATACGGCTCTAAGCATGGAGTTCCACATTGAATGCCCGCAAGCCCGCGGCAGGGACGTATTTATTACTGAGTCACATGGAAAGGAGACCCTCCCACCAAGACACGCCGTCAATACCTCCCTGTAGACTCGACAGCCGCATCCCTGCGGCTGACGGTCTTGATAGGAGGGTATCCTTTCTATGTGACTCAGTAGTATTTATCCGCCAAGATACGCTTGTTGCACCTGGGGGTTGGCGAGCAGCGCTGCAGCAACCCCGCTGAGGGTGATACGGCCATTTTCCATTACATAAGCGCGTTGACTGATTTGCAAGGCGAGCTTGGCGTTTTGTTCCACCAACAGAATCGTCATACCTTGCGCGGCGATAGCCCGGATCGTGGTAAAGATTTTCTGCACCATGATCGGCGCCAAACCCATGCTGGGCTCGTCTAATAACAATAAGCTGGGACGGCTCATCAGTGCACGGGCGATGGCGAGCATTTGCTGTTCACCCCCCGACAGCGTACCGGCAATCTGCCGCGTGCGTTCGGATAAACGCGGGAATAAAGCATACATCTGCTGCAGGTCCAGTTCGACGGCGTGATGATCATCGCGTAGATAAGCCCCCAATAATAAGTTTTCACGCACGCTCAAGCGCGCGAAGATGCCACGGCCTTCGGGCGCCAGGGCGATACCGTGTTGCACCCGTTGATGCGAGGCGAGTGTGGTGATCGGTTGATCCCACAAAGTTATCGAACCCTGCGTGGGCAGGAGCATGCCGGCCAGGGCCTTGAGGGTGGTGGTTTTACCCGCGCCATTGGCGCCGATCAAACACACCAATTCGCCTTGGTTCATCTGCAGGTCAATGCCTCGCACGGCATTGATACTGCCATAACCCACGTGCAGGTTGGCAACGCGCAACATCATGCCAAGTTCCCGCCCAAATACGCTTCGATGACCAGGGGATGTTGTTGCACGTGAGCCGGCGATCCCTCCGCGATCTTCTTACCATAATCCAGCACCGCGATACGATCACAGAGCTGCATGACCAAACGCATATCGTGTTCGATAAGCAGGATCGTGATTCCGCTCGCGCGAATTTTGCGTAGCAGCTGCTGCAAATCAAGGGTTTCGCTCGGGTTCATGCCGGCGGCGGGTTCATCCAAGGCCAAGAGCTTGGGTTCGGTGGCCAGGGCGCGGGCAATCTCCAGACGCCGCTGATCACCGTAGGATAAATGTTTGGCAAGGTGTTCGGCGGCCGTGGCCAAGTCCACCTCGTCGAGTAACTGCAACGCCTGCGCGCGGATGGCGGATTCTTCCTTGCGGGTGCTGGTGTTACGCATGATTGCCCCCACAACGCCACGATGCGTGCGTACATGCCGTCCCACCATAACGTTTTCCAGCGCTGTCATATTGGCAAATAGCCGGATGTTCTGAAAGGTGCGCGCTAAACCGTGTTGTACGATTACATGGGGTTTGCAACGCAATAACGCCTGCCCCGCTAAATTGACCTCGCCGCCGTCAGCGCTATACAAGCCGGTGATGATATTGAATAAGGTGGTCTTACCCGCGCCGTTGGGGCCGATCAGCCCAAAGATTTCGTTGGATTGGATCTGCAGTGACACCCGGCTAAGCGCCGTTAGCCCGCCGAAGGATTTGTTAACCTCTTGCACCACTAATAACGGGTTGGAGGTGTCGCGCGACTCAACGCTGTTGTTCATACAAGGAGTCTTGTTCTTGAGCGAGTATGGAGCGGCGAGCGTGTAACTCACGGGCGCGGCGTGTGGAGGGTAATAAACCCGCCGGGTGGAAGATCATGCTCAACACCAAGGCCAATCCGAAGATCAACAAACGCAGGTCATTAGGATCAACCCATACCCGGCCCAATAACAGTTGTTGCCATTCGCCTAAGTAACGTAATGCCTCGGGGAAAATAGTCAGCAGGATGGCACCGAGGATCACCCCGGCAATATTGCCCATCCCGCCCAATACTATCATACATAGCACAATGATCGATTCAAACAAGGTGAAACTTTCCGGGCTGATGAACCCTTGAAACCCGGCGAACAGGCCGCCGCTGATCCCGCCAAAACTCGCTCCCATGGCGAAGGCGAGTAATTTGATATTGCGGGTGTTAATTCCCATTGCGCTGGCGGCCACCTCGTCTTCGCGGATCGCGATCCAGGCACGGCCAATGCGCGAGTCTTGCAAACGGATGCTCACGAAGATAATCAGCAGGGTAAAAATTAAGAACAGGTAATAATACAAATGGGTTGAAGGGATGGTTAGGGTCAATAGGTGTTGCGTTTGATGCAAATCGATCCCGCCGATTTGAATCGGATCAATCTGGCTGATCCCTTGGGGTCCGTTGGTGATGTTATACGGGGTGTTGAGGTTATTCAAAAAAATCCGCACGATCTCGCCGAACCCTAAGGTGACAATCGCTAAGTAATCGCCGCGCAGTTTTAAGGTGGGCGCCCCGAGCAGAACTCCAAACACCCCGGCGACCAAGGCACCCAAGGGCAGGATGGCCCACACCGGCCAGTGCAATCCAAATTGGGGGGAGGCTAATAAGGCGTAGAGGTAGGCACCGACGGCATAAAAGGCGATATAACCTAAGTCGAGCAAGCCCGCATAACCGACAACGATGTTAAGTCCCAAGGCGAGCATTATATATAGGAGCGTAAAGTCCAGGATCCGTACCCAGCTACGGCCCAAGCTAAGTTCGGTGAGAAACGGTAGACACGCCAGGATCAGTCCAAGCGCTAACCAGGTGATCACGACACTGCGGCGATCCCGTTGCAGGGCGTGCCAGCCTGTCTGTAGTTTATTTAAGCCCGGCCTCATACCCGCTCGCCGACGCGTTCACCTAATAACCCCGAAGGACGAAATACCAAGATAATAATCAATACCGTGAAGGCAAACACCGATTGGTAATTGCTGCCCATGAAACCGCCGCTGAGCTGCGAGATATAACCCGCCCCAAAACTTTCAATCAATCCTAATACCAGTCCACCCAACATGGCGCCGGCGATGTTTCCAATGCCGCCAAGCACCGCCGCGGTAAAGGCCTTTAAACCCAACATAAAACCCATGGTGTAATGGGCGGGGCCGTAATAGGCGTTGACCATGATCCCGGCGATCGCGGCCAAGGCCGCGCCCAACATAAACGTTGCGGAAATAATCCTGTTGGGGTTGATGCCCATCAATGCCGCCAATTCGGGCGATTGTGCGGTGGCGCGCATGGCGCGCCCCAGGCGGCTGCGTTGGATCAGTGTCCATAAGCCGAGCATCAAAACGATAGCCAGGACGATGATCGCGACCTGTAAATTGGTGATATTGGCTCCGGCGATTTGATAACGCTGAATCGGGATGATATCCGGGAAACTCAAAAACTTTTTTCCCCAGATCAACATAGCGGTATTTTGTAACACAATCGACATACCGATCGCTGTGATCAACGGCGCCAGGCGCGGGGCATTGCGCAGCGGGCGGTAAGCCACGCGTTCGATGCTAAAACCCAAGGCCATACAAAAACCTATCGCACCCAGCAGCGCCAGCGCGAATATCATGGCCGTGGGCAAACCCGTGTGTAATAACAAGGCATGCAGGATGGCAAGGCTCACCATCGCGCCAAACATGGTGATTTCACCGTGGGCGAAGTTAATCAATCCCAAAATACCATACACCATGGTATACCCCAAGGCGATCAAGGCATAGATACTGCCTAACACCAACCCGTTAATGAGTTGTTGGGAAAAAATATCCACGTCGAGCGCCTAAGGTTATTTAGCTTCGCCGTTACTGGTAATGGTTTCGAGGAATTCCCATTTACCGTTTTTGGCTTGATACAGGGTGATGGCCGCGGCTTTAATATCGCCGTTATGATCAAAGGCAATATCGCCGGTAACCCCGCTGTAGTGGATGGTGTGTAATTCAGCGAGATATTTTGCCGGGTCGGTTGACCCCGCGCGCACCATGGCGGCAACCATCACATTCATGGCGTCGTAGGCGTAGGGGGCATACACTTGGATCGGGCCATAGTGGGCGGTGAATTTATCGCTAAAGGTTTTGCCACCCGGCATCTTGTCGAGCGGCAGCCCGGGCATGGAGGCGATGGTCCCGTCACCGTCCTTACCCGCCAGGCTGAGAAACTCCAGCGTCTTGATGCCGTCAGAACCCAGGTATTGTGCCTGTATGCCTAGATTGCGCATTTGTTTTACCAACGGCGCCCCCTGTGGGTCCATGCCACCGTAAAACACCAGGTCGGGATGGGTGGCCTTGATGGCGGTGAGGATGGCGGTGAAGTCGGTGGCGTGGTCGGTGGTAAATTGCCGTGAGGCGATTTTACCGCCCGCCAACAACACGGTTTTTTCAACTTCATCGGCTAAGCCCTGGCCGTAGGCGGTACGGTCATCGATGATCGCCACGGCCTTGGCGCCCAATTTCTTCACGGCGTATTCGCCCACCACCTTGCCCTGCTCACGATCATTGGTCATGACCCGAAAGGCGGTATCGAATCCCTGGGCGGTATAGGAAATGGCGGTCGCGGAGGGAGAAATCTGCGGGATTCTCGCGTCGTGGTAGATCTTTGAAGCCGGTATCGAGGCACCGGAATTCATATGGCCAATGACCCCTTTGATCTGTTTGTCCACCAGTTTTTGCGCGACGATGGTGGCGGTGCGCGGATCGGCCTGATCGTCTTCACTCAGCACCTCGATAGTGACTTTCTTACCGCCGATCACCACGCCCCGCGCATTGAGTTCCTCCACCGCCAAACGTGCCCCGTTATCATTGTCTTTACCGTAATGGGCCTGCATTCCGGTGAGAGGCGCCACGGAACCAATCCGCACCACCGAATCGTCCACTTTTTGTTGGCAGCCGGTGGTAAGGCCGGCGGTAAGCAATACCGCAACAGTAATGCCATTGAGGTGGGTTGGCGCAGTTTTCATCCGATCTCCCGTGGTTTTTTTAACCGGTTTCCGCAGATCGGTCAATTATAGGGGGCAGGAGGAAATTCCCGCAATCCAGGTTTCAGGCCGCCAAGCCCGCGCGTTGATACAAGAAGGTAAGCACCTCGGCGCGTAACTGCGCAAAATGCGGATCGGCCACCAGTTCCAGGCGATTGCGCGGGCGTGGCAAATCGATGGGGAGGATTTGGCCGATGGTCGCCGCCGGGCCATTGGTCATCATCACGATCCGATCCGATAGCAATACCGCTTCATCGACATCATGGGTGACCATGATCGAGGTCGTACCGGAAGCGGCTACAATCCGCATTAATTCATCTTGTAAGTGGGCGCGGGTTAGGGCGTCAAGCGCACCGAAGGGCTCATCGAGCAGTAATACCTTGGGTGCAATCGCTAAGGCTCGCGCAATGCCCACGCGTTGTTTCATACCGCCGGAGATTTCGTGTGGCATCTTACGCGCAGCATGGGTTAATCCCACCAGGCTCAGGGCGGCGTCGACGCGTTGTTGCAATTGCAGTTTGGACTCGTTGCCGCCAAATACTCTTTCAACGGCCAAGTAGACGTTGGCTTGACAGCTCATCCAGGGCAGCAAGGAATGGTTTTGGAACACCACACCGCGATCGGGGCCCGGGCCGGCGATCTCGCGTCCCGCGCATAACATTACGCCGTCACTGGCGTCGAACAGACCGGCGACTAAATTTAATAGCGTGGATTTACCACAACCCGAATGGCCGATGAGGGAAACAAATTCTCCCTGCGCCACGCTGAGGTTAATGTCCCGTAAGGCGACAAATTCCCCTTGTTTAGTCCGGAAGGTTTTCTGTACGTTTTCCAGTTGTACAAAGCCTTGCATCGTTAGTCCTCTTTATATTCAAAACGTTTAGCCGCCCAGAGGATGGCTTGTTCGAGCAATAAGCCGACAATACCCACCACAAAGATGGCAATGATGATGTGTTCTACTTTGAGGTTATTCCATTCATCCCATACCCAAAAACCTATGCCCACACCGCCGGTGAGCATCTCCGCCGCAACAATCACCAGCCAGGCCACCCCAATCGATAGACGGATGCCGGTGAGCATGTACGGCAATACCGCCGGAAACAGTATCCGCGTGAAGACCTTCCACTCCGACAATTGCAATACCCGCGCGATATTTAAATAATCTTGCGGAACATGCGTCACTCCGGTCGCGGTATTGATAATAATCGGCCAGATGCTGGATATAAAAATCACCCAGATGGCCGCCGGTTGCGCTTCTTTGAATACGTACAGACCGATCGGCAGCCACGCTAAGGGTGAGACGGGGCGCAACAAACTGATGATCGGTGCGCTAAGACGTCTCATAAAGCCAAAACGGCCGATAAGAAATCCAAGGGGAATACCGATCAACGCGGCCAATCCAAAACCCAAACCTACCCGTGACAGCGATTGTAAGATATTCCAGCCTATCCCTTGATCATTGGGACCCTTCACATAGAAGGGGTGGCTGAACAATACCTTGGCCGCCTCCCAGGTTTTGAGGGGTCCTGGGATACCGCTCAGATGGGCGATTTGTGCCCATAGCAGTACAAATAACAACATCCCCAAGGCCGGTGGCACAACGCTGTTTAGCAACGTGATAGCGGCCTCACGGTAACGTTGCTTACCGGCCGAGGCTGGAATGGCAACCGCCGCGGTTACCTCCAGCATTGGGGAGAGCAGGGACGTCTGCGTCGCACTAGGTTTGAGCTTAACCACACTCATAACAGATCCCTCACACCTTGATTTTGAAACTGCTGGCATAGGTTTTGGGATTACTGCCGTCCCAGGTTATGCCGTCAATCAATTTAGCGCTGCGCATTGGGTTCGCGGGTACCACCACCTTGGCAGCGCTGGCGGCTTGTTTATACAATTCAATCTGGTTGATTTGTTTAGCAATGGCAAGGTAATCGGGATCGTCTTTCAATAAACCCCAGCGGCGGTGTTGGGTCAGAAACCACATGCCGTCAGAGAGGTACGGAAAGGTCACCTTGCCATCGTTATAGAACTTCATATAGTTCTCATCCCGCCATTTCTTACCCATGCCGTTGTCGTATTCGCCCTTCATCCGGCCTTCGATCACGCTTTCCTCAGTATTCACATAGGATTTTTGCGCAATAATCTGCGCCACCTTGGGACGGTTAGCCATCGTGTCGATGTACTTAGAGGCTTCGAGGATGGCGGCAGTCATGGCGCGCGCGGTATTCGGGTACTGTTGCACGAATTCCAGGCGCGTTCCCAAAACCTTCTCAGGATGATCGGTCCAGATATCTTGCGAGGTGACGGCGGTGTAACCGATGTTGTCAAAGATTGCACGTGCATTCCAGGGTTCGCCGACACAATAACCATCCATATTACCCACCCGCATATTCGCTACCATTTGCGGCGGAGGCACGGTGATCGCCTTTACATCGTTAAAGGGATGGATACCGTTTGCCGCCAGCCAGTAATACAACCACATCGCATGGGTGCCGGTGGGGAAGGTTTGCGCAAAGGTGTATTCACGTTTATCGGTCTCGATCAATTTCTTCAGACTGCCACCGTCGATCGCGCCTTTATCTTTGAGCTTGTTGGAAAGGGTGATGGCCTGACCGTTATTATTCAGCGTCATCAACACGGCCATGTCTTTTTTGGGGCCGCCTATGCCCATCTGGACACCGTATATCAATCCATATAACACGTGCGAGGCGTCCAACTCACCGTTCACCAGCTTGTCGCGTACCGACGCCCAACTGGCTTCTTTGGAAGGGGTGATCTTGATTCCGTATTTTTTATCAAAACCCAGTTCCGAGGCGATCACTACGCTCGCGCAATCGGTAAGAGGAATGAAACCAATTTTGATGTCGGTCTTTTCGGGGGCGTCGGAACCGGCCGCCCAGGCCGTTTGTTTTATAAAGGCCGGGACTAGGCTGCTAATGCCTGCTGCTCCGCTCCATTGTAAAAAGTGTCGGCGGGTTAACCCGGGTTTATTATCATCATTACCATCGTGCATGTCGTTCTCCCTAAAGTTGTGCTGTGGTTAAGTGCAGCATGGCAAGTCCCGTACCAACTTTGCTTAATGAGATTATCTTATTGTAATTTCAGGTTAATTTTTGCTATGCGGAAGAAAAACACATTTTGCAACGCACCGAATTAGCGCAGGTTAGGAGTTTGATATTTTGGAGGGCACCAGAGGAGTGCCGATTGGATCAAAGCGGTTATTTGATGGGGCAAATACCGTCAATCACGATCGCATCGACGTCTTTACTCACCGTTGTTTCGGGGATGCCCGTGATGTACAGGTTTAATTGCGATACTTTCGCACCCTTGGGTAAATTCACCGGATGTTCGATCACTCGCCAGCTACCACGGTAGGTGGTATACCGGATCGGTTCACCCGGTTGGTTATCGATCGGCAGGCCGTCGGAATAGACAATCTCCGGGCGGATATCAACGTTGATGGCCTTGGTGGCGACGCGTAATTGCACTGCTTTGAGGTTTTGCCACGCGGGCAAATTACGCAGTGAGGGTGAGCTCAAGGTGAAATGCCAATTACCCGGTTGCGAGGCCGTGGGCGAGGTGCTGGGAAAACATTTATCGGAGACCGGTATAAACAAGCTACCCCCATTGGTGGTATCGGTGAGCGCGGTGGGCCAATTATGGTTGGCATACAAGACACCCGGACAACCGCTGGCCGTGACGGGTTGATCGCGCGCATCAAGATACACCGGGGTGGTAGTCCAGCCCAGACTGTCGCGCGGTCCATTATCAAAGGTAAAACAATCATGGGATAAGGGCGCGTAGACATGAAAGTCTCGGGTATAGACACGGGTGTAGCGTAGCAGGTTGATACCGGCCAGTTGCTGGTAATAAACCATGCGCACCAGGACGCGGTAGGTATCGGGTTCTAGCTTGGGCAGTTCCGCGAGATATACCTGGGGGTTATCGGGAGTATGTTTGAGTTGTTGACTAATGTCGTGTACGGCGATGGGTTGGTATTTAGGGAAATATTGGATGCTAAGTTCAGAAATGGCCGCGTTTTTTACCTCGGTGACGAACTGCACGCTGGTGGGCTGGCCGGTATTTTGATCCGGGATGGGAATGATCGCGCTGTTCTCACCGCAGCCTGCGAGAAATAGGCAAACTAACAGTAACTCAAGATTTTTCATGCGACGCAGATTTTTCCTTGAATTGTTTCAACAGACGATGGGCCACTATCCATCCCGCGATAAGCAGCATGCCTCCGGCCGGAATGACCACCACCGCGGGTCCTGGAACCAGCGCCATGATAACACCAATCACGATAACACTGCTGCACCACAATAAGATAAGCGCGCGGCGTAAACTTGCAACACTCAGTCCTGGAGTGGCATACCCGCCGCGCGCGACGAGCGGGGAGTTATCCTGTAAGGCTGGTTTGTGCAGCACGGAACTGGTAATGCCTAAAATCAACAGTGTACAGATAATCAGCAGCGAGGCTCCCGCACCGATAACAAAATGCTCCGACAATAACATCTTGACACCGATGAATCCCAGGATCACCACCAAGGTAACGTTCAAATAACGCAACTGTTGTATGGCCGCGGCTAATACAAAGTACAAGGCGCGCAAGCCGAGGATGGCGAAGATATTTGAACTGAAAATTATAAAACTATCACTAGAAATACCCAGTACCGCGGGTATGGAATCGACGGCGAAGAGCAAATCCGCCGTTTCAACCATTAATACGGCAATGAACAACGGTGTTATAAACCAGGCATTGCCTTGCCGAATGAAAAACTTGCCGCTGCCGGTGTCCGGTGATAGCGCAATAAAACGTTGAACGAACCTTGTCATGGCACCTTGGGTCGGGTGTATTTCGGGTTGCTGCGAATCACGTAACAATTTAATCGCGCTAAACAACAATATCGAGCCGAAGATATAATTCATCCAGGTAAAGTGCTGTACGAGGTATACGCCTAATACAATGATAATACCACGCATGATAATGGCGCCGACAATACCCCACATTAACACCCGTTGCTGGAATTGCAGCGGAATTCGCAACGATTGTAAGATCAGTGCGATGACAAATAAATTGTCCAGGCTGAGCGATTCTTCCACCAGATAGGCCGTGATATAGTGCGTGACAGCGGTTCGGCTATCGATACCCGTCTGCAGCGCACGCCCCAACCCATGGGGCGCGTAAAGCAGGTATACCACCAGGGCGAAACTCAGTCCCAGGCTGATCCAAAAAATCGCCAGGGCCAGGGCCTCGAGCAATGACAGATCGGTGGCCTTGTGACGTAAGATACCGAGGTCTAGCCAGATTAAAAATCCAATCACTAATGGGAATGTTATCCAAAGCATCGTTTAATATCACACCATGGCCAAAGTGAAGACAGTGTACTCGTGTTCCGCCTGTGGCGCGCAAGCTCCCAAATGGTCGGGGCAGTGCGCCGAGTGTGGTGCCTGGAACACCCTGAGTGAGTCTATCGAAATGCCTAAGTCGGGTCATGCAGCTTCACGATTGAGGGGCTTCGGACCTCCCTCCGTCGCGAATTCGATCCAAGCTTTGATGGAGGTCGCCCCCGACGACATACAACGCTTAACCACCGGCATGGCCGAATTAGATCGGGTCTTGGGTGGCGGAGTAGTACCCGGTTCCGTTATTTTACTCGGCGGGGACCCCGGTATCGGTAAGTCGACCTTGGTGTTGCAGACGATCGCAAATTTAAGTGCCCAGCATAAGACCCTATACGTCACCGGTGAGGAATCGTTACAGCAGGTAAGCTTGCGATCGCATCGTTTGGGTTTGTCTGCGGCGCAAATACGGTTGTTGGCCGCCACCCAACTGGAATCGGTGTTGGCTTTGGCGGTGCAGGAACAACCACAGATCATGGTTATCGATTCAATCCAAACCATGGTAACCGAGTTATTACAATCCGCGCCGGGTTCCGTGGCCCAGGTGCGGGAATGCGCGGCGCAGTGGGTGCGATACGCTAAACAAACCAATACGGTGATGGTTTTAATCGGTCACGTTACCAAGGAGGGGGTATTGGCCGGGCCGCGTATCTTGGAGCACATGGTGGACACCGTGTTGTATTTTGAAGGTGAAGCCGGGCAACGCTACCGTATGATCCGCGCGGTTAAAAACCGTTACGGCGCGGTCAATGAACTGGGAGTGTTCGCCATGACCGATCACGGCTTGCGTGAAGTCGCCAATCCCTCGGCGATATTTTTATCGCAACACCCGCAGGCGGTTGCTGGCAGCGTGATCATGGTGACCTTGGAAGGTAATCGTCCATTATTGGTGGAAGTGCAGGCATTGGTGGATAACAGCTATAGTAATAATCCACGCCGTGTCACGGTAGGGTTTGAATACAATCGCCTGGCGATGCTGCTGGCGGTGTTACACCGTCACGGGGGCATCACCAGCTACGACCAAGACGTATTTGCCAATATTGTCGGCGGAATACGCGTTACCGAGACCGGGGCGGATCTGCCGGTGTTATTGGCGGTGGTCTCGAGTTTAAAAAATCGACCCATTCCGGTGGATTGCGTTGTGTTCGGCGAGATAGGATTGGCCGGCGAGATCCGGCCCGTCCCCAACGGCCAGGAACGTTTGAACGAAGCACGTAAACAGGGTTACAAACGCGCCGTGGTAGCCACCGCCAACGCGCCGCGCAAAGCTCTTGAGGGTATGGAGGTGGTAGCGGTGCGAACGGTGGAGGAGGCGCTTTCTAAAATTTAGTTAAACGTTATTGCGTGCGTGCTATTGGCGCAACCCCAAGGAAAAAGGAGTGAGAAGGCGGGTGCTATGATCGCAACGGCGATTTAGAAATCATTCTAAATAAAACTGCATTTTAATATTGCCAAATTCAATCACGTCACCGTCGTTGAGTTTTAGGCTGCGATTCCCCAGGCTTTGGTTGCCCACCAATAAAGATCCGCTGCCTTCGAGTTGTGCGATGAAATAACCCTCGGCGCGGCGTGTGATGACGGCTGTGGCCAAACCGGGTCTGCCCAGGTTGGTAATGCTGCGGCCCAGGCTCAAGGTCTTACCCAGATTCTGGCCGTTTAAGATTTGTAACCATCCCAGTTTATATGAACCGGGGAGTTTACCGGTGTCTTGTTGTACGAGCTCGCTGCTGCTGATATCCAGGCTGGAAGTTGATTCATCGGATACCAACTTATTGACCTCGTCCGACGTGAAGGTCAAGTTATGTTTACCGATGCGGATTAAATCCCCGTCATGGAGTTTGTGTTGTTGGATTTGATCCTGGTGGATAAAGGTTCCTTCTTTTTTATCCAGGGCAACCAAGGTGGATTCATTGCCGTGGGTGTCGATACGGGCATGCTGCGGGGCGACCGCCAGGCTATCGATCACGATCTGGCATACCGGATCGCTGCCGATCATCAGGCTCCCCTGCGGTACCGGGTACATTTTCAGCGTCTTGCCTCGAAATGACAGGGTTAGTCTCGACACAATATTGTCCACAATGAATTCTTATAAATATCCGTAGATTATAGACATTATCTCATGTACAAATATAGCTTAGTAAATACCTCATTCTATCTCGGTGGATTCCGCCTGTGGTCTCATGGCCAGGCGCGGGTCGATCCGCACGGTTTTAACCGCGTTCTGGGTGGTTTGGATGACATCCATGGGATAATTTCCCAGCCGCAAGCTGGTACCGGGATCGGGGATATGTTCGAGGTATTCAATAATGAGTCCATTGAGGGTCTTAGGGCCGTTGGTGGGCAGATGCCATTCCAAAACGCGGTTGAGTTCACGCACGTTGATGGCCCCATCAACTAAATAGGTACCGTCCTCCTGCGACTCGATATCACTGCTGCTGTCCGCCGGATTGGTGGTGAATTCGCCGACGATTTCCTCAAGGATATCCTCCAAGGTGACCAAGCCCAGGATGTCGCCGTATTCATCCACTACCATGGCAATACGCAGACGCATGCGTTGAAAATTCATCAGCTGGGTATGTAAGGGGGTACCCTGTGGGACGAAGTAGGGTTCGCGTACTAAACTGCGCAGACTATCTTGATTAAATTCTTCACGTGCCTCCACCAGTTTTAAGATCCGGCGCGTATGCAACATCCCCACAATGTGATTGATATCACCTTTGTAAACCGGGAGTTTGGTGTGCTGGCTTTCACTTAAAGTCTTGAGGATATGTTCCCAGTTTTTTTCCAAGTCGACACCGACAATTTCATTGCGTGGCACCATGATGTCGTCAACCGTAACTTTTTCGAGGTCGAGGATATTTAACAACATTTGCTGGTGGCGTTGAGGGATGAGGGTGGCGGCCTCGTTGACCACGGTGCGCAACTCTTCCGTACTCAGATCAAAATGCGAATGTTGGTCTTCTTTTAGCCCCAATAATTTCAGCACCAGGCGGGTAACGTGATTTAACAACCATACTATTGGATAAAATAATTTCAACAGCGGTTCCAGCAGGTATACCGCGGGAAAGGTAAAGCGTTCGGGTTTTAGCGCCGCCAGGGTTTTGGGCGTGACCTCGCTGAAGATAATCATGAGGGTGGTAAGGCTGACGGTGGCAATTAATACACCCAACTCCCCTTTAGGATAGAGGCGTTGTCCGATCAGGGTGGCCAGCGTGGCGGCGAGAATGTTGACGAAGTTGTTGCCTAGGAGAATTCCTCCTAGCAGGCGCGAGGGTTGTTCCAGCAACCGTAGCGCAATGCGCGCCGCTCGCAGGCGTTTGGCCAAATGCCGCAGCCGGTAGCGGTTAAGACTCATTAAACCGGTCTCGGCCCCAGAGAAGAAGGCGGAGGCGAGCAACAGAAAAAACAGGGCTAAGAATAATAGACTAAGCGGAATATCGTCCAAGTGCGGTTAGATCCAGTCTGAAGTCAGGGGCTCATTAGAGCGGGTTAGGGCGCATGGCGTCAAGTGAATAGCCCCCCCGGGCCCGGTGGCTAACGGTGCAGGATGAGTTCAATGACGATTTTGCTGCCAAAATAGGCAAGCAGTAACAAGATAAAACCCGCCAAGGTCCAGCGAATCGCAACACGCCCACGCCAGCCGTATTGAAACCGGCCCCACAACAACACCGCGAACAATACCCAGGCACTGATGGACAACACGAATTTATGTACCAAGTGTTGCGCCAGCAAATTTTCGATATAAAAAATACCGCTGATGAGTGAGGCGCTGAGGACCACAAAACCCACCGCGATCAAGCGGAACATCAACCGTTCCATGGTTTGCAAAGGCGGTAAGGCGCGAATAAAACCACCGGGGTGGTTATGAAGTTGCGCGTCTTGGATATATAACAAAATGGCCTGCAGCGCGGCGATCGTAAGCAGACTATAGGCCACCACCGAAACCAAAATATGTATTTCAAGACCGGCCGACAGACTATGATTCAGCGTATGTTGTTCTGAATTAATGATACGTAACAACACCGCCAAGGCCGCCAAAGGGAAGACACCGATCCCTAGGTTTTCCACCGGTTCACGGATACTGGCCAACAACAACAATACGGCTACCAGCCAGGCAATCAGGGAAAATACCGTAAAAAAGCTCATGTCCAATGCAGTACCGGCGTACAGATTGCCATGTAATAACAGGCCGTGGAGCACCACCGCAAACCAGCCCAGCCCCAGCCAACCCCGCTTGGAGGTAGGCGCGGCGCGGCTAGCGCGCAATAAACGGCGCAATAACACCAGGGTGAGCACGCTGTACAGGCCCAGCGTGGCAATCGTAACTAGAGTGGTGATCATGCGCTATTGTGACGTAATCATCTGCCCCACAAAAGAGGCGCCGCGGCCGTAACTTAAATATCTTGCATGAAATAACGTAATAAAATAAGGGCTTAGCCTAAAAATTGCGACCAATGACCTTGTTGAACAGCACACATTCTGATTAACTTGGCGGCAACTTTAGATGTTGGCAACGGTAACGCTTGCTACAGGAAACCACATTGGGTAAACATGGATATACGTGTCCTAGGCTGTAGTGGCGGGGTGGGCACCGACCTACGCACTACTACCTTATTGATTGATCATGATATTTTGATCGATGCCGGTACCGGTGTCGGTGATTTGAGCATGGCACAAATGGCTCAGATTCGCCATATCTTCGTGACCCATTCGCATCTGGATCATATAACCTGTATCCCGTTCTTGGTGGATACACTGTTTGATCAGATCCAGGAACCCATCACAATCCACGCCGAACCGGTAACCATTGAGGCGTTGAAACAATATATCTTCAACAATGTTATCTGGCCGGATTTTTCGCGCTTGCCCAATGCGCGCAAACCGGTGATGCGGTACACCGCTATGCAGCCGGGTGAACAATGCGTGATTGGGGAGCGCCGGATCGAAATGATCCGGGTTAATCATGTGGTCCCAGGGGTGGGTTATCGGGTGGAAAATTCCACCGGAGCATTCGCCTTTAGTGGGGATACCTCCAGTAACGATAACTTTTGGAATGCGCTCAACGCCCATTCCAGACTGCATTTGTTGATCGTTGAAACCGCTTTTACCAATCGCGATGTCGAATTATGCCGCCGCGCCGGGCATTATTGCGCGAGTTTGTTAGCCCCTGATTTGGCTAAACTGCTCCATAAACCCAAGGTGTACATCACCCACAATAAACCCGGGGTGGAGCGGCAGATCATTGATGAATGCCGTGTTGCGATTACCACCCACGAGATAAATTCTCTCACGGGAGGGGAGCGCTTCAAGATATAATCGCAGCTATGTTTGATAACTTGACGCAACGTCTCGACCAAGCCTTACGTAACCTGCGTGGTATCGGTCGCCTCACTGAAGACAATATTAAAGATACCCTGCGTAACGTACGCCTAGCCCTGCTAGAGGCGGATGTTGCCTTGCCGGTGGTAAAGGCGTTATTGGAACAGGTACGGGTGCGAGCGGTGGGAACCGAGGTGCTAAAGAGTCTCACCCCCGGCCAGGTGTTCATTAAAATCGTTAACGATGAATTGACCCAGTTGATGGGGGCGAGTAACGATGAGCTGCTGCTTACTGTAACTCCTCCCGCCGTCATTCTCATGGCCGGGTTGCAAGGCGCGGGTAAAACCACCACGGCGGGCAAGTTGGCGTATTTTCTTAAAACCCGCCAGCGTAAACAGGTCATGGTAGTCAGCTGTGACGTGTATCGCCCCGCCGCGATAGCCCAATTGAAGACCGTGGCTGAACAGGCCGGGGCAAGTTTTTTTCCTAGCGAAACTAATCAATTACCTGCTGCTATTGCGGAGGCGGCGCTTAAGGCCGCACGGATCCAGCACGCCGATGTGTTGATTGTTGATACCGCCGGTCGGTTACATATTGATAGCGACATGATGCAAGAAATTCAGCAACTGCACGAGCAGTTACAGCCGGTCGAAACCCTCTTCGTAGTTGATAGTATGACCGGCCAGGACGCGGCCAATACCGCCGCGGCGTTCGCCAAGGCCCTCCCGCTCACCGGTGTGATCCTGACTAAGGCCGACGGAGATGCCCGTGGCGGGGCGGCGCTGTCGGTGCGTTATCTTACCGGCAAGCCGATCAAGTTCATGGGCACGGGCGAGAAACTGGAGGCGCTTGAACCGTTTTATCCCGAGCGGGTGAGCGCGCGAATTCTAGGAATGGGTGACGTGGTGGGTTTGGTCGAGGCGGCCCAGCAGCATGTCGACCAGGCACAAGCGCAGAAGCTCGCTCAGAAGGTTAAGAAGGGTGGTTTTGATCTTGAGGATTTCCGTGAGCAATTCCGCCAACTGCAAAACATGGGCGGTATTAGCAGTTTGCTCGACAAACTGCCTGGCATGGGGCAGTTACCGGCCGGGGCCGCCAGTGCAATCGATGATCGGCAAGTCAAACGCATGGAGGCGATTATTAACGCCATGACGCCGAAGGAACGGCGTAAACCCGATATCCTCAACGGTTCGCGTAAACGCCGCATTGCCGCCGGCTCGGGTACCCAGGTGCAGGACGTCAACCGGTTGTTAAAGCAATTTGACCAGATTCAACGGATGATGAAACAGATGCGAAAAGGCGGGGGTATTCAACGCCTTATGCAGCAATTTAAGGGTCGAATGCCACCGGGAATAGGATAATCCCCTTCACTTTTTCACCGATTTCAGTACAATGCGCGGTCTTTCCGGTCGACTGACCGGCCTCAACTGGATTTTTAACGAAGGTAATCACGTCCATGGTAATGATTCGTCTCTCCCGCGGTGGTGCGCCCAAGCGCGCGTTTTATCACATCGTTGTCACCGATAAACGTAATGCCCGCGATGCCGGAACCCATCTTGAACAGGTTGGTTTTTACAATCCCTGTGCCAGTGGTCAAGAAGTACGGCTGAACCTCGACCGTGCCCGCGTCGATTATTGGTTAAGCGTGGGTGCCAAAGCCTCCGACCGCGTGCAAAAACTGTTGAAGGACGCCGCTGCGTAACACATGATCGATCCCCGGTTTGTTGCCGTCGGGCGAATTGTCGGGGTTTTCGGTGTAAAAGGGTGGGTGAAGGTATATTCTGATACCGACCCGCCCAACAATCTTCTGAACTACTCTCCTTGGTACCTCTCCCATGCGGACGGCTGGCAGTTATTCACCGTGGCCGAAGCCAAACCCCACGGCAAGGGCCTGGTGGCGCGCCTGCACGATTGTCAAGATCGCGACCAGGCCAGCACCTTGGTGGGCCGGGATATCGCTGTGCAACGCCAACAACTGGCGAATCTAGCGCCGGGTGAATATTATTGGATTGATCTGGTCGGCCTGAGCGTGGTGAATCTTGCGGGATTGGAATTGGGCAAGATCAGCCATTTATTTGCAACGGGTTCTAATGACGTGCTGGTGGTTAAACCCCTCTGCGGCAAGGAACAGTGGATACCCTATGTCCCGGGCCGGTATGTAGTAGAGGTGAATTTATCCCAGGGTTGTATCACGGTAGACTGGGATCTGGAGGAAGACCCCGGTGCAGTTTGATCTCATCAGTTTATTTCCCGAGATGTTCACTGCGCTGACCCAATATGGGGTCAGCGGACGTGCCGTGGCCCGTGGCCAGGTAACCCTGCGTCACTGGCACCCTCGCGACTACACCCAGGATGCCCATCGCAGTGTTGACGACCGTCCCTATGGAGGCGGCCCGGGCATGGTCATGCGGGTGGAACCCCTGCGTGAGGCCATTCTTGCCGCACGAGCGGTCGCCCCGCCCCTCGCCCCGGTTATTTATTTATCCCCCCAAGGCCGGCGGCTAAACCAACCGGCGGTACAGAATTTTGCTCAGCAACCGGGATTAATCTTGTTATGCGGGCGTTATGAAGGAGTCGATGAGCGTCTGCTAACAACCCTGGTCGATGAAGAGTGGTCGATTGGCGACTATGTTCTCAGCGGGGGTGAATTAGCCGCCATGGTGTTGATGGACAGCATCATCCGCCTATTACCCGCGGTGTTGGGTGACGCCGATTCGGCCGCACAGGATTCTTTCATGAATGGATTGTTGGACTGTCCGCATTACACCCGGCCCGAAGTGAGCCTTAATCAAACGGTACCTACGGTCCTACTGAGCGGGGATCACGCCGCGATCGCTCAATGGCGACTCAAACAGGCCCTGGGCCGGACCTGGTTACGCCGCCCGGACCTGCTGACCTCCCTGGCACTTGATCCCCGGCAGCAGGCCCTGTTAGAGGAATTTATCGCCGAACAGGCGACAACCCCGCTAAATTCGGTATAATGCGCGGCTCTGTATTGCGGGAGCACAAGGTCATGAGCAATATTATCGAACAAATCGAAGCGCAGCAGCTGCGCAAAGAAATTCCCGATTTTAAGCCGGGCGACACCGTTGTTGTCCAGGTCAAGGTGAAGGAAGGTGATCGCGAGCGCGCCCAGTCGTTTGAAGGCGTGGTCATTGCGGTGCGTAATCGCGGTTTGAACTCGGCGTTCACGGTACGCAAGATTTCCCACGGCGAAGGGGTAGAACGTGTATTCCAGACCCATAGCCCGGCGATCGAATCCATCACGCTCAAACGCCGCGGCACGGTACGCCGGGCCAAGCTTTATTACCTGCGTGAACGTACCGGTAAGTCGGCGCGGATCCGTGAGAAACTCACTTCCAAGGTGGATGCTGAGGGTGCTGATAGCCAAGAATAACACCCTCGTTACTGGTAATATACAAACGGGTAAGGCCGCAGGGCCTTGCCCGTTTTTATTTTGGGTACGAACATACTAGGCCGGGTTTTATATCCTTGCTATGGTTGGAATTGAGAGTAAGCGTTTTGCGTAGCGGTGAGTTCCCTGGTCTACATGACCGTCGGCCGCAGGGATGCGGCCGTCGAGCTACAAGGATGTATTTATGCGAGTCATGTAGACCAGGGAACTCACCGCTACGCAAAACACTGCTACAGTGCGTCACTGGGGGTAACAGACTGACTGCGTGACGCATGTCGTAATCGTAAGTGGCAAGGATTGCGTGGATGACCTGTGGTTGCTATCCATTTACGTAAACAGCAAACTTAACGTTAGGAGAAATCGTGAGAACATTTATTATTTTAGTTATTACGATA
Source organism: Gammaproteobacteria bacterium (assembly GCA_016194635.1). Lineage (GTDB taxonomy): Bacteria > Pseudomonadota > Gammaproteobacteria > UBA6429 > Thiohalophilaceae > JACQBC01. The sequence goes on along the minus strand of JACQBC010000001.1, from coordinate 42,882 downwards.
GTCGTGAGCCATGGTTGTGCTTGGGTTGAATTGTCGGATCAAGGCCAGCAGGTACGTGTTATTGATGCCAACGCCGCACAAAACTGTGAGCATCTGGGACAAACCACCGCCACGGTGGCGGACAGTGTCGCCGGGGTAAAACGCCGCGCCGATATCGTGCAGGCTAATTTGGAAAAATTGGCGCGCAATACCGCCGCTGATATGAAGGGCAATGCGGTGGTGGCGACCAGCAAAATCGTTGACGGCAAACAACGTTTCGATGTCTATCGGTGTGGCAACTAAAACCCGCGCAGCGAGTGTATCCTCTACGCTAAAAGTATCCTCGCCGCTGGGGATATTACGGATTACCCATCGCCAGGGTTATATCGTTGCATTGGATATTCAAACCGTATCCGGCCAATCCTCCGTGCCTGCGTCTGATCCATTCGCCAAGCGTATCGTCACCGCCTTGCAACATTATTTTTCAAATCCGCGGTCGCCACTGCGTTTACCTTTGGTCTTGGACGGAACCGAGTTTCAACAACGGGTATGGTCGGCGCTACAGGCGATCCCGGTGGGGCAGACACGTTCGTACGGTGAATTGGCGCGGCAACTCGGCAGCAGTGCCCGGGCGGTAGGCAATGCGTGCCGCCGTAATCCGGTCGCGGTGATTGTGCCTTGTCATCGGGTGATAGCCGCCCATGGGCTGGGAGGGTATGCGGGTAAAACCTCGGGGCGGCGGTTACAGATCAAACGTTGGTTGTTGCAACATGAAGGCATTGAGTTGGCATAATGCCAAACTCCGTCATGCCGATCTCGCCACCCCTGCCGTCGGTGGAACAATTTTTAGATGCGCTGTGGTTAGAACGAGGATTGAGTACTAACACACGCAATGCCTACCGTACCGATTTGCTGCAATTAAGCCGGTGGTTAATCCAAGCCGGACATAAGGCTGACCTGTTGACGCTAACGGAAAATATGTTACAACAGTATTTTACCTACCGCGTTACCCAAGCCATGAGCCCGCGCAGTAGCGCGCGCCTGCTTTCAACCTTACGGCGTTTTTACGGCTATTGTCTGCGCGAAAAATTACGTATTGATGATCCAACCCGCTTGTTGGCCGCGCCCAAACTCGGCCAGTTTTTACCAAGTACAATTTCCGAGGCCGAGGTGGAAAAATTATTACACGCCCCTTTGGTTAACAGTGAACTGGGCTTACGCGACCGGGCGATGTTAGAGGTCTTGTATGCCACGGGGTTGCGGGTCTCGGAATTAGTGGGGCTAACCCATGCCCAGGTGAACATGCGGCAAGGGGTAGTGCGTGTTATCGGTAAGGGAAACAAGGAAAGGTTGGTCCCCTTAGGAGAAGAGGCGCTCGATTGGCTCAAACGCTATCAGCACCAGGCCCGGCCGTCATTATTGCAGGGTCAACAGTGTGCCGTTTTGTTTGTAACTCAACGCCAGCAAGGCATGACCCGGCAGGCGTTTTGGCACACTATTAAGCGCTATGCGCAACAGGCGGATATTGCTGTGAGTTTATCCCCGCATACGCTGCGCCATGCGTTTGCCACCCATTTATTGAATCATGGCGCGGACCTGCGCGCGGTGCAGATGTTGCTTGGGCATTCAAATATATCAACCACTCAAATCTATACCCACGTGGCCAAGGCGCGGTTGCAGCAGTTGCACCGCGAACACCACCCGCGAGGCTAATTTAGTTGACCCAAATGGTCGCTAATATGGGAACTGAAGCGGTTTTATTTCAATCAAATCGGCTACAATAAAACATGTCAGATATCGAGGTAGTTTATGCGTAAGTTGTTAATCAGTTTCATTGTTATTGCTCTGAGCACGGTGGCGGGGAGTTCCAATGCCGAAGAACAATACGACAAAATTAAAGCCGTGGTAAAGGAGCAACTCAGTCAAGAACCCACGTCGATCAACCCCAGCCCAATCAAAAATTTATTTGAGGTGGTGGTCGGACCCCAAGTTTATTATATTTCCCAAGACGGGCGTTATGTGTTTAACGGCGATCTGATCGATCTGCACACTAAAACCAATATAACCGACGAAAAACGCGACGCGGCGCGCCTCACGGCACTGAACGCCCTCGGCGAAGACTCGATGATTATCTTTGGGCCCAAACAGGTCAAACACACCATTACGGTGTTTACCGATATCGATTGTGGGTACTGCCGTAAACTCCACAGTGAGATTGCGGACTACAATAAACTTGGAATCAAAGTACGTTATTTGGCCTATCCTCGCGCGGGGATCGGTTCGGACTCGTACAATAAAGCCGTGACTGTATGGTGCGCCGATGATCGTCAGAAGGCCATGACCGAGGCCAAATCCGGTACGAATTTACCGAATAAATCCTGTGTCAATCCCGTCGCCAAGGAGTATGAACTTGGGCAGGCCCTCGGGGTGAATGGGACACCCGCCATTATCTTAGAGAACGGTAAATTGTTTCCCGGTTATGCCCCGGCCAAACAACTCAGCGATATCTTAGATAAGATCCAAAATGAAAAACTCGCTAAACCCGTTAAAGGGTAATTGTTTTAGTATTTAACTACCCTCTCCCGCGTGGGAGAGGGCAGGTGGGGCAAACGGTTTAGTCCGTCACAATCAACAGCGCCGACATCTCTTCGTGACCGAGCCCACAAAAAATATCACAAAAAAACGGGAATTCACCGCTTTTAGTCGGTGTGACGTTTACCCGCAGGGGTTTCCCCGGGACAATCTCTCCGCGTAAGCCAAACGCCGGCAAGTTAAATCCGTGTACTCTATCGAGCGAGGTTAGCTCCAGGGTGACCGCCTGTCCTTTTTTGACTGTGATGCGATGCGGGGTGTATTCAAATTTCTTAGCAGTGATGCGCACAATAGGTTCGTCCACGCGCACCACACACGATACCCCAATACCCAAGGCGCAACTTACCAGGGCCAAACCCCACCATCGAGATGAAATAGCCGCGGTTTTCATGATGGCTGCTTGGGGGTGAGATTAATTTCATCCAGGGTATAGCTGGGTTTCTGTACCTCCGCTGCGACACTGCGTAGGCCCATGCCTTGATACGGCGCGGACTCATTCCAGGGAATAGGGGCGCGTTTAGGTGCGGACCCGGGTGCAGGTAACGGAAAGATTAACGACTTGGCCGCGTGGTGTTGAATATGACCGGTCTGATGGTGATGTTGCTGATGGATGTGTCCATAAAATACGCTGACGTGCTTAAACGCGGCTAGCAAGCTCAGAGCTTCCGCTCCATCGCGGGTCGCCCAATCCCATTGCGGATAGAGCTCAAACAAGGGCCGGTGAGTTAACACTACAATGGGTGCGTCGGGTTTGAGTTGTTGTAGATCAGCCGCCAACCACTTCAACTGTTCGGTGCCTAATTGTGCCTTGGGATCGGAAACATTATCCAGTGCGATGAAATGGATCCCCTTGTTGTCAAAGGTGTAATGGGTTTGGCCAAAAAATTCTTGGTAGGCCTCGCCATTATCTAACGCGGCATCGTGTTCACCCGGCATGAATCTCACATCTTTGACCTTGAGATGGCCGACAATGTCACGAAATTCGCGCAGGCGTGTGCGGCGTAGTTTAGGATCATCGGTGCTATGGGTGAGGTCACCGGTAAATACGATAAAATCCGGTTGATGTTCGAGGGCATTGACGATATCAACCGCCTTCTTAAGTGTGCCCTCGGCGTCTGGATTGATCTTGGGATCATTAAATCCCCAATGGGTGTCCGATAGTTGCACGAAATAAAATTCTTCCGGGGGGCTTGATTGAGCGGCAAAACTAAAACCGCTCAGTCTTGAGGCAAATACGACACCGCCAATACCGGCCAGTTTGAGAAAATCTCGACGTTTAAAGGTTGACATGCGACTCTCCGCGGGTGGGTTAATTTAACTATTTAGTACTTACCCTGCTTAACTCGTAGTCAGGTCGGATTATTCCCGTAGATAGAAAATTTCCTTGGAATAAAATCGCGCGGGTTTATGTTAGTATCCAAAAGTCCAATTGCCCGGGAGAATACAGCTTGCAAGAATTGAGCAAGCGTGCGCAGTTTGAAGAAATTGTGCTGCCGCATCTTGACGCCGCGTATAACCTGGCGCGTTGGTTAGTACGTCACCCTCAGGACGCGCAGGATCTTACCCAAGAAGCCTGTGAACGGGCCTGGCGTTTTATCGAGAGTTTTCGCGGTGGCAATGCCCGTGCATGGTTATTGGCGATTGTGCGTAATACGTGTTTCTCATGGTTACAGACACAGGGTCATAAACATATTTCGATCGAGTTTAATGAACAGCTACATCACTCAGACCAATTGAATCTGGCCAGTGGAAGTAGACTGATGGCCGCAGATCCTGCGGAACTGCTGTTGCAGAGTATTGAGCGTGGGTTGATTCAACGCGAGTTGGAAGCCATGCCGCTGGAGTACCGTGAGATTATTCTGTTGCGAGAAATGGAAGGTTTTTCCTACCAAGAGATCAGTCAGATCGTCGCCATTCCCATGGGAACGGTCATGTCGCGGTTAGCACGGGCGCGGCGCGCGTTACAGCAACGGTTACTGGCCTGCGCCAGTCAGGAGGCAACCGCATGAACTGCGCTGCGGTCGTGCAACTCTTAGAGGCTTATTTAGACGGTGAACTTGATCAGGCTCACCGGCTCGAAATCGACCAGCATTTACAGCAGTGTACAAGCTGTTCGCAACACTATCAGCAGTTGCAAGTATTGAGCACGGCAACACGCGATCAAGCCGCGTATTATTCCGCTCCCGCGGCGTTGCGGCAGCATTTTCTCGCGACGGCCTCGGCCCAGGGCAAGCCAACACTACCTACACCTAGGACCGGTTGGTTTTACCGGTCGGGCCTGGCCGCCAGTCTGTTGTTGGCGGTCGGCCTGGGTTCTGGTATTACCTATTGGGCGGTGGCGCCAGAAGCTACCACGCGCCTTGAGCAAGAGGCAATCGCCAGTCACGTGCGTTCATTAATGTTGCCCACACGCTTGACCGATGTCACCTCGTCGGATCGACACACGGTTAAACCCTGGTTCAATGGCAAGCTGGATTTTGCCCCACCGGTGTTTGATCTCACCACGGACGGATTTCCCTTGTTGGGCGGGCGCTTGGATTATTTTAATAATCGACCCGCCGCTGCCTTGGTATATCGGCGACGACAACATGTGATCAACGTGTTTATAATCCCGGTATCTGTTATGACCGCACCACTCAGGTTCACCGAACAGCGCGGATTCACCAGCTGTCACTGGACACAGGATGGCTTGCAACGTTGGGCGGTCGCGGATATTAGTCCAGAGGATCTAAAAATATTTTGCGAGCGATTGCGCGCGGCGAAATAGGTGTTTCAAAAATAAAAACTGCGAGTAATATCCAGTGGTGATGACGTCGCTGGTCGTCGGGTAGACCCGTGTGGGTGACTCGCCGTGAATACCTCCCTGTCGGCTCAACGGCGGCATCCCTGCCGCCGACGGTCACCCACACGGGTCTACCCGACGACCAGCGACGTTATTAATACATCAAACTCGCCATTTTTTGTCGATAACGTGTTACTAGCTCACCATTGCCACCGAGCATCGCGAATACCTTGAGCAATCCTTTGCGGCCGGCATCCTCGCCGTAGTTACGATCACGGCGCATAATTTCCAGTAATTGATCCATGGCGGCGGTGTAATTGGCTTGCAAGATATAATGGGTGCTGAGTTGCTCACGGGCTAGAAAATCACCCGGATCGGCTTGCACGCGTTGTAGCAAGGACGGCATGTCAGGCAGATCGCGCGCGGTTTCCATAGCGTGTAGACGGGTTAATAGGCCGCTGATCTCCGCCTTGCTGCGTACTTCCTCAGGCAGGGCTTCCAGAATAGCCTTGGCATCGGTGAAACGTTTTTCATTCATGAGTACATCCACCCACTGTAAACGTATGGTGTGGTTAGCGGGGTCACTGTTGGCGATCTCGATCATATCGGTCAAGGCCGAGGCGTCGCCCTGCAAATAGCGGGCGTGGGCTTGTTGCATGCGTTGATCAGAAGCGCGTTGCACGTGTTTATCTAGGAACGCGCGGATTTGAGTTTCGGGAATCGCGCCGGTGAATTCATCGACGATTTGGCCATTTTTCACCAATTTAACGCTCGGTACACTGCGTACCCCAAACTGCGTGGCCAGGGCTTGTTGCTCATCGATATTAACCTTGGCGAGTCGAAACGCACCTTGATAACTCTCCGCGAGTTTAGTCAGTACCGGCATCAAACTGCGGCACGGACCGCACCAGGGGGCCCAAAAGTCCACCAGCACGGGGGCGTTACGCGAGGCCGCGACGACTTCGGTTGTAAAATTTTGGGCTGTGACGTCGATACTGTGCATGAATCACCTACGGGTTAAATTAGCGATGCAAGGGCTTGTGTTTATATATGCGTGCTGAATAAAGTTCAAGCCAGTGCGGGAAGATTTACCGGCCACCAGGTTGGGCACGCGGTGAATACGATACCGGGGAGAATGGGGTGGTGCGGCCAGAGGTGGCGTGCCGCCTGGGTGTAATAAGCCAACTGCGGCATATAGTGCGCAGCGAGCTGTAACATGGCGTCGGGATTTAGTAAGCGCTGGGTTTTGTAATCGATCACATAAATTGCCTCGGCTGAGATGACGATACGATCGACGACCCCGTGCACCAGCACGTCATCGGAGTAATACATTACCGGGGCCTCATTATACGCCGATTGATACTGACGTGGGTCGAATATAAATTGTAACGTTGGTTCGAGCATTACCCGGCTGACTTCATTCCAACAGGCGTGCAGCAATCCCTCGGCCACGCTGTGGGGTATGGGCAGACGAAAGTGTTTGATCGGCAAATCTACTTGTTCGAGCCGCTGCTGTAACATCGCATGGATAAGCAAGCCGCGCAGCTGACCTGGTGCATCGCTATCGAGGCTGGTGTTGTATACGACGCTGTTGCTGGGGGCAATTTCACGCCGCCGCTGCGTTGGCTTAAACACTTCACGTAGGCGCGGATCAAGCGCAACAGGGGGATCAGAGCTCGGGGTTGCCGTGCGGGGGGTTAACAGTGGAGCAGTAGCGTGATGTTCTACACAAACCTCGGTTTGCATAATACTATCGCCGAGGTGATAACACTGGCACACAGCACCATACCAGCCAGGAATAGAATCGGAGTTTAGAGCCTTACCGGCGACACCGCTGAAGTAAAGGTATTGCCGTGCGCGGGTAACGGCGACATACAATAGATTAACTGTTTCGCGTAATTCCAACCCTTGATTACGGTCAAGTAATTTAGCGCTGTAATGATTTGGGTACGGGCTATTGGGGTGGAGAAAAAGAATCTGCGGCCGTTGTTCGTTAAACGGCCAATCGACGATGACCTGGGTGGTATTTTTTTCATCGAGTTCATGGGTTGTGTCAGCGATAAAAATAATCGGTGCCTCCAAACCCTTGGCGGCGTGAATGGTTAGGAGTTGCACACGCTCATGGTGCAGTGTGCTGGCGGGTTGGTCCGGTGCCTCGTCCGGTTGTTGCTGCACTATCTGTAACCACTGAATAAAACGCGTTAAACTCGGATAACGGCCGCTATCGACTTCCAGGGCCAACTCTAAAAAACGGCTGAGATTGGCCTGTACCCGCGCACGCAAGTGCGGTGGCGCGGCCTGGGTAAAACGCGCCAGCACATTGGCTTCGCTGTAGATTTTATCCAGCAGATCATGCACCGGGTAGATGCGGGTTAAGGCCAACCACTGCGGTAATAACTTCGCGGCCCGTTGTAAGGGTGAGTTATCCACTAAGTCGCTGAGCTGTTGCAACCGCGCGAACCAATCCCCTTTACCACACAAGTGCAGCAAATCCTCATCACTGGCGGCAAACAAGGGTGAGCGCAAGATGCCGGCCAAGGCGAGATTATCAAACGGGGTGATCAACCACTGCAGGAGATTCACCAGATCTTTGATCTCCAGGCTGTCTAACAAGGTGCCGCGTTCATTGCCGATGTACGGTATTCCTGCCTCGCGCAAAGCGCGTTCATAGTCGCCGATATGGGTACGGCGGCGGCATAAAATCATGATATCGCTGTAGCTCGCGGCCCGCGTTTGCTTGCCAACCACGACGGGCGTGGCATTTGCAATAAGCGTTTGAATCGCCGTGGCGAGTTGTTGGCCCTCGCGGTAATAAACACTGGGTCGCGGGGTGTGGCGCGGGGTGGTGAGCAGATTGCGGCCTGAGGCTGGTGCCAACTTAACCTCGGGGGGTTTTTGTACTAACGGTAACAGTATCACCCTGCCCCATAGATCAGTGTGCACGGTCTGGTGGGGAATGAAGTTGCTTAATTGTTCATGCAGGGGAGCGGTGCTGAACAAACGATTAACAAAACTTATAATCGCCGGTGAGGATCGCCATGAGGTGGTTAACTGGCTATGGCGCGCGTTTAAACGTTGTTGTAGCCATGCACTGGCTGTATCAAATAGCCGTGGCTCGGCGCGACGAAAACGATAGATGGATTGTTTGCTATCACCTACTAATAAGACGCTGCGCTCACGACCGGTGTTATCGCTCGCGGAAATCTCCTCTAACAAGGGTAACAACAGTTGCCACTGGGTGGGGTTGGTGTCTTGGAACTCATCCACCAGAATATGCTCGATCCGGGCATCGAGTTTATATTGTACCCAGTGTGCATTGTCGCTGCGACAGAGCAGTTGGTAGGTTTTCCATTCCAGATCGCTAAAATCCAATACGCGCAATTCGCGTTTGATGCGTTGGAAATGTCGCAAGTACTGTTCGCCGCAAACCATCCAGGCGTGGGAGAGGCTGTATGTCTGCTGCGCGTGTTGATCGCGCAATAGGTTCACGCAGGATTCGCAAAAATGGTTGTGTAGTTCCAGAAAACGCCGTTCGCCGTCCACCCCAAGTGATTGTTGTTGCGCTGTGCTGGATTTACGTTTGAGGGGTTGGAGTTTTTGGGTGAAGAATACCGGCAGTAATTTCTCCAGTGTCGCCGCACTAGGCTCAAGTTCCGCCAAGCCGTGGGCGATGATTTCCGCGTGTTGTTGATTGGTTGCGGTGCGGTGGGTGTGCAGTAGCTGGGCGAATTCGTTTAAGTAGCGGCGCTGGGTGCTGTCTCCTAGAAAATCCGCAACTAGATTTTGCCCAGGGGATACCTGGAGTTGCTGTTGCAGCCGTTGTGCCGTTATTTCTACCGGGTTTGCGTGTTCCGCAGCCAGGGCCCACCAATCGCTGCGTTTATGTAGAAATTCATTCAAATAATCGTGGGTCGCTGGGTAACCCAAGGTGTGCAATAACACATCCATGGCCTGGGCGATGGGGGTGTCGGGTTGGGTTGTCATCTGTAAGGTAAGTGCTTGCCAGGCTTGGTCGTACAAGGGCCCTAGGCGTTCTATTAATTCAAATCCTGGGGGGACGTCGGCCTCCAAGGGAAAACGGCGCAATAAATTCTGGCAAAAGCTGTGAAACGTCGAGGTGTTGACGCGTCCTGTAGAATGTAACAGCGTCTCAAACAGGCCACGTGCCAGCTGTCGCTTAACCGAAGTAGGTTCAATGCCTAATCCTTCGAGAGTGGTATCCAAGGTGGTGCTATCGGCCAAGGCCAACGCCCGTAATTGCTGTTGCAAGCGCGTTTGCATTTCAGCCGCCGCCTTGCGAGTGAAGGTGATCGCTAGAATTCCCGCCGGGTCATGGCCTACGAGCAACAAGTGCAAAATACGTTGAATTAAAAGATGCGTCTTACCCGTGCCCGCTGAAGCGGCCACGGTAAGGTAGGGCGCGAATGGGTGTATAACAGCAGTCGCCATTAGTCAAAGGTAAATAAAGTGTAATTCTGCGAAGTGATCACATTTTTTCTCTGTATTTTGTTACAAATGTTCACAGAACATTCTAGCGCGAACAGGTATGCTACGCCGACTGAATTATTGCACAGGGAAAGGTGTAACAGGCAGGACAGCCTGACAGGAAGCCACCATGGATATCCAAACAGCGGCAGGAAGCCGAACGGAAACAGTGGTACAACCTGTGTGGATACATAGACAGGCAGGATGGCCTGAAGGGAACTACTCAACAGCGACCCACCGGGTCGCTTTTTTTTGCCCGGCGGAGTGCAGGGCGGTTTATTCTGCCGTTGGATCGGTTTCCCAATATTGGCGGCGGCAGAGGGCCTCCATCGTGCAATAACGGCAGGTAGGCTCATTCGGATGGGCGGGTAGCGGACTGCCGTGTTGCATGGCCTCGAAACTAGCGGTGATCTGCGTGGCGAGTTGTTGTGCGAGTTTGGACAGGGCTGCTGCATCCAGGAGTGACTCGGATTTCACCGTGGTATCAAGTTTGAGGTATTCCCCCTGGGTTAAAGCGGTTGTGGCTGATAACAAAAGTGCGTAGAAGGGCAATTGGATTTCTTCACCGGCCAATACCTCGCGTTTACTCGGCGGGGTGCCGCTTTTGTAATCGATAATCGCCAAGGCATTGGCCTGGGCGTCGATGCGATCGATACGGCCTCGCAAGGTTATCGCAGGATTAAACTGCGATTGTAATTTGAGTTCAATGGCGTCGACGCGCCACTGCTGCTCACGCTCAATCTGCCAATCGACATACGCCGGGATACAGCCAAGCCAACGGTAATACCAACCACGATGGGTAAAATTATCGCGCAGATCCTGCGCGAACACCTGCTCACTGATCTGTTGTAACAGCCTGATGGCACGGTTTCTATTGGCGGGGGTGAGGTGTTCACCCACGGGACCGGGTAACGGCTCGACCCGCGTATGAAAGGCTTGTAGGCATTGGTGCACCCGTTCACCGTATTCGCGTTTGGACAGTGCTAGACGTACTTCCTCGGGAGGCGATAACCCTAAGCAACGCGCCGCAAAAAACTGGTAGGGACAATTCACCAGTTGCTGAAAATCAGAATAACTGATGCTTTTGGGAATCAGTTTTTCAGGCACGCGAGGCAAGGGGGCCATCTGTTGCGGCGCAAGCAGTGGACTATCGCAACGCATTACCGCGTGATGCGGCTGTAGCAACCACAAGGCCAACCCCGGGTGTTGTAAATCACTGCCGTAGGCGATGCAATGGAAACTTTCAATGGCTTCAACCCAGGGGCTTTTTACAATTGACTCGCCGTGTTGTTCGCGTCGGTAACTGATGAGCAGCTGTGGGGCGCTGTGTAACACGCGGTAAAATTGCAGCAGGTCGGTTTGTTGCACCTGTTGCGGAGTGCGTAACCCTAATTCGCGGCGCACCGTGGCGTTAAAAAACGGTGCTGCATGGCTGTGCCCCGCCAGGTATTCTTGTTCGGCGCCGGCGAGGATAAGCGCATCGAAGTCTTGCAACTGCGCTTGGGCGAGGGTGAATAACTGCACGGGGCCGCCATTATCCGCGGGGCGGAAATAGACGCTTTCCAGTTGCCGGCCTAACCAGGCACGAAAATCCAACCAGTGAATATTAATCGAGTGTTGGGTGGCGACCTGGTGCAGGGTGTCGATCAATTGTAATAATTGCTGACCCGCGGCGTCGGCTTGTAGCGCGGGCGACATACCCAATTGCTGCATTCCGGCACTGAGCCGTTGAAAATACGTGGCCGCAGGATATTGGCCCTTTAATAGCGTTAATAACGGCTGCGTGCTGGTTTCGAGTTGGGCGAGCAGATCATCTAATAACGAAGGTTGCTCCGGCCACAAGTGCTTGAGACGTTCACTGCGGTCGCGGATGTAGTGTCGGTAACGGCGTAGGCCACGGCTGATATTATCGTGGGCAATGATGTCGCGTTCCAAGCGGTAGGCGGCATTTTTTACCTCGGCGTCGATTCGGTCGGAAAAAATAAAGGATGATTTGAATAAATCTAATAGCGGCAGGTGGGCAAAATCTTCCTCGATACATTGCAACAAGGCTTCTAAGGCGGCCGCGGCGCGGGTCGTGGATAAGGCCCAACCCGCTGAATCGTGCAGCGGAATATCGGCGCGTTCCAATAATGCGCGCACCCGCCGCGCCAAGCGCCGGTTCTCGGTGACAATGGCGATGCGCCGTTTACCTTCTAACAGCCATAGTCGAACTTGTAAATCAATCGCACGCGCTTCCTGTTCGGCGTCTTGGGCGCAGAAGGTTTGCAGCCGTGGCTGTATCGGGCTGGTGGGAAAATGGTTTTTGTGTTGCTGCGCGCGAAGTGCGAGGGTGGTCTGTTGGGGATCAAATATATTGGCCAAGGTGTGTTGATAGGGGGATATGGCAGGTGGTTCAGGGAGGGCTAGCCCCACAGGTTCGCTCCATGCCTGCAGTGCTTGGTTAATCATATTTGTTGGCGCGGACGGGTAGGGATGCCCGTGTACCCATAACACAACATTGGACCGTTGCAACATGGCTTGCAACCAACGTTGCTCGGCGCGGCTGCTGGCGTGTATGCCCACCAAATGCAGGGTTGTTTGGGCCGACAATGCCGTGGGACTAGTGGAATAGGCAAAGACGCGGGCGGCGCTAGTATCGTTTAGCCGCGCGGCGTGAAGTTGTGTGTGCCAGGCCAACCACAATTGTTGAATTAATTCTGCTTCTAAGGTCAGCCCGGCTAAACTGTCGCGGCGCAAACCGTAATAACGCGCGAGCTGTTGCGTGAACCCGCGCCGATCGGTCGCCACCGGAATGTGATTGAGCGATAACTCATCGAATAACTGTAATAGCGTTTCGGCTAAGTTCCACACATTGGCCTGCCCGACCAGCTGAGGGTGTTGTAGCAGGGCTTCTACCAAAATAATAATGCGATCGTGTTCGCTACCGACGGGACGATCATTGGGATAAAACCCGCGCAGCCAATGTTCCAGGGGGTATATGTGGGGGCCGAGCAGCGCTGGCCACTGCCGTCGCACCGCTTGTTGCAGCAACTGTTGACGTAATGCCGCGGCGGCGTGGGGTTCGGGTAAAACAACGGTGTGCTGCAGGAGTTCGGTGGGCGAGTTAACCCGGGCTAACAGCTGGGCCGCCAGTGCCGCCAGGGGCGGTGTATCAAAGGGGATCGATACAACAGTTGCGGTCATTCTGGATTACTTCGCTGTAATCTGCTCAAGACACCTCACCGACACCAGCTCTCGCCTAACCAGATCCACACTTGAGGGTAACGGTTTAGCGCTCCAAGTATTTCAATTTATCTTTAACCCCTTCCCATTGTTTGGCATCGGCCGGGGCGTCTTTCTTTTCGGTAAGCACGGGCCAGCGTTTGGCGAGTTCGGCGTTGAGAGCGGTGAATTGTCGCATGTCGTCGGGCACGTCGTCTTCCGCGACGATCGCGTTCACCGGGCATTCGGGTTCGCACAGGGTGCAGTCGATACACTCATCGGGATCGATCACCAGAAAATTGGGACCTTCGTGGAAACAATCCACCGGGCAGACTTCGACGCAGTCGGTATATTTGCATTTAATGCAGTTGTCGGTAACAACGTAGGTCATACGAACTCCCTGAGTAGCAAGACTTTATATCGACACGGGGTATGTTAAACAGAAATACGGGTTCTGCCCAGCGGGCTGTGCGGAAATCTGTTTGCATCGTTTAAGAAGCATTAGTGAAGCGTGTTTTTAGGGCGTACAACCACTCCAATGCCTGACGGGCGGAGAGTTGGTCGGGATCCAGCGCCGCGAGTTCTTGTAACAGTGGATGGGGGAGGGGTGTAGACTCGGGCGCGGCGGTGGCGGGTGTTGAGGCGTGATGAGGTTGCTCATGGCGGGTTTGTTCCAGCTCGGCGAGTTTTTCCCGCGCCAGGGCAACCACCGCCGGGGGTACACCGGCGAGTGCGGCCACCTGAATGCCGTAGCTTTGACTGACGGCGCCAGGTCTGATGGTGTAACCAAAGCGAATGCCGCGTGGATCATCAATGGCATCAAAATGCATGTTGACGCAATGGGGTAGTTCCGCGGGTAAGTGGGTCAATTCAAAATAATGGGTGGCAAACAGGGTAAAAGCGCGGCGTTCGCGCGCAAGATGGGTGGCGCAAGCCCAGGCCAAGGCCAGACCGTCGAAGGTACTGGTGCCCCGTCCGATTTCATCTAACAACACTAGACTGTGTTCGGTGGCGTGGTGCAAAATGTTGGCGGTTTCAGTCATTTCCACCATAAAGGTCGAACGGCCACTGGCCAAGTCATCACTGGCCCCGATACGGGTGAAAATCCGATCGATCGTTCCTATCGTTGCATGTTGCGCGGGAACATAGCTGCCCATGTGGGCGAGCAATACAATTAAGGCGACCTGACGCATGTAAGTCGACTTACCACCCATGTTGGGCCCGGTGATGATCAACATGCGTTGCTGTTGATCCAAGCGTATGTCATTGGGGATAAAAGCGTGAGTCTGCACCTGTTCGATTACCAAGTGACGCCCCCCCTGAATATCGATCCCGGCATTAGCGTGAAAATTGACCGGGCGTAAATTCAATGTGTCGGCGCGTTCCGTCAGGGCACACAGTACATCCAATTGCGCCAGTGCCCCGGCGCAGGCTTGCAAGGGCGGTAAGTGGGTCAACAACCGATCCAGCAATTCTTCATACAAGGTTTTTTCTCTGGCCAAGGCACGTTCCCCGGCGCTCAGGACCTTGTCCTCTAATGCCTTGAGTTCGGGGGTGATGTAGCGTTCCACCCCTTTTAAGGTTTGACGGCGTTGATAATGGGCCGGGACTTTTTGTGCCTGGGCGCGGCTGACTTCGATGTAATACCCGTGGATCTTATTGAAGCCAAAGCGCAGGGTGGGGATATTGGACGTGGCGCGTTCGCGCGCCTCCATCTCCGCCAAGATGTCACCGGCATTTTCCGCAATGGCACGCAACTCGTCCAACCCGTGATCATAACCGGTGGCGATTACCCCTCCCTCGCGCAGTAATAACGGGGGCGATTCCACCAGGGCACGGTGTAATAGCGCCGACAATTCCGGCAGTGGTAATAATTGTGCGGTCAACGTCGCGAGCAGTGGATCGGTGCTGGGTTGGAGCTGGGTTTGCAAGACCGGCAGTTGCTGCAGGGCGCTGCGCAATTGGACGAGGTCACGCGGGCGGGCGGTTTTGAGGGCAACGCGGGTGAGGATACGCTCCATATCACCCACTTCCCGTAAACTGGCGTGCAAGGGTTCATGACGATACGTACGGAGTAATTCACCAATACTATGTTGACGTTGCAGCAGCGCGGGGTGATCACGTAACGGTTGCAGTAACCAGCGTCGTAATAGCCGACTCCCCATGGGGCTGGCGGTGTGATCCAATACGCCCAACAAAGAATGCGCGGGATTACCCGCCAGGCTGGTTTCCAATTCGAGATTACGCACGGTGGTGGCGTCTAGTCGGAGATATTCGTCCGAAGATTCGGTGCGAATCGTACGAATATGTGGCACCGCCCCTTGCTGGGTGTCGCGCACGTAGTGCAATAAGGCCCCGGCGGCGCAGATAGCGCGTGGCATTGCGTCCAGTCCGAAGCCTCCCAGGTGTTGGGTTGTAAATTGTTGACACAATACCCGCGTGGCGTTGGTTAGATCGAAATACCAAGGAGGTTGCGCATTCCAACGACCGGCCGGTGGCGGCGCTAGCTGGTCGGTTTGACCAGCCGCGACGATAACTTCCGCGGGATGCAGCCGGGCCAATTCCTGTTGCAATACCACGGTATTTTCCACCTGGGTGGCGGTGAACCGTCCGCTGCTCATATCGAGGCTGGCCAAGCCGATCGCGCTAGCGTGCATATCGATCGCAACCAAGAGGTTATCCTTGCGTTCTTCTAATAGGGCTTCATCGGTAACCGTGCCCGGCGTCATAATGCGCACGACCTTGCGTTCCACCGGTCCCTTGCTGTTGCGCGGGTCGCCGATTTGTTCACAGATCGCCACCGATTCACCGCGCTTGAGTAAACGTGCCAGGTAGGCATCGGCCGCGTGGTAGGGTACACCAGCCATTGGGATCGGCTCACCGGCCGATTGGCCACGGTGGGTGAGGGTGATATCTAAAAGGTTGGCCGCGCGCTGAGCATCGCTATAAAACAGTTCGTAAAAATCCCCCATGCGATAAAATACCAACATATGGGGATACTGGGCCTTGATGCGCAAATATTGCTGCATCATAGGAGTGTGGGCATTGACCTCGGTCTGTGCTGACATCGGCCAGAGTGTAGCGAAATTCATCAATCACCGCACGCAGCGTGTACGATCGCCAGGATCGGCCTCTGTGTGCAGCGAATTTACGTTGAAAGTTGATAAATACTGGTATTGACGACTATCCTTGGAAGATAATCATCAATATAAACGCGGGGCTGGCATGACCATGACGACCGAATACGCCGAAAAACGCAGTTATCGCCGCGTCAGTATTGAATGCGCGATTTATTACAAAATGCTGGATTCATCGGTGGTCGAAGAGGAAATGGGTCATGTGGCCAACTTAAGCGGCCGGGGTTTGATGTTTATCGCCGAACGCGGAGTGCCGATCAATGCCGAATTGGAAATCCGTATCTCGCCCGGCAATGAATTAACACCGCCGTTACGCGCCCGCGTCAAAGTAGTACGGATGGAAAAACAACGCCGTGGCGGGGGCTATGAAATTGGCGCGGTGATACAGCAAACCTACGAAGAATAAGTTTCTCTGCAATTAACTCCTAACTTTGTTATTTCTTCTGCCTGCCGGAGCGGGCTAGGGGGAGAGGCCTTTACCCGCGTTACAAGAATACTTGAGGCGAGTTTGGAAATGCTGGATAACGATGCTGCTCTGACTGAACTTGCACGTTCCCTTGGCGATGGGTTGTTGCAACGGGACTGGCTTGTGGCAACCGCGGAGTCCTGTACCGGAGGGTGGGTAGCCAAAGTGATTACCGAGGTGGCAGGCAGCTCGGCCTGGTTTGATCGCGGATTTGTCTGTTACAGCAACCAAGCGAAGACCGACATGTTAGGTGTCGAGATGAGCCTCTTGCACACCGAGGGCGCGGTGAGCGCTGCCTGTGTTACGGCAATGGCGCGCGGGGCGTTGCGTTTTAGTCGGGCGCAACTGAGTGTCGCCATCACCGGAATCGCGGGTCCTGGAGGCGGCTCGCCGCAAAAACCCGTCGGCAGTGTATGGCTTGGCTGGGCAAAACACCAGGCCGAGGTACATTGTGCCCAGTATAGATTCGCGGGGGATCGTCATGCCATTCGTCGTCAAGCCGTGTTAACCGCGCTCCAAGGCTTAGTGCAACACTGTTACGCTCAAGAATGAAATGCCCAGCCTGCAAACGGTTCGACCTCGTCGCGATTAACCACGATCAGCGGGTAGGCATGGGGATTGAGAGAGTGATCGGCACTGGTATCCACGGATAATTGCTGCAATAGATAACCGATCAAGGCGCGCCGCACCGTGACTTCAATGATGTCATCCTTACCCCCATAGTCGATCATCAAGCTGGCACGTTTATTCGCCGCCAGCCTGGGATGCGGGGATAACTTTAAGATCAGCAACTCGACCCATTCATCATCATATTGGGCGCTGGATTCGGCGGGTTGGTCCAAGCACGTAGCCTCCACAAACCGCGACAATACAAAATCCCGAAAATCATAGGTGTCTAAACTGTAGGCACGCACATGCCAACGCAGTCCCGTGGTGACCAGGGCGTGGGGTTCTAGAATCCGTGCCTCGCGTTTATCCCGATCTGACAGGGAGTAATACACCGCGCGGAGTTGTTGCCGACTTTTGATGGCTCGGGTGATCTGGGCCACGACCTGTTTGTCGGGTAATCGATTCGGCAGGGGCAGGTTATCCACGTTGATACCGTAAAGGGATGGGGTCTGCCACGGCGGCCCGGCGCTAGAACCTAGCGTCGTCCCTAGCAAGGGCACCACCTGGCTAGGAGATAGATCAGCGAACACCGCTTGAAACGATGCGCTGGGGACAAATCCAAACCACTGGTGCTTGTAGAGCAGGTTATTCGGTGCAAGCTGGCTATAGAGCTTTAAATCTTTGGTCGCGGCGGCGGCGGAGATGTCAAAGGCCCTAACGACATCCGTACGGGTAACGACCCCGCTGTAATAGGCCATCACTTCAATATATTGTAAACGTTGGCGGGTGGCCCATTTCACATCTAAGTGCATTTTCTCTTTAGAAACCACGACTTACTCCTCGCATCCGCCGCAAAGTATACGGGATAGTGGATTCTGCCTCAATATAAAATGTTATATAGTAAAAAGTATAAACATAGTAAAAAATATTGACATCTAAAAATATATAACCTACATTAGGCCCTATCGCGCTGATGGTGGCGCAGTAATTTACAACCCAATCAATTTGCAAAAGGATCCCAGCATGGCAACCAATCCCGTTGAAGACAAAAAGAAAGCCTTAAGCGCTGCTCTCGGCCAAATCGAAAAACAATTCGGCAAAGGCTCGGTGATGCGTCTGGGCGACAACGCCGCCTCGCGCGATATCGTACCCATCTCCACCGGTTCCCTAGGGCTGGATGTGGCCTTGGGGATTGGGGGCTTGCCCAAGGGTCGCGTGGTAGAGATTTACGGCCCAGAGTCCTCGGGTAAAACCACGCTAACCCTGCAAGTGATCGCTCAGTGTCAGAAATTGGGTGGTACGGCGGCGTTTATCGATGCGGAACACGCACTGGACCCCGGGTATGCTGAAAAGCTCGGGGTAAACGTCGATGATCTGCTGGTGTCACAACCCGATACCGGTGA
This sequence comes from Gammaproteobacteria bacterium, assembly GCA_016194635.1. Lineage (GTDB taxonomy): Bacteria > Pseudomonadota > Gammaproteobacteria > UBA6429 > Thiohalophilaceae > JACQBC01. Next base: position 24,225 of record JACQBC010000001.1, on the reverse strand, counting down.
ACAGGCTTTGGAAATCGCCGATATGCTGGTGCGTTCCAGCGCGGTCGATGTGGTGGTGGTCGACTCGGTAGCGGCCTTGACGCCCAAGGCGGAAATCGAAGGCGAGATGGGGGATTCGCACATGGGTTTGCAAGCACGCCTGATGTCGCAGGCGCTACGCAAACTCACCGCTAACATTAAACGTTCTAATACTTTGGTGATTTTCATTAACCAGATCCGTATGAAAATCGGCGTGATGTTTGGCAATCCCGAAACCACCACCGGGGGTAACGCCTTGAAGTTTTATGCCTCGGTGCGCCTAGATATTCGCCGTATCGGTTCGATTAAAAAAGGTGAAGAGGTGATCGGTAGCGAAACCCGTGTCAAGGTCGTTAAGAACAAGGTGGCTCCTCCGTTCAAACAAGCCGAATTCGATATTCTCTACAACGAAGGTATTTCGCGCGAAGGTGAGATCATTGAAATCGGATCGAACCTCAATATCATCGAAAAATCCGGGGCCTGGTATAGCTACGCGGGGGAGCGGATCGGCCAGGGCAAGGATAATACACGTCAATTTCTCAAAGAACGCCCCGACTTGGCCAAGGAAATCGAAACCAAGATCCGTGCCCAATTACTAACTCAGCCCACGAACTTAAGACCGGTGGACCACGGTGACGAGGACGTGGAAGCATTGGAGGCGTAAGTCTCCAAATTTCTATTGCGCAGAACATGGCCCAAGAGATCATCACAGTGCTGTTGCGTTTGCTCGCTAACCGCGAGCATTCGCAATTGGAATTAAAGCGTAAACTGCAGCAAAAGGGCTTTGCCGCGGTGGCGATTGAGGCGGCATTATTACAGTTCAGCGCCAAGCATTTGCAAAGTGATGACCGATTTATCGAGGCCTATATTCATGCCCGTCGGCAGCGCGGTTATGGACCGGTGCGGATTGGGCATGAATTGCGGGAGCGCGGCATCACCGCTGCGGCGATAAATCAGTATCTCAAGGGGAGCGACCCGCTGTGGCTGCAACGTGCGAGGTATGCGCGCGAGAAAAAGTTTGGTGCGGCTCTGCCGACGGGCTTTTCCGAACGAATACGGCAGCAGCGGTTTTTAGAATACCGTGGCTTCACACCCGAACAGGTAAACCGAATCTTTGAAACAGCGGATGACATTGCTTAAAGTCCAGATATAATCTGTGCTTTACCGCAAACGAGTCCGCCGTATGAAGAGCGCACAGCTACGTTCCGCCTTTCTGGATTTTTTCCAGCGCCACGGCCATGCGGTGGTTCCCAGCAGCCCTTTGATCCCCGGTAACGATCCGACCCTATTGTTTACCAACGCTGGCATGGTGCAATTCAAAGATGTATTTCTAGGGTTGGATACACGCGCTTATAGCCGTGCGACCTCGTCGCAACGCTGCGTACGTGCCGGCGGCAAGCACAACGATCTGGAAAACGTCGGTTACACCGCGCGCCACCACACCTTTTTTGAAATGCTGGGTAATTTTAGTTTTGGAGACTATTTCAAGCAGGATGCCATACACTTCGCGTGGGAATTTCTCACCCGTGACCTGAGCCTCGCCCCGGAAAAACTCTGGGTAACCATCTTTAAGGACGATCATCAAGCGGCGGAGATTTGGTTACAGGACATCAAGGTTGATCCTCGGCGATTTACCCGCTTAGGTGAAAAATCCAATTTTTGGCAAATGGGCGATACCGGTCCCTGCGGACCCTGTACCGAGATCTTTTACGATCACGGTTCTGGTGTGGCAGGTGGCCCGCCGGGTTCAGCCGCTGAAGACGGTGATCGCTATATCGAAATCTGGAATCTTGTGTTCATGCAGTTTAATCGCCAGGCGGACGGCCGGCTGGAACCGCTACCCAAACCGTCGGTGGATACCGGCATGGGGTTGGAGCGACTCGCGGCGGTGATGCAAGGGGTGCACAGCAATTACGACATCGATCTATTCGTCAACCTGCTCAAGGCGGCACAACAGGCCACCGCCAGTACCGATCTCAACAATAGTTCCTTGCGGGTGATTGCGGATCATATCCGTTCGTGCAGTTTTTTGATCACCGATGGAGTGGTGCCGTCCAATGAAGGACGCGGCTATGTATTACGCCGGATCATCCGCCGTGCGATTCGGCATGGTTATAAACTTGGACAACAACAACCGTTTTTTCACCAACTGGTGGCCCCCCTGGTGCAAGAAATGGGCGCGGCCTACCCTGAATTAATCCAGACGCAAGCCACGGTGACGCGTGTGCTCAAGCAAGAAGAGGAACGGTTTGCTGAGACCTTAGTCACGGGCATGCAAATTCTCGATACCGCCATTGCCACCCTTAAAGATAAGACGGTTCCTGGCCAGGTAGTGTTTAAATTGTACGATACCTATGGTTTCCCGGCGGATCTTACCGCTGATGTCGCGCGCGAACGGGGTCTGTCGATCGACATACCGGGATTTGAAAAAGCCATGGAGGCACAACGCGCGCGCGCGCGCGCAGCAAAATCTTTTACGGTTAATTATGCCAAGGCCCTGGACATCACACTACCGACCCAATTTACTGGTTATGAGCACCTGCAAGATTCCGCTACCGTGCTTGCGCTGTACGTCGAAGGCAATAACGCGCAACGGATCAGCGAGGGGCAAAGCGGTATGGTGGTGTTGGATCGTTCACCGTTTTATGCGGAGTCCGGTGGTCAGGTTGGGGACCGGGGTGAATTGCTGGGTCCCGCGGGTAAGTTTACCGTGGACGATACCCAAAAGCAGGCGCATGAGGTCTTTGGGCACCTAGGACGGGTCACCCTGGGAAGTATACAAATCGGCGACAAGGTTCAAGCCCAGATTGATAACCAGCAACGGCAAGCCATTATGTACAACCACTCGGCCACCCACCTGTTGCACGCGGCTTTACGTAGGGTACTGGGCGAACATGTTAGCCAAAAAGGATCGCTGGTGGAGGCCGATCGACTGCGGTTCGATTTTTCGCATTTTGAGGCCGTGACTCCCGAACAGTTACGCCGTATCGAAGACCTGGTGAACGCACAGATCCGCTATAATCACGCGGTTGAAACCAGCCTCATGTCCCAAGACGCTGCCAAAAAATCCGGTGCCATGGCCTTGTTTGGCGAGAAATACGCGGACGCCGTGCGGGTGCTGAAGATGGGTGACTTTTCACTGGAGTTATGCGGCGGCACTCACGTTACACATACCGGTGACATCGGTGTGTTTAAAATTCTCCTGGAGACTGGCATCGCCGCCGGGGTTCGGCGTATTGAAGCTGTCACCGGCCAGGGTGCCCTGGATTACATCCGCGGTAATGAACAGCAATTACAGCACGTTGCGGTACAATTAAAAGGTTCGCGCGAGGATGTTGCCGAACGGGTACAGCAATTAATCGAGCGTAATAAACTGCTTGAGAAAGAACTCGAGCAGCTCAAGGGTAGGCTGGCCAGTAACCAGGGCGATGATCTGGTGGCCAAGGCTATCATCATTCGCGGCATCCATGTATTGGCCGCTAAGCTTGAAGGGGCGGATATTAAAACGCTGCGTACTACGCTTGACCAATTGAAAAATAAACTGGGCTCCGCTGCCGTGGTGTTGGCGGCCGTGCACGATGGTAAAGTGGATTTAGTCGCCGGTGTAAGCAAGGAACATACCGCTAAACTCAAAGCCGGGGATTTGGTGAATATGGTGGCCCAACAAATTGGGGGTAAAGGCGGTGGACGCCCCGATATGGCGCAGGCCGGGGGGACCCAACCTGAACACTTGGACAGCGCCTTGGCTTCGGTCTCTGGGTGGATCAACTCGCGTTTAGGGTAATCTGTAATTTGTTGTTACAAGAAGTCTTCCCTTAAGCCAGTGATTAGTGTTTAATCTGCACCCTTTAATTAAGGGAATTAGAGATCGTTGGGTTTAGTATGGCGTTGATAGTCCAAAAATACGGTGGAACCTCGGTCGGCACGGTCGACAAGATTCTAGGGGTAGCGGACAAAGTCATCGCCACCAAGAACGCTGGCCATGATGTCGTAGTGGTGGTATCGGCCATGAGCGGTGAAACCAACCGGCTCATCGACCTGGCGAAAAAGATTGATCCCAATCCAGACCCACGTGAATACGATGTGATTGTTGCCACCGGCGAGCAGGTGACCATCGGATTATTATGTATCGCGTTGATTAAGAAGGGATATCCCGCGCGTTCCTATACTGGCGCACAGGTGCATATATTAACCGACAGTGCTCACACCAAGGCACGGATTTTGGATATTGACGAAGCCCGGGTCCGGCAGGACCTGAAAGAAGGGCGCATTGTAGTGGTAGCAGGCTTCCAGGGAGTCGATCAATTAGGCAATATCACCACGTTGGGCCGAGGTGGATCGGATACCACCGGCGTGGCCCTGGCCGCCGCCCTCAAGGCCCAGGAGTGTCAGATTTATACCGATGTCGATGGGGTGTACACCACCGATCCCAGGATTGTCCCCCACGCGCGGCGCTTGGACAGAATTACATTTGAGGAGATGCTGGAACTAGCCAGTCTTGGTTCCAAGGTGCTGCAGATACGTTCGGTGGAATTCGCCGGAAAATATGGGGTAAAACTCCGGGTACTGCATTCCTTTGTGGATGGCCCAGGCACGTTGATTACGTACGATGATGAGGTAAGTGCAATGGAAGATCCAGTTATTTCCGGGATTGCGTTTAACCGTGACGAGGCCAAGCTGACCCTTAGCGGCGTCCCGGACAAGCCTGGGATTGCCTCGCAGATACTCGGCCCGGTAGGGAAGGCCAATATCGAGGTCGACATGATCATCCAAAACGTCGGGGTGGATGGTTTGACCGATTTTACCTTTACGGTACACCGGAATGATTTCGACAAGGCCACCAAGATTCTACAGGACACCGCCAAAAAGCTTGGAGCCCGCGCGGTCAGTGGCGACAACACGATCGTTAAAGTCTCCGTTGTGGGGGTAGGGATGCGTTCTCACGCGGGCATTGCCAGCACCATGTTTGAAGCCTTGGCAAAAGAAGGGATAAATATTCGAATGATTTCCACCTCGGAGATTAAAATATCCGTGGTTGTGGATGAAAAATACATGGAATTGGCGGTGCGAGCCTTGCACGATGCCTTCCATTTAGAACAAAAGCCTGCTAGATGAGGGTTTTTTGAGGGCACTAAAGTTTCATGGGGGGTTGGTCGATACTTCTTTCTTGCGTGCCTACGCATGGAGAGTACGACCGCGTTTGACAAAAGATGATAAGGAGAGTGATGTATGCTGATTCTAACCCGCCGTGTCGGAGAAACGCTCATGATAGGTGACGACGTGACGGTCACTGTATTGGGAGTCAAGGGTAACCAGGTGCGGATAGGCGTTAACGCGCCTAAAGAGGTATCGGTTCACCGTGAAGAAATTTACGAACGTATCAAAAACGAGCAGAAAGACTCACAGCAAAGTTAAGTTCCCTCGCTGATTTTTTCTTTACCTTCACCAACCGGCCCTGTATCCTTTGGGGCCTTTAACTTGGGCATCCTTATGGGTGTTTTAGTATAGTCTAAGGAGAGATGGCCGAGCTGGTCGAAGGCGCACCCCTGCTAAGGGTGTATATGCCAAAAGCGTATCGAGGGTTCGAATCCCTCTCTCTCCGCCATATCACGTGGGAAGCAGCGAAGTAAATGGTTCATTCCCACGGTGCTCTCTGCTACCATACGCGCCCTGAAATTGCTCGTTTCGTGTAAACGACATGGTGTTTTTAAAATACGCGCCCGTAGCTCAGCTGGATAGAGTACCTGGCTACGAACCAGGCGGTCGGGAGTTCGAATCTCTCCGGGCGCGCCATTTTAATCTACGCTAAGTTAGGATTTCTTCTAACCTGTCCTTGCCTTGTAACGGATGAATCTCCCTAAACGCGACTGTGGCTGAGAAATCCGAAGATATTCCTTCACGGTAGTAGGCATCTTGGAAATCCTCGCTATACTTATCAACGATTTAACACGATTTCCCCACTTAGATGCTAAGCAAACTGATTATCCGCCACAACGGTCGCAAGATCGACGAACTTATCATCAAGCGTGATGTAGTGACGCTTGGCCGGAAGGCCGATAATGATCTGCGTTTGGAAGACTCCACGGTAAGCAATCGGCACGCGCGTATTCAGCGGCGCACGGATGGATTGTATGTCGAAGACTGTGATAGCACCAATGGCACGTTTGTAAACGGCAAACAGGTACAGACCAAGAAATTGTTAAACGGTGATGTAGTAGTTATTGGAAAATATACCGTGGTACACGAGGTCGTGGAAGAAGAACCACTCACCACAGAACTTGACCCCACGTTACAAATTGGCAAACAGGAGTTTGCAGTGTTATTAGCACGCTTATCCAAAAGCAGCAGTGATGAAAGTATCGGCCCTCTCAAGTTAAACAAGAAGACGCTCAACTGGATTGCTCAAGACGAAAATGGTGTCTGGTGGGGCTTTGAAAATGAACCGATCACCGGTGTACACGGCTGGCTGGATACTTTGGATGGTACCAAAATTTTGTTAAAACAAGAAAGTAAGGCCAACCCTGGATGGCGCGACACTTTGCGTAAACTGTAATTAGTTTGCCCTGAATACCCAAGGGATAAAAAACGATTATAACCGCCAGGACGTGCTTGGGTCGTGGTCTTGTTTTCCGCCCAGGTCATTAATAAAAACTTCCGCACGGAGTTTGTCGACAAAAGGTCCGCGGATCCCTTCACGCGTATAAGCGTACCAGCCCTGGGACATGACATGAAAATAGCGATTGACATTAACCCGGTGCTGTTCACCGATGCGTGAAGTTTGTATGGTTGGTTTTTCGCGCATTATTAGACGATCCTCAATTTTGTATTTTATAGACGAATGATACCCCGGTGTCTGTCGGTTAATGCTGATCCAAGTGTCAGGACTAACCGACAGCTACTTTAATACCTTTTGCCCCGGTCCTTCATACCGCGTTGCGCCGAACCATTGCATCCAACCACAGCCGTCGTAGCAGGTCGGGTTCCAATTCCTCCGGATCGTCTGGGTCATCGATGGCCAGTATCAATCCGTAACGCGTGTGTAAGCATTTCATCGTGGCAGACTCCTTCCCACATTGTGTCGATGTGTGTTGTCCAGGTTAAAAATATCCGCCAGGGTAAAGCAGTAACACCTAAGGAGTATGTTAAAAATCTCACTGTGAGGATGTTAATTATTCACAGCGCGATCCTCGCCTGGTAAAGTGTGTGCAGCGCCTTAACACGTCTGTAATCAAGAGAAAATATCGCTGTAACAGACATTCCAGCGGTTATAATGGAAGAACTTGAGTTCGTTTTGTTCGAGATATTGCTGTAGATCGCTCACTAAGGGGGCGCGCAAATTGTAATATGTCGGCTTCTGCTTAATCAAAGCCAAACTCACGAAAAAGTTTGCCACAGGATTTGGTGACTGTTGTTTTATTTTACCAGTGCAATAATCGATCAAGTCATTGCTTTTGATCATCATTTTAGGGGATAGGTCAGGGTCGGACAGGTTCAGGAGATTGGATAATGTCAACGCAGCCATGGATCACCACTTCAGTCGGCATTAACATGCCTTGCTTCATCTACGGTACGGCATGGAAAAAAGCGCGCACGGCAGACTTGGTGGTGCAAGCATTGCTGGCGGGATTTAAGGGGATCGATACTGCCGGCCAACCGAAACACTACGACGAGACCCTGGTGGGGGTGGGGCTGCAACGTGCCAAGCAGCAAGGTATTCCGCGTGAGACGCTGTACCTGCAAACGAAATTCACCTCACCCTCAGGGCAGGACCCCAATCATATACCTTACGATAAGACCGCACCTATCCAGGAACAGGTCGCCCAGTCGTTCGCCAAATCGCAACAAAACCTACAAACCGATTACGTCGATGGTCTGATCTTGCACTCACCTTTTGCTACCCACGCACAAACCCTGCAGGCCTGGCGTGCGCTGGAAACCATCCAACGGGCGGGTGGCGCGCGACAGCTCGGAATCAGCAATTGTTATAACCTTAATGTACTGCAAGCGCTCTATACCGATGCCAAGATTAAACCCGCGATCGTGCAAAACCGATTTTATAAAGATACCGGTTATGATGTCGCGTTACGCCACTGGTGTACCGAATACGGCATTATTTATCAGAGCTTCTGGACCCTGACGGCCAATCCACACATCCTCAACAGCGAGACGGTGCGAAATCTAGCTGCACATCATCATCAGACCCCGGCGAAAATATTTTTTCGTTATCTTCATCAAGTGGGAATAGTACCGCTGACCGGCACCAAATCTGAACAACACATGCAAGAAGATCTTGCTATCTTTGATTTTTCGCTCACGGGTGACGAAGTCATTAAACTGAGCCTGCTATTGCAGGCAAATACAGATTGAATTGGTTGTTGCGCGGGATATCGAAGTATATTGATATATTAAACTTATTTTTCATGGTGCCCTGGGCCGGAGTTGAACCGGCGACCTGCCGCTTAGGAGGCGGCTGCTCTATCCACTGAGCTACCAGGGCGTGCGAGCCCCAGTGTAACATCGCACGAATAAACTTGGCCAGGAGGTGGTGCGTTAGGAAAGCAATTATACGAAGGAATCGCCATAACGGCGCTGGGTCCGATCCAGGCTTGCGACCAGACGTTCGACGTGATGTTGTTGATTGGGGGTGATGTGCAAGAATTCGCTGCCGATCAGCGAGTAACCTTTTTCAGGGTAGTGGCGCAGACTGCGCAGGGCTAAGTCACAGGTCAGGGTTTTCTGATCAGGGAGGGCGATACGGGCATGGCGTATAGCTTGTTCCAATGCCAAGGCCGAGGCATCATTAAAATCCACCCGTGAGCAGACCCCGCTGGCCGAGATGTCGACTACATAACCGTGGATGTTTTGTTTAATCGATAGTGGTAAGTGGATCGGCAAGGGTTTTTCGGTTTCGAGCTGTGCCCGGTAGTGGCGACGGCGTTGCTTATAAAGGAGTTGCGCGGGGATTTCCACTTGGTAAAGGGGATTGCGCGTGTCGTGGACGATGGACTGTACGCGACAATCGCTTGATAGCCGTACTCCCGATAAACGTGCGTGCAGGTGCAGGTTGCTGCCGGTGGTGATCTGTGCATGCCAAGGGGCGTTGACCGCGGCGTCCACTAATAAAGTATGTGTCTCCGCGACCACTTCTACAATCACACTCGGATAAGAATTTGCGTCTGGCGAGGGTTTAATGCTAACCAGGGTATGCGCGGCTTGCAGGCGACGCAACAGACTGACTATCTGGGCGCGATTGGTAATAACTTGATCGGAACTAGCCATACACCTGGATTAAATGCGGGCCAGTGTACGTTGGTTTAGTTCGCTATATTTATCGCCATGGGCTGAATAAACCTCATTATCCGCGATTTGTCCGCGCAATATCCGTAACGCGGTTTGGGTACGACGTTGCTGGTGAGCGAGCACAATGCCATTGATTTGATTTTGTTGTTTACAGTCTTGTCCTTGTTGGCGGATTGTTTGCCACGCCAAGGCCAGTTCTCGCACCGTGTGAGCGGGCAGTTGCCGCGCCAGTCTCGCCATGGACTGTGAATCAGAACCCAGTTGATGTTTATCGAGTAACTCGCGACGCTGTTGTTCACAGCGTTCTATTGCCTGTGTAGTGGCTTCCTTGCGCACGGCCACGGCGGTAATGGCATCGCCATCAGTGGTGGCCAGGGCTTGACGCTCAATGTGCAATAGTTCGAGCATCTGGCTTAAATGCAGAGTTAATTCACTCAACAGATCACGGAGGCGGGTAGCGAGTTGTGCGGCGGGCATAATGCTGGGGGGTTAAAAATTCGATTCAAAATTCATCATTTTGTCGGCGACGCGTTCGGGGTCGACGCGGTATTCACCCTTGGCCATCGCCGTGCGCACCTTATCCACACGTGCTTGATCCACGTCGGGTTGTTCCGCCAGTTTTTGTTCTAATGATTTGAGCCGCGCCGCCATATCGGTAAGACTGACCTTGTCCTGCCCAGGGCTGGCACTGCGATTCGCCGTTGAACGGGAGGGCGTATTACTGGCAGATTCACGCCGCAGGGTTTGAATCTGCTTTTCATCGGCTTGTGGCGTGCGGCCGGAATTTATCCCGTTGATATCATTCGCCATCGTCAAGTTACTCCTAACGTATTGATGCCTAGGGGTTAGCGGCGAGAGCCAACAAAGCTTTAGTACACACGTTGTATCTCACTGAAAAACCTACATTTTCACCCGTACCAGGGCGGAATCGATAACCTCGGCTTGCAGCTCACGGCCGCTACGGCTGTTTTGCACCCGGATAAGGTCACCGCGGTGGCCATCCATTAGGGCTATGCCCTGGGCATGGATCACCAGCGCTTGATACTCCGCCAGAATGGTGATCGCTTCGCCGCGCAGGACCAGACGTTTGGGTTTTACCAGTAATGGCGAGAGGACGGTGTCCTTGGTGATGGATTGCTTGAGCACCATGCCCTCGATAGCCTCGGGTTTACTAAAGCTGCCACCGAAATTATCGGTCAACTCCTGCCGCACTACACGTAAGTTGGCGCTGCTGAGTAGGGTGTCCTTGCTCAGTGGTTCGTTGGTAATTACTACCGGACCATAAGCGCGGATCACAACCGGGATAACCACCTTCCAGCTGCGTAGCCCAGCACACTGCACCCCGACAAGGGTTGAACCCAGAGTAAGCCGTTGATCCGGGAAGTAACCCTGCAGGGGTTCATCACAATGCGGTAGGCGCAGGCGCTTGTCAATATAACCAAATTTAATGTGTAATTCATCCACCGGTTGGTGCGCGGCACGGATAAATTTTTCTGCGGTCTGTTGTAATTGTTGGATCGATTGGAATTCCGCATCGGTAGAGGCGAGACACAAGCCGATTCCGGCGCTTAACCCAAATATAAATCTGGCTATTAACCGGGACGTGGGTAAAGCTTGGGAGCACCACATGCTGTCACACCGTTGTTACTCAAGGTAAGTGGATTAAGCAATTCATGTGCCAGTGTGTATTAATTAAGCCTTTTGTCCAGAACGCCGATAACGTAACAACCCTTATCCCAGGAGAGGCCCATGGCGGGAGTTATCGACGGCGTCGACCAACGTACCAAGTTGGTGGGCGAGAATCGCTTTGAAATGTTACTGTTTAGTTTGGGTGACAAACAGCGGTTCGGCATCAATGTGTTTAAGGTACAAGAAGTTATTTTATGTCCGCCGCTGACCGCCGTGCCGAATTCACACCGGATCGTGCGCGGGATTGCCAATATGCGCGGCAAAACCCTGCCGATTATGGATCTGTCCATGGCCATCGGGCTCAAGCCGATCCAAGATATCAAGGATCGCTACGTTATTATCACGGAATACAATCGTTCAATTCAAGGATTCCTGGTCAACAGCGTGGACCGGATTGTCAATCTCACTTGGAAAGAAATTCTGCCGCCTCCCAAAGGTGTTGGGCAGGATAACTACATGACGGCGGTGACCAAGATCGAGAATAAATTGGTACAGATAATCGACGTTGAAAAGGTGTTAGCCGAAATCACTCAACAGCCGATTGAGATTAAAGTCGAACAAGCCATTCCAAAAGATCCGACGCGCAAGATCAAGGTCTTAGTGGCGGATGATTCCTTAGTAGCACGCAAACAAGTCAAGGCGGCGCTGGACAAGATTGGACTGGAAAGCACCCTGACCAAAAACGGCCGTGAGGCGTTGGATGTTCTGTTGCGGGCTGTCAAGGAAGGCAAGCCGATTACGGATACGTTTGACTTTATTGTATCGGATATTGAAATGCCTGAAATGGATGGGTATACCTTGACGACCGAGATCAGGAGTCATGACAAATTGAAATTGCTGCCGATTATGTTGCATACCTCCTTGAGCGGTACGTTTAACAGTAACATGGTAAAAAAGGTGGGTGCCGATATGTTTGTAGCAAAATTTGAGGCCGATGAGTTTGCAAAACAAGTCAAAGTGTTATTGAACGATAAAGGTCTGATTTAAGTTGTTCCACAGCGGATAGACTCGGCCACTCACTATCACAAGGATAGCACGACGTTGTGACCGATCAATTACTCTCAAAGATGTTATACGATGACTTTCGTCACTTTCTGGAAAATGCCTGCGGCATTGTGCTGGGTGAAAATAAACATTACTTGGTGACCAGTCGCTTGAACCGACTGACCCACGAATTTTCATTTAATAATCTTAACGACATGCTCAACGCGCTCAAATCGAATAAAGACAGCAAGTTGCGCGAACGTGTGATCGACGCCATGACCACCAATGAAACCAGCTGGTTTCGTGATAGTTATCCCTATGAGATTCTGGCGGAGGATATTCTACCGGAAGTCGCAAAAAATAAATTGCCACGGCTGCGCATTTGGTCGGCTGCGGCCTCCACTGGACAAGAATCCTATTCTATTGGTATAGTCATTCAAGAGTTTCAGGGCCTGCACCCGGGTATGCTTAACCTGCCGATAGAAATCCTCGGCACGGATATTTCCAACACGGTGCTGACGGCGGCGCGTAAAGGCATATACGATGAATTGAGCATGGGCCGGGGTGTATCCGCAGAGCGCCGCAAGCGTTTTTTTACCCAGGCCAGCGCCAGCCAATGGTTAATAAATGAAAAAATCCGCAACATGGTGCGGTTCATTGAATTAAATCTGTTACAGAACTATTCCCAGCTGGGAAAATTTGATCTGATATTTTGCCGTAACGTGTTAATTTATTTTTCTTCGGAAATTAAATCCGCCATCCTCGAACGCATGGCGCAAATATTAAACCCCGGTGGTTATCTTATTCTTGGGGGTTCAGAAACACCCAGTGGCTATTCCTCCTTGTATGAGATGGTCCGTTTTACAAAAGGCGTGGCCTACCGGCTTAAACCACGCAAACCCTAAGCCACCATAGCGATACAAAATTCATTCGATATTCTTTCTCCTTGGGCGGGGTAGGGGAAGGAATAGAAAGTTAGCGATTAAGCCGTCCACGGTGACCTCCTGCAAAATGTCACCGGCCAGGACTTGCCACCGACCTTACCGCAACGCGAATTATTTTTGTAACCCCATGAAAAAAATAAAATAATCTCTCTGGCATGGTTGTTGCTCTTCTGCTAGTAATTTCGACGATGAGTAACTGATCCATGCGGACTGACTTTAATAATTACCTAGGTATTCATACCGATGCGCTATACGTCCAGGCACGGCGTGCCGAGGTGTTGGCCTCCAACCTGGCCAATGTCGATACCCCGGGATACAAAGCGCGTGATATTGATTTCCGTCAGGTGTTGAGCGGTCTTGCGGGTGATGATTCAGCCGAACTCATGCAACGCACCAACCCCTTGCATCTGGATCCGGAATCCGAATCGGGCGGCTATGAATTGTTATACCGTCAACCGCATCAAGCGTCACTTGATGGTAATACAGTGGAACATCAAGTCGAAATGGCGGCCTACAGCGATAACGCAATGCGTTATTTGGCCAGTTTACGTTTTATCGGTAATCAGCTTTCTAATTTACGCACCGCGATTCGAGGGCAATAAGCATGTCACTGTTCAGTGTGTTTGATATTTCAGGCTCGGCCTTACAGGCGGAAAGCGTGCGTATGAATACCACCTCCAGCAATCTGGCCAATGCCAATAGTATCAGCAGTAGTCTGGGTAAAACCTACCGCGCACGTCACCCGGTGTTTCAACAACTCAAGGATAGCTTTGATGAAGACAACATGAATGTGGGTGTGCAGGTGGCCGGTATCGTCGAGAGCAAGGCTCCGCTGCGCAAGGAATATAACCCGAATAACCCCCAGGCCGATGCCCAGGGTTATGTCTATTTACCCAATGTGAACGTCGCCGAAGAGATGGCCAATATGATCTCGGCGTCACGTTCCTATCAAACCAATGTCGAGGTTATGAATAGCGCGAAACAAATGCTGCTGCGCACCATAACCTTGGGACAGTAATGATCAACGCACGAGGATGTACGTATGGATGGAATAGATAAAACCACGGATAAAAACGCTGCGAGCTTTGAAGGTTTGGGGCTTGCTAAGCGTGACCCGCTCAAACAACCGCAACTCAAGCAAGAGGATTTCATGGCGTTGATGATGGCGCAAATGAAACATCAAGATCCTCTCAAGCCACTGGATAACACGCAATTTGTCAGTCAAATGGCGCAATTCAGTTCTTTAGAAGGCATTAAGGACATGAAGAATTCCTTTGCCACGTTAGCAACAACCTTGCAATCCGCGCAAGCGTTGCAAGCCTCATCCATGGTGGGACGTTCGGTGCTTATTCCAGGAACTGTTTCGGAGTTGCCCGCCGGCGGAGAATTACACGCGGGCGTGGACGTTCCCAGCGCGACTGATCAAGTCACGGTCAAGATACTCGATAGCAATGGGCAGTTGCTGAAGACCATCGAGTTAGGAAAGCACGAAGAAGGTTTGGCGGTGTTCAGTTGGGACGGTGTGATCAGCAAGGCTGATGGTAAAACGCCCGGCAGTGTGGATCAGAAGGCCAGGCCGGGAAAATATACGCTGCAAGCAGAGATGCTTGTGGATGGTAAGGCCCAAGCGGCGAATACCTTGGTGACCGACAAAGTCAACAGCGTGTCGCTGGGCAAGGGAAGTCAGGGGGTGACCTTGAACCTGTCCAATAGCGGTTCAAAGTCACTCGCTGACGTTCGTGAAATTTTATAGTAGGTAAGTGGAGATAAATATATGCCGTTTCGTACAGCCCTCAGTGGTATCAATGCAGCCGGTGAAGAACTACGTGTTATCGCCAACAATGTGGCCAATGCCAGCACAGTCGGATTCAAAGAATCGCGTGCCGAATTTGCCGATGTGTATGCCGCCAGTGACGGTGCTTCTGACAGCGCCATCGGTACCGGTGTGCGTTTGGCCGGCGTGAGCCAACAATTTGGGCAGGGCAACATTGGATTTACCAACAACAAAATGGATCTGGCCATAAATGGCCGCGGGTTTTTTGTGTTGGACGACAATGGTTCGCGGGGTTATTCGCGTGCCGGGAATTTCCAAGTGGATCGTGAAGGGTTTATTGTTAACAACAGTGGTTCTAAATTAGTGGTCAACGGTGCGGATGAGAAAGGCAGTATTACCGGGGCGGTCGGGCCGTTAAAGTTGGATCGCTCCAATATCAAACCCCAGGCCACCAATATGGTCGAAGTGGGGTTGAACCTGGACAGTGCCCAGTCTCGCCCGCCGACCACGCCGTTTAGCCCGGAAATCCCCTCATCCTTTAATCATTCCACTTCGCTGACGGTGTTTGATTCCTTGGGCGGTTCGCATTTGGCGACGATGTATTATGCCAAGGGTGAAAAACCTGGTGAATGGGAGATGTATACGCTGATCGACGGTAAAGATATTAAAGGCGCGACAGCTCCGCCGTTTAAACCAGACACCCTAACCTTTAACGCCGCCGGTCATCTGGGCGCCATCAATGGAACCGCGGTACCGCCGGGAATGATCGAATACCCCGGCTTTGATACGGGTTCGGGTGCTGAACCCTTGCACCTGAAGATGAATTTATTATCCAATTCGCCGATTACCCAGTTCGGCGCGCGGTTTAACGTTAATGCCTTAACCCAAAATGGATTTACCTCCGGGCGGTTAAGCGGCGTGGATATTGATGATACCGGTATTGTGCGGGCGCGTTTTAGTAACGGTCAAACTAAAACCCTCGGCCAGGTGGCGCTCGCCGATTTTTCTAATCCCCAAGGGTTACGGCCGTTAGGTAATACCGCCTGGGCGGAAAGCGCGGCCTCGGGCGTGCCGTTGTTAGGCACGCCGGGCTCTGGGAGTTTAGGCATCATACAATCCGGTGCCTTGGAAGGATCAAACGTCGATTTAACCGCGCAATTAGTCAACATGATTACCGCACAACGTAATTATCAAGCCAACGCGCAGGTGATCCATACCGCGGACACCGTGACACAAACCATTATCAATATTCGTTAATTAGTTAACTAGGAATCGGTATTATGGATCGCTCACTCTATGTTGCAATGACCGGCGCGCAACAAACCATGTTGGCTCAAGCGGCCAATAACAACAATATCGCGAACGTCAGCACCCCGGGTTTTCGCGCCGACCTGGCACAGTTTCGCAGCATGCCATTGTTTGGACCAGGGTATCCGAGCCGGGTTTATGCCATGGCGGAGCGTTCCGGCACGGATTTCACCCCAGGGCCGATCAATGCCACCGGTAATCCCATGGATGTCGCCATTAATGGTGACGGTTGGTTGGTGGTACAAGCGAGTAACGGCAAGGAGGCCTATACCCGCGCTGGGAATTTACATATCGACGAAGGCGGCCGTTTGGTTAGTGCCAATGGCCGCAGCGTCATGGGTGAAGGTGGTCCGATCGCGGTACCCCCGGCCAGCAAGATCGAAATCGCTGAAGATGGCACGGTCACCATTCTACCGTTGGGTGAATCGGCCAAGGAGATGACCGTGGTGGATCGGATCAAACTGGTCAAACCCAATCATGGCGATCTACAAAAAGACGTGGACGGTTTGATGTACTTGAAAAGCGGCAAGCCCGCCCCGGCCGATGCCAGTGTTAAGCTGGTGCCCGGCACACTCGAAGGTAGCAACGTCAATATGGCGCAGGCCATGGTTTCGATGATTGAATTGGCACGGCAATACGAGATGCAAATTAAGTTAATGCGTGAGGCCGAGCAAAATGCCGATGCAACCAGGCAATTGCTGCAAATGTCGTGATACAACCGATTATTTAAATCCAGTCGATTACATTTTAAATATTAACCAGCGGTTTACGGAGTAAAAACATGAACCCATTATGGATTAGCAAAACCGGTCTTGAGGCGCAACAGACCCGGCTCGCGGTGATCAGTAATAATCTAGCCAACGTTAATACCACCGGGTTTAAACGCGACCGCGCGATGTTTGAAGATTTGGTATATCAGAATATTCGCCAAGCGGGTGGCGCCACCAGCCAAGACACGCGCCTGCCGTCGGGATTAATGCTGGGGACAGGCGTGCGTACCGTGGCCACCCAAAAAAGTCACACCCAGGGTAACCTCACCCAGACCAATAATAAATTGGATATCGCGGTGCAAGGACGGGGGTTTGTGCAAGTGTTACGCCCCAACGGTGAGATGGGTTATACCCGCAACGGCGCGTTGCAGATCAATGCCGATGGACAATTGGTCACCGCCTCCGGCTATTTGATCCAGCCGCAGATCACCTTGCCAGGCAATGCCAGCGCTGTGACCATCGGCATGGATGGAACCGTGAGTGTGAACGTGCCCGGCAGTCCCGCACCGCAACAAGTGGGAACGATTCAATTAGCGGATTTTGTCAATCCCAGCGGCTTGCAACCGGTGGGTGAAAACTTATTTATTGAAACCGCGGCCAGTGGCGCGCCGCAAGTGGCCAACCCTGGTACCGGCAGTATGGGGACCTTGATCCAAGGGGCCTTGGAAAGTTCCAACGTCAATATCGTGGAAGAATTAGTGAATATGATCGAAGCCCAACGCGCCTATGAAATGAATTCTAAGGCCATCGCGGCGGTCGACCAAATGTTGCAATACACTAATAATCAATTGTGATTCCACAGTGCAACGGTATAGGAGTGTAATGTGAAACTAACGCGCGAAATAAACGTATATCTGCTGTCAACCGTGCTGTGTATTATCACCGGCTGTGTTAAACAAGGTGTGGTCAAGGAATCGTTTGAACCCGCCAAACCCGAGCCAATCAAATTGGGGCATAAATTTACCGGTGCCATCTATCAAGAAGGCATGAACGTGGGTTTTTATGAAGATACCACCGCCCATTATGTGGGGGATATCTTGACGATTCGTTTGCTGGAAAAAGCCACCGCCACCGCCCATTCCAGTACCAAGGCCGAGAAGGCCCAGAATATTGAAATGCCGCCACCCAAACTGGCGGGTGACGCGGTAAAGAAAGATGATAAAGAAGTTTTAAATAACCAGGTGAATGCCGGGCGTGACTTTAAAGGTAGCGGCGCCTCGGATCAATCGCATAGTTTTGATGGGATGATCACCGTAACCGTGGCCGAGGTGTTACCGAATAAACATCTGGTGGTACGCGGTGAGAAACTTATCGTCTTAAACCAATCGGATGAGTTCATCCGCTTCTCCGGCATCGTTCGGCCGCAAGATATCGATCAGTCCAATAGCGTGGACTCCAACAAAATCGCCAACGTCCGGATCAGTTACGCGGGTGAAGGCGTGTTGTCGTCGGCCAATTCGATGGGACCGTTGGCACGATTCTTCCAAGGTAATGCGTATCCTTATTAACAAGGCGATGTGTATGTTGCGTAGTGCGGAACTGCGATTATTGGTGGTCATTGGTCTAGTGATGCTGTTGGGTGTACACAGCGGTTTTGTACGCGCGGAACGTATCAAGGACATCGCGAAAGTACAGGGCGTGCGCAGTAATCAATTGTTGGGGTATGGTTTGGTTGTAGGTTTGGACGGCACCGGCGACGGTAATGCGCCGCAAACGGTGCAAAGTCTGCGCAGCATGTTGTCGCGTCTAGGGGTCAATATCCCCAGCAATGTGAATATCCAATCGAAAAATGTCGCTGCGGTGGCAATCCACACGGAGTTACCGGCGTTTGCCCGACCGGGGCAAACCTTGGATGTCACTGTGTCTTCGGTAGGCAATGCCAAGAGTTTGCGTGGCGGCAGTCTATTGGCTGCTGCACTGCGCGGTGTCGACGGAAATATTTATGGCTTGGCACAAGGCAGTGTGATCGTGAGCGGTTTTGGTGCCGAGGGCAACGACGGTTCGAAGATCACGGTGAATGTTCCCAGTGTGGGCCGTATCCCCAATGGCGCCACGGTGGAAAAGGCCGTGGAGACACCGTTTGGTGAAATGAAAGAATTGGTATTGAACCTACGTTACCCGGATTTTACCACCTCAAACCGGGTGGCCCAGGTTATTAATCAAACCCTGGGTGCGGGCACCGCCTATTCCATTGATGCGGGATCGATTAATGTGCAAGCGCCGCAAGATTTAGCCCAACGTGTGGCGTTTATTGCCGAATTAGAAAACTTTCAGGTGGATCCGGCCGAGCCGCCGGCCCGTGTCATTGTCAATTCGCGTACCGGTACGGTTGTTATCGGTCAACACGTGCGTGTATTACCCGCGGCGGTGTCACACGGCAGTCTCACGGTCACCATCACCGAAAACGCCACCGTCAGCCAACCTGGGCTGGGCGGTGGCAATACCGTAACCGTACCGCGTTCCGATATTACGATTAATCAAGGCAGTAAACGTATGTTTAAGCTGGATATGGGAATGTCACTGGACGATGTGGTGCGGGCGATCAACCAAGTCGGTGTTGCCCCCGGGGATCTGATCGCGATCTTAGAGGCCCTTAAAGAAGCGGGTGCGTTACGCGCAGAGTTGATTGTGATTTAGTTTCATACCGCCGGATTAGAGAGTGATTATTATCATCCAGTGATGCTGTTAGTGTTTGTCTGGATCTGTGCAGGTGACTCGCTGTCAATACATCCCTGTACGCTCGACGGCGGCATCCCTGACGCCGACGGTCACCTGCACAGGTTACCCAGACAACCCCTAATCCCTTTCCTCCATGATCGAATTTCGATGTTTTCATCAATATGAAGGATCCTGGCAAACATCTTGCAGTACAACCCCTAACGATTATCCACTGACAGGTCCAGCATGCAAGCCAGTTCGACCACACCGGTTTATACCGATTTCACGGGCATCGCGAAACTGCGCGCTGAGGCCCATCAGGATCCGCAGGGCAGTCTGCGTGAAGTGGCGCGGCAATTCGAAGGTTTATACCTGCAAATGATGCTTAAGAGCATGCGCGAGGCGAGTTTTGGTGATCCCCTGTTTGATAGCAGCAGTGGTGATATGTACCGCGACATGTTTGATAAGCAATTAACCTTGCAGATGACCCAGGGCAAGGGCCTGGGTTTGGCGGAGTTAATGGTACAACAGTTACGCCGGCAATCGGCCGCGGCGGATTCTAGCGCGCGGCGGCAAACTTTTGCCGCTACTACTACACCCCCTTCTCTCCGCTTGACTTCGCAAGAAGAGTTTAGGCGCGAATTGCTCCCTGCCGCGCAGACGGCCGCCAAGCAACTGGGCACCACGCCCGAGGTGTTGCTGGCCCAGGCGGCGTTAGAAACCGGCTGGGGACAACATACCCCACGTTGCGCGGACGGTAGCAACAGTCACAACCTGTTCAATATCAAGGCCGATGCCAGTTGGAAGGGCAAACAGGCGGAAGTCGATACCGTGGAATATCAACACGCTGTAGCATTACGTCAGCACGCGAGTTTCCGTGCCTATGGCAGTTACGCCGAGGCGTTTACGGATTATGCGAAATTTATCCAATCCAATCCGCGTTACATTCAGGCCCTGGCGCACGCCGACGATGCGGATCACTACATTCAGCATATCCACGCGGCGGGGTATGCCACCGATCCAGACTATGCGGCGAAGTGGCGACGGGTATTGCAAGAGCGTTTTGCCCCGGATAAACCGGCTGTGGTATCCGTTGATGGCTAGCGAGGTTTAATCCGTGTCCGGTGGCGATTTACTGGGTATCAGTACCTCTGGCATTGTGGCGGCGCAACGCGCGCTGACCACAACCGGACATAATATTGCTAATGCCACCACCCCGGGTTATTCACGGCAACGGGTTGATCTTGAAACCAGACCACCGCAGATGTTTGGTAATGGCGCGATGGGTACGGGCGTCATTGTTAATAATATTGACCGCACCTATAACGAATTCCTAGTTTCCGAAGTACGTGATACCACCTCGGCCAACAAATACCTGGATAAAACCTACGAGTACACCAGCCAGGTCGATAATATGTTGGCCGATCCGCAAGCCGGCTTGGCACCCGCGATGTCAGGGTTTTTCGATGCGGTCAACGGTGTCGCCAATGAACCCAGTTCCACGGCCTCGCGAGAGGTATTGCTGGGATCGGCGCGTAATTTGGCGGATCGGTTTGCCTATCTTAATAACCGTTTTGAAGGATTACGCGAAGCGGCCAATAAAGATATGCGCGCAATGATGGGTGACGTTAATCAGATTGCCAAAGGTATCGCCGAAATCAACCGGGCAATCGTCCGCTCGCAAGAAATATCCACGCGTCCACCCAACGATTTGTTGGACCAACGCGATCGTTTGGTGCAGGAGTTATCCGAAAGGGTCAATGTGCGTGTTACCGTTCAAGACGACGGCCGGATGAATGTGTTTGTGGGTAACGGCCAAACCCTGGTGGTGGGGGATGACGCATCCCGTCTGGATATCGCCGCGAATGAACACGACCCATCGCGTTTAGAAGTGTTATTTGTCGGACAGGGTAGCAATATCGTTATTACGCAATTCATGAACGGTGGTCAACTGGGGGGGATCGCCAAGTTCCGCAACGAAGTATTAGACCCGGCGCAAAATGAGTTGGGTCGTATTGCCATCGGCATCGCCAAGAGCTTTAATGACCAGCATCACTTGGGCATGGACATGAATAATAAGCTCGGTGAGGATTTTTTTTCGGAAATCGACAAGCTGGCGCCGCAAGTGAGCACCAGTATCAATAACAAAGGCAATCTTGAATTTAACGCAGAAATTACCGATGCCAATAAACTGACCACCAGCAATTACTCGTTATTGTATCGACAAGGGCAATACGAATTGCTGCGGCTGGATGACGCCAAGGTGGTGGCAAGATTTAAAGACCTGCCGCAAACCATGGAGTCGGAGGGATTTAAGCTGTCCATCAAGTCGGGCGGTTCAATTCAAGACGGTGATCATTATCTGATTCAGCCCACACGCCGCGCCGCCGATTTATTCGCTGTGCAGCTAAGTTCGGTGGATAAAGTGGCGGCGGCATCGCCGTTACGGGTGGCGTCGGACATCGATAACCTGGGCAATGCCAAGATTACACTTACCCAAGTGAACGATACCAAGACCCCCGCATTTAGTACCGCGCAAGGTGAGTTGAGCCCGCCTTATCTGGTACGCTTTACCGATAATAAACACTTCGAGATATTGGATAACACCGGTAAACCCGTCAAGGTTAAATTGGCGGCGGTCGCGGATGATCCGGATATTTCCCTGCATAAAGATAACCACACTAGCAAATCTAATTCAGGGTCTGCGTCAAATAAGCAAGAAATGGCATCCCAAGAGCGTCATGCCCGCGAGGGCAATAATACTACAGCACAGTCACTGGGGGTGGTGGAAGGACCGATAGAATACGATGCGCGTAAAGGTGTGCAGCTATTTCCCACCGCCGGTGGAATCGAACGTGGCTTTACCGTTCGGTTAGACGGGGACCCCAAGGCGGGCGATTTATTCCGTATTGAATTTAATAGTGATGCGAGCAGTGATAATAAAAACGCCCTGGCACTGGCCGATTTGCAAACCAAACCCATGCTCATGGACGGCAAGTCGGATTATGCCCAAACCTATGGACAGTTGGTTTCCCGGGTCGGTAGTAAGACCCATGAATTAGACATCAATCGACAGGCACAAAAATTATTACTGCAACAAGCGGTTGATGAAAAAGAAGCAAACTCCGGGGTTAATTTGGATGAAGAGGCCGCCGATATGGTGCGTTACCAGAATCAATATCAAGCCAATGCTCAGGTGATCGCAACCGCGAATCGTGTCATGGAAATGTTGATGGAGGCCTTCCGGCGATAATTATGCGTGTGTCTTCCAGCCAATTCCAAAATACCGCCGTTGAAGCGATGGTGGACCAACACGCCAAGTTGAGCCAAGTGCAGCAACAGGTGGCCACCGGCCGCAGAATTGTCCGACCCTCGGATGATCCCGTGGCCGCATCGAAGGTTGTTAAAATGGACGATGTGATCCGTAACGTGGAGCAGTTTCAACATAATATCTCGACCGCCCGTGCCCGTTTAACCATGGAAGACGGGGTGTTGGAAAATGTGATTAATGCCTACCAGCGTATACGCGAGTTAACAATACAGGCCAATAACGACAGTCAGACCGATGATACGCGGGGCTATATCGCCGAAGAAATGTCGCAGCTACTCGATGAAGTTGTGGGCCTGGCCAATAGCACTGACAGCAACGGTGAGTTTATTTTTGCCGGCAATATGGGCCGGTTTAAACCCTTTGCGTATAATGATCAGGGGGGATTCGACTATCACGGCGATGATGGGCAACGGTTTATTCAAATCGGCCCACGCCGCCAAATCGCCGTGAACGATTCCGGCAGCGATGTGTTTCGCGAGATCCGCGATGGGATCGGAAAATTTAGCGTCTATGAAAGCCCCACGAATCAAGGTGACGCGGTGATCGATCCCGGCGTGGCGCTGGCCGATTATAAGGGCGGCACTTACGCTATCATCTTCGATCGCAAGCCATCGGTTGACCCCAAGGAGCCGATTACCTATAGCGTTGTCGATGCGCAGGGTAATGCCGTGGTGGCGCCGGGGCAAGTCTATACAGAAGACGCCACCATTCAATTTAACGGCGTGCAAACCTTTATTCGCGGTGAACCCAAGGCGGGTGATTATTTTGTGATTCGTCCCAGTTATCACCAGGATGCCTTCACTACGATTAAGCAATATATTGGTGAATTAAAAAGTAGCCACGGTTCACCCGCCGAACACGCTGTGTTACACAACCACACCAATCAGTTTTTAAATGGGTTGGATCGCGCCATGGGCAGGGTACTGGATATACGCGCGAATCTGGGCGCACGGCTCAATGCGATGGACAGTCAGGAAGGCATCAATGATGCGTTGCGCATTCAAATGAAGGAAATTCTCTCCGAGGTGCAGGATCTAGACTACGGTGAAGCCGTAAGCCGCTTAAACCTCAAACTCACCGGCCTTGAGGCCTCGCAAAAAGCCTTTACCCGCGTACAAGGGATCAGTTTGTTTAATTACCTCTAAGATACCTGTTGCGACGAAGCCGATAGGCTGCCAATTTTGACGAGCAGAAGTACTATTATCCAAATAAAATGATCGGAATCCCTTAATAAAAAAATCAATTTCAACTTTCATCACGGCTGCGGCCGACGGTCACCCGCCCCGGTCGGCCTAACCACCATCAATCACTTGGTAGATCGGCTTTCACTGAATAGTATTCCTAACCGCTTCACTTTGGTTATTTTACCATCAATATGTGCATAATCCCAGTTCACATTCTATATTATAGGCGCAGTGGGGATGGGTAAAACACCCTAGGCATTTAGAT
>JACQBC010000024.1 GCA_016194635.1 Gammaproteobacteria bacterium | reverse complement strand
GTTTTATCGTTTCATATACTGTAGATCACGCGTAACAGACAACCCGTAGCAATGCGAGAAGGTGAAGGACTGCTAAACTACAACCGGTCATTTGAGCCTGAGGCTCGTACCCTGATGAAAGACGCACGCGAGGGCCTCACGTGTTGGTCGGACTCAACCACTTCCTTAAAGTTGACCAGGCACTCCCCGCGCGGGTCCAACCCGCTTCACATCAACGCTGGCAATCCAGCAGTGATTCTTTAAACTCCTTTTTCTGTAGACGGTTTTAATCGTGTTCTTTCAGCTGCCATCAGCCTTCGGCTTGTGTCGAATTCAGTTTGAACTCTTCCCCGTATGTCAACACCGCCCAGGACAAGCGCGCATTCTTGGCGGCGAGGGCAATGGCCGCACGCCAGTAGCCGCGTCGTTCCACCAGACTCCGTGCCCATCAGCAATGAATTTGTGAAGATCGCTCGCGTTAACGCCCAGCAAGCGGGTGTCGAGGTTGATTTCCGGCAGGGCAATGCATCTGAAATTCCATTGCGGGACCAGACATTCGATTTTACCTTCTGTTCATGGTCATTCAAGAATTTCAAGAAGCCCCTGAACGTTCTAAATGAAATGTACCGGGCTTTGAAACCGGGAGCAACGGCCCTGATCATTGATTTAAACCGTGACGCCCCCAACCTTGAATGGAACAAATATGCTTCAAATTCTGGACTTAAAGGTGTGGCAGCACTTTTCATGAAAACGGCTTTCCGAATTCAGAGAAGCGGCGCTTACTCTAAGAGTGAATTCTCTGAACTGATCCAGAAAACACATTTTGAGAGGTATGACATTCAGGCTGTGGGAATCAACTTATACGTGTATCTTTTCAAGTAGCCGGTGTGACGCCCAACCCATCATTCCACCGGACCTGCGCTAAAAGCCGCGCAGGCCGGTAAATTTATTCGTTGAGGCTGTAGAAAAACCCCTAAATCATAAATTTCAAGTTAATAAATGTGATCAAAAACAATGCTTTATAATTGCATAAAACCGCAAAATCATGTTTTCCTACAGCCTCGTTAGGCACATGTAAGGAGGCATTCAATGTCAGTGCTCAATGAGTTCTTGGGGAAAGTCCCTGCAGAACAGCACGCACTCGTTCGGTTACTTGACGCTGTGATCTCGAAGGCAGCGCCTACGCTCACCGCAAGCCTGAAGTGGGGGAATCTGACGTACCATGGGGAAAAGAACGTGTGCTCCCTTGTTTCGCACAAACATCACATCAATCTGCAAGTCTGGGGCGGCGCAAGGCTGAAGGATCCTCGTAGACTACTCACCGGTACTGGTAAGGATATGCGCCACATCAAAGTCACAAGTGAAGCGGATGTAGACCCGAAATACATCGCTGATCTCGTGAAACAAGCAACACGCCTCGGCGGTGCCTAACATTACGTTCGAGAGGGGTGCGCCTAAAGCGGTGCACCCCTCAACTTAAACATTGGCGCTGTAGCCCCCCAACTCCGCATAATTCCAGCGTCGTCTTCCGGCATAATAAACACACAGCAACGGTTGCGGATGGAAACGCCGATAACGGCGTGGCGGCGGTGGACGAAAAAAGCAGATTATCATTGATGCTCAAGCTCACGGCACCGGATCGGAACAAGAATTATTAGCGGCTATCGTCAACGCGATGAACGTTATGCCGAGCAAGACATTCACAAAGCCAAGCCAGAGCGGCCGGTAGTTAACGATTTATCGGCGAGTTGGACTGGGAACAACGGCACTATATCTGCTCCGATCTCCTCCAATACATCCGCAGCCTGCCTGCTGCCGTATTTGAGGTTCAGGGCGACATGATTGACCCCGATTTCTTGCAACGACAAGAGCAGCTCGATTAGCCTGTTTGTCCCCAAACGAAATCCAAGATGGATCGGTTCCGGTGTGGCGTTCCGATCCAGCGTAAGATCAACATAAAGAGATTGGGCAAACGGCTTGAACGTACCCGGGCAATGGCGTTGCGTCAGTTCGCGCCACTCTTTGATCGATTGCTCCTGCCGATCCAGACTACGCGGGTAATATATCCATCCATCGGCATGCTTGACGATCCATTCGATATCCTGCTGACTGTTGCCTGTAATGAGCACTGGAATATGCCCATCATATGGCTTTGGAATCAGATCGATCCCTTCCTGGCGTCCCAAAGGGGATTGAATAACGGGAAAAGCACTGCTCAGGGTTTCATGAAAATAATGTAAGGTCTCTCGAAACCGCTCGCCTCGTGTCGCAAAATCGATGCCGAATGCCGGGTACTCCACGGGTCGGTCTCCCGACGCGATCCCAAG
Source organism: Gammaproteobacteria bacterium (assembly GCA_016194635.1). Taxonomy (GTDB): domain Bacteria; phylum Pseudomonadota; class Gammaproteobacteria; order UBA6429; family Thiohalophilaceae; genus JACQBC01. The sequence continues at coordinate 115,936 of JACQBC010000024.1, read as the reverse complement.
CACAAGCCGCCCCTCGGAAAGTTTATCCACCGATGCCGCCGCCTTGGCGATATGCAAAGGATGCCGAATTGGAAAGATAATGCTTCCCGTGGCCAGTGCAATGCTTGTCGTGTGCGCGGCGATATAACCCAGGTAGACCCACGGATCGTATATTTGTCCGACATCGCCAAAACCCGGGTCGTGCAAGGGGACGTCGCGAAACCACAAGGCGGAAAATCCAAGTTGTTCTGCGCGCCGGGCGAGCTCTACCTGACGTAGCATAAGCGGCGTGTCACCACTATAAGATTCGATTGCGAAGAACACGCCAAGCGTCAGTCGACCAGGCGCAAACATTCGTTGGAATCCCGAGGTTAGTTTCGGTGCATTCATTAGACCCTTCCTTTCAGTCGAGGTATTTCGTCATACCTTGCAGCGTTCGTGTCCGGCGGCGCGCCGCTGCAGGCGAATGCTCAATAGCTACGCATAATTCTGTCTAGGGAAAACCCAGGTGGGATGCAATGCATGCTTGTGTCGCACTCGCCGTAACGAACTTGCTTCAGTTGCGTCCTGCAGTCACGCCACCGTCTACCGGCAACACGACGCCCGTAATCCAGCCGGCAGAACTATCGTCGGCGAGGAACAGAACCGCCGCCGTGATATCGCGAGCCTGTCCGTTGCGACCTAACGGATGAAAAGAATTAAACGAGGCAAGCTGCTCAGCGGTCAACAGCTTATCGAAGAGCGGCGTTTCCACCACCGCCGGCGCGATGGCATTCACGCGGATGTTGTCCGGTGCAAACTCGATGGCAAGGTTGCGGGTCAACGCGTGAACCCCGCCCTTAGCCGTGGATGAACCGCTGCATGGAGTGGCGGCAATGGCATGCAACGCCCACATCGAGCCGATGTTGATAATGCTGCCACCGCCGCGCTCGCGCATCGACGGAATGGCGGCTTGCGAAGCGAAGAAGTAGCCTCGCAAAAGATTCAGGTAACCGTTGAGGTCGTCCTCCGTGTGGTCGAGAAACGACTTCGGCTCAAAAACGCCCGCGTTATTAAACAATACATCCACGCCACCGAACCGTTCGACAGCCATTGCGGCCATACGCCGGCTCGTTTCCGCTTGACCGATATCGCCTGCCACGTAGGCGACGGTCTTACCGGATGAATCTATTTGCGATGCGGTTTTAGCTAGCATAGCTTCACGTCGCCCGTTGAGAACGATCTTAGCTCCTGCGGCGTTGAACTTGCGGGCGGCGTCTGCTCCAATGCCCGTGCCGCCGCCTGTAATGAGAACGACTTTATCTTTAAGGCTCATACTCAATCTCCTGAAGTTATGGTTAACCGCTTGGCGGAAAATCGACCAAACACTAAAACTAGGATATAGACTCGAGTAAGTGTTAAAAAGAGAGCACAATTTTGTTAGGTAGGGCACTTCTATGAAAGAATTGAAAGAAATAGGGTCGCAGCAGGGAACAAAAGTTTTGGCAGAAACACCGAACGTGGCAGAAACCGTGGAAGCTGTTTTCGGCTGTAAATGGTCGTTGCGTATCTTGGGGCTTATCCGTGAAGGTATAAATCGCCCCGGCGCCATCGAGCGCGCACTGGAGGGGCTAACGCCAAAAGTCCAAAATTACTATTTCCGCCGCATGATGGACTTGGGCATACTGGAGAAAACGATTTACGCGGAAGTTCCCCCACGGGTAGAGTACCGGCTAACCAGTTTCGGGTTACGTTTCATGCCCGTTCTGGATTCTATTCAAGCGCTGCAGCGTGAGCTTGAGACACATAAAAAATAAAGTAGCGGCCGGATCCTGGCCCGTTCGCTGGCGACGAAAGAAATTGTAGTGCGGTCGTCTCGATAACAGCGCCGCGGAGCTGCCTATCCACCTGATTGTATCTGACTGCGTGCTGGCTAACAGCAAACTCGATCCCGTTGCCCAGTGAACCTAGCCACTAATTCCAATCCAAACCCGCCACCGATTCCGATTCCGATTCCGATTCAAACTCGGCCAGCAACTCCTGACCATTCCGCCGTGGGCGAGCATCACAAATTCGGAGAAAATTCAATCAGATGTCGGAGGCGATTAGACGAAGCGACCGCCGCCGTCGATGTGGAGGACTTCGGCATTCATATAGCCGTTGCTGAGTAGGAAGATGATCGCCTCTCCAACTTCATCCGCGCGCCCGGCTCGACCGACCGGCAATTGCTCCACCGCTTGTGCGAATATCGCCGCCCGGCCTTCAGGGCCGAAAACATCGAACAGTGTCGTATCAATGAGGCCCGGTGCGATGACATTGACGCGGATGGGTTTTAGTTCGAGAGCGAATGAGCGCGCGAGCGCCTCTATACCACGAACTGCCGCCGCGGTGATCGAGGCCCCATGGGCGGGGGGACGGTCCGAATACTGTCCGCCCGTTAACACGATTGATCCGGTGGGCGGCATAGAGGGTAACGCGGCCTTGATGGCATAAACAGCCCCCGCGATACGTTGTTGGATATCGACGAGCAATTGATCCGGATCGGAATCGGCCAGCTTACCCATGTGCAAGCCACCGGCAGTAATCACAAGGTGATCCACCCGCGTCATACCCTTAAATACAGCCTCGACGCTTTTTCGTTCTGCAATATCGGCGATGGCCGTTTGCGCGCCCCCGATTTTGCGGGCGGCCGCCTCAAGCTTTGCCGGCGTTCGACCTATCAGGGTGACAATGGCTCCTTTGGCTTTGGCCGCCGCCGCTGTTGCCAGGCCAATACCGGCGCTTCCGCCGAATACAACGACATGTGCGCCGTTAAGAGGTGTTTGTGTGCTGATGTCCATGCGGTTTCCTTGATGAGCGAGTGCGACAGGGCAGACATTACGCTATTCCAAATCACCACTGAACATGGGATTATTGAATATAACTTATTCCATAAGGGAATGACTTGGACTCACTTCACGCCATGCGACTCTTCACGCGCGCCGTCGAATTAGGCAGCTTTTCAGCCGTCGCCCGCGAGGAAAACACCAGCCAGCCCACGGTGAGCAAGATGATTGCGGCGCTGGAGCGACACTTGCGGGTTCGGCTGCTCGAAAGAACAACCACCCGTTTGACGCTCACAGAGGAAGGCAAGCGGTTTTACGAACGAAGCAAGCGGGTAATTGAGGCATATGCCGATGCCGTGGCGGATGCCCAAGGGCAAACGCACCTGTTTGTCGGTGCATTGCGGATAAACGCACCCGTGGGCCTGGGTGAGTTACGTCTGAACGCGTTAATGCTCGAGTTTCTGGCGAAATACCCCGAGATCGAAATCGAATTGATCCTCAACGATCGCGTGGTTGACCTCGTTGAGGAGGGCGTGGACGTGGCCATACGGCTTGGAGGTGAACTCCCACCCAACGTCATTGCCCGCAATATTGCGTTTTCGCCACGCGTACTGGTTGCAACGCGAGAGTATGTCGAACGCGCCCCCAAGATCGACAAGCCGGAGGACTTGGCACAGCACGAGTATTTTCGCTTCGCGGGGTTAGCCTTCGGAAACCGGTTGGAATTTTCCAACCATACCGAGAAAGTCATTGTCTTGACCAAGGGACGCTTTCGCGTGAACAGCTCGCTCGCGTTGCGCGCGTGTTTTCTTGCGGGAAAAGGATTGGGTAGTGCTCCCGCTTGGCTCGTCCAGGATCTGATCGACACGGGAGATCTGATTCGATTACTCCCCAACTGGGAAATGCTGCCTCAGCAGGCTCACCTGGTCTATCCGTCTCGCCAATACCAACCGCAGAGAACCCGGGCCTTGCTGCAGTTCATGGCGGAAAGAATCCCGAAGCTGCCTGGATTTCACGCGCCGGCCTCCTAGCGGGTACGATGTCCGACAACCGGCGCACGTTACACCATTTGCAACCGTCCGCACCGAGCTTGCGACGCGCGCCATTGTCGGAATGAAATGGAATTGCGGGCCGACTTTGAATCGGAATCGGTGGCGGGTTTAGATTGGAATTAGTGGCTGTTTTGGACTGTAATACGCAATACGCAGATATCAAGCAGCCCATGGGTAGCTGTTTCGAATCGTCACCGCTGGAGGTATCTAGCCCGGCAAATTACCGGGGCGCCTTTAACTACCAGGCTTTTCGCAGCATAGTCGAACAATATTACCGTAGCTTTGTCGGTGCCGGTGGCTCTGGCATTCGTATTTCTGGCGGCTCAAACATCCGCATGAGAAACAATACGTTCATTCAGCCCGCCACCGCCGAATTTGAAGTCCAAGTTACGGGTGGCCCGTGGTGAGCCGCCCAACCCATCATTCCACCGAACCGGCCGATAAAACCCGGCCAGCCGGTGAATTCAAATGTTGAGGCTGTAGAAAAACTCCCGTTTCGCTATTTTGGAGAAATATTTATATAATGAATTCAATGCTATACAAAGTCAAAAAATATGAAAACTGGGTTTTTCTACAGCCTGGTTAGCCCGCCGGAAGACATCATGCGAGTTCCCTTGGATGATCAAGGACATCGCATACTGAAGAATGCGGTTGAGAACCTGGGTACCACGACATCCATGATGATGGGTGGTTTTGGCACCATCTGGGAACACACGAGGGACTAGCAACGCGTCTCCCGACTTCTTGTCACACATCCGCTGTCCACATTGTCTAATTTACCAATGAGACGAATCATGAAGGAAAACCGATAGTGACAACAATCCAAAATACTCTAAATGCCTTGGTGCGAGATGCCCAAGAAGGCAGCAGTTCCGCGCTCGAAGATGTTGTTGCAGGTATCCAAGACCTGATTCACCATTTGGCGATGCGCATTTTGGTTAATCCGGCCGATGCGCAGGATGCGACGCAAGAAATATTAATTCTTGTGCTCACGCAACTACCCACATTTCGTGGAGAAAGCGCCTTTACGACCTGGGTATATAGGGTCGCGACGAACTACCTTCTTACCAGTAGGAAAGGCATTGATCGAAAACTTAGTTTTGAAGTATTCGGCGCAGACCTCGAAGCAGGTCTTGTTTCCGATCTGTCCCCTGATATGGGCGACTTGGTAATGCTGAACGAGCTTCGCATCTTTTGCACGATGGCCATGCTGCTATGTCTCGACATCCATCACCGTATTGCCTATGTTCTTGGTGATATTCTGGAGCTTGAACAAAACGAAGCTTCAATAATCCTAGGCATCACAAGCGCAAACTTCAGAAAGCGGTTGTCGCGAGCCCGCGCTGATATTGTTGCATTTACCACGCAAGCGTGCGGGCTGGTAAACACAGGCGCAAAATGCACCTGCTCACGCCGACTGCCTGCTGCGACAGCTCATGGCTGCGTCACACCCGGCAAACCTGTCTATACGACACCGGACGCCCCGGCCTACGACGAGATATTGGCAGCCACGAAAGCCGCGGTTGGCGAACTAAAGGTTCTGAAACTGCAGAAGGCAACAGGTTACTACACATGCCCCAAAAACCTTGGCGCGCGAATCGCGCAGATCGTGAGGGCTAATACATAGACAACTTTAAAGAGAATCCCAACAAAGAATGGAGCCGCAGGTCTGTCTGAACGCCGCATCCATTTTATCTCACCCACACAGGAGCAACCCTCACGATGAAACGCTTTTCAGTCTTATCTATCGTACTTGCCAGTCTTGTTGCTTCAACATCCACTTTAGCAGACAAAGGAAACACCATGAATAATACAGAACAGAATAAAGTTCTACACACCATCACCAAGATGGGTAGCGACTACAACTCGCGGGATATCGATGCCGTCATGAAAGCTTACGAGGCGTCCGCCGTCGTGATGTTTGAACCAGGGTATCCGGTATCTGGATCGGCCGCCGTAAAGGCGGCCTTTCAGGGCTCGCTTGCGGTTAATCCTCATTTTGTCTTCGGAAAACATGAGGTGACCGTCGCGGGTGATGTCGCACTTCATTTAACCCCTTACACGATGACTGGTAAAACGCCAGACGGTCAGAACATCAGGCAAAGCGGTCTATCTGTGGCTGTACTGCGTAAGCAAACAGACGGCGGATGGCTAATGGTTATTGACAACCCACATGGTCAGGCGCTGCTCGCCACCCAAGACGCTACCAGGTAGGCGTGCCCCTGCAGCGAACATGTTGAGCCATCCAACGCAAAGTTTTAAAATCCTCCAAAACGGTGGGCTAACATCACATTCGAGAGGGACGCGCCAAAAACGGCGCGCCCCTTGTATCTTACCACCCGCTCAGAAATGAGCTAAATTGCTCTGCCGCGAAAGAGCGGGGAGAAGGGATGACGGGAGCACCCCTTAGGCCATCGAGCCTGTAGTTGAGATTGGCACCCTTCTTCCACATAGTGACCGGGATTCCCTAACATGAAAATAGCAATATTCGGTGGTGGCGTTGCCGGTGTCAGTAGCGCCATCGCGCTCAAGCAGAAAGGCTTCGACGTCAGCATCTACGAAAGGCACGAGTCCGCGTCGAATATTGGCGCCGGCATTGTCGTGTGGCCGAATGCGGCGTATGTGCTGGAACAGCTTGGAGTACTGAACGAAATCGAAGCCGTATCCGGGCATCCGACAAGAATGCGTCGACTATCGAGCACCAACGAAAATTTAGGGGCGATTGATATTGAAAAGATTAACAGTCATATGGGGTATCCGAGCCTTTCCATTCTCAGGAGTGATTTTCAGAACATCCTGATATCGAAGCTTGATTCCTTAGGGGTTGCCATCCAGTACGCTCATACGGTTACCCACATAGAAACCAAGAATCCAGGCCAAGCAGAAGTCCACTTCCGGGATGGTTCGAAAATCACTGCCGACGTACTTATCGGAGCGGATGGACGCATGGCTTCTTGCGCCCGTCGGTATGTACACGGTGACAACGCGCCCGTCTACCAAGGCTTTATAAACTGGATCGGCGTTTATGAGTCCGAAGAAGAATCCTTTGAGGAAATCGCGGTAGCGGATTACTGGGGTGTGGGCGAACGGTTTGGGATTGTTCCCGTGACGAAACATAAAGCCTATTGGGCAGGGGGCGTCGCCTGCGCCGACATTGGCCCAAGAAATCAGGCCGAATACAAAGCGGAGCTGGATTCTATTTTCTCTAACTGGCCACAACCGGTTCAAAAGATGATTGATCACACGCCTGTCGAACGGATCAATAAGGTTTACGTGCATGACCATAATCCAATCCCGACGTGGCACAAACATAACCTAATTGTGATCGGCGACGCCGCCCATGCCCCTTTGCCAACATCCGGTCAAGGTGCCTGTCAGGCGCTGGAAGATGCTTGGCATCTTGCAAATTGTCTAAACGACAACCCGCACGATTTACAGCAAGCTTTTGTCAATTTTACTGAGATACGATTTGAAAAAACAGTCGGCATCATTATGGCGGCACGGGGTTTTGCTGCATCGCTGTTTAGTCGGGATGAAAATTTCTGTATGGCAAGAAACGAAAACAGCAGAAATACGGACTTTGCCAAAGTGGCCGCAGCCATGTCCCGAGGCTGGTCTCAACACTTGCCACTCGCGGATCGCCACTGAGTGTAATAGATACTCAACCTAAGAATATCTTGAATACCGTCTGCTTGCACACCAGTGTTGGTCCAATCGCCATCAGTCGAGATAAGGATGGCCGTTTTCGATAGCAAAGAGGCTCGATGCTGCATTTAGCAAATTGAGTCAATACCCAGGAACTGATACAGTGGCGCAGTACCGCCTATGATTTATTGCAGGCACCATGATTAGTGACAGGAATAGTGATGCTGATAGCGCGAAAACCCGGACCGGCCTTGCAACCTTTTGTGAAATCACTGTGGGTCAAGACGCTAACGAATCTGCAGCCTAGCGCAGCGGGTGCGCGGGAACATGTCGTGCCGACCGGCGACATCCACCTGGTCATTCGGCTCGATGATGTACCGCTGCGGTTGTTCAATGGCGCTACCGATGTCACTGGATATACCGTCAGCAATAGCATTGTCGGCGGGGCCCGTTCGGCGTTTTATATACGCGATATCTCGACACCGTCCAGTTCGGTGGGCGCACAGCTTTACCCCGGTGTCGCGGAAATTCTCTTCGGCACATCCGCCGCCGAACTGTCCGAACGCCACACCGGGCTTGATGATCTCTGGGGATCGGCGGCGGGCCTGGCCCGTGAGCAGTTACTGGAGGCCGCGAACCCGGAGCGGCAATTGGCCGTGTTTGAGGAATTGCTCACGGCGCGGTTACCGGTGGAGAACGGCATGCATCCTGTGATCGCTTACGCCATTGAGCAATTCGCTGCCGCCCGTGATGTCCATACCGTGGTGCAGCAAAGCGGCTACAGCCATCGGCATTTTATCGCACTGTTCCGGCGCGATATGGGCCTATCACCCAAGACATACCATCGCTTGCGTCGGTTTCAGCGTGTATTGGCAGGCATGGCCGGCCCAAGAGTCGCCGCCTGGGCCGATTTCGCTGCGGATTATGGTTATAGCGATCACGCGCACTTTCACCGCGAGTTTCGGGAATTTGCGGGTGTTACCCCGGAGGCTTACCGGAAAATTGCACCGGTGTTTACCCACCACGTTGCCATTGACCCGGCAAAACCACCGCGCGCCTGAGGTCAATTTTATTCAAGACAGAACAGTGGGACGACGCATAAGATAGCGCTCTTCCACCGAACAGGAGTCCACCATGGTTCACGAATTATTTGCCTACCTGTGTGTTAGGAATGCCGCTGCCGCCATCGACTTTTATGTCAACGCCTTCGGTGCCCGCGAGAAGTTCCGTCTCACCGAACCGAGCGGTCGTATCGGTCACGCCGAACTCGACTTCAACGGTACTACCTTGCTGCTGTCGGACGAATTTCCGGAGTTCGGTATCAAGAGCGCCCAGACCATCGGTGCCACGCCGGTTACGATCCATCTGCACGTGGACAACGCCGATGCCGTCATTGCAAGCGCGGTGCGCAACGGGGCAACGCTGGAACAAGAACCCAAAGATCAATTTTACGGCGAACGTTCTGGAAGTGTCCTTGATCCCTTCGGTCATCGCTGGCTCATTGGGCACAGCATTGAGGAGGTATCACCGGCGGAGATGCAGCGTCGCTATACCAAGATGTTTACGCCGTCATAAATTCGTGTCAGTCGGCCTGCAACATGGAGCCCTTTCAATGCCACCTCCCCCGCTAACGCGTTCCATCGGTTCCGCCGAGCGCGCCATGCGCGCACTGCTGGAACAGATGCTGCAAGGCGCCCATCTGTCATTTGCCGAATGGACAGTACTCGCCTTCACCAACACCTCACCGCTGAGTTCGGCGCAAATCGTACAGCGGCAAATAAGCGGTCATGTGGTTGCCGATACCGCCCAGGCTCAGGAGTCTATTGATAACTTGCTAGCGGCTGGCTTGATAACGGCGAACCAAGACAAGCTGCTTATGCATACCAATCAAGGCGCGGCCGTCTTCCCACCCTTGAGTAACGAAATTGAAACCATTACCCGCCACCTATATGGGGACTTGCCCATCGCAGATCTCGATGCCACACATCGAACCCTGCTGGAAATCGCCACGCGAGCGCACCATCTTTTAGCCCGTAGCAACTGCTGCCTATAACGGAAGGGCTGCAGGCGTAGTCGAAACCTCGGGGAAAGAGGGTGATCTGATTAATTCAAATGGGCCCCGTTGCCCGCAGGACGGCATCCAGTAAACCTGGGAAGCGGCTGTCCAAATCGTCGCGCCGCAGAGAATTGATATATTGTGTTCCTTCGGGCCGCATCTGAATAACACCGGCTTCCCGTAACACCCTGAAGTGGTGCGACGCGGTGGACTTGGCGACGGATAAACCAAACGTTCCGCAAGGCTGTTCGCCATGCGCCGCAATACTTTTGACGATAGAAAGCCGCACCGGGTCGCTGAAGGCGTACAAGACCCTCGATAAGGTCAAACTCTTTTTTGCCGGATGATGTAATGTCCTCATGGTTGCAGTATCGCATAAACTCGTGCTATTGTCGCATTGTTCTAATGTTATAGAACAATAGGAGAAGATTATGCAAGCGTTTGAGTTGCGAAATAAAACCGGGCTTGGTGCGGTATCCCTCGTTGAGCGGAAAGACCCACAGCCAGGGCCTGAACAGGTACTGATCCAAATGCGCGCGGCAGCGCTTAATCCCCGCGACTTATTGGTCCTAAACGGCAGTCTTTATCCCACTCTGCGTCTACCCCTGGTTCCCCTCTCGGACGGTGTCGGACACGTGATGGCGGTGGGGGAGAAGGTGACGCGGGTAAAGCCCGGAGATCGGGTGGCAGGGATTTTTGTTCAGCACTGGCTGTCGGGCGAAGCACCCGAGCATGCTTTGAGTTTGGGGGGAGAAATGGACGGGGTTCTGGCGCGACAAGTTGTACTGCCTCAAGACGGCGTCGTGCCTGTGCCGACATATCTGACGGATGAAGAGGCGGCAACCTTGCCGTGCGCCGCCGTGACCGCATGGAACGCGCTGATGGTGCAAGGTAATCTTAAGCCTGGCGCAACCGTATTGATACAAGGTACAGGGGGAGTGTCGCTGTTCGCCTTGCAGTTTGCGCGCATGGCCGGTGCCCGCGTGATAGTGATATCGAGCAGCGATGAGAAATTGGAACGGGCACGCCAGCTGGGCGCTGAGCAGACCATCCATTACAAACGCACGCCGGATTGGGAACTGGAAACGCTAAAACTGACCGATGGCAGAGGGGTTGATCATGTCGTAGAAGTCGGCGGTGCCGGTACATTATCGCGTTCCATTAATGCGGTAAGGGCTGGAGGACACATCAGCCTGATAGGCATATTGTCCGGTATAAATACCGAAATCTCCCTCCGGCCGATTCTTAGGAAACAAATCCGGATACAGGGAATTTATGTTGGCAGCCGTTCGATGTTTGAAGCGATGAACAGGGCGATTGAGCTGCACAAACTAAAGCCGGTGATTGATCGCGTGTTTCCTTTTGAAGAAGCGCTCGACTCGTTTGGGTATCTGGAGAAGGCAAACCATGTGGGTAAAGTCTGCCTACGTTTCTGATCAGTACATGAGGCCACCCGGCCCATTGTTTCAGTGGATCGGCTTTAGGCGCTTTGCACCACCTCTAGCTGTCTGTCGAATTCAAACGTCGCGGTTGCATTTGCAAGCCCAGGATTTTTAAAAAGGTAATGTCATGAAATCAGTTGTCCTCAAAGAGGGATTTGGTATCGACAAACTCACCCTCACCCACGCGCCTTCGCCGAAGCTTGCGTCGGGAATGATCCTGGTCAAAATGAAAGCGGTCTCGCTCAATTATGTCGATCTCCTTCTGGTTAAAGGCCAGCTCAATCCCACTATCAGACCGCCGTTTATTCCTGTTTCGGATGGCGCGGGTATCGTCGAAGAAGTCGGGTCTGACATCAAGGACTTCAAGCCGGGCGATCATGTGGCAACGACGTATATTCCGCAATGGATCGATGGGCGCTACACCGCGCAAAATTCCAGATTTGAAACCCGTCCTGGCTCAGGAACAACCCCCGGACAACTTGTTGAATACAAGCTCTTTCGCACTAACGAACTGATCAAGGTGCCGGAATTTTTGAACTTCGCGGAGTCCTGCACGCTACCCATTGCAGCACTGACTGCCTGGAACGCCCTTGCGTACGGAAAGGCCAAAGCCGGAGATACGATCCTGCTACACGGAACCGGCGGCGTTTCAATATTCGCGCTGCAGTTTGCCAAAGCGCTAGGCGCAAGGGTAATCATTACGTCAAGCGATGACAACAAACTGACGAAGGCTCGTGAACTTGGAGCCGATTGCCTGATTAACTACAAGCAAACGCCCGAGTGGATTTCCGACGTACTCACCATGACGGATAGCGAGGGTGCCGATGTTGTCGTCGAGACCGTGGGTGGAAGCAATCTCAATAAAAGTCTTGAGGCGCTGAGGCTGGACGGCCATATCTCTGTCGTGGGTTTTCTGGATGGAGTGCAAAGCCCGATCAATTTGATTGCGCTGAATCTGAAACGCGCCAAGGTTAACGGACTGAGCGTCGGCAGCCGACAAGATTTTGCGGATATGCTGAAAGCCATCTCAGTAAATAAGCTAAAGCCTGTGATCGACAAAATATTTCCACTGGATCAGACAGCGGAAGCATTTTCCTATCTCGAATCAGCTAGGCATTTCGGCAAAATTGTAATCGAATTCTAGGTAAGTGCAGTTGAACGTGAACGTTGAATCATAAAGGAACTGGCATCCATGCAAGCCGTAATCTTCGAGCAACCTGGACGAGCAGAAAATGTGCTGGTGGTACGCGACCTATACAAGAACATGATATGGCAAGGGTTTGGCATTGATAGCTGGTTAAACAACGCAATACCAGAACAGTTAGCGACTGCGCAACAGGAACTTTGGAAGATGCTTTCAGAATGTCTTGATTTATCGCCTGTGATTGATAGTTTCAACCCGACTCAAGTCCACGAAGCACTCCACGTCGTGCTGACCACAATGCGTTGGCATTCTACCCGGAGTCAATGGAATCCCACGATGGCATATATTCCGTTCCCCAAGAGGCGACATGAGCATTACGTTAACAATTAATAAAAAATTTGATGCTACACTCTATGTAATAGAGGAAATGTATAACTTGGCAGTTACCGAAACATCCGGCTATTCACACAAACCCGGTTAATTCAGACGTAGCTACGATCATGACAAGGCAAATCGAGAAGGAAGAATTACTCACCTTCAATTCGCTATACCACAGCACGATACTAAACGTGCGCAACTATCTTTGCCGCGCCTGTCAAGGTGGACCCGCCGCCGAAGAATACTCTGACAGCAACAATATTGTTCTCATGCGCCATGGCGTGTTTTGTAAACACATTGGGCGACGGAGCGTAACCGTCGATGTCAACCAGGCAGTGTTTTTCTCTAAGAGATCTACTTATCGTGTCAGTCACCCGGCCGATTGCGGTGATCGTGGTACTGTATTTACCCCTGCGCCACACTTGCTCACAGACATCATTCGCGAACTAGATCCCTCCATCGACGACCGTCCCGACGAACCATTTCCCTTTATCATTAGCCCCTGCGATTCCAGTGTGTTCTGGCGACATCGGGAGATTGTGCTACGACTGGAGTCTACTCGCACCGATGTACTTGATTCGTTGTGGGTGGACGTGACGGCGTTGCAGCTCATCGCCGATGTGCTGCAAGCCGCATTCGTGCGCCGCAGTTTACCGCGCGTACGCCGCCGGAACGGTACCGATGCCGATCATGCTGATCGCGTCGAGGCCGCCAAAATCTATCTTGCCAACCATTTGTGTGAACGCGTCACGCTCGACAATGTTGCCTGTGCCGTTCATGCATCGCCGTATCATTTCGCCCGCATGTTCCAGATGCGAACCGGCGTACCCGTCCATCGCTACCTGATGCAACTACGCTTACGTGCTTCGCTCGAACGGCTGGCGGATGGCGCGAGCGACCTTGCTGCACTTGCCCTCGACCTCGGCTTTTCCAGCCACAGCCACTTCACTGATGCCTTCGGGCGCGAGTTTGGCCGTTCACCCTCCAGCATTCGACGCAACGCCAGTCGTCGAACGCTGTGCAAAATGAGCAAGAATCTGAAAGTCTGATTTTTGCAAACATCTAGGATATCTGTATGCATCGGTCTGTAAAATACCCGGTGACCGATGTCTTCGATCCAGTTTAACTAACAAAGGAGACACGTTATGAAGATGGAAAAATGCCCCGTGTGCGATTGGGAAATCAAGGACGACGGAATCAAAGTTAGGGCTGACGAAAAGGAAATCACTGTCTGCTGCGCCGAATGTGCGAAGACCGTGAAGCAGAACCTGGCAAAATACATGGATACCGCCAGATAAGGAACTCTCCTCATGAAGCAAGTGGCATATGGCCTGTTTGAGACGCCACTCGGTTGGTGCGGGATTGCCTGGAGCGAATCCGGGAAATCCCGCATATCACCCGCCGTGTGTCGACTGCAACTTCCAGAAGCGACAGCGAAGTTGACGGAATCGAGGATCGCGCGAGATACCGGTGCGTGCAAATCGAATACCTTTCCACCGCATATCGCTGCGGTCATCGAGAAAGTCCGCAAACACTTGCAGGGCGTGGTTCAGAACTTTCACGACATCGCCATTGATCTGGATGAAGTAAGTGCGTTCGAGCGGCAGGTATACCAAGCGGCTCGAGCTATTCCCGCAGGACAGACCGGAACCTACGGAGAGATTGCTAAAGCTATTCGCCGCTCCACTGCCGCTCGCGCTGTGGGACAGGCTTTGGGAAAGAATCCGATCGGACTCATCATCCCATGCCATCGTGTTCTGGCGGCTGGCGGTAAACCTGGGGGCTTTTCTGCTCACGGCGGACGTGCAACGAAGACAAGGATGCTGGCCATTGAAGGCACCACCTTTGGACCGCCACCAACCATCAAATCACTGCGAGATCTTCAGCGCACGGCAGCGCTCTTGAAAGCCAAAGACACGAGATTGGCCCGCTGCCTAGCCAAACCTATCGAGTTTCGGCTGAAACCGGCGCAATCGCCGTATGTCACGTTGGTCGAAGCTGTTATCCATCAGCAACTATCGTCCAAGGCTGCGTCAACGATTCTGGCCCGGGTGAAGGCATTATACCCGGGGGTGACGATGCCAACACCGCGCAACCTGTTGAATACGCCGGACCAGCTTTTGAGAAACGCAGGCCTGTCGCGCGCAAAAACAGCGTCGCTGAAAGACCTGGCGACCAAGACACTGGATGGAACCGTCCCGTCACTGAAACAAATCGTCACCCTCGGCGATCAAGAGATCGTGCAACGGCTAACCTCGATCTATGGCGTGGGGCGGTGGACGGTTGAGATGCTGCTGATCTTTAACCTGGGGCGCCGGGATATATTCCCAATTGACGACTACGCGCTCAGGAAATGCATCGCGGAAGTTTATGGAATGCCGCAGGCTCCTACGCCTAAACAGTTAAACGCCCTGGGTGAATCGTGGCGGCCCTATCGAACAGTGGCATCGTTGTATCTCTGGAATTTTATCAATCCCAAAGAAACTTAGATCTAACGTATGCCCCTCAAAAATAGCGACAGAGAAAAAATGATCAACCACAGGATGGAACACATTTTTTTCATATACGGGAATACTCGCTAAGCTATCGGAGATAATCGGCTCTGTACGGGGTTGTAATCGAGTTCTAGGCAAGCGCGGCTGAACGTGAACGTTGAACCATAATGAACTGGTATTGATGAAAATTATATTTAACTCTACCCCCACATAGAATACGTAAATGTCGCCCCTAGTTCATGTTACAGATAAATGACAAAACGTAAGAATCAACAAATATAACTCGATATCAGTATATGGATCACATTTTCTCCAACTGAGTTCTTCCAGCGTGAAAAATCGCACGGCCAAGATAGACTTTTAAATATGATAGAAAATAATCGTAACACTTGAGGTGAATTTTATTCAAGACAGCGCAGTGGGGCGACTGCATAAGCTTTACCACTTTCAATCAAACAAGGGAATGAACAGTTATGTACACAGAAAATGATCTTAACCTTGGATAGGATGACAGAGTGTGTCCCGCCTCCATTAAAACTACCGTGCGCAAGTCCCTGCGTAAATCACTTATCAGTGGAGTACTTGAACGATTACCCAGATCACGCTTACTCCAGCGGGAACTTATGTCGCCGATGCGGTGGAAACCACCTCCTCTGGATCGCTGTGCGTAATCGCGGCAATGACAACGTCTGGTATTACCGTTGCAACAGTTGTACGCCACGGCATTCGTATACCTGGGGCGGCGCGGGTAACTGGCAGCGTTTTGCAAGCCGCCGGGTGCATCTCTTACGTTACATGACGGATCTGCTTATTTCGGACGTCGCGCAAATGGGGATCGATAACTACAACTCCCTCTACGGACCAGATCACACCATGATGGTCACCGGGCGCAATTCCGCCGGTTGGGCTCTGGTCAGTTATCACACGGACGATACGAGGAATAAACCATTGAACCTTGTTATGCGAACCACACACGGTCCGTTTTGGGCATTCCGGACGTAATAATGCGGCTCTGAGAAATGGGGACGGCAGTGGCATCATTTATACCGCATTAGCGGCTGGATGATCGTGTTATCACTGCTACTTAAAATTGGATCGTTTTTATTGCCGACGCGCTAACGACTAATGTGTTTTTGATCAAGGTTCATCCCCGCCGGATCTTACCCTATCCAGCCGCTTCAATCCCTCGGGCGATATCTTGGTGTTATACACACCTAGTCGCTCCACCCAGGTCATTTTTTCCAAGGTCGGAATCGAGGCATCGGTGATTTGTGCACTACTCAAGGTAAGTACTTTAAGATTCTTCAACCCTGTTAAGACAGGAATACTCGCATCGGTGATGTTTGTATCATAAAGTGAAAGCTTTTCGAGCTTGGTTAACTTACCAAAAGCGCGCATGCTTGCATCGCCTACCCGGGTTTCATCCAGCTCTAAGATTCTGAGATTGGGAAATTCACCTAAGACAACCCCGGTTTGATCAGTGATCTTTGTATTATTAAGAAAAAGTTCTTCAAGAGGAATATTATTATTCATCAACTCTCTAAATTCAACCCCACTGACTCGCGTATCGGTCAGATCTAAGCTTTTTAAATTCGATAATAATTTCAACTTGGCCAGTCCAGCATCGGTAATACAAGTGTGCGATAAGCTTAACGATATCAAATGAGACAGCCGACTTAGTTGTTCCACGCCCGCATCCGAGATGGTATTCCCATCGACGTTTAAATAACGCAACTCCTTGAGCTTAGAG
This sequence comes from Gammaproteobacteria bacterium, assembly GCA_016194635.1. Classification (GTDB taxonomy): domain Bacteria; phylum Pseudomonadota; class Gammaproteobacteria; order UBA6429; family Thiohalophilaceae; genus JACQBC01. The sequence goes on along the minus strand of JACQBC010000024.1, from coordinate 99,191 downwards.
AGGTATACCATCCCACGATCACTGACCGCCATACCCGGTTGCTCGTTACCTCGGCTAGGCGGGAGAGCGATTGCATACACCACCGGCCCAATTTCCGCTAATTCTCGTAAATCATCGTCGTTTACACTACTGTGGTTGAGATAAATTAGCGCGATGGCCTCGGGATCGAGGGGTTTAGCGTCATGAAAACGCCTAAAATCATAATACAGCGTGGCGTGCAGTCGATCGGCCCATGCCTCGATCCGCTGCCGGGATACCGTGGCAGGATAATGCGCACAGGACACCAATGATATCACCAACAGCGCATAACACAGGAAACCATGCACACTCCTACCACGGGTTACACCTCTTTCGCTCATAAGAAATATCCCAAAAACACCATAGGGACTGCCTAATGCGCCTGCGGCGAATTGTTGTTTACGCTGGGCCGCGACCGGTCCAATCTTTTAATACCCTGCGGGGAAATATGGGTTTCCCCCGCGCCTATAATTTCCACCCAGGTCATTTTTTCCAAGGCGGGGATCGAGGCATCGGTGAGCCGCGTGTGGCCCAATGAAAGAATCTTAAGGTTCTTCAACCCCACCAAGGCAGGGATACTCGCATCGGTTACCCGCGTGCCGTCAAGCGAAAGCTGCTCTAACTTGGTTAAATTACCAAAAGCACGCACGCTTTCATCTCCTATTTGGGTTTCATTTAGCTGCAAGACTCTAAGTTTGGGAAATTTAGCTAACACAACCCCAGTTTTATCAGTAAGCTTTGTATTCCGCGCCGCCAATTCTTCTAGTGGGACCTTGTTGTCACTTAATGGCGCGAAACCTGTTCCATCAATGCGCGTATGAGATAGCTCTAAACCCTTTAAATTCGACAATGACTTCAATGAGGCTAAACCCACGTCGGTGATAGCGCTGTCATACATTCCAAGATAACGAAGCTCCTTGAGCTTCGCGAGATACTCTATCCCCCGATCAGTAACCATCTTACTTGACCGATCACGGAGTATTTCGTGTGGGAGACTATCCGTCATCTTACTTGGCAGATCAATGGAATACACCACTGGTCCAATCTCTGCTAATTCTCGCAAGTCCTCATCATCGATAGTAGTCCAGCTAAGAAATAACTCTGTAATAGGCGTAGGTGAAGTACGTTCCACTCCAACTGCAAAATACTCCGGTTCGTAATATATTGTAGCATGCACCCGACTAGCCCATGTTTCGATCCGCTGCCGCGCTACATCCCTAGGATTGGTAGCACAGGACAGCAGTAACACCGCAAGCAATGAATAACCCAGAAAACTATACACACCCCCATTACTCATATATCTTCCATTATGCATAGGAATATCCCAAGGCCGTAATATCCAGCAACCCTTGAACCGTATCGGTCCAGGGATCCATAACAGCATCTGCGAGACTGAGGTTTGGAATATTACCAAGCTTTGAAGTGATAATTTGGGGTGGATGCTTGGCTTGCCACAGCGCCCAAATGCGATCGATCTCCGCGTGGTGCATAAAAAACATAGGGTCAGCGGGAGCGGTCGGCACGCTCTTCATGGGGGCCCCTAGCATAACATGGCCTTTATTATGCGGATCGCTTTCTAATTCCGATGTAAAACCGTTATAATCCCTTATACCTAATAAATCACTGTAGCGCGTGGTAGAGGTTATTGCTGTTGAGAGATTAATGCGTGTATCTTTTTGTATTTTACCAACACCAGGAACATTCACCTCGGGTTGAAAACCTTTGATCCAATCCGGCACTCCCTCACTGTTAGTAGTGTTCCAATAGGGAACAAAAGCCCCAGGTACTTTGCTGCGTAACGCCTGTTCCATATGCAGCACATAGGCGCGGTGCCAGGGAAGAAATCGTCGCATACCCGCATCCCCACCCATGCTATGCATGTTATGCCTCATATCCGAATGAATCGCGACTAACTTGCCATAACTGCCGTCGGCAATGAGGTCGGTAATGCCTTTTATGTACGCGTCCCGTTCATTTTTAGTCAGGCTGAATGCACTCTTGCGTGCGTATGCCATCTCGGTTACCCCCCCAACGAAGGTTATTAAATGGATAAAAATATTACGTTTTATACCTCAAAGATAGTTTTTTCCGTCATTTAATATACGCCGGGATATGGCTGCTTGACTTAACTTCATAAACGTCGCCTGATTAGGCGTTATCACACCATCGGCCTTACCCAAGTGCCGTTGTTGAAAACGTTGAATGGCTTCTACGGTGGAATCGTCCAATATTCCATTCACTGCTAACATGGTCTGCGGGCCGCCATAATCCCTTGGAACCCGGTTCAGCAAATCCTGCACCGTTGCGACATCTTGTGAGAGGTTAATACCGCCGTTACCCACGGTAAATTTCAGTTGCTCAAACATGTTGATCTCCTCATTCCTTTGGCGTTGTAGGAGATGCTACCTTAACATTAGCAGCGAATACAAGGCTGACAAACAAGGCTTGGCGGCACAAATATTGTGGTTAAGTACCGTGAAGGGTTGCGTTAATGGCCACTCGGATCGGTCTATTTCAAACCGTGTTTCACAACCAACGGATTATTTTTCGTGATAAACCGGTACAAATCGCTACGGTACTCAAACTCCACTCTCCTTTGCATACCGGCCGATATTACTCACAATGGTAGTGGTTGGCGGGTTTACCAAAGTGGCTGACCGTCGGCGGCAGGGACGATGTACAGGGAAGTACAAGTGTCGCGAGAGGCAGGATGCCGGGAGCGACTGCCGCCGTCGAGCGTACACGAGGGCAGGGATGCCCGAGATAGAGCAATGCAGGGAACCATTGCCGACGAATGTATTTACAGCGAGTCAACCACTTTGGTAAACCCGCCAACCACTACCATCACCTCTGGGCGAGGGTGGTGATTTTTTAGTTATGATCTAGTTGAGTGTTCCAAGCTGAGGTTTTATATTACGCGCCACAACAGGATGAGCCCCATGATAAAAACCGACACACCGGCAAGGTGCTGTGTTGTTTTCTGACGTAACAACCTTGTTATAGTCGTAGCCAGTAATCCGCTGGTTAATAAGGTCGGCAAGGTGCCAAGGCCGAAACAAAACATCAGCAGCGCCCCGTGCCAAGCCGTGCCGCTGCTCATCGCATAAAATAAAATCGAATAGACCAGGCCGCAGGGTAACCAACCCCACACCATACCGACGATCACCGCCTGCGGGTACGATGCAATAGGCAGTAGACCACGGGCGCGGGGTTCGATGTGTCGCCACAGGAGGTGGCCTAGGCGTTCTAGTTTAACCAGACCGCGCCACCAGCCCGCCAAATACAATCCCAAGGCCAGCATAAATAACGCCGCAATGACTTGTAACACGAGTTGCACGGCGTGGGTGTTGATGAATAATCGGCTGCCGAGGTGCGCTAACGCCCCGGCAACGGCACCCAAGACACTGTAGCTCAGGATACGGCCTAGGTTATAACCCAGTTGAATCCCCAGCCGCTGCCGGTTAGAGCGGTTTGGATCGATCGTAAGGCTTAAGGCCGTGACGATCCCACCGCACATACCGACACAATGCACCCCGCCGAGCAAACCCGCGATCAAGGCCGCTAACAGGGTGAATTCCATGGTTTAGGGTTGTCTGGCCCGAGCTTGGCGGTAGAGCAGGTACAACACCATCAGGATCGACGGTATACCCAACAGGGCGGCGTAAACGAAGAAAAAGTGATAACCTCTTGCGTCTACGATAACACCGGAGAATCCGGACAATATTTTTGGGAATAGAGTCATTAACGAACTAAACAGGGCATATTGAGTGGCCGTATAGGCGGTATTGGTCAGGCGTGACAGGTAGGCGATAAAGGCCGAGGTTGCCATGCCCACCGAAAAATTATCCGCGCTGATGACGATGGCGAGCCAGGTCAAGTCATGGCCGCGTGCCGCCAATTGAGTAAACAGTAGGATCGAAAGATTTATACACACCGCGCCCAGTAATAATATCCGCAACACACCCCAGCGCACCACCAATACCCCGCCGAGGGTGGCGCCGAGGATCGTCATCAGCACGCCGTAGATCTTACTGATACTGGCGATTTCGCTTTTACTAAAGTGCATGTCAACATAAAACGGATTGGCCATATTTCCCAATACCACGTCGCTGATACGGTACACCGCGATAAAAGCCAAGATAAATAACGCATTCTTGCCGTTGCGCTGGAAGAAGTCGATAAACGGGCACAGCACCGCGCCGATAAACCAGGCATTGATGCGTCGTAATTGAACAGGAAGGTGGGCATGGTTTTCCAGGTAATCGAGCACGCGTTGTTCTTGATGGTAGGTTTGGTCGCTCACCGCACGCGCCGGTTCACGGATGATCAATACGGTGATCACTCCCACCAACATACACAAGGCCATGGTGATATAGGTTACCTGCCAGTTGCTCCACTCCGCCAGGTACAAGGCCAGCGCGCCGCCAACCAACGCCACGGCGATGCGATAACCGCTTTGATACATCGCCGCCATAGGGCCTTGCAGTGACGATTCCACGGCCTCGATGCGGTAGGCGTCGACGGTAATATCCTGGGTGGCGGAGGCAAACGCTACTAACAATGCCAACCACGCCATCGTAGTAATATGGGTTGCGGGATCGGTCAACGCCATGCCGATCAACCCCGCGGCGATCGCCGACTGGGCTAGTAACATCCAACTGCGCCGCTGCCCCAGATGCGCTGTTAGCAATGGAATAGGCAGGCGGTCCACCACCGGCGACCAAAAAACCTTGATTGAATACACGATACCGATCCAGGCGAAAAAACCGATGGTGGAGCGTTCAATCCCTGCAAAACGCAACCAGGTGGACAGGGTCGCGAACACCAAGGGAAACGGCAGCCCCGCCGCAAAACCCAATAACAACATGCCGATAACACGTGGATGGGAATACGCGCGCCAGAGCTGTACCCACCCGCGGGTACCGTTTAGGTCGTTGCTCATACAGCGACATCAAGCGCGTAATCGATGCTTAACGGCGCATGGTCGGAAAACCATTGCTCTTTGTATATTGCCGCCTTGCGTACCGTGGCTTTTAACCCCGGCGTGATAATTTGGTAATCGATACGCCAACCCACGTTCTTGGCCCGTGCCTCACCGCGATTCGACCACCAGGTATATTGTTCGGCGCGCGCGTCCACTTCGCGAAAGGCATCCACCCAACCTCCTTTATTAAAGAGATCATCGATCCATTGACGCTCAGCGGGCGTGCAACCGGAATTTTTCTGATTACCCTTGAAATTCTTAATATCGATTTCCCGGTGCACGGTGTTCCAGTCACCGCAGATGATATATTCGCGTTTTTTACGCCGCATAGAGGTTAACACCTCCATCAGCTGTTCCATAAATTTAAGCTTGGCCTGATGCCGTTCTTCACTGGCCGATCCGGAGGGTAAATAAAACGACGCCACGCTCAATTGACCAAAGTCGGCTTGGATATACCGGCCTTCATTGTCCGCGCGCTCCCACCCCAGACCGCGGCTGATCGCGTCGGGCTTAACTTTGCTGTAGAGCGCCACGCCGCTGTAACCCTTCTTCTGAGCATCAAAATAATAACAGTGGTAACCCTGCGGATAAAATCCCGCGTGCAATTGCGCTTCCTGGGCCTTGGTCTCCTGCAGACACACCACGTCGGCGCGTTGCCGGGCCAACCAGGTGAAAAAACCTTTTTTCTCCGCCGAACGTACCCCGTTCACATTACAGCTGATAATACGCATGTTGGGATTCACAGAATGAGGACACTGCCTGTATCATACACGAATCTATTCCAGCCTCAGCCGTCTTCCATGCACGATTACCAGCGCGAATTTATCGACCTGGCCTTGCACTCCCAGGTATTAAAGTTTGGCGAGTTTAAACTCAAATCCGGCCGTCTTAGTCCGTATTTTTTTAACGCCGGCTTATTCAACACCGGCCGTAGCCTCGCCAAACTCGGACAGTACTACGCCGCGGCCATCCTGCGCAGCGGTATCCATTTTGATGTGGTGTTTGGTCCGGCCTATAAAGGCATTCCACTGGCCAGTGCCGCCAGCATTGCCTTGTTTGAACACCACCAGCAGGATCGCCCTTACAGTTTTAATCGTAAAGAAGCCAAGCACCACGGTGAAGGCGGGATGATCGTGGGGGCAAAGCTGCAAGGCCGGGTGTTGATCATCGACGACGTGATCACCGCCGGTACCGCGATCCGCGAATCCATGGACATCCTCCACCAACACGGGGCCGAACCTGCCGGGGTGGTGATCGCCTTGGATCGTCAAGAACGTGGCCAAGGGGCATTATCCGCGATTCAAGAAGTCACCCAGAGCTTCCACATACCCGTGATCAGCATCATCACCCTGGCCGAATTGATCACCTATCTTGGTCAACATCCGCACTATCAAGCGCACCTGCCGGCCGTGCAACAGTACCAAGAACAATATGGAATCTAACGATAGGGCGGGGTATTGATACGATCAGCTGACTTCGCGCCCGGCCCGTAACCAGGCCACCTCATCACCCAATTATTAATTTAACTCCAACCACGACGGTCAATACTTCATAGGCGAGTTTGATCGTCCGGTTACCGCTGCGGATCGACCAATGCGCGCCGGCATAGCCGCCCAACAACGAAGCAATGATCAACACCGGCACCCATTCCCATTTGATCATTCCTTGCAGTCCCAGCGCCAGGGCCCCGCTGCCGTTCCAGAACAATCCCACCAACACCATGGTATGGGCCACGCCGCGTTGGTAATCCAGGCCAAACCATTGCACCAGCCAGAGGGTGACAAATAGCCCGGTGCCCGAAGTTAAGGAGCCGTTTAACACGCCGATAGTAAAAAGCACCAACCCGCCGATCAGCATCCCCTGCGGATCCGTGTGTCGCGGGCGATACTCCCGACCAAGCCGAGGTTGTAAGGCAGAATACACCCCTAACCCCAGCGTTAATACGCCCAAGGCCAGGCTGGCGGCGCGGTCTGGAACAAATAGTATGATATTGGCTCCAAGGACAACACCAGGAACCCCCGCGATGATCACTAACCCGATAAAACGCCACTGTAAATTGCGTTCGCGTCGATGCCGCAGACTCGCCCCGATACCCAAGGCCACCGTAGCGAGTTTATGGGTCGCCAACGCCGTGCCAAACGGCAGACCAAGAAACAGTAATACCGGCAGTTGCAGTAATCCCGCGCCCCCACCGGCGAAGGCCGAGAGGCTATTGGCAATGAAGGAAACCCCAAAAAGCACCAACAGTTCAATCACAAAATCACCCCAACACCCCGCTAAACACGTTAAGATTACCATCGGCGAGGATGCCATCGGACCTGGGTCATGAAAAAATTTCTTACACTTTGTTTTATTGTGAATCTCAGCCAGCCACTGCTGCTCAGCCGCACGGCCAGCGGCGCGAAGGTGTTCATCAAATGCTGGCAAGACGATCACGGCATCCGTGAATGCGGCTCCGTGGTTCCCCAGGAATACTCCCGTAACCGCATTGAGGTCATTAATGAAAACGGCGTGGTGGTACAGGTGATCGAAGCCACCCGCACCAAAGAAGAACAAGAGCGCGAGCAAGAACGCGAACACGCCCGACGGGCACGCGAGGCTAAACTCGCCGAGCAAAAACGCCGCGATGAGAATTTACTGAATAGTTATACCACCGAAAAAGACCTGATCACGGCGCGTGATAAAACCTTGGAAGGGATCGCGAGCCAGATCGACATACTCAAGAGTAACCTTAAAATTCAGCGGACTAATTTCGAGCAATTGAACCACGAAGCCGGTAATTACGAACGTAATGGTAAAACCCCTCCCGCCAAATTAGTCGAAAACATTCACACCTTGCGCCAGGAGATCGATAAACTCGAAACCTCGTATCAATTACGCGAAGACGAATTGGAAAATATCACTCAACGCTATGAAGACGATCTGAAGCGCTTCCGCGAACTTAAGCGCCAAACCTTGATGAACTAAGCTAAAGGGTATTATTCAATTCAAACAACGCGCCAGCATCTGCCATTGCTGTTCCCACTGCACCAAGGGCTGGACCACAAAACCGCTGCGTACAAATTGCTGCATCCGCCCCTCGATACTGGCTAACAATAGATTGGCAAAAACAGCTAAGTGTTGGCCCAGTTGACACTCCTGCGCCAACTCACCTTCGCGCAACACTTGTTTGAGTTGGGTTTCCACCCGTTCGTAGAATTTATCGATACGTAGGCGCAGCCGCTCGGTTTCTCCGGTGAGTACATCACCGGTCATCAAACGGGTAATACCGGGATTTTTCTGCGAAAATCCCAAGATCAAGGTTGATATTTTTTCACAACGTTTGGCGGCGCGTTTTTCTTCTTGCAAAATACGAGTAATCAATCCAAACACACTCGTCTCGATAAATTCGATCAACCCTTCAAACATCTTCGCCTTGCTGGGAAAATGCCGGTATAACGCCGCTTCGGATACCCCGACCGCCTTGGCCAAGCCGGCCGTGGTGATGCGTTCACCGGGCGAGTGTTCTAACTCCAGCGCCAAGGTTTCCAGAATATGCTGGCGGCGCGATGGTTTGGTATTGGTGGTAGTAGCGGTTTCGACCATAACATTATCCCATGATAAGGGTGCCTACACCCGCATCGGTTAATACTTCGAGCAACACGGCGTGCTCCACCCGTCCATCGATGATCTGCGCGGTTTTAACCCCGGAACGTACCGCGTCCAAGGCACAACGCACCTTGGGCAACATGCCGCCGTAGATCACCCCCGTGGCGATCAGTTGATCGACCTGTTGCGCCTTGAGCCCGGTTAATAATTGCGTATCTTTATCGAGCACACCGATGGTATTGGTCAACAGGATCAATTTTTCCGCCTTGAGGGTGATCGCCAATTTCCCCGCCACCACATCGGCATTGATGTTATACGACTGACCGTCCTCACCGACACCAATTGGCGCAATCACCGGGATAAAATTATCACGCACCAACGTCTCAACGATGGTGGGGTCGATCGAGGCCACGTCACCCACATGTCCAATGTCGATGATCTCCGGGGCGTTCATTTCCGGGCTGTGGCGGGTAAAGGTCATTTTATTAGCGCGGATCAGCTGCGCGTCTTTTCCCGTTAAGCCCACCGCCTTACCGCCTTGGGTATTGATCAACGTGACGATCTCCTTATTCACCAGTCCACCCAAGACCATTTGTACCACATCCATGGTTTCGCTGTCCGTCACCCGCATACCATTAATAAAGGTACTTTCCTTGCCGATTTGCTTGAGCATGGTGCCAATCTGCGGGCCGCCCCCATGGACCACCACCGGATTAATACCCACCAGTTTCATTAATACGATGTCGCGCGCAAATCCCTTTTTGAGATTGTCGTCAATCATGGCGTTACCGCCGTATTTAATCACCAGGGTTTTTCCCTGGAAGCGCCGGATATAGGGTAGCGCTTCGCTCAAGACCTTAGCGATATTTCGTGCTTGCTGGGAATCTAAACTCATCGTTATTATTGTCACAGTGATACAGTGGTTGCGCGAATCATAGCGCGTTACCCGCCCTCTACAAAAGCAAATTTAGCGGGTCTTTAAATAGCGGTTCACACCCAATCAACGGCTTATAGCGTCTTCTGCTGCGCACCTGCATACCTAAGGACGCAAAGGCCGTCGCACAGAAGCCGCCCAGCTTGCCATCTCGCCGAGGACCTAAGGTTAGAAAGGTAATTTTAAATCGGGTTTTAACGCCAGCATTTGTTGTTTAAACAAGCCTTGAATGCGTTTCATGGCCTGGTCGGTTTTACCTTCAAAACGCAACACCAGCACCGGGGTGGTATTAGAAGCGCGCACCAATCCCCAACCGTCGGCGAAATCGGCGCGCACCCCGTCGATCGCGGTGATATTGGCCTCACCAAAATCAGCCTGGGTCATGAAGTCATCGATAAACCGATGCGGTTCGCCTTCGCGCATCGGCACATTGAGTTCGGGGGTGCTCACGGCGTCGGGAAAAGCCGCGAACATCACCGCGGATTTACGCAGATCATTGGCGAGGATCTCCAACAGCCGCGCGCCCGAATACAACCCATCGTCAAATCCATACCAACGCTCTTTGAAAAAAATATGCCCGCTCATTTCACCGGCCAGCAATGCGCCGGTTTGTTTCATCTTGGATTTAATCAGCGAATGGCCGGTTTTCCACATCAAGGGCTCGCCGCCTTTTTCCCAAATCACTTGGGTTAAATTATTGCTGCATTTGATATCGAAAATAATTTGCGCGCCGTGGTTGCGCGACAATACATCGCCGGCCAGCATCATTAATACCCGATCCGGGTAGATAATCTTGCCGCTGGAATCGATCACGCCGACCCGGTCACCATCGCCGTCGAACGCCAAACCAAGATCCGCGTGTTTACTCTTGACCATGGCCATGACATCACGCAAATTCTCGGGTTTGCTTGGATCCGGATGATGATTGGGAAAATTACCATCAACCTCGCAATACAATTCGGTCACCTGGCAGCCCAAGGATTTAAATAATAGGGGTGCGACCGCGCCGGCCACACCGTTACCGCAATCGATCACGACGGTGAGCGGGCGTTTAAGTTTAACGTCACCGCTGATCCGTTCGATGTATTGTTTAACAATGGCCTGGGTGCTGTAGGCCCCCTGCCCGCTACTGAAATTCTGTTGCACGATACGTTCGCGTAGCGCCGTAATCGCCTCGCCCGATAAAGTGTCCCCCGCCAGCACCATTTTGAACCCATTGTACTGCGGCGGATTGTGGCTGCCGGTCAACATCACCCCCGAACCCTCGGTAAGTTCATAGGCCGCGTAATACAGTACCGGGGTGGGAACCATGCCCACATCGATCACATCAACACCGGCATCCCGCAAACCCTGCACCAGTGCGCCACCCAGTTCAGGTCCGGACAAACGGCCATCGCGCCCAAACGCAATGCGTTTGACACCACGGGTCTGCGCTTCGCTGCCCAAGGCCCGACCGATTTGATGCGCATAGGAAATGGTTAAGCTCGCGCCGACAATGCCGCGAATATCATAGGCTTTGAAAATTTCCGCCGGCGGCACTGCATTCGATGCAGCTGCGGCGGCCATGGGCATGATGTCAGTAGGACTGGGTTTAATGTCCTTAGCAATAAAACTCGACGGTGTCGGGGATAACCCCGAAGGGTTAGCATCGAAATTGGCCTTGGGTTGTGGCTTACCCACGGGCAGTTTAATTTTGGGTTGGCTGGGTGGCGCGTCAATTTCTTCCACCGCGATGTTATTGGCGTTATTGATCAAACTATCCGCCGGATTAAATTGGCTGATCGCGCTGTAACTGATAGCGTTGGGATCGCCATCGCGCTCGCGCTCCACCGGCGCCGTGGTACGCAATTCCTCGATGCGCGGCACCGCGTCGGCGAATTCTTCCATCTGTAAATGAAATTGGTGTTGTTTGGTGCCACGTAGGGTTTCGATGGTGAGTAATAACAAACTATTTACATCGGTGCGGATCGCGGCGCTGACGATCTTGCGCAAGTAATACAATACCCCACCCAATAACAATACCGCCACGATAAACACGAATAACACGTCTAATCCTATCGGGAGGATCGAGACCGAGGGTTTTGACCAGACCTTGGCTTGCCAGCGCGTGCCCCCGACGGTATACGATGCCGCATCTCCGGTCTTGAGATCTTCGTTACCCACCTTGCCCAGCAAAATACCCGGCTTGGAGGCATCGTTGTGTTGCGTCAACTCTACATAAGTATCACTGGTGTTTTCCAACAACCACACTTTTATAGCGTTGATGTTATTGACCAATTGCAGATAACCGATCACCCGATCGTTTTTGATCACCGGGCGTATCACATCTATATGCTGTTGCGGGGTTCCAGGATTATGTATCTCAATTGGTGGCGCTTTATTGCCACCTTCCACCGCCTGAATTAAATCGATACAGGCATAGGTAAGCGGTGGATTCAATTGGTCGTTGACCCGCGCGGTCCCGGCACGCGCAATGCGTAAGTCTAAAGCCATGGGAAACGCCGATTTGAGCTGTACGGCGCGCGCCGCCATGGCGGCTTCATCGCCGCTTTCGACCAAGGCAATCATAGCGGGATCGCGTGTAATACTCTCAAGTGCATGTACATCCGAGGCCGCCGCTTGCGTGAGCTGATAGGCGACGCTCTTCGCCACCGCCGCCACCGCCGCTTCGCGCTGGAACTGGATCTGCCGATACGACAACTGCATGCTGATCCATAAAGCTATCGCCAATACCAACACGGTAAACAAATACGCCAGCAAGCTCACCGTATTGAGGGTTAAGCCAAGGGATTTACTCTGTTGTGCGCGGCGGCGCGAGCGACTGCTACGACGTCTAGCCATAAACACTCCATTCCTTAAAATAATATACGGTTGATTGCTAGTTCTGCGGGCGTAGGCTTAGCCCCGGCCAGTATGACCAAAACCACCGTGGGCGCGCTGACTTTGCACAAACTCGGTTACGATTTCAAACTGCGCTTGCAGCACGGGAACAATCACCAGTTGTGCAATCCGCTCCCCCACCTCAATCGTAAAGGGGGTGGGAGCGCGATTCCAGCAGGAAATCATTAACTGCCCTTGATAGTCCGAATCGATTAAACCCACTAAGTTACCCAGCACGATCCCGTGTTTATGCCCCAACCCAGAACGCGGCAAGATCAGCGCCGCCAAGCCGGGATCATCGAGGTGGATGGCCATACCGGTGGGGATCAACTGCGTCTCGCCCGGTTGTAAAGTCAAAGGCTGGTGCAGACAGGCACGCAAATCCATGCCCGCGGCACCGGCGGTGGCATAACTGGGCAGGGGTATTTGCTGACCCACGCGCTGATCAAGGATCTTCACTTGAATCCTAGGTTGATTTATCACGGGTGTTCTCTCTAAAAAATATTGTTATTGTTGTCGGCGGTTGAATCTAGCAATCATAGCGGCGGTTTGCCAAAGCGCAAAATTTGCGCCGAGGCCTTACGGGTTTGCCGCCATAAAGGATAGGAACGCGCTACGTGGGTGATCAGTTCGCGGGCGATTTTAGCCTTGGGGGCTAAGGCCAGGGTCACCTCCGACTCGGGGGTACACAGGGTCAGGGAGTTATTATCACTGCTAAAACCGCCCAGATTATTTTCCCCGCCCACCTGATTGGCCGCGATCATCTCCACCCCTTTTTGCTGCAACTTGATGCGCGCCCGGGGCACCACCTGCTCGGTTTCCGCAGCAAACCCCACACAATAGATATGCGGAGCCTGTTGTTTAACCTGACCGAGGATATCGGGATTGAGGCTTAGCTGCAGGGTAAGTGGCGCAGATGTTTTTTTGATTTTCTGCGGCGCTACCTCGGTAACCCGATAATCCGCCACCGCCGCCGTGGCGATAAAAATATCGGTGTGTTTAAGCTGCTGCACCACACACTCAAACATTTGCAGCGCGGTCACTACCGGCAAGGTTAACACACTCGGCGGCGGGCTCAAGGCCACCGGTCCTGAGATCAAGGTTACCCGTGCGCCGGCTTCGGCCGCCGCTTGGGCAATCGCGTAACCCATCTTCCCGGAACTGTGATTGCTGATATACCGTACTGGATCGATCGGCTCCCGGGTTGGTCCGGCGGTGAGTAATACCCGTAGCCCGTCCAGTGCGCCGCTGCTAAACACTTCGGCCAATTGCGTGAGGATCTGAAGAGGTTCCTGCAAACGGCCCACCCCGGTTTCGCCACAGGCTTGGCTACCGTCTTCCGGACCAAACAGTAAGATCCCGCGACTTTTCAAGCCCTGAATATTCTCTTGGGTAGCGCGGTCGGACCACATCCGTTGATTCATCGCCGGCGCCACCGCCAAGGGCACATCCCCGGCGAGGCATACCGCGCTGAGCAGATCATCGGCGCGGCCTTGCCGTAACCGCGCTAGAAAATCTGCGCTGGCGGGCGCCACTAAAATCGCATCGGCCCAGCGCGCCAGACTGATATGACCCATGGCCGCCTCGGCCTGGGCATCCAACAGGTGTAGGTGCACTGGATTGCCCGACAGGGCCTGAAAGGTCATCGGGGTAACAAATTCCGTGGCCGCACGGGTCATCACAACCCGCACTTCACTGCCCGCCTCGCGCAAGCGCCGCACGATATCGGCCGCCTTATAGGCAGCAATACTGCCGGTTACCCCTAGCACAATGTGTTTATTGGCTAATCGTTCTAACATGTTCCAACCTACCCAACATCTCCCCATTATAGACTTGCATTTCCCCAATCCACTGCCTTAAGCTCCCCTTGGTTTTAAAAATCTTCTGTAACTACGACAAGGAGGTCGTTATGTCAATTCGTCACTGGCCCATCGGTGAAAGACCGCGCGAACGGCTGCTGCACAGCGGGGCCCAGCAACTTACCGATGCGGAATTACTCGCGATCTTTTTACGCACCGGCCGACCCGGGGTTTCCGCGGTGGATCTGGCCCGCGAGTTATTGCACGAATTCGGTAACCTGCGCGAGTTACTCACCGCCGATCAAACCCGCTTCTGCCGGATCAAGGGGCTGGGGCCGGCAAAATTTTCCTCACTGCAGGCGGTATTGGAGATGGGCCGGCGGCATTTATGGCAAACCCTGCAACAGCGCGACGCCATCACCGATCCCGACCACGCTAAACGTTATATTCATGCACGGCTGCGCGATTATGGCCACGAGGTGTTTGCCTGTCTGTTCCTCGATACCCGGCATCGAGTCCTGCAGTTTGAAGAACTGTTCCGGGGGAGCCTGCACGGGGCCAGCGTCCATCCCCGTGAAGTGGTTAAACGGGCTTTATACCACAATGCCGCCGCGCTGATCCTGGCCCATAATCACCCTTCCGGCGTGGCGGAACCCAGTGCCGCGGATCGCGATCTGACAACCCGGCTTGCGGCGGCCTTAGGCCTGGTCGATGTGCGGGTGCTCGACCACCTGGTGGTCGGCGAAAGCGGCTGTATATCGTTCTCGGAACGGGGCTGGGTTTAGTCCCAAGGCGAATATATGCCCCAAGATAGGCGTGGCACCCTTGTCAAGGCCGGGGCGGATTCTGTAGAATTCAACCTCTTTTGTCCCCGCACTCGCTTTGGAGAGTTGAACCATGTCGCGCGTTTGTCAGATCACCGGAAAACGGCCCCAGGTGGGACACCATGTTTCCCACGCCAATAACAAACGCAAACGGCGTTTTTTACCCAATTTACACACTCACCGCTTTTGGCTGGAGTCCGAAAACCGCTTTATCACCCTGCGGATCAGCCGCCAGGGTCTGCGCACCATCGATAAAAAAGGCATCGAGACCGTGCTGGCCGAATTACGCGCCGCCGGTGAAAACGTTTAAGGAGACCCGCCATGGCTAAAAAGAACATTCGTGAAAAAATCCGTCTGGTTTCCAGTGCAGAAACCGGTCATTTTTATACAACGACTAAAAATAAACGCACCATGCCGGAAAAAATGGAGATCAAGAAATTTGATCCGGTGGTGCGCAAACACGTCCTCTATAAAGAAGCCAAGATCAAATAAGCACCAACCATCCCGCGTCAGCTCATTGCCACACCGCGGGATGCTCATCGGCGATTGCCTGACCCGTCTGTAGTAATAAATTTCCGTCCGGATCTTTGTGTAACGTCCAGCCGGGCGCAAGCCAGGTGCTTGCCAGGGTTTCTACAATCAACGCCGGTCCCTGGATCCACTGCTGAGGATGCATTTGCTCGCGCTGGTATAACAACACCGGGGTATCCATTTCCAGTAATTGAATCGCGCGGGGAGCTGCTACCTGGGCTGAATCCTGCCGAGGCAAACTCCGGCTTGGAGAGGGTACGGACAAGGCCACGCGCAGGTTTACTATTTCCACCGCCAGCGGCAGGCGATGACCGTAACGTTGTTGATGCAATTGCTCAAACGCCGCTTGACTGGTCGAGACGCTTGACCAAGGAACAGTGAGGGTGTAGGACTGGCCGCGATAACGCATGTCCAATGAACATTCGACGCGCAACGGTTCGCCCCGCACACCTTCCTGCGCCAACTCCTCGCGGCCTTGCTGGATTAAGGGCTCGAATAATAGATTGATCTGTTCTGCACTATGAATTGTCTGTAGACCCAGCACCGTCTTGGACAATTGCCGGCTACGCGGCGCGACTATCATCCCAACAGCCGATAATACCCCGGCATGCACCGGTACCATCGCCTGGGTCATTCCCAATGCCTCGGCCAGGGCACAGACATGTAAACCGCCCGCACCGCCAAACGACACCAAGCTTAACCCACGCGGATCGATACCGCGCTGTACCGACATCAGCTGTAACGCCTGAACCATATGTTGGTTGACGATACGCACAATACCGGCGGCGGTGGCCGCAACACTCAAGGACAATCGCTGCGATAACGGTTCAATAGCCCGATGCGCGGCCGCGGTATCCAGGGGCATGCGACCGCCCAAGAAGCTATCTGCGCGTAACCGGCCTAAGATCAGATGCGCATCGGTCACGGTAGCCTGCCTACCTCCTCGGCCATAACAGGCCGGTCCAGGATCGGCACCCGCCGAGTGAGGCCCCACCTGCAACACTCCCCCGGAATCGACATAGGCAATCGAGCCGCCTCCGGCACCGATGGTGTGAATGTCCACCATCGGCACCGCCACCGGATAGGCCCCGATCCGGCCGTGGGTAGTGAGCTGTAAATCACCCTCGATCAAGGCAACGTCGGTGGACGTTCCACCCATATCGAAAGTTAACACGCGTTCGCGGCCCGCACGCGCGGCGATAAACCGCGCCGCCGCCAAACCGCCCGCCGGTCCCGACAATAACAAACGCACCGCGTGTTGACCGGCCTGCTCAGCGGCGATGGTGCCCCCCGAACTTTGCATGACTGCAATCTTGGTCCGGGGAAGAGCGGCGCATAACCGCGCGAGATAACCTTGCATTAACGGTCCGACATAGGCGTTTAACCAGGTTGTTATGCCGCGTTCGTATTCCTTATATTCGGGCAACAGCGCTGAAGAACGGGACACAAATATCCCCGCAGGAATGACGGACTCAATCGCGCGTTCATAGCGATCATCGATGTATGAAAACAATAAATTGATCGCCACCGCCTGTGGCGCTAAGGCGCGCAATTGTTCACGTAATTGGGTTAGGTCCTCGGGGGTTAACGCGTCAATAATGTCGCCGTGAGCATCAATCCGCCCGCCGGTTTCCAAACAGGCTTGCGCGCGCAGCGGGGGTAACGGTGGTTGTGGCTGCAAATTATACAATTCACGACGGGTTTGCCGTCCAATCGTCAGCAGATCCGCAAAACCACGGTTGGTAATGAATACTGTAGTTACCCCTTTACCTTCAAGCACGGCATTGGTGGCCACGGTGGAACCGTGCACAATCAATAGCTCGGTTGCATTCGATTGATCCACGCCTAATTCATGTAAGCCTTGCAAAATCGCCACTTCAGGCTGTGCCGGTGTCGATAACACTTTATGCACGTGTAATTGTCCCGCGCGCCACATCACAAAATCGGTGAAGGTGCCGCCGGTATCGATTCCTATTACACAAGGCATGGTCATGTTAATCACAATCTAATTCAGGTTAAAGTATGCTTTCCATGAAGAACCTTGAACCCTCAACTTAGGCCCGCTTTCAATTCTAACCAAGGTATTATAAATGAGCGCTTGTCAGCGAATGTATAGTGCTTATAATTGGGCAGTTTTAAACTTAGCCCCCCCACGAGCTTGTCACGGTAACTGATGAATAACGTTTTAGTAAAAGTTGAACACCTGAGCCGTTATTATGGCCCGAACATCGCGGTCAATACCATCGGCTTCGAGGTACGACGCGGTGAAGTATTGGGTTTTCTCGGGCCTAACGGCGCCGGAAAAACTTCCACCATGCAAATGATCACCGGTAATTTGGCTCCCAGCGCCGGCCGCATCGAGATCGGTGGCGTGGATTTATTGGATAATCCCAAACAAGCTAAAACCCAAATAGGTTATCTGCCGGAGCTGCCACCGCTGTATCGGGAACTATCGGTGGATGAATACCTGCAGTTTTGCGCCCGCATCCATCGGGTGCCTAAAACCTCGATCCACAAATCCGTGGCCTATGCCAAAGAACGTTGTGGCTTAAACGACGTGGGACCACGTTTGATCGGCAATCTTTCCAAGGGATATCAACAACGGGTTGGGATCGCCCAGGCGATCGTGCATTTACCCGCCGTGATCGTGTTGGATGAACCCACCGTGGGCCTGGACCCGATCCAAATCCGCGAAATCCGCAGCTTGATCCGTGAACTCGGCAAGGACCACGCGGTGATCCTGTCCACCCACATCCTACCGGAAGTACAAATGACCTGCGACCACGTGCAGATCATCAGCAAAGGCAACTTGGTATACCGCGATACCATTAGCAATTTAAATCAACAAGCGCGTTTGGGCGCACTGACCCTCGGACTCAACCACCCCCCGGAGCTCAGCGCATTACAATCCCTGCCGCAGGTACAGAGCGTTGAGCCCTTGGGCAATCAGCGCTGGAAATTACTCCATGCCCATAACGCTAACCCGGCGCAGGAGATCGCCACCATTGCCGTCAACCAGCAGTGGGGATTGTGCGAACTGACCCCCGAATATAAATCCTTGGAACAATTCTTTGTCGACATCACCATGATCGAACCCAAACCCGAGGCGAACCCCGCATGATCTTCACCATCGCCCTGCGTGAGCTACGCAGCTTGTTCGTTTCGCCCATTGCCTGGGTATTATTGGCCTTAATGCAATTCGTGTTGGTGTTCTTCTTCGGTGGCAGTGTGGAAATGTATTTCGATCCACAAAGCCAGGTTCGCATGCACGGCCAAGATCCAGGTATCACCGCCCTCACCGGTCCGTTCTTGTTTTTCTGGGCATCTTTATTCGTGGTGCTGGTGATCCCGCTGTTGACCATGAAGGTGTTCAGCGAGGAAAAACGCACCGGTTCGCTCAGCCTGTTGCGCTCCGCGCCGGTGAGCATTACTGAAATCGTATTAGGTAAATTCGTCGGATTATCGTACTTCAACCTGATTTTACTTGCGCTGATCAGCGTCATGCCACTGTCTTTATTGTTGTTCGGAAAACTCGACCTGGGTTTACTGGCGGCGGTTATTATCGGGTTTTTCCTGCTCATCAGCAGTTACACAGCGTTGGGATTGTTTATTTCCACTCTTACCCGCTCACCGATCGTCGCTGCCGTGGTCACCTTGCTGTTGCTGCTGTTTTTAATGTTTGTTGATTTGGTGATCGTGCAACAAAACAGCGCCAGCGCGTTTAGTTATATTTCCTTGCGCACCCACCTGGAACAGTTTTTCATGGGGGTATTCAGCACCAAAGACATGTTGTATTTTATTATTTTCATCATAACATTTTTAATCCTGGCCATCGCCAAACTGGATTACGAACGGCAGCAAGGTTAAATAGGTAAACACAGCGTTATGGAAGTCACAAAAAAAACCCGACGGCATTTTTTATTACAAAGCAGCGGTTTCCTGGTATTATTTCTCAGTGTCAGCGTGTTACTCGCCTGGTTAACCACGCGTTACAGCCTAGACTTCGACTGGACCGCCACCGGGCGTAACACACTATCGGCCGCCAGTGTCAAGGTACTAGAACATTTGCAAGGCCCATTGACCATCACCGCCTATACCAGTGGCAACGATGAATCACCGCTACGCAAACACATCCGCGAACTGATCAAACGTTATCAGAAACACAAACCCGATATCAGCTTGGAATTTGTTGACCCGCTTACCAATCCCGACAAGGTGCGCGCCTTGGGGATTCGCATGGACGGTGAGATGATCTTCAGTTATGCCAACCGCAGTGAACACGTTACCGCGTTTGACGAGGCCAGCCTAACCAATGCCATGCAACGTCTATTGCGGGTACAGCAACGTAAGATCGTATTTGTCACAGGTCATGGCGAACGTGACCCGCAAGGCCGCGCCAACCATGATTACGGTGGCTTTTTCCAAAGTCTGGCGAACAAGGGTATTCAAACCAAGAAAGTCAACCTGGCGCAAGAACACGCGATCCCCGCCGATACCGCCGCCTTAGTGATCGCCGGCCCGCAAGTGGATTATCTCGAAGGTGAAATAAAACTGATCCAGAATTATCTGGACGCGGGCGGTAATTTGTTGTGGCTGCACGATCCACTGAGCAAGGTTAATTTACCCGCCTTAAGTAGCAGCTTAGGAATTGAGTTCCAAAGCGGTATTATCATTGATCGCGACGTTGAACTGCTGGGCATCAAAGATCCGTCCATCATCATGGCGGCGGAATATCCCGCCCACCCGATCACCAAAGGTTTCACGTTTTTAACCTTATTTCCGCGCGCACTGGGTATCAATACCGCGGCGAACAAAACCACCTGGCAATACACCACTATCCTGCAAAGTGTTAAAAACAGTTGGTTAGAACGCGGTGACCTGCACAGCGGTAGCGTGCGTTTTGATCCCAAGGTGGATTTGCCCGGCCCTATCGTTTTTGGCGTCGCCGGTAGCCGCGAGATCAAGGCCAAACCCACCCCGGATAACACCAAGACCGATAACGCTAAAACCAATACTGCTAAAACCGATAGCCTTAAACCCACCGCCGTTGGTAGCCCTACAACTCAACGTGTGGTCATTGTCGGTGACGGTGATTTTATTTCCAATGCCTTTTGGGAAAACCAAGGTAATCAGCAGCTGGGAGAAAATATTATCAATTGGCTGGCGCAAGACGATAGTTTTATCGATATCCCCATCGCCGCCGCTATTGATACTCAAATTGTTATTAGCCAGACGGGGTTTATTCTGCTGGGCGCGTTTTTCATTCTGCTTGTACCCGCCGGCTTAGGCCTGGCCGGCATCGTCATTTGGCTGCGCCGGCGTAAACGCTGACATGAAACTCTCAGCCCGCGCCTGGCTCAATCTCGGTCTGTCGATCGCCGTAGCGGTGTTGATCAGCGTGGCGGTATTAGAGCCGGGTAAAAAGCCTATTGAAAAAGTTACCCTGTCCAAACTCGATAAAAAAACCCTAAACCATATCCGCATTCAACGCGCAAACCAAGAGGATATCGTGCTGGAAAAACACCCCAGTGGCTGGGTGATGACCGCACCGCTGCAATACCCGGCGAATGATTTTAAAGTCGATAGCTTATTGCAAATCGTGAACGCAGAGTCGGAGGCGCAATACCCCATCGCACCGGCCGATTTAGCCAAATACGGTTTGGATAAACCCCGCGCCAGCATCACCTTCAATAATGATCAAACCTTCGAGTTAGGCGCGACCGAGCCGCTGCAACAACGCCGCTACCTGCGCTATCAAAACACTTTGCACCTTATACTGGACACTTATTATTACCAGCTGGCAGCTCCCGCCAGCGGATTTCTGGATCATGCCTTGCTACCGGGTAATAAAAACATCACCAAATTGGTCTTACCCACACTCACTGTCGATCTCAAAGATGGCAAATGGTCGCTGCAACCGGCGCCTAAAGACTACAGTGTCGATCAGGTTACCGCCTTACTGGACGGTTGGCGTTATGCACAGGCGATCAACGTCAGCCGTTACGACGGTAAACCCCTGCCGGCTACCGTTAAGATCTACCGTGAAGGCGATAATAGCGCGTTGGAATTTGCCCATCAGATCAGTGGCAATGATTTAATTCTGATCCGCAATGACCTGCACTTGCAATTCACCTTAAACGCCGACAAGCGCAAAGACCTGCTGGAATTGCCGCCCAAGATTGAAGTCAATGATAATACCGGTAACAAGCCGGTCGCGGATAAAACCCCGCACCTACCCGCTCATTAGAAAGATGTAAGCCCGGGATAAGGGCCACACGGTGGCGGCATCCCTATCGCCGACGGTCGGAGCAGGATACGCACCAAACGCGCGTACTTAACCTTCAAAACCTAACCCATGCCTGAATTACCCGAAGTTGAAACCACCTGTCGCGGCATTACTCCGCACCTGCTTAACCATGTCATTCAGCAGGTGGTCGTATATGAACGCCGTCTGCGTTGGCCGGTGCCGGATGACTTACCCGCACAGTTACAAGGTCAACGTATCCTCCGGATAGAACGGCGTGGAAAATATATCTTACTTGGCGCCTCGGTTGGAACCGTGATTATCCACCTAGGCATGTCGGGAAGCTTACGGATTGTCGACGCGGATACAGTACGCGAGCCGCACGACCATATCGATATCCTGTTGGATAACGCCCAATGCCTGCGTCTGCACGATCCGCGCCGTTTTGGTTGTGTGTTATTTACCGCCGATCCGGTCCAGCACCATTCGCTTATTAAGGTGTTAGGCGTTGAGCCATTGCAGCGCGGGTTTAACGCGGATTATATGTATGGACGTTCCCGCGGCCGTAAACTCGCGATTAAATTATTTATCATGAATAGCCATATCGTGGTTGGGGTGGGAAATATTTATGCCAGTGAAGCGTTGTTTCTCGCGGGTATTCATCCAAGCCGCGCCGCTGGCAAGATCACCCGTGAACGCTATCGCGCCTTGGTAACGGCAATCAAACAGGTATTGCGCGCCGCGATCAAACAAGGCGGAACCACGTTGCGGGATTTCGTCAACAGCGAAGGCAAGCCGGGTTACTTTCGGCAAAAATTACGCGTCTATGAACGCGACGGCGCGCCGTGCGTGAACTGCCGGCAACCGATCCGTCGGCGCGTGCTGGGACAACGTGCCACGTATTACTGTAGCCACTGTCAAACCTAACGGTTCCATTAGCTTGTGTTGATAAAAATTGTGAGGTATTTTCTTTAGGCTGTGATCCCCACAGCGTGCTATACAAATCACATTTTCCGGTCTATCTTTTTTCGTCTGGCATCAACTCTATAATAACAACCCACACACAAATTTACGTCTACTAATCATATTTAGTAGTGGTTTTGATCAACGCGGATCTTGCTAGTGTTAGGTACCGGGTCGGTGGGTTAAACCTCGGCCGGAGATAAGCGCTTTCTACCAACACTAGGGTCATTTATGACTACACCCAAAATACACAACGCGGTGCGCAACGCATTAAATAGTGAAACCCTATTCCAACAAGTGGTTGAATCCTCACCCAGTGCAATGGTGATGGTGGACAGCGATGGCAGCATTGTGCTGGTCAATACCCAAACCGAGCGGGTGTTCGGTTATCCACGTGTTGAACTTATCGGTAAACCCGTTGAGTTGTTAGTCCCAGAACGCTCCCATAACCAACATAGGGAATACCGTAAGAAATTCTTAACCATGCCGGAGAGCCGCCCCATGAGGGTTGGACGGGATCTGTACGGACGGCGCAAGGACGGTAGCGAGTTTCCCGTGGAAATAGGTTTAAACTTAATTCAATCCGGTAGCGTGAGTTTTGTACTCAGCGCTATTGTTGATATCACTGAGCGTAAACGCCACGAAGAACGTATCCGTCAGGTTGTGGAATCCGCTCCCAGCAGTATGGTGATGGTGGACGCCAAGGGCATTGTGGTATTGATCAACGCCCAGACGGAGCGGATGTTCGGTTATTCACGCGACGAATTACTTGGCAAACCCATGGAAATATTAGTGCCAGAACGATTCCGGCGGCAACACCCGGAATACCGTCGGAATTTTTACAGCGCGCCACAGAGCCGACCAATGGAGGCCGGACATAATTTATACGGGTTACACAAAAACGGTAACGAGTTTCCAGTGGAAATTGGCCTAAATCCGATTGAAACCGAAGACGGACTGATGGTGTTGAGTGCAATTGTCGATATCAGCGCGCGTCAAATAGCAAAACAAGAACTTGAAACCGCCTTGAAAGAAAAAACCGTCTTGCTCAATGAAATCCACCACCGGGTAAAGAACAATCTCCAAGTCATCGCCAGCTTATTAAATTTGCAAGCCTCGCATAGCGGTCTCGAGGCACAAAAAATTTTAGCTGAAAGTCAAAATCGTATTAAGACGATGGCTCTAATCCATCAGTTGTTGTATGAACGCAAGGATTTTTCTCGTACCCACCTAGGTTACTACTTAGAACGGCTGGGACAGTTACTACGTGATACCTATAGCGAGCGTCGGCGCGAAATCTCGTTTAAGACCGCAGGTATGCGGCACGAGGTGTATCTGGATATCGGCCGCGCCATCCCTTGCGGCTTATTAGTGAACGAAATAGTCACGAATGCATATAAATACGCCTTCCCAGACGGCCGTCGCGGTGAGATTTGTCTTAGCTTACAAAGAACCAATTCCCTAGGAGCTGAGTTAATAATAAGCGACAGCGGTGTGGGCCTACCCGAGGGAATCGAACTGGGCAACGCCCGTTCCTTAGGATTTCAACTTATACCGTTATTGGTTGAACAGTTACAAGCAGAACTGCGCCTGAGTCGAACCGCAGGTACCCGCTTCAGTTTAATATTCACGACCGGCGACGAGTAACCATGATAGAGACAACCCATGTTTTAATTGTTGAAGATGAACGGATTGTGGCCCTGGATTTAAAAACCCGCTTGCAAACATTAGGTTATGTGGTCGATGCGACCCTCGCCCGGGGTGAACAGGCCGTGGAATACGTCAGCATAAAACCACCCAATATTATTCTGATGGACATTCACTTGGAAGGAACAATGGATGGGATCGAAGCGGCAAAGTGTATCTTTGAGCAACACAAGTTACCGGTAGTATTTTTAACGGCCTATGCAGAAGATGAAACCCTACTGCGCGCCTGCCACAGTATGCCATTTGGGTATTTGGTCAAACCCTGCGATACACGTGAAATACACGCCACTCTGCAAATAGCACTGACGCGCCGTAAGTCTGAGCTAGCGGTAGAGCACAGCGAAGAACGATTACGATTAGCCATCGACGCCGCCTCCCTGGGTATATGGGAATGGAACTCGCGCAACGATCGGTTTATTACCGGCGGTCATATCGACACCATCCTCGGTGGCGATTCAAAAACCATCGGTGAGAGTTTCCAAAAATTTATCGCCCGGCTGCATCACGAGGACCGCGACACCGCCAAGAATGCATTTACCAATGCCGTGCAGCAAGACCTGCCGTTATTTGAGACCTTCCGCTACCAACGTCCCGACGGCACAACCGGCTGGATAGAAGTGTATGCCAAGGCCTATCACGGAGCGGCTGGTGATGACTCGCGGTTGATAGGTGTTATCAAGGATATTTCGGAACGACGTATTCTGGAACAAGGTCTACAACAAGCCCGTGTGGTGTTCGATACCACGGCGGAAGGTATTTATATTATGGATGCCAACCACGAGATTATTTCGGTCAACCCCGCTTTTACTCACTTAACTGGATACACGCTCGAGGACTTAAGCCATCAAAACACCATCGCGGTGTTATACGCCAGACGTTTTAATAAACACTATTATCTGCATATGCTAGGGCAAGACAGTGACCATTGGCAAGGCGAGACCTACCGGCAGCGCAAAAATACCAGCATCTTTCCCGCTTGGGAAAGTATTAGCCTGGTACGCAATCACGAGCAGCAAATTTCTCACTATATTGTAAGCTTTTCGGACATTACCACGATCCGTCTCGCCGAAGAACAACTTAATCACCTCGCGCATCACGATCAACTCACCGGACTACCCAACCGGGTGTTATTCAATGATCGCCTGGATCAATCCTTGGCCCAAAACAGTCGGCAACATACCCGTTGCGCTGTGTTGTTTATCGACTTGGACGATTTCAAAACCATTAACGACACGCTGGGACATACCAGCGGTGATTCGCTCTTACAAATCGTCGCGGAGCGGTTAAAGTTATTGATGCCAGAAGGTGATACCGCCGCACGTTTGGGGGGTGATGAATTTATTGTGGTCATGAATACTATCTATCAACCAGAAGATGCCGCTCGCCTAGCACGCAGCATCCTTGATCAGTTTCGTATGCCGATTGAAATTGGAATAGAACAGGTTGCTGTATCGTGCAGCATCGGTATCAGCGTCTACCCGGATGATGGGATCGATCGCCATTGGCTTCTAAAAGCCGCGGACACGGCCATGTATAGCGCCAAGGCGACTGGCCGTAACCGTTATGCCTTTTACACCCAAACCATGGCATTACACGCCGCCGAAAGAATGAGCATCGAACAAGGGCTAAAACGCGCGTTAGAACAATCACGGTTAAAAATTTACTACCAACCGATCATTTCGCTCAAAACCGGGGCCATCGTCGCCATGGAAGCCTTATTGCGCTGGCCGGACGAACAGCGCGGTTATATAAGCCCTGAACGTTTTATTCCAATCGCCGAGGACAGCGGCACGATTGAAGCGCTGGGCCGGTGGATTCTCTACAACGCTTGCGCACAGTGGGCAGCACAGCTACGCACCACCACCCCGGCCGTGCGACTATGCGTTAATATTTCCGCTAAACAACTGGTACGTGATCAGCTTGAGTCGGTGATTAAGGATACCCTGTGCAAAACCCGTTTCCCCGCGCATTTGCTGGAATTAGAAATCACCGAAAGTGCCATCCTGGTCCTCAAGGACGGCGCGGATATTTTACGTAAACTCAAAACCTTGGGCGTGAGTTTAGCGATTGATGATTTCGGTGTGGGTTTTTCATCATTGAATGTTTTAAAACATCTACCCGTGGATCGACTAAAGATCGACAAATCGTTTATACACGACCTGCTCAAGGATCCCAAGGATCTGGCTATTGTAGAAACGATTTGCACTCTCAGCGGTGCACTAGGCTTGAAAGTGACGGCCGAAGGAGTAGAGACACAAGCCAAATCAGACCTGCTACGACAATTAGGTTGCAATGAGGCCCAAGGCTTCTTGATCAGTGAAGCCATCCCGTTTGGAAAAATGCAAGCCCTGCTTAACACCAGTAAAGTAGTCCCCATACTGTAAACACCGCGCTAGAGAGATTGTTACACCCTATACGCTCGGCATCATCCACTACAAAATAAAATGCAGTGATTCAAGCAGCGAAGCATGCCACGCACTAAACTAAGCATTGCGGTCACAAGGATTCCTTGATACCTGAAATCGGCAACGCGGTCTTATCGATCACACGGCGCAAAACAAAACTAGAATGCACGCCGCTTACGCCTTCGATGCGAGTGATCTTCTCAAGCAATAGCTTTTGATAGGCCTCCATATCGCTTACGATCACCTTCAACTGGTAGTCGGCATCCTGTCCGGTGATTAACAAGCATTCTAATATCTCCGCATGCGCTTTAATTTTGGATTCGAAATTGGCAAACCGCTCTGGCGTATGGCGATCCATCGCGATATGGACTAAGGCTATCAGCGTGAGTCCTAGCATCTTGGCATCCAGCAGGGCGTGATAGCTGAGGATAAGGCCGGATTCTTCGAGCGCCCGAATTCGGCGCAAACAAGGCGAAGGGGACAAACCAACACGATCCGCCAACAGTTGGTTGCTAATGCGCCCTGCCTTCTGCAGTATTTCTAGGATGCGCCGATCATAACTATCGAGTTTCACTTGCGACTCTCTTCAGGGTTAAATCGCGGTATTTATATTATGCCACTATCATTCATTTAACGGCAATATTATTGCTTTAACAGCCAATGTTATAGCCTATTTAGCAATTTCTTGCTGTATATAATAGCTTATTATTCTTCTGGTCTACCACGAAAATTAGCAAGGATAATAAAATGCTCAGCAATCCCGCTCACAAATACGCCGCCTTTAACGGCATCGATTTATCCGACCGCGCCTGGCCGGATAAAAAAATCACCTCCCCGCCCATCTGGCTGAGCACCGATCTTCGTGACGGCAATCAAGCCTTGATTGAACCGATGACGCGTGCCAAGAAACTGAAGTTTTTTGAGTTATTGGTGGATATCGGACTCAAAGAAATTGAGGTCGCGTTTCCCGCCGCGTCTCAAACCGACTTTGATTTTGTACGTCATCTCATTGAAAATGACCTTGTTCCAAACGATGTCATTATCGCAGTATTGACGCAATCACGCGAAGACTTAATCAGGACAACCATTGAATCATTAAAAGGTGCACCGCGGGCGATCGTTCATTTGTACCTTCCAATTGCCGCAACCTTCCGTCGAATTGTTTTTAATTCGGATCGTCAGGCGGTCAAAGAAATCGCGCTCCATGGCGCGCGCCTCATCAAGGCGTTGACCGATGCCCGCCCGGAAACGGACTGGGTATTTGAATTCTCGCCGGAAACATTCTCGGCGTGCGAATTGGAATATGCGAAAGAAGTGTGCGATGCAATCGTGGCTGTTTGGAACCCTAGCCCCGAGCGCAAGATGATCATCAATCTTCCCGCCACCGTTGAAATGTCCACGCCTAATATTTTTGCCGACCATATCGAGTGGATGAGTCGCAACCTCAACCGCAGGGAAAGTATTATTCTCAGCGTTCATCCCCATAATGACCGCGGCACCGCTATCGCCGCGGCCGAGCTTGCGATCATGGCGGGCGCCGAACGCGTCGAGGGTTGCTTGTTTGGAAACGGCGAGCGGACCGGTAATGTTGACCTGGTGACCTTGGCACTCAATCTTTATACCCAAGGCATTCATCCGGGCATCGATATATCTGACATCGACCAAATTAGACAGGTGGTCGAGTATTGCAATCAGTTGCCGGTGCACCCCAGGCATCCTTACGCGGGGGATCTGGTTTTTACGGCCTTTTCGGGTTCGCATCAAGACGCCATCAAAAAAGGATTGGCACAACAAACCCCGGGCACACGCTGGGAAGTTCCCTACCTGCCCATCGATCCCGCCGACCTTAACCGCAGCTATGACGCGGTCATTCGCGTCAATAGCCAGTCGGGGAAAGGCGGGGTCAGCTACATCCTGCAACAAGAATATGGACTTGATCTACCCCGCCGTCTGCAAATCGAATTCAGTCGCGCGATAAAACGGGTAACCGACCTAAGCGGCAAAGAAATAGCGCCTCAAGCTATCTATGCGCTTTTCAGCGAGCAGTATCTTGAGCCAGAGTCTCCGTACCGCTACCGAGGACACAATCTATCTGAACGAAACGAAACCCGCGCCACCAACGATGTAACTATCCACGTTGAAATCGAACTCAATGGAAAACACCACACTGTGGTAGGTGTTGGTAACGGCCCCATCGATGCCTTTATTCACGGCCTCGGAGTTAAAATCAATGTTCTTGACTACCATGAACACTCCATCGGCAGCGGTGCTGCGGCCAAAGCCGCATGTTATATTGAAATGCAAGTAAATGGCGCGGCGACATTACATGGGGCGGGGGTCGACCAGAACATAGTCGCCGCCGCCCTGAAGGCTGTACTGAGTGGGATTAACCGCAGCCTGGTGCAGCAATCTCCGGTCGACTGTTCGGTTGCGATATAAATTGACGGCAAAAGCATTCACCCAGCCACGGCCGCTGCTAAATTTCCACCGCAGAGACTCAGGCGCGCTTGCTGATTAACTGCTGATACTTGAGTTGTAACTGATCGTTGGTTTCAGAATGTCCCGGATCTTTAATAATACAATTCACCGGGCAGACCTCGATACACTGCGGCTCGGCGAAGTGCCCGACGCATTCGGTGCATAAGTTCGGCGCGATGACATAGATCTCATCCCCCTGTGAAATCGCGCCGTTCGGGCACTCCGGCTCGCACACATCACAGTTGATACATTCGTCATTAATCAGCAAGGACATGCGGGAAGTTTAGCCGATCCGGCGTTGTAATGCAGCCACCACATTGGGAGGGACAAACGAGGAGATATCACCGCCCAGCCGACCGATTTCGCGCACCAGGCTGGAAGAAATAAACGAATATTGTTCGGCGGGGGTCATAAATACGGTCTCAATCTCCGCGTATAGATGCCGGTTCATGCTGGCCAGTTGGAATTCGTATTCAAAGTCCGATACCGCGCGCAAGCCCCGCAGGATAACTTGCGCGTTACATTGCCGGGCGAAATCCATTAATAAGATTTCAAACCCCACCACTTCGACATTGGTTAACCCCGCCAAGGCTTCGCGCGTCAAGTGAACCCGCTCTTGCCAGGAAAAAAACGGATTTTTGCCGGTGTTCCTGGCGACGGCCACGATGACCTTGGTGCAAAGACGGCACGCACGCAACACCAGATCGGTGTGGCCGTTGGTCACCGGGTCGAAGGTCCCCGGGTAAATCGCAATGGTTTGCATGCGGCTAAGATAGCGGATGCGCGGCTAGTTTGCCAGACGTACGGCTAAATGATAATGCACCTGGCCGGCGCGTTTATGGCGGATCACCTGCCAATTCGGCGGTAATTGATCGATCACCTGGGTTGCGCCGGTCTCTAGGTAGATCCGTGCCTCAGGGTGTAACCAGCCGCGTTGCTCTAATAATTGACAGGCGGGTAGCAATAACTCGCTGTGGTAGGGTGGATCTAAAAACACAATGTCAAAACGATCGGTAGTTGAGCTTAAATACCCCAAGGCATCGGCATTTACGACCTGAGCCTGGCTGGCGTGTAAGTTAAGCCGTTGTTGACGCAAATTATCGGCAACGCGACGATCCTGTTCCACTAAGACAACCCGGGCAGCACCGCGCGATAACGCCTCCAAGCCCAAGGCCCCGCTACCCGCAAACAGATCCAGGCAACACGCTCCCGGCAGCAGCGGTAGCAACCAATTAAACAACGTAACGCGCACCCGATCCGGTGTAGGCCGCAGCTGTAACTGCTCAGGAAAACTCAGTTTACGACTGCGCCACTGCCCGCCGATGATACGTACTGTGTGACGCTGCCCCGCACCGTTATGGTTTGTTTTGTGCCGCATTCTCGTTGCCGCCTAACATGACCGTCACCATGGTTTGCGGATCGATCCTACGGCGGAAGGCATCCATAATTTGGTCGCGAGTCACCGCCTCCACCTTGGCATTAAAGGTCTTAAGATAATCCAGCGGTAAATTATAAAAACCAATCGACGCCACTTGTTCCGTAATATCTTTGTTGCTATCCAAGCGCAAGGGAAATCCGCCGGTGATATTTTTCTTGGCGTGCGCCAGTTCTTCCTCGGTCGGACCGTTGCTGATGAATTTGGCGAGAATATCGCGTAATAACTGCAATGCCTGCTCGGCCTGTTCATTCTTGGTTTGCAATACCATAAAAAATGGCCCGGGACGTTGCATCGGAATAAAATAACTATAACTGCTATAGGCCAGGCCTTTATTTTCACGGATTTGATCGACAATACGCGAACCAAAGCCGCTGCCGCCGAGAATATGGTTACCGACATAGAGCGGAAAATAATCCTTATCGTCGCGGGTCATACCCGGTTGCCCAACCCATATGTGGGTCTGGGTGGAAGGATAGGGCTCCTTAATCAATTTACTGGCGTGGGGAATGGGCACGTCCGGCAACGCCGCCACGGGCTGGCCGGGCGGCAGGCCAGCGACGATTTGTTCCGCCATCTGCTCGGCCTTGGCACGATCCACATCTCCGACGATGACGATCAAGGCATTATTGCCCACGTAATAGCGGTGGTAAAACTCCATCACATCGGCGTTGCTGATCGCGGCCACACTCTGGGGAGTTCCCAACACCGGGCTGGCATAAGGATGTTGCTCATACACGGCACTATAAAACGCCAACTCGGCGAGGTCATCGGGTGACTCACGTTGATTCTGCAACGCCACCAGGGTACGTTCCCGTTCGTGTTCTAATTCAACAGGCATAAACTTAGGTTGCTGCAATACCGCCGCCATAGTCTCCACCGCGGTACTGAGTAACGACTTATCCGTCAGGCTGCGCAAACTTACCACCGCCATATCCCGGTAGGCACTGCTGGAAAACTGGGCGCCCACATTGTCCATCCGTTCTAGCACCTGCTCGGTGCTCCACTCGCCCGCGCCGTGATCCAATAAGCGATTGGTCAAACGCGCCAACCCAGGCTTGCCGTTATCGCGCGCGCTACCGGCATTAAACACCACCCGCACATCCACCATGGGCAATTGCGGCGCGGCGACGTAGAACACTTTGGCTCCATTTTTGATTTGCCAGGTTTCAATGTTCAAACCTTGGTTGGGAGCAACGGATTTATGCAACGGTGTAAACCAATACACCGCGGCGATCACGCCGATAACCACGATCAGCGCCAAGAGCAGATATTTTTTATTTAACATACGCTGCGAATTCCTTGCATTTAATGATGATGTTCGCTAACTAAGGGAGGGTGTGGGCGTACCGGCGCCGTCATCGGTTGTGGGTCGAGGATGGCAATGGTTAAATGTTCGGTCACCAAATATTTACGCGCCACTTGTTGGATCTGCTCAGGAGTCACCTGGCGGATACGGCGTACATATTCCGCGGCCCGTTTATAACCTAGGCCGACGGTTTCATAAATACCTAATTCCATTCCTTGGTAAAAACTCGAGTCTTTTTGATATACATCATGCGCCACCACCTGCGCCTTGATACGATCCAACTCGTCAGAATTGACCGGCTCGGTTTTCAGCGCCTCGATCTGGGCCTCGACCGCCTGCTGCAGTTCCTGGACGGATTTACCGCTGGCCGGGGTAGCGTCAATTACCAATAGATCCGCCTGCCAGGCTTGCATGTCGTAATCCACATCGGCTGCCGCGGCGATGCGCTGTTCACGGACGAGTTTTCGTTCAAACCGCGAGGTACGGCTGCCGCCTAAGATGCCCGACAATACCTCCAGGGCGTAGGGCTCCCAGTCATTGTCCTTGCTGACCGTCTTCAGCACGGGGACTTTATAACCCATTAGGAGATAGGGTACTTGCGCGGGGGCACGGACATGAATTTGGCGTACGCCGAGTTGCTCCACTTCCACACGCGGTTTAACCGGTGGGATGGTTTGCGCGCTGAGCGGACCAAAATATTTTTCCGCCAAGGCATACACCTCTTGGGGTTGCACATCCCCCACCACCACCAAGGTGGCATTGTTGGGGGCATACCAACGCACATACCAGTTGCGCAGATCTTCCACGGTCAAGGTATCCAGGTCTGGCTTCCAACCGATGATTGGGTTTTTATAACTGCTATTGCTAAACGCCACGGAATTAAAATATTCCTGGGTGAGGGCGTGTGGATTATCTTCGGTACGCATGCGCCGTTCTTCTTTGACCACCTCCAGTTCCTTGGCAAATTCGGTGGCGGATTTTTCACTGTACTTGGGATTGGCCAGCATCAGATTGCGCATCCGATCGGCCTCCAATTCAAAACTCACGGCCAACCGGCTCTTTTCCAGGATTTGAAAATACGCGGTGTAATCGTGGCTGGTGAAGGCATTGTCCTGACCGCCATTTTCCGCGATCAAGCGGCTGAACTGCCCCGGTCCAAAATGTTCGGTGCCTTTGAACATCATGTGTTCAAGCATGTGCGAAACCCCGGTGATCCCGCCGTGTTCGTAGGCACTACCGACCTTGTACCAAATCTGCGACACAACCACCGGGGCGCGGTGGTCTTCTTTAATAAGTAACTTTAAGCCGTTTTTTAACGTGTAGGCATGGACAAAATCGTCCACTGCCGCATTTGCCAACACCGGTAGCAACATCATTAGCCAACCCAGGATTTGCTTGTACATGCCTGTTCCTTTTTACTAAAACCGTAGGGTTACATCCTAGCCCAAGGTGGTGGCCGATGGTAGGATATTCAATCTCTTTCTCCTAGGCCGGAAATGTTCCCCAACCCAACTCCTCTGACAGACAGCAACCCCGACAGTTTATTCAAGCGGCTTAAGGCAGGATTAGCACGCACCCGCGCGGGCCTGGCCGCGTTGTGGTCCAGTTCAAGCGTGGATAATACCAGCATCGACGCGCTTGAAACTGCCCTGCTGCGTGCGGATGTGGGTATCGAGGTCACGGCGCTGATCGTAGAACAGCTACGCCAAACTGCCAAGCAACAGCCGCAGATTGACATGCGGGCCTGCGTCACGGCGCAGATGCTGCGCATCCTCACCCCCAGCACGCCACCCCTGACACTACCTACCAGCGACAAACCCTGCAGTATTTTAATTGTCGGTGTCAACGGTGTGGGTAAAACCACCACCGTCGGTAAACTGGCCAAACAATTCCAAACTCAAGGATGCAGTGTGATGCTTGCCGCCGGCGATACCTTTCGTGCGGCAGCGGTCGAACAATTGCAAACCTGGGGAGAGCGTAACCAGGTGCCGGTCATTGCGCAGACGATGGGGGCTGACAGTGCCGCCGTTATTTACGATGCCATGCAAGCCGCTCAAGCCCGTTGCACCGATGTGTTGCTGGCCGATACCGCCGGACGGCTGCACACCAAATCCAACTTGATGGAAGAACTTAAGAAAGTTAAACGCACCATGGCGCGTCAAAACCCCCACGCCCCTCACCAGGTGTGGCTGGTATTGGACGCCGGCACAGGTCAAAACGCCTTGCAACAGGCCGAACAATTTCATAACGCCGTCGGGGTGAATGGCGTGATCATCACCAAGCTCGACGGCACCGCTAAGGGGGGGATGGTGTTAGCTATCGCCCATAAATTACAGCTGCCGATTCGTTACATCGGGACGGGCGAGGCCATTGATGATCTGCGCCGCTTCAATGCCGAAGAATTTGTACACGCCTTACTCGATCCCGCGTGAACTAACCTGGGTATGATTCAATTCATCAATGCCAGCAAACGTTACCCCAGCGGCTTCGATGCCCTGCTCAATGTCAGTTTTGAATTACAAGCGGGCGAATTCGCCTTTCTCACTGGCCACTCCGGTGCCGGCAAAAGCACCTTATTGAAATTGATCGCCTTGCTGGAACGCACCAGCCGCGGCCAAGTGATCGTCAATGGGCAAAATACCCAAAAGATCAGCCGCCGCCGTATTCCCTATTACCGGCGTAATATCGGTTTTATCTTCCAGGATCACCAGTTATTGTTTGATCGTAGCGTGTTTGATAACGTGGCCCTGCCGTTGATTATCGCCGGATTGCCACCGCGGGAAATCGGTCGGCGGGTGCGTGCCGCCTTGGATAAAGTCGGATTACTCAGCAAAGAAAAAAGCTCGCCCATTACCCTCTCCGGCGGCGAACAGCAACGCGTGGGAATCGCGCGCGCCGTGGTCAACAAACCCGCGGTGTTGCTCGCCGATGAACCCACCGGTAACCTCGACCCGGAGTTATCGCTGGAAATCATGCAGATCTTTGAACAATTCCGCCAAGTGGGTGTGAGTGTATTGATCGCCAGCCACGATTGGGATTTGATCCGACGGCTGGGTCATCGCGTGTTGACACTCAAAACTGGCCGTTTGATCGCCGATACCCAGGGGGTAACATGAACCGACGCGACGCTCGCCTGCGTGATGAATCCGGCGCGCGCGACAAACTGGGGCTAGGTACCGCATTACGCACCTGGGGACTACGCCATGCCCAGGTTTTTTTCTATAGCCTGGGTCAGTTGTGGCGCACACCTCTATCCCTACTGATGACCGCGACCGTGATCGGGATCGCCCTCGCCCTGCCCACCGGATTGCATGTGCTATTACAAAACGCACAACGCCTCAGTGACGGGTGGGACGGGGCTGCCAAGATTTCGGTTTTTTTTGGGCTGCCGACACTTGAATCTCAAGTCCGCAAAGTACAAACGGATATCCAACAACTGCCCGAAGTGGCCAATGTCGTGTTTATTTCCCGCGAACAAGCCCTGAGCGAATTTAAGCAACAGTCCGGGTTTGGTGAGGCGCTCAATGCATTAACGGAGAACCCCCTGCCGCAGGTGTTGGTGGTCAGCCCGAAGTCTTCTACCGAACCCACCGCGTTAGACCAGCTGGTGGAACGCTTGCGCGCCCTGCCGCAGGTGGAATACGTGCAACTGGATCGTCAATGGGTCAAACGCCTGTTTGCGATCATGGCTATCGCCAGCCGCGGTATCGATATATTAGGGGGGATGCTGGCGCTGGGGGTTGTCCTGGTGATAGGCAATACCATCCGCCTGGCCATACAAAACCGGCGTGAGGAGATCGTGGTTATCAAACTCATCGGCGGTACCGATGCCTTTATCCGCCGCCCATTCTTATATACCGGTTTTTGGTATGGTCTGGCCGGGGGTATCATGGCGTTGGTTTTCATCGACGGGGCGATAGCCTTGCTGTCCGGGCCGGTGGAACGGCTGGCGGGCTTGTACCACACTCCGTTTCGACTCTATTATCTAGACTTGATTACCATAACCCAGCTTTTGGGCGTCAGTATAGGCCTGGGCTGGATGGGTTCGTGGCTGGCGGTAGGGCGGCATTTACGCGCCATTGAGCCACGTTAAGGTTTTAATTACACAGGCCGACAAGTAAGTCCTATATCCTACCAACATGGATGACTCCGATAACAGCATGAGTGATAAACGCACCCGCATCATCGTGGTCGATGGATCGGCGGTTTCCCGCGCTATCCTGACCCGCATTTTGCACGATGAGGTCGCCAATGCCGAGGTATTCATGTGTGCCAACGGTGCCGAAGCGCTGGTGATGCTCGACACCGGCCGTTATGACTTGGTCTCCACAGCCCTGATGCTTCCTGATATGGATGGCTTGGAACTCAGCCGTCATATCCGCCAATCTCGCACCCACAGTTATATCCCGATCATTGTGGTATCCGGCGACGCGGACAGTCGTTTGTTGCGCGAAGGCTTTGAGGCCGGGGTGACCGATTACTTTGATAAATCACAGGGTTACAAAGCGTTTGGCAGTTTCATCCGGTCTTTTATTCAACGCAATTCCGGCATGATGGGCCATATCCTGTTCGTCGAGGACAGCGCCACGGCCGCCGCCGCCATCCAGAAAATTCTGGAACGCCAGGGCCTGCGGGTGACCCATGTCCGATCCGCCGAAGACGCGCTGCAATTAATGGAAAATACCCAGCAAGCTAACCATTTGCTGACGGAAGAATACGACATGGTCATCACCGATTTTTACCTGGTGGGAGAATTAACCGGCGGTGATTTACTCTATGCCCTGCGCGCCAAGATGCACTTTTCACAGCAAGAAATGCCCGTATTGGTACTGACCAGCACCGAAGACCAACAAACCCAGGTGGAGGCGTTTCATGCCGGGGCCAATGATTTTGTGACTAAACCGATTGTGGAAGAAGTATTGATCGCAAGGGTGCGATCGCTCTTGTTAATTAAACACCAGTACAACGCCTTGAAACATCAGGCCGAGGCCATGCGCTGGATTGCGGTGACCGATAGCCTCACCGGGGTCCGCAGTAAACGTTATCTAGTAGACAACGGTGAGGCCTATATCGCTGATCCCGCGCATCAGCCGGTCTGGGCCATGTTGATCGATATCGACCACTTTAAGCAGATTAATGACAGCCTAGGCCATATCACCGGCGACCACGTCCTGGCGGAGTTGGGGGATACCCTCAACCGCACCTTTAAAGACGGCGTGGTGGTGCGTTTTGGCGGTGAAGAGTTCTGTGTGTTGATTCCCAAGGCTGATCAAGAGCAAATCCTAGAACGCGCCGAATTATTACGCCAACAGATCCAGCAGCTGCGCCCCGCCGGGGTAGACATCAGCGTCAGTATCGGCTTGGCTACCACAGCGGATTTTCCCGGCGAAAGCTTAACCCGCTTCCTGAGCTACGCTGACAAGGCCCTATACCGCTCCAAGGAAGCCGGGCGTAACCGGGTGCATTTCTACCAAAGCCAACAGGGTCCGCTGCCCTCTCCCTATGATCCCCATGCCCTGGAACTCACCCTAGACACGGAATCGACCCTGCCCCTGGTCCGATAACCTATTGATTATATGGGATTTGGTCCACTGAACTTCTACCCGTATTGGCACTCGAAGCTTTTGAGTGCTAATATCATGAACGACTGATATACGGGAGATCCCATGACTAATGTGAAAGCTTTACGCTTACCCATCCCTACCGGCAGCATTGACGCCTACCTTAATGCTATCCATCGTATCCCAGTATTATCTGTGCTTGAGGAACAGGCCCTCGCGATTCGGCTGCGTGACCATAATGATTTAGAAGCGGCTCGGCAGTTAGTCATGTCGCACCTGCGGTTTGTCGCGCATATTGCCCGCGGTTATAGCGGTTATGGTCTGGCACAAAATGATTTAATCCAGGAAGGCAATATCGGTCTGATGAAAGCCGTCAAGCGTTTCGATCCAAGCCTTGGAGTACGGCTGGTGTCCTTTGCCGTCTATTGGATCCGCGCTGAGATCCACGAGTTTATCTTGCGCAACTGGCGCATCGTGAAAATCGCCACCACCAAGGCGCAACGCAAATTGTTCTTTAACCTGCGCAGTTCCAAGAAACGCCTGGGCTGGTTCAGCCACGAAGAGGTTAAAGCCGTGGCCAAAGACTTAGGTGTCAGCGAACAAGATGTCAGGGAAATGGAAGCACGACTGTCTGGCAACGACGTGGCCTTTGATCTGCGCAACGACGATGACGAAGAAGATACGCCGCATCCCGCCGCCTATCTGCAGGATACCACCCATAATCCTGGGCAGGTCGTAGAAGAAACACAGTGGGAGCAACATAACCATGATCGTCTGCATACCGCCTTAGCGCGTTTAGATGATCGCAGCAAAGACATTATTCAACGCCGTTGGCTCGATGACGACAAAGCCACGTTACACGAATTAGCCGAAAAGTACGCTATCTCGGCAGAACGGATTCGGCAGTTGGAGAATAATGCCATGAAAAAATTGCAGAAGGTATTGCAATAACCCGTATACCCGGCCAAGTGATAAGGGCCGGGGGTTTTTTAGGCGCCAGGAGTTTTACGCGTAAGATCAGCTGCAAGATCCGGTACCTCTGGCAAGTCGTCTTGCCGCACCGCTTCCACCAGGTTTTCCGAAATCTTTTGTTTAAGCTGGGTCAGTTCGTTCTCGATATGTTTAACCCCATCTTTTTTTCCGCCCCCGGAATACATCTGCGTATACTCCTTGAGCATATTCTCCATAGAGGTCATGGCCTCGGACAGATCCCGTTCTAATTTAGCTTTTTCATTTTCCAATTGTTTAATTTGCGTACGTAAATGAGCGTTTTGCCGCGGATTCTCGCCCCGCTCCACCTGCTCGGCACCATTTATGGTTTCCGCCGTGTCCGCTAATTTACGGTAGGCGCCTGCCATATTTTCCACATCGCGTTGCAGCTGTCCCAGCGCCTCACGATCATGCCCTAAAAAAATCTTTAAGACACGATTGTAGATCTGTTTTTCGCAACTGAGCATGGATTGCGCCGTCTTTACCGCCAACTCCGGATCCATGTCATGGACCTTTTGCATTACACTGATCAAGTTTTCTTTACGCTTTAATTCATGCTGATGTAAGCCATCGACAAATGCCTTGGCGGCGAGGCGATCTTTGCTGGAACGGCGTAACATTACGATCAACACAATTATCGTGACAATGGCCAATACCGCGCCGATCTCGGCGAACACCAGTAACGTACCCGTTAATGACTCATTCATACCTGCATCTCCTTGACATCTTTTTGTACTTGTTGTTGTCGGCGTTTACGTAACTTACGGAAGACCACCCAGCCTAACCCAAAAATCAAGGCATTCACTCCAAGCACGATACCGCCCACGATCTTCCAATCGAACCCTCTGTGCGGCTCCGGCGCAGGTTCATCGGCCTGGTCTGTATCCTCCTCGGCTTGCACCTCTGGCGCTTGCGCCGCTGTGGCGACATGACTATCCGGTGGGGACGCAGGGGTAGTGGCTTTGATCGCCAGCGAATGAGGTTTTTCGGTTACCGCCAGCGGTTGTTCAAACTCCATCTTTAATGGTTTATCGTCGTAACGCGTCGCGGCAAGCGTAAGCGTGAAGATTTGATTAGCATGCGCAACCGGAATATCGATAGCCCACTGGGTAT
Organism: Gammaproteobacteria bacterium; assembly: GCA_016194635.1. Classification (GTDB taxonomy): domain Bacteria; phylum Pseudomonadota; class Gammaproteobacteria; order UBA6429; family Thiohalophilaceae; genus JACQBC01. The sequence goes on along the minus strand of JACQBC010000024.1, from coordinate 59,428 downwards.
CCCCCGTCTGCGCAACCGTCAACGGCTCGGCAGCGGGTAAACGCACCTGCATGGACACCGTTTCAGGCCGGATCAAACCCGCATGCGGCTGTATACTGACATGAAAGGGTTTGTCCGGAGCGATTTGACTGATACTAATCTCGGCCGGACTGTCGTAGACATGTAAATTGTGGTGCTGCTCGCGCGCAAAGGTGAGACTCTTAACCTGCAGCAATAACTCATAAGCGCCGGCCCGTTGCAATTTATCCATTGATAAACTGTAGACACCGTCGGCTTTTAAACTGTCCGGAGGCAAACCATCATCCTTTAGAGGATACTCCGCAGGTTTATTCTGCTCATCGCTGAGCTTTAGGATGAATTGGGTTTTGTCTAACAAGCTTGGATTCGTAACCGTCTTGCTCTCTTCCAGCAGTCTGGCGCGCAGCTCAAAACTGTCGCCAAGTAACAAGCTATTGGGCAGTTTGTCGATTTTTAAACGCAGATTAGTCACCACCAATACCCGGTTATCGGGATCAACCTTGGCCTGCATCGACCATTGACCGGCTTCCGGATTACGAATTGTAATCAGGTCATACCCTTCTTCATGGTGCCATTGCACGGTATCAGGGTGTTGCTTCTCAGTGTAGGAGTGCTTAGTGGGTAAGGTCAATTGTGTGGCCGGACTGTCTTTGGCCAAAAATAACAACACGGTAATATCGCTGACATTTTTGTCCACCATAAAACGGTTGTTCTCAATCGGCAGGCTATCGGCACCGACCGATTTTTCAAACAGCCGCAGAAAAATCCGTTGTAATTGCTCGGCGCTGGTTACTTTTTCAAACGCTCCGCCACTGGCGGAAGACAGCGCCTGTAATAAATCAAAATCGGCTTCGTTTGACAGGGCGATCGTATGGATCGAAACATCGGCTTGTTGCAACGCAGGGAGCAACTCTTGCAAGATACGTTGACGTGACTGGGCATTTTCACGCGGGTCTTTGGCGATATCCACCATCCCATCGGTTAATAAGATCATGTGGCGGCGATAGTGCGGATCAGGTTGTTTCCAGTCAACACTCGCCTTGCGCAGCGCGTCTTCGATATTGGTGAACAAACCGCGCGAATGGATCTGATCCGCGGCGGCAAGGGCCTTATCACGCCAGGTTTTATTCACATTACCCAGGGGAACCGACATATCGACGCCCTGCGCAAACATCCATACACCCGAACGCGTACCCTCTGGCAATAATTCCACTAATAAACGTAACGCCGGCACGCGCAAATTCTTGGGGTCATTGCGTTTCATGCTGCCGGACACATCGATCAGCACGCGCACATCGCTGGTGGCTTGCGCCGCGACCGGCCGCGGCAGCGCACACAGTGCAACGAGCAGCAGGCAAATCCCCACACTTCCGCGAATCAAGGAACGGCGATAATCGGTACTTACCATGATTTTTTCCTGAGAAATCATGGTAATAATAGCGGATGAATCCACCTGGGCATTAGCCCGGCGGGGCTATCTGGGAATGAATGGGGTCACTACGGGCCGTTTTGGAGTAAATTTAACCTTACACCAAACAATTTAATGCGCAATCAGCACCGAGAGGAGGCTTAACCAACTGAAAATAACCAACCCGATGATGATGGTAAGGGGTAGGTTTTGGAAACTGAAAAAATCTTTCATCGCCACATCTCCGGAAAACATATAAGGGAATTCTAATTTAGCTATCATCCTCTGACAAGCTATCTAAACGCGGGGACTGATGGGGAAGACGGGGATCATCGTCATCCATCAAGATCCGATGCGCCGGACCTTCTAAATCATCAAATTGGCCGGAACGTACCGCCCACATAAACGCCCATAACGCGATCCCCAGTAACAGGAGTCCCAACGGTATCAGTAAATAAAGGATCGTCATGGCATCGTGCGTGGTTGGGCGAACTGTTGCAAGCCTAAGGCATTGAGGACCACCAATAAAGAACTGGCCGACATGCCGATACCCGCCATCCAAGGGACGATATACCCCAAACCCGCCAACGGAATCGCGACTATATTATAGAGGATCGCCCAAGCGAGATTTTGTTGAATCACCCGTCGGCTACGCCGCGCCAGATCCACTGCCTGGGCCACCGGGGCTAAGCGTTCGGATAATAACACCAGATCGGCACTGCCCTGGGCGAGCGGTGTACCACTGCCCATGGCGATCGAAACTTGGGCCGCGGCCAACACCGGGGCATCGTTTACCCCATCGCCGACCATCGCAACCACCGCGCCTTGGGCCTGCAAACCCCGCAACTGCGCGAGTTTGTCCTGCGGTAATAATCCCGCCTGCCACTGTCGAATACCCAAACGTTCGGCGAAACGTGCAACAACCGCGGGTTGGTCCCCGCTGAATAAACAGACTTGCAGACCCTGGTGTTGCAGCTCCCGTACAGTGGACAAAGCATCAGGACGCAGTTCGTCTTCTAAATAAAACACCGCCAGCATTTGCTCTGAATCGGCGAGCCACAAGGTGGTGTGATGACTTGGTTGCGCGGGCCTAACCATCGGCTGCACTGGCCGCACAAAGTCAGCGCGTCCAATGCGGTAGATTTTACCCTCAACGGTCGCTTGCATGCCTTGTCCAGCAAAGGCGCGATAATCGCTACTATTCAAACGGGGAACTGCGGCGGTGGTAAAAGCCTGAGCCAGAGGGTGTTCTGAACCACGCTCCAGCGCGGCGGCAATCGCTAACACCTGTTCACGCGGCAACGACGAACATAGTTCTATCGATGTGATATGCGCTCGGCCATACGTCAATGTTCCGGTTTTATCGAAAACCACATGGGTGATCCCCGCCAGGGTTTGTAAGGCATGACCCCGCGTGGTTAACATGCCTAATTGCATCAACCGGCCGGTGGCAGTGATCAACGCCACCGGGGTTGCCAACGATAAAGCACAGGGACAGCTGACCACCAAGACACTGATTACAATCCACAAGGCCCGGCTAGGCTGGTGTTGCCACCACCACAAGCCGACCAGCAAGGCAATGACGAATAACCCCAGCACAAAATAACGCGCAACCTGATCCGCCAGCAAAACAATGGCCGGTTTTTCCGTTTGCGCCCGATCCAACAAGCGTTGAATCCCCGCCAACACAGTATCGGCGCCCACCTTTTCGATCCGCAGCTGTAAGGGACTGTCGACATTCACACTCCCGCCAATCACAGGGTCACCGGCTTGTTTGTATAACGGGATACTTTCGCCGGTTAATAAGGCTTCGTCCACATGACTCTGGCCCGCATCAACAATCCCATCGGCGGGGATCGTCTCACCGGGTTTAACCCGCACTTTATCACCGGGAGACAATTCGCTCACTGCGATTACCTGTTCCTGTCCAGCCGCGTCGATCCGCGTCGACATTGCGGGGATCAATTTCACTAAATTTGCGGCCACCTCACCGGCGCGATGCCGTGCCTGCATCTCAAGATAGCGCCCTCCCAATAAGAAAAAAATAAACATGCTGATGGAGTCAAAATAAATATCGTGCTGTTGAGTGAGCGTCGCGTACACGCTGGCAAGATAACCCGCCAAGATCGATACGGCCACCGGCACATCCATGCCTACCCGCGCCAGACGCAGGTCGCGCCATGCGGATTGGTAAAACGGCCAGGCGGAATACAGCACCACGGGCGTGGCCAGCAGTAAACTGACCCAACGGAAAAAACCCACCAGGGCAGTATCAATACCGCTAAACGCCCCTGCATACAACGCAACGGCCAACATCATGATTTGCATCGAACCCAGTCCCGCCACCGCCAGGCGGCGCAAGGCCCGGCCGCGCTCGCGTTGCTGGATCTGGGCTTGGCGCTGCGCGTCCACCGGATGGGCGCGATACCCAATCAGGGCAATCGCCTGCAGTATCTCGCTGAGTTTGATGCGGGTCGTGTCCCAGATCAAACTGGCACGGTGGTTGGAGAAATTGACCCGAAATTCCACCACCCCCGGTAACCCATTGACATGTTTCTCGTTCAACCACACACAGGCGGCACAGACAATACCTTCTAGGATCAAACTGGTGTGTTTGTGGTTATCAGCCGTGCTCGTTGCCACAAATTGCTGTTGTAATTTAGGGTGGTCATACGCCGTCATTTGTTTTAGCAGATCAGGAACAGGTTCACCCGCGGTCGCGGCGGGCGCAGTGCGGTACCGGTAATAATCGGTGAGACGATTGTCCACAATCGCCTGCGCCACGGCTTGGCAACCGGGGCAACACATCGGCCGCAGTATGGCGTTGATCATCACGTTATACGCGAGCTGTGGTGGCAGGTCCAAACCACAGTGATAACAGACGCTGGCCTTACTCGTCATGGGGCTTGGAGTTTTCCAACATCGGTGCTGGCACGCACTTCGTGTTGATCCGTGCCGCGCTGGATCAACAACACCAAATCCCATCGTCCCGCATGCGGCAAACGCAGCTCCGCCTGATAGTTTCCATCCGCCACGGCCTGCATAGTAAACGAGGTATCCAGGCGGGCATCCCCTGGGAAATAGAATACACCCTGAATTTTATCGGCGCGCACAGGCTGGGCATTTTTATCCCGGAGGTTTAATTCAAATCTGGCCAGTGTGTTTTCTAGCGGCGATACCTTCCAGCCATAGTGCAGCTTCCAACCCACAACGCGCTGTTGGTCACGCAATTGTTGGTATTGGTTAAATTGGTCTTCTTTTTCGCGGTAATCGTGCGCCACTGTTCCAGGAAAGATCGAACTCACAACCTCACCAGGATGTTTGGAGGGTAACAACCAGCGGCCGATGATACTGTCGGTGCCTACATCGGCCAACACTAAAAATAATAAATTAATGGCGATCACAAAACCGAAAAAACTGATCAATAACAGCGGCGCCCAGTGGCGACGAGGGGTTGTTTCGCTCGCTGTCGCGGACGTTTGCCACAGCAAAGCATTGATATAAATTGTCAATAAATACACCGCCAGGAGCATAGCGAACACATCAAGTCCAGGCCAGGCCAGAGCCCCGATGATCCCCAATAGCCCCATCACTCCCACAACCAAGCCTACGGCGATCGTTACCGTGGGCAATTTCCACCCGCGCCGCAACGTTATAAACACCAGGGTAATGAGTACTACGCCGATCGGCAGGCTCAACAATAAATCTTGCACTTAACCCCCTCCAGGCCAGAAGAAATTAACCGTGTGGTGTTTCATGACATCTTGCAATTGACCTTCACCGGTAATCGTCATAGTGAATTCTTGCCGTCCAGTCACAGGATGTTCCGCTGGCATGCGTACTAATACATCCACCAGCACACTCTGCTCGGGACCCAGTCTTACGTCGCGTTGTGGCCGCGCCTCCCAATCGGCATTCATTCCTTGCAAATCGATACGGTAGGACGCCGCTAGCGCGGTCTTATTATTAACTTTGAGTGTATAGTGGTTTTGCACCCGCCCATCGGCCAGTACCACGAATAACGGCTGCCGGATCTGTTCGAGTTGCAACTCAACCGGTGTGCGGGTACTGATACTCCAGATTAACCAAGCCGACGCCAAGCTTAACACCGCGCCGTAACCCACGGTTTTGGGACGCCGCCAGGCGGGAGTACGCGTCGGTTGTTGCGCGCTATAGCGAATTAAACCGCGTGGAAATCCGGTCGCCGACATAATGCTGTTACACGCGTCGATGCACAAAGCGCAGGAAATACATTGGTATTGCAGGCCATTGCGTATGTCAATACCGGCCGGACAAACCTGTACGCAATAGCCGCAATCGATACAATCACCGTGGCCTTTTTGTTCGCGCTGCTCACGGGTCAAAAAGTTCTTATCAGGCTTATGCCGCCCGCGCGCGCCTTCACCGCGGATTGAATCATAGGCCACCACCACGGTATGTTGATCCACCATGGCGCTTTGAAAGCGTGCGTAAGGGCACATATACGTACAGACTTGTTCACGGGCTAAACCCGCCATGACAAAGGTACTGGTGGTTAGAAATACGGTCGTAGCATAGGCGGGGAACGGCGCGGCGCCATGAAAAAAATCCACGAACAACCGTGGCGCTTCTCCCCAATACAAGACAAAGGAAAAACCGGTTAACCAGGCCACGCCCAACCATAAAACCCAGGTAAGACTCAGCTTAAAAAATTTAGTGAGGCCCCACGGTCCACAGGCGAGCTTGATCCGCGCGTTACGCTCGCCCTGCACCCACTGCTCGATCAATAAAAACACATCGGTCCATAGGGTCTGGAAACAAAAATAGCCGCAAAATACCCGCCCGGCGATCCCCGTGACGAAAAATAATAACAGCGCCGCGATGATCAAAAATCCGGCCAGCCAGAAAATATCCTGGGCGTACACCACCAGGTCAAAAATATAAAATTTACGATTGATGATGTCGAACAGGATCGCCTGGTTAGGGCCGTGAGCGCGTTGCCAGGGTAACCAGGGCAGGGAAAAATAAATCCCGTAGGCAAAGAACAAAATCAGGTATTTAATGGTGCGGTAATGCCCTCGCACCGAACGCGGGATGATCGGTGTTTGAATAATGCTTGCGCTAGTCACTGCACTCCGGATTACTTCCCGCCGCCTAATTCATGCACATAGAGGGCGAGTACTTTGATTTCAGTGGGGGATAAACGATCTTTCCAGGTGGGCATGGTTCGGGTCACACCATTTTCCACCACAGAATACACCGCGGCGCGTTTTTCCTGCGGGTTCTTGGCGCTTGCCACCTTGGCGATGGTCCAGATCTGGTCGGTTAAATTGGCGGAACCCATGGCTATATTGCCCGTGCCGGCCTTGGTATGGCAGGCGACACAACCGCCCTCGCCTTCAAAAATCGCCTGACCTTGTTTCACCAGATCCGTATCGCTGGCCTGTCCGGATAATGATAAAACGTATTCACTGACCGCGTTAATTTGCGCGCGGCTTAAACGCGTCTTAAAGCTTGGCATCATGCCAGTATGGCCTTCGCGGATGGTATTTTCAATTTGCGCGAAACTCCCGCCCCATAACCAATCATCATCCGCCAGGTTGGGATAACGCCCGACGATCCCGGCACCACCGGCTTGATGGCAAGCCTGGCAATTATCCGCGAATAACACCTTGGCCATGGATTTGGCGAAGCCCAACTTTTGCGGGTCCTTGACGATATCGTCAAAACTGGATTGATCCAATGTCTTGAGAATACCGGCCTGTTGCTGCCGTGCAAACTGCATTTCTCGTTCGTACACGGCACGGGTATTCCAATGCGTCACCACGTGTTGACCCTGCGCGGTAGTGTATTCGATGTTATTGAACATGCCCTTGGTATAGGTTTTGCCGATCGGCCAGGCGGGATACAAGATCCAATAGACTATTGCAAACACTACCGTGGCATAAAATCCCCATAGCCACCAGCGTGGCAAGGGATTATTGAATTCTTGAATATCCCCATCCCACGCATGGCCGGTGGTTTGCGCGCTGTGGGGTTGCTTATCGTTGCTCATGGTGTGTACCTGTGTCGTGATCCGCTGCGACTACATCATCATCGAGCGGTATATATTTATAAGTTTCTAAACGCGCGCTACGTTTACGATTGCTAAACACGTAGAGCAGCACGCCGACAAACGCCGTGGACATCATCACCAAGGCCAGTGGCTTGGTATTTTCCATGTGAGTGAACCAGTCAAACCATTCGCGCATCATTGCTGCTCGCCTAACGAAACTTTGAAAAATACCCATCATCGAATTTACTGAAATCCACCATCGTGCCTAGTACCTGCAAATAGGCCACCAAGGCATCCAGCTCGGATAGATTGTCACGATTACCGTCGTAATTCTTGGCTTCGGCCTGGGCAATCAAGTTGTCTTCGGCGGAGCTAATTTCCAGTTGTTGCGCCACATCCTTGCCAAAGCGGCGGACATTGTTGTCGAATTCTTGCTTGGACAGTGAGTAGGGTACACCGACATGTCTTAAGGCGCGCATTTTGTCGGCGATATCGCTGTAATCTAAATCGGTTTTCGCCAGCCAGGGATAATTGGGCATGATGGATTCTTTCACTACCGAGCGGGGATTGGTCAAATGCTGCGCGTGCCACTCGTTGGAATATTTGCCACCGACCCGCGCCAGATCCGGGCCGGTACGTTTTGAGCCCCACTGAAAAGGATGATCGTATTTTGATTCTGCTGCCAGCGAATAATGCCCATAACGTAACTTTTCATCGCGGAAGGGACGGATCATTTGTGAATGGCACAGGTAACAGCCTTCGCGTTGATAAATATCCCGGCCGGCCAATTCCAAGGGTGTATAGGGGCGCACCGTTTCAATACCGCCGACTTCAACCTTTTCCACTGTGTCATCGATAAAATACAGCGGCAGGATTTCCACCAAGCCCGCGACGCTAATCACTATCAGCGTCAAGACAATCAACCAACCGGCATTGGTTTCAATCGTTTCATGTTTCATTGCTAATAACTCCTAGAACTTAGGCGCGGGCCAGTTTCGCGACGAGCTTGGCGTCCAGCAGTGCGCGATCACGGTAACCCTGGCGCACTGTCATGAAGGTGTTGATCGCCATCAACACCATGCCCGATAGGAAGAACACCCCGCCAATGCCGCGCGCCACATAGGGCTTAAATAAAAATTCAATGGTTTCAACAAAAGTATATGCCAGGTTGCCGTATTCATCGAAGCCACGCAGCATCAAGGCTTGACCGATCCCGGCCACCCACATCGAACTGATGTATAACACAATGCCGATGGTGGCGAGCCAGAAATGCGTGAATACCAAGCGTGTGCTCCACAACTTGGTTTCCCATAGACGCGGGATGAGGTGATAAAACGATCCGATTGAAATCATCGCGACCCAACCCAGCGCACCGGAATGTACATGTCCGATGGTCCAGTCGGTGTAATGCGACAAGGCATTAACACTCTTGAGCGACATCAACGGACCTTCAAAGGTCGCCATCCCGTAAAACGATAACGCGACGATCAAGAAACGAATTACCGGATCGGTTTGCAATTTCTCCCACGCGCCTGACAAGGTCATGATGCCGTTGATCATGCCGCCCCACGAGGGTAATAATAATAAGATCGAAAAAGTCGCCGCCAGGGTGGAGGTCCAATCCGGTAATGCGGTCCAATGCAAATGGTGCGCGCCGACCCACATATATAAGAAGATCAAGGCCCAGAAATGGATGATCGACAAGCGATACGAATACACCGGGCGGCCCGCTTGTTTGGGGACAAAGTAGTACATCATGCCCAAGAAAGCTGCCGTTAAGAAAAACCCCACCGCATTGTGCCCGTACCACCATTGAGTCATGGCATCTTGCACACCGGCGTGCAAACTATAGGACTTCAAACTAAATAAACTGACGGGCACTTCGATGTTATTAAAAATATGCAGGATAGCGGTGGCGAGAATAAACGCGATGTAAAACCAATTCGCGACATAGATATGCGGTTGAGTACGGCGTCGTACCGTCAATACATACACTAGGAAATAAATTATCCAGACCACGGCAATCAAAATATCCACCGGCCAAACCATCTCGGCGTATTCTCGCGATTGGGTATAACCGTTCATATAACCGATCGCCGATAAGGCCACCGCGGCCTGCCAACCCCAAAAGGTGAGGTTGGCCATGACGTCGCTGTATAACCGCACCTGGCAGGTGCGTTGCACCACATAATACGAGGTGGCGAATAAGGCACTGCCGCCAAACCCGAAGATCACCAGGGTGGTGTGCACCGGCCGTAACCGGCCGAAGGTAATTTCAGCAATATCCATATTTAAAGCGGGCCAGGCCAGTTCAAAACCGATGTAAACCCCGGTGAACATCCCCAACAGGCCCCAGATCAGGGACATCACCACGAATTTCTTGATGATGTGGTAGTTATAGTGTTCTTGGACTGAAACACTGCTGATCGCCATAGCGACTCCTAAATGTCAATTAAATCATGTGGATAGCTAATAAAACCCTACTGTGCTAGTAAAGTATATTAGGAGATACTGATATTATAAAAAATATAGGATTCACCTCGCAACACTTTCCTGTACTTTTTTTACTGATAATGCACGAGCATAGTATCACCCTCGTGCAGTGAGCAAATCCCCCTGCCAGAACTCCTGCTTATCGGTTAACGGCCGACCGGTAGAAATTCTGAATAACTTGAAACATTACCGAGCCGATTCGTAGGGTAACTAGCACTGTATGCAGGCCGCGAAACAGATTTTTAGGCATACAACATCGTATTAATAGCGGGTTAAAAATATTGAATCCATCCAGCAAGACCTGGATAGGCACTGGCCTAAGCTCTCCGCCACACCCGCACCAATACATTGGTAATCCTCACGAGGGATAACCACTACCACCTAATCTCTTTGCTCTATCACCCCACGGCGCACCGCGATACGCGGGTTTTCATCTTTATTTTCAATATGCTATAGATATTTCGGCGCTTAGCGCCGGCATCGAACCGAATAAGAACCCGCCTATTTCGCTAAATAAACCGACTTTTCTAACCGATAATCCTCCTACCCAATCTCGCATTTGGGCTTTAGGCATCAACCGGCTGCTTTCTTACCAGGTATCTTGCATGAACCACTTTCCCGCGCAGCATTCGTTAGAACAACCAACCACTGGGCGCCTCAATGTCCTCTTGCTGGAAGATGATCCGGGTTTTGCATTTCTAGTCACCGCCTATTTAGGCGACACCGGCGTCTACACTATCGAACACGTGACCACCCTACATGCTGCCTGTAACAAATTGGAAAATGCCCTGTTCGACGTCGTGCTAATGGATATGCATGTACCCGATGCCTGCGGGGTTGAGATTGTTGAACGAATCCACAAGCTTAATCCCAGCATGCTGAGCATTGTTATTTCCGGTTTGGATGACCAAGCACTGGCCTTGCGCACCCTCGAGGCCGGTGCCGATGAATATGTCATTAAAGAAAATGCCTTGCCTAAGAAATTGCACAGCATCATCAGCTTGGCGTTGGAACGGCATCGGTTTCGCGCTCAAACACATCTATTGTTGGATATCAACCCGGATGGGCTGATTGTGCTCGATAACAATCATTGTGTCATTGAAGCAAATAAAAGTGCCTTGAGGTTAATAAACAAGAAGATTCAGGCAATGATCGGCCAACCTCTACCGGTACCGACTAGTCTGCTAAACACCCACCAGCAAACCATCAATGATCGGATCCTGGAAATCAGTACGCGAAATATTTTTTGGTACGGCAAATCCTGTTATCTCGTCAGGCTACACGAGATTATCCAGCGCAAATGAACCATCCCGTCACCACGACGGAATCCCTGCCGATGGCGGCATTGATGCCATAATAGATCGTGTTTCTCACTTACGCTGTATCAACCAGATTAAATAGTTCGGATTGTGTCCGCCTGGCTTCTCCACTTAGCGCCTGTTCAAGGACTGCTAACTCCAAGGAATCGATCGCATGATTACCCGCACAACACTCTGTCTGCGCCGCGCAGGTTTTTCCATAAGATTTCGTCCAGCAAAATGGATCGTCTACGGGGAGAAGCACTTTGTCTACCGTTGCTAACTCTTGCCGATAAAATCGATCGGCGATAAAAAACCTCAACTGGGCGCGAATCGCGGCTAACTCTAACGAGATGACCGTGGGACAAAATGGCAACTGCTTTAGAATGTGGTTGGCCTCGTCTGGCGACATCTTATCGATATCCTCGGCTGTTACCTTATTGAGGTGATCAAACAGCGCCGGCTGCGGGGGTGAGATTAACACGCTGTATAAACTCTGTTGGATATCACCAATGGCCAACCGTGTCAGCAACCTCTGTATCACAGTAGCCCCCACGCTATGCCCTACAAGCTGAATATGGCGAATACTGGTTGACAAATTCTGTACATGGTTACGCCACAGCGACACCAGTTCCTGCATGTTGGTAACGCGATCATAACGCACTAGATATACCCAACGGTTGGTAGGTAGGGCCAATGAAGCCGCCATCGGACGGGGATCTAGCATAAATCCCGCTACCACATACACTGCGTGCGTATCCCTCGCCTCGGCTGCATGATACAGTTCGATAGGCGCAGCCGCGGCAATGCTCGGCGGTATTTCTGTCATTACTGAAGATTTACTCGGAGCGGCTACCGCGCTTAGGGTATCACTGGCCAGGTCACCTAATTGCGCCAAGCTATAATGCCGTACACGTTGTACACTGACTCGAATGTCGTACTCTAGCTTGAGACATTGTTCAATCTCCACGGCCATAAGTGAATCCATTCCAAGTTCTGATAAAGCGCTGTCCAACGGTATGTCCGCATCCGCTGCGAGCCCTAAAATACCTTTAATGGCCGCGATAACATTCTGTGGCGTTCTTTCACGCAGCCGCTTTTTAGGTACCGTTTCTACGGCTTGCAGGTTCTTCTGGTGTTGAAAACTTCCGACCACCACGGCATCCTGCAACATAGCCTGCTCCAATGAAGCCAGAACGGATGCAACGGATTGATCTTGGATTAACACCCCATCCTGACTGAAGCGTTCACGAATCACCCGATTGTTTTCCACAAACCCAGCCCCCACGATCGGACCCCACTGTACCGCCAAGGCCGGATAACCATTACGCTGACGTTCACGGCAAATTTGTTCCATGGCCGCATTGGCAAATCCATAATTGCCCTGTCCGCCATTGCCCTGTCCCGCCACCAGGGAAGAAAACACCACGAACTGCGACAGCTGCGCGCAATAACGACGAGTTATAGTATCTAAATTACGCGCGCCCTGCTGCTTAACGGAAATGACCGCCGCATAATCCGTCGCGGTTTGATTTATTGTCAGGGCGTCACGCAGCACCATAGCCAAGTGAAATATTCCGGCTAATGGCCGCTCAGCCTCAATGGCACGAATCAGGGCTTCGGTTTGTTCAATATCAGCGACATTAACCCCGCTTCGGACCACACTAATACCCTGCTGTTGCCAGACAAACAGCCGGTAGGATTGGTAGCCGTTGAACGTCTGGGTTGCGGCGCGGTGGGTTAATATAAGGTGTTTTGCACCACGTTCAATCAACCACTGTGCCAGTTCCAATCCCAGCCCCCCTAGTCCACCGGTAATCAAATAGGCTTTCGATGGATCACACCAATAACGCGGCTTAGCAAGTATCGTGGGACAAGTGCGTTCTGATGTATCACACATGCGGATCAGCAATTTACCCATATGCTGTCCGCGTGCCATGGTACGAAACGCTTCAACCAATTGATCAGGGTTAAATACACTGTAGCCCAAAGGCTGAATCACACCACTATCTAGACCTTGATTAAAACACGCGATTAATGTCGCCGCCTCGGCGTTATCACCCCGCGCCACATTGTTAAGCCCCACGCCAAAAACGCTGATATCGCGTAGAAACATTTCCATTCCAAGTTTGTTGTTGACCATCATGTCGTACTTACCAACTTCGACAAATCGACCGTAGCGTCGCAGCAATGGAAAATTGTCCCGCAATAAATTATCCGCGAGGGAGTTCAAGATGACATCCATCCCTGCTTGCGCCGTGGCCGTCAAAAATTGATCAACAAAGGAACTATCGCGTGATGATCCAATATGATCCTCCGGGATCATTGGAAAGCTGTTGCGAATAAACCGACGTTTTTCCGGGGTGCCCACCGTGGTAAAAACTTCCGCTCCTACAGACAACGCAATCCGAATTGCCGCCTGGCCAAGCGCGCCGGCGCCGGTGTGGATCAATACCTTTTCACCAGACTGGAGTTTGGCGCGAAGTAGCAGGGCCAGATACGCGGTTAAATACGCCACTGGAACCGTCGCGGCCTGGGCCAAGGTCCAATCGTCGGGCACCTCGACCACAAATGGATTATCCGCGCGGGTTAAATGCGAATGAAAAGACTGATTTATGAATCCCATCACACGCGTGCCGTGGCGGGTAATACCGGAGAATTCGCCGCCCAGGTACGCTTCCTGGTGAGCTCCGAATACATTAGGGTCTAACCGTCCGCTTGCGATCATCACGTCTTTATAATTCAGGGCTAAATAATAGGTTTCGATCTCGTAGCCCAACTCGTGACCGGGCGAGCTTTGCCAGTGCAGCGAGGACAAATCACCGCGCTGCCCCAGCGCAACCTGCACATTATTATTCTTGATAGGTGGCGTCGCCGCCAAGGGTAAATAGCCATAGTAACCCACCTGTTCCTGCTGCACGATATTAAATACCCGGTCCTGCCGATACCATTGCTCGCGCTGCGCCGGTGTGATCGTAGCAAGGTCGTCCGCGTACAAGCAGCGTAGCGCATCACCCCCGGGTTCTTTACGTAAGGAGGCGATCAACCCGACAAGACCCGCGCCCGTTTTGGCATCCGCCTCGATCCACAAGCGGTACTTATTATCCGCCTGCGCCTGTTGCAGGCCAGATTGAATTGCGGGTAGATCCAGCGCCCAGTCACCGCTTAGGCGTAATGACTGGCGCGTTGTTTGAAGCGGCACCTTGCGAAAACATACCAATGAGATAACCGGCTGGTGATCACTTAACGCGACAAGCTCAAACCCACAATCACAGACCAGCTCCTGCCATTTTTTTACATCCAAGAATGCGCCCGTGCTACGGTCCTCGGGATCCGAAAAACGCCAAAGTTGATCTATAAACCCCCACATGGCAAGCACCGGCAATACCCAATAGGTGATTTCGTGCAACAACAAAAATCCACCGTCATTAAGCGCATCGTGAATATTCGCCAGCGCCTGGCGTAAATTGGGGGCGGCGTGTAATACATTCGATCCGACGATCACATCCACACCCTTTATAAGCTCTGCAGCAGGCTGGTTGATGTCCCAACGCAAATATTGCGTTACCGCATCAAACGCGGTTAGTTGTAATTTCAGACTTTCAAAAAACCCCGTGGTTATATCCGTGACAAAATAGGTATCTTGGCGTGATCGTAGCCGCGGCAGAATATACCGGGTAAGCCCGCCAGTACCGGCGCCTATCTCACACACACGTAGTGGACGCTGGTAAGTAACATTTTCAAATAGCATGTCCACCATGGTGCCCATAAAGCGATCATTGATCAAATAAGCGAAGAACCGGTCATCAGAGTAGAAGGATTTGTATTCACTAAACGACACAATGTGTTCCATTGGCCGCGTCAACAACACATCGTGATCCGAGAATACGTGCATGGCCAATCGAATATAGATAACGTCTTGCTGACTCGCCAATGCGTAGACTTCATCGGGCCTAGGTTCGACACATCGATGGGGCGCAAGCAGACTATGTAACCGCTGTAAATGTTCCGGTAAAGGTTGTTTCGCAGTCTCCAGTGCGCGCAGCGCATTGGAAATGGTATACCGCACTATCAAATCCATATTAGCCATGAATGCTGGATCATGGATTGGATCCGGGGTAATAATTTGAGTATACGGAATAAAGCTAAATTCACGTAGCGGAGGTGGTTGGGGTAACGGCGACGACAACTCTGATGTCTTACAATCCTCAACCACCACGCCTGGTGCATAAATACGGTTCAGTCTTGTATTGATGTAAACCGCGCACAACGGGCTCAAGGCGACGGTGGGATCGATTGTTAGGCGCTGCAGTGCTGTCGGGATCCGCGTACCACGCCCCAATCCGATCAAACTGGTTTGCAATATCGAATCGAGGTAGGTTACCCAATTCCCACCCCAGGCGACTTGCGCGTGGTCACCCTCTAGGCTCGCGTAACGTATCCCTTGGAATGCCGTGCCATAGTGATAACCCCGCAGTCGAAATTCTTTATACACATCCTGTGTGGTCAGTGTTCTTATTGAATTGTGGCTAGCGTACAATGGCGTAGCACGCTTATCTATCGCATCGGCACCGACCGCAACGCGACCTGTCGCGATAATCTCCTGGTCGACACGCAGCTCAAAATATCCCGAGCCAGGCAAATACTGGATGGTTAAGCTAGTGGATACTTCCGCACTCAATACAAGCGCCTGCGAAAACTTCACGTCGTGAAATACCACGGGTAATTGCTGATAGCGAGTTTGTTGTAGATCCGCCACATGCCGCCACACCAGCCAAAGATACCCCATGCCAGGAAACAGTATTTTATCCTGAACCTTGTGATCAGTTATAAAATTATACTCGGCGCTGGTCAGATCGATTTTATATTTCGTGACCGCGTTGCTGGAATTCGTTTGATACTGGGCGTTAGTCGGCACATCCCATCTCTGAGTAAGATCCCAGTCGGTCAAATGCGGTATCGCGCACGCCGTCGTAAGGGGGTACCTGGCGGGATACAACGCCGTCCAATCCACATCCACACCCGCAACATACAGCTGCGCGAGTGCATCAAACCAAACCTCGGGGGTCTGACGATTTTTTAACATACAAGCGATATGCTTTACCGCGGGAACGGTGTGTGTAATCGCCTGCCCCATCAATGCGTGCGCGCCAATCTCGATCACCACACTACCGGTGGGAATCTGTTGTAACGCTTGGGCAAAACATACCGGCCGCACCAGGTTAGCTACAAAATAGTCGGCGGAACATTCCGCAATACTTCCACCCATTGCCAGATCCGGTGCAGTTGAGATCCAGCGGCTACTACGCGTCACCGGACGGGTAATAACGTGAGATAACGCCTGCTGTAAGTTAGGCCCAACCCGCGTCATGGCGGCGGAGTGAAAAGCGATACCGTTGGTTCTTACCAGGCTAGCCTCAATATCCTGTAACTGCAGTGTCGCTAACAGCTCATGGATGGCGCGCTCAGCGCCTGAAAACGTTACGCTGCTGCTACTGTTATAACAAGCCAACGTCAGGTTTTTGTTGCAATAACGGGTTGCGTTTTCCCAATCAAGCGTGGCCACCAGCATACAACCGCGCACTGCCGGCTCATCACTCACGCAGCGCCCTCGCCAGTATGCTGTTTGTATAGATTGCTCAATTGTCAAAGCACCGTCAGCGTAGGCGCAAGCGATCTCCCCGGCGGAATGCCCCACCATTCCCTCGGGTTTAATACCCGCTTGGCGTAATAAATCAATGAAGCCGATCTGTATCGCGGTAAGCGCCACAAATGTGGCTGTCACATCTTCTGCAAGATCATCCCCCTGGGTTAATAATTTTACTAAATCGATCTGGGTATCCTGCAACGCACGCTGACAACACCGGATGGATTGTGAAAATACCTCGAACGACATCATCGCCTGCCCCATCCCCATCCATTGCGCGCCCATCCCTGGAAAGACAAACCACACGCGCGGTCGCTTTTCGTTATTACCTGTGATCGTGGCTTGTGTCCCGTCCGCGCGTTCTATCACGCACGATCGGTACGCGTGCGTATGCAAGGGCGAATTGGCAAGCGCCAATAAAAGGCTTTGTTGATCCGCTGTGATACCGGCTCGAATTGTCTCGATCCGTTGTAAACATCCCGTGTGAGTACGCGCTGCAACCGGAGTTATGGGAACTGTACTCTGGGTTTTATCCGCCCGTGTAACCTCATCGCTTACGATCACATGAGCATTGCTGCCGCCAAAACCAAACGAATTAACACCAACGATACCGCCTTCCCATGGTTCTGGTTGATCCACCACTTTGAGTCTTCCATCCACGAGCCCCTTAATGTCGGGATTAGGGCTTTGATAATGCAAGTTGGCAGGGATCATTTTTTGCTCGAACATCATAACTACTTTTATAAGACCCGCCAGTCCAGCCGCTCCTTCTGCATGCCCCATATTGGACTTTACCGAACCCATCAACAGTGGCAGCTGCGCTGGCGAACGGTTCGCGCACAATACCTCGCACAAGGCCTGAGTCTCTTGAGGATCGCCTGCGCGCGTACCGGTTCCATGGGTCTCGATATAACGCACTTGCGCGGGGTCCAGCGCCGCTTGGGTATACACATTTTGTAGCAACCTCGCTTGGGCGCTCGCGTTCGGAAACGTGATCCCCTGCTCGGTAAATCCATCATTATTGGTACCTGTCCCTAACACAACGGCAATACGACGGCGCGCGCGATCGCCACGTGTTAACCACAGTGTCACAACCCCCTCCGCGCGCGCAAATCCATCGGCGGCGGCATCGAACGAATGACATGCGCCGGTGGGGGATAGCATTTGATGACGTTGAAATCCGACCGTGCCGCCAAGACGTAAAATCACATTGGATCCGCCCACCAGCGCATAATCAATTTCATTATTACGCAAGGCACGCACGGCGGTATCCAGCGCCACCAGCGAAGAGGAGCATGCCGTATCAATAACCTGGCTTGGTCCGTGAAAATCAAAACTATAGGACAATCGATTAGCAAACATTGACAGCGCACAACCCGACGGCTCATAGCCGTCCATGGACTGTGGATCACTGCCTAACATGGCGAGTGCATCGCTATAACACGCGCCAATGTAGACACCCGTACGCGAGCCGCGCAGTGCATGTGGATCAAACCCAGCGCTACGGATCGCTTCATGCCCTGTCATTAATAATAAACGTAGTTGCGGATCCAACCTGTGCGCTTGTTTACCGTGAATACCAAAAAAAGCGGCATCGAATTGATTGAGATCCTTGAGTTTCCCAAACCGCGCGGGAGTGTCCATCTGTCCCGCCGGCCAACGTCGATCATCCGCGGTTACCATGTCCACTTGATTGACTAAATTAGTCCAGAATTCCGTTGGACTCTCAGACTCAGGTAATCGACAGCTGTACCCGCCAATGACAATATCCGTGCTAGACATATTGTTTCACCTTTGAATAGTTATGCTATTTTATTATTTCGCTTACCCCCGCAGAAGTTATTCTAGCCAGAAATTAATTACATTGACACGATTAGCTTAATTTAAAGACTCCTCCTTGCATTTAGACGGCTTAAATACAAGTGTGTAATTTTTATTCAGAAAATACGCGCGGTCATCACCATTGGCGGATACAGATACGGAGGATACTGTGTAAAGTTATGTAAAGAGCCGCGCAAAACAGATCATGTTTGTGGCACTATCAGAGCCGTGATATGTATTAACTTCTCTCCAGTAAGTACCCCCTCGCCAAGGACGGCACTTTTTATCTATCAACCCTTCTTTTAGTAATAACCGCATTAAGATTAACCGTGTTAAGGTGAAGCGAATCACAGTGTGTTTTTTCTGTTCTGTGATTCAACCCTCATTTAGCACAATAAGTTTAAAAAATAGATAAAATCTACAGATAAATGGGTTAGATTCAGTCAGCACACTGCGTGCTCCCATAGGTTAAATTACATTAAGGTAGGTTACGACAACGATGACTTTTTTTAGCTCGCTATTATCAAATGCGGATTATTCCGTGACGAGACGACTTGCCATTGTCTTAGTTTTATTTCTTTCGGCGTGTGTCGGGCCCAATACCGATCAAGCCGCATCGAATTCCACTGGTTCCCCGAATCCCACGCCCGGGACTAGTAACCCAGTACCTCCCCCGGTCAACCCACCGCCACAATCGACACCGACACCCGTACCAACACCCACACCACCCTCTGCAGCGGTGGGTGTATTTGAAGGTTATGGCAACCAAGCCATAGGCGGCAGCGGTCAAGTGGAAGTACTGGTAACAAACTTAAATGATTCAGGACCAGGCTCATTACGCGCCGCCGCCGCGGCAGGCAACCGGGTGATCAAATTTGCGGTTGCCGGAACCATCAACCTGCAAACCATTCTCTATTTATCCGGACCCAATGTGACCCTCGATGGTTTTTCCGCGCCCTCCCCCGGGATCACCTTGTCCGGTAATTCGCTACAGATCGGCGGCAACCCCAATGGACCGGACGCCAAGGGCTCGAATATCATTGTGCAAGGCATTCGGATCCGCAACAGCAGCGATAAAAGTATCCTGGTTTCTTACAATGCACACGATGTGGTGGTGGATCACTGTTCGTTTGCCCGCGCCCTCGATGAAGAAATCGCCTTAACCGAGGGTTCTTATAATGTGACCGTGTCTTGGTCAATCATTGCGGATAACCAAGGCCCCGGCGGCGTGTTGTTGTCCTTCGATACCGCACACGTCTCCATGCACCATAATATTTTCTATGGTAATAAGGATCGCAACCCGATTTTAACCGGCACCTATATCCGCAACTATTCCAGCGGCCCGCCGCATAGCGATCCACTGGCCGATGTACGCTACAACCTTGTATGGAATTACGGTATCGGTACCTACGTTGTCTCCTCGGATGCAGTCGTGGCCAGCGGCAATGTTGTCGCCAATCTTTATAAAAACGATGCGAGCACCAACCCTTCCGATGTTGTGGTACGTGCGGCGTATGGCCTGGCACAACAAGCCGACGCCTACATTGCCGGTAATATAGCGGTGCACGACGCGCGGGGCTGTGCCTACTCGTATAACGATGTGTTACCGTGTTTCAAATTCAACACCGTCAACAGTATGAGTAATGTAGCTGAATACGCCGTACCCCCGGTCACCGGACCTGCCATTACCAACCATCAAGGTCTACTCGATACCTGGGCGGCGGTTAAGGCAGGAGCGGGGCCGTCGATGTTCCCCGACGATGCCGAAGATGCGAGCGTGAGAAATGCCATCACTATTCCGGCAACGAGTGTGTTCACCCAGCCCTGGAATTTTTAGAGATGGGTAGGGTGGCTTCCTGCGCGGCGGTATAATTTTCAGTCCAATTCTAAATCTTCCTGTACCGCCGCCAGTCCGGCCTGTGCGCAACGTTCATCGGTCAACCCCGAGGGCGCACCGCTGACGCCAACACCGCCCATGATGGTGCCGGCAATCGTTATCGGGACACCCCCGGCGGCTATGATTAACTCGTCAACCTTAGGCACACTGTAAGCGCCTTCAAAACGGTTGGCGAGTGCCGAGGTTGGCGTATTGAATGACATGGCGGTATAGGCTTTTTTCTTGCTGATGGGAATTGAAAGATCCATCGCCAATACATCGCGCAATACGACTTGTTCATGGCCACCGCGATCAACGACGGTTACGGTGATCTGGACGCCCTCCTCACGGCATTTGTCGATCGCCGCTTTACCGATACGCAATGCCGTATCCAATGACAGGCGCTTAATATTCACCGTCAGCGGCTGCTTTGCGGTGGTATCCGCATAAGCCGATTCGCCCACAGCGGCCAATAACAGATTCACTACAACAGTTACGATAAGTCTAGTTTTCATCGGTACCTCGCTTTAGTAGGGGGCGGTTAAAAAAGCCGAATGGCATCTTTCGTTACCTCATTGTATGACAGTTGCGGAGTTGATTGCTCTTCTGCACGGTAATCAGCGCTTTCCTCCATGCTTAAACAAATTAGATGCGTTGAACTATGCAACCTCCGGCCGTCCAGCGACAGGTATCCCTCCACAGGGCTACAGTAGCCATACCACCCCCTGGACTGTGCATTCGCACAGTCGCCACAAGGTATAAATACGCTATGATCTACATTGTAAAATGTGATCGAGTGTTCAATGCCGCTGCCTATTCGATATCAATTCATCCTTGCGCCCTTGGTGATCGTGGTGGTATTAACCTGTTTGGTCACCTACACGCTGATTGAACTGGCGAATATTCATCGCCAAAATGAATTAACGGTGAAGTGGGTAATACTGGCGGATCGTGCCCAAGCAGCGGTGGCCAATGCCACGTTGCTGGATCGTATTGTTCAGGAACAGCTGGCCAACCAGCCAAACAAATCCGATGAATACCTCTTCAATTATCTAGAACAAAGTCGAATCCTGGTGGACAGTCTGCTCGATATGATGCTGATGGCGGAATTTCCTGCTGATTTACAAATTAAACTGGAGGCCACCCGAAACCTGTTGCGCGATCCGGAACACGCCAATCCAACAGCAGTACATGATTCCTTGATGGCCTTGCTACCGCCCCTGGAGCACCAGCAGAAAATTTTCATGGCGCAACGTCGTAGCGCCTATGTTGACTACCACCGGCATCTTTCCGTCATTATTTCCCGTATGTACGCCGCCTTACTGAGCATACTGGGACTGTGTATCGCACTCGCGGTTGGACTCGGCATTTGGGGATTACATAACATTCGGCAACGATTGAAATTACTTACCCAACACGCCCAGGCGGTATGCGCTGGCAATCTTGCGCCGCTACCGGCACCGGTCATCGTCCGTGATGAACTCGATGAACTCGAACTCTGTCTTGCCCGCATGACCCAACGCCTGTTCGATGTGGTTGCCGTGGAAAAAGTCCTGCAAGGCAGCGAGGATGAACGCCGCCGCATTGCCATGGACATGCACGACGGGGTGCTGGCTGACCTCACCGCGCTCACCCGCGGTATCGATACTCTGCAACTTTCCTCCATGGTCAACGGACGACTGACTGAATTACGCCGTGCTGTGGATGACATCATCAAGAGCATTCGCCACACGATCGATGATTTGCACCCGCAAACCCTCGAAATCCTCGGATTGGAATCGGCGCTACGTTCTTTTCTCGATCGACATTGCAATCTGCCCGATCTGCCCCCTTACCATGTTGAATGTGATCCTTTGATCGAAACAGCCCTGCAACTGCCGCAAAAAATTAACCTGTTCCGGATCATCACCGAGGCCGTGCACAACCTGCTACGCCATGCACGTTGTAACCGGTTCGAGATCTCGTTGCGTATCGTCGCGCAACGGCTGATCGTCACTGTGGAAGACAATGGTATTGGCATGCCGGTCGACACCACCGTGACCGGTCATGGCATCACTAATATCACGGAGCGCGCCCGCACCCTTGGCGCGAATGTACGCTGGCGCGCCGCGCGTTTCGCCAGCGGTGCCTGTGTTGAATTGACACTACCATTGGGTTTAGTCTCGTGACGCCACTGATCATCGCCGACGACAACCCACGAGACCGGATTTTTTTAGCCGAGGTGTTGCGGCACTACAGCCCCGTCAGCACCGCCAATGCACAGGAGGCGTTGACCGCTTGTGCGCAGCACCCTGATCCGTGGTTGGTGACTGACATTCAAATGCCAGGATACAATGGCATCGAATTGGGTCGGCAACTGTGGACAAAAAAACCTTCGGCGCGGGTATTATTCTGGTCGCAACACAGCGATGAAACCTATGTGCGTGCCTTGGCCAAACTGATCCCGGCCGAAACCGTCTACGGCTACGTATTAAAAAATAACCCGGCGGAGGTAATACTACGCGCGGCACACGCCGTCTTCGATGAATGCCAGTGTTGGATCGATCCGCAAATTCGCAGCGTACAGGCGCGCGCCCAACGTAAGGAGGATGCACTCAGCGATGCGGAATACGATGTGCTGATGGATATCGCCCTAGGGCTCACCGATAATACCATCGCCGAACGCCGCTACCTGTCGCGACGCGGTGTGCAAAATCGGCTACAGTCGCTCTACGCAAAACTGGGGGCGAACCTCGACTCCGCCGCTAACAGTAATGCGGAACTACTGAATGTCCGCGCCCGCGCGGTGGCCTTGGCCCTGCGACGTGGATTGATCAATACCTTTGAATTACAAAACCAAGAACGCGCGCTCGCCGCATGGCTCGAAAAACGTTAGGCAACCCATCACTGTAATCCGCTGTAACAGCCTCGATCACGGCGGATGTTCGGCTTATTTACTAATGAGTCACATGGAAAGGATACCCTCCCACCAAGACCGTCAGCCGCAGGGATGCTGCGGTCGAGCCTACAGGGAGGTATTGACGGCGTGTCTTGGTGGGAGGGTATCCTTTCCATGTGACTCCGTAATGAACCGCCACGCTGCCGCCCGGAGATTTCAGCTTGATAGTGTGGTATGGCGCGAACATTCTATCGTATCGGCCGCCGCTTAATTTCCATAGGCGGTACGCGTACAACGGCGGCACAGGGGCGTATTGGAAAGAATCCAGGGTAACCTTTCGATGAGCTTGAACCGCTCCAGCAAGGGAGGGTACCGTCTAGTCCGATGTACTTTATTCATATTCAAATTAATATTCCGAACTGGGATGATAAAACACTTTCGCAGGAAATTTCTTTCTCACGAAATAATTTCCTTCCAAGGATTTCACCTTGATGAGGTAGTAAAACTTTTGGTGGAACGCCGCGCACGGCAAGGGCATGTCAAAATCAATCTTTTTGATATTGGCCGTGGGGTTGAGCGTAAATGAGACTATCGTGGAGGGGGACGCATGACTGTAATGATTAGCCCAGGAATAACCCCAGCCAATGCAGGTATGATCTTCCTCAGACACATCGCTCATTTCCACCCAGGTAACGTGATCGATATCCATCTGAATGGACAGGCGAACATCTTCAGGAAGATAAATTATCTTTTCTTTGTCATCTATAGCCCCATTGTTCGAGCGCGTATATTCATAATCGCCAAACAATAGATGTATTTTATCAGTTTCCACATATTCCGAATTCGCGCTCTGACATGCCGCCACCAGCACTGTCAAAAAGACGAGAAAGCATGGCTTCATGGCGCCCTCTTGCTGGGTTCTATGAAGATACGCGGATCGGCTTTGTCGGTGGCCCAAATACCATTTTTGACCTGCCCGGTGATAATATTAATGGTGCGTGGATCGTCATTATTATCATTATAATACGCATAGCGCGGTTCATTTTTATTGTACATCCGGGCCGGGTTCTCCATCCGGATCACGGCGATCCGCTCGTCTTGAATCGTGATTTCCGCGCTGCCTTTATATCCTGTGAAAAAGCGTGTGTGGCCGAATTCATGATGAATCATGGCGCTGGGATCAACCTCGTCACCGGTGGCCAATCTTTTGCGTAATGGAAACCCGGCGGGCAATTTAATGAAATTTGGACTTCCATGGGGGGAACTTTTATCGTCTCGTAGAACTACAAAACGTTCAATGCCATTAACATCGGATATAAAATTGTCGCGTAAGATGCGCCCGATCATCACCGCGCCGTAAGGGGTTTTGGCATAGTCCAAAAAGGAATGGTAGGCTTTGAGCTGAGAAAAGACGTAAGTTTTCCATGAAACTGAATAACGGTCTGAAAAAACATCCATGTCCTTCACAAAGTTTTGTTCAATCAAGCGGTGAAACATCGTGATACGGCTTTCCATTGGAGGAATGTCGCCTGCGTGAGTGATCCCCAGCGCTTGGGCGATCGCCCCCGGCGTGCAGGGCGCGCCGCCTTGGGTCTCCGCGCAATAGATTTTTTCCCGCTGCGCCCGTAATTCCTGCTCGGTTTTCTTGCCTTCCTTAGGTGTCACCTCCAGGGTGGCCATGCGGTCCTCGCGGTTTGGAATAATAGATTGTTAGCGAGTATAGCAAAACGCCTGCCCATAAAGGGTATAAGGCTATAGTGTAAATTGGATAGTCAGGCGCAGCCTGGCGATGTACACGGCCCACCTTGATAGGGCCATTCTACCTGTCGCTATGAAGCTGAAAATCATGCAGTGAATAGAAAATATCTTTTTCACCTGCATCGCTAGAAATTTGAGCGAGAAAAGGGAGTTCAATCAGACATTTCCCTGAATTATCCTCGAGTCCGCCTAAGGCATTTATCCTTACTATACTTTGGCGATGCCCGCTACCACACCCGCTCCGCGCCGTATTTCCCTCCCACTGATTTTTATCGCCAGCGCCTTGGTCATCCTCGGCGGCGGCGTGATGCTCGGTTGGCTGTTGAAAATTCCCGAATTGGTACGCATTGTACCCGGCTTCGCGGCGATGGTGTTTAACACCGCGTTGTGCTTCGTGTTACTGGGCAGCGCGCTGTTATGCAGCGGGCTGTCCACGGCACCACGTGTACGTATCCAGGTGCTGCTCGCGGGACTAACTATCGTTATCGCCGCGCTAGTGCTAGCGCAAGATCTATTCTCCATTGACCTTGGCATCGACCGACTGTTTTCCGCCGACTGGTTGCAGGACACGCGTCCTCACCCCACGCGCATGGCGCCTAACACCGCCATCGCCTTCATACTCAGCGGCACCACGGTACTGTTGCTTAATCTGGGTCGGGGACAGTGGGTGGGCTATAGCGTGCAATCGCTCGCCCTCCTCATCACCGCCATCGGGTTGACGGGCTTGCTAGGTTACGTGCTCAAGATCGAATTTCTGTTTGCCTGGTATTCCTTCGCACGTATGGCGGTGCACACGGCCTCGGGTTTTACATTACTGGGCATCGCACTCTGGGGCTGTTGGCGTTACGCCTTGAATAACGCGTCGCCTATCCACTCGCCGGATACGTATATTGTCTTCACCGGTAGCATCATCCTGGTCGGCATGGCGTTGATTGCCGGCATCGGGGGTTTGCTGGTGCTGGGGCAGCAAGCCGAGGCCATACTCAAAGACAATCAAGTCATCGCCACCGACAGCCGAGTAACTCAAACCGGGCTGAAGATAACCGTCGAGGAGATCTACCAACCCCTGCAGCACCAGCTCCAGCAGGTTTTATTAGGACTATTGGGGCTAACGATCGGCGGCGTCCTGCTGTTGCGCTGGCAAGTGCTACCGCTAGTACGTCGGCTGGTCACGGCCGAGCATGCGGCCAGTGAGCGTGAAACGCGCTTTCGGATTTTGCTAGAAGCCGCGCCCGACGCGGTGGTGGTGACCGCCGCCGACGGTCGCATCACCCTGGTCAATTCCCAGGTTGAAGCACTGTTTGGCTATGCGCGCAGCGAACTGATCGGCCAACCGGTTGAAATTTTACAACCGCAACGCTTTCGCGCCTTACATACCGAACACCGTCGTGCCTACGCGGCGCAGCCGCGCCCGCGTGCGATGGGATCGGGGTTGATCCTGCTGGGACTGCGCAAGGACGGTGTTGAATTTCCGATCGAGATCAGTCTGAGCCCGCTGCAAACCGACGACGGTCCACTGGTCATTAGCGCCATCCGCGATGTGAGCGAACGTCAGCGCCTGCAACAGGCCCTGGCCGCGAGCGAACAACGTTACCGCCACATGGTCGATCAAAGCCGTGGCCTGATCTGCATGCACGATTCAACCGGAAAATTACTTTACATTAATCCGGCCGCGGCCGAGACGCTGGGTTATACCCCGCAAGAACTGCAGGGCAGGAATCTGCAAGCACTGCTAACCCCGCAATCACAACAACAAATGCCTGCATACTTAGATCAGATCCGTCGGCAAGGGCGTGCCAGCGGCCCAATGACATTATTAACCAAAGACGGGCACAAACGCGTCTGGACCTACGACAATGTTTATTGCGAGGACACCGCGCAAGGCGCCTATGTCCTGGGCCACGCCCAGGACATTACCGAGATGCTCCGCGCACAAGAGGCGTTGCGCGGCGGTGAAGAACGGCTGCGCGCCATTATGGAAAACGCCACCGACGGTATCATCACTATCAACGAGCAAGGCACGATCGAATCCTTCAATGCCGCCGCCGCAAAAATATTTGGTTATCGCAGTGAGCAGGTGATCGGTCAAGACATACAAATGCTGATGCCAGAATCACAACGCAGCGCGCACCGCGCCGGAGCGCGCCGTTACCTGCAAAGCGACGAACAAGGCATCGTGGGTAAGGGGCCGGTGGAACTGCAAGGACGGCGGCAGGATGGCAGCGAGTTCCCCCTGGAGCTGGGGATCAACGCGGTACAATTGGGCAAACAACGTATCTTCATCGGTATCCTGCGCGACATCACCGCCCGCAAACAAGCTGAACAAACAATCCGCGAACTGTCGCTGGAAGATGAATTAACCGGTCTACGCAACCGGCGCGGCTTCATGACACTGGCCGACGCCGAATTTTCGTTGGCGCGGCGAATGCGGCGCGGCCTGGTATTGTTCTACGCCGATCTCGACGGGATGAAAACCATTAATGATACCTACGGTCACGCGGAAGGTGACAATGCCTTGCGCGATATCGCCGCACTGCTGCAAAAAACCTTCCGCGACTCGGACATCCTCGCGCGCTTAGGCGGTGATGAGTTTGCGGTGCTGGCGTTGGAAACCGCTCAGCAAGAACCCGGACAGATGATTCAACGCCTGGAGGCAGAGGTCGCCGCGCACAATCACAGCGCTGGGCGACGTTATTCGCTGTCACTCAGCGTGGGGGCAGCGCACGTCGAGCCGGGCGCGGCCACAACGTTGCAGGATTTGCTGACCCGCGCCGACGCCGAGATGTATCGTGTTAAACAGACACGTGGCACAACGCGGCGTCACTGAAGATGCTGGCGACTGGCTGAACCACTCAACCAGTAAATATCTTCCCCCTAGAAGAAACCATTGCACATATTACTGAGTCACATGGAAAGGCTACCCCCCCCCACCAAGAGACGCCGTCAATACCTCCCTGTAGACTCGACAGCAGCATCCCTGCGGCGGACGGTCTTGGTGGGGGGGTATCCTTTCCATACGCCTCATTAGTATATCTGCCAACTCTCGATTAAAAAATCGCTAGCGTTGCGCAGCCGTTATGATATCGGAGGTTGCCAGGTTCCTTGGTGCGAGTGACTCGCTGTAAATACGTCCTTGTAAGCTCGACGGCCGCATCCCTGCGGCCGACGGTCACTCGCACCAAGGAACCTGGCAACCCCCAACAAGGAAATCACGGCGTTGTTAGCCGGCGATATTAATCAGAAGTTCATTTATCGTATTGAGATCCACCAGGGACAAATAATGATTTTGAATTTCGGGACACTACACCTTGGAAACTTCCAAGATATCCGTAGATCGGGGTTACATCTTAACCAAACTGTTCAAGGTCATTAAACCACAACATTCAATCAAACACTGGATCTTGATTGATGAAATCAGTTTAATCCCCAGGCAATTTGAACGTATTATCGACGTTGGCGGTTCCAAGGGAAGCAAAGCACTTTGTGTTCTCAAGCACCATCCGCACCTCCGAGCGCTTGTTATCGATCAGCCGCAGGTGATCCGCGAAGCTAGACATTATTGGGAAGGTAAACAAGATCAATCGCTGCTAGCACGAGTGACATTTCAACCAGGCGATGTGCTTGAGTCGCTCCCCCCGGCGGCGAATGATAAGGATATCTACTTTTTAAGCGCTGTGCTGCACGGTTTTGATGACGACACCTGCGTCAGGGTGTTGAATAATATTGCAGTGGCGATTTCTACGACGGCAGCGCGTATCGCCTTATTGGAAATAGTGATGGATGAAACCAGGCCGGATCTCGCCAGTAGCTCATTTGACATGCAGATGTTCATGGCTACGCGCGGACGCGAGCGAACCTTGCGCGAATGGGAAACAGTATTTTCAAGAAGCGCGGTGCAACTTGAAGAAGTGGTGAACCTACGTACGTTCGGAAAGATCCTTGTACTTCAAACACAACCCCGATAACACAAACATTTTTCGCGTAGCGATTTTCTAGCACAGGTGTTCGCAGCCGTTGTACTTGCAACGTTAAGCGGCACGGTTTTTGTGCGTCCACCCATCGCATTGCACACCGCTAGCGCAAAAAAACCCGCCGCAGCCCAACCTGTAACCTAGCACCCCAGCAGTTTTCTTTTTTGCAAACAGTCACCTATCTGCAAATCGGTGGATTTGGCACGCGGCTTGCTCAACGTAACATGTCATGACAAGTGAAGGAGTCCGCAGCAACATGTCTCAAACCGATAACATCCACGCGCTTTCGCCCACGCCGTTGTATACGCAAATCCGCGAGATCTTGCGGCAACGGATCCTCGATGGCACCTATCTGCCCCATCAGCAAATGCCTTCCGAAAGCGAGTTGATTAAAGCCTTCCGCGTGTCGCGGATTACCGTGCGCCAAGCGCTGGGTGATCTACAACGCGCCGGTTTGATATTCAAAATCCACGGCAAGGGCACCTATGTGTCCAAGCCCAAGGCTTTCCAGAACATCGGTCAATTACAAGGCTTCGGTGAGGCCATGTCGCGCATGGGGTACGAAACCTTCTCGCAAGTCGTGAGTATAAAAACCCTGGCCGCGGGCAAAACCGTCGGCCCGAAATTGAAGCTGAAAGAACGCGAACCCATCACCGAGTTGCGCCGCCTGCGTTACCTCAACCGCGAACCGATTTCGCTCGACGTGAGTTACCTGCCTAAAACCATTGGCGATCGGCTGGCGAAAGAAGACCTCGCGCACCGCGACATTTTTTTAATCCTTGAAAACGATTACGGCCTGGGGTTGGGCCAGGCCGAACTGCAGATCGAAGCGATGTTGGCGGACGAGGCGCTGGCGCGTTTACTGAAAGTCGAGGCCGGCGCGCCGCTGCTGCGTATCGAACGCCTCACCTTCACCACTGACGGCACGCCGCTGGACTACGAACACCTGTATTACCGCGGCGATGCCTTTCAATACCGGTTACGTATCGAACGTGGCCAGATTTAATCAGGGAGAACCTGCATGAATACCATTATTGCTGAAGTCGATGTGCTGGTGATCGGTGGCGGCACCGCCGGACCGATGGCCGCGGTCAAGGCCAAGGAAAAAAACCCCGCCGCCAAAGTCATGCTGCTGGAAAAAGCCCATGTGAAACGCAGCGGCGCGATCTCCATGGGGATGGACGGTTTGAACAATGCGGTGATCCCCGGTCATGCCACCCCCGAGCAGTACGTGAAAGAAATCACCGTCGCCAACGATGGGATCGTGAATCAAAAAACCATCATGGCGTACGCGCAAGAGAGCTTCAACATGATCAACCAGTTGGATCGCTGGGGCGTGAAGTTCGAAAAAGACGAGACCGGCGATTACGCGGTGCGCAAGGTACACCACCTGGGAACCTACGTGTTGCCGATGCCCGAAGGCCATCACATGAAGAAGGTGTTGTACCGGCAATTAAAAAAGGCCCGCGTTGAGATTACCAACCGCTACATGGCGACGCGTTTGTTGCTCGATGCACAAGGCGCGATCGCCGGGGCCATGGTATTGGATACCCGTGCCGGTACGTTCGGCGTGATCCGCGCCAAGGCGGTGGTGTTGAGCACCGGTGCCGCCGGGCGTTTGGGTCTGCCCAGTTCCGGTTATTTGTTCGGCACCTATGAAAACCCCACCAACGCGGGCGACGGTTATGCGCTGGCGTATCATGCCGGCGCGGAATTGTCCGGCATCGAGTGTTACCAAATCAATCCACTGATCAAAGACTACAACGGCCCAGCCTGCGCCTATGTTACCGGACCGTTCGGCGGTTACACCGCCAACGCCAAAGGCGAGCGCTTCATCGAATGTGATTACTGGAGCGGCCAAATGATGCTGGAATTTTACCGCGAACTCGAAGGCGGTAACGGTCCGGTGTTTTTGAAACTCGACCACCTCGCGGAAGAAACCATCAGCAGCATCGAACAGATTCTGCATTCCAATGAACGCCCCAGCCGCGGGCGCTTTCACCACGGCCGCCAACTTGACTACCGCCGCAACATGGTGGAGATGCACATCTCTGAAATCGGTTTGTGCAGCGGTCACTCTGCCTCGGGGGTGTGGGTGAACGAGCATGCCGCGACCACCGTGTCTGGTCTGTATGCCGCCGGGGATCTGGCCTGTGTACCGCACAATTACATGCTCGGCGCGTTTGTCTACGGCAAGTTCGCCGGCGAAAGCGCCGCCGAGTTCGCGGCGGGACGCACCCTGGCGGTCGTGGACGAACAGCAGGTGGCGCAAGAAGCCGCACGGGTACTCGCACCGCTGAATAATCCCGAGGGTCTGCCGCCGGCGCAAGTGGAATACAAACTGCGCCGCTTTGTGAATGACTACCTGCAGCCTCCCAAGGTCACTCGCAAGATGGAAATCGGCCTGCAGCGCTTCGCTGAAATCGGTGCCGACTTTGCGTTGATGTCCGCCAACAATCCGCATGAATTAATGCGCGCGATGGAGGTGCACTTCATCCGCGATTGCGCCGAAATGGCGGCGCGCGCCTCGCTCTACCGCACCGAATCGCGCTGGGGTTTGTATCACTACCGCGTCGACTACCCGGACAAAAATGACAGCGACTGGTTTTGCCATACGCAACTGCACAAGAACGCGACCGGTGCGATGAACTGTTTCAAGCGCCCGATTGAACCCTATCTGGTGGCGCTCGATGCAAACGAGAAAGAGGCTTACAACCGTATGCGCATTGTGAAACAAACCGCCACTGCCTAAGGAGACACAACATGCCAATGACATTAAACCGAGTAGCCGTACCCGTGATCGTGGATCACGACAAATGCATCGCCGACAAGGGTTGCACCGTGTGCGTGGATGTCTGTCCGCTCGACCTGCTCGCCATTGACCTGCTGAAGGGCAAGGCTTACATGAAGTTCGACGAGTGCTGGTACTGCCTGCCGTGCGAAACGGATTGCCCGGCCCAGGCGATCCGCGTCGAGATTCCTTATCTGTTACGTTGAGGAGCATACCATGTTGCCCGCAAGCACTGCCCTGGATATTCACAGCCGATTGGCCAGTAGCGACCCTGAGGTTCGCCGCATCGCAGTCATGAGCCTGCTCGACAGTGACGCCGATGACATCGACGCGTTATTGCTCGCGGCGCTGCAGGATGTTGATGCTCATGTGCGGGCCGAGGCGGCGCGTCTACTGGAGGGTAATGAAACCCACGCCGTCGTAGCCGCGCTGGTTGACGCATTGCATGACAGCGATGCTGCCGTGTCTGAAGCCGCGGCGATTTCACTTGCGGAATTAAAAGAACCACGGATGGGGGATGGCCTGTTAGCCGCCTTACCCCAGGCCAAGACGGCCTTTGCCAAGGCCGCGTTGTTGCGCGCGCTGCGCGGCTTGCGGCGCAACGAGGCCTTTGCCCCGGCACTGGCGGCGCTGCAAGAAAACGCCGTCGAAGTACGCTGCGCCGCGCTCGGGGTGCTGGGTTATCTGAAGAATAACGCGGCCTTGCCCGCCATTGCGCACAGCGCCGGTACTGATCTCGATCCGGAAGCGCGCCGTATTGCGGTGGGAGCACTGGGCTTCGCGGCTGAGTTGACGGCCGTCACACCTGCACTTAAGCGAGCACTACAAGACAATGCTTGGCAGGTGCGCGAGGAAGCCAGCGCCACGTTGGGCAAGTTGCTGGCGAGTGATGCCATCAATGAATTGATCACCGCGATGGCCGACGCCTACTGGCAGGTACGGATTAAAGCTGCACGCAGCCTGGGGAAGTTAAAAGCACGTACAGCCTTGCCGGTGCTCATTGATGCGCTCAGCCATGAGATCAGTAATCTGCGCAAGGAAGCCGCCATTGCCTTAGGTGAAGTGGGTGATAGCACCGCGCTTCCGGCGTTGCGGAAAGCCTTGCAGGATTCCGATCCCGATGTGCGCAAGCTCGCGCAACTGGCCATTCATCAACTTTTATTGTGAGGAGGTCATCATGACGTATGTAGTAACCGAACCTTGTATCAAATGCAAATACGGCGATTGCGTTGGCGTCTGTCCAGTGGATGCGTTTCATGCCGGGCCTAACTTTATGGTGATCGATCCGCAGGAGTGTATCGATTGCTCATTATGCGTGGACGAATGTCCGGTCAGCGCGATATTCGATGAGCCCGATCTACCCGCGCAATACGCACACTACCTGACGCTCAACGCCGAATTATCCAAGACCTGGCCGTTGATCAAGGAGCGCTGCGAACCCCTAGTCGATGCCGATCAATGGTCGGAGGTGAAAGAAAAATTTCAATACTTGAGCATCACTCTAAGCGGTGCCGCCCAATGATCAGAATAGAACCGTGTCACCTGAGATCCACAAAAATTATCTTAACCTTATGGGATGGAATTAGATTATGAGAACGCTACTGGTAAGTTTCGCACTGACGACGATGTGCAGCACGGCTGCCCTGGCGCAGGTCGTCAACGTCGGTATCGGTATCCAGAATACCACCACCAATACCGTCACCGGCGGCATCGTCATAGAGAAATTGGGCCTGCTCGATAAGTACCTACCCAAAACCGGCAAGTACCAGGACATCCAATTCAACCTCGACTGGCAAAATTTTACCTCCGGCCCGCCCGTGACCAACGGCATGATCGCCGACAAGTTGCAGATCGGCATGATGGGGGACTATCCGCTGCTGGTGAACGGCGCGACCTTCCAAGCCAGCCCCGACACCAAGAGCGAATTGATCGCGATCATCGCCTATAACGCCAACGGCGCGGGCAACGGTTTGGTAGTACACAAGGATTCGCCTTATTACCAGCTCTCGGATCTCAAAGGCAAAAAAGTCTCGGTGCCGTTTGGCTCCGCCGCCCACGGCATGATCTTAAAAGCCATGGAAGACCACGGCTGGAAAGATGATTACTGGGAACTGTCCAGCCAAAGTCCCGAGGTCGGCACCACCAATCTGCAAGAACACAAGATCGACGGCCACGCTGACTTTGTACCCTTTGCCGAACTGCTGCCTTACCGTGGCTACGCTCGCAAGATTTTCGACGGTGTGGAAACTAAATTACCGACCTTCCATGGCATCGTGGTGCGCAAGGATTTCGCCGATAAATACCCCGAGTTCGTCGTGGCCTATTTGAAGGCCCTGATCGATGCCAACGACTGGGTGCGTAAAGATCCCAAACTGGCGGCCGAAAAAATCGAGGAATGGACCAAGATCGAAAAAGAAGTCGTCTACATGTTTCTAGGTCCCAGCGGTATACATACCCTCGACCCCACCATCAAACCAAAATGGATCGAGGCCATCCAATACGACACCGGCGTGTTACAACGCCTGGGCCGGGTAAAAGAATTCAACGCCGATGCCTGGGTCAACGAAACCTATATTAAACAAGCCTTCAAAGAAAAAGGCTTAGACTACGACGCGCAGAAGGCAAGTTACGCGGGCTACGAGATCAGCGGCACGGATCCGCTCTGCAAAAAACCGATCAAAACACCGCGCGACGGGGGTGAGGTATGGATCGACGCCGGTGAGCTGACGGCATACAGTTCCACCCTCTGCACGCTGGGAGGTATCAAGCAAGCCTTGGCGCAGGGTAAAAAAGTGGCGGTCGCGTTTGTATTTGACAAGACCTTCGGCATCAAACTGTTCGCGGACAAGGCCTTCTACGCACTCAACACCCAACATCCGAAACACCCCGCGATCGTGCCCTTTCTGTTGAAGAAAGACGCGCAAGCCTGGGCGGCAAAAAGCGGCGGCCGACTGGCAACCTATAGCGAAGTACTTGCCGCCGTGGACCTCGGAGGTTAGACCATGCACACCGCACCGACGCTTGACTATGCTGTTCCGCAGGCTGCGACGGCGGAGTACCCCAGCCTGACGCTCGCTCCCCCGGAGGTCGCCACCACGCCCGAACCCGATACAACTAGTACGCTACCGGGATGGCAACGGCTGCAGCGGTTTGCGGCCTGGTGGCGCGCGGTGGCACCCGGCATACTGATGACCACGCTCTCACTCGGTCTGTTCATTGCCTTCTGGTATGTCGCCACCAAGTATCGCTGGGATTTCTACATTCGTTTTACCCACATTCCCTCGCCCGGCGAAGTGCTCAGCAACGCCGCCAATCTGGTGCACAGCAACAAGTTTTACCACAACATGGGGATGAGTTTGCGCCGCATCCTGCTCGGTTTCACCATCGCGACCGGGCTCGGGGTGGGCTTCGGCTTGTTGATTGGACAGTATCGTTTGGCGCGCGGCCTGTTGCTGCCGGTGTTTGAGGTACTGCGGCCAATCCCGGCGATCGCCTGGGTGCCGATGGCGATCATGCTCTGGCCGAGCAACGAAACCAGTATTGTGTTCATCACCTTTCTGGGGTCGTTCTTTCCGATTTTGCTCAACACCATTCACGGCGTGCACAGTGTTGATCCGGTGTTGCTACGCGCCGGACGTTGTCTCGGCGCAAAGGACTTCGCATTATTACACCAAGTCATTTTACCCGCCGCGCTACCGCACATCTTTACCGGGCTCACTATCGGTATGGGCGTGGCCTGGGTGTCCTTGATCGCGGCGGAGATGATCTCGGGCCAGTTCGGTATTGGTTATTTCACTTGGGAAGCCTACTCGCTGATCCAATACGCCGACATCGCCGTCGGCATGATCGTGATCGGCCTATTGGGACTCGCCTGCAGTGGCGGCATCCGCTTGTTGGGCACGCTACTGATGCCTTGGGTATCGATTAATACCAAGGGTGGCCGGCCATGATCTCCGTCGCTAACCAAGCATCGGTCCGTGGTCATATTTTGGTTGATCACCTACGGGTACGATTTGGTCACGACCGTTCCGCCGTCGAGGCGGTGAGCGATGTCTCAATGGCGGTGCAGCCGGGTGAATTTGTCTCCATCATCGGCCCGTCCGGCTGCGGTAAATCCACCTTGCTCAACGTGGTCGCCGGCTTTGTACCTCCCAGCGCCGGTCAAGTAACGCTCGACGGCAAGACCACCGACAAACCCGGCGCGGATCGCGGCATGGTGTTCCAGCAATACTCGCTGTTTCCCTGGATGAGTGTGCGCCGCAACGTCGAATTCGGCCTAAAGATGCAGGGCATGGAAAAATCACAACGCCAGAGCGCGGCGCGCACCTTGCTCGGACTGGCGGGTTTGCTCGGCTTTGAAAATCATTACCCGGAACAACTCTCCGGCGGCATGCGCCAACGCGTCGGCATCGTGCGCGCCCTCGCCACCAGTCCGCAGGTACTGTTAATGGATGAACCGTTCGGCGCGCTCGACGCACAAACCCGCGTGGTAATGCAACAAATCCTCACCCGCATGTGGCAGCGCTTCCGCATCTCGGTGCTGTTCATTACCCACGATATCGACGAGAGTATCTTCCTCTCGGACCGCGTCTACGTGATGACCGCGCGGCCCGGCCGCATCAAGGCCGAGATCCCGATCCCACTGCCCCGCCCGCGTACACCCGATACTGCTATTACCGCCGAGTACCTGGCGATCAAACACAAACTGCGTAATCTGATCAGCGAAGAAAGCCTCAAGGCAATGGGGGGTGAATTAAAAGACGGCGGCCTGGGCGGATTCGATATCGACGTCGGGCCGCAGGGTGTGGCTGAATTGATCTAGATACCCTGCAAAATTGTCGTCCAGGTTCGTGGTATGGATTGGTGTGTATTAAACCAAACGATGCGAGGCAATAGGTGAAATTGGAAAAACATCTGGTGCAACCGGGGCTTACATCTTTAGAAAGAAATGTTATTAGCCGTATAAACGCGGATTCCTGGTTTGACTTAGTTCGCGAACTCATACCCGCTGGCCAACCGGCCGCGGAAAATCCTCTTGATCCTGATATGCCATCTGGGAAAGAGCAAGCTATCGCAACCGTGGTCGCGGCAAAATTACAGGCAATGGGCCTTAGTGTCCGGCTGGCCGCCAAGCAACAAGGACGCCCCAATGTCATCGGTCGGTTACAGGGTACCAGCAGCGAGAAAACCTTGATCGTGAACGATCATCTGGACACCTATCCCGCGGGCGACCCAAGCCGGTGGACAATGACGGGCGGCAATCCCTATAACCCAACGATCCACGGGGATCGTTTATATTCCCGGGGCACTTCCGATACACGCGGCAACCTCGCTTGCACGCTGGTTGCCGTTAAAGCGATTCAAGACGCAGGTATTAAATTAAAAGGCGACTTGTTGTGTGTTTATACGGTAGACGAAGAAAAACACGGTACCAACGGTGCTATTTATCTATTGGAAGAACTCGGCATCAAAGCGGATTTTGAGATTACCGCCGAACCCACGGCGTGGACTGCGCCGACAGGACGCTGGGGGATCAGCATTGCCGTCGCGCACTGTGGTAACTGCTTGGTGGAGCTACAAACCTCGGGGCTGAAATCACATATCTGGCGACCGGACAGCGGGGTCAATGCGATATCGTCTATGGTGCGTTTAATCTCCGCACTGGAAAAAATTAAGTTTAGCCACATCGCACCTGGTATATATGGATCAAACCCACCCGCCGCTTGCCTCGTCAGGATCAAGGGGGGGGTCGCGGGTGAAATGCAATTTACCGCCGATAGTTGTACTGCGGTATGCGCCGTGGTGGGTATTGTGCCGGGAATGACCGCGCAATCGGTCCTGCGCGATATTGAAGCGCTGATCAGTCAACTCAAAAGCGCAGACACGAATTTTTCTGCCAGCGCGCGGCTGTTTAACAATTCTTTGTTTGTGCCCGCGACTGAAGAACTGACAATCGACGACCAGCCGGTTAAATCGGTCGTGACCGCGTACCAAAAAATCCTCGCGGAGACACCGCTGTTGTACCGCAAGAATGCTTATTGCGACACGATCCGTTTTTCGCAGCAAGGTATTGCGTCGATCACCTTTGGCCCGGGCGAGGATGGATGGCCACCAATAAACGAATATATCCATACCGCAAAAATACTCGCGGCGTCACAGATCTACGCGCTGACAATCATGGATTTGTTAGGAGTGGCAACGTGATGGTGTGATGATGGATATGTCAAACACAGAACCGCTGCACAGCTCAGCGACAATAGTCAAAGTCGATCAAGACACGAGTCGATCTGCGCGGGTCATTATTCGGCTGGCGCGGCCGTCCACCGAACGCCTCATCACAGCGGCTACCCTGCTGATTATTTTGGGGCTCTGGTATTTGGCAACGCACTATCAATGGGTGCCGGGGTTATTCGTGCCATCGCCACTCAGTGTCTGGCGGGCCTTGGTTGAAATGCAGCAGACCGGCTATCAAGGACATACTTTGTTTGAGCATCTGGCCAGTAGCATGTACAGAATAGTCACTGGACTTGGCATGGCATTGGTAACCGCTGTTCCTCTTGGTTTATTGATGGGAGTGAATTCAAAAATTAGAGCGATTTTCGACCCGTTGATCGAATTCTACCGGCCTCTTCCCCCGCTCGCCTATTACACATTGTTGGTGCTGTGGCTGGGTATCGACAACACGTCAAAAATCATGCTGCTGTTTCTGGCTGCCTTTCCTCCGCTTTGCGTGAGCGCGGCACAAGCCGTCAAAGGGGTTGATCCTGTTTTGATCCGAGCCGCAAGGACACTAGGCGCAAACGCCATCCAAGTGTTTCTTTATATTGTTCTACCCGGATCGCTACCGGAACTTTTCACCGGGCTCAGAATCGCGGTCGGTGTGACGTTTTCAGTACTGGTCGCGGCGGAGATGGTCGCGGCAAGCTCCGGTATCGGCTGGATAGTACTCGATGCGGGAAAATTTTTAAGAAGTGACGTGATTTTTGTAGGAATTATTGTGATGGGGTTAACGGGCTTGTTGCTGGATAAGCTGGTTCGAAAATTGGAACAACTGGCTACTCCATGGCGATCCTGCGGTTAAGGTTTGGTTGTAGACATTTTTACTTGGAGAACATCATGAAGCAATGCAAATTGTGGTTTGGCGGCGCGTTTGGACTGGGGTTAATTATTCTGGCGAATCTAGCGCTCGCCGAGGATAAGCCAGCATTAATTACTATCGGCTATCTCAATCTGGTCAATGCACAGTTGATTTCCAAACATATGGGGTGGCATGAAAAAGCACTGGGGGTTCCGATAAAATGGGTGAAGTTCGATTCCGGCGGCGCGGTCAATACCGCGATCGCGGGCGGCAGTATTGATTTTGGTGGTGTCGGTAATCCTCCCTCGGCGGTGGGTGTTAGCAAGGGATTACCCTATGAAGGCATTTTTGTCCTAAATATGTTAGGCGCAGTCGAATCACTTGTTGCGCGGACAGATAAGAACATTAAAAGCGTCAAGGATTTAGTTGGTAAAAAAGTCGCCGTGCCGTTCGGATCGACCACGCATTATTTATTGATGGCGGAACTGAAAAAAGAAGCAGTGGACCCGCGCAGCGTGACGATCATCGATATGGGACCGGTGGATGCACTAGCAGCATGGCTGCGCAACGATATTGACGCCGCATACATCTGGGAACCAAGCCTGGACAAAATCGTTAAATCGGGCGGGACAATTATTTTGACGAGCGCGCAAATGGCCAAGGCGGGCTATCCCACTTGGGATGTGGCTGTCGTGCGAAAAGATTTCGCGAAAAAATATCCCACACTCGTCAACAAATTCGTCAAGACAGAAGCCAAGGCGGTCGAATTCTGGCTTAAGGATCCGCAACAATCCGCGGAAATCATTGCCGAAGAACTTGCCCTCCCGAAGGAGGATATCACCCGGATGATAACCGGTACAACCATGGTCGCCGCCAAACAGCAACTGGGACCAACCTATCTCGGGACCAGCAACAAGAAAGGTGGATTTGTTGACACACTGTACTCTACCGCGCAATTTTTAGCAGAACAAAAACGCATCCCCGCCGTGCCCGATAAAGCGTTGTATGACGCATTCATCAATCCTGCATATCTCGAAGCCGCCGTCATGCAAAAACAGTAGTCTCTCAACAAGCAGATCCGAGGAAAAATATACGCGTTTAAACCACGACCATCAAACAAGAGGTGATCATGAATAGCCATTATCGCATACGACGAATCCTCGTCGGCGGATCGACTGTTTGGTGTGGTTTCGGCAAAAATCATTCGCTGGCAAGCGAGCTGATGTGGAACTTGGTATGACTGTTCTGGATTGTAATCGGTTTTAATGAATGTTATGAGACATTTGCAGGGACTCAGCTTGGACTTCAACTCGCTTAATAAGGCGTATCGCGCTAACACGTTGACTCCGATTGATGTGGTGCGAGAAGTGTATGGCAGGATACACGACCGAGGAACGGACTTTGTCTGGACATGTCTCGTGCCAGAATCACAAGCCTTGGCCGCCGCCCAAGCACTCGCAAGGCATGACCCCGCCCAAATGCCGCTGTATGGGCTTCCGTTTGCGGTCAAAGACAATATCCATGTGCTGGGTTTAAAAACCACCGCCGGTTGTCCCGCCTATGGCCACTACCCCGCTAAAACTGCGACCGTGGTGCAAAAACTCCTCGACGCAGGCGCGATTCTTATTGGCAAAAACAGCATGGATCAATTTGCCACCGGATTGGTGGGGATTCGGAGTGCGGGATACCCGGTTAATTCGTTTGATAGCGAATATATCCCGGGCGGTTCAAGCTCCGGATCCGCTGTCGCGGTGGCCACCGGCCTGGTGAGTTTTTCGCTCGGCAGCGATACCGGTGGTTCGGGGCGGATCCCCGCGGCGCTTAATAATATTGTCGGCCTCAAACCTACACCGGGCATTATCAGCACGGCAGGCATGGTTTACGCCAATCGCAGTTTCGATTGTGTCCCGATTTTCGCCTTAACCTGTCGGGATGCAAAACAGGTATTCGATGTCGCAGTGGGAGCGGACAGTGATGACCCCTTTATGCGCGAGAATCCTAATTATAGCGCGCGATCGGAAATTCCAGCCTCCGGGTTCATCATTGGGATACCGGACAAAGCTAATCGCACTTTTTTCGGTGATCAGCGCGCCGAGAAATCCTTCCACCATGCAATTCATTTAATAAAGGATTTGGGCGGTGAGATAGTGGAAATCGATTTCTGCGCGTTTGCGACGATCGGATCAATGCTTTTCGACGGGCCTATACTCGCCGAGCGTTTAGTCTCCTGCGGCGAATTTATTGAAAATCATCGTCACGACGTCCACCCCGTTGTCGGCGCTATCGTCAACAAAGCAAAATCGTATTCCGCCGTCGACCTGGTGAAGGAATACCATCGGTTTCGGCAACTCATGAGCACGGCGTATGCCGAATTACGCAAAGTTGATGCCCTAATAGTTCCGACCGCCGGGACGATCTACAAGATTAAAACCGTTGAAGCCGATCCCATAAAACTCAATGCCAACATGGGCTACTACTCGTATTTCGCAAACTTGCTGCAGCTTGCGGCGCTTGCGGTACCGGCCGCGTTGCGTGACGACGGCCTGCCCTTCGGAATTTGTTTTTTGGCCGGGCCACAGCAAGACTTGGCCCTCGTTGCCCTGGGTGAGCGGTTTCAAACAGCCGCCCGGCTGCCTCTGGGAGCAACTCGAATACGCTACGCGGAGCATTAAGTAATGTGGGTTAATAGCGCCACCAATGCTGCAACCACCCACCGGCCACGCCACCACCGTGCGCAATCCGAACCGTGTCTCGCACCACAACGGGTTGCCGACGGTAGCCAAATAAATTTAACCCAAGCGGCCCGCGAGCGGCGTTTTTTTCTGTCAACTTGTCATAACAAGTTGACTCTGCAAAGGAGTCAGTAGATGAACATAAATTTGCACCTCGACCTAGATGGTTTCGACTATGCGGATATTTACCGCACCGAACGCCTACCGGAACTCGATAGATTATTTCAGCAGACGCTGCGCCGGGCCGATCCCGCACTGGCCGCGCGTTATGCCGCTTATCGCAACGGCGAAGTGTCTAGCGCCGCCGCCGAGTCGGAATTGTTGATCGCCGTGGCGCGTCCGCTGGAAGATTTTTTAGTTCGGGCCTTCCATGCCAGCAACGCACGTGCTGCGTTGCGCGCTGCCCAAGCGCGCGAGGAGGTCATCCACGTGTTCAAGGAAAAATTTGTCAAACACCGGGCGCGCAAAAAACGCCTGAACCCTACCCGACCGTTCGTTGCATTGGATGCCTTGTTACCCCTTACCCCGGGCGAGGATCGCGAACACGCGGTGGCGGCATTGTGGGAACGCGCAACGCTGACGCAGGAGGTTGCGGTGTTAACACTGCTAGAAGAATGGCTACACGCCGCCCTCACTAGCCACGAAGGCCGCGACGCGACGCGGGCTTGGGTAAGCCTGCAATTACCGCAACGCACTGAACATGTTAAGTTGGTCCCGACCGAGGCCGTGGCACAGGACAACGCGCGGCGGGTACAAGGCCCGGCCGCGACACGCCGCGCGCGCGACGGTTTCAATCTCACCGACACGCGTGCCACCTTACGCTATGCCCTGGATCAAGTGCACTACTGTGTTTACTGCCACGACCACGGCGGCGATTTTTGTTCGCGCGGTTTTGCCGAAAAAGCCGCGCCGGGTTTTCGCAAGAATCCACTCGCGGTTGAACTCAGCGGCTGCCCGCTGGGTGAAAAAATTTCCGAGGCGCATGTGCTCAAACGCGACGGCTATACCCTGGGCGCGCTGGCGATGATCATGGTCGACAACCCCTTGCTGCCCGCCACCGGTCATCGTATCTGCAATGATTGCATGAAAAGCTGTGTCTATCAAAAGCAAGACCCGGTCGACATTCCACAAATCGAGACGCGCATTCTCACCGAGGTGTTGTCCTGGCCGTGGGGCTTTGAGATTTATTTTCTACTCAGCCGCTGGAATCCCTTGCAGCGCGTGCGTCCCTACCGCAACACTTACCACGGCAAGAATATCTTGGTGGTCGGTGCCGGACCCGCCGGGTTTAATCTGGCGCACCATTTATTACAAGCGGGTTTTGGCGTGGTGATGGTCGACGGTCTGAAGATCGAACCGTTGCCAGAACAGTGGGTGGGACGCCATGACACGATCCCGCTTGCGGTGCAACAGGTAGAGGCATTGTTTGAGCCGTTGGATGATCGCACCCTGGCGGGGTTCGGTGGTGTCGCGGAATACGGCATCACCATCCGTTGGGATAAAAACTTTCTAAAACTGGTGCGCTTGGTACTGGCACGCAGCGCGCAGTTCCGTTTATTCGGCGGCGTGCGCTTGGGCGGCACCCTGACCTTAGAGGATGCGTGGCAGCTCGGCTTCGATCACATCAGCTTGGCCACCGGTGCGGGACGACCAACGGTATTGCCGATGAAAAATACCTTAGCGCGGGGTATCCGCCAGGCAAGCGATTTTTTGATGGCACTGCAACTCACCGGCGCGGCCAAGCGTGACAGCCTCGCCAACTTACAGGTACGATTGCCCGCCGTCGTGGTCGGTGGCGGCCTCACCGCCATCGACACCGCCACCGAAGTGCAAGCCTATTACATCCGCCAGGTGGAAAAACTGCTGGCACGCTGGGAAATACTCGCGGCGGCCGATCAACTCCCACCCGACTGGAACGCACTGGAAAGTGAAATCCTGCAAGAATTCCTCGCCCACGGCCGCGCGGTGCGCGCCGAACGCGAGCGCGCGCTACAGCGCGGCCAATCACCCGACTTCGCGACGTTGATCCACGGCTGGGGTGGCGTCACCGTCGCCTACCGAGGTGCCATGAACACCTCCCCCGCTTACTTGCGCAACCACGAGGAAATTCGCAAGGCCTTGGAGGAAGGGATTTACTACGCGGAAAACCTACAACCCATTGAGGCATTGCTCGACACGCATGGCCATGTCAGCGCGCTACGATTACGACGCACCACCAACAATGAAACCGTAACCTTGCCCGCAGCCGCGGTATTTATCGCCGCCGGCAGCATCCCCAACACGGCGTACGAACGCGAGCACCCCGGCACGTTCGTGATGGATGGGAAATTTTTCGCTGCGCACCGTGTCGATGCGCAAGGTGAATTGGTGCGCGTCAACGCCAGCGGCAATAACAAATCGCCTGCGCCTGGATTTTTTACGTCATACACCCAAGGCAGGCGACGGGTTTCCTTCATCGGCGATACCCATCCGCAATTCCACGGCAGCGTCGTCAAGGCCATGGCCTCGGGTAAACATGCCGCGGCCGAGATTGAAAAATTATTAGCCCCGTTGCAAGTGCATCAACCGCGCGCGGCGCAACAAGCCTGGCAGCATTTTGCCG
Organism: Gammaproteobacteria bacterium; assembly: GCA_016194635.1. GTDB lineage: Bacteria > Pseudomonadota > Gammaproteobacteria > UBA6429 > Thiohalophilaceae > JACQBC01. The sequence goes on along the minus strand of JACQBC010000024.1, from coordinate 15,023 downwards.
CCTTACTGGAGCAACGCTTACAACCGCGTATTGTGCAGGTCGAGCCGCTGGCCAAGCACCTCACCCAACTCAGCGTGTACGCACCGCAAGCAGCGCAACATTGGCGGCCCGGACAAATCTACCGCTTGCAGAATTTCGATACCCAGGCAGAACGGTTACAAGGCATTCCATTAACGATGGAAGGCATGGCGATCACCGGGGTGCAAGTGGATAAAGGCCGCGGTATCATCCAATTGTTGGTCAACAGCGTCGGTGCATCCAGCCGCATCGCCGCCCGCCTGCAACCCGGCACGCCGGTAATTCTCATGGGACCCACGGGGACTGGCGTGCCGGTACCGCGGCACGCCACGATCACGGTAATCGGTGGACCCTCGGCCGTCACCAGCCTTATCGAAGCGGCAACGAGTTGGCGCGACGCTGGTAACCGCATTGTCTTCATCGGACACTTTCGTGATCCACAGCAGGCGCGCGCGCTCCAAAGCAGCTTGGAGATCTTAACCGATCAAGTGATCTGGATCCTTGCGCAAGGACCGGGATTGATCTTGCCGCGCGACCAGGATCGGTGTTACGTTCAGGGCATCAGCCAATTTCTCGATACTTGCGCAGTGAGCGACGGCGCGCACACGACCTGGCTGCGTGCGAGCGATTGTATCCTGCTGTCGGATCACCCCGAGGCGATGCAACACTTTTCCAGCGCGTTACAAACCCGCTTTAAATCTCAGCTCAAGCCAAACCTGCTGGCGATTGCCGCCGTCAACAGCCCGATGCAATGCATGCTGAAGGAAATCTGCGCCCAGTGCCTGTGCCGGCATGTCGACCCCAGCAGCGGCGAGACCTCCAAATTAGTCTTTTCGTGTTTTAATCAACACCAACCCCTGTTCGACCTCGACTTCACCAACCTGCAAGCACGGCAAGGACAGAACAGTGTGCAAGAAAAAATTTCCAATGCCTGGTTAAGTCATGTGTGTGAGGGAGATGTTGGAGGTGGTCTGCTTAACCCGCGCCGATGACCGTCGGCGGCAGGGATGCCGCCATCGAGCCTACAGGGAGGTATTCACGGCGAGTCATCGACGCGGGTTAAGCAGACCACCTCCAACAGTCACGGCGGGCGAATTTGAATTTTTTTGGCTCGATCCGCGCCGTGTTTTAGTCGTTTAGCGCGTTAAAGATCCACTGCTTTTCAAGAAGGCTTCAAATTCCGTGGCGGGCAAGGATTTGCTAAATCGATAACCTTGGATCGCATTACAGCCGTGGCTGCGCATAAAATCCAGCTGCGCCGCGACCTCCACTCCTTCGGCGATTACCCTCAATCCCAAGGTGCGCGCCAGTGTGATAATGGCAATTGCAATCGCGGCGTTGTCCAAATCATCTGGAATATCGTGCACGAACGATTGGTCGATTTTAATGCTATCGATTGGAAAACGCTTTAGATAGTTCAAGCTAGAATAACCAATGCCAAAATCATCGATCGCCAACTGAATCCCCATCGTCTTCAGCCGGCGCATGGTGTCGATCGCGGATTCCTGCTGCTGCATGATAACGGTTTCAGTGATCTCCAGATCCAAACGTCGCGGATCAAAACCGGTTTCTTGTAGGATGGTTTCGATGCATTCCACGAGCTTTTGTTGATAAAATTGCCGCGCCGAAAGATTCACCGATAATCGTAGCGGTGGTTGTCCGGGGATCTGGTAATCACGGCATTGTAAGCAGGCGGTACGCAACACCCATTCGCCAATGGGTACGATCAAACCAATTTCCTCGGCCAGTTGGATAAACTGTGTCGGCGGTATCAAACCGTGTTTGCGGTGATTCCAACGCAGCAATGCCTCCATGCCAATCACCTTACCGCTGGCGCAATCCGCGATGGGCTGGTATTCCAGATAAAATTCCCCGTATTCAAAGGCGTGGCGTAAATCATTCTCCAACGTCAAAAACTTTTCCGCCTTGACGGTCATCTCCGAGGTATAAAACTGGTATCCATTTCGACCTAATTCCTTAGCGCGGTACATGGCCACATCGGCGTTGCGCAATAGCGCGTGCACATCTTTCTCATCGGCAGGATAAAGCGTGATGCCGAGGCTGGCCGTCACGAATAATTCACGCGCGTTAATCCGAAACGGCTGCGCGAAACATTGCAGGATCTTTTCTAGCGCGCGCGTGGCGTTGCTGCTATCACCTAGATCGGCGAGCACCGCCATGAATTCATCGCCGCCAAAACGCGCGATCGTGTCGCCACCGCGCACACAGACACGCAATCGCTCGGCCACCCGCTGTAACAAGATATCTCCCACTTCGTGCCCCAGCGTATCGTTGATGGTTTTAAAACGATCCAGATCCAGTAGCATCACGCCGACCAGGCGTCCATGACGGTCGGCTTCAAGCATGGTTTGCTTGAGTCGTTCAAAAAACATCAGCCGGTTCGGCAAATCAGTGAGCGGATCATGGTAGGCCATATGCTTGATACGCGCTTCGGCGTCGTTGCGTGCCCGCCGCACCTCCGCTTCGCGCACCTCACGACGCACCGCCGGTACCAACCGGGCAAGATTGTTTTTGGTTAAATAATCGTGCGCGCCGGCCTTCATGGCGGCCACAGCGGTGGCCTCGCCGATGGTACCCGAGACAATAATAAACGGCAGGTCCATACCCATCCCGTTCAATAAACGTAGCGCGCCCGCGGCGCTGAAGGTTGGCATCGAATAATCGGCGATAACGATATCCCAGGTTTCGGTGTCCAGGGCACTACGCATCTGCTCAGCGGTTTCTACCCGCCGGTAATACGGATTAAAACCACCCCGTTGCAGTTCGCGCAATAACAACTCGGCATCATCGGGCGAGTCTTCAACAAGCAGCAGCCGCAGCGGATCGTTATTGTCTTGCATACGTTAATACCCTATTTCGCAGAAAATTTATGTCGCACTACTTAAATTCAATACTTTGCCAAGGACTCTCATTGATCAATAACCAATACAAACCGAGCTGCCGGACCGCGTCGATGAATTGTTCAAAATTAACCGGTTTGCGGATATAACTATTGGCCCCGAACCGATAACTAGTGACAATATCCTGTTCCTCTTTAGAGGAGGTTAACACCACCACCGGTAGCAACCGCGTGCGTTCATCGGCACGTATGCGTTGCAACACCTCAATGCCACCTACTTTTGGCAGCTTGAGGTCGAGCAACATAACGCTCGGCATCATCCGTATGTTTCGCGCGGCGTGAATACCGGTGGCCAACAGAAAATCGAGCGCCTCCGCACCATCATGAGCCACGATAATCTCGTTGGCGATGTTGCTTCGAGTCAGCGCCAGCCGAGTCAGCTCCTCATCATCGGGGTTGTCCTCCACCAAAAGAATAGTTTTTTTGTCGTTCAATGAATCCTCCATCAGGTTGGCAGGGTAAAAAAGAACGTGGCGCCGCTGTTCACTTGGGCCTGCGCCCAAATACGCCCGCCATGGCGATGAATTATGCGTTGCACGGTCGCCAGGCCGATACCCGTGCCCTCGAACTCGTTGGCGCCGTGCAACCTTTGAAACGCACAGAACAGTTTATCGGCGTAGGCCATGTCAAAACCAGCACCGTTGTCGCGCACGAAGAATACCTGCTCATCGTCCTGCTGTAGGCTACCGACCTCGATACGGGCGCGTTCGCTACGAGCGGTAAACTTATCTGCATTGCTGAGTAAATTTTCGAGCGCCACGCGTATCAGATTTGGATCGGCACTGGCGGGCAAACGCGGGGCGATCGACATTTCAATTTGACGCGTGGGCACGCGTGACCGCTGTTCAGAAAAAATCTCTTGCGCGAGCGTGCTCAAGTCGACCTCGCTACGTTGCAATTCGGTGCGGGTGATCCGCGCCAGCTTGAGTAAGTCGTCGATGAGTTCGCCCATGCGTTGACTGGCCGCGCGCACGCGTTGCAGGTAACCCTGGCCTTTTGCGTCAAGACGGTCAGCATAAGACTCAAGGACTTCTCTACTAAAACCGTCGATGGCACGGAGCGGCGCGCGCAGATCGTGCGACACCGAGTAGGAAAACGCCTCAAGTTCATGGTTCACAGCCACCAGCTCGGCGTTGCGCGACTGCAAATGCCGGTTAAGATCATGGACACGCTGTTCGATGGCGCGTTGTTCGGTGACGTCGCGCGTCACCTTGGAAAAGCCGCGCAATTTCCCCTGTGAGTCATACAAGGCGGCGATCACGGTATTGGCCCAGAAGCGGGAACCGTCTTTACGCAGGCGCCAACCCTCAGCTTCGACCCGGCCGTTAGCGGCGGCGCAGGCCAATTCCCGCAGGGGTTTACCCTGCGCCACATCGTCGGGGAGATAAAACTGCGAAAAATGCCGCCCAACAATCTCGGCCGCACTGTAACCCTTAATCCGCTCAGCACCAAGGTTCCAACTGGCGACCCGTCCATCGGCATGCAGCATAAAAATCGCATAATCCTGCACCCCTTCGACCAATATCCGGAACCGCTCTTCGCTGGCGCGCAAGGCATCTAGAGCGGCGCGCTGTTGGGTAATATCGCGCGCAATCCCGGTGAAATAACTATTTTCCGCCACTTTCCAGCTTGCCAATGAAAGTTCGAGGGGAAATTCCTCGGCGTTTTTTCGCTGCCCGGTCAGCTCCACGGTTTTACCGACGACACGGCTTTCGCCCGTGGCGAGAAAGTGTTTGAATCCAGCGAGGTGGGCGGCGTGAAAACGCGCCGGCATGAGCAAGCTGAGTGGTTTGCCGATAAGCTCGTCGCGCCGGTAACCAAAACAACGTTCGGCGGCGTTGTTGAAATACAGAATATTGCCCTGCTGATCGGCGATGATCAGCGCGTCATTGGCGGTTTCTGCCACGGCGTGGAAACGTTCTTCCGCCGCTTTACGCTCGGTAATATCCTCTGAAATCCCCAAGAGATACCGTCCCCGGCCATCGGAATCCATGATCGGGATTTTTTTCGTGTGTAAAAAGCGGATACCCTGCGTGCGCGTCTGAATCGGCTCTTCAGGAATATCCAGCAACTTGCCGTTTTGGAGTACTTTGCGGTCGTTACAAACAAAATGATCCGCCTGTTCCTTTGGGAAAAAATCGTAGTCATTCTTGCCCACCAGGGCGGTACGCGGATATCCCAGCAATCGCTCACCGGCTTTGTTAAACAACACGAAACGCAACTCGTTCGCTTCTTTCACAAAGACCATGTTCGGTAGGTTTTCAATAATAGAATCCAAGAAGATCTCACTGTCGAGCAAGCGCTTGTTGGTGTTTTGCAGTTCCTGGGCACGCAGAAAAAGTTCCGTTTCCATTCGTTCGGCGCGTAGTTTCAACGCCTCCGTGGCCCTATGTTGTTCCACGCCGGCTTGTTTTAAACGCACGAACTCCGTGACATCCTCAACGCGATGGATGATATAGGTGATCTCGTGCCGGTCATTAAACACCGGTGAATTAACCGGGCTCCAATAACGTTCTTCAAAACCTCCACCGGCGGATTCCGGCCGACGAATATCATATTTTTGCACCGCCATGGTGTCAGGCAGTTTGTTTTTTAACACCCGTTGCAACGAAGCGCTCAGGTTACTGACGCCGGTGGCGGCGGGATCCGCGGGATTATCGGGAAAAACATCAAACAGTCCACGACCCAGAATCTTCTCGCGTTTGGTCATGGTGGCTTTAAGATAAGCATCACTGACTGCGGCAATGGTTAAATCCGTTCGTAATACCAAATAACAGGCCGGCGCGGATTCGAATAAGGCGCGAAAATCGGGTTTAAACCTTGAGGATTGTTTCATTCGGCTGCCCCTTGACTCCGAATGACAGTATTAGCCACCGCGGAGGGATCACCCTGCGTGCTCGGGCTTATCCCAGAATCAATCGCGGCAAATCTGTCAACGCAGTTGCGCCACACCGATGTTGGCCTGATCGGTTGGCAATATAGAAGTAGCTGCAATGCGGCGCATGCAGACGGTTGCGTCATGATTGTATCCCTGATAACCATCTCAACACTATAGGGTAAAGCCACTACATGATCGTTACCGTTGCTTGGTTATGCACAGCGGTACACACGTACTAACAAGCTTTAGTTTAGTAAACTATAGAGAATTGCAAGGTCAATATTGTACGTATAAGTAATAGTGGGATAACCCTAGGCCAGGGGAACCAAATACCACTATCTCAGTGCAGTTTCTCAAGACGAATGGGGCAAGAAAAGTTACCGATCGATAGAACCGTCGTGCCGGGCTTGCCAGCATCATCCGCGGTTTCGGTATCCGGATATAGCACAAGAAAATGTTACTGTGCGCCCACAAGGCCACCCGCGGTTACCCGTTTTATTATTCTCGACTGATACAGGGCTCGCTGAAGTTAAGTAAAAACACAGGAAGTTTTTCATGAGCGACATAATCGGTACTTCATCTCCACTTTTTGTTCTGATTGCGCTTGGATTTTTCGCGCACCGGCGGGGCATCATTAACGATGATGCCCCATCGGTTCTAATCAGCCTCGTATAGTATTTTTTGCCGCCTCGATTCTTGTTTATGAAAATTATTGACGCGAACCCGCATCGGGGATTGAATATCAATATCTTATTGGCCTACTACCTGGCTGTCGGCATCATTTTTTCGAGCGCTTATATCAGCAGTTATCGAAGCTATTCAAACAATCGTCCGCGGATCGATATCATATTGTTACTCTAAAATTGTTTGTGCACCCGCTACTCACCTTCCTATTGGCACGTTTTGTTTTCAAACGCGTCGATCTCCGTGTGGCGGTTGTCGTTGTGATGGCAGCGATGCCGGTATCGGTAAACACTTTTCTCCAAGTATTCTGTTCTTGACGATCTGTCTTTCGGTATTCATAATCACCGCGTTATTATTTGCCTTTTCTTGAGTAAGACGCTATGCACACGGTAGCACCCGCATCCGGAATGACGCGAGCGGCACGTCCCGTGCGACAGTATACGTCCTGGCCGTGTCCCGCTGAATGAACTGCTCGCGCAATCGGATATCGTCACTCTGCATTGCCCGCTGACCGAACACACCCAAGGCCTTATTGGTTGCGGCGAACTCGCCCTGATGAAACCGAACGCGATCCTGATCAATACCGCGCGCGGCGGCCTGGTGGACGAAGCCGCGCTCGCCGATGCCTTGCGGCACGGCAGTATCGGTGGCGCTGGATTCGACGTATTAACCGTGGAGCCGCCGAACGATTCAAATCCGCTGCTGCGCAACGATATTCCGAATTTTATCCTTACACCGCACATCGCTTGGGCTAGCCACGAGGCGCGGCAACGGGTCATCGATGAAGTTGTTCTGAATATTCAGGCTTTTCTCTGCGGCCAAGCGCGTAACGCGGTAACCCCTGTAACCGTGTAATTAAACGATAATCACTGCGATACCAGCCCGTGATTGGCCACGATTGATAAAGCTACGGTACCGTTGCAATCGCAAGGTTAACAATCCCTTGCGCCTCTTCCACCAGACGGCGCAGATGGTCTTCACCCCGAAAACTCTCCGCGTAGATCTTGTAAATATCTTCCGTACCGCTGGGACGCGCCGCGAACCAGCCGCTGGCCGTCGCGACTTTCAATCCACCGATGGCCGCGCCATTGCCCGGCGCGTGGGTGAGGATGGCCTGAATTTTTTCGCCCGCCAAGTCCGTCGATCGAATTTGCGGCGGCGAGAGTTTCGCTAACAGGGTTTTTTGCGCGGGGGTGACCGGGGCTTCGACCCGATCGTAGACCGGCGCGCCGAATTCGCGCGTCAGCTCGCGGTAGCGTTCGCCGGGATCGCGGCCGGTGCGCGCGGTGATCTCCGCCGCCAGCAAGGCCGGGATGATGCCGTCTTTGTCCGTGGTCCAGACGCTGCCGTCCATCCGCAGGAATGTTGCGCCCGCGCTCTCTTCACCGCCGAAGCCGAGCGAACCGTCAAACAAACCGTCGACGAACCATTTGAACCCCACCGGCACCTCGTACAGTTTGCGGCCGAGTCTCGCGCAGACGTGATCGATGATCCGGCTGCTCACCACGGTTTTGCCAACCGCGGCTTGCGCTCGCCACCTGGATCGATGTTGGAACAGATAATCGATGGCCACGGCAAGATAATGATTGGGTGGAAGCAAGCCGCTACCGCGGGTAACAATGCCGTGCCGGTCGTGGTCGGTGTCGCAGGCAAAGGCGATGTCAAAGCGATCCTTCAAACCGATCAACGTCTGCATGGCGTAGGACGACGACGGGTCCATGCGGATCCGACCATCCCAATCCACCGACATGAAACGGAAGGTCGGATCGACGGCATCGTTAACCACCGCGAGGTTCAAGCGGTAAAACTCCGCAATCCGTGGCCAGTAGTGAACCCCGGCACCACCGAGGGGATCCACGCCCAGCGTGAGGTTGGCGCTGCGCAACACGTCCATGTCGATCACATTGGCGAGATCGTTCACATAACTTTCAAGGTAATCGTACCTGTGGGTTGTCGCGGCGCGCAGGGCTTTTTCAAAGGGCATGCGTTGCACGCCCTGCAGGCCATTTTCAAGAAAAACATTGGCCTGGGCCGCGATCCAGTGGGTGACCCCGGTATCCGCCGGCCCGCCATTGGGTGGATTGTATTTGAAACCGCCATTGTCGGGCGGATTGTGCGACGGCGTGATGACAATGCCGTCCGCCAAACCACTAACCCGGCCGCGGTTATAAACCAATATCGCCCGCGACACCGCCGGGGTGGGTGTGTATTCCTCCCGCGCCGCGATCATGACGTTCACCCCATTGGCCGCCAACACTTGCAGCGCGCTGGCAAACGCCGGTTCGGACAGCGCGTGGGTATCGATGCCCAGGAACAGCGGCCCATCAATACCTTGTTGCTTGCGGTACAGACAAATCGCCTGACTGATGGCGAGCACATGCCATTCGTTGAAACTCGTGTCCAACGCCGAACCCCGGTGCCCGGAGGTTCCAAACGCAACCCGTTGCGCGGCCAGCGTAAAATCAGGCACGTTACTGTAGTAAGCGGTGATCAAGCGGGGCACATTGACTAACAACGCTGCGGGAGTGGGCTTACCGGCTAAAGGATGTACTTGCATTGTTCTAACTGGCGGCTCCGAAAGATGGGTCTATTATAACTCCTTATTTATTATTTAAAATCACTAGCCACCGTAACAGGTGGTGAAGGGGGTGGTTGCCGGGTTAGTCGGTACGGGTGACTCGCCGTAAATACGTCCCTGTAGGCTCGGCGGCCGCATCCCTGCGGCCGACGGTCACCCGTACCGACTAACCCGGCAACCACCCCCTTTATCGGCCTTTCACTATGCGATCATTGCTTAATTAAGAGATTAAAGATTTCCCCATTTCCACTGGCGGATCTCGGGCATGTCCTCACCGTATTGTCGTATATATAGCGCGTGTTCGACGAACTTGGCCTCGATGAACTGGCTAAGTTGCGCGGCGCGCGAACCCAGGCCCGGCAGCCGCGTGATTACATCCTTGGCCAAATGGAAGCGGTCAATGTCATTGCGCACCGCCATGTCAAACGGGGTAGTGGTGGTTCCTTCTTCTTTATAACCCCGCACGTGTAGATGGGTATGGTTGTGGCGTCGATAGGTCAGCCGGTGGATCAACCACGGGTAGCCGTGATAAGCGAAGACGATGGGTTTGTCCTGGGTGAACAAGGCATCGAACTGCGGGTCGCTCAAGCCGTGTGGATGCTCGGTTTGCGGCTGCAGCGCCATCAAGTCGACGACGTTGACCACGCGTATTTTGAGTTCCGGCAGATGCCGTCGTAGCAGATCCACCGCCGCCAAGGTCTCGAGCGTGGGCACATCACCGGCGCAGGCCATCACCACATCGGGATCGTTACCTTTATCACTGCTGGCCCAGGTCCAGACACCCAGCCCGGCGGCGCAGTGCGTCGAGCAATACGGGCGTAACGCGCTGCGCTCATTGTAGTGGGCACCCCCGTTAACAATGCGGTGACCGACGGCCAGGATCGACGTGAGCCCGATCTGTTGGTCGAGCCAATCGATCAGAAAATTCGCCGCGGCGTGGTGATCGAAATCACCGATGCGGTGGCTGGCGTGTTGCTGGGGTTCGATGTCATCAAACGTGAGGGTGGTGCCGCGCACACCAATGCGATCAATGTTGCCCTGCAGCCGTCGCGGCAACGCGTCGGTTAGCCGATACACGCTAAACTTGAGGCTCGACGAGCCGCCGTTGATTGCAAGTAGGTATCGATTCGCCTGTTCCACGCGCTGATCACTCCTTGTTGGCATCGATTCTCTCCTTAATTAATCACATTTGCATGAGTAGGTGTTTTCAATGGTAGCGGTCAAATGAAGTATGGCCTGGAAACCCATTTAGCGCTGGGTAGCGCCCTAGGATTCACGGTAGTTATTAACACGGCAAGAATGTGATAATCGAATATCGCGCGGCCGATTGGGACCGGGAAAAATTGCCGTTCCTTGCCGAGGAGCTGGTTGAACGTCAGGTCGACGTGATCGTCGCGGTGGCCGAAGCCTCGGTGAATGCCGTGCGTAGCGCCAGCAGCTCGATTCCTATCGTCATGCCGTTCAGCGGCGACCCGGCGGGCAGCGGCTTGGTGACAAGCCTCGCCCATCCAAGCGGTAACGTGACCGGGCTATCACTCGATGTAACACCCGAGATCGGCGGCAAGATGTTGCAGTTACTAAAAGAGACAGCACCGAAGATTCGCACGGTCACGCTCTGGTGGAAGTCGCGCTTTGCCTCCTATCCCGAGCAGGTACGGCATATGCAAGCGAGCGCGCACAGGCTGGGCGTGCGGCTGAATGAGATCAAGGAACATTCGCTGCAAGAAGTTGAGGCCGAGTTGGCGGCGATCGATCGTCATCCGCCGCATGCGTTGGTTGTCATGGCCGATCCGCCGACCTCGGCGGCGCGCGAGCTGATTGCCGCGACCGCGCGCAAACACCGCATGCCGACCATGTTCAGCCAGCGCCTCTACGTCGATGCCGGTGGATTGATCTCCTATGGCCCGAGCCTCACCCACAACTTCCGCCGTGCCGCGGTCTACGTGGCGAAAATCCTCAAGGGCGCGAACCCAGCGGATTTGCCGATCGAGCAACCCACAAAATTCGAGCTAGTGGTAAACCTAACCACCGCCAAGGCACTGGGTATCACCTTACCGCCGGGCATCTTGGTGCGCGCCGACGAGGTGATCCCGTGAGCCACCGCAGCAAGCGATCCCCCGATGCCGATATACTATATATATGAGCCTAGCTCGTACCCAGGGTTTTCTGTTTCGCAAGTACGCCGTGTACTTTGTCACCTTGGTTAGCGTGGCGCTATTAGCAAGCGGCTGCATCAGCCTTTATGTTGCCTATCGTGAGAATCGTGCCGCGCAAGTTGCGCTGCAGCACGAGAAGGCCCGGGCGGCGGCGGATAAAATTGAACAATATATTAAAGAGATCGAACACCAGATCGGCTGGACCGTACTACCACCCGCGGTAAGCGTCGATCGGCTGAATCGGCAACGCCGACTGGATTACCTCAAACTGCTGCGCCAGGTCCCCGCCATTACCGAGGTGGCTTATCTGGATCCACGGGGACGCGAACAATTGCGCGTCTCACGGCTTGAACTGGATGTGGTTGGCAGCCAGCGCGATTTTTCGCATGACCCACGTTTTACCGCAACCCGTGCGGGTCAGCGTTACTTCGGCCCAGTGTACTTCCGCAAGGCAACCGAACCTTATATGGCGATCGCACTACCGCTTGATCGTGGTGTCACCGTGGTCGAAGTGAATCTTAAATTTGTCTGGGATGTGGTCTCGAACATACGCATTGGCCAGGCCGGTCACGCCTACGTGGTAGATGCAGGTGGTCAATTGATATCACATCCTGACATCAGCCTGGTGTTACAGAAAACCAACCTCGCCGCGCTGCCGCAAGTAGCCTCCGCATTGCAACATGCCAATGAAAACTTACCGCCGGTGTCAACCGAGCATAACGCTATAGACTTGCAAGGAAACTCGGTGCTAACCTCGAGCGCGGCGATTGCAACGCTCGGGTGGATCGTGTTTGTCGAGCAACCCTTGGCCGAGGCGCTGGCGCCGCTGTATGCCTCGGCGTTGCGTAGCGTCGTTCTGCTGCTGCTGGGTCTAATGTTGTCGGTGCTGGCCGGCGTGACACTCGCGCGGCGCATGGTCACTCCAATTCGCGCCCTGCAGGCGGGGGCCGAAAAAATCGGCGCCGGTGCGCTCGATCATCGTATCCAAGTCGATACGGGAGACGAACTTGAGGTGTTGGCCGAGCAGTTCAATCGCATGGCTACGCAATTGCAAGCGTCGTATGCGGACCTGGAAAATAAAGTACAGGATCGCACCCAGCAGCTGGAACTCGCCAACCGCGCGAAGTCGCGCTTCCTCGCCGCCGCCAGCCATGACCTGCGCCAGCCAATGCACGCGCTCGGGCTGTTTGTTGGACAACTGCACGCGATGATTCAGTCTCCACAAGCACGCAAGATCGTCGATCAAATACGCGCCTCGGTGGAAGCAATGGAGCAATTGCTCAACGCTCTACTGGATATTTCAAAACTTGATGCCGGTGTGCTGTCACCGCAGCTTGAGGACTTTCCGTTGAACAGGCTGCTGCAACGCATGGAAACCCACTTCGCCCACACGGCCCAGGCCAAGGGCCTGCGCTGGCGTATCATGCCATGCCGGCAGGTAGTACGCAGCGATCCACTGCTGCTCGAACGGATCGTGATGAATCTGGTCGCAAACGCGGTGTGTTACACCACTTGCGGCGGTATTGTCATCGGCTGTCGTCGCCGTGGCGCATACTTGCGTGTCGAGGTATGGGACAGTGGCCCTGGTATTCCACAGGAGAAACAGCGAGAAATCTTCCAGGAGTTTATCCAGCTCAACAACCCGCAGCGCGATCGCGGTCATGGACTGGGCCTGGGCCTCGCTATTGTCGAACGGCTGGCGCGGTTGCTCGATCACCGTATCAATTTAGTCTCACGACTCGGGCATGGCTCGTGTTTTTCGATTGAACTCCCCGTCGGAAATACACCCCAGGCGCAACCGCCGCCACGGGCGCAAACCTCGGCTAGCAACCCGCTCAGCGGTCTGTTCGTGGTGGTAATAGACGACGAAATACTGGTACGATCTGGGACCGAAGGTGTGTTGCGCGGCTGGGGCTGTCACGTTTTGAGTGCCGGTAGCGGCGATGAACTGCTGGCGCTGTTAGCTGCGCATGAACGCACCCCGGATCTGATTATCAGTGATTACCGCTTACGCGAAAACGAAAATGGTATTGAGGTCATCAACCGTCTGCGTACACACTACGCCACCCCGATATCCGCCACACTCATCAGTGGCGACACTGCACCGGAACGATTACGTGAAGCACGCGACAGCGGTTATCCACTGCTACACAAACCCGTGTCGCCCGCTAAGCTGCGCGCGATGCTGAATTACTTGCTGAGCGAAATGGGAAAACCTGCGGAACCCCCGGCCGAGGCAACGATTCAGCTATGAGCGATCAAGTATATCGAAGTGCCATCCCCATTGGCTGGCGGCAATCACTGCTTGGGTGCGGTTAGTGACATTGAGTGCTTTAAGGACGGCGGTGACATGAATTTTAACCGTTCCTTCGGCAAGATCAAGCTCGCGACAAATGAGCTTGTTAGATTTCCCCTGCAACAACAACGTCAACACCTCGATCTGCCGATCCGTCAAACCTAAATCAGACGGCGTTTTTGCCGCGACGCCAAGCTGCGATGCGCCATTGCGACTAGGCATGGTCGTGGGTAGCGCTGTAGGCTCGAGAATTTCCTTCGGCAAATACACGCCCCCGGACAGCACCAGTCGCAAGGCGTTTAACATCACCGCGTTGGACGAGGACTTGGGAATAAAACCCATCGCGCCGCGATCAATGGCGGTCAACACGGTCTGGCGTTCGTGGTTGCCGGACAGCACCACCACCGGCACCGCCGGGTGCGACTGACGAAAATGCGTCAACGCATCCATCCCACCCATGCCGGGCAGATGCAGATCGAGCAGGATCAGGTCGAGATCCAGATGGTACGCCGCCAGTGCCAGCGCCGCCGAGCAATCCGCCGATTCTAGCACCTCCGCACGACTGTCCAGCTGGAGGAGCATATTCTGCAGCGCCTGACGGATCAGGCTATGATCGTCGATCACCAGAATCTTCACACAGTCTCTCCCTCCCCCGCCGGAAATAGGCGGCCCTCATTACCTAACGTAGCAGAGCGCCATTTTATGTCAATCAATTCACGGCACAAACGCTTTACCGTTACCGCCATGTCCGCTAATTTTCCATCCTCCTTTAATTGCACGCGATCTGACGCCGTCGCCGCTTTCTTTTTCTTATGGAACCTCTGAACAATTCATGCTTTTATATATTTTCTTGAAATAATAAATAAAAAAAGATGGGCGTTTCTGTCCAGCATTTATAGCGTACCTTGATAAACCCAAATTGCCGTTTGATGACATGCAATACGTGCTCAACACGGGCGCGGATGATTGCGTCGCGCCTTGCCCTGCATAAAATCTTTTGCCAATGGCACCCGTTTCTTTATGACCGGACCTTGGCCGCGGTACGCACTGTCACCGTATACGCGCCTCTGATCGCCGTGCAACAAATCCTCCAGCACTTGAGAGTCATGCGTGTTGGCCGCCGTAGCGACCACCGAGTGAATAAGTCGATTCTTGCTGTTCACGCCAACAGGCGCCTTCATGCCAAAATACCATTGATTTCCCTTCTTGGTCTAGTGCTGCATAAAATAGATCCGTAGTAACTGTTCCATGCCTTTGGGTTTGCGTCCCGCGCCTTGGGACGTTGGCTAAAAGGGCGCAATAACCGCCGTGAGTTTTTTTCCAGGGAATGATCTGTTCCATCTCCGCAAGAAGCTGTGCTCGCGCACGAAGGCGTTGTTTATTCAATCCCGCGAGAGTTTAGGCAGCCGTGGGCTGATGCGTCAATTGCGTAAGGAAGGGTTTGTTGTTGGGCGTTACCGGGTACGTCGTTTGATGAAGTACTTGCAGCGGGT